>NZ_JBVHQG010000001.1:973594-1537823 GCF_055567535.1 Streptomyces sp. NPDC026538
TACGGCCGAGGAGCAGGGCCGCGGCCGCGGTCCCGGCGGTCGATGTGCGCATCACGGTAGGCCCCAGGGTGTAGGCCTTGGCGCCCGCCTCCTCGAAGAGCGCCACCTCGTCCCGGGCGACGCCCCCCTCGGGTCCGACGACCAGCACGATCTCGCCCTCGGCGGGCAGTTGGGCGGCGGCGAGCGGCTCGCTGCCGTGCTCGAAGTCGGAGTGCAGTACGGCGGCCAGATCGGCTTTGGCGAGAAGTGCGGCGACCTGCTTGGTGGTCGCCGCGTCCGTGATCTCCGGGAAGCGCACCCGGCGGGACTGCTTGCCGGCCTCGCGGGCGGTGGCCCGCCACTTGGCGAGGGACTTCAGGCCCCGGTCGCCCTTCCACTGGGTGATGCAGCGGGCGGCCTGCCAGGGCACGATCCGGTCGACACCGACCTCGGTCATGGTCTCCACGGCGACCTCGCCGCGGTCGCCCTTGGGCAGCGCCTGGACGACGGTGACACGGGGCTGCGGAAGGGGTTCCTCGTGGAGGATCTCCAGGTCCGTCACGACGAGCCGGTCCTTGCCCTCGGCGGCCCTGACGACACCCTCGCTCCAGCGTCCGCGCCCGTCGGTGAGGATGACGTCCTCCCCGGGCCGCAGCCGCTTCACGGAGACGGCGTGCCGGCCCTCCGGGCCGTCCAGGACGACCTCGCCGCCGGAGGAGCCGGGCACCACCAGCGGGTCGAGCACGAACACCGGGGCGGTCATCGTCCGTCCCCCCTGTCGGCTCCGCCGGCCCGGGCGCCCTCGGGCTTGCCCGACAACGCTGTCGAGGCGGCGGCGAGCTCCTGGGCGAGGACCTCCACCAGCCGCCCCGCGGGCAGCTCCCGGGCCATCCGGTGCCCCTGCCCGGCCCACAGGGCCATGCCCTGCGCGTCCCCGGCCTTGGCGGCGGCCTTGCGCAGCGGGGAGGTGAGGTGGTGGACCTCGGGGTAGGCGGCGGGCGCGTACGGGCCGTGCTCGCGCATGAAGCGGTTGACCAGGCCGCGGGCGGGCCGCCCGGAGAACGCCCGGGTCAGCGCGGTCCGGGTGAACAGCGGGTCGGTCAGCGCCCGCTTGTGCGGGTCGGCGGCGCCGGACTCGGGAGTGGCGAGGAAGGCGGTGCCCAGCTGGGCCGCGCTCGCCCCCGCGGCGAGCACGGCGGCGATCTGGCTGCCGCGCATGATGCCGCCCGCGGCGACCACCGGGATGCTCACGGTCTCGCGTATCTGGGCGACCAGCGACAGCAGGCCGATCCCGGAGCCGTCGTTCTCCGGCACGTCCCGGTGGGTGCCCTGGTGTCCGCCGGCCTCCACGCCCTGGGCGATCACCGCGTCGGCGCCGGCCCGCTCGACGGCGAGGGCCTCCTCGGCGGTGGTGGCGGTGACGAGGGTGAGGGTCCCCGCCCGGCGCAGGGCGACCAGTGCCTCGGGACTCGGCACACCGAAGTGGAAGGAGACCGCGGCCACCGGGTTGTCGAGGAGTACGGCGAGCTTCGCGTCGTACCCGTCGTCCCGGCCGCTGTCCGGGTCGCCGAGCTCGGTCTCGTACCATGCGGCCTCACCGGCCAGCTGATGCGCGTAGACCTCGACCGCGCCGGACTCGGCATGCTCCGGCTGCGGCATGAAGAGGTTCATCCCGAAGGGGCGGCCGGTCAGTCCGCGCAGCTGCTTGATCTCCTGGTACATCCCGTCGGCGGTCTTGTACCCGGCGGCCAGGAACCCCAGCCCGCCCGCCTCGGACACGGCGGCGGCGAGCTGCGGCACGGAAACCCCGCCCGCCATCGGGGCCTGCACGATCGGAAGCGGGAAGAGATCGGTCAGTGCGGAGGACATGACGGCATGTTGTCACGTCCTCCGAACAAGACCGAATCGGGCCGTCCCTTTGGCACATGCCAGATATTTCCGGGCCGAAGGGGCGGCGCCTGTTTCCGGGCCGAAGGGGCGGCGCCCCCGGCCCGGTGAGCCGTCAGCGCCCGTTGAACGCGTCCTTCAGCCGGCTGAACAGACCCTGCCGGCCCGGCTGACCGCATCCGCCCGGGGGCCGACCCCCGGACCCCCGGCAACTCCGGCAGCCCGCGTCAGCGCCCGTTGAACGCGTCCTTCAGCCGGCTGAACAATCCCTGCTGGCCCGGCTGGAACTGCCCCGTCGGCCGTTCCTCGCCGCGCAGCTTCGCCAGCTCGCGCAGCAGCCGCTCCTGCTCGGGGTCGAGCTTGGTCGGGGTCGTCACCTCGACGTGGACGATCAGGTCGCCCCGGCCGCCGCCGCGCAGATGCGTGACACCGCGGCCGTGCAGCGGGATCGACTGCCCGGACTGCGTGCCCGGCCGGATGTCGACCTCCTCCATCCCGTCCAGCGTCTCCAGCGGCACCTTCGTACCGAGCGACGCCGCCGTCATCGGAATCGTCACCGTGCAGTGCAGGTCGTCGCCGCGCCGCTGGAACGTGGAGTGCGGCAGCTCGTGGATCTCGACGTACAGGTCGCCGGCCGGACCGCCACCGGGCCCGACCTCGCCCTCGCCGGCGAGCTGGATCCGGGTGCCGTTGTCCACACCGGCCGGGATCTTCACGGTCAGCGTCCGCCGCGACCGCACCCGCCCGTCACCGGCGCACTCGGGACACGGCGTCGGCACGACCGTGCCGAAGCCCTGGCACTGCGGGCAGGGCCGCGAGGTCATGACCTGGCCCAGGAAGGACCGGGTCACCTGCGACACCTCGCCGCGACCGCGGCACATGTCACACGTCTGGGCGGAGGTGCCCGGCGCCGCGCCCTCACCGTTGCAGGTGTTGCAGACGACCGCCGTGTCGACCTGGATGTCCTTGGTCGTACCGAAGGCCGCCTCGTCGAGCTCGACCTCGATCCGGATCATGGCGTCCTGGCCGCGCCGGGTGCGCGAACGCGGACCGCGCTGCGACGCGGTACCGAAGAACGCGTCCATGATGTCCGAGAAGTTCCCGAACCCACCGGCCCCGAAGCCGCCCGCGCCCGCGCCGCCGCTCTGCGAGAGCGGATCGCCGCCGAGGTCGTAGACCTGCTTCTTCTGCGGGTCCGAGAGCACCTCGTAGGCGGCGTTGATCTCCTTGAACCGCTCCTGGGTCTTCGGATCCGGGTTGACGTCCGGGTGCAGCTCGCGCGCGAGCCGACGGAAGGCCTTCTTGATCTCTTCCTGCGACGCGTCGCGGCGCACGCCGAGAACGGCGTAGTAGTCCGTGGCCACTTACGACTCCGCCAGGATCTGTCCGACGTACCGTGCCACCGCTCGTACCGCTCCCATCGTTCCCGGGTAATCCATGCGGGTCGGGCCGACCACGCCGAGTTTGGCGAGTGCCTCGCCGCCCGAACCGTAGCCGACCGACACCACGGACGTGGAGTTGAGTCCCTCGTAGGCGTTCTCGTGACCGATGCGTACGGTCATGCCCGAATCCCCCGCCTCGCCCATGAGCTTGAGGAGGACGACATGCTCCTCCAGTGCCTCCAGGACGGGCCGGATCATGAGGGGAAAGTCATGTCCGAAGCGGGTGAGATTGGCGGTGCCGCCGATCATCAGCCGCTCCTCGTTCTCCTCGACGAGCGTCTCCAGCAGGGTGGAGAGCACCGCCGAGACCGTACCGCGGTCCTCGGCTTCGAAGGCGTCCGGCAGGTCCTCGACCAGCCGGGGCACGTCCGAGAACCGGCGACCGGCGACCCGGCTGTTGAGCCGCGCCCGCAGATCCGCCAGCGACGACTCCCCGAAGGGCGCCGGGCAGTCGACCATCCGCTGCTCGACCCGCCCGGTGTCGGTGATCAGCACCAGCATCAGCCGGGCCGGCGCGAGCGCGAGCAGTTCCACGTGCCGCACGGTGGACCGGGTCAGCGACGGATACTGCACGACCGCGACCTGCCGCGTCAGCTGCGCCAGCAGCCGCACCGTCCGCGCCACGACGTCGTCGAGGTCGACGGCGCCGTCGAGGAAGTTCTGGATGGCCCGCCGCTCCGGCGCGCTCATCGGCTTCACGCCGGCGAGCTTGTCGACGAACAGCCGGTAGCCCTTGTCGGTCGGGATCCGCCCGGCGCTGGTGTGCGGCTGGGCGATGTACCCCTCGTCCTCCAGGGCGGCCATGTCGTTGCGCACGGTCGCCGGGGAGACGCCGAGGTTGTGCCGCTCGGTCAGCGCCTTCGACCCCACCGGCTCCTCGGTGCCGACGTAGTCCTGGACGATGGCGCGCAATACCTGAAGCCTGCGTTCACTCAGCATCCAGCGCCACACCTCCAGAAAGTCGTCCCCGCGGCCGTTCGGGTCTTTCGCCTGGCACTCTGCGAGTCCGAGTGCCAGCATCCCCGGCCCAGTGTACGGCCGTCGGGTACCGACTGGGCAAGGTCGGCGAGGACCCGGGACGTTCTACCGCTAGCGTCGCGGTGTGACGGTGACTTGGGAAGAGCTGGGCTGGGAGCGGGTGGCCGAGGGGGTCGGCCGGTGCCGGCTGCCGGGCTGGGACTGCACGGCCGGGCTGGTCCTCGGGGCGGGCCCGGTCCTGATGGTGGACGCGGGGTCGAGCCTGGCGGAGGGCGCGAGGCTGCACGGGGAGGCGCAGCGGCTGGCCGGGCGCCGTGTGACCGATCTCGCGCTCACCCATCCGCACTTCGACCACGTCTTCGGCGCCCCGGTGTTCGCGGGCGCGGAGGTGTACGCGGCGGCGGGCGCGGAGGCCGTCCTCGCCCACGGCCGCGAGGCACTCCGCCTGGACGCGGTCCGCAACGGCCTGCCGGCCCCGGAGGCCGAGGAGGCGGCCGACGCGCTGCCCCGGCCCCGCCGCCCTGTCTCCGGCGAGTGGAACCTCGACCTCGGCGACGGCCGCCGGGCCCTGCTGGCCGACGTGGGCCCCGGCCACACCCGCCACGACCTCGCCGTCCTCGTCCCCGGCGACCCGCCGGTGGTGTTCTGCGGCGACCTGGTGGAGGAGTCCGGCGCTCCCCAGGCCGGCCCCGACGCCGTACCGTCCCGCTGGCCGGCCGCCCTGGACCGGCTGCTCGCCCTCGGCGGCGAGGACGCCCGGTACGTGCCCGGTCACGGAGCGGTGGTGGACGCGGCCTTCGTACGACGGCAACGCGACGCCCTGGCCGCCCGTTTCGGCGTGTCGTGACCACGCCGCCGCCGCTTCTCCTATCGTCATCCGAATGCGCCAGTACTCCGCCGACCTGACCCCGCCGTGGAAGAAGCCGAAACCGGCGCCGGAGGTGGCCGCCGAACCCGGCCTGGTCGTCGAGGAACCCGGCACCGGCTTCTGCGGCGCGGTGATCCGCTGCGAAGCGGGCACGGTGACGCTGGAGGACCGCTTCGGCAAACACCGCGTCTTCCCGCTGGAGCCGCGGGGCTTCCTCCTGGAGGGCCGGGTGGTCACCCTCGTGCGCCCCGCCTCGGCCGGCCCCGTACGTCCCGCGCGCACCGCCTCCGGTTCGGTCGCCGTGCCCGGCGCACGCGCGCGCGTGGCCCGCGCCGGCCGCATCTACGTCGAGGGCCGCCACGACGCGGAACTGGTCGAGAAGGTCTGGGGCGACGACCTGCGCATCGAGGGCGTGGTCGTGGAGTACCTGGGGGGCGTCGACGACCTCCCCTCGATCGTGGCCGAATTCGCACCGGGCCCCGACGCACGCCTCGGTGTCCTGGTGGACCACCTGCTCCCCGGCACCAAGGAGTGGCGCATCGCACAGTCGGTCACCAGCGAGCACGCCCTGGTGGTCGGCCACCCGTACATCGACATCTGGGAGGCGGTGAAACCCGCCGCCCTGGGCATCGAGTCCTGGCCGCGCGTCCCGCACGGCCAGGACTGGAAGACGGGCGTGTGCCGGGCGCTCGGCTGGCCCTCGGACAACACGGGCGCGGTGTGGCAGGCGATCCTGGCCCGCGTGGGGTCCTACAAGGACCTGGAACCGGAGCTGCTCGGGCGGGTGGAGGAACTCATCGACTTCGTGACGGCTCCTTAGGCCCTTCAGCTCCTCAGCCGGGCGCCCCTCCCGCTCCGGCCCGCTCAGTCCACCAGGTCCCTGACCACCGCGTCCGCCAGCAACCGCCCCCGCAGCGTCAGCACGGCCCGCCCGTCACCGTACGGGCCGGTCTCCAGCAGCCCCTCCCCCAGCGCCCGCCGCGCGGCCGCCAGCCCCTGCTCCTTCAGCAACGTCAGCGGCACCCCCTCCCGCAGCCGCAGCTCCAGCAGGATCCGCTCCACCCTGCGGTCCTCGTCGGTGAGGAGCTCACGCCCGGCCCCCGGCGACCGCCCCGACGCCAGCGCCGCCGCGTACGCCCCCGGATGCTTGACGTTCCACCAACGCACACCGCCCACGTGCGCGTGCGCGCCCGGTCCCGCGCCCCACCAGTCGGCGCCCCGCCAGTACAGCTCGTTGTGCAGGCAGCGGGCGGCCTCGGAGGTGGCCCAGTTGGACACCTCGTACCAGTCGAAGCCCGCCGCGGACAGCATCTCCTCGGCGATCAGATAGCGGTCCGCGTGGACGTCGTCGTCGGTCATCGGGACCTCGCCCCGGCGGATCCGGCGGGCCAGCTGGGTGCCCTCCTCGACGATCAGCGCGTACGCCGACACATGGTCCGGGCCGGCTCCGAGCGCCGCGTCCAGCGAGGCCCGCCAGTCGTCGTCGGACTCGCCCGGCGTGCCGTAGATCAGATCCAGGTTGACGTGCTCGAAGCCGGCCGCACGGGCCTCCGCGACACACGCCTCGGGACGCCCCGGGGTGTGCGTGCGGTCCAGGACGCGCAGCACATGCTGCCGGGCGCTCTGCATGCCGAAGGAGACCCGGTTGAAGCCGCCCTCGCGCAGGGCCGCCAGATACGCGGGGTCGACGGACTCCGGGTTCGCCTCCGTGGTGACCTCCGCGTCGGCGGCCAGACCGAACTCGTCGCGGATCGCGTGCAGCATCCGTACCAGGTCACCGGCGGCCAGCAGCGTCGGCGTGCCCCCGCCCACGAACACCGTGCGGACCTCGCGCGGGTCGTCGCCGAGAACCTTGCGGGCCAGCCTGACCTCGTCGATCAGGGTGTCCGCGTAGTTGTCGCGGGAGGCGAGGACACCGCCGGTGCCGCGCAGCTCGGTCGCCGTGTACGTGTTGAAGTCGCAGTAGCCGCAGCGGGTCGCGCAGTAGGGGACGTGCAGATAGAACCCGAGGGGGCGGCCGGCGGCACCGGCCAGCGCGTGCGCCGGGAGCGCGCCGTCGTCGGGGACCGGTTCGCCGTCGGGAAGTGCGGAAGGCATGTCCTCCATTGTCCCGTACGACGCCGGTTACTCCGCCTGGAGCACCAGCAGCGCCAGATCGTCCTCCGGCTGCCCGCCGCCGAACTCGTGCACGAGCCGTCGGATGCGCTCGGCGATCAGCTCGGCGCTCAGGCCCGTGCAGCTCGCGAGCGCCCTGGCGAGCCCGTCGCCGTCGTCGAACTGCCGGGAGCCCGAGCGGCGCTCGGTGACCCCGTCGGTCACGCACAGCAGGCTGTCGCCGGGCCCGAGCTCGATGGTCTCGCTGGTGTACGTCTCGTCCTCCACGACCCCGAGCAGCGTCTGCGGCCGGGCGGCGGTGCGGACCGCGCCGTCGGGGCCGAGGAGCAGCGGCAGCGGATGCCCGGCGGAGGCGAGGGTGCAGCGGATGCCGCCCGCTTCGAGGGGGGTGAGTTCGCCGTAGAGGAGGGAGAGGAAACGGGTCTGCGGGCCGTCGCCGGGCGGCATGCGGCCACCGGCGGCGACCAGGGCGCGGGCGGCGGCGTCGGCGGCCTCGGTGGCGTCGTCGAGGAGGAGCTGGTTGAGCCGGTCGAGGACGTCGGCGACCCGGTACCCCTCCCGGGCGAGCAGCCGCAGCCAGGGCCGGGCCAGGCCGATGACGACGGCGGCCTCGGGGCCCTTGCCCTGGACGTCGCCGACGGCGAAGCACCAGCGGCCGTCGCCGGCCGGGAAGAGGTCGTAGAAGTCACCGCTGGGGCCGCCCTTGTCGCACGGCTCGTAGACCAGCGCGCTGCGCACGCCCGGGATCTCGGCGACCGCGCCGGGCAGCAGCCCGCGCTGGAGGACGGCGCTGATGGTGGCCTGGCGGGCGTACTGGCGGGCCGCGCCGATGGCGAGGGCGACCCGGCGGCCGAAATCCTCGACCAGACCGGTGATCTCGTCGGGGAAACCGGCCGGGCCGGAGCGTCCGATCACGAGCGTGCCGAGCGGACGGCCCCCCGCGATCAGCCGGTAGGAGAGCGCCGAGCCGCGGGCGGTCTGCGGGCCGAGCGCCTCGCCGGGCCAGGGATACGGCTCGGGACCGGACCGTAAGCCGTCCGTCGCGCACGGCGGGTCCTTCTCCAGGGCGCGGCGCAGTTCCTCGATGCGGTTCTCGCTGCCGTGCCAGACCCGGGCCAGCCGCGGCCCGCCCGCGCCGTTCGCGTCGCCCCAGCCGCCGGACCGCACCGTCGACTCGTCCTCCAGCCACACCGCGCACCAGTCGGCCAGCCGCGGCACGATCAGCTGGCCGGTGAGCGCGGCCACCAGGTTCTCGTCGAGCTGTCCGGCGAGCAGGTCGGAGGCCTCGGCGAGGAAGGACAACGCGCCCCGGTCCAGCCAGTCCCGGTCCCGGTCGGGGCGATGGGTGCACCCCCGTTCCAGCGCGGCCGAGTGCGGCGGAGGCTCGGGCGCGAGGATCTCGGCCACCTTCAGCTCCTGCTCGTCGGGGAGCGTGCCGCCGCGCCCGGTCAGGCGCGCCCACACCGTCTTCGCGCCGACGCGGTAGGTGACCCCCCAGGACTCGGCGAGCGAGGCGACCAGGCGCAGCCCGCGCCCGTACTCCGGGGTCTCGTACGGCGTCTCCCCCGGGTGGTCGCGCGGGGCGCGGGAGGGATGGCGGTCGGTGACCTCGACGACGAACGCCGTCTCCTGCCGTGCCTCCTCCAGCCACCAGTCGACCTCGACGTCGGTGCCGGCGTGCACGACGGCGTTGGTGACGAGTTCGCTGACCACGACCAGGGCGTCCTCGGCGACCCGCTGTCCCGGCTCCAGCAGGCCGCAGTCGGTCCACTCGTCGAGGCAGGCGCGCACCAGCGCGCGGGCCGAGCCCGGCGCGAGGGGGCTCCCGGGGAGGGTCGCGCGCCCCTGCGCGTACGCGCCCGCGCTCTCGTGGGCGGGCGCCTCGTCGCGCGCAGGCGCCTCACGGACCCGGGAGACGGTCTCCCGTTGCGTGGGTATGGCCCCCATGTCGAGCTCCCGGAGCAGTTCGGACGAATACATCCCGATCGATGCGGACAGAGTGACAGACTGGCTGCGCCCATAAGCACCGAGTTACCGAAGTGGGCCGCCATGAGTGAGAACAGTGCTACGCGTGTGCTCGAAGTCGGACAGAAACCGGAACAACTCCGAGCATCCGAACTGCGCCCTCTGCTCGCCGCCATGACCGCCGCCCGCGACGGCGACTTCACGAAAGTGCCGGAGACCGGAGAGGGGATCGTCGGCGAACTCACCGCGGTCTTCAACCAGATCATGGACCGCAGCGTTCACTTCAACACCGAGGTGCAACGCGTGAAACGCGAGCTGGTGCGCCACGGCCGCCTCGACGAACGAGTGTCGGCCAGCCCCGGCCAGGGCGCCTGGACGTCCCGGGTCAACGACGTCAACCAGGTCCTCGACGCCCTGGTCGCCCCGGCGGCGAACGCCACGCGCGTCCTGGACGCGGTGGCCGGCGGCGATCTGACCCAACGCGTCGATCTGCACGACGGCAGCCGCCAGTTGCGCGGCGATCTGCGCAGACTGGGCCGCGCCGTGAACAAGATGGTCGACCAGCTGTCCCTGTTCACCGGCGAGGTGACCCGGGTCGCGCGCGAGGTCGGCACCGAGGGGCGGCTCGGCGGCCGGGCCAAGGTGCAGCGCCTGTCCGGCAGCTGGCGGGACGTGACCGAGGCCGTCAACACCATGGCGTCGCGGCTGACCGCCCAGGTCCGCGACATCGCCCTGGTGACGACGGCGGTGGCCCGGGGTGACCTGACCCGCACGGTGACCGTCGAGGCGACCGGTGAACTGCTGGAACTGAAGCTCACCGTCAACACCATGGTCGACCAGCTGTCCGCGTTCGCGGACGAGGTGACGAGGGTCGCGCGCGAGGTCGGCACGGAGGGCCAGCTGGGCGGCCGGGCCCAGGTGCGGGGCGTCTCCGGCGTCTGGAAGGACCTCACCGACAACGTCAACTTCATGGCGTCGAACCTGACCTCCCAGGTCCGCAACATCGCCCAGGTGACGACAGCCGTCGCCAACGGCGACCTCTCGCAGAAGATCACGGTCGACGCCAAGGGCGAGATTCTCGAACTGAAGTCGACGATCAACACGATGGTCGACCAGCTGTCGGCGTTCGCCGACGAAGTCACCCGCGTCGCCCGCGAAGTCGGCACCGAAGGAAACCTCGGCGGCCGGGCACAGGTCAGAGGCGTCTCCGGGGTCTGGAAAGACCTCACCGACAACGTCAACTTCATGGCGGACAACCTGACGTCCCAGGTCCGCAACATCGCGCTCGTCTCCACGGCCGTCGCCCAGGGCGACCTCGGCAAGAAGATCACCGTGGAGGCGAAAGGCGAGATCCTCGAACTGAAATCGACGATCAACACGATGGTCGACCAGCTGTCGGCGTTCGCCGACGAAGTCACCCGCGTCGCCCGCGAAGTCGGCACCGAAGGAAACCTCGGCGGTCAGGCGCAGGTCAGAGGCGTCTCCGGGGTCTGGAAAGACCTCACCGACAACGTCAACTTCATGGCGCTGAACCTGACCTCCCAGGTCCGCAACATCGCCCAGGTGACGACAGCCGTCGCCAACGGCGACCTCTCCAAGAAAATCACCGTCGACGCACGCGGCGAGATCCTCGAACTGAAGGACACCGTCAACACGATGGTGGAGCAGCTGCGGGCCTTCGCCGACGAGGTGACCCGCGTGGCCCGCGAGGTCGGCACCGACGGCCGGCTGGGCGGCCGCGCCCAGGTGCTCGGCGTCTCCGGCGTCTGGCGGGACCTGACCGACAACGTCAACTACATGGCCGACAACCTCACCTCACAGGTGCGGAACATCGCCCAGGTGGCGACGGCCGTGGCACAGGGCGACCTGTCGAAGAAGATCGACGTGGACGCGCGCGGCGAGATCCTCGAACTGAAGACGACGATCAACACGATGGTCGACACACTGTCGTCGTTCTCCTCCGAGGTGACCCGCGTGGCCCGCGAGGTGGGCTCCGAAGGGCAACTGGGCGGCCAGGCGCGCGTGGAGGGCGTGTACGGCACCTGGAAGCGCCTGACGACCAACGTGAACGAACTCGCCCTCAACCTCACCACCCAGGTCCGGGCGATCGCCGAGGTCGCCTCGGCCGTCGCGCAGGGCGACATGTCCCGGTCGATCACGGTGGAGACGCAGGGCGAGGTCGCCGAGCTGAAGGACAACATCAACCTGATGGTGGCCAACCTGCGCGAGACGACCCGTGCGAAGGACTGGCTGGAGTCCAACCTGGCCCGGCTCGCCGCGCTGATGCAGGGCCACCGGGACCTGATGGAGGTCGCCGACCTGATCCTGCGCGAACTGACCCCGCTGGTGAACGCCCAGTACGGCGCGTTCTTCCTGGCCGACCCGGACGAGGACGGCGCCGCCGTGCGGACGGCCGTACCGGCGAAGGGCCTGGCGTTCATCGCCGGCTACGGCTCGGCACAGGGCGCGATCGTCGAGACCGGCGGCCTGCCGGTGCACGGCCTGGTCCGCCAGGCGGCCCGCGAGAAGACGCGGATCCTCGTCGAGGAGGCACCGCCGGACTACATCAAGATCAACAGTGGTCTCGGGGAGGCGTCGCCGACGACGATCGTCATCATCCCGATCCTCTTCGAGGACAAACTCCTCGGCGTGATCGAACTGGCCTCCTTCTCCCGCTTCTCGGACGTCCACCTGGCCTTCTTCGACCAGTTCGTCAACACCATCGGCGTGGCCATCAACACGATCATCGCCAACTCCCGCACGGAGTCCCTGCTCGGCGAGTCGCAACGGCTGGCGATGCAGCTCCAGGAACGTTCGGACGAACTTCAAAAACAACAGGCGGAACTCCAGCGCTCCAACGCGGAACTTGAGGAAAAAGCCGCCCTCCTGGCGACTTCTTCCCAGTACAAGTCGGAGTTCCTGGCCAACATGTCCCACGAACTGCGCACTCCGCTGAACTCCTTGTTGATTCTGGCCCGACTGCTGTCCGACAACCCGGACGGCCGTCTCTCGGACCAGGAGGTCCAGTTCGCGACGACGATCCACCGCTCGGGCTCCGACCTCCTCCAGCTCATCAACGACATCCTGGACCTGTCGAAGATCGAGGCCGGCCGGATGGACGTACGCCCCAAACGCCTCCCCCTGATCAAACTGCTCGACTACGTCCACGCGACCTTCCGCCCGCTGACCCTGGACCGGGGTCTGGCCTTCGAGGTGGCGGTCGGCGAGGACGTACCGCGCGAGATGTACTCCGACGAACAGCGCCTCCAGCAGATCCTGCGCAACCTGCTCTCCAACGCGATCAAGTTCACCGCCAAGGGGAGGGTGGAACTGCGGGTCGTCCGGGTGACGGACCCCGACCAGCACTACGTCCGCGGCAGCGACGAACTGATCGCCTTCGAGGTGACGGACACCGGCATCGGGATCGCCGCCGAGAAACTCCCGGTGATCTTCGAGGCGTTCCAGCAGGCCGACGGCACCACGAACCGCAAGTACGGCGGCACCGGCCTCGGCCTGTCCATCAGCCGTGAGATCGCGGGCCTGCTGGGCGGCCGGATCGTCGCGGCGAGCGAGCAGGGCAAGGGCTCGACGTTCACGCTGTACGTCCCGGTCGTCAGCCCCGGCCACACGGCGGCGGGCCCCACCCCCGAGGACCACACCCTGACCGTCCCCGACCCCGCCAGGCCCGGCGCCCTCGACACCGACGACTCCTGGCCGGCGCCGACCAAGCTGGAGGCCTGGCAGTCCGGCCGCGCCGGCCAGATCCTGCCCGGCCGGCGCGTCCTGATCATCGACGACGACATCCGCAACGTGTTCGCTCTCACCCACGTCCTGGGCCGCGTCGGCATGCCCGTGCTGTACGCGGAGAACGGCCGGGAGGGCATCGAGACCCTAGAACGCAACCAGGACGTCGAACTGGTCCTGATGGACATCATGATGCCGGAGATGGACGGCTACGAGACCATCGCGGCCATCCGCCGCGCTCCTCGCTGGACCGGCCTGCCGATCGTCGCGCTGACGGCGAAGGCGATGCCCGGCGACCGGGAGAAGTCCATCGCGCGCGGCGCCAACGACTACGTACCCAAACCCGTGGACGTCGACCGGCTGCTCACCGTCGTCTGCGCACTCCTGGACCCCGACAGCACGGAAGGCGGCGAGACCGCCTACAAGGAACGGACAGGGCGATGATCGCTGACGAGCGGGCCGGCATCCTCCTGGTCGACGACATGGAGGACAACCTGATCGCGCTGGAGGCCGTACTGGGCTCGCTGAACGAGCCGATAGTGCGCGCGCGTTCCGGTGAGGAGGCGATGAAGGCCCTGCTGCGCCGCCGCTTCGCCGTGATCCTCCTCGACATCCGCATGCCGGGCATGGACGGCTTCGAGACGGCCGCGAACATCAAACGCCTCGACCAGACCAAGGACGTCCCCATCATCTTCCTGACGGGAGCAGAGGAGGACGCCGGGTTTGCCTTCCGCGGTTATGCGACGGGCGCGGCGGACTATCTGACGAAACCCTTCGATCCGTGGGTGCTGCGGGCGAAGGTCAACGTGTTTTTGGAGCTGCACAGAAAAAACCAGCAGTTGCAGGCTCTGTTGACGCGAGAACAGGCGGATTTCAGCGAGTTGAGCAAGCGGCTGGCGATCCTGGAGGACCACTTGTCGCAAGACGGTCCTCTGGACGCGGCGGCTCTACGGGCCGAGGTCGGTGAGCTGCGTCAGCTGATCCGACCGCAGGGGGGCGGGGAACCGCGCGAGCAGCCCCCACGCCCCGGTACCTGAGGACGAGCCCCCTACGCCTCGCGCGTCCCCGCGTACATCTCGTCGATCAGGTGCTTGTACCCGCGTTCCACAACCGGCCTCTTCACCTTCAGGCTCGGCGTGATCTCCCCGTGCTCCACATCCAGATCCCGGGGCAGCAGCCGGAACTTCTTGATGGTCTGCCACCGCTGCAGCCCCTCGTTGAGCTGCTTGACGTAACCGTCGACCATCTCGACGGTCGCCGGCGCGGCCACCACCTCGGCGTAGGACTTGCCCTCCAGGCCGTTCTCCTTGGCCCATTCCAGGATCGCGACCTCGTCAAGAGCGATCAGGGCCGTGCAGAAGTTCCGGTCGGCGCCGTGCACGAGGATGTTGGAGACGTACGGGCAGACCGCCTTGAACTGTCCCTCGACCTCGGCGGGCGCGATGTACTTGCCGCCGGACGTCTTGATGAGGTCCTTCTTGCGGTCGGTGATCCGCAGATAGCCGTCGGGGGACAGCTCACCGATGTCACCGGTGTGGAACCAGCCGTCGGCCTCCAGGACCTCCGCCGTCTTCTCGGGCAGTCCGTGGTAGCCCTGCATGATGCCGGGGCCGCGGAGCAGGATCTCCCCGTCGTCGGCGATCCGTACCTCGCAGCCGGGCAGCGGCTTGCCGACCGTACCGGTGCGGTAGGCCTCGCCGGGGTTCACGAAGGACGCGGCGGAGGACTCCGTCAGACCGTAGCCCTCGAGGATGTGCACACCGGCGCCGGCGAAGAAGTAGCCGATCTCGGGGGCCAGCGCGGCGGACCCGGAGACGCAGGCCCGCAGCCGCCCGCCGAAGGCCTCCCGCAGCTTGGAGTAGACGAGTCCGTCGGCGACCTTGTGCTTGGCGGTGAGCCCGAAGGGCGCGGTGGCGGAGCCGGTGCGGCGGAAGTTGTCCTGGGTGGCCTTGGCGTACTCGCGGGCCACGTCGGCCGCCCACTGGAAGATCTTGTACTTGGCCGCGCCACCGGCACGGGCCTTCGCGGCGACACCGTTGTAGACCTTCTCGAAGATGCGCGGTACGGCGGCCATGTACGTCGGCTGCACGACCGGCAGGTTCTCGATGATCTTGTCGACGCGGCCGTCGACGGCGGTGACATGGCCGACCTCGATCTGCCCGGAGGTGAGCACCTTGCCGAAGACATGGGCGAGCGGCAGCCAGAGGTACTGCACGTCGTCGGTGCTGACCAGCCCGGTCGCGGCGATCGCCTTCGCCATGTACGACCAGTTGTCCTGCGGCAGCCGTACGCCCTTGGGGCGGCCGGTGGTGCCGGAGGTGTAGATGAGCGTGGCGAGCTGGTCCTTGGTGATCGCGCCGACCCGCTCCTTGATCAGCTCGGGGTGCTTCTCCAGGTACTTGGCACCGCGCTCCTCCAGCTCGGCGAGGGTGAGAACCCAGTCGTCCGTCTCCACGCCGGCCGGGTCGATGACGACGACCTGGGTGAGTTCGGGCAGCTCGGCGCGCTTCTCGACGGCCTTGGCGACCTGTGCCGCGTCCTCCGCGATCAGCACCCGGCTGCCGGAGTCGGAGAGGATGAACGCCGACTCCTCCGCATTGGTCTGCGGATAGACGGTCGTCGTGGCCGCTCCGGCGCACAGGATGCCGAGGTCGGTGAGGATCCACTCGACGCGGGTGGAGGCGGCGAGGGCGACCCGCTGCTCGGGCTGGATGCCGAGTTCGATGAGACCGGCCGCGATCGCGTAGACGCGCTCGGCCGCCTGCCCCCAGCTCAGGGACTTCCACTCGTCCGGCCCCTGACCGGAGGCGGCGGGCACCGGGTACCGGTAGGCCTCGGCGTCCGGTGTGGCCGCCACACGCTCCAGGAAGAGGGCCGCCACGGACGGCGGACGGTTCTCGATCAGTGTCTGCGTGTCGCTCACGACATCCTCCGGGGGCCCGCGACGGTGCGGCTGGCTCAGTGCGGCTGGGTTTACTCACGGTGCGGTTCGCACTACTTGTTTAACTCGCGAGTAACTATCGAGCAGGGATCAGAGTAAGCCGCGACCGGCCTGTACGTAAGGGGCATCGGCCTGTCTGTTTCCCCGCATCTTCCACACAGAGCGACCCTACGCACGCGTAGGGGTCCGCCGCACTTTCGTACGGCGGACCCCTGTTGTACCCGATTTGCGGCCGTCGCCGATTGTTACCGGCGGTTACTTCTTGCTCTTGGCCGATCCCGCGCTGTCATCACTGCTGAGGACCGCGATGAAGGCCTCCTGCGGAACCTCCACGGAACCCACCATCTTCATCCGCTTCTTGCCTTCCTTCTGCTTCTCCAGCAGCTTGCGCTTACGGGAGATGTCACCGCCGTAGCACTTGGCGAGGACGTCCTTGCGGATGGCACGGATGGTCTCGCGGGCGATCACCCGGGAGCCGATGGCGGCCTGGATGGGCACCTCGAAGGCCTGCCTGGGGATGAGCTCGCGCAGCTTGGCGACGAGCCGCACCCCGTACGCGTACGCCGCGTCCTTGTGCGTGATCGCCGAGAAGGCGTCCACCTTGTCGCCGTGCAGCAGGATGTCGACCTTGACCAGGCTGGACGTCTGCTCGCCGGTGGGCTCGTAGTCCAGCGACGCGTAACCACGCGTCTTCGACTTCAGCTGGTCGAAGAAGTCGAAGACGATCTCCGCGAGCGGCAGCGTGTACCGGATCTCGACGCGGTCCTCGGACAGGTAGTCCATGCCGAGCAGGGTGCCGCGCCGGGTCTGGCACAGCTCCATGATCGAGCCGATGAACTCGCTGGGCGCCAGGATGGTGGCGCGCACGACCGGCTCGTACACCTCGCCGATCTTCCCCTCGGGGAACTCGCTCGGGTTGGTGACCGTGTGCTCGCTGCCGTCCTCCATGACGACGCGGTAGACCACGTTCGGGGCCGTCGCGATCAGGTCGAGCCCGAACTCGCGCTCCAGCCGCTCCCGGATCACGTCCAGGTGCAGCAGGCCGAGGAAGCCGACGCGGAAGCCGAAGCCGAGGGCGGCGGAGGTCTCCGGCTCGTAGACGAGCGCGGCGTCGTTGAGCTGCAGCTTGTCGAGGGCCTCGCGCAGTTCGGGGTAGTCGGAGCCGTCCAGCGGATACAGACCGGAGAAGACCATCGGCTTCGGGTCCTTGTAACCGCCGAGGGCCTCCGTGGCGCCCTTGTGCTGGCTGGTGACGGTGTCACCGACCTTGGACTGCCGGACGTCCTTCACACCGGTGATCAGATAGCCCACCTCGCCGACGCCGAGGCCGTCGGCGCCCAGCATCTCGGGCGAGTTCGTACCGATCTCCAGCAGCTCGTGAGTGGCGCCGGTCGACATCATCCTGATGCGCTCGCGCTTGTTGAGCTGGCCGTCGATGACACGGACGTAGGTGACGACACCGCGGTAGGAGTCGTAGACCGAGTCGAAGATCATCGCGCGGGCGGGCGCGTCGGCGACGCCGACCGGCGCCGGGATCTCCTTCACGACCTTGTTCAGCAGGGCGTCGACGCCGACACCGGTCTTGGCGGAGACCCGCAGCACGTCGTCCGGCTCGCAGCCGACCAGGTTCGCCAGTTCCTCGGCGAACTTCTCCGGCTGGGCGGCCGGCAGGTCGATCTTGTTGAGCACGGGGATGATCGTGAGGTCGTTCTCCATCGCCAGGTAGAGGTTGGCGAGGGTCTGCGCCTCGATGCCCTGGGCGGCGTCGACGAGGAGGATGGTCCCCTCGCAGGCCGCCAGCGACCGCGAGACCTCGTAGGTGAAGTCGACGTGCCCCGGGGTGTCGATCATGTTGAGGATGTGCGTGCTGCCCTGGTCGGGGCCCTCCGTCGGGGCCCAGGGCAGACGCACCGCCTGGGACTTGATCGTGATGCCGCGCTCGCGCTCGATGTCCATCCGGTCGAGGTACTGAGCACGCATCTGCCGCTGCTCGACCACACCGGTCAGCTGGAGCATCCGGTCGGCGAGCGTGGACTTGCCGTGGTCGATGTGCGCGATGATGCAGAAATTGCGGATCAGAGCCGGGGCGGTACGGCTCGGCTCGGGCACATTGTTAGGGGTCGCGGGCACGCAGGGTCCTGTCTCTTGAGGCGCCTTATGCCTCGGGTCGGATCGATACGTAGCCTCCATGGTCCCATGACGGGGGACCGGGGACCGGTTTGGGCGGTTCCCCGCCCCGCTGCTAGTCTGGGCAGCTGTGTCTCATGCCCTCTCAGCGCGAGGCACGTCTTCGAGAAATCATCGGTACGGGATCTGCACGGTCCCGCACCAGAACCTGAAAAGGCTCTTTCGTGGCGAACATCAAGTCCCAGATCAAGCGGATCAAGACCAACGAGAAGGCTCGTCAGCGCAACAAGGCTGTCAAGTCCTCCCTCAAGACCGCGATCCGCAAGGCCCGCGAGGCCGCTGCCGCGGGTGACGTCGAGAAGGCCACCGAGTACCAGCGCGCCGCGTCGCGTGCGCTCGACAAGGCCGTCTCGAAGGGCGTCATCCACAAGAACCAGGCTGCCAACAAGAAGTCGGCGCTCGCTTCCAAGGTCGCGTCCCTCCAGGGCTGACACTTGATACGACGCCGGAAGGACCCGGGCGGGCCCTCTCTCATCCGCCCCCGACCGGCCCCCAGAGCCTGTTCGCGGCCTGCGTTCGCCACGCGGGAACGGGCTCGAAAAGCTTGAAACCGATGCCCCGGCACTCCGCCCTTCCCCAGGACGGACGCCGGGGCTTTCGGCGTTTCCGGGTGAGCCCGTCCCCCTGCGGTACGCCCGGCCGGTTACCCCCTGCCGCGCGACCGCGCCGCCCGCGCGATGGTCACCACGGCCTTCTCCAGGGCGTACTCGGGATCGTCCCCGCCGCCCTTGACCCCGGCGTCGGCCTCGGCGACGGCCCGCAGCGCCACCGCCACCCCGTCGGGCGTCCAGCCCCGCATCTGCTGCCGCACCCGGTCGATCTTCCACGGCGGCATCCCGAGCTCCCGTGCGAGATCGGCGGGCCGTCCGCCCCGCGCGCCCGACAGCTTCCCGATGGCCCGCACCCCCTGCGCGAGCGCACTCGTGATCAGCACCGGGGCGACCCCGGTCGCCAGCGACCAGCGCAACGCCTCCAGCGCCTCCGCCGTACGTCCTTCCACGGCCCGGTCGGCGACGGTGAAGCTCGACGCCTCGGCCCGCCCGGTGTAGTACCTCCCGACGACCGCCTCGTCGATGGTGCCCTCGACGTCGGCGGCGAGCTGGGTCACGGCGGAGGCCAGCTCGCGCAGATCGCTGCCGATGGCGTCGACGAGCGCCTGGCAGGCCTCGGGGGTGGCGGAGCGGCCCAGCGCCCGGAACTCGCTCCGCGTGAACGCGAGCCGGTCCGCCGGCTTGGTCATCTTCGGGCAGGCGACCTCCCGCGCCCCCGCCTTGCGCGCCGCGTCCAGCAGCCCCTTGCCCTTGGCGCCGCCCGCGTGCAGCAGCACCAGGGTGATCTCCTCGGCGGGCGCCCCGAGGTACGCCTTCACGTCCTTGACCGTGTCGGCCGACAGATCCTGCGCGTTGCGTACGACGACGACCTTGCGCTCCGCGAAGAGCGACGGGCTGGTCAGCTCGGCGAGCGTGCCGGGCTGCAACTGGTCCGGGGTCAGATCCCGTACATCCGTGTCGGCGTCGGCGGCCCGGGCGGCGGCCACCACCTGCTGCACGGCACGGTCGAGCAGCAGCTCCTCCTGCCCCACGGCAAGCGTCAGCGGGGCGAGCGGATCGTCATCAGCAGTCTTCTTTGCCATCACGCCAAGCATCCCACGGCCCACTGACAACGCGGCCGCGCCGCCCGCCCACGCAGGCGAGGGCCGTCGTATCGCCGAGCCGGCAGGGGTGGCCGCGGCAGCCCCGCGCACCCGCTACGGCTCCTCCCGCCATCCCTCCCATTCGCCCGCGAACTCGTCCAGCTCCGCCGGGTCCAGCCGTTCCTCCGCGTCCCGCAGCAACACCAGCCACTGCGCGTCCTCGGCGTCGTCCTCCCCCGCCAGCGCGTCCCGCACCAGCCGCGGCTCCTCACCGATCCCGAAGCGCTCCCCGAGCGCCTCGGCGGCTTCCTCCGCCGCGTCCCGGTCCGGCAGCACCAGCACATGTCTCACATCGCTCACGGCACCATTCTCCGGTACCGCCACCGGCCGCAACGAGCCGGAGCGGCACGAGCGACCATCTCAGCCCTGGGGCACGATCTGCACGTCGAGGTCGACGCGGATGCTCGGCCCGACGACCGCGATCCCGCGCGCCGGCATCGTCTGCCAGCTGACCCGTTCTCCCGTGACGCCCGACTTAGCCGTTCCGGTTGATGTTCCGTGGAGTTCGCACAACGGGCACACGGTCCAGCTCGATCCCGAACCGCTCCCGGTAGACCCCCAGCACCTCCTCGTCCCCCTCCAACTCCCGTACCTCACGGGCCCCGTCCGCCGCCGTCACCGTCAGCGTCCGCCCGCCGAGCGTGATCCGACCGCCGTCCTCGGTGACCCGGGAACACACCAGCGACTGCGTGAAATGGGACGACGGCGAGGTGCTGTGCCACCACGCCCCGGCCGTGAAGTCCCCGAGCGCCCGCGGCCGGACCTCCAGCCGGTACTGCGGCTTCCCGTTCCGCAGCACGTCCAGGTCCCCGGCCACCGCACCCGGTTCTCCCCCGGCCCCCGCCGCGTCCGGCCCGGCCCCGGTGATCCGGAACGTGCCGCCCGGATCCGCCTGCTCACCCCGCTCCGCGAACGCCAGCGGGTAGTGGCTGTGCGCCCCGAACCCGACGTCGGCGAGCCACTCGCCCCCGTCCACCGTCCCCACGCGCAGCGCGAGATGGTCGTACGGGATCCCGAGCCTCCCCTCATCCCCGTACACCCGCCCCGCCAGCAGCGTCACCCGGAAACCGAGCGCGGTCAGCAACGCCGAGAACGCGCCGTTGAGTTCGTAGCAGAACCCGCCCCGGCCCCCGCCCACCACCTTGTCCACCAGCCGCTCCTGCGCCAGCACGATCTCCTCGCCGAGGTGGATCGCGAGGTTCTCGAAGGGCACGGCCCGCAGATGCCTCAGATGCAGATCCCGTAGGGCCTCGGCGGTGGGCCGGGCCGGGCGGGCGGCCCCGAGGCGGTGGAGGTAGGCGTCGGTCTGCGTGCTGTTCACCGCGTTCATGCCCTCAGTCTCGCGCCACTGCCAGCTCCCCCGCCTCCCGTCCCGTACGGCCGCCGGTCACCGCGAGCGCCCCGTCCCGGTCGGTCCGCAGCACCACCGCGCCCGCGGCCCTCAGCCGCGCCACCGTGTCGGGCGCCGGATGCCCGTACGGGTTGTCCGCCCCGCACGAGATGAGCGCCACCCGGGGTGCCACCAGCCGCAGCAGCCGCGGATCCTGGTACGCGGACCCGTGATGGGCCACTTTCAGAACATCCACCCGACCCAGTCCGGCGGCCGCCGGTGATCTCAGCAGCTCCTGCTGGGCCGGGGGTTCGAGGTCTCCGAGCAGCAGCATCCGCAGTCCGGCCGAACGGACCAACAACGCGACACTGGCGTCGTTCGGGCCGTCGGGTTCCGGTGCCGGATCCGGGGGCGGCCACAACACCCGCCAGTCCAGCCCGCCGGTGGTGCGCCGCTCCCCGGCGACCGCGTGCGTGAGAGGGATCCGGTGCTCGGCCGCCTCCCTGCGTACGAACTCGGCCTGTTCCGCCGGTTCCTCGAAGCCGGTCGTCTCGATCTGCGCCACCGTCCGCCCGCGCAGCACCCCGGGCAGCCCACCGACATGGTCGGCGTGGAAGTGGGTCAGGACGACCAGCGGGACGCGGGTGATGCCGAGTTCCCGCAGGCAGTGGTCGACCAGTGCCGGATCGGGCCCTGCATCGACCACCACGCCCGTGCCGGCACCCGCCGCGAGCACCGTCGCGTCGCCCTGCCCGACGTCGCACATCGCAAGCCGCCAGCCGGGCGGCGGCCAGCCCGTGATCACCCGGGTCAGCGGCGCCGGCCGCACCACCAGCAGCACGAGCAGCAACCCGAGCACCCCGCACCACCACGGATGCCGCAGCAACCGCCGCCCCAGAGGTACGACGGCCACCGTGACCCCGGCCAGCAGCAGCGCCCCCGCCCAGCTCCCGGGCCAGTCCACGCCCGCGCCCGGCAACGCGGCCCCGGTCCGGGCGATCCCCGCGATCCACCCGGCCGGCCAACCCGCGCACCACGCCAGCGCCTTGGCCAAGGGCATCGCCACCGGGGCCGCCGCGAGCGCCGCGAACCCCAGCACCGTGGCCGGCGCGACCGCGATCTCGGCCAGCAGATTGCACGGCACCGCCACCAGACTCACCCGCGCCGACAGCACCACGACCATCGGCGCGCACACCGCCTGCGCGGCGGCAGCCGCGCCCAGGCCCTCGGCCAGCCGCTCCGGCACCCCGCGCCGGCGCAACGCCTCGCTCCAGCCGGGCGCCAGCACCAGCAGCGCCCCGGTGGCCAGCACCGACAGCAGGAAGCCGTAACTACGTGCCAGCCACGGGTCGTACAGCACCAGCAACAGAACCGCCGTCGCCAGTGCCGGGATCAGGGACCTGCGGCGCCCGGTCGCCAGGGCGAGCAAGGCGACGGCTCCGCAGGCCGCGGCCCGCAGCACGCTGGGGTCCGGCCGGCACACGACGACGAATCCGAGGGTGAGTGCCGACGCGAACAGCGCCGTCGATCGCAGCGACAGCCCCAGGCGCGGGGCGAGGCCGCGCCGCTCGACCTGCTGGGCCAGTCCCGGCGGTCCGATGAGCAGGGCGAGCAGGATGGTGAGGTTGCTGCCCGAGACCGCGAGGGTGTGCGCGAGATCGGTCTGCTCGAAGGCCTCGTCCAGTTCGGGGGTGATCCGCGAGGTGTCCCCGACGACCAACCCGGGCAGCAGTGCCCGCGCGTCTTCGGGCAGCCCCTCGGTCGCCTCCCGCAGCCCGGCCCGCAACCGTCCGGCCAGCCGCTGCGGCCCGCTGGGCTCACCCACCACCACCGGCGCCGGACGCTCCCGCACCCGCAGCATCGCCGCGGTCCGGTCCCCGCCGGCCGTCGCCGGCGCCAGCCGCCCGCTCACCCACAGCCGTGTGGAGGGCAGCAGCCCGAGCCACTCCGCGCGGCCACCGCCACCCGGCGCCCGCACCCCCGGGTCGACGGCCATCAGCACCGGTGACCTCGTCGTCACCGCCGCCCCCTCGCCGCTCTCCACCCGCCGTACCTCGCCCCGCACCAGCACGGCGACCGGAGTGGCATGGTCACCCCGCACGCGCGGCCTGCTGACCCACGGATCGCCCGTGAGTTCCACCTCCGCGGTCACGGTCGCGTAGGCGCGGGCCAGGCCGGGCACCGGCCCCCGGCGCACATCCGCCCCGTGCAGCCCCGCGGAGGCGGCGGCCCCGGCGACACAGAGGAGCAGAGCACCGACGGAGGCGTTCCGCCAAGTCGACCGGGGGGCCGGGGGGTTGCGAGCCACCCTCCCATGCCCGGGATCCGGAGAGTTGCCGGTCACCGTCCCAGACCCGAGATCCGGAGAATTGCCGGTCACCGTCCCAGACCCGACATCTGGAGAGTTGCGAGTCGCCGTGCCGGCTCGGCGGCCTGAGCGGCTCCCGCACAGCAGGATCAGTCCGGCGATCAGGCAGACGCCGGCGGTCCCGGCCGTCCACGCCGGCGGCGTGTCCAGGGTCAGCGCCGCCGTCGCCCAGGCGGCCAGCGCGGGCGGCACCAGCCGCAGGTCGGCCGCGGCGTCCTGCCGGGGGTGCGCGGTCCCGAGCCGCTTGCCCGAACCGGCGTGCACGGCCCGGCGTACCGTCACGGATCCCGGCGGCACTCCGTCGCTCGCGCGACTCATGGCCGGACCAGATCCCGCAGGTCGGAGAAGCGGCGGTCGCCGATGCCCTTGACCTGGCGGAGTTCGTCGACCGAGCGGAAGCCGACGTGCTGGGTCCGGTAGTCGACGATGTGCTGGGCCAGTACCGGGCCGACGCCGGGCAGGGCGTCGAGCTGCTCCACGGTCGCCGTGTTCAGGGAGATCGGGGCGGACGGGCCCGTTCCCGTCGCGGCACCGCCTGCCACCTGGCCCGGGGCGGGCGGCGGGGCAGGGCCCCCGACGACGATCTGTTCGCCGTCCACCAGGAAACGGGCTCGGTTGAGTCCGCCGGTGTCCGTACCGGGCCGCACCCCGCCCGCCGCCCTTAGCGCGTCGGTCACCCGGGACCCGGCCGGCAGGGAGTGGACCCCCGGCTCACGCACCTTCCCGGTGACATCCACGACGACCTCGCCGCCGGGCCCCGCCGGCCCGGCGGGCGCCGCGGCGGTACCGGTGCCCGCGGCCGGAACCTTCTCCTCGCTCTTCTCGTACGGAGCCTCGGCGCGCACCACCTCCGGTGCGCTCACCGACTCGGTCCGGCCCGTCCAGAAGTGCTGCACGGCCAGGGCCGCGGCCACCACGAGAACCACCCCGAGGGCGACGGCGCCCCGGCGTTCCAGCCCGCACCGGGTCTGCAGCCACACCGGCATCCGCTCCCGCACGGCGAGCCCGACGCGGGACCGCAGTTTGGGGAGCGCCGGTTCGCGCAGGCCCGTGCCCTCGTCGGCGAGCGCACGGGCCGAGGACATCACCGCCGCCGCCGTGGACAGTACGGCCGCGGCGGTACGCACCCCGGACGCGGCGGTGCGCAGCCCGGAGGTGGCGGCGGTCAGTCCGGCCGCCGTACCGGTACCGGTCACCGTGCCCGCGTGCGGGGGCCCGTGTCCCGGCTCCGGCCTGGTGACCCCCCGTTCGCCGAAGAGGAGCTCCGCCCGGCGGCGCAGTTCTTCCGCCGGGGCCGGGCGGTGCCGGGTGCGGACCCGGGCCGGGGAGCGGCGGTGCCGGGTCCGGCCGTCGGAGGTGGGGCCCCGGCCCGGGCCACTGGTCGCATGTGTCTCGTGTGAGCGTGATCGAAGTGCCATGCGACGAGGATCAGGCTTCCCGCCGATTCACGATGATCTTGCTCAAGTTCCGTGGATCACGGCCCGGTTGTGGATAACTTCGCCACCCACACGAGTGAAAGCGGCGAGACCGCCGCCCTCTGATCCACAGGTCACCGCAGTGAGACGACCGCCCCGAGCAGCCCGGGACCGGTGTGCGCGCCGATCACCGCACCGACCTCGCTCACATGCAGCTGGGCCAGTCCCGGCACCCGTGCCCGCAGCCGGTCGGCGAGGGCCGAGGCCCGGTCGGGGGCGGCGAGATGGTGGACGGCGATGTCCACCTCGGCGCCGCCCGCGCGCTCGGCGGCGAGCTCCTCGAGGCGGGCGATGGCCCGGGACGCCGTCCGTACCTTCTCCAGCAGTTCGATCCGGCCGCCGTCCAGCCGCAGCAGGGGCTTGACGGCCAGCGCGGAACCCAGCAGCGCCTGCGCCGCGCCGATGCGGCCGCCACGGCGCAGGTAGTCGAGGGTGTCGACGTAGAAGTACGCCGAGGTGCCGGCGGCGCGTTTCTCCGCCGCGGTGACGGCCTCGTCGGCGGTGCCGCCCGACTCGGCGGCTTCGGCCGCCGCGAGCGCGCAGAAACCCAGCGCCATCGCGACCATCCCGGTGTCCACCACCCGCACCGGGACGGGTGCTTCGCGCGCCGCGACGACCGCCGCGTCGTAGGTGCCCGACAGTTCGGCGGACAGGTGGAGCGAGACGATGCCGGTGGCACCGGAGTCGGCGACCTTGCGGTACGTTTCCGCGAAGACCTCGGGGCTGGGCCGGGACGTGGTGACGGAGCGCCGCTTCTGCAGAGCCTGGGCCAGGGAACGGGTCGAGATCTCGGTGCCCTCTTCGAACGCCCGGTCGCCGAGGACCACGGTCAGGGGAACCGCGGTGATGCCGTGGCGCTCCATCGTCCGCGGCGGCAGGTAGGCCGTTGAATCGGTGACGATCGCGACATGGCGGGACATGAGCTGGAGGTTACCTGGCGTAGCCCAGGGACGGCAGCCCGCCCCCGCCCGCCTCGACCAGGACCGGCCGTCTCAAGTGGTGCTCTCCGGCCGGGGCTTCTTCTGCCAGGGGTAGGCCTGACGCCGCCCGGGCGGCGTGATCGCGGGCTGCCCCGGATCCTCCTCCGGGACGGACCGGGGTGCCTCGGGCCAGGTCTGGCGATCCCCCTGACCGGCAGCGGCGTCGGGCCACGGCGGGGTCTCGGGTGCGGGGGCGGGACGGGTCCAGTGCCGCAGGGCGTCCGCCTCGACGCCGATCTGCGTGCTCAAGGTGTCCAGGTCGTCGTCGGCGAACCGGTGGGCACGGTCACGCACCGCCCACCGCAACGCGTCCGCGGACTCGGTGACGCGTGTGGTGCGCCGGCGCAGCTCGGGCAGCCGGGCGGATAGCGTGGCCCGGTCCGGCTCGGACTCCAGGCGCCTGAGCTCGCCGTCCAGTTCCTGCCCGTGCACGCTGAGCCGTTGGAAGAGGCCGAGAGACTCCTTGAGCGACTCGTCCTCGGCGACGCCGGCGTGCAGCGCGTCCTGGGTGGCCCGCATAGAGGTGCGCAGGGTGAGCCGCAGCTGGGCGATCTCGGCCGCCGGGCCGATCTGGACCATGGACTTGGCGCGCAGCGTGTGGTCCTCGACCGTACGCCGGGCCTGCGTGATCGTACGGTCCACACCGCGCTTGGCGGCGCCGACCGCCTTGAACGTGACATATGCCCCGCCCGCGACGAAGAGCAGGAAGAGCACGGCGAATACGGCGATCAATGTTCCCACGGTGCTCCTCCTCCGCTGACGGCCACCCGACCACCCGACCGCTTCCGAGCACGGCAGGGGCGGCCGCCCCTTCAACGGTAAACGCAAAGAGCAGGCCCGGAGTTCCAGAAAGACCCCGAACCTGCCCTTAGGGGACCACCCCAAGGCGGCCCGTGGCCGTTACGCCGTGACGATGTTCACCAGCTTCGGCGCGCGGACGATCACCTTGCGGATCCCCGCGCCGTCCAGCGCCGCGACGACCTTCTCGTCGGCCAGCGCCACCTTCTCCAGCTCGTCCTCGGAGATGTCCGGCGACACCTCCAGGCGGGCCTTGACCTTGCCCTTGATCTGCACGACGCAGGTCACGGTCTCGTCCACGACGTACGCCGGGTCGGCGACCGGGAAGTCCCGGTGCACGACCGAGTCGGTGTGACCCAGCTTGCGCCACAGCTCCTCGGCGACGTGCGGGGCCAGCGGCGCGATCATCAGCACCAGCGGCTCGGCGACCGTACGCGGCACCGCGCCGCCCGCCTTGGTCAGGTGGTTGTTCAGCTCGGTGACCTTGGCGATGGCGGTGTTGAAGCGCAGGCCCTCCAGGTCCTGGCGGACACCGTCGATCGCCTTGTGCAGAGAACGCAGCGTGTCCTCGTCGGCATCGGCGTCGGTGACGGTGACCTCACCGGTCGCCTCGTCGACGATGACGCGCCACAGCCGCTGCAGCAGCCGGAACTGGCCGACCACCGCGCGCGTGTCCCACGGCCGGGAGACGTCCAGCGGGCCCATCGCCATCTCGTACAGGCGCAGCGTGTCGGCGCCGTACTCGGCGCAGATCTCGTCCGGAGTCACCGCGTTCTTCAGGGACTTGCCCATCTTGCCCAGCAGCCGGGTGACCTTCTCGCCCTGGTAGTAGTAGGCGCCGTCCTGCTCCTCGACCTCGGTGGCGGGCACCGGGAAGCCGCGGCCGTCGCGGTAGACGTAGGCCTGGATCATGCCCTGGTTGAACAGCTTGTGGAACGGCTCGGCGGACGAGACGTGCCCCAGGTCGTACAGGACCTTCGACCAGAAACGGGCGTACAGCAGGTGCAGCACCGCGTGCTCGGCGCCGCCGACGTACAGGTCGACGCCGCCGTGCGGCAGGCCCTGGCGCGGGCCCATCCAGTACCGCTCGATCTCCGGGTCGACCAGTTGCTGGTCGTTGTGCGGATCCAGGTAGCGCAGCTCGTACCAGCAGGAACCGGCCCAGTTGGGCATGGTGTTGGTCTCGCGGCGGTACTTCTTCGGCCCGTCGCCCAGGTCCAGGGTGACGTTGACCCATTCCTCGTTGCGCGACAGCGGCGTCTCGGGCTGGGTGTCCGCGTCCTCCGGGTCGAAGGTGCGCGGCGAGTAGTCCTCCACCTCCGGCAGTTCCAGCGGCAGCATCGACTCGGGCAGCGCGTGCGCGACGCCCTCCTCGTCGTAGACGATCGGGAAGGGCTCGCCCCAGTAGCGCTGGCGGCTGAACAGCCAGTCACGCAGCCGGAAGTTGACGGTGCCCTCGCCGATGCCCTTGCGAGCCAGCCACTCGGTGATACGGGCCTTGGCCTCGGCGACCGGCAGGCCGTCCAGCTTGATGTCGTCGTTGGAGGAGTTGATGATCTTCGCGTCGTACGAACCGAAGGCGTCCTCCCACGTCGAGGTGTCGGTGCCGCGGCCGTCGGTCGGCTCGACGATGCAGACGATCGGCAGCTCGAAGGCGCGCGCGAACTCGAAGTCGCGCTGGTCGCCGGCCGGGACGGCCATGATCGCGCCGGTGCCGTAGCCCATCAGCACGTAGTCGGCGACGAACACCGGGACCTTTTCGCCGTTGACCGGGTTGGTCGCGTACGCGCCCGTGAAGACGCCGGTCTTGTCCTTGGCCTCGGCCTGCCGCTCCACGTCGGACTTGGCGCCGGCCTGCGCGCGGTACGCGGCCACGGCCTCGACGGGCGTCGCGTGACCGCCGGTCCACACGTCGTGGGTGCCCTCGGGCCAGGCGGCCGGAACGAACTCGTCGACCAGCGGATGCTCGGGGGCCAGCACCATGTAGGTCGCACCGAACAGGGTGTCGGGGCGCGTGGTGAAGACGGTGATCTTTTCGCCGTCGATCGGGAAGTCGACGCGGGCGCCCTCGCTACGGCCGATCCAGTTGCGCTGCTGCAGCTTGATGGCCTCGGGCCAGTCCAGCTCGTTCAGGTCGTCCAGCAGCCGGTCGGCGTAGGCGGTGATACGCATGTTCCACTGGCGCAGCTTGGCCTTGAAGACCGGGAAGTTGCCTCGCTCGGAACGGCCGTCGGCGGTGACCTCCTCGTTGGCCAGCACGGTGCCCAGCCCGGGGCACCAGTTGACCGGCGCGTCGGAGGCGTAGGCCAGCCGGAACTCGCCCAGGACGTCGCCTCGCTCGACTGCGGTCAGCTCGTTCCACGCGCGCGTGTGGCCCGGTACGGCTCGCTCACCGGACTCGAACTGGGCGATCAGCTCGGAGATCGGGCGGGCCTTCTTGGCCTCGTCGTCGTACCAGGAGTTGAAGATCTGCAGGAAGATCCACTGGGTCCACTTGTAGTAGTCCGGGTCGATCGTGGCGAACGACCGGCGCTTGTCGTGGCCCAGGCCCAGCCGGCGCAGCTGCGCCTTCATGTTCTCGATGTTGGACTCGGTGGACACACGCGGGTGCGTGCCGGTCTGCACCGCGTACTGCTCGGCGGGCAGGCCGAAGGCGTCGAAGCCCAGGGTGTGCAGGACGTTGTGGCCGTTCATCCGCTGGAAGCGGGCGAAGACGTCGGTGGCGATGTAGCCCAGGGGGTGGCCGACATGCAGTCCCGCCCCGGACGGGTAGGGGAACATGTCCATGATGAACTTCTTGGGCCTGGCGACCAGCTCGGGGTCGCCGGCCAGGTCACCCTTGGGATTGGGGGCCGCGTAGGTGCCGTCGGCGTCCCAGAAGTCCTGCCAGCGTGCCTCGATCTCGGCCGCCAGGGCGGCCGTGTAGCGGTGCGGCGCGGCCTCCGCCGACGGGGCGGCGGCAGCGGGGTTCGTCTCGCTCATGATCCTCAAAGCTCCATCGATCGTCTCTGCCTGCGGCTGTGACTTTCTAGAAACGAAAAATCCCCTCGCACAGGAGGGGACGCCGCGCCGATGCCGACCGGCCGTTTGGTCCGGCGGTCGGGACTGATCAGCGCGGCCCGCTAAGCAGAAGGCGTACGGCACGCATGGCGTCAGGGTACCGCAGCACTTGAGCAAGCCGCGACGCGCTTACGTATCAACGGTTGACACGTACGTCTAAGGCGACAACCGGGACAATAGTTGAACCAGGTTCAAAACTTACTTCGCGTAACAACCACTAAGGGACATCGCAAGGCCCGCATTGCCCTTTGATAACAACGCAACAACTCAAACCTCGTACTGATCGGTATGGCGCCACTTAGGCTGCGGCACCGGGACCGCTTTCCCGAACTGCTCGGAGTTGCCCCCATGAACCCTCGTCGTAGTAACAGCTCGCTCCCCAAGCCAGGCCGCTCGGCCTGGGGGGTGGCGTCCGCTGTCGTTCTGTTGCTCATACCCGTGGTCGTGCTGACCGGAGGCAGCCAGTTCCAATCGTTCCTGAACTTCGGCGCGGGCGTGCTCTCGCTCGTCTCGCTGAGCTGCTCGGTGATCTGGGGTCTGGTCGCACAGGACCGCATCTTCCTCAACACCCGCCAGCGGATCGTCGGCCAGGCGGTGCACCGGACGACCGCGGTCGCCTCGATCGCGTTCCTGCTGGTGCACATCGTCACGAAGATCGCCCTCGATCACACCGTGGTGATCGCCGCGATCATCCCGTTCTCGCTCGGCGTCACCGGAAGCGCCGGCCTGATCGGACTCGGTTCGCTGGCCGGACTGCTGATGATCTTCGTGGGTGTCACCGGCGCCCTGCGCAGCAATTTCGCCGCCCCGGCCGTGGTGGCGGCCCGCTGGCGGGCCATGCACATGCTGGCCTACCCGGCCTGGTGCGCCGCGCTGATCCACGGCCTGTTCGCGGGCCGCGCGGCGAAGCCCTTCTTCATGATCTCGTACGAGCTGTGCCTGGTCGGCGTGATGGGCGCGCTGGCGCTGCGCGCCGCCCCGCGCCCGTTCAAGCGCAAGGTCGCCGACCGTCTCGTCTCCATCCTGGGCAGCTCGGAGCGCCCCGACCTGGACGAGCTGGACGCCAGCCGCGCCCGGGTGGGCGAGTCCGGCCTGCCGGGCTACGACGGCGGACGTGAACGCGAGCCGAGGTCCTCGCGGGCAGACGCCAGGGCCCCGCAGCCCAACCCGCTGTTCCCGACCGGCATGGCCGCCCCCGAGCCGGCCTCCGGCTTCGCGGCCGCCTACCGGGCCACCTCCACGCCCGGTCAGCCCCAGTCGCCGTTCGCGGCCGGTCAGACCGCGCGCATGGAGCGGCTGGACCTCCAGGCCACCGAGGCCTTCCCGCGCATGGACGGCCCCGGCAGCACCTCGGGCAGCTGGCCGGTCCCGTCCCCGCCGCCGGTCGGCGAGGCGCCCCCGTCGGCGTACGACCCGCTCCAGGACACCGGATACAACATCCCGGTCTATGGCAATCCGGGCGTCGGCGGACCGGGTGGACGTGATGTGTACGACACGGGTGAGACGAACCCCGGCTACGGCACGTACAACTCGAACGACACGTACAACAGCGGTCCCGCCAACGAACCAGCACCCGGCGCGTCCTTCGACGCACCGGGTTCGGGCGAACCTTGGAACACGCCTTCCGGAGGCTATAGGTGAACGAGGCCCTGCCCGACGTCCCAGAAGTCCGCGTGGTCGGCCTTCCGCAGCTCACGTCGGGCTTCGACCTTGTCGAAAGACTCGATCTGCCCATGCACCTCAAGGTGCACGGGCCGCTTGAACCCCTGGGTGGGGAGCAGCTCGCGCAGCTCTCCGAACGCATCAACCTGAAGGGCCGTGGCGGCGCGGGCTTCCCCTTCCACAAAAAGCTGCGCTCGGTCGCCGAAGCGGCGATCAAGCGCGGCGTCCGGCCGGTGGTCGTCGTCAACGGCAGCGAGGACGAGCCGGCCTGCCGCAAGGACACGGTGCTGATCAACCGTGCCCCGCATCTGATCCTGGACGGCGCGCTGCTGTGCGCCGAGGCGCTGGGTGCCCGCACGCTCGTGGTGGGGGTCACCCGCGAGTCCACGCAGCGCTCCATGGAGCAGGCGCTCGCCGAACGCGGTCTGAGCACCGGCCGCCGTTCGGCCCTGAAGGCGTTCGTCCAGCGCAACCCGGTCCGGATGGTCACCGGCGCGGCCGCGTCACTGATCCGCTCGATCGACGGCGGCCCGGCGGTCCCGCCCGGCCGTAAGACCAGCGCCTCCCAGAACGGTGTCGGCGGTGCGCCCACGCTGCTGTCGAACGCGGAGACGTTCGCGCAGCTGGCGATCGCCGCCCGGATCGGTCCGGAGCGTTACGGCAACACCGGCCTGTACGACGAGCCGGGCACCGTCATGCTGACGGTCTCCGGCGCGGTCGCCCGCCCCATGGTGATCGAGGTGCCCACGGGTGTGCCGCTGCGCTACGTCCTGCAGCTGGCCGGCGCCCCGCCGGTGCCGCAGGGTGTGCTGACCGGCGGCTATCACGGCAAGTGGATCGACGCGGCGACGGTCAACGAGGCGATCGTCTCCCGCAACTCCCTGGACGCGGTGGGCGGAGCACTGGGCGCCGGCGCGATCCTGCCGATCACGCAGGACACCTGCCCGCTGGGCGAGTCGCTGCGGGTCGCCCAGTGGCTGGCGGAGGAGAGCGCGGGACAGTGCGGTCCCTGCTATCTCGGTCTGCCGGCGGCAGCGCGCGGCATGGAGGACATCCTCAACGGCGGCGGGCCGGCTGCCCTGGAAGCGCTCAAGCAGGTCGCCAAGAACGTGAAGCGGCGCGGCGCGTGCTCGCACCCGGACGGCTCCGCGATGTTCCTGGAGTCGACGATCAAGGCGTTCACCGACGACCTGGCCGCGCATGTCCTCGGAAACGGCTGCGGACGGCCCGTGGAGGGCGTTCTGCCGCTCTTCGAGGACGGCAAGATGCCGGCCGGTATCCCGGGCGGCGGAGAGCCCGAGGAGACGAGCGGCAGCCGTCAGAAGATCTACGTCGACTGGACGCTGTGCCGGGGCCACGGCCTGTGCGCGGACATCCTCCCGGAAGTCTTCGAGCTGGGCGCGGACGGTTTCCCGACGGTGGCGCAGGCGAAGGTGCCGCGGTTCGCGGAGGCCAAGGCGCTGCGCGCGGTACGCCGCTGCCCGGCGCTCGCCCTGCGTCTCGAGGAGGACACGCGCTCCCAGGCACCGGCCAGGAACCTGCCGGTCCTCTCACAGGGCCGCGGCCGCCGCGCCCTCGGCCGCTGACCGCACCAGCACCAGCACCAGCACCAGATGTAAGGCGGGCCACCCGGTCGGGTGGCCCGCCTTACATCTGGTGCACGTTTCCCGGCGCCCGTTTCCGGTGTTTTCGAATGATTCCGAAAACGCCGAAGGCGGACCATCCATCCGGACGGTCCGCCTTCGACTTCTGTGGAGCTAAGGAGAATTGAACTCCTGACCTCCTGCATGCCATGCAGGCGCTCTACCAACTGAGCTATAGCCCCGCGTTTCGCTCCGCCCGGTTTCCCTGGCGGCGACGCCAACATTACACGGTCGACCGGGTGCACCACCAAATCGTTTCCGTTCTGTGCGGATACGGGCGCTAGTGTCGGACTTCGTGACCGTGATCGTGTTCTCCGAGACCCGGCGCCGGGTGCCGGTGGCCCTGGGGGCCTGCCTCTTGTCGTTCACGGCGTTCTGGGTGGCTCAGCGGGCCGCGCACGTGTCGATGATCGACCTGATGGTCTACCGGGCGGAGGGCGCGACCGTCCTCGCGGGCGGCGACCTGTACGCACTGCGTACGACGGCAGCTCATCTGCCGTCCACCTACCCGCCGTTCGCGGCGCTGCTGTTCACCCCGCTGACGCTGCCGGACGTCACGACCATGCGGACGCTGGCGACGGCGGGGAACCTCTTTCTTCTGGTGGTGTTCGTTGCGCTGTCGCTGCGGCTCGTGGGGCACGCGCGCGTGGAGGGCGTGCTGTGGGTCGCGGCGGCGGCCGTGTGGTGCGAGCCGGTGTGGACGACCGTGCGCTACGGGCAGGTCAATCTGCTGCTGGCCGTGCTGATCCTGTGGGATCTGTCACGGCCTCCGGCCGAACGTCCGGGCCGCTGGGCGGGGGTGGGCGTCGGGCTCGCGGCCGCGGTCAAGCTGACGCCCGCCCTGTTCGCGGTGTTCCTGCTCGCCACGGGCCTGATGGCACGCCGCGGGGGCCGGGACGGCGGCCCGTGGCTGCGGCACGCGCGCGGGGCGGCCGTCGCCTTCGCGGGGGCGACCCTGCTGGCGGCGGCCGTCCTGCCCTACGACTCGTGGCGGTTCTGGACCGGGATGGTGTTCCGGACTGGACGGGTGGGGCGGGCCGAGGAGACCGCGAATCAGGCCCTGCGCGGCGTTCTGGCGCGGTTGCTGCACACACCCGAGCCGGGGGCGCTCTGGACCGCCGCGGCGGCCCTGACGGCCGTTCTGGGGCTCGCGGTGGCGGTCGCGGCGGAGCTGCGCGGCCGGCGGGGCTGGGCGGTGGCCGGGTGTGCGGTGACCGCGCTGCTGATCAGCCCGGTGTCCTGGTCGCACCACTGGGTGTGGTGCGTGCCCGTGGTGCTGTTGCTGTGGACGCGCGGGTACCGGGCGGCGGCCGCCGGCACGCTGCTGGTCTTCTGCTCGTACGCCCTGTGGTGGGTGCCACATCAGCATGGACGGCCCGAACTGCACCAGAACGCCGTCGACTTGACGCTGTCGGCGCTCTACGCGGTCACCGGACTGCTGTTCCTGGCGCTCGCCCGGACATCGTTGCCGAAGCCGGGCGCCGTTCAGGCCGTGACGAACGAGTAGAACCGCTTGAGCGTGCAGTGCTCCTCGAGAAGACGGCCGTAGATCGGCTCGCCCTCCAGTTCACGGTAGGTCTCGATCGGGTCGCCTTTTATGATCAGCGCCCGAGCGCATTCCTCGCACCAGTACTGGTAGTCGGGGTTGATCGGCTCCATGTCGCGGACGATCGGAGTGCCGCTCCCGCACCAGTCGCACTTCCGCCTGTGTGCACCCATCGATCAGCTCCAGCTGTGGCCGCAGGCCGTGCACACGTAGGAGATCCCGCCATTGTCGCCCAGTACTTGGGCCACATGTACGGAACCGCAGGAAGGGCAGAGCAGCCGGGTGGTCGTGTCCCGTATCAACGCCGCACCGAGGAGGTGGCCGCCCTCCTCATGGATGCTCGCAGGCATCGCTACTCCTCCCGTCGGGCCGCGCCCCCTTCCGGCCGTTTGATTCTGCCACGGCCGGACCAATACGGTCAGCGACGCCTCAGTACCAGTCCGGACACGGCACCCGCGGCCGCCGTCGCGGCGAGCGCCCATGCGCAGGCTGACAGCGCCTCCGCAGAGGTATACGCCCGCGGCGCCCCAAGTGACTCAAGCCGGTTCAAGAACAGTGTGCCGAATGCGGCGACGCCGATGAGCTGGCCGAGTTGGGTGACGGTCGCCAGGAGACCGCTGGCGTCCGCCGCGTCCTCGGGGCGCACGGTTGCGAGCGCTCCGGTGAGGGTGGGGCTGAACGCGAGCGCGAGCCCCGCGCCCACGCCGGCGTACGCCACATAGAGCCACGCGCCCCCGTCGCCGCCGCCGTGGAAGACCAGCCCGACGCCGGTGACGGACAGCCCGGTCAGCGCGAACCCGGCCGGGGTCAGCGCCCGCTGCCAGGAGGCGGGCCACCTGCGCCAGGTCAGGGCGACCACGCCGAAGACGACGGCGGTCGGCGCGAAGGTGAGTCCGGCGCGCTGCGCGCCGTAGCCGAGGCCGCTCTGGACGTGCAGGGTGAGCGTGAAGAGCAGTCCGGCGTTGACGGCCATGACGGCGAGGACGCGGAAGACGGCCAGGCCCATGCCGGGGTGGCGCAGCACCCGGGGTGCGACGATCGGGGCGCCGCCGCGCCGGGCGAGCCGCACCTCGTAGCCGCAGAACAGCGCGAACAGGAGCACGGCGGCCGCCAGGGACAGCCAGGACCACAGCGGCCAGTCCTCCTCCTGGCCGAGCACCAGGGGAACCGTGAGCAGCGACACGGCGGCCCCCAGCAGGACCAGGCCGGGCAGGTCCAGGCCGCGCGCCCGCTCCGGCCCGGATCCGGTGCCCCTCGGCAGGACGCGCTTGCCCAGGACGAGGAGTACGGCGCCGACCGGCACGTTGACGAGGAACACCGGCCGCCAGCCGGTGCCGAACAGGTCCGCGCCGACCAGGACGCCGCCGATGATCTGGCCGGCCGCGGCGCCGACCGCGAGGACCGCCGAGTAGGCGCCGAGCGCCCGGATGCGGGCCTCGCCGGTGAAGGTGCGCTGGATGATGCTGAGGACCTGCGGGATCATCACCGCCGACCCGGCGCCCTGAACCAGCCGGAACACGATCAGCTGGGTGGCCCCCTGGGCCAGGCCGCAGGCCAGCGAGGCCGTCGTGAACAGCACCAGTCCGGCGAGGTGGACCCGGCCGTGGCCGAGCCGGTCGCCGAGGCGGGCGCCGGTGATCAGCAGCACGGAGTAAGTGATGGCGTAGCCGGCCACGACCAGCTGCAGGTCGGCGCCGGAGGCGTGGAGTTCGGAACCGATGGTGGGGGCCGCGACGTTCACGATGAAGACGTCCAGCACGGCCATGAACAGGGCCGCGAGGACGACCGCGAGGAGCAGCCGGGGCCGGTTGTCAGTGCCGGGTGCTTCACTTTTCGCAGGGGTTCGAGCGGGTGCGGGGCCTGGTCCCGTCCGGGATGTCGTCGTCATGTGTCCGAGCGTGGCGAGGGGCCGGTACGGGTGCCGAGAGCCCACCGATGCTGGTACTGGCAGCACCTGGCAGGGGGCGGGTGCGGCGCTCACGATGGATGACGTGACGACGGGGGACGTGACGATGAGGGCGACAGCACACCGCCGCAGGCCGGAACTGGCAGCGTTCCTGCGCAGCAGGAGGGCCCGGGTGACACCGGCCGATGTGGGGATGCCGCCGGGGCTGCGGCGGCGCACTCCGGGGCTGCGCCGGGAGGAGGTCGCCCAGCTCTCGGGCGTGGGGGTGACCTGGTACACGTGGCTGGAGCAGGGCCGGCCGATCAACGCGTCGCCGCAGGTGCTGGACGCGGTGGCGCGCACGCTGCGGCTGGACGCGCCGGAGCGGGAGCATCTGTACCGGCTGGCGGAGGTGCCGTACGCGGCGGCGCCTGAGGGGCTGTCGCGGTCGGTCGGCGCGGAGGTGCAGGGCATCATCGACGCCCTCGATCCGCTGCCCGCGGTGGTGTACACGTCGCGGTACGACGTGCTGGCCACCAATCCGGCCTACCGGGACCTGTTCCTGGTGCCGGAGACGGTGCGGATCGGGGTGCCTAACGTCCTGTGGACGTTGTTCACCGTGTCCGAGGAGGCGTGCCCGGTGGTGCACCGGGAGCGTGAACTGCCGGTGATGGTGGCGACCCTGCGCTCCAGCTACGGCAGACATGTCGGCGAGCCGGCCTGGGAGGACTTCATACGGGCGCTGTCGGGGGCGAGTGCGGACTTCGCCCGGTTGTGGGCGAGCGGTGCTGTGGCGCAGCCGGGGCCGCGGGTGAAGACGTTCCGTCATGAGGCGGTGGGCGAGCTGCGGATGACGTCGCAGTCGTTGTCGATCGACGGGGTGCCGGAGTCCCGGATCGTGGTCTACACACCGGAGGACGAACGCACGCGGGAGCAGGTCGCGTTGTTGCGGGAGCGCAGACAGCGGCTGTGGCCGGTGACCGACGACGAGGCCGCCGAGATCATCCGGGAGTGGAACACGAAAAATCCCGCCCCCTGAAGAGGGCGGGATTCTCTCACCGATCTTTGACAACTCGACAGTGTGTTGAGTGTCGATCTGTGGAGCTAAGGAGAATTGAACTCCTGACCTCCTGCATGCCATGCAGGCGCTCTACCAACTGAGCTATAGCCCCTTGCGTTCTTCCCGTCTTTCCGCTCGGCGGGGCGAACAAGAAGAACTTTAGCCTGCGACCTGCCGGAAAGTGAAATCCGGGTCCCGGGGCGGGACGGGCGGCCCGAGGATCACCGGCCGACGGCCGAAAAGGGCTCTCAGTCGTCGTCGCCGAGGACGGGCTCCGGGAGGGTGCCGGCGTTGTGCTCCAGGAGCCGCCAGCCGCGGGCGCCTTCGCCGAGCACGGACCAGCAGCAGTTGGTGAGACCGCCGAGGCTCTCCCAGTGGTGGGAGTCCAGGCCGAGCAGGCGGCCGATGGTGGTGCGGATGGTCCCGCCGTGGCTGACGACCACGAGGGTGCCGTCCTCGGGGAGCTTCTCGGCGTGCCGGAGCACGACGGGGGCGGCCCGGTCGGCGACCTCGGTCTCCAGTTCGCCGCCGCCGCGGCGGACCGGCTCGCCGCGCTTCCAGGCGGCGTACTCGTCGCCGTGGCGGGCGATGATCTCCTCATGGGTGAGGCCCTGCCACACACCCGCGTAGGTCTCGCGCAGCGCCTCGTCGCGGATCACGTCGAGGCCGGTGAGCTCGGCGAGCTGGGCGGCCGTGTCGGAGGCCCGCCGCAGGTCGGAGGAGACGATCGCGTCCGGGCCCAGGGAGGCGAGCAGCCGGGCCGCGCGGCGGGCCTGGCCGATGCCGGTCTCGGTGAGCTCGACATCGGTGGAGCCCTGGAAGCGGCGCTCCACGTTCCAGGAGGTCTGGCCGTGCCGCCACAGGATGATGCGGCGGCCGCGGCCCTTGCGGTCGGTCACCTCGCCCGTGGCGCTCATCACCACTCCCCGCCCGGCTCACCCGCGTCGTCGGCGGCCTGCAGCTCGGCGTGCTCCTGGGCCTTGCCGCGGGTGGCCTTGGCGTCGGCGGGCAGCTCGATCTCGGGGCAGTCCTTCCACAGCCGCTCCAGGGCGTAGAAGACGCGCTCCTCGCTGTGCTGGACGTGGACGACGATGTCGACGTAGTCGAGCAGGATCCAGCGGGCCTCGCGGTCGCCCTCGCGGCGCACCGGCTTGGCGCCGAGCTCCTTGCTGAGGCGCTCCTCGATCTCGTCGACGATCGACTTGACCTGGCGGTCGTTGGGCGCGGAGGCCAGCAGGAAGGCGTCCGTGATCGACAGGACGTCGCTGACGTCGTAGGCGATGACGTCATGGGCGAGCTTGTCGGCGGCCGCCTGTGCGGCGGCGGTGATGAGCTCGAGGGAACGGTCGGTGGCGGTCACTACGTGGCTTTCCGTCGGCGGTCGTTTGAACCTCAAGGGTCTCACGGACCGCCGGGCGCACCCCACGTGATTACCGGGTCACGTGGGGTGCGGCGGGCGGGCTCAGGAGGAGGACGGCTTGTAGTCCTGGCCGAGGACGACCGAGACGTCGGCGCCCGAGCCGACCGTCCCCTTGGCGACGGCGCCGGTGCCGAGGCCGAGGGTCTTGGCGACCTCGGTGGCGTTCTCCTTGTCGGCGGCGTCGGAGTACAGCACCTTGGAGATGGCCTGGGTGCCGGAGGCCGTACCGCCTTCCAGGAAGGTGTAGCCGCCGTTGACGAGGACCACGCGGGCCTTGTCGGTGTTGTCCTTCACGCCGGTGGCGTTCTGGACGGAGACCCGGATCGCGGAGTCCGCGGAGGGGCTCTTGGCGGTGCCGCCGAGGATGTCCTTGACCACGCTGGAGCTGGTCTGCGCGCTGAGGGTGCCGTCGCTCTGCACGGGCAGCAGGGCGGTCTTGTAGTCGCCGCCCTTGGCGAGGTCGGCGAGCTTGGCGAGGAAGGTGCCGAGGTCCTTGTCGGTGAGCGAGGGGTCGAGGATCTGCGCGAGGGTCTGCACGGTGACCGTGGCGGCCGAGGAGTCGGAGGACATCTTGCGCAACACGCCCTGCATGACCTGCCCGAACCGCTCCAGCTGGGCGTTCTGGGCCTCGCCGGAGGCACGGTAGGTGGCGTAGGCGACGGCGGCCTTGCCGCTGAGGGTCTGGTCCTTGCCCTTGTGGACCAGGGGCGCCTGGCCCTTCTTCTTGGCGTCCGGGTCGGGTACCTCGGCGTTGGTGTCGATGTCGATGTTGCCGACGAGTTCGACGAGGTTCTGCAGGTAGGGGGTGTCCAGGCGCCAGGTGCCCTCGATGTTGGTGCCCAGGACGGTGTCGAGCTGGTCGCGGGTCCCGGAGGAGCCGTCGTCGCCGACGGACTTGGCGAGGGTCGTGGTGGTGCCGTCGTCGTCGGTCATGGCGAGCGAGTTGGGCAGCAGGACGGTGGTGCCCTGCTTGGTGGTGGTGTTGTCGACGAGCAGCGCGGTCGAGGTGCCGCCGCCGCTGGTGTTGTGCAGGTGGACGACGACCACGTCGCGTTTCTGGGCGGCCGCGGACGTCGTCGTGCCGCCCTTGGCGCCGGAGGAGGACAGTCCGGGCAGCTTTCCGGCGTACCAGAGGTAGCCGGCGCCGCCGACGGCGACCAGGGCGAGCACGACGACCAGGGCGACCATGCGGCTGCGGGCGCGGCGCTTGGCCTCTTCGCGGCGCTCGGTGCGGTTCTCGGTGAAGTTCAGCCAGTCGATGACGTCCTCGGAGTCACCGTCCGGGTCCTCGACGAACGCGAACTGCTCGGTGTGGTAGTCCCGTTCGTCCCCGGCGGCCTGGCGAGGACCGGCGGGTTCCCCGACGGGCCCGGCCTGCTGCGGGATGTGCGCGGTCTGCTCGGCGACCCGGGACTGCCGGCCGCCGGGGGCGGCCTGCCCGTAGGGGTCGTAGACGGGCTGGCCGCCGGTGCCGTACGGGTCGTAGCCGGGCGTGACCGGCTGCTGCCCGGTGTCGTGCACGGGGGGGACGGGGGCCTGCCGGCCGGGGTCGTACGACGGCGTGCCCTGCCGGCCGGGGTCGTACGAGGGCGTGCCCTGCCGGCCGGGGTCGTACGAGGGCGTGCCCTGCCGACCGCCGCCGTCGGCGGCGTACGGGTCGTGCCCGTAGCCCTGTCCGGCGTACGGGTCGTACGTCTGCTGTTGTTGTGCGGGGATCTGGCGGTACACCGGCTGCCCGTACTCGTCGTAGCCGACGAGTTCGTACTGGTCGCTTCCGTAGCCCGCGTCGTATCGGTCGTTCACCGGTGCCCCTCTCGGCTCACTCGCCGCGGTACAGCTCGCGCTTGTCGATGTAGCGCACGACTCCGTCCGGCACCATGTACCAGATGGGGTCGCTCTTGGCGACTCTCGCACGGCAGTCTGTGGAGGAGATGGCGAGCGCGGGAACCTCCACCAGCGAGACGCCGCCCTCCGGGAGACCGCGGTCGGTCAGTTGGTGGCCGGGCCGGGTGCAGCCGATGAAGTGGGCGAGGGAGAAGAGTTCCTCCGAGTCGCGCCAGGTGAGGATCTGGCCGAGGGCGTCGGCGCCGGTGATGAAGAAGAGGTCGGCGTCGGGGTTGAGGGCGCGCAGGTCGCGCAGGGTGTCGACGGTGTAGGTGGGGCCGCCGCGGTCGATGTCGATACGGCTGACGGAGAACTGTGGGTTCTCCGCGGTCGCGATCACCGTCATCAGGTAGCGGTCCTCGGCCGGTGAGACCTTGCGGGCGGTCTTCTGCCACGGCTGCCCGGTGGGCACGAACACCACCTCGTCCAGCTGGAACTGGGCGGCGACCTCGCTGGCCGCCACGAGGTGTCCGTGGTGGATCGGGTCGAACGTCCCGCCCATGACGCCGAGGCGGCGTTTGCCGGTGTGCGCGGGGCCCGCCGGTGTGTACCGCGGGGTCGTCACCGTGTCGTAGGCGGCATCGGCCGCGTCATGCGCCGGACCGGTAGGCATGTCCTGCTCTCCCATGCGTGCAGACCCTACCGGCCCGGCCCGTGGGCCCCGCCCCGAGGACGGGTGCCGGGCTCGGCCGCCGGCTCAGCGGTCGCGGTTGAAACGGGTGGTGATCCACAGCAGGAGCAGCAGGATGATGAACGCGCTGCCACCGGTGACGAGCGGGTTGAGGCTGTTGTGGTTGCCGCCGTGCTCCTCGCCCTCGGCGGCGAGGGTGACCAACTGGGCAGCGGCGCTGTGAAGATTCATCATCTGCGGCAGGACCTATCGCGTGTGGACGGGATAAAGACGTCGGCCCATCGTATGCGGGCGGCCCGGCGACGATCACGCCGACTCCTCCGTTGGGCCGACTCCTCGGTTCCGTCGCCCCGGCGCCCCGGTCACACCGGCTGCGCCGGCCACACCGGGCGGGGAACGATCCAGGCGGCTCAGTCGTCCTTCTGTCTGTACCCGCGCAGCAGGAACCAGGCGGTCAGCGCACAGCCCAGGAACATGACGATCAGGACGACCCGCAGCAGGTCGCCCGAGCCCTGTTGGTGGGCGGCGCTCGCGGCCTGGGTGAGCCAGACGGCTCGGGGGTTGTGCTCCATGAGGCACTCCTTCGGCTGTACTGCCCGTCCACGGTATCTCCGCCTAGGCTGGGCCCTGCTTCGGGGGCACGGTGGGCACACTCACGTACATGGGGGATGACATGTCCGACGACGGCCACGAGCGACACGGGCACGAGCGGGTTCCGGGCAGGCAGCGCAGGCGGTTCCCGGGGATCTCCTCCCGCGCGTACGAGCATCCGGCCGACCGTTCGGCCCTGGTGGCGCTGCGCAAGCTGAGCGGCTTCGACACGATCTTCAAGGCGCTCAGCGGGCTGCTTCCGGAGCGGAGCCTGAGGCTGCTGTTCCTGTCCGACTCGGTCCGCGTGTCGGACCAGCAGTTCGCACACCTGAACGACATGCTGCGGGACGCCTGTTACATCCTGGACCTGGAGAAGGTCCCGCCGATGTACGTCAACCAGGACCCGCAGCCCAACGCCATGTGCATCGGCCTGGACGAGCCGATCATCGTCGTCACCACCGGGCTCGTCGAACTGCTCGACGAGGAGGAGATGCGGGCGGTGGTCGGGCACGAGGTGGGGCACGCCCTGTCGGGGCACTCGGTGTACCGGACGATCCTGCTGTTCCTGACGAACCTGGCGTTGCGCGTCGCCTGGATCCCGCTGGGCAATCTCGCGGTCATGGCGATCGTGACGGCGCTGCGGGAGTGGTTCCGCAAGTCGGAGCTGTCCGCCGACCGGGCGGGACTGCTGGTGGGGCAGGATCTGCGGGCCTCGATGCGCGGACTGATGAAGATCGCCGGCGGCAACCATCTGCACGAGATGAACGTGGACGCGTTCCTGCAGCAGGCCGAGGAGTATGAGGCCGGGGGCGATCTGCGCGACTCGGTGCTGAAGATCCTGAACGTGCTGCCGCGCTCGCACCCGTTCACCACGGTCCGCGCGGCCGAGCTGAAGAAGTGGGCCGAGTCCCGCGACTACCAGCGGATCATGGACGGCCACTATCCGCGGCGCGACGGGGACAAGGACACCTCGGTCAGCGACTCGTTCAAGGAGTCGGCGGCGAGCTACGCGAGCGATGTGAAGAGCTCCAAGGACCCGCTGATGAAGCTGGTCTCGGACATAGCGGGCGGGGCCGGCGGCCTGGGCGGCCGGGTCAAGCGCGGTTTCGACGGGTTCACGAGCCCGGCGCCCCGCAAGGATGCTTCCGCGCAGGACGCTCCCCCGAAGGACACGGCGCCGCAGGACGGCCCCGCGCAGGACCCGTCGCAGGACGGTCCGGCGCAGGACACTCCGCCGCGGGACGACGAGTAGCCAGGGCTCGTCAGACCTTCGGTTCGGCCCCGGCGGCCAGCGTCCCGCACAGGGCGGCGGCGCTGTCCGTGGCGTACGGGTTCGTGCCCGCCGGGCCGCCCGCCCTGGCGGTCTCGCCGGCCAGCAGCGGCTGCAGGTGGTCGGCGGAGTCGTCGGCGCAGGACAGCGGGCCGGCCTGGACGGAGGAGACGACCAGCTGGGTCTGGCGCAGGCGCAGGTCGTCCCGGTCGAAGCGGAAGGTCAGCTCGCGGCGGACGGTGAACAGGGAGACCTGGGAGCCGGCCGGGCCGCCGGTGGCCCGCAGCGCGTAGACGACGGTGTGGTCGGCGGTGACCTCCAGGGTGGCCGAGTCGGTCTCGGTGGCCTGCATGCTGCCCTGGACGCGGATCTTCGGATCGGCGAGTTCGGCACGGGTGGGGTCGAAGCGGACCAGCCATCCGGTGGGCGCGTGCCGGCCGTCCGCCGCGGGGTGGTCGAGGCTCTGGTCGAACTGGTCGAGCTGCCCGGGGTCGAGCAGCACCCGCGCGGGCCGCACCTCGCTGCTGTCGAGGACCTCCGGGTAGAGCGCGGAGCGGACGATGTAGTCCTTGGCCGTGGTCAGGGCGGTCACGACCTGGCTGTCGGAGAAGTGCGCGGTGCTGCGGACGGCCGGCAAAGGTATGCCCTCGGCGCCGACCTCGTACCGCGCGGCGGGACTGTGCGCGAACAGCGTCTCGGCGTCGGCGGCGCCGGGCACCTTGCCCTGCGGGGCGAGTGGGACGACGGTCATCCGCAGCGGTTCGACGGGTTTCTGGGCCTCCTGGGCGCCGTAGGGGTGGCGGACACCCATGTAGATCGCGGTGCCGAAGGCGACGAGGATCAGCAGGACGAGGATCAGGGCCTGCCGTGTGAGGCCCCGGCGCAGGGGCGGGCGGCGGCGTACGGCCGGCGCATGGTCGGACATGCGTTCGCGCGCGGAGGATTCCTGGAGGCGGGCAGCGCGGACGAACGATTCGTCGAAGACGACGGATCGGTACTCGTCCTCTCCACCCACGGGGCCGCCCTCGGGTGTCCCCTCGGGTGGGTCCACAGGCCCGCCCATACTCTCAGAGTAGGTCTCGGAAGCCTCAGGTAAACGCCCAGCTACACGACAACTTCTGACAGGTTCTCACCAGACCGGGCAATCGCCGCTCAGGGGGTGCGCGGGACCGCGGAGACCGCCGACTGGGCCGGCTGGGAGTACTCGGCTGACGCGGAGGGTGCCACCGCGGTGCCCTGTTCCAGGCCGGTGGAGGGGGGCCGGGGCACCTGGTCGCGGCTGCCGCCCGAGGAGGCGCCCCGGTAGACCGCCGCGAAGGCCAGCGCGACCATGCCGACGCCCATGACGAGAGCGAGCATCCAGGCCACGGGACGATGCCAGCGGACATGCTTGCCGTAGGCCCCTGGTGCGCCGTACCGGTCTTCGAGTACGTCGCCGTCGTCCAGGTCGTCGTCGAGGTCGGCGCCGTGGCCGAGTTCGGGGCCGTCGGGGCCGTAGCCGTCGTCGTAGCGCTCGCCTCTGGCGTGGGCACGGCGGGCCTCGGCCTCGGAGGCCTCGGCTCTGGCCTGCGCGGCGGCCAGGAGGCGTTCGACCGCGGTCGGCTCGTGGATCACGGCCGCCTTCACGAAGGCCTCGTCGAAGACCACGGCGTCGAACTCTTCGTCCGACATCCCGCGGTCATGGTCGTCGTCGGGCTCCCAGCCGTCAGGGAACGGCGTGCCCCCCACGTCCTCCGGCACGGATCCAGAGTAGACCTGGGGGGTCAATTTGGGCAGACGGTATGGAAATTCATAGGCCCTGTGAGACGCCTTTCACGCCCGCGCGGGGCCCGTACGCCCCTCCGCGCGCCCGCACGCCGAGGGGCGTGCGCGGTTGGGCCGTACGGGTGCCGGCGGCGGCTTCACAGTCGTCAGCGGCGGATGTGGCCGTCGCCGGTGACGATGTACTTGGTGCTGGTCAGCTCCGGCAGGCCCATGGGGCCGCGGGCGTGCAGCTTCTGGGTGGAGATGCCGATCTCTGCGCCGAAGCCGAACTGGCCGCCGTCGGTGAAGCGGGTGGAGGCGTTCACGGCGACGGTGGTGGAGTCGACCAGCTGGGTGAAGCGGCGGGCGGCCTGCTGGGAGGTGGTGACGATGGCCTCGGTGTGCCCGGAGGTCCACAGCCTGATGTGCTCGACGGCCCGGTCCAGGGAGTCGACGACGGCGGCGGCGATGTCGTACGACAGGTACTCGGTCTCCCAGTCCTCCGGGACCGCCTCGACCACGGTCGCCTTGGAGTCCTTGGCGTAGGCCAGCACGCGTTCGTCGGCGTGGACGGTGACGCCGGCCTCGGCGAGGGCGTCCAGGGCGCGCGGCAGGAATTCGGCGGCGATGTCCTGGTGGACGAGGAGGGTCTCGGCGGCGTTGCAGACGCTGACCCGCTGTGCCTTGGAGTTGATGAGGATGTCGATGGCCATGTCGATGTCGGCGTGGGCGTCGACGTAGACGTGGCAGTTGCCGGTGCCGGTCTCGATGACGGGGACCTTGGACTCCATGACGACGGTCTGGATCAGGGAGGCGCCGCCGCGCGGGATGAGGACGTCGACGAGGCCGCGGGCGCGCATCAGCTCGTGGACGGACTCGCGGCCCTCGCCGGGCACCAGCTGGACGGCGTCGGCGGGCAGCCCGGCGCCGCCGACGGCGTCGCGCAGGACGCGGACGAGGGCGGTGTTGGACTCGTAGGCGGAGGCGGAGCCGCGCAGCAGGACGGCGTTGCCGGACTTGAGGCAGAGAGCGGCCGCGTCGACGGTGACGTTCGGGCGGGCCTCGTAGATGATGCCGACGACGCCGAGCGGGACACGGACCTGGCGCAGGTCGATGCCGTTGGGGAGGGTGGAGCCGCGGACCACCTCGCCGACCGGGTCGGGCAGCTTCGCGACGTCACGGACGTCGGAGGCGATGGCACGGACCCGCTCCGGGGTGAGGGTGAGGCGGTCGACGACGGACTCGCTGGTGCCGTTCTCGCGGGCCTTGGCGATGTCCTTGGCGTTGGCCTCGACGATCTCGCTCGTACGGACCTCCAGGGCGTCCGCGATGGCGAGCAACGCGTCGTCCTTGACGGCACGCGGCAGCGGCGCGAGGTCGGCGGCGGCTGCCTTGGCACGGTAGGCGGCCTGCGTGACCGGGGACATGGCGTCGTACGGCGAGAGCGTGGTCATGGGGGAAGGGTAGTGCGCGCCGGCGTCCCGTCCACGCGTCATCCCATACCGCGAGACGGGATCAAAAGGGGGCAATCACGGTCACGGTCAGAACGGGTGGATACCGACCGGTGTCGCCGGTGGCGGACCGTAACCCTCGGCGATCCGCTGGTGGTAGGTGGCGCGGTCGATGACCTCCAGGCCGACGATCTCCCAGGCGGGCAGTCCTGCGGTCTGGCGGTGCTCACCCCACAGGCGCAGCGCGACGGCGGCGGCGTCATGGAGGTCGCGGGCCTCTTCCCAGTAGCGGATCTCGGCGTGGTCGCACGCGTAGCGGCTGGTGAGGAGGAACGGGTGGTCGTGGGCCAGTTGTTCGAGCCCGCGGCGCAGTTCCGGCAGGGGGACCTCGGCACCGCAGACGCTGAGGGTGACGTGCCACAGACGGGGCAGGTCCTTCGGCTCCTCGTAGGTGTCCCCGGCCGCGACGCTCGTCAGAGCACCACGGGACGCCGCAGCCCCAGGGCGCACTCGTCTCACGACGGCCTCCTTCAGCTGTGCTCGTGCGGAACGTGGTCCTGAGACAAAGTTGAGCAGGCCCCAAGGGTTCGTGTGGCGGTTTTACGGAACGTCCCCCACCGGGGGCCGTCGTTACGCCCCATTTTTTACGGGTGCAGGATCACCAGGTCGTCCCTGTGTACGACCTCGCGTTCGTACGTCGGGCCCAGTTCGCGCGCCAGCTCCCTGGTCGAACGCCCGATCAGCTGCGGGATCTCCTTGGCGTCGAAGCTGACGAGCCCGCGGGCGACCGCGCGTCCTTCCGTGTCACGCAGTTCGACCGGGTCGCCGGCGGCGAACTCGCCCTCCACGGCGGCGATCCCGGCGGGCAGCAGCGATTTGCGGCCCTCGACGACGGCACGCACGGCGCCGTCGTCGAGGGTGAGCGAGCCCTGGGGGGTGGAGGCGTGCTGAAGCCACAGGAGGCGGTCTGCGGACCGTTTGCCGGTGGGGTGGAAGTAGGTGCCGGTGTCGCCGCCGGAGAGCGCGTCGGCGGCGTGCACGGCGCTGGTGAGGACGACCGGGACGCCCGCGGCCGCGGCGATCCGGGCGGCCTCCACCTTGGTGACCATGCCGCCGGTGCCGACGCCCGCCTTCCCGGCGCTGCCGATCTCGACGCCCTCGAGGTCCCGGGGACCCTTCACCTCCGCTATCCGCGAGGTGCCGGGCTTGCCGGGGTCACCGTCGTAGACGCCGTCGACGTCGGAGAGCAGGACCAGGAGATCGGCGTGGACGAGGTGGGCGACGAGAGCGGCGAGGCGGTCGTTGTCGCCGAAGCGGATCTCGTCGGTGGCGACGGTGTCGTTCTCGTTGACGATCGGCAGGGCGCCCATCGCGAGGAGTTTGTCGAGGGTGCGGGAGGCGTTGCGGTGGTGGGCGCGGCGGCTCATGTCGTCGGAGGTGAGCAGGACCTGGCCGACACGGACGCCGTAGCGGGCGAAGGACGCGGTGTAACGGGCGACCAGCAGGCCCTGGCCGACACTGGCGGCGGCCTGCTGGCGGGCCAGGTCCCTGGGGCGGCGGCGCAGCCCGAGCGGGGCGAGGCCGGCGGCGATCGCTCCCGAGGAGACGAGGACGACCTCCTTCTCGCCACCGCTGCGGCTCCTGGCGAGGACGTCCACGAGCGCGTCGACCCGGTCGGCGTCCAGGCCGCCGGAGGCGGTGGTCAGCGAGGAGGAGCCCACTTTGACGACGATCCTGCGGGCCTCGCTCACGGCCTGCCTTGCGCTTGCCACGTCCTGTCCCCACTTCGTTGCGCGTGGCAGCAATCTACGCGAAGGGGATGCGCCGGGGGCGCGGCCGTCCAGCCTCCGGACGCGAGCACGTGCAGGCAGTACGTAACCGATCGATCACGCCTCGCTCACGGCAAAAAGGTTGCACGGACTGCTTATAGAAATCGAAGCGAACGCAAAGTTAATTTGAAGTTTGTGTCATCTAAAGTTCGCAGCGTGAAGCGCATCCTCCTCAGATCGGGCAAGAGTCCCTACGACGTCGTCACCGTCGAGGAGGCCCTGCACCGGGACGTCATAGCCACCAACGCGGGCAACCTGATCTTCAGCGATGCCGCGCACAAGATTCTCGAGACTCCGGACACCGAGGTCGTCTCGAACGGCATGCCCTCCGACGCCTCCGCCGCCGCGCGCATCAACGACGAGTACGACGCCTTCGTCATCCCGCTCGCCAACGCCTTTCGCCCGTCCTTCGAGAGCGCGCTGAAGCGGATGACCCGGCTGATCTCGAAGCTGAGGATCCCGGTGGTCGTGCTCGGCGTCGGCGCGCAGGCCGGGGTCGGCTACAACCCGGACCGGCTCAAGCGCATCGAGCCGACCGTGCGGGAGTTCTGCGCGGCGGTACTGGAGCGCAGCGCGTCGATCGGCGTGCGCGGCGAGTTCACCGAGCAGTACCTGAAGAGCATGGGCTTCAACGATGTCGAGATCATCGGCTGTCCTTCGCTGTTCCTGTACGGAGACCGGCTCCAGGTTCACAAGAAGGCGCTGGAGCTGACGCCGGAGTCGCGGATCGCGATCAACGGCTCGCACAGCGCGGTACGCGCGCAGGGCCTGGACCGGATCATCACGCGCACCCACGAGCGCTACCCGTATCTGCGGTTCGTCGGCCAGAACCTCAGCGACGCACGGCAGTTGCACTGGCGGGACCTGTCGGACCCGAACGCCGCGGTGACCGCGATGCCGACCCACCCGGACCACCCGATGTTCCACGAGGACAAGGTGCGGGTCTACGTCGACCCGGTCACCTGGATCGACGACCTGCGTTCTTTCGACTTCTCCTTCGGTTCGCGCATCCACGGCAACATCGCGGCGCTGCTCGCCGGCACGCCGGCGACGGTGCTGTGCGGTGACTCGCGGACGCTGGAGCTGTGCCGTTACTTCGAGATTCCGCACCTGCGGCTGGACCAGGCGGTCAAGGACCTTGATTCGGCGGACCCGGCGAAGCTGTACGCGGAGGCCGACTTCGGCGGTCTGGTCGGCGGCCACCAGGAGCGTTTCGAGCGGTTCACCGGTTTCCTCGACCGCAACGGACTGCAGAACACCTTCACGCACGGCGACGGCGGTGCGGCCTTCGAGGAGCGGATGCGGGAACTGACGTTCCCGGCGGGCATCCGCCCCTGGAACGAGGCGGACGTGGCCTCGCTCACCTCGCGGTTCGGCTGGCTGCACAGCCGTATAGAGGAACTGACGCTGGACAACGTCAGGCTGCAGAAGGACCTGGCGCGTGCGGGGGCCCGGGCGGCCAAGACGGTCGCCGCTCCGACGCCGCCGGCGTCGGTCTACCGGCGGGCCCGGCGGGCCGTCGGCAGGCCGATCCGGCGGGCGCTGGGGACGGGCCAGTAGGAAGTGGGGCGGCCGGCGGCGGCCTGACCGGGCGACCGGTCAGGCCGCCGCCGCTTTGACCTCCCGTGTCGGCAGCGACCTGCGGAGCCTGCGCAGGGCGCGCCGCAGGAAGGTGTTGGCCGCGTCCTCGCGGTAGCCCCCGACTCCACGGGCCTCTCGGGGTTCGGCGAGGTAGATCCAGTCGGGAATGCCTGCCGACCTCACGCGGAAGTGCGGGTAGGCGAAGTAGACGTGGGTGCCGCGCTTCTCCAGGAGGGCCCCGGCCTGCTTCTTTGCGCGGATGAACTCGACGACGTCCAGGAGGAGGTCGGGGCGCTGCACGGCGACCAGGTGGAGTCGCAGCCGCTCGTGGACCCGCAGGCGGCGTGCGATCTCCGGATTCCAGTGGGCGTCCATCAGCGGCTTGGCCAGTTCCAGCTTTTTCCGGCGGACTTCGTCGCTGTCCTTGAGGAACCGGGGACCGAACTGCGGGAGCAGGGTGACCAGGAACGGCCGGACCATGAGCGTGTCACGGCGGGGTCCGGCCGGGACCATGTCGGCGATCAGGTTCATCAGGGCGCGTGCGGAGTCGAAGCGGAGGGTGTAGCTGCCGCTCTTGGTGACGTGCTTGCCGTCCTCGCGGCCGACCAGGTAGTAGCACGGGTAGTCGGCGACCACGGAGACGCCGTCGGCGCGCAGGTAGGCCTCCATGGTGAACAGCGCGTCCTCGCCGGTCCACAGGGACTCGTCGAAACGCATCCCGTGCTGTTCGAGAAGTGCGCGGCGGAACAGTTTCTGCGCGCTGAGCGTGAACTTGATGTTGGACGAGAAGACGTCGGTACGGTCGAGCGTCTTGCCCCACATGGACTGCGGGGGTTTGCGGTTGATCCCCTCGACCTTGCCGAGGACGACGTCCGTGTTGTTCTTGTCGGCCATGGCGACCATGCGCGCGAGGGCCTCGGGGCCGAGCCGGTCGTCGGCGTCAAGGAAGAACACGTAGCGGCCGGCGGCCTTGCCGAGGCCGACGTTGCGGGGACCGCTGGGGCCGCCGGAGTTCTCCTGCCGGATCACGGTCACCGGCATGGCGGCGCGGGCCGCGAACTCCTCCAGGTACTCCCCCGTGCCGTCCGTCGACCCGTCGTCGACAGCGATGACCTCCATGCGTGCCGGGTCGAGGGTCTGGCTCTCCACGGAGGCCAGGCATTCGACGAGATACGGCATCGCTTCGTACGCCCCGATGATCACGGTCACATCAGGCTGCGCAACGACGGTCACGTTTCCCCCTAGTCAATGGTGCGTTCCCCCTGCGTCACCTCGATCGCAACGCGTTAGATGACCGGCTGGCGCAACCGGTTGCCTTGGGACGCACCTTCAGTGGCGCATGTCACATGACGAGCAGCCAGCCGAGTGGTGTACAGCGGGTTACGTCGGAGAGTACGGACGCACGGTAAGAGCTGCTCACCGGAGACCGCGAAGCATTGGTAAGAGAAATGGCGCGAATGACCAAGCAGCGGTAAGAGGTCGTGCCCGGAGAAACGTCGAAGGGGCTCGGTACCAGGGATTTCTCCCTGGTACCGAGCCCCTGGACGGTGTGGTGCGGGTGGTCAGCCGGTGGGGGTGCCCTCGGCCTCGCCGGCGGCCTTCAGCGGGTCGCCGGGCAGCACCTCGGCGAGTTCGGCCGCCTCGGGGTCACCGGCCGCGATCCGGGCCTCCTGGCCCAGGTTGCGGGTCTCGGCCTTGCGGGCGAGCGTGGCGACCGCGGCGTTGAACTGCTCGATGGAGGTCGGTTCGTCCGGTCCGAGCAGATAGCGCTTGAGCTCGTCCCGGTCCAGGGCCAACGGATCGGCCGACGGATCGCGTACGGCGTCCAGCAGGGCGTCCAGTTCCTTGGCGCTGTTGGAGAGGATCACTGCGGCACGCACCGCGGTGTTCGCCCGCTTGAACTCCTCCGCGCCGACTTCGGCGGAGTCCGTGACCGCGTACGGCTTGCCGCTCGCGATGAAGTCGGAGACGACGCTGGAGATGTCGGAGACCATCGCATCGGAGACGTTGAAGCAGTCGTAGAGGCGCGGTTCGGCGCCGGTGACGACCCGGTGCTCGTGGTCGGGGAAGGAACGCCAGTGGGCGTCGTTCCACTCGGCGCGCAGCCGGGCGATCTCCTCGTGCTTCTTCAGGTCGACGACGTCGTCCCGGCTGGCCTCGGCCTCGTCACGCTTCTCGCCGCCGGTGCCGGTCAGCTCGGCCAGGCGGGACTCGATACGGAGCAGCTCGGCCTGTGCCGCCGCCAGGGCGGCCGTGTCGGCGGTGAAGCGGGGGTCGGCGGCGCGCTGGACGGCGGCCTTCTCGAGGAGCGCGGTGACGCGTCGGTGGGCGGCGCCGGCCTGGGCGCTGACGGTGCCGGTGAAGGGGTGCGGCTTGTACAGGACACGGACCGGCGGGTCGGCCTTGACCAGCTTCTTCACGATGTTCTCGCCGGCGAGCACGAGGGAGGTGTTGCCGGGGTTGCCGTCCCAGCCCTCCCAGGTGGGCGCGTACAGGACGGTGGGGCAGCGTCCCTCGACGGGGGCGCCCGGCCCGCTCTGGATGGGGGCCAGCTGGGGGCGGCCGACCTCGACGATGTCGTCGTCGCGGACGCCGACGTCGGCGATGGCGTAGCGGTCGCGACCCGCGCGGCCGGCGGTCCACACCTCGTCGTAGACCTTGCTGAACGGGTTGACGCTGGCCAGCTTGTCGCTGTCGCCGTGGCCGATGAAGACGTGCTTCATGGTGGGGACGCGCAGCAGGTGGATGTTCTTGCCGACGTTGGCCGCGTAGAGGGCGACACGGACCGTGGAGAGGTCCAGGTTCATCAGGTGCACACCGCCGGGCACGCAGATGACGGGGGCCGTGGTCGGGGCGAGGTTCTGCAGGATGACCCGCTCGCGCAGCAGGACCAGCGGGCGGGAGTCCAGCTGTTCCATGGTCTCCAGCCACATGTTGACCTGGTAGGCGGAGTCCTTGGAGCCGGAGAAGTACAGCACCGTCTCGGGCTTGTACTGGCCCATCCAGTCGTCGACGGCGGCCAGGACGGTGTCGGCGTCCGGCGGGGTCTTGCGGCCGCGTACGTACGGCAGCAGCACCAGCACGTAGACGCAGCCCAGGGCGAGGGTGACCCCGATGCCGACGAAGCCGGCGACGGGGTTGTCCGTCATCGCCGAGACCAGCAGGCCCACCACGGCGGCGAGGTCGAGGTGGAGCATCTTCTCGGCGGAGCGGTCGAGCAGGCCGCGCGGCGGGGCGTCCGGGATGCGGATGCGGGACTTCAGGTCGACGTTGCGGGTGGCGACCGGCATCCGTCGGCGGTTGCGGATCAGGGTGACCAGCGCGCCGTGCGGGGCCTGCAGGCCGTAGAAGGCGATGAAGCAGGCGATCGCGCCGTAGAAGACCAGATTGTTCGAGAGGTCCATCCGGGCCAGCAGCAGGATCAGCAGCAGCTGCCGGATCAGGAAGCGGATCGACAGACCGGCCCGGACCTTGCTCAGGCGGTTGATGAGATAGCTGCCCTTGCGGTGCAGGTAGTGGTCCGCCAGGTACGTGACGGCGGCCGCGGCCGCGAAGGCGTAAACGCTCGGGACGAGCGCGGCGAGCATGAGCACCGGGAAGCCGAGCATCATCAGTGCCGCCGCGGCCAGCTCGGCCGCGCTGCCCACCCGGGCGACGCGAATAGCGGTGGATATCACGGAGAACCTTTTGCTGACAAAAAGGCCGGAATTTGACCTTGCGGACGATCTGGGAGGTTGTCGGTCAGGGATTTTTACGGTTCAGGCCCCTGTGATTGCTCCGCGAACGCGCAGCCACAGAGGCCTGAATTAAAGATGACTAATGAAGGCCGATTATGCCACGCCGTCCTGTCGGTCCAGGACACTGGCCAGCGCCTGTTCGAAGCCGGAGGCCAGGCCGGCGGCGGCCGTCGGGTCCTGCTGGCGGACGTCGATGACATGGCCGGTGAGTTCGGACAGCAGCACGTCGAGGGAGGTGCGGGCGACGGCCTCGGAGGAGAGCAGCGAGCCCGACGGCTCCTGGCCGAACGCCTTGGTGCGCATCGGGGTGGCGGTGCGCTCGGGGTTGATGCAGTTGACGCGGATGGCGTCGCCGGCCCACTCGTCGGACAGGGCCTGGGTGAGGTTCACCATGGCGGCCTTGGTCGAGGAGTAGAGGCTGTACTCGGCGCGGCCGCGGGTGTAGCTGCTGGAGGTGTAGAGCAGCAGCTGGCCCTTGGTCTCGGCGAGGTACTTGTAGCTGGAGCGGGCGATCTGCACCGGGGCCAGGTAGTTGACCTTCAGCGCCTCCTCGATGGTGGCGTTGTCGGTCTCGGCGAGCTTGCCGATGCGCAGCACGCCCGCCGTGTTGACGACGTAGTCGATCCGGCCGGTCTCCGCGTACGCCTTGGAGAGCGCGTCGTCGACCTCCTCCGGGTTCTCCACGTGGGTGCCGGTGGTGGAGCGGCCCAGGGCGTAGACGTTCGCGCCGTAGGACTCGGCGAGTTCGGCGATGTCCTTGCCGATGCCGTACGAACCGCCGAAGATCACCGCGGTCTTGCCGGTGAGCAGCGAGCGGTAGGCGTCCTCGCCGTTCTGCTCGGGGGCGGCGGCGGAGGCGAGTTGGAAGAGCTTGTCGGCGATGAAGACGTCGACGGGCTGGGTGACCTTCATGTTGTACTCGTCGCCCGCGACGACGTGGATCGGCACGTCCGGCAGGTACTTGAGCACGACGGAGCAGTCGTCGGTGGCCTGGAAGTTGGGGTCGCCGGCGGCGACCTCGTAGGCCCGCTTGATCGTGGACAGCTTGAAGGCCTGCGGGGTCTGGCCGCGGCGCAGCCGAGAGCGGTCCGGGATCTCGGTGATGAACTCGCCGTCATCACCGTGCGTCCGCGTGACGATGATGGTGTCGGCGGACGGGATGGCGACGTCGACCGCCTGGTAGCGCTCCAGGGCGGCCACGCAGTCGTCGATGACGCGCCGTGACAGCAGGGGGCGTACGGCGTCGTGGAAGAGGACGTTGAGGTCCTCGCCCTCGGCCAGGTCCTCACCGAGCGCCTCGATGGCGCGCTCGGTGGTCTCGTTCCGCGTGTTGCCGCCCTCGATGATCTTCTTGACCTTTGTGAACCCGGCCTTGGCGACGATCTTCTCGATGTCCGCGACATAGCCCGGCGCCATCAGCACGATGATGTCGTCGATCGAGTCGGCCTTCTCGAAGGTGGTCAGGGTGTGCTCGATGACTGCCTTGCCGGCGATCTTCAGCAACTGCTTGGGGATCGACAGACCCACCCGCTGGCCGGTGCCACCGGCCAGGATCACTGCGGTGGTTCGGGGCTTGGCTATGTGCTGGGACACAGGTGACCTACCTTGGGGCATCAGGGAACCTGGAAATGGTCCCACTTCGGGTAACCGGTATGCAAGGTGAGCGCCCTCCACTGCATATGTGCCCGCAACCTTTCATTCACCTTGCGACGCTGGTGATGGGCGCCGCCCGTCGAGTGGGTGAGAAAGTTCCGTGAATTTGCTGTGAGTAACTCCACAGGGCATTCCGATTGCTGTGCGTGATGCATGGTACGTCTCAGCAGAGCTAAGACGTGCCTTGTGGACGGCTTAGCGCGGCTAAGACGTGCCCGCGGGGACGGCTTGACGCAGCCAAGCCGTCCCGGTGCAGAACCGGCTCAGCGCCGTCGCAGCTTCTTCAGCCATCGGTGACCCAGTACCCGCACCAGCTCCTTCGACGACGTCTGGTGCACCGTTCGGGCCTTCGCTTCGGTGGTGTGACGTACCGGTACCGCGGCCGCCGCGGCGAGTGCGCCGTACAGGGCCTGGGCGGCGACCTCCGGTGCGATACGGGCCTCGGCGGCGGCCGGTCCGGTGGCCGGTTCACGCTGTTCGGGTATGGCGGAGAGCAGGGAGGGGTCGCCGAGGACGCGGACGCCCATGGTGACGATGCGTTCCACCATCTCGGCGCCGATGCGGCCGGCGGCCTGGACGGCCCAGTGGGGGGTGGAGATCTTCACGTCGGCGGCGGTGGGACTGCACGTGTTCTTCATATGCATGACGGCGCCGTTACGGACAAGTTTCGAATAGAGCTCGTCCGGCAGTCCATTTCCGCGGAATTCGACGTTGAGCTTTCGCAGCATTTCGGTCTCGGCGAGGGTGAGGGAACGGTTCGCCGTGTCCGGTACGGACCTGAGGAGGTTTTCGGGCAGCCCGAGCAGCGCTTCGAAGGTGCGCATGAGGCCGTCGCGGTCCCGGTCGTCGACCACGACGACGGTGATCCGGTCGGCGCCGACCGCGCGGATCCAGCGTTCGACGAGTCGGTCGTGCCGGTGACGGTGCCAGAAGCTGGGGTTGGGCTTCTCGTACGGGGCCTTGCGCAGCATGTGATCCAGCCACTCCTCGTACCCCATGCGCAGCCCGTTCTGCACGTACTGCTGCCACTGCGAGGGCATGATCCTGGCGATCGGGCGCAGGGTGACGAGGACGTGGACGCGGTCGCCGCCGAGCTGCTCGACGATGCGGGCGACACTTTCGTCGTCGGGGGCGTCGGCGAAGAACTCGCTGCTGATCACCGAGGTCCGGGAACCGGTGGCCTCGACCTGCTTGAGCAGCCGGATCCAGTGCTTCTCGGTGGGCGCGGTGTCGCCGATCATCGCGGGCCGGGCACAGGCGGCGAGGGCGGCTTCCATCGGGTGCCGGCTGGTCGCCGGGAACTCCACGCCGTGTCGGGGCAGCTTGTCCTTCGCGGCGAAGAGGGCGCCCTGGACGGCCGTGGTACCGGTCTTGTGGGGGCCGATGTGCAGCAGGCGGGTGCCGGTGGGCAGGGCGGCGAGGGGGCCGGTGGGGCTCATGGGGCCTATGGGGGCGTTGTCCACCGGGGCTTCGCTTCTCGTACAGTCCGTCTCCATGGTTAACGGAAGGTAAGACGTTTACCTGAGGTTCACCTGAGAGGCGCCTGGGACACAGATGAGTCCCAGGCTCCCGTTACACAGACTTGGCTTTCGGCGCACCGCTTTCGGCGCACCCGGTTCGCTCGTCAGACGACCTGTACGCCCGGTTCGTCCGCCTCGACGCGCAGGGTCGCGAGGGTGCTCGCGGTGGCCTGCGGCTTGACGACGGTGTCCACGACCCGCACGCGCGCGTCGATGCCGTCGCGGCGGATGTCGAAGAGGTGGTAGCCGCGGTGGGCGTCGATGACCTTCCAGTGCGGGTTGTCGGGCTTCAGCGGGTCGAACTGGGCGTGGAAGGCGGCCTGGTCCTGGTCGCCGTTGCTGGAGATGGAGGTGCCGACGAACTCGGCGCCGACCACGTCCGACGACGGGTCGGCGAAGTCCTGCTTCAGGTCGCTGATCATCGTGAGGTGCCGGTCGCCGCTGAGCACGACGGGGTTGCGGATCGAGGCGAACTCGTCCAGCAGGTCGTTGCGCTCGACCTGGTAGCCGTCCCAGGCGTCGTAGTACCAGAGTTTTCCGTCGCCGGGCAGGATGTCGGTCTCGGCCATCATGATCTGCGAGGCGATCAGGTTCCAGCGGGCCGGTGAGTGGTGCAGTCCGTCGAGGAGCCACTGCTTCTGCCCGGCGCCGAGCATGGTGAGGGAGGGGTCCTCGGCGGCAGCCTGGCCGGTGACCTGGTCGCTGCGGAACTGCCGGGTGTCGAGGACGTTGAGCCGGGCCAGCCGGCCGAACTCCAGGCGGCGGTACATCCGGATGTGCGGCCCGTCCGGGATCGCGCTCGCCCGGACCGGCATGTGCTCGTAGTAGGCCTGGAAGGCGGCGGTCAGCCGGGCGACGAACGCGTCGTGGGACTGCTTGTCGGGGTCCTGCGGGATCTGGCCGGCCCAGTCGTTGTCGACCTCGTGGTCGTCGAAGGTGACCACCCAGGGCGCGTTCGCGTGCATGGCGGCGAGGTCGGGGTCGCTGCGGTACTGGGCGTAGCGGTTGCGGTACTGCGCCAGGGTGTACGGCTCCCCGGTGCCCTCGTGGCGGCGCGGGCCGGCCGAGGACGGCGTGGACTCGTAGATGTAGTCGCCGACGAAGAGGACGATGTCGGGGTCCTGGGCGAGCATGTCGGCGTACGGGGTGAAGTAGCCGTGCTGCCAGTTCTGGCAGGAGGCGAGGGCCACGCGCAGGGAGCCGCCTCTGGCGTGCGGGTGGGGTGCGGTGCGGGTGCGGCCGGTCGGGGAGATCCGGCCGCCGGCCCGGAAGCGGTACCAGTAGGAGCGGTCGGGGTGCAGTCCTCGTACATCCACGTGAACGCTGTGCCCGTACTCGGGCCGGGCGTGGGCGGTGCCCCGGCGGACGGCCTTGCGGAACCGTTCGTCCTCGGCGATCTCCCAGGCGACGGGGACGACGGTGTCGGGCATGCCGCCGCCGTCGAGGGGGGCGGGGGCCAGCCGGGTCCAGAGCACGATGCCGTCGGGGAGCGGGTCGCCGGAGGCGACGCCGAGGCTGAACACGCCGTCGGGCAGCGGGGTTTCGGCCGCCTGCGCGGAGGCGGGCAGCCAGAGCTGGGCGGATGCGGCGGCGGTGAGGACGGCGGCACCGGCGGTCAGAAAGCGGCGTCGGTCGGGCGATGGTGCTCCGGTCATGCGCGGACTCCCTTGCCACGGTGGCCTCTTGAACGGTCTGACCTTCGGAAGCTCCCATGGCCGGACGGTCCGTGCGCTGAACGAGAGCATTCGTGCGCATGACAACTAGGGAGACAACGGACGACCTCCACCGGCAGAGGATCAGACCACTGGAGTCCCGCACTTGACGACGGGTCAGCCGACGCGGGCCTGGGACGGGCCGGCCTCCGTGGGAGCGGTGCCCGCCGGAGCCGTGACCGCCGCCGCCAGCCGTTCGCGGAACAAGCGGTGGCCCGGGTCGGCCGAGTTGCGCGGGTGCCAGGCCATGCCGAAGTCGAGGGGCGCCAGGTCGAGCGGGATCGGGAAGGTGCGCAGGCCCAAGGCCTCGATGGTGTCGTCGAGCCAGTCGGCGACGGTGAGTGCGACGAGGTCGGTGGTGCGGGCGAGCATCATCGCGCTGGTGTGGCTGGGTACGACGACGGCGATACGGCGCTGGAGGCCGAGTCCGTCGAGGGCGCGGTCGATGGGGCCGAGGCGTCTGCCGTGCCGGGAGATGCCGATGTGACCGGCGGCGGCGAACCGTCGGGCGGTGATCCGCTCCTGGAGGAGCGGGTGTCCGGCGCGGGCGACGCCGACCAGAGTCTTGCGGGTGAGCCGGCGGGTGCGGATCTCGGGGTCCAGGTGGCCGAGGACGCCCAGTTCGACGTCGACCAGTCCCTGCCGGAGCGCGGGCCCGCCTTCCAGTGCCTCCGGCACGAAGACGACGTCCACGTGCGGGGCCGGTGCGTGGACGTGGTCGGTGAGGGTGCCGGCGAGGCCCACGAGGAGCAGTTCGGTGCTCTGCACGGTGAAGGCGCGCTGGAGGTGGACGGGGTCGAATCCTGCGCCCGGCCGCAGGATGTCGTCGCAGCCGCGCACCAACTCGGCCACCTGGTCCCGGAGTTCGAGGGCGCGTGGGGTGGGGACCTGGCCCTGCCCGGCGCGCACCAGCAACGGGTCGCCGACGGCTAGGCGCAGCCGGGCGAGGGTACGGCTGACGGCGGCGCCGCCTTCAAGGAGCGCATGACCGGCTTCGGGATGACCGAGGGGATGGCGCAGGGGATGGTCGACATGTTCGAGGCGAAGAACAGGGGACTGGACAACGCCGAGCCGCGCACCGCCGGGTCGACGACACCGACGACGTTCCGGCAGTGGTGCGAGGAGGTGCTCAAGCCCGCCATGACGGGCTGAACACCCACAGCCACCCGCGCCCCCGAACCGGCCGCGCCGACCGCGTCCCCGCCCCTGTCACTCCTCGAACGGGTCGAAGTCGCCGTACTCGCGCAGCGACTCGTCGCGCTCCGCCTGGCGGTCGCGGCGTCGCTGCGCGGCGGGGCGCGGTTCCTCGAAGCGGTGGTCCTCGCCGCGGCGGCCGAGCATCTCGGCGCCGGACATCATGGTCGGCTCCCAGTCGAAGACGACCGCGTTGTCCTCGGGGCCGATGGCGACGCCGTCGCCGGAGCGGGCGCCCGCCTTCATCAGCTCCTGCTCCACGCCGAGGCGGTTGAGGCGGTCGGCGAGGTAGCCGACGGCCTCGTCGTTGTTGAAGTCGGTCTGCCGGACCCAGCGCTCGGGCTTCTCGCCGCGCACCCGGAACAGGCCGTCGTCCTCCTGGGTGACGGTGAACCCGGCGTCGTCGACGGCCTTGGGCCGGATGACGATCCGGGTCGCCTCCTCCTTGGGCTTGGCCGCGCGGGCCTGGCCGACCAGCTCGCCGAGCGCGAACGTCAGCTCGCGCAGGCCCAGGTGGGCGACCGCGGACACCTCGAAGACGCGGTAGCCGCGGGCCTCCAGGTCGGGGCGGACCATCTCGGCGAGGTCCTTGCCGTCGGGGACGTCGGTCTTGTTGAGGACGACGATCCGGGGCCGGTTGTCGAGGCCGCCGTACTGCTTGAGCTCCTCCTCGATGACGTCGAGGTCGGAGACGGGGTCGCGTTCGGACTCCAGGGTGGCGGTGTCCAGGACGTGGACGAGGACGCTGCACCGCTCGACGTGGCGCAGGAACTCCAGGCCGAGGCCCTTGCCCTGGCTGGCGCCGGGGATGAGCCCGGGGACGTCGGCGATGGTGTAGACGGTCGAACCGGCGGTCACCACACCGAGGTTGGGGACCAGGGTGGTGAACGGGTAGTCGGCGATCTTCGGCTTGGCGGCGGACAGCACCGAGATCAGCGAGGACTTGCCGGCGCTGGGGTAGCCGACCAGGGCCACGTCGGCGACGGTCTTCAGCTCCAGGACGATGTCCTGGAAGTCGCCGGGCACGCCGAGCAGGGCGAAGCCGGGGGCCTTGCGGCGGGCGCTGGCGAGAGCCGCGTTGCCGAGGCCGCCGCGGCCGCCCTGCGCGGCGATGTACGAGGTGCCGTGGCCGACGAGGTCGGCGAGGACGTTGCCCGCCCCGTCCAGCACCACGGTGCCGTCGGGTACCGGCAGGACCAGGTCCTGGCCGTCCTTGCCGGCCCGGTTGCCGCCCTCCCCGGGCTTGCCGTTGGTGGCCTTGCGGTGCGGGGAGTGGTGGTAGTCGAGGAGGGTCGTCACGGACTGGTCGACAGTCAGGATGACGTCGCCGCCGCGGCCGCCGTTGCCGCCGTCGGGGCCGCCGAGCGGCTTGAACTTCTCCCGGTGTACGGAGGCACAGCCGTGGCCTCCGTTACCCGCGGCGACGTGCAGCTCGACGCGGTCCACGAAGGTGGTCATGGTGGGGTGCCTCCAGTTACTTACGGGGTGATACCTATGTCAACACGCGAAAGGCGGACCCGCCTTCCCGATCGGGAAGTGAGGTCCGCCTCGCGATACGTTCGGTCTGAGCCGTCCAGTCGAAGGACTGGGAGCCGTCAGGTCAGAAGACCAGGACTCAGGCGACCGGAACGATGTTCACGACCTTGCGGCCACGGTGGGTACCGAACTCCACCGCACCGGGCTGCAGCGCGAACAGCGTGTCGTCGCCGCCACGGCCGACGCCGGCGCCGGGGTGGAAGTGGGTGCCGCGCTGACGGACCAGGATCTCGCCCGCGTTGACGACCTGACCGCCGAAGCGCTTCACGCCGAGGCGCTGAGCGTTGGAGTCACGACCGTTACGGGTGGACGATGCGCCCTTCTTGTGTGCCATCTCTCCTCAGTCCCTTACTTCGCAGCCGCGGGGATCTCAGTGACCTTGATCGCCGTGTACTGCTGGCGGTGGCCCTGACGACGGCGGTAGCCGGTCTTGTTCTTGTAGCGAAGGATGTCGATCTTGACGCCCTTGTGGTGGTCCACGACCTCGGCCTGGACCTTGATGCCGGCCAGGACCCACGGGTCGCTGGTCACAGCGTCGCCGTCGACAACGAGCAGGGTCGAGAGCTCGACCGTGTCGCCAACCTTGGCGGTGGAAATCTTGTCAACCTCAACGATGTCGCCGACAGCAACCTTGTGCTGGCGACCACCGCTGCGCACGATGGCGTACACGCGGATCTCACTCTCTCGCTCGGGAACGGCACCCCCGCAGTCCAGCCGTCCGGCACGCGGATGGCCTCTCCGGAACACCGTGTGCTCCGGAGGAAGAGGTTTACGGGGATGTGGCACGTCCTCATATCCATGGACACGCCGACGGTCAAGGTTACGGGGCGGTGGCCGAGGGGGTCAAACCGGGCCCCGGGAGGTGTGGGCCCGATCACTCGAAGCAGACCCCACGCGGAGCGGGACCGGTCGCACGGACCGGCCCCACGGAGCGCGGGACCGGTCACCAGGATCCGCCTCACGGAGCGTGGGGCCGGTCGCACGGATCCGCCTCACGGAGCGTGGGGCCGGTCGCACGGATCCGCCTCACGGAGCGTGGGGCCGGTCGCACGGATCGGCCTCACGGAATGCGGGGCCGGTCGCACGGACCGGCCCCGCGTCCGGGTGTCAGCCCTCGTCGGAGGCGGTGGTGACCGTGGTGGTCTTCTTCGCCGTCGACTTGGCGGCGGCCGTCTTGGCGGTCTTGGCCGCCTTCTTGGCCGTCGTCGTCGTCTTCTTCGCCGCCGTCTTCTTGGCCGCGGTCTTCTTGGCGGCCGTCTTCTTCGCGGCGGTCTTCTTCGCGGCCGTCTTGCGGGCCGTCTTCTTGGCCGGAGCGGCCTCCTCGACGCCCTCCTCGACGGTCTCACCGGCGACCGGCGCCTCGGCGGACGTCTCCGGCTGCCCGGCGGCCTCCGTCGACGGCACGACCACGACGGCCGCTTCCTCCGGCGCGGTCGGCGCGGTGGCCTTGCGCACCGCGCGGCGGCGCGGACGGGCCGGGGCGGCGCTCTCGGCGGGCGCGGCCGCCTCGGGCTCTGCCGCCGTCTCCGCCGTCTCCACCACCGGCTCGGCCACCGCTTCGGCCGCCGGGGCGGCGGTCTCGGCGACGACGGTCACCGCGGCCGTCTCGGCCCCTGCCGGGGAACCGGCGGGCGCCGACACCTTCCGGGTGGCCCGGCGACGGGTACGGCCCTTGGGCGCGGTCTCCTCGGCGGCCGGGGCCTCCGGTGCCTCGGGGGCCTGGACGACCGGGTCCTCCACGGCGACCGGCTCGGCGTGCGCCTCGGCGGCCGGCTCGGGCAGCACCTCGTGCTCGGCCGGGGCGGCCGGCGTCTCGGCCTCCGCGCCCCGGTTGCGGCCCGCGCGCTCCCTGGGCGCCCCGGCCGGAGCCGAGGCCCGGCGGCCCGCCCGGCGGCGGGTACGGCCGCGGCCGGCCGCGGCCTCCGCCTCGGCGACGCTGCTGTACAGCTCCTCGTCCGGCGCGAAGTCGGGGGCGGGCAGCGCGACGGGGCCGGCGGCCTCGGCCGCGACCTCCGCCGCCGTCTCGACCGCCTGGACGGCCTCGGCGTGCTCGACGGCCCCGTCGGCCACGGCCGTGTGGGTGTCGTGCAGGTCGTGGTCGTGCTCGTGCCCGTCGCCGCCACGGCCGCGCTTCTTGCGCTTGCCGCCGCCACCGCCGGAGCTGGGCTGCTCCATGTGGACGATGACGCCTCGGCCGTTGCAGTGCACGCAGGTCTCGGAGAAGGACTCCAGCAGGCCCTGTCCGACGCGCTTGCGGGTCATCTGGACGAGGCCCAGCGAGGTCACCTCGGCCACCTGGTGCTTCGTGCGGTCCCGCCCGAGGCATTCGAGCAGGCGGCGCAGCACCAGGTCCCGGTTGGACTCCAGGACCATGTCGATGAAGTCGATGACGATGATGCCGCCGAGGTCGCGCAGCCGCAGCTGGCGGACGATCTCCTCGGCCGCCTCCAGGTTGTTCCTGGTGACCGTCTCCTCCAGGTTGCCGCCCTGGCCGGTGAACTTGCCGGTGTTGACGTCGATGACGACCATCGCCTCGGTCCGGTCGATCACCAGCGAACCGCCGCTGGGCAGCCAGACCTTGCGGTCCAGGGCCTTGGCGAGCTGCTCGTCGATCCGGTAGGTGGCGAAGACGTCGACCTCGGAGGTCCACTTCGACAGCCGGCCCGCGAGGTCGGGGGCGACGTGCGAAACGTAGCCGTGGACGGTCTCCCAGGCCTCGTCGCCGCTGACGACGACCTTGGAGAAGTCCTCGTTGAAGATGTCGCGGACGACCCGGACGGTCATGTCCGGCTCGCCGTACAGCAGCGTCGGCGCGTTCGAGCTGCCGCCGTTCTTCGACTTCTTCTGGATCTCCTCCCACTGCGACTGGAGCCGTTCGACGTCGCGGCGCAGCTCGTCCTCGCTCGCGCCCTCGGCGGCGGTGCGCACGATGACGCCCGCGTCCTCGGGGACGATCTTCTTGAGGATGGTCTTCAGCCGGGCCCGCTCGGTGTCGGGCAGCTTGCGGCTGATGCCGGTCATCGAGCCCTCGGGGACGTACACGAGGTAGCGGCCCGGGAGGGAGACCTGGCTGGTCAGACGGGCGCCCTTGTGGCCGATCGGGTCCTTGGTCACCTGGACGAGGACCGACTGGCCGGACTTCAGCGCGCTCTCGATGCGGCGCGGCCCGTTGGCCATGCCCAGCGCCTCGAAGTTGACCTCACCGGCGTACAGGACGGCGTTGCGCCCCTTGCCGATGTCGATGAAGGCGGCCTCCATCGAGGGCAGCACGTTCTGGACCTTGCCCAGGTAGACGTTGCCGACGTACGAGGTCGACTGCTCCTTGTTGACGTAGTGCTCGACGAGCACGCCGTCCTCCAGGACGCCGATCTGGGTGCGGTCGCCGTACTGGCGTACGACCATCACGCGCTCGACGGCCTCGCGGCGGGCCAGGAACTCGGCCTCGGTGATGATCGGGACGCGCCGGCGGCCCTGCTCGCGGCCTTCACGGCGGCGCTGCTTCTTGGCCTCCAGACGCGTGGAGCCCTTGATGGACTGCACCTCGTCGGACGGCTCGGACGGCTTGCGGGGCTCACGGACCTTGACGACCGTGCGCTCCGGGTCGTTCTCGCCGGGCTCGCTGTCGGTGGAGCTGTCCCCGGCGCGACGCCGACGGCGACGGCGGCGACGGCTGCTGGAGGAGGAGCCGCCGACCTCGTCGTGGGCGTCCTCGTCGTCCTCTTCCTCCTGCTCGGCGGTGTCCTCGGCATCCTGCTCGGCCTGCTCGGCGGCGAGCTCGTCGCCGTCGGCGTCGCCGTCACCGGCGTCACCACGGCGGCGGCGACGGCCACCGCGGCGGCGACGGCGGCGGGACCCGGCCTCCTCGGTCTCGTCGTCACCGTCGGCGGCGTCCTCGGCCTCCTCGGCGGACTCCTCCGGCTCCTCGGCCTCGTCCTCGGCGGCGGGCCGGGCGGCCGGGGTCTCCTCGGCGGCACCCCGGCGCCGGCGTCGGCGGCGCGAACCGGTCTCGGCCTGCTCGGCCGGCTCGGCCTGCTCTACCTGCTCCACCTGTGCGGCCGGCTCCGGCCGGTACGGGGCGAGTTCCTCGGGCTCCTCCGCTCCGGCGGCCACGGCGGCCGCTTCGGCGGCGGCCCGCTCCGGGGTCTGGAACTTCGGCTCGGTGAACACGGGCGCCTGGAACACGGCCACGGCGGGCCGGGCGGGGCGGCGCTGCGACTCGTCCTCGGCGGACGTGGCCGCGGCGGCGGGCTCGGAGAACCCGATGGCGGCCTGCCGTACGACCCGGCGCCGGCGCCGCGGGGACTCGGTCTCCGGCTCCTCGACGGCGGGGGTCTCGGTGGTGGAGGTGACGGCCGGGGCCTCGACGGCCTGCGGCTGCGCCTCGGCGGGGGCCTCGGGCGCACCGGCGGGCGCGGCGACCCGGCGGGTGGCGCGGCGCCGGGCGCGCGGCGCGGGCGCGGTGGGCTCCGCCTCGGGGGCGGGGGCGCCCCCGTGGGTCTCGCCGGTCTCGGCGGCGGGCGCGGGCTCGGCGGCGGCGTCGGCGGTGTCCGCGACGGCGGCCGTGGGTGTGGCCTCGGCGGCGGTCTCGGCCGGCACCGGGGCGCCGGTGGGTGCGGACGCCCGGCGGGTCGCCCGGCGGCGGGTACGCGGAGCGGGCACGGCCTCCTCGGCGGCTTCGGTGGCCTCGGCGGCCGGAGCGGCCTCGGTGACCTCAGCAGTCTCGGCGGCCTCAGGGGCCTCGGAAACCGCGGAAGCCTCGACAGCCGCTTCCTGCTCGGCCGCCTCGGTGGGCGCGGAGACGCGACGCGTGGCACGCCGGCGCGTCCGGCGCGGCGCGGCCTCCTCGTCGCTCTGGGCGGCGGTCCCGACGGCCTCGGCCGCGGGGGCGGTCTCAACGGCCTCAGCGCGCTCGGTGGCGGTCGCCGGAAGCACGGTCTCGGCCGTCTCGACGGCCTCGGCTCCCGTCGGGGAACCGGCGGGCGCCGACGCCCGGCGGGTCGCCCGGCGGCGGGGACGCGCGGCGGGCACGGTCTCCTCGACCGCGGCGGCCTCGGATGCCTCCAGGGTCTCTGCCGTCTCCTCGTCGGCCTCTGCGGGCTCGGAGGGGAACGACTCGGCGGCCGGTATGGCCGGCGTGGTGATCTCGGCCACGGCCTCGCCCGCGGCGGGCGGTCCCGCGGGGCGGGACGCGGCACGGCGACGCCTGCGCGGCGGCAGGGTGTCGCTCGGGGTGTTCAGTTCGGAGCCCTCGGTGGGCTCGGTCGGTTCGAGCATGCGGGCGGTTCTCCCGTCAGGCTCCCGGGCGCCGCGCCTGATCCGGCGGCGTTCGCTTCGAGCGACCGCCGGTGACGTCCGCGGCTCGCGCGATGCGCGGTGCCGCCGTGTGGGGCGCGGGCGCCGCACAGGAGCTCTCTGTGTCCTGTCTCGCCGGTTCCGTACGCCTTGTCGCGGACGGCCTGGCGAAAGTCTTCTGGTCGGTGCGCTGCCCGACCCAGGTGGCTCCCGAGTACGAGGGCTGCGCGTACGACATCCGTCCTTCGCGGGACCTTCCCTACGCCGGCGCCGTCGCGGCGGCAGCGGGTTCGGCCTTCGAGAGGGCCTCCACTGCCTCGCGGTCGGGCGCGAGCGGGTCGGTCACCGTGCCGGTCTCTTCATCGAGCAGCCCCTGCGCCAGCCTGGTCACCGCTGCGGGGACCGGCGGCGCCAGGTCGGCCACGGCGCGGAGACCGGACAGGACGTCGTCGGGTCGTACGGCAGGCGTCACGTGCCGAACAACCAGCCGCAGTATCGCACAGGGCTGGTCGCTCGGCCTATCAGCCGTTTCATTGTGCGTTTCAAGTTGTACGACGGCGGGGCGCGCGTCGAAGGTCCGTACGCCGTTCTTGGTCATGCGCTGGACCTCGACGGCGTCGGCCGTGTTGAACGCGGCGACGGCCTCTCGGGCCTGCGCCGGGTCCACGCCGACCAGCCGCAGCTCCCACACGGAGGCGGTGAGCCGGTCGGCCAGGCCGGACGTGCGGGCCTCGACCGCGTCGACGATGTCGAGCCCGGTGGGCAGGGACTCGTCGAGGAGGACACGCAGTCGCTCCGGGTCGCGGACCGCGGTGAGCGCGATCTCCAGGTACTCGGCCTCGCTGCCGGTGCCGGTGGGTGCGGCATTGGCGTACGACACCTTCGGGTGCGGGGTGAACCCCGCCGAGTACGCCATGGGCACCTCGGCGCGGCGCAGCGCACGCTCGAAGGCGCGCTGGAAGTCACGGTGGCTGGTGAACCGGAGGCGGCCGCGCTTGGTGTAGCGCAGTCGGATGCGCTGCACCGCCGGTGCGGGCGGCGGGCCTTCGGGCTGTCGCTTGCCCAGTGTCGTCAGTCCTTCGTGGTTCTGGTGAGAGCAGCCGTGCCGCGAGGGCCGTGCTGCCGTGTACTGCTATCCATCAAGAGTACGTGTGTCGCGGCCGACAGGTTCCCGCCGGTCCACGGCCGCCGGCCGGGCGGGCTCGCCGAACAGGGCGCGGCGCAGGTCGGCGCGGGCCTGCCGGACGGCGCGCCCGACGGCCCGTGCGACCTGGGCGGCGGGGCGCAGCACGAGGTCGCGTACGACGTGTCCGACCGGGGTGAGGACGGTCCGGTAGAGCCGGCGCGCGGGCTCCAGGAAGATCCACCGGAAGAGGGTCCCGAGTATCCGTCCGACGGCCCGCGCGACGTGTCCGGCGGCTCGCCAGGCGTGGCCGAGGGCCTCCCGGATCTCTCTGAGGACGATGCCGAGGACATGGCCGACGGGGGTGAGGATCCAGCGCCACAGGGCGACGGCGGGCAGCACGAGGAGCACCCGCACGATCCAGTACAGGGCGGTGGCGAGTTGCTCGAACACCCAGGCGACGGCCTTGGCGACGGGCGTCAGGAGCCAGATCACCGCGTGGCCGATCGGGGTGAGCACGCGCGCGTAGAGCCACACGAGGGCGTGGCCGAGGGGGGTGAGCAGGTGGCGGTAGAGCCAGATCAGCGGGACGACGAGGAGGACGTGGAGGAGCCAGGCGACGGCGCGGCCGACGGGGGCGAGGACGTACCGCCAGAGGAATCGCGCGACGGGGACGACGAGATACCGCCACAGGAACCGTGCGACGGCGGCGAAGGCGTCCCAGAGCAGCCGTATCGGCAGCACCACCAGGAACACGAAGACGCGGACGGGGATCCTGATCGCGACGACGAGACACCCCTCGGGGTGCTGCGTCGGTGTCTGCGAATGCGTCTGCCGCTGCGGCTGCTTCTCCATGTCCATGGCCACAGAGACGCTATCGCGTGCCGCGCGGATGCGATCGGCCGCCCTTGATCACCGATCGGCGGCGACACGGTAACGGTTGTCCCGCACACGCCAATCTGGATGGAACCGGCCACGACGGCTTGATTTGCTGGGGGCCAGCCAAATCTTGAGCCTTTCTTGGGTCCTTGGGGGACGAGCAATGAACTGGTACGTGGACGTACTGAAGAAGTACGCGGTGTTCAGCGGCCGTGCGCGCCGACAGGAATACTGGATGTTCTTCCTGTTCAACCTGATCATCAGCATCGTGCTGGCGGTCGTCGGGCGGGTCATCGGGTTCGCGGCCCTCGGCGCGATCTACAGCCTGGCGGTCTTCCTGCCCGGCCTGGGCGTCTCGGTCCGCCGGCTGCACGACACCGGCCGTTCCGGCTGGGCGGTGCTGGTCGGCATCATCCCGCTGGTCGGCTGGATCATCCTGCTGGTCTGGCTCGCCTCCGAGGGCAAGCCGGAGCAGAACCAGTACGGCGACAACCCGAAGTACGCGGCCGCCGTCTGACCTGTCATGACACCGAAGGCCCGCCGGATCCGTCCGGCGGGCCTTCGCCTGTCCGAAGACCGCGACAGGACGGTCGAGCGGGTCGACCGCCTTCGCCGCGGGAATCAGCGTCGGGGCAGTACCCCGGCCGCGACGAGCGAGTCGTACAGCCGCTGCTGTTCCTCGTCGAGGCCGGAGTACAGCATGTCGTACGCCTCCTCCTCGCCCCGCATCGCCTCGACGGGGTCCCAGTCGTCGCCGAGGGCCGCCATGACGTGGGCGCGCCGGGTCATCTCGTGGCCGGTGAGATCGACGTTGAAGTCGACCGGCTCGCTGGGAAGAGTGGCATCAGAACTGGACATATGAGCGAATCTAGGCAGGGGGCCCTCCCCGCGACAAGAGCCCGTGGGACACATCACAGCAGGTCATCGCAGGTCATCCCAGGTCATCGGTGCGGCGTGACTCCGGCGGGGTGACCGCCGTGTCCGGAAGCACGGCCGGTGGCGCGGGCAGGTCCGGAGGGGCGCCGTAGCCGTGGACCACGGGGCGGCCGGCGGGCTGCCGCCCGGTGTCCCGGCTCACGTGGGCGGTTTCGTCCCGGCCTGCTCGCTCACCATGTACCGCGCGTACCAGTCCGGCCAGCCGGGGTCCTCCGCGCCGGTGCGCGCCTCGTGCTCGCCGTGTGCGGCCGCGGCCCGTCGCAGGGCACTCGCCAGGTCCTCGGCCGAGGCGAACGTGGTGGCCGCGGGATCCAGCCGTCCCGGCAGCCGGTCGGTGACCTCCTGGAGGAGCCAGCCGTTGCCGTCCGGGTCGCTGAACGACAGGAAGGAGCCGTAGCTGCCGTGCTGTGGTGCGGGACCGGGCAGCCGGGCGTCGCCGTCGGCGTGGTGGAAGACACCGCCGGCGTCGTGGAACACCTCGCTGGGGTGGGCGCCGTGCCGTGCCAGCTCGTCGTGGGCGCTGTCGATGTCGTCGACGACCAGGTGCAGCCCCCGGGCCGACCCGGGCGTCTGTTCGGTGACCGACTCGCCGAAGATGACGGACGCCGGGGAACCCGGTGGGGTCACCTGCACCACCCGGAACTCCCCGTCGGTGGCGACGTCCGCGTCGAGCCGCCAGCCCAGCGCCGTGTAGAAGTCCTTGGCCCGGTCCACGTCGGACACCGGCACCACGACGACCTCTAGTTTCATGTCCATGGCTTGCACTTCCCGTCTCGGAGGGGACACGGCGACAGCCGGATCCGCGACAGGCCGGGCAGGGGCTCAGTGTGCGAGGAGCTGCTGGCCGCCGTCGATGTCGTAGGTGGCGCCGGTGAGGGCGTCGTTGACCATGAGGTGCACCGCGAGGGCGGCGACGTCGGCCGGACCGACCACGCGCCCGATGGGCAACGTCCTCCTCAACTCCTCGCGCCGCGCTTCGAGTCGGTCGCCCAGCAGGGAGGCGGACAGCGGTGTGTCCACGAACCCGGCCGCGATGAGGTTGACCCGGACCGGGGCGACCTCCAGCGCCAGGTTGGCGACCAGCGCCGGCAGCGCCGCGGTGAGGGCGCCGGTGACCGCCATCCCGGGCGCGGGCCGCCGGCCGCCGGTACCGCCGATGAAGAGCAGCGCCCCGCCTGCCCTGACCTTCCCGCGGCTCGCCCGCGCCACCGCCAGCACCATCGCCAGACGCCCGCCGAAGTCCCGCCCGGCGTCGGTCAGGTCGAGTTCGTCGAGGGTGGCATAGGACGGGCTGCCCGCCGTCACCAGCACATGGTCGACCCGCCCGGGCAGCTCCCCTACGAAGCGCTCCATGCGTTCGGTGTCGTGGGCGTCGAACACGGCCGTGCTCAGCGGGTGCAGCTCTTCCGCGGCCCGCTGGAGGCGCTCGGCGTTGCGCGCCACGAGCACCAGTTCGCCGCCGGCCGCCCGTACCCGCCGCGCGGTCTCCAGGCCGATGCCCGCGCTGCCGCCCACCACCACGACCGTCTGACCGGCCAGTTCCCCGTGCGCTCCGCTCGGCTCGTCACCACTCATGAGCGCCGTCTCCGCTCTGCCGTGAGCCCACGCCGGCCCCGGCGTCCACCCTCCCGACGAACTCGTCGGTGGTGACGACGGCATGGGCGTACAGGGGCGCGTTGAGTTCGAAGAATGCGGTCATCTCCGGCCAGCCGAAGGACGCGATGGCGTCGCGGACGAGGGTCACGTGGTACCCCAGCTCCTGGCCGAAGCGCGCGGTGGTGTCCACACAGGTGTTGGCCCGCATACCGATCAGCACGATCTTCCGGATGTGGTGCTGCTTCAGCATGAAGTCGAGGTCGGTGTTGGCGAACCCGCTGGACGCCCAGTGCTGCCGCACGACGATCTCGTCCTCGCGCGGCCGGAAGTCGGGGTGCCACTCGCCGCCCCAGCTGCCCTCGGCGAAGACCTGCTGGGCGACGACGCGCCGCTGGGTCGGGGACAGGTGGTCCCAGGTGACGTAGTCGTTCGGCGTCGTCCGGTGGTGCGGCACGACGAAGACGCGAAAACCGTGGGCGCGGGCCGTGGCGAGCACGGTCCGCATATGGCCGAGCAGGCCCACGCCCTCCGCCACTTCCTTCGCCCGGGGCCACAACTTGCCGCCCTCGGACAGGAAGTCGTTGTAGGGGTCGACGATCAGAAGAGCGGTTTCGTCCGGGTAATACGGTGAGTACCGCGCTTCGGAGGTCTCAGCAGTCATGGACGGTTCCCAACTGGTCAGCGACCGGATCGCTCGCTGCCGGGACACGGCACCGGCCGGTGCGTCCGGCGACCGCCCGCAAGCCCTCCGCGCCCCAAGCCCCGCGTAACACTCCGTCACGGGCCCGCCGGCTCAGAATCCCCAGTCTGTCACTCCCCCGGCCCGACGGCATCCGGGCCGCCGCCCCCTCACCGGCGCCGGCACCAGCCGAGGGACACGTCAGCCGAGCGATCCGGTTGCGCCCGAGCCTGTCCGGCCCAGAGCGAGTGCGCAGGTACGGGCGGAGCAGGTACGGGCCGGCACCTCACGGAATACCTCCGTGGACCAGGTCCCGGGGTGCGAGCAGCCGCCTCAGCAGCGGGACGCCGGTTTGCGAGCCTCTCCGAGGGGGTCGATCCTGAAGGGACGATGCCGTCCGATCGTGTGGATCGCACGTATGGACTGCGGAGCCGACGGCGACCGTGAGCTGCGAAGACCGTGTTCCAGAGAGCGGCGACCAGCCGTACGGCCCCTGCGAGCCTCTGCTGTCCCTGCAGGCGTTGCTCGGGCGCTTTCGGCCCGAGGTCACGGCGATGCCGCGGCGGCATCGAGTCGGTGGGTGTTCCCTCGCCGGGCGAGCAGTCGGCCGTCGCCCGGGGGACGCTCGACGAGGAGTGGTTCGTCGCCGGGTACGGGTATCGCGGCCGTTCGTTGCGGCGCATGCCCGACCGCCGGCCCTGCACCGCTCGGAGCCCTCAGGAGTCACCATGACATCCGGCACCATCGTCGCGCGGATCACCGACTACGCCAATCGGGCCGATCCGTACCCGCTCTACGCGGAACTGCGCGAGACACCGGTCAGGCGGGAGGACGACGGCTCCTACCTGGTCAGCACCTACTACGAGGTGCGGAGCCTGGCCAACGACCCACGGCTGAGCAACGACACGAGCAACCGTCCGGCCGGCTACGCCCGCCCCGGGCGACCGGTGGCGGAGAGCGGTCTGCCGCCCAGTTTCATCTTCACCGACCCACCCGTGCACGACCGGCTGCGCGCCACCATCAACCGGCCGTTCGGTCCCCCGCACAGCCCCGGATTCCTCGACGGTCTGCGCGGAGAACTGGACGACGTCGTCAGGGAACTGCTCGACGCCTTCGAAGGCAAGGACGAGGTCGACATCGTCGAGGCCTTCTCCTACCCCCTTCCCGTCACCGCCATCTGCAAGGTCCTCGGCGTGCCACGCGAGGACGAACCGCGCTTCCACGGCTGGGCCGATGCCCTGGCAACGTCGGTCGACCCCCGATCCGATGACGACGACGGCGCGGAAAAGGCACAACAGGCGCGCCAGGACCTGGGCGCCTACCTGAGCGATCTGATCGAGACCAAACGCCGCCACCCCGGCCCCGGGATACTCAGCGCGCTCGCCCCCGACATGACACCGGCGGACCTGGAAGCCACCGCCGTGCTGCTCCTGGTCGCCGGCCACGAGACCACCGTCAACGCCATCAGCAACACGACCCTCATCCTGTTGCGCCGCCCCGATCTGCTCGAACGGTTCCAGAAGGAACCGGACCTGGCCGCCCCGCTCATCGAGGAAGTGCTCCGCTACGAACCTCCTGTCCAGTTCGTCCCGTGGACCACCGCCCTGGCCGACATCGACGTCGCCGGCACCACGATCCCCAAGGGCTCGCCGGTCTGGCTCATGCTGGCCGCGGCCAACCGCGACCCCCGGCGCTTCGAGCATCCCGACCGGTTCGATCCCGACCGCAAGGACAACGAGCACCTCGGGTTCTACACCGGCATCCACTACTGCTTCGGCGCCCCCCTCGCCCGCATGGAACTCCATGCGGCGCTGCCCGAACTGTTCCGCCGGGTCAGGTTCTCGCGGCTCCTCGAGGACCCGCCCCCGTACCGCGCCAACGCGGTGCTGCGCGGCCCCCGGCACCTTCCCGTGGCGATCGAGGGCATCACGCCCTGAGCGCACCCCCTGAGCGCCGGGACCTCCAGGACCGGCAGGCGCCCCTGCCGAGCCGGCCGTCCCGTCGCGGCATCCCGGCCTTCCTAGGAGCTTGATCCCGGACGGGCGCCCTCCGCCGCGTTCGCAGGCCGACCGATGAGTTCCCGAGCCCTGCGCGGTCTGCCTTCGCACAAGCCGAAGCCGTGCACGAGATCCGTGAGGGAACCATGACCGACCACGCGCTACCACCCGTCGTCGACTCCGCGACCTGGGAACACCGGCTCGCGGCACTGCGTGCCCGGGAGAAGGCCGCAACGCGGGAGCTCGACGCCGTCGCCGCGGAGCGTCGCCGCCTGCCGATGGTCGAGATGCCCGACTACACACTCGAGGGCGAAGACGGCCCCGTTCGGCTGGCAGACGTCTTCGAGGGCAGGAGGCAGCTGATCGTCTACAACCACATGTGGTTCACCGGCAAGGAATGGCAGTGCCCGGGCTGTACAGGGTTCACCTCGCAGTACACCCGCCTGGAGTTCCTGGACAACTACGACGCCCGGTTCGTCGTCGTCACCCAGGGCCCGATCAAGGAGGCGCTCGCCTACAAGCAGCGGGTCGGCAACCGGATGGCGTGGTACTCGACCGCGAACAGTCCGTTCGGGTCCGACGTCGGCGCACCGCCCGACGGTGGATTCGCGGTCAACGTGTTCCTGCGCGACGACGACACCGTCTATCGCACCTGGCACACCGACGGCCGGGGCACCGAGCAGCTCAGCCACAGCTTCGCGCTGATCGATCTCCTGCCGTACGGACGGCAGGAGGAATGGCAGGACTCGCCCGAGGGCTGGCCCCAGTCCCCCACGTACAGCCGGTGGGCGACGTCCGAGAACATCGCCGCGCTCTATGGCCCGGGTTCCGGCTGAACTCGTCACGGACGACGAGCGGGTGAACCCGACGGCCTGTCAACGGCCATGGCACGGAGGCGAAAGGAGGCCGCAGACGCGCCCCTGCCGGGCGCTCGGCCATCCGGCCGGGCGCCTGGTTCGCCTCAGTGCGCGTGCCCACCCGGTGCCGACGCGGCGTTCTTGACCGTCAGCGGCAGCAACTTCTTGCCGGTCGGGCCGATTTGGATGGAGGTGTCCATCTGCGGGCACACCCCGCAGTCGAAGCAGGGGGTCCAGCGGCAGTCCTCGACCTCTGTCTCGTCGAGGGAGTCCTGCCAGTCCTCCCAGAGCCAGTCCTTGTCGAGGCCGGAGTCGAGGTGGTCCCAGGGGAGGACCTCCTCGTAGGTGCGCTCGCGGGTGGTGTACCAGTCGACGTCCACGCCGAAGGCGGGCAGCGTCTTGTCGGCGCAGGTCATCCAGCGGTCGTAGGAGAAGTGCTCGCGCCAGCCGTCGAAGCGGCCGCCGTCCTCGTAGACCGCGCGGATCACGGCGCCGACGCGGCGGTCGCCGCGGGAGAGCAGGCCCTCGACGATGCCGGGCTTGCCGTCGTGGTAGCGGAAGCCGATCGAGCGGCCGTACTTCTTGTCGCCGCGGATCTTGTCGCGGAGCTTCTCGAGGCGCGCGTCCGTCTCCTCCGCCGAGAGCTGCGGGGCCCACTGGAAGGGCGTGTGGGGCTTGGGGACGAAGCCGCCGATCGAGACCGTGCAGCGGATGTCGCCCTGGCCGGAGACCTCGCGGCCCTTCTGGATGACGTTCATCGCCATGTCGGCGATCTGGAGGACGTCCTCGTCGGTCTCCGTGGGCAGGCCGCACATGAAGTAGAGCTTCACCTGGCGCCAGCCGTTGCCGTAGGCGGTGGCGACCGTGCGGATCAGGTCCTCCTCCGAGACCATCTTGTTGATGACCTTGCGCATGCGCTCGGAGCCGCCCTCGGGGGCGAAGGTGAGGCCGGAACGGCGGCCGTTGCGGGTCAGTTCGTTCGCCAGGTCGACGTTGAAGGCGTCGACGCGGGTGGAGGGGAGGGAGAGGCCGATCTTGTCCTCGGTGTAACGGTCGGCCAGGCCCTTGGCGATGTCGCCGATCTCCGAGTGGTCCGCGGAGGAGAGGGAGAGGAGGCCGACCTCCTCGAAGCCGGTCGCCTTGAGGCCCTTGTCGACCATCTCGCCGATGCCGGTGATCGAGCGCTCGCGCACCGGGCGGGTGATCATGCCGGCCTGGCAGAAGCGGCAGCCGCGGGTGCAGCCGCGGAAGATCTCGACGGACATGCGCTCGTGGACGGTCTCGGCGAGCGGGACGAGGGGCTGCTTGGGGTACGGCCACTCGTCCAGGTCCATGACGGTGTGCTTGCTGACCCGCCACGGCACGCCCGACTTGTTGGGGACCACGCGGGCGATACGGCCGTCGGGGAGGTACTCGACGTCGTAGAAGGCCGGGATGTAGACGGAGCCCGTTCTGGCGAGGCGGAAGAGGACCTCCTCGCGGCCGCCGGGGCGGCCCTCCGCCTTCCACTCGCGGATGATCTTCGTCATGTCGAGGACGGCCTGCTCGCCGTCGCCGATGATCGCCGCGTCGATGAAGTCGGCGACGGGTTCCGGGTTGAAGGCCGCGTGGCCGCCGGCCAGGACGATCGGGTCGTCCAGGCCGCGGTCCTTCGACTCCAGGGGGATCCCGGCCAGGTCGAGGGCGGTGAGCATGTTGGTGTAGCCCAGCTCCGTGGAGAAGGACAGGCCGAACACGTCGAAGGCGCCCACCGGGCGGTGGCTGTCCACCGTGAACTGCGGGACGCGGTGCTCGCGCATCAGCGCTTCCAGGTCCGGCCACACGCTGTACGTGCGCTCGGCGAGGACGCCCGCCTGCTCGTTGAGGACCTCGTAGAGGATCATGACGCCCTGGTTGGGCAGGCCGACCTCGTACGCGTCCGGGTACATGAGCGCCCAGCGGACGTCGCAGTCCTCCCACGGCTTGACCGTGGAGTTGAGCTCTCCGCCGACGTACTGGATCGGCTTCTGCACATGCGGGAGCAGAGCTTCGAGCTGCGGGAACACAGACTCGGCGATCTGAGCGGCGGCTTCGGCAGGCATCTCGCGGACCTTTGTGAGCTGACTGGGGGCACCCCCGGCCGGAGGCTGGGGGAGGGTGGTCATCCAGCGTAGCGCGCCCGGCGGTGTCCCCTGTACGCCCGCTCAGACGGGCGCAGCCTTCTTGATCTTCCGCCAGGCGCCCGGCGTCTCCGCCTCCGCCTGCGCCGCCCGCCGTTCCTCACGGCCGTACAGCAGCCCGTAGGTGAACGCGCTCTCCCCGGTCGCGTGGGCCACCGCGGACAGTTCCCGCAGGGTCTGGCGGGCCATCACGCTGTCCTGGTGCTCGCCGAGCAGGGACTGGAGGGACTTCATGGATTTGACCAGTGACTTCGCCGCCCCGCCGAGGGCGGGGCGGGCCGCCTCGGCCGCGTAGCGGGTGCGCTTGGCCTTCTTGCGGGCGTCGTGCAGGCCGAGGTCGCGGTCGTGGCCGGGGGGCTGTGCCATGGCGGTCTCGATCAGGTCGGTCACCTTCGCGAAGTCCTTGTGCACGGCCTTGGCGAGGACCTTCTCCGGCTTCCCGGCGGCCGCCTTGCGCAGCGGCGGGTCGGCGATCAGGGTGTCCAGGGTGTCCAGCAGGGCGAGGTAGCGCTTGGAGTCCAGAACGCCGAGCAGCCGGCGCCGGGAGCCGCGCTCGCCGGCCTCGGCCCAGGCCTGCAGACGGTCGTGGACGGGGCCGGAGACGAGGGGGCCGGGGACCTCGTCCAGGGCGGTCATCAGGCGTGCGGCGAGGACCTCCTGGTCGCGGCCCACGCCGAGCTCCCCGGCCAGCCACTTCAGCTCGTCCGCGACCGGGTCGGTGACCTTCCGGTCGAGGACCTTGCCGAAGGAGCGGAAGGTGCTGCGCAGCCGGCGGGTGGCCACCCGCATGTCGTGGACGCCTTCCTCGGTGTCCAGGCGTACGGCGGGGTCGAGCTCGACGATCGCGTCCCGCTGGGCGCGGACGTAGGCCAGGACGTGGTCGCCGGCCGTGACGGGCGCGCCGGAGTCCGGCTTGGGCGGGTGCGGTTTGCCGCCCTTGGTCTCGGCCAGGGCCCGGGCCAGTTTCGAGGCGGACCCGGACGGCCGTACGCCCGCCTTGCCCAACCGTTTCTCCACCTTGTCGAGGAAGGCCGGGTCGCCGCCGTCGGCGAGTTCCACCTCGATCTCGGTCCACTGGGCCCTGCCCGCGCCGCCGAAGAGCCGTTCGGCCCGGACGCGGTCCACGCTCACCTCGGCGAGCAGGGCGCCGTCCGCGCCGACGAGGTGGCGGATGTCGCGGGTGGTGCGCAGCCGGATCACCGGGACCAGCTGGCCCTCACGGACCCGGGAGCGGGCCAGGCCGGCCAGTTCGCCGGGGATCGTGTCGGAGAGCGGGGCGTGGATCTCGTCGCGGATGCCGGGGGCCACCGGGAGTTTGAGGTGCCAGCCGGCGTCGGTGCCTCCGGTGCGGTGCCGCAGGGTGACCCGGGCCGAGGCCAGGCGCAGGTCGGAGGTGTCGTGGTAGGTCGCGTCGAGTTCGGCGGTGCCCTTGTCCACGACGTTCGCCACGCCGGCGACGCCCGTCAGGTCGGGCAGCCCACTCTCGTCGGATTCGTACTTGCGCTCGATCTCACGCTTCGTATCCGCCATGAACCGAATCTAGTGGCCATTGCCGCACAGGGACAGCGGGCGCGGAGGTGTATCGGAGGAAAAGCCTGAATGAGGCTGAGGTGAACACATCGGAAACGACATGTGCACCTCACCCTTGGGTGTCAGCCTACGCCGGCATCGGTCCCGTTACGCCGACATCGGGCGCTGCACCCTGATCGACTGCAGCAGTCCCACCGCCACCCACACCGCGAACATCGACGAGCCGCCGTACGACACGAACGGCAGCGGCAGGCCGGTGACCGGCATGATGCCGAGGGTCATGCCGATGTTCTCGAACGCCTGGAACGCGAACCAGGCCACAATGCCCGCCGCCACGACCGTGCCGTACAGCTCGGTCGTCTCGCGGGCGATCCGGCAGGCGCGCCACAGGACGACACCGAGGAGCACGATGATCAGGCCCGCGCCGGCGAAGCCCAGCTCCTCCCCCGCCACCGTGAAGACGAAGTCGGTCTGCTGCTCGGGGACGAACTGGCCGGTGGTCTGCGAGCCGTGGAAGAGGCCCGCGCCGGTCAGGCCGCCGGAGCCGATGGCGATCCGGGCCTGGTTGGTGTTGTAGCCGACGCCCGCGGGGTCGAGGTCGGGGTTGGCGAAGGCCGCGAAGCGGTTGATCTGGTACTCGTCCAGGATGTGCAGCTGCCAGACCGCGATCGCGCCCAGCAGGCCGGTCGCGAGCAGGCCGAAGATCCAGCGGTTGGAGGCGCCGGAGGCGAGCAGCACGGCCAGGATGATGATGACCATGACCATGACCGAGCCGAGGTCGGGCATCAGGAGCACGATCAGGATCGGCACCGAGGCCAGGCCCAGCGCCTGCAGGACCGTGCGGTGGTCGGGGTACTTCTTGTCGCCGGCGTCGACCCGGGCCGCCAGTATCATCGCCATCCCCAGGATGATGGTGATCTTGACGAACTCGGACGGCTGGAGCGAGAAGCCGCCGCCGAGCACGATCCAGGAGTGCGCGCCGTTGACGGTGGAGCCCAGCGGGGTGAGCACGGCGAGGATGCCGAGCAGCGACAGGCCGTAGAGGATCGGCACCGCGTTGCGCAGCTGGCGGTGGCCGATCCAGACCGTGCCGATCATCAGGGCGAGCCCGATGCCGGTGTTCATCAGGTGCCGGAACAGGAAGTAGTACTGGTCGCCCTGGTTGATCTCGGTGCGGTTGCGGGTCGCCGAGAACACCAGCAGCGAGCCCAGCAGGGACAGCGCCAGGGCCGCCATCAGCATCGGCCAGTCCAGGCGGCGGGCCAGCGAGTCACGGGCGAAGACCCGGGTCCAGCCGGCCCGCGCGGGACCGTATCCGGAGACGGAGAAGCTGTTGGCTCCGGTCATGCCGGGAACCTCCCGCCACAAACGCTCGTCACGTCAGCATCCTCCGGCTTCCCCTCTTCCGTGCCCGCCTGCGGGTGTTCCGGTTGCCCGTCGACGGCGAGGCCGTGGTGGCCGGGGTCTGCTGGCCGTCGTCGCCCTTGTCGCTCTGCTGGCTCGCCTGGAAGTCCTTCGCCGGGTCCTTGGAGATCTTCGGGGAGGCGATGGTGCCGTCCGTGCGGACCTTGGGCAGGCCCTGCTGCGGGGTGTAGAGCAGCGCCTTGTTCTTGTCGATGGAGCCGTCGGCACCGACGCCGTACAGCGCGCTGTAGATGTTGCGGACCGCCTCACCGGAGGCACCGGAACCGGTACCGGCCTGGGCGATGGTCATGATGACCGTGTAGTCCTTGCTGTAGGTGGCCAGCCACGACGTGGTCTGCTTGCCGTAGACCTCGGCGGTACCGGTCTTGCCGTGCAGGGCGATCTTGTCCTGCGGCCAGCCGCCGAACTTCCAGGCGGCGGTACCGCGGGTGATGACGCCCGCGAAGGCGTCGTCCATGCCCCTGAGGGTGGCCTGGCTGACGGGCAGCTTGCGCACCGCCTTGGGCTTGATCTCCTGGACGGACTTGCCGTCGGCGCTGACGACGGCCTTGCCGATGGTCGGCTGGTACTCGGTGCCGCCGTTGGCCACCGCGCCGTAGATCATCGCCTCCTGGAGCGGCGTGACGAGGGTGTCGCCCTGGCCGATGGAGTAGTTGATCTCGTCGCCCTCGCGCATCTTGTTGCCTTCGAGGCAGTTCTCGTACTCGATCTTCTCGACGTAGGTGCCGTCCTTCTTGCCGGACTTGCACCAGGCGTCCTTGTTGGCCTTCCAGTAGTCGAGCTTCCACTGGCGGTCGGGGACCCGGCCGGTGACCTCGTTGGGGAGGTCGACGCCGGTCTCCTTGCCGAGGCCGAACTGGTGGGCGGTCTTGAAGAACCAGTCCTTGGGCTCGCCCTTCTTCGGGTTGATGCCGCCGTCCTTCTTCCACTCGCGGTCGGCGAGGCCGTAGAAGACGGTGTCGCAGGACACCTCCAGGGCGCGGCCGAGCGAGATCGGGCCGAAGTTCTCGCCCTCGAAGTTCTTGAAGACCTGGCCGCCCACCGAGTACGAACTCGTGCAGGGGTAGCCGCCGTCCCACACGTAGCCGGCCTGGACCGCGGCGGCCGTGGAGACCACCTTGAACGTCGAACCGGGCGCCGCCTGACCCTGTATGGCCCTGTTGAGCAGCGGGTAGTCGGAGTTCTTGCCGGTGAGGGCCTTGTAGTCCTTGGCGGAGATGCCGCCGACCCAGACGTTCGGGTCGTAGGTCGGCGCGGAGGCCATCGCGACGATCCGGCCGGTCTTGGCCTCCATCACGACGACGGCACCGGAGTCGGCCTTGTAGTTCTCACTGGTGATCTTGTCGTACTGCTGGCGGGCGGCCTTCATCGCCTTGTCCAGCTCGTACTCGGCGACCCGCTGGACGCGGGAGTCGATGCTGGTGACCAGGTTGGAACCGGGCTCGGCGGCGTCGGACTTGGCCTTGCCGATGACCCGGCCGAGGTTGTCGACCTCGTAGCGGGTGACGCCTGCCTTGCCGCGCAGTTCCTTGTCGTACTCGCGCTCCAGGCCGGAGCGGCCGACCATGTCCGAGCGCAGGTAGGGCGAACTGGTGTTCTGGGCCTGCTGGATCTCGGCGTCGGTGACCGGGGAGAGGTAGCCGAGGACCTGGGAGGTGTTGGCCTTGCCGGGGGCCGGGTAGCGGCGTACGGCCTCGGGTTCGGCGGTGATGCCGGGGAAGTCCTCGGCGCGCTCGCGGATCTGCAGGGCCTGCTTGGCGGTGGCCTCGTCGGTGATCGGGATCGGCTGGTAGGGGGAGCCGTTCCAGCAGGGCTGCGGGGTCTTGGAGTCGCAGAGGCGGACCTTCTGCATGACCTCGGTGGGGCTCATCCCGAGTACGCCGGCGAGCTTGGTGAGGACCGCCTTGCCGTCGTCCGCCTGCTTGAGCAGGTCGGTGCGGGAGGCGGAGACGACCAGCCGGGTCTCGTTGTCCGCGATGGGCACTCCGCGCGCGTCCAGGATGGAACCGCGGACGGCGGGGTCGACGACCTGCTGGACGTGGTTGCCGGAGGCTTCCTTCTGGTACTCGGCGCCCTCACGGATCTGCAGGTACCACAGGCGGCCGCCGAGGGTGCCGAGCAGGGAGAGGACCAGGATCTGGATGACGACGAGACGGATCTGGACCCGTGGGGACCGTCCGGTCTCGGGAATATTGGTCACTGGGTTGCCTCCCCCTCTCAGTGATGTACGTAGGTGTCATATACGACGAAGCTGTGGGCCGCGTCGCCGGGTCGCCGGGTGAACTCCCCCGTGCTCACAGGCGCTTGACCCCCTTGATGCGGCCGACGCGGACGTTGCGGGTGCGGGCCCTGGCCCGCAGGGAGCCGAGACCGCCACGCTGGCCGCCGACGCGCAGTCCCGTCCCGGAGGAGAGCCAGCCGGAGGAGATGTCGCCCGCCTTGGTGCCGGAGTTGGCCTCCGTCAGCGGGTCGCTGTCGGCGCGGCGGGCCAGCCACATGATGCCGGGCACCACGAACGGGGCGAGCAGCAGGTCGTAGAGGGCGGCGCTGATCAGCAGGCTGGTCATGCCGACGTGCCGGGCGGCGGTGTCGCCGACGAGGGCGCCGACACCCGCGTACAGCAGGGTGGAGCCGACGGCGGCGGCGACCACGACGAGCATCGGCCCGGTCGCGGACTTCAGCCGGCCGTTCTCCGGCTTGATGAGGCCGGCGAAGTAGCCGACGACGCACAGCACCAGGGCGTAACGCCCGGCCGCGTGGTCGGCGGGCGGGGCGAGGTCGGCGAGGAGTCCGGCGCCGAAGCCGACGAGGGCGCCGCCCACATGGCCGTACACCATGGCGAGGCCGAGGACCGTGAGCAGCATCAGATCGGGGACGGCGCCCGGGAGATGGAGGCGGGCGAGGACGCTCACCTGGATCACCAGGGCGACGACGACCAGGGCGGAGGAGAGCAGGATCCGGTTGACACGCATGAAGGGATTCAGCTCCTACCGCTGCTGCTGGCCGTTGGTGTCGGTCTCGTCCGTGCCGGAGTTCGTGCCCGAGTCGGTGCCCGAGTTCGTGCCCGAGTCCGATCCCGTGTTCGCGCTCGCGGACGGGGTGACCGTGACGGTGACCGTCGGGGTCGGCGTCGGCTTCGGCTTGGCCGGGAGCACCTCGTCGCGCGGGTCCTTCTTCGGTGCCTCGACGACCACACCGACGATGTCGAGCTTGGTGAAGGACGCGAACGGCGTGACGTACAGGGTGCGGGTGAGGCCGCCGTTGGACGGGTCGACGCTGGAGACCGTGCCGACCGGGACGCCGGGCACGAAGGGCCGGTCGGCCTGGGAGCCGAAGGTGACGAGCCGGTCGCCCTTCTTCACCTCGGCCTTGCCGTTGAGGAGTTCGACGCGCAGCGGGCGGTCGCCCTGCCCGGAGGCGAAGCCGAGTTCGTCGCTGCCCTCCATGCGGGTGCCGACGGTGAAGTCGGGGTCGTTGGCGAGCAGCACGGTGGAGGCGTCCGGGCCGACGGTGGTGACGCGGCCGACCAGGCCGTTGCCGTTCAGCACGGTCATGTCCCGCTTGATGCCGTCGTTGGCGCCGACGTCGATGGTGATGGTCCAGGAGAAGCCCTGCGCCGACCCTATGGCGATGACCTGGGCGCCCTTGATGCCGTACTGGCCCTCGCCGGCCATCTTCAGCATCTTGTCGAGCTGGTTGAGACGACTGCGGTTACGGTCGTCGCTGCCGAGCTTCGCCTTGAGGGTCGCGTTCTGCTTCTCCAGCCGGGCCAGGCGGTCGTGCCGTTCACCGGAGTCGCGGACGGCGGAGACGGCGTTGCCCACCGGGTCCACCACGGTCGACATGCCGTTCTCGATCGGGCCGAAGACCGCGGCCGCGGCCTGCCGGGCGCCGTCGACCGGCGAGTTCCTGCCACCTCGGATGTCCACCGTGATCAGCGCGAACGCGATGGCGATCAGCAGCACCAGGAGCAGCCGGCTCTCTTTCGTGTCCCTCACGTGCGGCGGCCGTGCCTTCCTCGATAGGAACTTGCGGGAGCTTGTTTTGTTGGTCGGGGGGAAGTCGGGGGGCGGAGCTCGTTCTTGGGAGCCTATGCCTCCATATCAACGATCCGCCGCACGAGAGGGGATCATCTCGTACGGCGGAATCGAAGAGTTACGTCATCTGCGCGGCTGGGCGTCCAGAACCTGCTGGAGCGCCTCGAATTCCTCGACGCACTTGCCGGAGCCGAGCGCCACGCTGTCCAGCGGGTCCTCGGCGATGTGGATCGGCATGCCGGTCTCCCGGCGCAGCCGCTCGTCCAGACCGCGCAGCAGGGCTCCGCCGCCGGTCAGAACGATTCCCCTGTCCATGATGTCACCGGACAGCTCCGGCGGGCACTTGTCCAACGTGGTCTTGACGGCGTCCACGATCGCGTTGACGGGTTCCTCGATCGCCTTGCGGACCTCGGCGGCCGAGATGACCACGGTCTTCGGCAGCCCGGACACCAGGTCCCGGCCGCGGATTTCGGTGTGCTCGTCGGCGTCCAGGTCGTACGCGGAACCGATCGTGATCTTGATCTGCTCCGCCGTCCGCTCACCGAGAAGGAGGCTGTACTCCTTCTTGATGTGCTGGATGATCGCGTTGTCCAGCTCGTCGCCCGCGACGCGGATCGACTGGGCGGTGACGATGCCGCCCAGCGAGATGACCGCGACCTCCGTGGTGCCGCCGCCGATGTCCACCACCATGTTGCCCGTGGCCTCGTGGACCGGCAGGCCGGAGCCGATGGCTGCGGCCATGGGCTCCTCGATGATGTGCACCTGGCGGGCACCGGCCTGCGACGACGCCTCGATCACCGCGCGGCGCTCGACCCCGGTGATACCGGAGGGCACGCACACGACGACCCGCGGCCGCGCCAGGTAGCGCCGCTTGTGGATCTTCAGGATGAAGTAGCGGAGCATACGCTCGGTGATCTCGAAGTCGGCGATCACGCCGTCCTTCAGCGGCCGTACGGCGACGATGTTGCCGGGCGTGCGCCCGATCATCTTCTTCGCTTCCGCGCCGACCGCGAGAATTCCACCGGTGTTCGTATTGATCGCGACAACGGACGGCTCGTTGAGTACGATCCCGCGACCCCTGACGTACACCAGCGTGTTGGCGGTCCCGAGGTCGACAGCCATGTCACGGCCGATGAACGACATTGAGTTCCCCATCAGGATTCGTCTGGCCTTCCTGGGAGCTTTTGAGGGCATTTCAGGTCGGCGAAGTGGGTGCTGTGACGTGAAGGCTTACATCGTAGACGCGCCTGCACGAACACTGCGCGAGGGTCTTCGCCATTGTCATCACGTACAGGGCCGCCTCGCTTGTGGAGACGGTCCGACGGGGGCACTCGTTCCCCCGATCGGCACGCATATGCCGAGGGACGGCCGAAATCATTCGACCGTCCCAGGCCAGACGGAGTAGTGGACTGACGATCCGTCAGAAAAATCTACGGAAACTCTACGGGGCCCCGCCCCGGGGAGTCAGGAGCGGCCCGGGAAGAAGATCTTGATCTCACGTTCGGCGGACTCCTCGGAGTCGGACGCGTGGATCAGGTTCTCGCGGACGATCACCCCGAAGTCGCCGCGGATCGAGCCCGGCGCGGCGGCGATCGGGTCGGTGGGGCCGGCCAGTGCGCGGATGCCCTCGATGACCCGCTCGCCCTCGACGATCAGGGCGACGACCGGGCCGGAGGCCATGAACTCGACCAGCGGCTCGTAGAACGGCTTGCCGACGTGCTCGGCGTAGTGCTGCTCCAGCGTCGCCCGCTCCAGGGAGCGCAGCTCCAGCGCGGTGATCCGCCAGTCGGCCTTGCGCTCGATACGGCCGATGATCTCGCCGGTCAGGCCGCGACGGACGGCGTCGGGCTTGAGCAGGACGAGGGTGCGCTGAGTCACGTGAGGGCTCCTTCGCGGTACTTACGTGTGCGGTGAGGAGAGGCTACAGGGCTGGTCCGGGCGTCCGTCACGCAGTGTCAGTAGGCCCGGTCACCGGCGGCCGGGGGCTGCCGCCCCCGGACCCCCGCTCCGGCTGAACGGCCTCGGCCTCACACGCCGGTCGGGCTGTTCTCGGTGCTCTCCGCCGCGAAGCGGGCCTTCGCCTCGTCGATCTTCCTGCCGTAGTGCACCGACGCCCACCACAGGGCCGCGAAGACCGCGCCCAAGAAGTACATCGTCGGCACGAAGACGCCGGAGCCGATCAGCGCGATCTGCAGGGCCCAGCCGAGGACGATGCCGCCGGGGCGGGTGATCACACCGCACAGGGCCACGCAGAGGAACATCGCGATGCCGCTGACCAGCCACACCGTGGCGGTGGACAGGTCGGGGTCCTTCATGGCGACCAGCGCGGCGAAGCCGATGACGAAGAACTCGCCGATCAGGGTGGAGGAGCAGAGCGTCCGCATGGTCAGGCCCTCCCCAGCAGCAGGCGGGCCTCGCCGACCGTGATGACCGAGCCGGTGACCAGCACCCCCGCGCCCGCGAACTCGCCCTCCTCCTCGGCCAGCGTGATCGCGGCCTCCAGGGCGTCCGGCAGCCGCGGCTCGACCTGGACGCGGTCCTCGCCGAACACCTCGACGGCGACCGCGGCCAGTTCGTCCGCGTCCATCGCGCGATGGGTGGAGTTCTGGGTGATCACGACCTCGGCGAAGATCGGCTCGAAGGCCTCCAGGAGGCCCCGGACGTTCTTGTCGCCGCTCGCCCCGACCACGCCGATCAGCCGGCTGAAGTCGAAGGCCTCGCCGACCGCCTCGGCGGTGGCGCGGGCGCCGGCCGGGTTGTGCGCGGCGTCCAGGACGACGGTGGGAGAGCTCCGTACGACTTCGAGCCGGCCCGGCGAGGTGACCGCCGCGAAGGCCTTGCGGACCGTGTCGATGGCGAGGGGCTCCGGACGCTGGGCGCCGACGCCGAAGAACGCCTCCACGGCGGCCAGCGCGACGGCCGCGTTGTGGGCCTGGTAGGGGCCGTGCAGAGGGAGGAAGATCTGGTCGTACTCGCCGCCGAGGCCGCGCAGGGTGAGCAGCTGGCCGCCGACGGCGACCTGGCGGGCGACCACGCCGAACTCCAGGCCCTCCCGGGCCACCGTGGCGTCCACCTCGACGGCCTTCTTCAGCAGCACCTGGGCCGCGTCCACCGGCTGCTGGGCCAGGATCACGGTGGCGTCCTGCTTGATGATCCCGGCCTTCTCGCCGGCGATCTCGGCGGTGGTCTCGCCGAGCCGGTCGGTGTGGTCGAGGTCGATGGGGGTGACGACGGCGACGTCGCCGTCGATCACGTTGGTGGCGTCCCAGGAGCCGCCCATGCCGACCTCGACGACGGCGACGTCGACGGGGGCGTCCGCGAAGGCCGCGTACGCCATGCCGGTGAGCACCTCGAAGAAGGAGAGCCGGTACTCCTGCCGGGAGTCGACCATCTCGACGTAGGGCTTGATGTCCTGGTACGTCTCGATGAACCGCTCGGCGGAGATCGGGGCGCCGTCGAGGCTGATGCGCTCGGTGATCGACTGCACGTGGGGGCTGGTGTAGCGGCCGGTGCGCAGGTCGAAGGCGCCGAGCAGGGCCTCGACCATGCGGGCGGTGGACGTCTTGCCGTTGGTGCCGGTGATGTGGATCGAGGGGTACGCCCGCTGGGGCTCGCCCAGGACGTCCATCAGGGCGGTGATCCGGGTGACCGACGGCTCCAGCTTGGTCTCGCCCCAGCGGGTGGCCAGCTCCGCCTCGACCTCGCGCAGGGCCCGGTCGACCTCGGGGTCCTCGGGGCGGCCCGGGACGTCGGCCTGCGCCGGACCGCCCTGGGTACGCAGGGTCCGGCTGCCGGCCTCGATCACCGCGAGATCGGGGTCGCGTTCCGTCTCGGCCTCGACGATGTCGTCGAAGTTCTCGTCGAAGCTGTCATGGGGGTCGCGCGGGGGCAGATCACTCACGGCACCAGTCTACGGAGCCCGGCACCGGCCCGGCGGCCCAGGAGGGCCCGAAGGGCTAGGAGGGATCGGCGGGGGGCAGGGCCTGTTCGCACCAGATGGTCTTGCCGGCGGCGGTCTGCCGGGTGCCCCAGCGCTGGGTGAGCTGGGCGACCAGCAGCAGGCCGCGGCCGCCCTCGTCGAAGACCCGGGCCCGCCGCAGGTGGGGGGCGGTGCTGCTGCCGTCGGAGACCTCGCAGATCAGCATCGCGGTGTCCCGGATGAGCCGCAGCTGGATCGGGGAGCCGCCGTAGCGGATGGCGTTGGTGACCAGCTCACTGACCACCAGTTCGGTGGTGAACGACAGGTCCTCCAGCTGCCAGGCGCCGAGCTGGTCGATGGTCAGCGTCCGGGCCCGGGCGACGTGCTCGGCGTCCGCGGGGACCTCCCAGGTGGCCACCCGGTCGCAGGGCAGGGCATGGGTGCGGGCGAGCAGCAGGGCGACGTCGTCCGCCTGTTCGCCGGTGCGCAGCGTGGCCATGACGCGGTCGCAGGTGGCCTCCAGCGACTCCCCGGGCGTCGCCAGCGCACGGCGGAGCCGTTCGAGGCCCTGGCTCAGGTCGAGGTTGCGGGAGTGCACCAGGCCGTTGCTGAACAGCGCGAGGGTGGTGCCCCCGGCGAGGTCCAGCTCGGTCGTCTCGAACGGCAGTCCGCCGAGCCCGAGGGGCGGTCCGGCCTGGCCGGGGGCCTTCTCCACCGCGCCCTGCGGAGTGATCACGAAGGGCAGCGGATGCCCCGCGCTGGCGAGGGAGCACCGCCGCGAGATCGGGTCGTAGACGGCGTACAGGCAGGTCGAACCCACCTCTCCGGCCGGTTCCGGGGCGCCGTCGTCGAGGTGGAGGACGAGGTCGTCGAGGTGGGTGAGGAGTTCCTCCGGCGGCAGGTCGACGTCGGCGAGGGTACGGACCGCCGTGCGCAGCCGGCCCATGGTGGCCGAGGCCTGGATGCCGTGGCCGACGACGTCCCCGACGACCAGGGCCACCCGGGTGCCCGACAGCGGGATCACGTCGAGCCAGTCGCCCCCGACTCCGGCCCGGGTGCCGGTCGGCAGGTAGCGGTAGGCGATGTCGACGGTCGGCCGGGCGGGCAGGGCGTGCGGCAGCAGGCTGTGCTGGAGGGCCAGCGCGGTCTCGCGCTCCCGGGTGTAGCGCCGCGCGTTGTCGATGGCGGCCGCGGTCTTCGCGGCCAGTTCCTCGGCGTCGGACAGGTCGTCCTTCTCGAACGGCGGGGAGTCCCTGGTCCGCCAGAAGGCGATCACCCCCATCGGGACGCCCTGCGCCGACAGCGGCGCGGTGATCAGCGAGCGCATGCCGTAGGCGAGCAGCCGGTCCCCGCACCGGGTGTCGGCGGCCCACCCCGCCGGAGCGGCGCGCAGGTCGGAGTAGAGGGCCGGCCCGGTGCCGGGGGCGGCCGGCCAGGATGCGGCCGGTGCGCCGACCGGGGCCAGCGGCGACTCGTCGCGGATGCCGCCCCGGGCGACCCGCTGCAGGCCCGCGCCGTCGTCGTTCGCGGGCTCCCCGCCGGTCAGGACGGCCGCCGCCAGGTCGACGGTGACGTGGTCGGCGAAGCGAGGGACGGCGACCCGGACGAGTTCGTCGGCGGTCCGCCGCACATCGAGGGTGGTGCCCACGGCCGTACCGGCGTCGTAGAGCAGTCTGAGCCGCCGGTGGCTCTTCTCCAGAGAGGCGGCCATGCTGTTGAACGCCGTCTCCAGCTGCCCGATCTCCCGCCTGCCGGAGGGCGGCACCCGTGCGCTGAGGTCTCCGGCGGCGAGCCGGGTCGCGGTGACGGCCATCCTCCGCACCGGCCAGACGATCACCCGGGTCACATAGGCCCCGTAGCCGACGATCAGCAGGACCGCCCCGGCGACACCGACGGACGCCGCGAAGGTCAGCCGGTCCATCCGGTGCTCGAGGGCGTGCTCGCGCCGGTCGATGACGACGCGCTCGTCGCCGAGGTAGTTGCCGAGCTGGCCGCGGAGCGCCTCGACGCGCCGTCTGCCCTCCCGCGTGCGTGCGCTGCTGCTCGCGTCGGGATCGCCGCGCCGGGCCGCGTCGACGAGCGGGACCGAGTAGTCGTCGATGAAGGACTGCCCGGACTCCTGGATCTGCCGGGCGAGCCGCCGCTGGGAGGCGGAGGGGCTCATGTCCACGAGCCGCTGTGCCTGCGCGGGGAACGCGGCCCGCCCCGCCCGCCACGGCTTGAGGAACTCGTCCTGCCGGGTGACGACGTAGCTCAGCTGACCGCCCTCCATGTCGAGCACGGCCTTCTCGACGTCCATGGCCTGGGTGAGTGCCGGCCGGCCGCCCCGGGCGGTCACCAGGGAGCCGCGCGCGTCCTGGATCGCCCAGAGCAGCATCAGGAAGACGAGGCCGATGAGTACGGCGAGCAGGGCGCCCGTGACAGCCGTCAGGGGAACCAGTCCCCTGTGCGGAGGTGTCTTCGTTCGGCCCCTGCGCAGCATGCGGGCGTTCCCTCCGCCACGAAGCATCAGAAAGGAACATTCAGGTCATGTCCCTACTTTTGGATTGTAGGGCGGTGGCCGGTCCGCGCTTGATGACGGACGAAACAGACGCAGGCGCCCGGCGGCCCGCGGAACGGGCTGCCGGACGCCTGCGGGGGCGTGCGGGGGCGTGCGGGTCAGGCCTGCGGAAGGCGGTCCAGCTGGGTCTGGATGCGGGCGATGTCCTCGTCCGCCTTGGCCAGCCGGCCGCGGATCTTGTCCACCACGTTGTCCGGGGCCTTCGCCAGGAACGCCTCGTTGCCGAGCTTGGCGGTCGCCTGGGCCTTCTCCTTCTCGGCGGCCGCGAGGTCCTTGGCGAGGCGCTTGCGCTCCGCCGCCACGTCGATCGTGCCGGAGAGGTCGAGGGCGACCGTGGCGCCGGCGACCGGGAGGGTGGCCGTGGCCGCGAAGGCGTCGCCCTCCGGCTGGAGCCGCAGCAGCTGGCGGATGGCCGCCTCGTGCGGGGCGAGCGCCGTGCCGTCGAGGGTGAGGCGCGCGGGGACCCGCTGGCCGGGCTGCAGGCCCTGGTCGGCGCGGAAGCGGCGGACCTCGGTGATGACGGACTGGAGGCTCTCGATCTCCCGCTCGGCCGCCTCGTCGCGGAAGCCGCTGTCGGCCGGCCAGTCGGCGATGACGACCGACTCGCCCCCGGTCAGGGTCGTCCACAGGGTGTCCGTGACGAAGGGGACCACCGGGTGGAGCAGCTTCAGGGTGACGTCGAGGACCTCGCCCAGGACCCGCTGGGAGACCTCGGCGCCCCGGCCGCCCGCCTGGAACGTCGTCTTCGACAGCTCGACGTACCAGTCGAAGACCTCGTCCCACGCGAAGTGGTAGAGGGCGTCGGACAGCTTCGCGAACTGGAAGTCGTCGTAGAACGCGTCGACTTCGGCGACCGTCTTGTTGAGGCGGGACAGGATCCAGCGGTCCGTCGCCGACATCTCGGACGCGTCCGGGAGCGGGCCCTGGACGGTCGCGCCGTTCATCAGGGCGAAGCGGGTCGCGTTCCAGATCTTGTTGGCGAAGTTGCGGGAGGCCTGGACCCAGTCCTCGCCGATCGGGACGTCGGTGCCGGGGTTGGCGCCGCGGGCCAGGGTGAAGCGGACGGCGTCGGAGCCGTACTTGTCCATCCAGTCCAGCGGGTCGACGACGTTGCCGAAGGACTTCGACATCTTCTTGCCGCGCTCGTCACGGACCAGGCCGGTCAGCGCGATGGTGCGGAAGGGGACCTCGCCGTCCATCGCGTAGAGACCGAACATCATCATCCGGGCGACCCAGAAGAAGATGATGTCGTGGCCGGTCAGCAGGACGTCGGTCGGGTAGAACTTCCGCAGGTCCGCGGTCTGTTCGGGCCAGCCGAGGGTGGAGAACGGCCACAGGCCCGAGGAGAACCAGGTGTCCAGGACGTCGGTGTCCTGCTTCCACCCCTCCGCCTCGGTGCCGGGCGGCTGCTCGTCGGGGCCGACGCAGACGACCTCGCCGTCGGGGCCGTACCAGACCGGGATCCGGTGGCCCCACCACAGCTGGCGCGAGATGCACCAGTCGTGCATGTTGTCGACCCAGTCGAAGTACCGCTTCGACATGTCCTCGGGGTGGATCTTGACCCGCCCGTCGCGGACCGCGTCACCGGCCGCCTTCGCCAGCGGGCCGACCTTGACCCACCACTGCATGGACAGCCGCGGCTCGATGGTCGTGCTGCAGCGCGAGCAGTGGCCGACGCTGTGGACGTACGGCCGCTTCTCGGCGACGATCCGGCCCTGCGAGCGCAGCGCCGCGACGATCGCGGAACGCGCCTCGAAGCGGTCCAGGCCCTCGAAGGGACCGTGGACCGTGATGACGGCCCGCTCGTCCATCACGGTGATGGACTCGAGGTTGTGGCGCTGGCCGATCGCGAAGTCGTTCGGGTCGTGGGCCGGGGTGACCTTGACGGCACCCGTGCCGAACTCCGGGTCGACGTGCGTGTCCGCGACGACGGGGATCGTACGGTCGGTCAGCGGGAGCTTGATGCGCCTGCCGACCAGGTGCCGGTACCGCTCGTCGTCGGGGTGGACGGCGACGGCCGTGTCACCGAGCATCGTCTCCGCGCGGGTGGTGGCGACGACCAGCGTCTCGTCCCCCTCGCCGTACTTGATGGAGACCAGCTCGCCGTCGTCCTCCTGGTACTCCACCTCGATGTCCGAGATGGCCGTCAGACAGCGCGGGCACCAGTTGATGATGCGTTCGGCGCGGTAGATCAGCTCGTCTTCGTAGAGCTTCTTGAAGATGGTCTGGACGGCCTTGGACAGGCCCTCGTCCATGGTGAAGCGCTCACGGTCCCAGTCGACGCCGTCGCCGAGCCGGCGCATCTGGCCGAGGATCTTGCCGCCGTACTCTTCCTTCCACTGCCAGACGCGCTCGACGAACGTCTCGCGGCCGAGGTCCTGGCGGGACTTGCCCTCCTCGGCGAGCTGCTGCTCGACCTTGTTCTGGGTGGCGATACCGGCGTGGTCCATGCCGGGCAGCCAGAGCGCCTCGAAGCCCTGCATGCGCTTGCGGCGGGTCAGCGCGTCCATCAGCGTGTGCTGGAAGGCATGGCCCAGGTGCAGGGAGCCGGTGACGTTCGGCGGCGGGATGACGATGGTGTACGCGGGCTTGTCGCTCTTGGCGTCGGCCGCGAAGTAACCCCGCTCCACCCAGCGCTCGTACAGCGGCCCCTCTACATCGGCCGGCGCGTACTGGGTCGGCAGTTCGGTGCTGGGCGCTGTGGGCTGCTGCTGAGCATTCTCGGTCACGGGGCTCAGTTTAGGGGTGTCCCGGCGCTGTCCCGAAACGCGTTTGTTCTGTAACGGTGAGCACCCTCGTGCCGTGAGTCCCCTGTGGCTGAGCCAGGATGTCAGGAACACATAAGCATCTGGAGGGGAACCCAGAGATGAGCTACAACCAGCCGGGCCCGTACGGAGGGCCGCCGCAGCAGCCGGGACCGTACGGACAGCAGCCGGGTCCGTACGGCCAGCCGCCGCAGGCGCCCCAGCCCGGCTACGGCTACCCCCAGCAGGCCCCGCCGCAGCCGCCGCAGCCGGGCTACGGCTACCCGCCCCAGGGCGTCCCTCCCGTCCCGCCGCAGCCGCCCTACGGCCAGCCTCCGTACGGCCAGCAGCCCTACGGCGTTCCGCAGCCGCCGGCTCCGGGCGGCGGCCGGAAGAAGACGGGCCTGGTCATCGGCGCGGTGGCGGTGGTGGCGGCCGTGGCGGTCGGCGCGTACTTCGTGCTCGCCGGGGGCGGGAGCGGCGGGCTCAAGGACGACGGGCCGCACAAGCTCACCGCGCCGGCCTCGCTGCTGTCCGCCAAGTACAAGCGGGTGGGCGACCCCAGCGAGGAGAAGGCGAGTTCGAGTGACGCCAAGGACTTCGCCAAGTCCGGCGTCACCGACGCCACTTCGGTCACCGCGATCTACTCGACCGTCGACCTGGAGTCCCTCGACGCCACCGACCCGACGGACCTGGCGAAGGCGCAGACCGCCGAGAACCTCACCCTGTTCGGGGTCTACGGCTCGGTGAAGGACCCGCAGGCCGCGCTGGACGCCACCTTCGCGCAGATGAAGAAGGAGGGCACCTCCGACGACGACAGCGTGAAGCTGGTCGGCGACGCGCAGTCGGTGTCCCCCGCCGGGCTGGACGGCGCGGTGATGAAGTGCCAGCAGGCGCAGGGCAAGAGCCAGCTCACCGGCAAGCAGCAGACGGCGTACCTGTGCATCTGGGCGGACTACAGCACGATCGGCATGGTGGAGCCGACGGCGGGTGTGAAGACGTACAGCGTCGACGAGTCGGCGAAGCTCGCCGCCGATGTCCGCGCGCAGGCGCGCGTCGCCAAGTAGACCTGTACGACGTGCGAGCGGTGTGAACGCCGAAGCGCCGGGCCCTCCTCGGAGGAGGGCCCGGCGCTTCGGTGTTGACGTGGTTACGCCGACTTCTGCTCGCCCGCGCCCCGGCCGCGCGCGTCGCGCGGGATCAGGGTCGGGTTGACGTTGGAGTGGACGACGTCGGCCGTGATGACGACGCGGGCCACGTCCTTGCGGGACGGCACCTCGTACATCACCGACATGAGGACTTCCTCCATGATGGCGCGCAGGCCGCGCGCGCCGGTCTGGCGGAGGATCGCCTGGTCGGCGATGGCCTCCAGGGCCTCGCGCTCGAAGTCCAGCTCCACGCCGTCGAGTTCGAAGAGGCGCTGGTACTGCTTCACCAGCGCGTTGCGCGGCTCGATCAGGATCTGGAGCAGGGCCTCGCGGTCCAGGTTGTGGACCGAGGTGATGACGGGCAGCCGGCCGATGAACTCGGGGATCATGCCGAACTTCACCAGGTCCTCGGGCATGACGTCCTCGAACTGGTCCTTGGACTGCAGCTCCCGCTTGGAGCGGATCGTCGCGCCGAAGCCGATGCCCTTGGCACCCGCCCGGGACTCGATGATCTTCTCCAGGCCCGCGAACGCACCGCCCACGATGAACAGCACGTTCGTCGTGTCGATCTGGATGAACTCCTGGTGCGGGTGTTTGCGGCCGCCCTGCGGCGGGACGGAGGCCGTGGTGCCTTCGAGGATCTTGAGAAGGGCCTGCTGCACACCCTCGCCGGAGACGTCTCGCGTGATCGAAGGATTTTCGCTCTTACGGGCTACCTTGTCGATCTCGTCGATGTAGATGATCCCGGTCTCGGCCTTCTTGACGTCGTAGTCGGCCGCCTGGATCAGCTTGAGGAGGATGTTCTCGACGTCCTCGCCCACGTAGCCGGCCTCCGTCAGCGCGGTGGCGTCGGCGATCGCGAACGGGACGTTCAGCATGCGGGCCAGGGTCTGCGCCAGGAGGGTCTTGCCGGAGCCGGTGGGGCCCAGCAGCAGGATGTTGGACTTCGCCAACTCGATGGCGTCCTCGCGGCTTTGGCCGCCGCCGTTCTCACCGGCCTGGACCCGCTTGTAGTGGTTGTACACCGCGACCGAGAGGGCCTTCTTGGCGGCCTCCTGGCCGACCACGTAGCCCTCCAGGAACTCGTAGATCTCGCGGGGCTTGGGGAGTTCCTCCCAGCGCACCTCGCTCGTCTCGGCGAGTTCCTCCTCGATGATCTCGTTGCAGAGGTCGATGCACTCGTCGCAGATGTACACACCGGGCCCTGCGATGAGCTTCTTGACCTGCTTCTGGCTCTTGCCGCAGAACGAGCACTTGAGCAGATCGCCGCCGTCACCGATGCGTGCCACGGTGTGCTTCCCCTTCGCCTGGGAGACGCCTGGACTCTTTCGAATCCAGCGGCTCCTGGTGCTGCCTTATGTCGACGGTACCTTGCCGGGCCCCCCGTACGGGCCCCCCTTGGCACGGTTCACTTTGACGTGCACCTTGCCGAGCCCACGGTCAAACCGGGCCAAGGGCGGCAGAGACTACATCCTCTGTCAGCGGACGTCAGCGTTGTTCATCTTCCGGGTGGAGATGATCTGGTCCACGATGCCGTACTCCAGCGCTTCCTCGGCCGTGAGGATCTTGTCGCGCTCGATGTCCTCGCGGACCTGCTCGATCGGCCGGTTGGAGTGCTTGGCCAGCATGTCCTCCAGCTGCTCACGCATCCGCGTGAACTCGTTGGCGATGATCTCCAGGTCGGAGAGCTGGCCGCGGCCGGTGGAACCGGCCGGCTGGTGGATCAGCACGCGGGAGTTCGGCAGCGCCATGCGCTTGCCGGGCGTGCCCGCGGCCAGCAGGATCGCGGCGGCGGAGGCCGCCTGGCCCATGCAGACCGTCTGGATGTCGGGCTTCACGAACTGCATCGTGTCGTAGATCGCCGTGAGGGCGGTCATGTCGCCGCCCGGGCTGTTGATGTAGATCGAGATGTCCCGGTCGGGGTCCATCGACTCCAGGCACAGCAGCTGCGCCATGACGTCGTTGGCGGAGGCGTCGTCGATCTGGACGCCGAGGAAGATCACGCGCTCCTCGAAGAGCTTCGCGTACGGGTCGTACTCGCGAATGCCCTGGGAGGTGCGCTCGACGAAGCGCGGGATGACGTAGCGGGCGTCGGGCCGGGGCCCGTCGTAGCGGGCGTCAGCAGCGCCGGGAATGTTGCTCATGAGGGTGTTCACCGTCCTGGTGGCGTTCGGGGGGCTGGAGTCTCGGCGGAGCGGGGCGTGGCCGGGCTCAGGAGGCGCCGGTACCGCCGCCTCCCGGAACACCGGAGGCATGCGTGATGATCCCGTCAATGAGACCGTACTCCTTGGCCTCTTCCGGGGTGAACCAGCGGTCGCGGTCGCCGTCGCGGACGATCGTCTCGACGGACTGGCCGGAGTGCAGGGCGGTCAACTCGGACATGGTCTTCTTGGTGCGCAGCAGGTACTGGGCCTGGATCTTGATGTCCGAGACCGTACCGCCCAGGCCCGCGGAGCCCTGGTGCATCATGATGTCCGTGTGCGGCAGGGCGAAGCGCTTGCCGGCGGTGCCGCCGGTGAGCAGGAACTGGCCCATCGAGGCCGCCATGCCCATGGCGATGGTGACCACGTCGTTCGGAATGAACTGCATGGTGTCGTAGATCGCCATACCGGCCGTCACCGAGCCGCCGGGGCTGTTGATGTAGAGGAAGATGTCCTTGTTGGGCTCCGCCGCGAGTAGCAGCAGCTGCGCGGTGATCTTGTTGGCGATGTCATCGTCCACCTGCTGACCCAGGAAGATGATCCGCTCGCCGAGCAGCCGGTTGTAGACCTGGTCGCCGAGGCCACCACCGAAGGAAGGCTCGCCGGCGGCGGAGGGCATCAGATTCGTCACGTATCCACCTGCTCGTCTTACGACGGCGCCGGGCCGTCTCACGTTTCCGTAGCCGGGGGCTTGGCTGCCCTCGTACTCATGGACCCTAACGCGATGGTCCCTTCGGGGAATCCCGGTAACAGGGCTGTTCGCCGGGGGCGTAGAGCCTCCGGCGGTGGGCCGATGGCTACTCGCCGTGGTTGTGCCGGCGCAGGTGCCTCCGGCGGAAGGGCCGCCGCCGACCCGCCGCGGCTGTGCCGGTGGGAGGCGGCTGCGGGTCCGATGTGGCCGCTCGCGCAGTTCCCCGCGCCCCTTTCGGGGCGCTGACCCCAGGCCCTATGGCAAGGGGCCCCCGGGCAGTGCCCAGGAGCCCCTTCTACGTCGCTGGAGGCGCCGTGGGCTCAGCCCTCGGACTTCTCCTCGTCCGTGGCGTCCGCGGCCTCGGCGGCGGCCTCGGGGGCCTCCGTCTCGTCCTCGTCCTCGTCGTCCAGGTCGACGATCTCGCCGTTGGTGTCCTTCACCGTGGCGGCCTCGACCACGACGGCCAGGGCCTTGCCGCGGGCGACCTCGCCGACCAGGAGCGGGACCTGGCCGCCCTCGACGACGGCCTGGGCGAACTGGTCGGGGGACATGCCGGAGGAGGCCGCACGCCGCATGAGGTGCTCGGTGAGCTCCTCCTGGTTGACGTTCAGCTTCTCGACCTTGACCAGCTCGTCGAGGACGAACTGGGTCTTGATGCCCTTGACCGCGGCTTCCTTGGTCTCGGCCTCGAACTCCTCGGCGGTCTTGCCCTGGATCTCGAGGTACTTCTCCAGGTCGAGGCCCATCTGGCCGAGCTGGTGGTGCTCCAGGTTGTGCTTGCGGGTGTTGATCTCGTCCTCGAGCAGCTTCTCGGGGACGGGCACCTCGACGAGCTCCAGGAGCTTCTCCAGGACGCGCTCCTGGGCCTGGGTGGCCTGGTCGTAGGTCTTCATGTTGGCCAGGCGCTTGCGGCTGTCGGCCTTCAGCTCGTCCAGGGTGTCGAACTCGGAGGCGAGCTGCGCGAACTCGTCGTCCAGCTCGGGGAGTTCGCGGGCGGCGACCTGGGTGACCTTGACGGTGACCTCGGCCTCGCGGCCGGCCGCGGAGCCGCCCTTGAGCTCGGAGGTGAAGGTGGCCTCGCCACCGGCCTCCAGGCCCTTCACGGCGTCGTCGATGCCGTCCAGCAGCTCGCCGGAGCCGATGGTGTAGGAGACGCCGTCGGCGATGCCGTCCTCGAGCACCTCGCCGTCGACCTTGGCCTCCAGGTCGATGGTGACGACGTCGCCGTCCTGGGCGGCCCGCTCGACCGGGGAGGTGGAGGCGAAGCGCTCACGGAGCTGCTCCACGGACTTCTCGATGTCCTCGTCCGTCACCTCGACGGCGTCGACCTCGACCTCGATACCGGAGTAGTCCGGGATCTCCAGGGCGGGGCGGATGTCGACCTCGGCGGTGAAGTTCAGCGTCTCGCCGTCCTTCAGCTCCGTGATGTCGACCTCGGGCTGGCCCAGCGGGTTGAGCTCGGCCTCGTTGACCGCCTCGGTGTAGAACTTCGGGAGCGCGTCGTTGACGGCCTCCTCCAGCACCGCACCGCGGCCGAACCGCTGGTCGATGACGCGGGCCGGGATCTTGCCCTTGCGGAAGCCCTTCACCGTGACCTGCTGGTTGATCTTCTTGTACGCCGCGTCGAGGCTGTCCTTGAGCTCCTCGAAGGGCACCTCGACAGTGAGCCGAACCCGGGTCGGGTTCAGGGTCTCCACGGCGCTCTTCACGGTTCGGTCTCCTTGTGGCTGACTGCTTGGGTTCTGCCGGGGCCAGAGAGGCACCGGCGGAGTTTCGCCGCCCGGAGGAGTTCGTAGGCCGCCGAGTGGGGGCCGGGACACGCGGGCGCGCAGCTTGCATAGTAACCGCAGCCGCTCAGCGCCCCAAAAGGCGATCAAGACGGACGCCGTCATTCGGTGGTCGGGGTGGCGGGATTTGAACCCACGGCCTTCCGCTCCCAAAGCGGACGCGCTACCAAGCTGCGCCACACCCCGTTTCGGTGCGACACGTAGGGTACATGGCGGGGCAGCCCGCGTCGGCCGCTTTGTTCACCCGCGTCGGCATCCCGTCCGTGCACACCAACACGTTGGCCTACGCGGCGGACGACCCGCTACGATGCCTTCTGTGCCGCGGTCACCGATCTGCGGCGCGTGTTGTGCGGGCGTAGCTCAATGGTAGAGCCCCAGTCTTCCAAACTGGCTACGCGGGTTCGATTCCCGTCGCCCGCTCCGCGTGGCGAAGGCCCAGGTGAGAGGTTTCGACCTCCTCGCCTGGGCCTTCGGCGCGTCCGGGGCCGGGCCGCCGCTCGCCGGACACGCCGACCGCACGGACGGAGCGGACGCCGTACAGGGCGTACGGAATCTACGTCTCGTGCTCCTTCGCCCACGGATCGCGTCCAGGGGGCGCATCCACGGTTCACGTCTGCGCCGCGCGGGCGCGCCCGCGCGCGCCCGCGCGGTCAGAAGCTGATCGAGTTGATGGTCTGCGCTATCGAGTCGAGGAAGCGCTGGATCGAGGGGGCCATCCCGGTCGACGCGAGGAAGAAGCCGAAGAGGACGGCCACGATCGCGGGGCCGGCCTTGATGTTCCCCCCTCTGATCAGCACTACCAGGATGATCGCCAACAGCAGCACCACAGACAGTGAAATGGCCACAACTGATCACGCCCTCGGTCGGTTCCGCTCTCCCGGCCCGGGGGTACGACCCCGCACCCCCGCCAGAACCATCGTGCCACCAACCCGGCCGCACTATGCGGCCCGTGACACAACGTCGACAACTCACCGCCCACCGGCCCCCGCCCGCACAGTAATTCGACGCCCCACCCGGCCGTAGATCCAAGGTAATTGAGCGACTTGGTTGCGGTGTCCACACAACGCCCGCGCAGCCAATTCGAATTGTTGACACAGGCATCACAAGCCGGGATCACACGCTGGCGTTATGCACCAATTAGTCAGGATGAATAGGGACATCGCGGGTGTAAGTGCCCCATGAAACCGCATGGACGCAGGAGTCGACTCGGGTAAATAGACCGGCGGTTCACAAGTGATCACGGAAGATATCCAGCATTCACTTCGGCGGTTTCACGAAATCCCACAGGCGACGCTAGGGTGCCTCAGATGTTTGCCGCCGCCACGCCCCCCGGCCAGAACCCAGCACCGCGTCCCCCGGCCCGGCCACCGGCGGACGGACAGCGCGACGCGTTCTTCGACAACGCCAAGTACCTGGCGATCGTGCTCGTCGCGATGGGGCACTCCTGGGAGCCGCTGAAGGGCGACAGCCGCGTCCTGGAGGCGCTGTACTGCGTCGTGTACGCCTTCCACATGCCGGCGTTCATCATCATCTCCGGCTACTTCTCCCGGAATTTCGACATGCGTCCGGACCGGCTGAAGCGGCTGGTCACCGGTGTCGTCGTGCCGTACGTCCTGTTCGAGACCGCCTATTCGTTGTTCCAGCGGTACATCGACCACGCCCCCGGCCAGGACATCAGCCTGCTCGACCCCTGGTACCTGACCTGGTTCCTGTGCGCGCTGTTCGTCTGGCGGCTGACCACGCCGATCTGGCGGGCGGTCCGGCATCCGCTGCCCGTCGCCTTCGTCATCGCGATGCTGGCGTCCGTGTCCCCCACCATCGGTGACGACCTGGACCTGCAGCGGGTCCTGCAGTTCCTGCCGTACTTCGTGCTCGGCCTGTGCCTGCGGCCCGAGCACTTCCGGCTGGTACGCCGGTGGCCGGTGCGGATCGCCGCGGTGCCGGTGTTCGCGGTCGCGCTGGCGTTCTCCTGGTGGTCGGTGCCGCGGATGAACACCGCGTGGTTCTACCACCGGGACGCCGCGCAGGAGCTGGGTGTGCCGTGGTGGTGCGGGCCGGTGATGGTGCTCGCGATGTTCGGCTGCTCGATGGTGCTGACGGCCGGCTTCCTGTCCTGGGTACCGGGCCGGCGGATGTGGTTCACAGCACTGGGCGCGGGCACGCTGTACGGCTATCTGCTGCACGGTTTCGTCGTGAAGTACGCCGACCACGCGGGCTGGTTCGACCCGCGGTGGCTGCACCGCCCGCTCGGCGAGATCCTCGTCACCGCACTCGCCGGCGCCGTTGTCACGCTGCTGTGCTCCGGGCCCGTCCGGCGGGTCTTCCGGTTCGCCATGGAGCCGAGGATGGCGTGGGCGTTCCGGCAGGACGCGGCGGAACTGGCGCGGGGGCGGCAGAGCCGGGAAGCCCGGGAGACGGCCGGCGTGTGATTCCGGCTACGCCGGCAGACCGAGGAGGGCGCGCATCCGGGCGTACTTCTCGGTCAGCCGTTTCCGGGTGTCCTCGTCGAGTACGGCGAGCCGGCCCGGGTCGGCGTTGTGCGCGAGGTCGGCCTGTTTGACGAGGAGCGCGCCCGGGGTGTCGAGGATGCGGCGGGCGTACGCCTCGGGCGGCTCGCCGGGGTGTTTGGTGACGGCGAGGACGATGGCCCTGGTGCGGGCGGTGAGGGGGGCCGCCGCCAGCCAGTCCGCCGTGACGGCGTGGTCCTCGACGGCGTCGTGCAGCCAGGCGGCGGCGATCTGCTCCGGGTCGCCGCCGCGGACGCGGACGCCTTCGGCGACGGCGGCGAGGTGCTCGGCGTAGGGGCGGCCGGCCTTGTCGGTCTGCGCGGCGTGCGCGGCCCGGGCGAGCGCCTCCACTTCGGAGAGGGAGAGCGGGGTCGGGGTCACGGTGCGAGTATCCCGTGGCGGGGGTGGGGGTGGGGACGCTTACCGGCGCTTGCAGGGTGCCGCCTGCGCCCACCCGTGCCGCCCCAGCGGCACGACTGCCCGCAGCTAGGGAGAGACGGCGGGCGAAGCGCCGCGTAAGGGGCGCGGGGAACTGCGCGAACAGCCCGCACCGGCCCGCAGCCCAACCGTCGGCCTCCTCACCGCGCCGCCTCCCGGCAGATCAGCAGCAGCGCCCGGTCGTCGTTCACGTCCCTCGCCACCGCCTCGATCAGGTGCCAGGCCGCCCCGTGGAAGCCGCCGGCGACATAGCGGTCGGCCTCTCCCGTGAGGCGGTCGATGCCCTCCACGATGTCCCGGTCCGACGTCTCCACCAGGCCGTCCGTGAAGAGCATCAGGACGTCACCCGGGCGCAGTGAGCCCTTGACCGAGTCGAACTGCGCGCCGTCGTAGACACCCAGGAGCGGCCCCTCCGCGGCCTTCTCCTCCCAGCGGCCGCTGCCCGCGCTGAGCTGGAGGCCCGGGGGGTGACCGGCGGAGTAGAGCTCGTAGTCGCCGGAGTCCAGGTCGAGGACCAGGTGGATCGAGGTGGCGAAGCCCTCGTCCCAGTCCTGGCGGAGGAGGTATCCGTTGGCGGCGGTGAGGAAGGCGTGCGGGGGCAGGGACCCCAGCAGGCCGCCGAACGCGCCGGACAGCAGCAGGGCGCGGGACGCCGCGTCCATGCCCTTGCCGGAGACGTCCGTGAGGACGACCTCCATCGTGCGCCCGTTGTTCGTGCGGGCCGCGACCACGAAGTCGCCGGAGAAGGACTGCCCGCCGGCCGGCCGCAGGGCCATCTCGCGGTGCCAGCCCGGCGGCAGCTTCGGCAGCTTGCTCTGCACCCGGATGCGTTCGCGCAGGTCGAAGAGCATGGTGCCGCCGCGCCGCCAGGGCACGCCGACCCGGCTGCGGAACTGGGCGGTGAGGAGGCCGAAGAAGCCGCAGGCGGCGACGACGAGGACCACGCCCGGGGTGACCCGGGAGGGGCCCTCCGTGTAGGGGCCGAGGCGGACCGACTCCACGATCAGCGCCGTGGCCGCCGCCGCGTACAGGCCGAGCAGGCTCGCCGGGCGCAGCAGCAGGCCGCCCGCGATGATCGGCAGGACCAGGGAGGCCGGGGAGAACCACACCGAGTTGGCGAGGGTCATGGCCGCCAGTACCGGGACGGTCAGCAGGAGCCCGACGAGCGCGATCCAGTCGGAGCCGTCGCCGCGGAAGTAGTCCACGGCGCTTCTGCGCAGCCCGACGCGGGCCCGGTGCCACTGCATCTTCCACCGGGCCGTGAACGTCTCGGCCTTCCCGCGCCGCTCTCCGTCTACTGCCATTAGTTCGGGACCCTATCCATCGGACCAGCTGCTTGGCACGGGAGGTCCCACTTGTCCCCCGTCCGAGGTTCGCCGTCGAGTGCGACTTCACAGTGAACTTCACCGGACGCCCCCGCGTCGCCGTCCGGGAGAAATTCGCTGGCTCGTCCCGCATCGCCCCTGGTAGGCATGGCCTATGGCGACCGACCGTACGACCGAGTTGAAGGTGCTGCGTGCCGAGGAGTTCGACGGGTGGTGGGACCATCTGGTACGGGCCTTCGGGGCCGGACCGGCGTCGGCCGAGGAGCGCGAGCTGGACCGCTCCCTCACGGAGTTCGAGCGTTCGCTGGCCGCCTGGGACGGGGCGGAACTCGTCGGGACGGGCGGGGCGTTCAGCTTCCGGATGACCGTGCCGGGCGGCGCCGTGCTGCCCGTGGCGGGCGTCACCATGGTGAGCGTGTCCGCGACGCACCGGCGGCGCGGGGTGCTGACCGCGATGATGCGGCGCCAGCTGGACGACGTACGGGAGCGGGGCGAGGTGCTCGCCGCGCTGACCGCCTCCGAGCCGGCGATCTACGGCCGCTTCGGGTACGACACCGCGGTCCAGCAGCTGCAAGCCGAGATCGACACGAGCCGGGTGACGCTGGCCGTGCCGGCCGGCACCGACGACGTACGGCTGCGCTACGCCAGGCCGGCCGACGTGCTCGACGCGTGCGAGGCGGTGTACGCGGAGCTGGTGCCGCTGCGGCCCGGGATGCTGGCCCGGCAGCCCGGCTGGGAGCGGGCGGCGCTGGTGGATCCGGAGAGCGACCGGGACGGGGCGTCGGCGCTGCAGTGCGTGGTCGCCGAGCGGGACGGGCGGGTCACCGGGTACGCCCGGTTCCGTACCAAGCGGGCTGGTCGCCGAGCGGGCACGACGGCACGGTGGCGCTGCAGGACCTGGCCGCGGTGGACGCGGCGAGCGACGCGGCGCTGTGGCGGTTCCTGTTCGGCATCGACCTGATGTCGAAGCTGACGCTGCGGGGGCGACCGGTCGACGACGCCTGGCAGTACCTGGTCTCCGACATCCGGCGCTGTCTGACGCGGGTGCGGGACATGGGGTACCTCCGTCTCGTCGACGTCGGCGGGGCGCTCGAGGCGCGGACCTATCAGGCGCCGGTGGACGTGGTGCTGGAGGTGGCGGACGCCTTCTGCCCCTGGAACGAGGGGCGTTGGCGGCTGACCGGCGACGCCAAGGGCGCGTTCTGCGAACGTACGACGGACACGGCCGAACTCGCCCTGTCCGTACGGGAGCTGGCGGCGGCCTACCTCGGTGGCGTGTCCCTGGTGTCGCTGGCCCGGGCGGGCCGGGTGCGGGAGCTGCGGCCGGGGGCGCTGGCCGAGGCGTCGACGGCGTTCGGGTCGGCGGCGCTGCCGTGGCTGCCGCACGGTTTCTAGCGCGCCCTCCGGTGGGCGCCGCTCAGCGGTTCTGACAGCGGGGGCACCAGAAGAGGTTGCGGGCGGCGAGGTCCGCGGTGCGGATCCCGGTGCCGCAGATGTGACAGGGCAGGGTGGCCCGGCGGTAGACGTACACCTCGCCGCCGTGGTCGTCGACGCGCGGCGGGCGGCCCATCGCCTCCGGGGTGTGCTCGGGGCGGACGGTGTCGATCCGGTTGTTCCGCACGCCTTCGTGCATGAGCCCGACGAGATCGGCCCAGACGGCGTCCCACTCGGCCGGCCCGATCTCCTTCCCGGCGCGGTAGGGATCGATTCCGTGCCGGAACAGCACCTCGGCGCGGTAGACGTTGCCGACCCCCGCGATGATCTTCTGATCCATCAGCAGCGCGGCGACGGTCGTACGGCTGCGGGAGATCTTCCGGTACGCGACGCTCGGGTCGGCGTCGGCACGGAGCGGATCCGGACCGAGCCGGGCGTGTATGGCGTTCTTCTCCGCGTCGGTGATCAGGGCGCAGGTGGTGGGGCCGCGCAGGTCGACGTACGAGGTGGCGTCGGCGAGGCGGAGCCGGACGGTGTCGGTGGCCGGGGGCGCGGGGGCGTCACCGAAGGTGACCTTGCCGAAGAGGCCGAGGTGGATGTGGACCCAGTCGCTGTCCCGGAAGCCCAGGAAGAGGTGCTTGCCGTGGGCTTCGGTACGGGTGAGGGGGGCGCCGTCGATCAGCTGGGCGGCGTCGGAGAACTTGCCCTGCGGACTGCTGACCCGCACGGGTCCGGTGAGCCGCCGGTAGTCCAGCGCGAGCCGGTGAATGGTGTGCCCTTCCGGCACCGGGGTAGTTCCTTTCCCACCCACCACCCGACTCGGTCGGTGGAGAGGTGAACGTCGAGGGCCAAGTGCCCGGCCGGGGCCCCGAAGCGAAGTGAGAGAAACGGGCCATAGCCCAGCCGGGGGCGCAAGCGCTCCGTAAGGGGCGCGGGGAACTGCGCGAGCAGCCCCCACGCACCCGCAGCCGAACGCCTACCGGGCCGCCCCTGGTCAAAGACACGGCCCCGCTCGGCGCTCCCCGACCTCGCTTCTCAGGCCGCCGAGTCGGGTGGGTGGGCAGACGCTACGGCTGGGGGTGGTGCGCCGGGATGGGCGGGAGGGTGCCCGTCGTCTCGTACTCCGTCAGCATGTCGATGCGGCGGACATGGCGCTCACCCTGCGAGAACGGCGTGTTCAGGAAGGTCTCGACGAACTTCGTCGCCTCTTCCTGCGTGTGCATCCGCGCCCCCACCGCGACGACGTTCGCGTTGTTGTGCTGCCGGCCGAGCGAGGCGGTCTCCTCGCTCCAGGCGAGCGCCGCCCGCACGCCCTTCACCTTGTTCGCGGCGATCTGCTCACCGTTGCCGGAGCCGCCGATCACGATGCCGAGGGACTCCGGGTCCGCCGCCGTCCGCTCGGCCGCACGGAGGCAGAAGGGCGGGTAGTCGTCCTGGGCGTCGTAGATGTGGGGGCCGCAGTCGACGGGGTCGTGACCCGCTTCCTTCAGCCACTCGACGAGGTGGTTCTTGAGTTCGAAGCCCGCATGGTCGGAGCCGAGATACACGCGCATGGGATGAGTGTGACATGGCCGTAAACGCGCGGCAGTGCGGGGGCCACGCCCCGGGAAGTGTGAGTAACACTACAGAACCTCAGGAAAACCTCAAGTAACGATCTGGAATCAAAGGTTCAGGAATCCGCCAGCCTCCGTTTCACTGGACCAACTCGTACGCCGCTCGTACGGGACCCCCGCTCAACGGCGCAAAGGAATTCCCCCTATGACTTCGCAGCCGACCACGACTGCCCCGCCCCCGGCCGGCGATCCCGGCAACGGCAACGGTCTGCACGCAGGACTCAAGAACCGCCATCTGTCGATGATCGCCATCGGCGGCGTCATCGGCGCCGGTCTCTTCGTCGGTTCCAGTTCGGGTATCGCCACCGCAGGGCCCGGCATCCTCTTGTCGTACGCCCTCGTCGGCACCCTCGTCGTCCTGGTGATGCGGATGCTCGGCGAGATGTCCGCCGCCAATCCGACCTCCGGTTCGTTCTCCGCGCACGCGGACCGCGCGCTCGGCCGCTGGGCCGGGTTCTCCATCGGCTGGCTGTACTGGTTCTTCTGGGTCGTGGTGCTGGCGGTGGAGGCCACCGCCGGCGCCAAGATCCTGGAGGGCTGGATCCCGGCCGTCCCCCAGTGGGGCTGGGCGCTCATCGTGATGGTGGTCCTCACCGCCACCAACCTGGTCTCGGTCGGCTCGTACGGCGAGTTCGAGTTCTGGTTCGCCGGGATCAAGGTCGTCGCGATCGGCGCGTTCATCGTCGTCGGCCTGCTGGCCGTCTTCGGTGTGCTGCCCGGCGTGCACGCGGACAAGGCGAGTTTCGCCAACCTCACCGACCACGGCGGTTTCCTGCCGCACGGGCCCGGCGCCATCCTCACCGGTGTGCTGCTGGTCGTCTTCTCCTTCATGGGCAGCGAGATCGCCACCCTGGCCGCCGGCGAGTCCGAGAACCCGCAGCGCGCGGTCACCAAGTCGACCAACAGCATCATCTGGCGGATCGGCGTCTTCTACCTGGGCTCGATCCTCATCGTCGTCGCGCTGCTGCCCTGGAACGACCCGTCGATCAAGGAGAAGGGCTCGTACGTCGCCGCCCTCGACTCCCTCGGCATCGCGCACGCCGGCGAGATCATGAACTTCATCGTGCTGACCTCGGTGCTGTCCTGTCTCAACTCCGGTCTGTACACGGCCTCCCGGATGGCGTTCTCGCTCGGACAGCGCGGCGACGCGCCGAAGGCGTTCGCCCGGACCACCTCCCGCGGTGTGCCGATGGCCGCGATCGTCGCCTCCGTCGTCTTCGGGTTCGTCGCCGTCTTCTTCAACTACCGGTTCCCGGACTCCGTCTTCCTCTTCCTCGTCAACTCCTCCGGCGCGGTGGCCCTGTTCGTCTGGCTGGTCATCTGCTTCTCGCAGCTGCGCATGCGGAAGATCATCCAGGCCGAGGCGCCGGAGAAGCTCGTCGTGAAGATGTGGCTGTACCCGTACCTGACCTGGGCGACGGCCGGTCTGATCGTGTTCGTCCTGGGCTACATGCTGACCGACACGGAGGGCGAGAGCAGCGGCCGTACGACCGTGCTGCTGTCCTTGCTCGTCGCGGCGCTCGTGATCGCCGTCGCCGTGGTGAAGCAGAAGCTCACGGAGAGCCGCGTGGCGGCGACCGCCGCGGAGGCGGGCGAGCCCGCCGACAAGGTGTCCGTCGGCTGAGCCGACCGCCGGTCACAGCAGGGTGAAGCCCTCCTTGACCTGCTCGTACGTCTGCACGGCCTGGGTTTCGATCGCCGGCTGGTACCAGGTGTTGATCTGGTACGACTTGCCGTCGGCGTCGAAGCCCAGCAGCCGTGCGTGCCAGCGGACGCCCTTGAGGGAGAAGGTGTACTCCCAGACCACCGCCGGGTAGCCGCGGAACCTCGTCTCGACCAGCCGGATCTTGCTGTAGTCCTGGCCCTGGTGGGCGCTGCGTTCGGAGGCGCTCCAGCTGTCCATGAGGTCACCGCGGGCCAGGGAGGACTTGGCGACGAGTTCCTGGCTGCCGTCGGGGGAGGTGTAGTGCACCTCGGCGCCGGTCTTCACGTCCCTGCGCCAGCCCTTAGGGGTCACCCAGGCGAAGCCGCCGGCCTCCTCGTGGGCGCCGGGCGGAAGGCTGCGGGGGCGGGCGGTGCCCGCCACTGTGGGCGCCGATGTGGTGGGCGTCGCGGTCGAGGGGGTTGGGGAGATACCGGCTGCTGTGCCGTTGTCGCCGCCGCCTGTTGTGGTGGCGAGGAGGACGGCGAGGGCGGTGGCCACCGCCGCGGTTCCCAGTACGGCCAGGAGAGTTGTGCGTTTGGGGGCTTTGCGCGAGTGGGTCGCTGCGGGTTCGTGGTGGCTGGGCGCGCCGTTCCCCGCGCCCCTTTCGGGGCGCTGCAAGGTGGGGGCTGCCGAGTTGCTGGGCGGAGTTTCCGAGCGGACCTCTGAGCGCTGCGTCGCCGCCTCCGTCGAAGCACTCACCGGCGGGGACGTCTGTACCTCCGTCGGATGCGGCTGCGGGCGTTCGTCCTGCGGCTGCGGAATACGCAGCTTCGTCAGGTCCACGTACGCCGGTGTCGGGCGCTCCGCCGGCACTGGGGCCGGAGTCGGACAGGTCTGCGTCGGGGTCCGGGGTGGGTATGCCACCGGGCGCAGGGTCCGTTCGACCTCCGCCAGGCCGGGCCGGGCCGTCGGTTCCTTCGCCAGCAGCGCCGCCAGCAGGTCGTGCAACGGGCCCGCCGCCGCGGGGAGTTCGGGCTCCTCGTAGAGGACCGCGTGCAGCGTGGCCAGGGTCGTGTCGCGGGAGAAGGGGGAGCGGCCGCCGAGGGCCGCGCACAGGGTCGCGCCGAGCGACCAGACGTCGGACGGCGGGCCCTGCGGGCGCCCGGAGATCCGCTCGGGTGCCATGTAGTCGGGGGAGCCGACGAGCATGCCGACCATGGTGAGCGCCTTGGCGTCCTGGATCGCCGCGATGCCGAAGTCGGTGAGCACGACCCGGCCGTCGGTGTTCTCGACCAGGACGTTCCCGGGTTTGATGTCACGGTGCAGCACTCCCCCGGCGTGCACCTGGCGCAGCGCGGCGACCAGTCCGAGGCCGATCCGGGCCGCGGCGCGCGGGCTCAGCGCCCCTTCCTCGGCCATGATCCACTCAAGGGAGCGGCCGTTGACCAGCTCCATGACGATCCACAGGCGTTCGCCCTCGTCGACGACGTCGTAGACCCGTACGACGTTGGGGTGGTCGATCCGGGCGGTGGCCCTGGCCTCGCGCAGGGTGCGTTCACGGCGGGTGCGGGTGTCCTCGGCGTCGAGGCCGTCGATCCGCATCTCCTTGACGGCGACCTGCCGGTCGAGCGTCTCGTCGGCGGCCCGCCACACCCGCCCCATTCCCCCCTGCCCGATACTCTCGGCCAGCCGGTAGCGACCGGTCACCAGCAGCCCCGGCACACCACCGCGCCCCGCGCTCTCCGCGTTCCCTGGACCAACCGCGTCCCCTGGACCAACCGCGTTCCCTGGACCACCGGAATTCCCTGGACCAACGGAATTCCCCGCGCCCCCTGGAATCCCTGGACTCCCTGAATTCTCCGGCAATTCGCTGCACCCCCTCAACGACCGCCCCTGCTGACACACAATGGTCACACTTACGGCCGTACCAGCATAGTGCGGAGAAATCTTGTGGTACCTCTTCAAGTGACCGCGAATTCAGGCGCGGTCAGGGGGTTGCAAGGGGGACGAACATGAGTTCTCGTCGTATGGCAGTCGTCGCGGGATCGCTGGTCACGGCATCTTTCTCGGCCGTGATGATCCTCCCGTTCACGGCGGCCGCCGATGACCAGGGACCGGCAAGCGGCAAGGGGGGAAAGGCGGTTGACCAGGCACCGGCGGGTGTGAAGCTGACGACCACGCTGCCCGGGAAGATCTCGGTCGACAACAGTTCGCAGAAAACGGCGATTACCGCCACGGTAAAGAACGAGGGAACCAAGGACAGCGCCGACATCGAACTTCTGGTGGTCGGTTTCGACGGCCTGAAAGTCACGAACGCGCAGGGCTGCGACGCCATCGCGGCGAAGGATCTGCCGGCCGGTTCGAACAGCGGCTTCAGTTGCCCGGTCGGCGTGCTCGGCGCGGGCAAGTCGAAGTCGTACCCGGTGGACGCCACGTTCGACCTGGGCAAGACCGGGAAGATCTGTCTGCCCGTGCAGAGCGCGGACGGGAAGAAGACCTTCTGGCAGCAGGGCCCGGTGCCGTTCGGTACGACGAACCCGTCGCCGAACGCCCCGGCCACCCCGCTGCTGCTGGGCACCGACAACAAGCCGGTGGGGCCGGGCGGCGACCAGCTGCCGAAGACCGGCGCGGGCGGTGACGTGCTGCCGCTCGGCGCGGCCGGTGCGGCGCTGATCGCGGCCGGGGCGGCGGGCGTGTGGTGGTCGCGGCGGCGGACCTGCTGAGCAGGACACCCACGGGAAGGGGCCCGGGGCGCGTGCGCCCCCCGGGCCCCTTCCCGTATTCGGTACCGTCGGCTCTTGCCGGCCGTTCGGTGCCGTCAGCTCTTGTCGGCGAGCTTCCAGGCGGCCGGCAGCGCGCCCATCGCCAGGGCCGCCTTCACCGCGTCGCCGATCAGGAACGGGGTGAGGCCGGCGGCGATCGCCGCGGACGCGGACAGGTGGGCGGCGTAGGCCAGGTACGGCACACCGATCGCGTAGATGATCGCCTCGCCGAGCAGCATCGTGCCCGCCATCCGCAGCACGTTGCGGTCGGCACCGCGGCGGGCCAGGGAGCCCACGACGGCGGAGGCGAGCATCATGCCGAGGATGTAGCCGAAGGAGACGGAGACCCCGGAGGTGCCGCTCGCGAACCACGGCACGCCCGCCAGACCCGCCAGCGCGTACAGGGCGAGGGAGAGCAGACCGCGGCGGGCGCCGAGGGCGGTGCCGACGAGCAGGGCCGCGAAGGTCTGGCCGGTGACCGGGACCGGGGAGCCCGGCACCGGGACGGCGATCTGGGCGGCGAGGCCGGTGAGCGCGGCGCCGCCGACCACGAGGGCCACGTCGCGCACCCGGGACGCGGGCAGGAGGTCGGCGAGGACGGTGCCGGTGCGGGGCGACGCGGCTGCGGTGGCGGTGCTCATGGGGACTCCGCGGGGTGAGGGTGGGCAGACAAGCAGGGAACACCGTGACGCTATCCCGGCCCGCCTGAGCCGAACACGTCAGCGGTCGACAAAGGCCGGAACGGGCGCTTGGTGGGCTCCCCACAAAGGATGCGGGCTACACGCGGTTTGAGGTGACGCCGATCACTGAGGCAGAGATGTTTCAGTCACGTCAACGGCGTTGAACAGGCCTGTGGAGTTCCACCAATCGAATCCTAGTGGTCTGGTGGGATTCCGGGTCGCTGGCCTACGCTTTCGGACATGGTCGCCCAGTCCCGGAACTTCACGTCGCGTCGCTATGTCGACCTGCGACGGCAAGGGGCTGCCACCTGTCGCCGCCCGGTCTGAGGCCGCGTGGCAGGGACCGGACCCGGCGCGCCTCACTCTCCGAGACGTGTCGGCCCCCGTTCCCGAGGACGGTTCCCATGCCCCGTACCGCGGCACCCCCGCTCATCTCTCCCCCCGGCGACCGGCGGCGGGCCAGCGCCAGCGTGGTCCTGCGGTCGGTGCTGGAGCACGGACCGGTGGCCCGCTCCACCATCGCCCGGCTGACCGGGCTCTCCCCGGCCTCCGTCACCGACTACTGCGCCCGGTTCACCGAACTCGGCCTGATCCGGGAGGCGCAGGCGCCGCGCCGGGCCGGCGGTGTGGGCAGACCGCATGTCCCCGTCGACCTGGACGACTCGCGGTTCGTGGTCGGCGGGGTGCACGTGGCCGTGCCGTACACCACGGTCGCCCTGCTCGACCTGCGCGGACGGGTGCTCGTACGGCGGGAGTTGAAGCACCGGGACACCGAGCCGCGCGGGGTGCTGGAGCGGGCCGCCGCCGGATTGGCCGCGCTGCTCGACGGGGTGCCGGGCAGCCGGCCGCTGGGCGTCGGGGTCGCGGTCGGCGGCTGGGTGGACCGGGACTCCGGGACCGTCGTCGAGCACCCGCTGCTGGGCTGGCGCGAGGTGCCGGTGCGGGAGCTGCTCGGCGCGCACACCGGGCTGCCGGTCCATGTGGACGGGCACGCCCGGGCGTTGGTCAACGGGGAGCGGCTCTTCGGGCGGGCCCGGGGCAGCCGGAGCGTGCTGCATCTGTTCGTCGGGAACGTGGTCGACGCGGCCTTCGCCACCGGCGACGAGGTGCACCACGGCCCGCGCTCGCAGGCGGGCACGATCGCCCATCTCCCGGTGCCGGGCGGCACCGAGCCGTGCGGCTGCGGGCGCACCGGCTGCCTGCAGGTGGAGCTGAGCGAGCGGACCCTGGTGCGCCGGGCCCGGGCGGCCGGGGTCGTCGACGGTGTCAATCCGATGGACGTCCTCGCCGCGGCCGGCGCCGGTGACCCGGTGGCGGCGCGGCTGCTGGTGGAGCGGGCGCGGCTGACCGGGCGGGCGGCGGGGCTGCTGCTCGACGTGCTCAACCCGGAGAGCGTGGTGGTCACCGAGGTGGGCGTACTGAACCGCGAGGACTGCCTGGCCGCGCTGCGGGAGGCGGTCGGACCGGAGCGGGCGGCCGTGGTCGCGCCGACCAGTTTCGGGGACTCCGTGCTGGCGGTGGCGGGCGGTTCGGTGGTCCTCGACGTGCTGTACCGGGACCCGTTGAACGCGTCACCACGGCTTATTTAATTCAGAAACTCGGAATGTTGACAGCCGTCGTCCACGACAAGGAACATCCTTCTCATGACCTGTCGCACCCTCTGTTGCTGACGTCTTGACGCGCTCCGAGCGCGCATTTCCCGCTGCGTGAGATCTCTCTTTCCGGCCTTCTGTCGCCGGGAATTCTCCCTGCCTTTCCGCTGCTTCTCAGCTGCTTTTCTCCCGGGAGCCCTCCCATGCCTTCTGCGTCCCCCTCCGGCATCGACCGCCGGCTCTTCCTCTCCTCGCTGCTCGGCGCCTCGGCGGCCGTGGCCGGGCTCAGCGGCTGCGCGGGCGGCTCGGCCGCCGCCGAGACGGCGGGCGCCTCGACCGCTCCGCTGGCCGCCAAGGTCCCGGCCGGCACCAGCCTGAAGATCGCCTCCTATCTGAACACCCAGCAATTGCAGTTCAAGCTGGCGAAACTGCCCGAGCTGCCGTTCACGGTGTCGAGCTGGCTGAACATCGGGGCCGGTCCCGATGTCATCAACGCGTTCCGTGCCAAGTCCCTCGACCTCGCGAACAACGCGGGGATTCCACCGATCCAGGCGCAGTTCCAGGGTTTCGCGGCGAAGATCGTGGCGATCAACATCACCCGCAAACCCAACTATCTGTTCGCCACGAAGCCCGGCAGCGACATCCGCACGGTCGCCGATTTCAAGGGCAAGAAGCTCGCCTTCTCGCAGGGGCAGGCCCAGGGGGTCGTGCTGCTGCGGGCGCTGAAGGAGGCCGGGCTCGCCTACGACGACGTGCGGCTGGTCCCGCTGACCAGCAACCAGTTCTTCACGGCCCTGCAGTCCGGCCAGGTGGACGTGGCCCCGCTCTCCAACACCCAGGCGCCGGCCTATATCCAGCAGTACGGCGCGAAGGGCGCCCACACGATCGCCACCGACGTCGTCGACCTGCTCAACCTGCTGTGGGCGCCGCAGGCGGTGCTGAACGACAGGGCCAAGGCGGCCGCGGTCGCCGCGTACATCCCGCAGTGGGCCAAGGGCCTGGTCTGGCAGTGGGAGAACCCGGACACCTGGAACGAGGAGTTCTACGTGAAGACCCAGAACCTGACCCTCGCCCAGGCCCGGGGCATCACGAAGCTGGCCAACAAGCCGTTGTTCCCGCCGAGCTGGGACGAGGCGATCAAGTGGGAGCAGGAGACCGCCGATCTGCTGGCGGCGGGCGGCTTCGTGAAGAAGACCGACGTCTCCTCGCTCTTCGACCACCGCTTCGAGTCCCTCGCCGCGAAGGCCGTACCGGCGGAGTACCGGAAATGACCGCCGTGGCCACCGGCACCGTGCCGGTTCCCGTCGAGGAGGAGGCCCGCCGGGTCCGCCCGCGCCGCCGCCTCTCCCCCGGTCGCCGGCTGCCCGCCGCCCGGCTGGCCGGGCCCCTGGTCTTCCTCGCCGCCTGGGCGATCGCGTCCGCCGCCGGGCAGCTCGACCCGGGCGCGATCCCGGCGCCCTGGACGGTCCTGGACACGGCGTACCACCTGTGGACCGGGGGGACGCTGCGCACCGACATCCTGACCTCCGTGGAGCGGGCCGGGTACGGCTTCGCGATCGGGCTGACCGCCGGGGTGCTGCTGGCCCTGGCCGCCGGGCTCACCCGGACCGGGGAGGCGCTGATCGACGGGACCGTGCAGATCAACCGGGCCATCCCCACCCTCGGTCTGATCCCGCTGTTCATCCTCTGGCTGGGCATCGGCGAGACCTTCAAGATCGCCATCATCGCGATCGTCGTGTACATCCCGGTCTACCTGAACACGCATGCCGCGCTGTCCGCCATCGACAGCCGGTACGTCGAACTCGCCGAGGTCCTGGACCTGTCGAAGCTCCAGTTCATCCGGCAGATCGTGATCCCCGGCGCGCTGCCCGGATTCTTCGTGGGACTCCGGCTCGGTGTCACCGGATCCTGGCTCGGTCTGGTCGTCCTGGAGCAGATCAACGCCACCAGCGGCCTCGGCTACATGATGTTCCAGGCCCAGAACTACGGCCGCAGCGACATCATCCTGGTCGGCCTGCTGATCTACGGCGTCTTCGGCCTCGTCTCCGACACCGTGGTCCGTGGCATCGAACGGAGGGTGCTGTCATGGCGCCGCACACTGAGCAGCTGACCCGCCCCGCCGTTCGGCTCCGGGGGCTGACGAGGTCGTTCGGGGGCCGCACGGTCCTCGACGACATCGACCTCGACCTGCCCGCCGGGCAGTTCACCGCCCTGCTCGGACACAGCGGCTCCGGCAAGAGCACCCTGCTGCGGGCGGTCGCCGGACTCGACCACGGGGTCGCGGGGAGCGGTGAACTCACCGCTCCGGAACGGGTGTCGGTGGTCTTCCAGGACTCCCGGCTGCTGCCCTGGCGCCGGGTGCTGGACAACGTGGTGCTGGGACTGGACGGCAAGGACGCCGACGCGAAGGGCCGCTCCGCGCTCGCAGAGGTCGGCCTCGGCGGCCGGGAGCGGGCCTGGCCGGGCGAGCTGTCCGGCGGCGAGGCGCAGCGCGCCGCGCTCGCCCGCTCCCTGGTCCGCGAGCCCGAACTGCTCCTCGCCGACGAGCCGTTCGGCGCGCTCGACGCGCTCACCCGCATCAAGATGCACCACCTGCTGCGCGAGCTGTGGCAGCGGCACCGGCCGTCCGTGCTGCTCGTCACCCACGACGTCGACGAGGCGATCGTCCTCGCCGACCGCGTCCTGGTCCTGGAGAACGGCCGGATCGGCCTCGACCTGACCGTCGACCGCGGCCGGCCGAGCGCCCTCTACCGGAAACAGCTGCTCACCGCCCTCGGTGTCACGGAGGACCCCGCATGACCCGCCCGCTCCACCTCAACGCCTTCCTGATGAACACCGGCCACCACGAGGCCTCCTGGCGCCTCCCGGAGAGCGACCCCTACGCCCACACCGACCTCGCGCACTACGTCCGGCTGGCCAGGACCGCCGAGCGCGGCACCTTCGACTCACTGTTCCTCGCCGACGGCCCGCACCTGTGGGGCAGTGTCGAGCAGCGGCCCTCCGGGGCGCTGGAACCCCTCACCCTGCTGACCGCGTTGGCGACCGCCACCGAGCACATCGGCCTGATCGCCACCGCCTCCACCTCCTACAACTCGCCCTACAACCTGGCCCGCAGGTTCGCCTCCCTCGACATCGTCAGCGGCGGCCGGGCGGGCTGGAACATCGTCACCACGGCGGGGGCGGAGGCGGCCCGCAACTTCGGTCTGGACGCGGAGCCCGCGCACGCCGAGCGGTACGCCCGGGCCGCCGACTTCCTCGACGTGGCGCTCAAGCTCTGGGACAGCTGGGAGGACGACGCGATCGTCGCCGACAAGGCGGCCGGCGTCTGGGGCGACGACGCGAAGATCCACCCGCCCCGCCACCAGGGGCCGTACTTCAGCGTCGAGGGCGCCCTCAACGTGCCGCGCTCCCCGCAGGGTTACCCGCTGCTGGTGCAGGCGGGGTCCAGCGAGGACGGCAAGGCGTTCGCGGCCCGGTACGCGGAGGCGGTGTTCACCGCGCAGCAGACCATCGAGGACGCCCGCGCCTTCTACGCCGACCTCAAGGCCCGCACGGCCGCGGCCGGCCGGGACCCGGACCACATCAAGGTGCTGCCGGGCATCGTCCCGGTGATCGGCTCGACGGAGGCAGAGGCTCAGGCCAACGAGCGGCTCCTGGAGGACCACATCGTGCACCGGCACGGTGTCGACCGCCTGGAGCGGCTCCTGCAACTGGCCCCCGGCACCCTGGAGCTGGACGCGCGGCTGCCGGCCGACCTGCCGTCCGAGGACGCCGTCGAAGGGGCCAAGAGCCGCTACACGCTCGTCGTCGAGCTGGCCCGCCGCGAGCGGCTCACCGTACGGCAGCTGATCGGCCGGCTCGGCGGCGGCCGCGGCCATCTGACCTTCGCCGGGACACCCGAGCAGATCGCCGACGCGATCGAGACCTGGTTCACCCAGGGCGCCGCCGACGGCTTCAACATCATGCCGCCGGTGCTGCCCTCCGGCCTGGAGGCCTTCGTCGACCACGTCGTACCGATCCTGCGCGCCCGCGGCCTGCTGCGCAGGGAGTACGGCCCCCGCCGGACCCTGCGGGAGCGCTACGGCCTCCCCCGCCCCGCCAACCAGTACGTCGGTCCCGTGCTCGTCTGAAGCTCATCCGAAAGGAACCGCGATGTCCCTCGAGATCACCAAGATCACCGCGAACATCGGCGCCCGGATCTCCGGTGTCGACATCTCCCGGCCGCTCGGCGCCGAGACCGCCGCCGCGATCCGCGAGGCCCTCAGCACGCACAAGGCGCTCGTCTTCGACGACGTGAACCTCGACGACGACACCCAGCAGGCCTTCGTCCGGCACTTCGGCGAGGTCACCACCGCCCATCCGACGGTCTCCTCGATCGCCGGCGTCCCGAACGTCCTCCCGGTCGACAGCGAGCGCGGCCGGGCCGCCAACCACTGGCACACGGACGTGACCTTCGTCCTCAACCCGCCGCAGGCCACCACCCTGCGCTCGGTCACCGTCCCGCCGTACGGCGGCGAGACCCTGATCGCCAGCTCGGCCGCCGCCTACCGCCAGCTCCCCGAGCCCCTGCGCCGGCTGGCGGACACCCTGTGGGCGGAGCACACCAACGACTACGACTACGCCGTACCCGACGAGGAGATCGACGAGGAACAGGCCGCCCAGCGCGCCCAGTTCACCTCGATCACCTACCGCACGGTCCACCCGGTGGTCCGCGTCCACCCGCTGACCGGCGAACGCGGCCTGTTCATCGGCGGCTTCGCGCAGCGGATCGCGGGCCTCTCGCCGTCCGAGTCCCGCAAGATCCTCGACCTGCTCCAGGCGTACGTCACCCGGCCGGAGAACATCCTGCGCCACCGCTGGTCGCCGAACCAGCTGGTGATCTTCGACAACCGGATCACCCAGCACTACGCCATCGACAACTACGACGGCCTGCCGCGCCGGCTGCACCGGGTGACCCTCGCCGGTGACGTCCCGGTGGGCACCGAGGGCAAGGAGAGCTACTCGATCGCGGGCGACGCCTCGCACTACACGACCGTGGCCGCGTGACCGCGGTGCGTTAGCGGGTCGTCCGGATGGTGGGCGGCCGCTCCCCGCCAGTGGAGCGGCCGCCTGGCGCGGGAGACCGCGCGGCGGCCGGTCGTCCGGATGTGGGCGTTCCCGTGTCTGACGTGGCCGGCGCGCCGGCCGGCATGACGGCGGTCTTCGTCCTGGTGGCCCGTGAGGCGGACACCCGGGTGCAGCTGTACTACACGGGCGGGATGGCCGCGGTGCTCGCGGCGCTGGGCTACGTCCGGCAGCGGCGGCGCGCCGGCGCCTGACGCCCCGTTCCCTCCCCCGAGGCCCTCACGTGACGACACGTGGGGGCCTTGTCTGTTGCCCGCGCCCGGCTTCTTGTTGCTAACGTGTAGTTGCAAGTTATTTGCAACAAGAGGTCCGGAGGGGACTCACGCCCATGCCCGTCTACACGCTCCCTGAACTGCCCTACGACTACTCCGCGCTCGCGCCCGTGATCAGCCCCGAGATCATCGAGCTGCACCACGACAAGCACCACGCCGCCTACGTCAAGGGCGCCAACGACACGCTGGAGCAGCTCGCGGAGGCACGGGACAAGGACAGCTGGGGCTCGGTCAACGGCCTGGAGAAGAACCTGGCGTTCCACCTGTCCGGCCACATCCTGCACAGCATCTACTGGCAGAACATGACCGGACCGAAGGACGGCGGCGGCGAGCCGCTGGCCGCCGACGGCGTGGGCGAACTGGCCGACGCGATCGCCGAGTCCTTCGGCTCCTTCGCCGGCTTCAAGGCCCAGCTCACCAAGGCCGCCGCCACCACCCAGGGCTCCGGCTGGGGCGTCCTCGCCCTCGAGCCGCTCAGCGGCCGGCTGATCGTCGAGCAGGTCTACGACCACCAGGGCAACGTCGGCCAGGGCTCCACCCCGATCCTGGTCTTCGACGCCTGGGAGCACGCCTTCTACCTCCAGTACCGGAACCAGAAGGTCGACTTCATCGACGCCATGTGGGCCGTAGTCAACTGGCAGGACGTGGCCCGCCGTCACGAGGCGGCGAAGTCCCGCGCGGATGTGCTGCTGCCGGCTCCCTGAGCCACCGATACGCCCTGCCTCGTGATCGTCTTCTCACCGCTCACGGGGGCGGGCGGAAAAAGAAGGCCCCCGCGAGGACGTGACTCGCGGGGGCCTTCCCGTAGGGGTTCGTCAGGGCGTGCGCCCGCGACCTGATCGGGTCTACAGGTTGCTGAAGTCGGGGCCCTTGGTGCGGGTCCGCTTGATCTCGTAGAAGCCGGGGACGGAGGCGACCGCGAGGGTGCCGTCCCACAGGCGGGCCGCCTCCTCGCCCTTGGGGGCGGGGGTGACGACCGGGCCGAAGAAGGCGATCTGCTCGCCGTCCGGGCCGGGGACCGCGATGACCGGGGTGCCGACGTCCTGGCCGACCTTGTCGATGCCCTCCTTGTGGGAGGCGCGCAGCTCCGCGTCGAACTCGAAGTCCTCCTGCTCGGCGTAGTCGATCAGGTCGGCCGGCAGACCGACGTCCGCGAGCGCGCCCGCGACGGCCTCCACGGTCGGGCCCTCGCCGTTGTTGTGGATACGGGTGCCGAGCGCGGTGTACAGCGGGCCGAGGACGTCGGCGCCGTGCTTCTGCCAGGCCGCGGTGACCACGCGGATCGGCTTCCACGCCTTGGTCTCCAGCAGCTCGCGGTACTCCTCGGGCAGCTCGTCGAGCCTGGGCTCGTTGAGCACCGCGAGGCTCATGATGTGCCAGCGGACCTCGATGTCGCGGACCTTCTCCACTTCCAGGACCCACCGGGAGGTCATCCAGGCCCAGGGACACAGCGGGTCGAACCAGAAGTCGACGGGGGTCTTGCCGGAACTCGTCACGCTCTCGGACATGGTTCTCCTCGGAATACGGTCCTTTTCCAGCCGCAACACCGACACCGGCCACCCCATTCCCGGGTGCCCGCGGTCAGGTGCGCATGGGAGGATCGGTGCTGTTCCGGCGTACCGACAACCATGAGGGAGTGCCGCCCGTGCCCGGTGAGAATCTGTCCCGCGACGAGGCCCGCGAGCGGGCCGCCCTGCTGTCGGTGGACGGCTACGACGTGTCGCTGGACGTGCGGTCGGCCGTCGGCGAGGGCCAGGGCGAACCGCGCACCTTCCGCTCGGTGACCACGATCCGCTTCCGCTGCAACGAGCCGGGCGCGGCGAGCTTCGCCGACCTGATCGCACCGGGCGTGACCGCGGTGACACTGAACGGCAAGGACCTGGACCCGGGCGAGGTCTTCGACGGCACCCGGATCCTCCTGGAGGACCTGGCCGCGGAGAACGAGCTGGTGGTGGACGCCCGGTGCGCCTACTCCCGCACCGGCGAGGGCCTGCACCGCTTCGTCGACCCCGAGGACGGCGAGGTCTACCTCTACACGCAGTACGAGCCGGCCGACTCCCGCCGGGTCTTCGCCAACTTCGAGCAGCCGGACCTCAAGGCGCCGTTCCGCTTCGAGGTGCGGGCGCCCGAGGAGTGGACGGTGTGGAGCAACGGGGCCGGTGAACTCGCCGACGGGGTGTGGCGGTTCGCGGAGACGAAGCCGATCTCGACGTACATCACGTGCGTGGTGGCGGGTCCGTACCACTACGTGACGGACGCGTACGCGCGCACGCTCCCCGACGGGACGACGCTGGAGATCCCGCTCGGCGCGATGTGCCGCAAGGGTCTGGCCCCCTACTTCGACGCGGACGACGTCTTCCTCGTCACCAAGCAGGGCCTGGACTTCTTCCACGACCACTTCGACTACCCGTACCCGTTCGGGAAGTACGACCAGGCGTTCGTGCCCGAGTACAACCTCGGCGCGATGGAGAACCCGGGTCTGGTGACGTTCCGGGAGGAGTACATCTTCCGGGGCAAGGTGACCCAGGCGTCCTACGAGGCGCGCGCCAACGTCATCCTGCACGAGATGGCGCACATGTGGTTCGGCGACCTGGTCACCATGGTGTGGTGGGACGACCTGTGGCTGAAGGAGTCCTTCGCGGACTTCATGGGCACCTTCGCGAACGTCAACGCGACCCGTTTCACCAACGCCTGGACCACCTTCGCCAACCGCCGCAAGGCCTGGGCCTACCGCGCCGACCAGCTGCCGTCCACGCACCCGATCACCGCCGACATCCGCGACCTGCAGGACGCCAAGCTCAACTTCGACGGCATCACCTACGCCAAGGGCGCCTCCGTCCTCAAGCAGCTGGTGGCCTACGTCGGCCAGGACGCCTTCCTGGAGGGCGCCCGCCGCTACTTCAAGCGCAACGCGTACGGCAACACCCGCCTCGGTGACCTGCTGTCGGTCCTCGAGGAGACCAGCGGCCGGGACATGAGCGCCTGGGCCGGGAAGTGGCTGCAGACGGCGGGGGTGAACGCGCTGACCCCACAGGTGCTGCTGGACGGGGACGGCAGGGTGGCCGAGCTGGCGGTCATCCAGGAGGCCGCCGAGTCCCATCCCGAGCTGCGCCCGCACCGGGTCGCGATCGGCCTCTACCGCCGCACGGCCGAGGGCACGCTGGAGCGGTACGCGCGCGCGGAGACCGACGTCGACGGCCCGCGCACGGTGATCGCCGACCTGGCCGGCGCCGAGGCCCCGGAGCTGGTCCTGGTCAACGACGACGACCTCACCTACTGCAAGATCCGCTTCGACGACACCTCGCTGGCGACGCTCAGGGACCACCTGGGCGCCCTGACCGACCCGCTCGCCCGCGCCCTGTGCTGGTCGGCGCTGTGGAACCTGACCCGGGACGCGCTGCTGCCGGCCCGGGACTTCGTCGACCTGGTGCTGCGGTTCGCGAGCCGCGAGTCGGACATCGGGGTGCTGCAGATGCTGCACGCGTGGGCGAACTCGGCGCTGGTGAACTACGTGGCGCCCGAGTGGCGGGAGACCGCCGGGCGGCGGCTCGCGGAGGGTGCCCTGCGGGAGCTGCGGCAGGCCGAGCCGGGCAGCGAGCACCAGCTGGCCTGGGCGCGGTTCTTCGCGTCGACGGCGGCGGACGGGGCCGACTTCCAGCTGCTCCAGGAGCTGCTGTCGGGCACCGCCACGATCGACGGCCTGGACGTCGACCAGGAGCTGCGCTGGGCGTTCCTCGAACCCCTCGCCGCGCACGGCGTGGCCGACGACTCCGCGCTGGCGGCCGAACTGACCCGCGACGACACCGCGTCCGGCAAGCGCCACCAGGTGCGCTGCCTGGCCGCCCGGCCCTCGGCGGCCGTGAAGGCGCAGGCCTGGGCGCAGGTCGTGGAGTCGGAGGCGCTGTCCAACGCGCTGGTGGAGGCGACGATCGCGGGCTTCGCCCAGTCGTCGCAGCGGGACCTGCTGGCGCCCTACGCGGAGAAGTACTTCGAGGTCATCGCGCGGATCTGGGAGGACCGTTCGATCCAGATCGGCATGGACGTGGTCCGGGGTCTGTACCCCTCGCTCCAGGACCGTCCGGAGACGCTGGAGGCGACGGACGCCTGGCTGACGGCGCACGCGGACGCGCCGCCCGCGCTGCGCCGGCTGGTCCTGGAGGCCCGCGACGACCTGGCCCGGACGCTGCACGGACAGGAGTGCGACGCGCGGGCCGTGACCGGCTGACCTTTGGCCTTGGGTTTCCCGCCGCGTGACCGTTACGGAATTCAGTCAATCATGACCGTAACCCCTGGTCCGCACCCGATCGGACCAGGGGTTTTCGTCTCCTACTCGGCACTCGAACACCTGACCTTTAGCACCGTCTTGTCCGCATTCTTCAACAGGAACGTAACAGCGGTTAAGGGTCAGACCGGACAAGGGAATCTCCGGTCCATGACCCACAACACCCCGCTCTCCCCCCGCCCCCTCCGCCACCTCTCCGACGTCCACCGCCGGGTGCTGACGACGGCTCAGCTCCGTTCCCACGGCGTCCCGGCCACCGAGATCGCCGAGCAGTGCCGGGCGGACGGCCCCTGGCAGCAGCTGCTCCCCGGGGTGATCCTGCTCCACCCCGGCCCGCCGACCAGCGAGGAACGCCTGCACGGAGCGCTGCTGTTCGCCGCCCGTGAGCCGGCCCCCGGCGTCCCGGTCCAGCCGGGCGCCGACGCCCCGCACCGCACGGTCTACCCGGAGGCGATGATCACGGGTCTGGCGGCGCTGACCCTCCACGGCTTCTCCGCCACCCCGCCGCTCCTCTCCCTGGACCACGTGGACGTGCTGGTCCCGCGCCTGCGCCGGATCCGCTCCACCTCCTACGTCCGGGTGCTCCGCACCTCGGCCCTGCCGACCCCCGAGCCGGTGACCGGCCTGCCCGTCGCCCCGGTCCCCCGCGCCCTCGCGGACGCGGTGGCGGACCTGACCGACGGGGAGGCGGTACGACGGCTGCTGACGGAGGCGGTCCGCGGCCACCACTGCGAACCGGCCGCGGTGGTAAGGGCGTTGAACGAGGCGAAGCTGCTGTCCCGACCGCATGTGGTGGACGCCGTCGACTCGCTGGTCGCCGAGGGCCGGGCCATCGCCGAGGACCGCCTCTACCGGATGGTCCACGAGTACGGCCTGCCCGACCCGGTGTGGAACGTGGACCTGCGTCTGCCCGGCGGCCCGCACCTGGGCGGTCTGGACGCCTACTGGCCCGAGCAGGCGGTGGCGCTCGAACTGGACACCCGCGCCCCGCGCCAGAGCGATCGGCAGGAGGAGGACGCCCTGTGGTCCGAATACGCCTGCAAGCGCGAGCACCTGGAGCGGCTGGGCATCACCGTCGTCCACCTCACCCCGAAGAAGCTCCGCGACGCGATGGAGCAGCAGGCGGCGGTGGTCCGTACGGCACTGATGGCGGCCGACGACCGGGACCCGGCCGCGCATGTCGTGGTGCTGCCCCGGTAGCGAGGGGGGTCGCCGCCAGGAGGGGAGAGGAGGGGCCGCCGGTCGGAGGGGGACCGGCGGCCCCTCCTCACGTCGCGGCGGCCCCCCAACCGGCGCGCTCTCCTACTGCCCGCTGACGCCTGGGCGCAGTTCGTCGCGCACGTCGCCGACGACGCGGTCGAGCAGGTCGGCGTACGCGGCGATCATCCGGGTACGGCTGAACCGCTCGCGGCTCGCCAGCAGCGCCGGTGCGAACGCGTCCCGCTCGGCCACCGCCGCCGACCACGCGAAGGCGATGGCGTCGGGGTCGAAGGGCGTCACGAGACCGTGCCCCGCCACGATCGACGCGCTGTCGCCGACGTCGGTCGTCACCGGTACGGCGCCGCACATCATGCCCTCGATCAGGCAGAGCGGTGCCGCCTCGCCGGAGACGGAGGTGAGGGCGACGACGTCGGAGCCGGCGTAGACGGCCTCCATGTCGTGCCGCACGCCCAACAGGTGCACGCGGTCGCCGAGGGCGGCCCGGTCGGCGCCGAAGGCGATCTCCATGTCGGCCCAGAGCGCGGGGTTGTCCTCGGTCATCCCGGCTCCGCACATGACCACGTGACCACCGCCCTCACGGGCCAGCCACGCCCGGGCCGCCCGCAGGAAGAGCGGCACGTTCTTCATGCCCGCGTACCGGGCGGCGAAGACGACGACGGGAGCGGTGGCCGGGATCCCGGCGGACTCGCGGAAGGCGAGGCGCACCGCGGCGTCCGGGCGGAAGCGGAGCAGGTCGACCCCGTTCGGGATGACGTGCAGCAGCTCACCGGGGATGCCGGCGGCCTGGTACGCGTCCCGCGTCGACTCGGCGCAGCACACGCAGGCGACCACCGTGCCGTCCGCGATGGCGGCCTTCAGCTCGTCCAGCGCCGGGCCCTGGTTCTCCGGGTCGGACCGGTGCAGGCAGACGACGACGGGGCGACGGGGCAGCCCGGCCTGGTTGAGGAGCGCGAGCGGCTGCTCCTTCAGGGAGAGGATGACGTCCGCGCCGGCCATCGCCCGCGCGGTATCGGCCAGCTCGGGCCCGCTGAAAACCGACGCCGCGACGGTGCCGTCGACGAGGCCCGCGGTACGGCCGAGGGAGGTGACGTCGATGCCGCCGGCGGTGAGCGCGCGGTAGCAGGCATCGTCCTCCATCCGTTGCGTGGTGGCTTCCCGGTGGACCTCACCGTGCAGACTCAACACGCGATGCCACTGCTGACCGCCCTCGACGAGGCCCAGCAGCACATCACTGTGCACGATCCGGGCTCCCCCGGAGAAAAAACCCTCGTAGACCGAGAGCACACGAAGTCCGAGCCGAGCGCCCACACGATCACCAACCTTGCACCATATCGAGCCATCCCCGGGAACCGCGGGTTAGCCGATATGAGGCGGTACGGACGTTTCATTCGGATGAACGGTATGTCTCGTATCGGAGTCCGATTCATTTACACGGCGGGTACCGGGACCGTCACTCCCGGCATCGTCCGACGCCCCGCGTCGCCACCCCTCTGACCTGCGGTTTTACGGGACCTTGTCGGGGCGGTGGGAGGCACGGGACCGACCCGGGCGACGGCAAAAAAATCGGCAAGCGCGCCACCCGAACGTACGACGGTGTCAGTGACGGCCGCGGTGGGCGTTGAGCCGGGCGGCCTGACGGGTCAGGTGGTCGCGTTCGGCGAGGTGGGTCGCCTTCCGGGCCGCCTCGGCGTACAGCCGGGCCGCGGTCGGCAGGTCGCCGTCGCGCTCGTGGAGGTAGGCGGCGACCGCGGTGTGCCGGGGCAGGGCGGCGTCGAGCACCGCGAGCGCGGCGAGGCCGGCGCGGGGTCCGTCGGCCTCGCCCACGGCGACCGCGCGGTTGAGCCGGACGACCGGGCTGTCGGTCAGGCGCGCGAGTTCGTCGTACCACTCGACGATCTGCACCCAGTCGGTCTCCCCGGCGGTGGGCGCGTCCGCGTGCAGGGCGGCGATCGCGGCCTGGGCCTGGAACTCGCCGAGGCGGTCGCGGGCGAGGGCCGCCTGGAGGATCACGACGCCCTCGGCGATCAGGCGGGTGTCCCAGCGGCTCCGGTCCTGCTCGGCGAGCGGCACCAGACTGCCGTCGGGCGCGGTGCGGGCGGCACGGCGGGCGTGGTGGAGCAGCATGAGGGCGAGCAGGCCGGCCACCTCGGGGTGGTCGATCGAGGCGGCGAGTTGCCGGGTGAGCCGGATGGCTTCGGCGGCGAGGTCGACGTCGCCCGAGTAGCCCTCGTTGAAGACGAGGTAGAGGACGCGCAGCACGGTGGCGACATCGCCGGGCTGGTCGAAGCGCACGCCGGAGACGGTGCGCTTGGCCCGGCTGATGCGCTGGGCCATCGTCGCCTCCGGCACCAGGTAGGCCTGGGCGATCTGCCGGGTGGTGAGCCCGCCGACGGCGCGCAGTGTGAGCGCGACCGCCGACGACGGGGTCAGCGACGGGTGGGCGCACAGGAAGTACAGCTGGAGTGTGTCGTCCACCGCGGGCGCCGGCCCGGGGGCCGGTTCCTCGTCGACGAGGTCCTCGCGCCGGCGGCGGGCGGTGTCCGCCCGGGTGGCGTCGAGGAACCTGCGCCAGGCCACGGTGACCAGCCAGCCCTTCGCGTCCCGCGGCGGGTCGGCGGGCCAGACCCGGACCGCCTCGACGAGCGCGTCCTGCACGGCGTCCTCGGCCGCCGCGAAATCGGCTCCGCGGCGGACCAGGATCCCGAGCACGCTCGGCGTGAGGCTCCGGAGCAGAGCCTCGGTCACCTCGGAGGTCATTCCGTGATCGTGGGCCGCACGCCGTAGAACGGGCGCAGCTCCAGCCACTCGTGGATCGGCCTGCCCCCGGCCCCGGGGGCGGCCGACAGCTCCCCCGCCAGCTCGACGGCGCGCTCGTAGCTGTCGACGTCGATGATCATCCAGCCGGCGATGAGGTCCTTGGTCTCCGCGAACGGTCCGTCGGTGACCGGCGGACGCCCCTCACCGCCGTACTGGACGAACGTCCCCTCCGGAGCCAGCGCCTGGCTGTCGACGAACTCGCCGCTCTTCTCCAGCCGCGCCGCGAAGTCGTTCATGTACTGCAGGTGGGCCGAGATCTCCTCGGGCGTCCACTGGTCCATGGGCACGTCGTTGACCGATGCCGGGGCGCCTCGGTAGTGCTTCAGCAGCAGGTACTTGGCCATGGTGGTTCTCCTCGGTGCTCGTGCGACCCATTGTGGCCGCGCTCGCCCCTGGGACGGAGCCGGCCGCGCGTTCTCGACATCGCCGCGGGATTTTTTTCCGGCGCCCGCGGAAGGCGCTCAGTTCCCGCAGAACTCCGCGTCCAGGACCGGGCCCGGGTCGCCCGTCCAGTCGCCGTTGAAGTTCACGGCCAGGGCGTGCCGGCCGTCGGCGGTGGTGCCCGCCGTGGAGGTGGAGCCGTGGATGCCGCCGTCGTGGCCCCAGACGTGGACGCCGCAGGAGAGGGTGTGCTCGATCAGGCCGAGGCCGTAGGTGCTGTTGGGGTCGCCGGGGACGGGGACCGTGCTCTTCATCTCCTTCAGCTGGTGCGCGGGGAGGAGGCGGCCGCGCAGCAGGGCCTCGTAGAAGCGGGTCAGGTCGGCGGAGGTGGAGATCATCTCGCCGGCCGAGGAGGCCATCGAGGGGTTGAGGGTGGTGACGTCGTAGGTGGGGCCGGCCGGGTCGGTCAGTTTCGAGTAGGCGCGGCTGCTCGGGCGCGGGAGGGTGGTGCGGATGCCGGGGAGGGACGTGCCGGTCAGGTGGAGCGGCTCGATGACCCGGTTCGTGATCTCCTGAGCGTACGAGTGGCCCGTCACCGCCTTGATCACCATGCCGGCCAGGACGTAGTTCGTGTTGGAGTAGGACCAGCTCGTCCCCGGTGCGAACCCGGGCTTGTGCTTCATCGCGATGCCCACCAGTCCGGCGGGTGTCAGGGTGTCGTAGCGGTGCTGGAAGAAGCCGTCCTTGAGGAAGTAGGCGCGGCCGAAGTCCTCGTCCGCCGTGTAGTTGAAGATGCCGCTGGTGTGGTCGAGGAGCTGGCGGACGGTGACGCGGCGGCCGTCGTTGCCGTGGCCGCGGACCACTCCGGGCAGCCACTTGTCCACCGTGTCGTCCAGGGACAGGCGGCCCTCCGCCTCCAGTTGGAGCAGGACCGTGGAGACGAAGGTCTTCGTGAGGCTGCCGACCCGGTAGTGGTCGGAGGCGGAACGCGGGGCGCCGGTCCGGGTGTCGCCCACCCCGGCCGTCGTCGACCAGGTGCCGTGCGGGTCACGGGCCGTGGCCGTCACCCCGGGCACGCCGGCCGCGACCGCGGCCCGCACCGCCTTGCGGGTGGCCTGGTGGCCGGCGGCGGGTGCCGCCACCGCCGGTGCCACCAGTGCCGCCGACAGGGCCAGTGCCGTGGCCGCCACCAGTGTCGTTCGTACGTGCATGTCTCTCCCCAGTTGGTCACGGTCGAGTCGAGGCGTCGTCGCACTCGGTCGGGGGAAGGGACACCGCCGTGATCGGGCGGGTTGCCCGACTGTGGGCCGGTTGGGTGAGTTTCAGCCCTTCTTGAGGACCAGCTCCGTGTTCCGGTCCGCCGGGTTGCCGCCCAGGACCTTGCTGGAACCGGGGGCGTTGAAGGCCAGTTCCCGGTAGAGGGCCGCGAGGCCGGTCTGGGAGAGGTCGGAGAAGTCCGTGCGGTGGGGTGCGGCGGACTCGATCAGGGTGGTGAAGAGGGAGACCGTGCCGTCCTTGTTGTCCGCCAGCTCCACGACCCGGGCCAGCTGCGGGTAGTCCACGTGCGAGGCGGTGGTGATCTCCCAGAAGGAGTTGCCGTTCGAGGCCTTGTGCGGGGTGATGAGGTTGCGGTGGATGTGGCCGTTCACCCAGGCGAGCACATTGGCGTGCCGGTTGAGGAGGGTGACCAGCTCGGCGCCCGAGTGGCGGCGGTCGCCCGGGTGGGCCGGGTCGGGGCGGGTGTTGGTCATCGTCTGGCTGGTGTGGTGGCTGAAGACGACGGCGTAGGAGTCCTTGTTCTCCCTCAGGGTCTTCTCCAGCCAGGCCAGCTGGGCCGTTCCGATCGATCCGTCGTAGTGGCCGCCGGCGTCCGTCGTGTCGAGGCTGATGCCGATGACGTCGTCGGAGATACGGAAGACGTAGTACTGGGTGCCCGCGGCCACGTTCGCGCTCGAGTAGCCGTGGCCGACCGGACCGAGGCCCTGGTAGGCCGGGTCCAGGTGGGCCTTGAGGTAGTCCGAGGCCGTGTAGGGGGCGCGCTTCTCGTCCGCCGTGACCGAGCGCGCCGACCGGGCGTGGGCCTTCAGGAAGTCGCGGTAGCCGCTGCCCTTGGGGTCCCGGGCGTTGCGGATGGAGTCCTGGAGCTTCCTGGCCTCGGCGTCGGTCACCGTCATCAGCTTCTTGCCGGCGATGGCGGCCGCCGCCAGGTAGGGGTCGGCGTGGGAGCCGAAGCAGCCGAGCGGCAGCGCGTCGTGGTTGCCGACGGTGGAGTACCAGGGGAGGTTGAGACCGGGGCTGTTCACCTCGCGGATCGCGGCGGCGAGGAAGCCCGCCAGGTGCGGGAAGCCGAGTGCCTTGTCGCCGTCGCGGACGGTGGAGCTCGCCTGCCAGTACAGCTTCAGGCCGCTGTTCTGCACACCCTCGTAGTGCTTGGGGTCACCGCTGTTGGGGGTGATCCGGCCGCCGCTCATCACCTTCATGAACCACTCCAGCTCGGAGTGGGCGTTGTTGTCGGTGTTGTCGCCGGTCGTCATCACGAAGTGCAGCGCGGAGCCGGTGACGGGGGCGCCGCGCAGCGCGTTCACGCGCTCGACGAGGGAGATGGCGCCGGGCACGGTGAGCGCCTCGTGGGGGCGCCAGGCGTGCGGGTCGTGGGCGCGCAGGTACTCCAGGCGCAGCGGGTGCTGGACGTCCATCAGATGCAGGTCGGTGAACTGCACGAACGCGGCCAGGGCGGTGCGGCGGCTCGCCCGGCCGGACTTGGCGGCGGCCAGGTCGGAGCGGAGCACGCGCGACCACCCGGCGCCGTCGCCGAGCCGCCGGTAGCCGGAGCCGGTGCGGGGCGCGGCGACGGAGGCGACGGTGGTGCCCTTGGTGTACGGCGCGAGGGGCGCCGCGGCGGCCTTTCGGCCCTCGGCGACCGGCTGCGGCTCGTCGGCCGCGGCGGGCGCGGCCTGGCTGTCGGTGGGGCGCAGGGCGTAGCCGACGCCCGCGGAGAGCGAGACGGCTCCGGCGGCGGCGAGCACGGTACGACGGTTGATCTCCAGTGCCTCGCGGCCCTTCTGGGCCGCGGAGGTGGCGACTGAGCGTATGCGCGGCATGGCGCGGTCTCCCCGAGTGCGAACGCGTCCGACAGTGGTCGCGGGCGATCGCTTCCGCGAACTTCCCGCTCACTCTGGATCGTTGGCACCGGGGATGGCCTGTGCGTGAACGCGGCGGCAACGTGCAACGCCGATCACCGTACGTGGATCAGGTGAGGTGGGGACCGGTCATGGAGCGGATTGCGGGCGGCCGGGGGCCGGTTACTCCGCGTTCATCTGCCGGGGAAGGGGAGGGTCTTTGGCGCTTACGACTGCGACGAATGCTCTGACGCGAAACGTCCCGCCGCCGGCCGCTCCCGCCACAGCCGCAGGGCGACGTCGACCAGCCGGATGCGCCTCAGGCCCGGTACGGCGTCGAGGTCGTGCCAGGCGGCCATGTCGGTGGAGCCGTTCACCTCGTTGCGCAGCTCGCCGCCGGCGATCTCACCGGTGTAGACGATCCGCACGCCGTGGTGGTCGGTGGGGAGGCGCAGCGGGCCCTCGGCGGTGAAGCGGTGCCGGAAGGAGTCGATACCCAGCAGGCCGGTCACCTCGATGTGGTAGCCGGTCTCCTCCAGGAGTTCACGGCGGACCGTGTCGTAGGGGTCCTCGCCGTGCTCCATGCCACCGCCGGGCAGGACCCACTCGGGGGTGCCGTCGTCGGCGGGTGACCGGGCGAGCAGGATCTGTCCGTCACGGACGCACACGGCGTAGGCCGCCACCCTCAGCTTCTCGCGCACATCCGCACGTTAGAGGCGCCGGGCGGCGACGGCCAACAGGATTTCCGCGCACAGCAAGGACACAGATAGGGGGTTTTCCCCATACGTTCATATCGATTCGGTCAACGTTCCCAAAAGGCGGTTCCCTTGGGTAAAGCTGTGCGCCTGCGTGCCGGTTCTTGACCAGGTTCCGGCCGCTCCATGCTCGTTCCTTTACCTACAAGGGATGCAGATGACCCTCAGCCCCCAGCACGACCCGATACCGGGCCACAGACGCATGGGCCGCATAGCCCTGGCCGTCAGTGTCGTGGCCGCGCTCTCCGCCGCCGGGCCGATACCCCTGGCCGCCGCCGCGACGCCGACCCCGGCCGCCACCGCCACCGCGGACGCCAAGTCGGCCCACGACAAGCTCGGTTCGGACGACGCCGAACTGCTCGCCGAGGCCAAGGCCGACGGCACCAAGAACGTCACGATGATGATCGCGACCGCACCGGGGCAGACCGCGCAGGTCGCCCGGGAGCTGGACGGCGTCAAGGGCGGCTCGGTGGGCCGTACGTACGACAAGCTCGGCTATGTCCGCGCCACCGTCCCCACCGGCCGGGCGGACTCGGCGATCGCCGCCGCCGCGAAGCTGTCCTCGGTGCACGCGATCGACCTGCGCCAGGAGATCCAGCTCGACGACCCGACGGTGTCGGACACCGCCAGGTCGGCCAAGGCCGCGAAGACCTACCCGGCGCCGGGGAAGAACACCCCCGCCGAGAACCCCTACAACCCCTCCTTCGAGACGGGCGCCGTCGACTTCGTCAAGGACCACCCGAAGGCGGACGGCCGGGGCATCACGATCGGCATCCTGGACTCCGGTGTCGACCTCGGCCACCCGGCGCTGCAGAAGACCACCACGGGCGAGCGGAAGATCGTCGACTGGGTGACCTCGACCGACCCGATCGTCGACAGCGACCAGACCTGGCGGCCCATGGTCACGGCCGTGTCCGGGCCGAGCTTCGGCTACGCGGGCAAGACCTGGACGGCGCCCGCCGGGTCGTACCAGGTCAGCACCTTCAAGGAGTCGTACACCACGGGTGGCGACGCGGCCGGTGACGCCAACCGGGACGGGGACACCACCGACAGCTGGGGCGTGCTCTACGACCCGGCGGCCGGCACGGTCACCGTCGACCTGAACAACAACAACGACTTCTCCGACGACACGCCGATGAAGCCGTACAAGGACGGCTACCAGGTCGGCTACTTCGGCACCGACAACCCGGCGACCGACGTCGTCGAGCGGCAGCCGTTCGTCGTGCAGATCCGCAAGGACGTCCCCATGGACCCGTTCGGCGGGGACTGGGTCGGCAAGACGGCCGACTTCGTCAACATCGGGGTCATCGAGTCCGAGCACGGCACCCACGTCGCCGGCATCACCGCCGCCAACGGCCTGTTCGGCGGCAAGATGAACGGCGCGGCTCCCGGCGCGAAGATCGTCTCCTCCCGGGCCTGCACCTGGACCGGCGGCTGCACCAACGTCGCGCTCACCGAGGGCATGATCGACCTGGTCGCCAACCGGGGCGTCGACATCGTCAACATGTCGATCGGCGGCCTCCCGGCCCTGAACGACGGCAACAACGCGCGCGCCGAGCTGTACACCCGGCTCATCGACACCTACGGCGTGCAGCTGGTGATCTCCGCGGGCAACTCCGGCCCGGGCGCGAACACCATCGGTGATCCGGGACTCGCCGACAAGGTCATCTCGGTCGGCGCGGGCATCTCCAGGGACACCTGGGCCGCCAACTACGGCTCCCAGGTGACCACGAAGTACCAGCTGCTGCCGTTCTCCTCGCGCGGTCCGCGTGAGGACGGCGGCTTCACGCCGACGCTGGTCGCCCCCGGCGCCGCGATCAACACCACCCAGACCTGGCTGCCGGGCTCGCCGGTCGCCGAGTCGGGCTACTCGCTGCCGGCCGGCTACTCCATGCTCCAGGGCACCTCGATGGCCTCCCCGCAGGCCGCGGGAGCCTCCGCCCTGCTGCTGTCGGCGGCGAAGGAGAAGGGGATCAGCCTCTCCCCCGCCGACCTGCGCACGGCCCTCACCTCGACCGCCGACCACATCAAGGACGTGCAGGCGTACGAGGAGGGCGCGGGCCGCATCGACATCGTCGACGCGTGGGACGCCATCCGTGACCACGCCACCGCGCACGATTACACCGTGAAGGCGCCGGTCGACACCGCGATCGACTACGCGCTGAAGACCCCGGGCTACGGCACCGGCCTGTACGACCGTGAGGGCGGCCTGAAGGCCGGGGAGAAGAAGACGTACGACGTCACCATCACCCGGACCTCCGGCGCGGACAAGGCGGTCCGGCACGAGCTGCACTTCGAGAACAACGCCGGGCACACCTTCAAGATCCTCGGCTCGGACGAGGTGAAGCTGCCGCTGAACCAGCCGGTGACGGTCAAGGTGCAGGCGCGGGCGAAGAGTTCGGGCATCAAGTCGGCGATCCTGGAGGTCGACGACCCGAAGACCGAGGGCGTCGACAAGCAGATCCTGACGACGGTCGTGGTGTCGGCGCCCGTCGACTACACCTGGGCCACGTCCGGTTCGGTGCAGCGCAACAGCTCCACGTCGTACTTCGTGACCGTGCCCGAGGGCGCCAAGTCGCTGGAGGTCGCGATCAGCGGGCTGGCCGCCAAGAGCCAGACGCGGTTCATCTCCATCCACCCGTACGGCGTCCCGGTCGAAAACACCGGCACCCCGTACTGCTACAACAACTACCTCGACGGCAACGGCTGCAAGCCGGACGTCCGCTCCTACGCCGACCCGCAGGCCGGGGTCTGGGAGATCGAGGTCGAGGCGCGCCGCACCTCGCCGCTGCTCGACAACCCCTACCGCCTGGACGCCACCGTGCTCGGCGCGGCCTTCGACCCGGAGACCGTGACCCTGCCCGAGGCCAAGGCCGGCGTCCCGGCCGACGCCTCCTGGAAGGTGACCAACAAGTTCGCCGCGCTCGACGGCAAGCTGGTCGGCGGCCCGCTCGGCTCGTCGAAGACGACCCGTCCCTCGATCAAGGAGGGCGAGGTCCAGAGCACCACGGTGACCGTGCCGGCGGGTGCGCAGTCGCTGGACGTGGCCATCGGCGGCGTCTCCGACACGGCCGCCGACCTCGACCTGGCGGTGTTCGACGCGTCCGGCAAGCAGGTCGCGCAGTCCGCCGACGGCGACTCGGAGGAGGCGGTGTCCATCGCCTCGCCGGCCGCCGGCACGTACACCGTCAAGGTCACCGGTTACTCGGTCCCGTCGGGCACCACCGACTACGACTACCGGGACGTGTTCTTCTCCGCCGCGCTCGGCACGGTCTCGGTCGACGGGTCGACGCCGGTCAAGCTCGGCACGGGTGCCTCGGCCACGGTGACCGGCCGGGTCACGGCGGCCACGGCGGCCCCCGAGGGACGTGAGTTCTTCGGCCGGGTCCAGCTGGTCGACGCACGCGGCACGGTCGCGGGCATCGGCAGCGTGAAGATCGAGAAGGTCACGCAGTAGCGGCAACGGCCGCGGTTCCGGGGCGGGCGTCCTGCGGGGCGCCCGCCCCCTTCCCATTTCCGGTTCTCACTTCCGGCAGCTCAGGGTGCGCGACTCGGGCAGGTCGTGGACGATCCAGGACCGCTCCGGGGCGATCTCCGCCTCGCCGACCGCGTACCGGTCGGGCTCCTGCTGTCCGGCCGTGACGCCGACGAGGAGGCGGACGCCGGTGCGGATCCGGGGGTCGGCGCCGGCCCTGAAGAGGACGTCGACCTCCTCACCGGTCTTCGCCGGTTTGTAGGCGTGGGTCACCTCGAGGGTGACGCGTTCGCCGCCGCCCTGCGGGAGCCGGCGCACACCGGTCACCGTGCCCTCGACGACCAGCCGGGCGCAGGCCAGGTAGCGGGCGCCGCCCAGGGCCTTTTTGCCCGGCGCGCCCACCGCCGCGCTACCGGCCGCGCTGTCGGCGCTGCTGCCGGACGCCTTGTCGTCGACGCCGTTCGCCGTGAGCCAGCCGATACCGAACACGGCCGAGACGAACGCGGCGGCGAGCGCACCGACCAGGCCGAACGAGCGGACCTGGGGGTGCTGCCAGGGGCGGCGGCGCGGCCGGGGCTTCGGGCCGGGCCGGGGTTCCGGGCGCGGCGGCTCGGCCAGGGCGTCCGCGATGCTCCCGAGCTGCGCACGCAACAACGCCACGTCGGCGGCGGCGGCCCTGTGCTCGGCCATGAAGCCGGGGTCGGCACGCTGCCCGTCGGAGAGCGGCTCGTCCAGGAGAACGGCGAGCAGGGCGTCGGCGTCGCCGGCGGCACCGGAGAACCCGTCCTGCGTCTCGCCCCGGCCGTACCCGTCGCGGCGGCCGTGGTCGCCGTCCCGGATCTCGCCGTCGTGGCCGTCGTGTTCGGCGGGCATGGTCACACCACCTCGTCCTCGTGCAGGCGGGCGCGCAGGGCGCGTACCGCCGTGTGCAGCCGGCTCTTGACCGTGCCCTCGGGGATGCCGAGTTCCTCGGCTATGCCGCGCACCGGCAGGTCGGCGTAGAAGCGCAGGACGAGGACCTGGCGCTGGGCGTCCGGCAGTTCGTCCAGGCCGCGGGCGACGGCGACGGAGAGCACGCTGCTGTCCTCGCCGGAGGTGTGGTCGGGGATGCGGAGAGCGGCCAGGCGTTCGCCGAGGCGTTCCTGGCGGCGCTTGGCGCGATGCCAGTCCATGGCGAGGTTGGAGGCGACCACCGCCGCCCACGCCGAGACGTCCCGCGGTGCCTCCCGGCCGCTCGCGGCCCGCTCCAGCAGCCGCAGGCGTACCTGCTGTACCCCGTCCAGCAGGTCCGCCTGCGGTACGCCGCCCAGCGCGAGCACCGCCCGTACCCGACGCTCCTGGTCCGCGTCCAGAGGATCACCGTGCTGGTCCCCCTGGGCCCGGCGGGCCTTTCTGCGCAGCACAACCCACCCCCCTCACCGCGTTTCCCCTACGACGCCGCGGCCCCCGGAAACGTTCGGACGGCTCCCGGAAATCTTTTCCGAGGCGTACGTCACACCGGCGCGCCACGCAGCACAGCTTGCGGCACGAAGGCCACGGAGAGGTAATTTCTGCAGCTCAGCGGGGGTGCCGACGGGAGTTCCACGGGCCGTGAGGTCCGCTCGGCGAGCATGGCGGGCAAAGAATTGGACAGGCTGACCCGGGTCGGCCGCATGATGGAAAGGCCGAAGTCACACGTCAACGTCTGCAGAGGGAGTCACCGTGAGGGTCGGAATCGTCGGAGCCACCGGTCAGGTCGGCACGGTCATGCGCAGGATCCTCACGGAGCGCGACTTCCCCGTCACCGAGCTGCGGCTGTTCGCCTCGGCCCGCTCCGCCGGGACCGTGCTGGACGGCGTGACCGTGGAGGACGCGGCGACCGCCGACTACACCGGCCTGGACATCGTGCTGTTCTCGGCGGGCGGGGCCACCTCCAGGGCGCTCGCGGAGCAGGTCGCCGCCCAGGGTGCCGTCGTCATCGACAACTCCTCCGCCTGGCGCAAGGACCCCGCGGTCCCGCTGGTCGTCTCCGAGGTCAACCCGCACGCGATCGCCGACCGCCCCAAGGGCATCATCGCCAACCCGAACTGCACCACGATGGCCGCGATGCCGGTCCTGAAGGCGCTGGACGCGGAGGCGGGCCTTCAGGCGCTGGTCGCCACCACCTACCAGGCGGTGTCCGGCTCCGGTCTGGCGGGCGTCGCGGAGCTGCACGGGCAGGTGCAGAAGGTCGCCGCCGACGCGGACAAGCTCACCCACGACGGCGCGGCGGTCGACTTCCCCGAGCCGCAGGTCTACAAGCGGCCCATCGCCTTCAACGTCCTCCCCTTCGCCGGCAACCTCGTCGACGACGGTCTGAACGAGACCGACGAGGAGCAGAAGCTGCGCCACGAGTCCCGCAAGATCCTGGAACTTCCCGAGCTGAAGGTCTCCGGCACCTGCGTCCGCGTCCCGGTGTTCTCCGGCCACTCCCTCCAGGTCAACGCCCGGTTCGCCCGCCCGATCAGCCCCGAGCGCGCCACCGAGCTGCTCGCGGACGCCCCGGGCGTCGAGCTCTCCGACATCCCGACCCCGCTGCAGGCGGCCGGCCAGGACCCGTCGTACGTCGGCCGGATCCGCCGCGACGAGACGGTGGACAACGGGCTCGCGCTGTTCATCTCCAACGACAACCTCCGCAAGGGGGCCGCGCTGAACGCCGTGCAGATCGCGGAGCTGGTGGCGGAAGAGCTGTCCGCGAAGTAGGGGGGCCGGGCGCCTCAGGGGGTGCCGCGTCGTGCCGTCGCGCGGGTGCGGCGCCGTCCTGGCCGGTCGCGCAGTTCCCCGCGCCCCTTCGGGCGCGTTGCAGCAAGGTTCGTCATCGAAGGGGAACCCCGACACCATGAGTAAGAGTCAGCCGTCATGTGACAGGTCGCTTGTCCTCGACGGCAAGGTCGCCATGATCACCGGGGCGTCCAGCGGGATCGGGGCGGCCGCCGCGCGGCTGTTCGCGCGGGAGGGTGCGGCCGTCGTGCTGACGGCCCGGCGCGCGGACCGGCTGCGGGCGCTGGCCGAGGAGATCGGCGCCGGCGGCGGCCGGGCCCTGGCCGTACCGGCGGACGTGGCGTCCGCCGAGGACGTCGAGCGGGTCGTCCGTACGGCCGTAGCCGCCTTCGGCCGCCTGGACTGCGCCTTCAACAACGCCGGGTTCGGCACCGCCGGCACCGAGCTGCACGAGACCGGCCAGGACGTCTACGAGCAGACCATGGACGTCAACGTGCGCGGGGTCTGGAACTGCCTGCGCTTCCAGATCCCCGAGATGCTCGGGTCCGGCGGCGGCACGATCGTCAACACGTCGAGTGTCGCGGGGCAGCGGGCGACCGGGGCGTCGGCGGCGTACGTGGCCGCCAAGCACGCCGTCCTCGGGCTCACCCGGGCCGCCGCGGCCGAGTACGCGCAGCGCGGTATCCGCGTCAACGCGCTGGTGGTGGGCAGCACCCGCACCGAGATGATGGACCGGGCCGTGCGGACGCTGCCGGAGCTGCGGGAGCGGTTCGAGGGCGAGACCCTGCAGAAGCGGATGGCCGGCCCGGCCGAGGTCGCCGAGGCCGCGCTGTGGCTGTGCAGCGACCGTTCCTCCTTCGTCACCGGCGCGGCGATGCCGGTCGACGGCGGCACGACCGCCGCCTGACGCCCCCCGTCCGGGCGATCTCTGGGGTTTTCCCTCGTCGCCCGGGGCCGGGCCGCCGTGGAAGGATGGCGCAACCCACACATAACGAGGAGATGACCGCGTGCCTGGCACAAACCTGACTCGCGAAGAGGCACAGCAGCGGGCGAAGCTGCTCACCGTTGACTCGTACGAGATCGATCTCGACCTCTCCGGCGCGCAGGAGGGCGGTACCTACCGGTCCGTGACCACGGTGCGCTTCGACGTCGCCGAAGCAGGCGCCGCTTCCTTCATCGACCTGGTGGCCCCGGCCGTCCACGAGGTCACCCTGAACGGCGACCCGCTCGAGGCCGCCGAGGTCTTCGAGGACTCCCGGATCGCGCTGCCGGGCCTGCTGGCGGGCCGTAACGTCCTGCGGGTCGTCGCCGACTGCGCGTACACCAACACGGGCGAGGGCCTGCACCGGTTCGTCGACCCGGTCGACGAGCAGGCCTACCTCTACACCCAGTTCGAGGTGCCGGACGCGCGCCGCGTGTTCGCCAGCTTCGAGCAGCCGGACCTCAAGGCGACCTTCCAGTTCACGGTGAAGGCGCCGAGCGGCTGGACCGTCATCTCCAACTCGCCGACGCCCGAGCCCAAGGACGACGTCTGGGTCTTCGAGCCGACGCCGCGCATCTCGTCGTACATCACCGCGCTGATCGTCGGCCCGTACCACTCCGTGCACAGCGTGTACGAGAAGGACGGGCAGAGCGTGCCGCTCGGCATCTACTGCCGGCCCTCGCTCGCCGAGTTCCTGGACTCGGACGCGATCTTCGAGGTGACCCGGCAGGGCTTCGACTGGTTCCAGGAGAAGTTCGACTACGCGTACCCGTTCAAGAAGTACGACCAGCTGTTCGTGCCGGAGTTCAACGCGGGCGCGATGGAGAACGCGGGCGCGGTGACCATCCGCGACCAGTACGTCTTCCGGTCCAAGGTGACCGACGCGGCGTACGAGACGCGGGCCGAGACCATCCTGCACGAGCTGGCCCACATGTGGTTCGGCGACCTGGTCACCATGGAGTGGTGGAACGACCTGTGGCTGAACGAGTCGTTCGCCACCTACACCTCCATCGCCTGCCAGGCGTACGCGCCCGGCTCGCGCTGGCCGCACTCGTGGACGACGTTCGCCAACTCCATGAAGACCTGGGCGTACCGGCAGGACCAGCTGCCCTCCACGCACCCGATCATGGCCGAGATCCGCGACCTGGACGACGTCCTCGTCAACTTCGACGGCATCACCTACGCCAAGGGCGCGTCCGTCCTGAAGCAGCTCGTCGCCTACGTCGGCATGGACGAGTTCTTCAAGGGCGTGCAGGCGTACTTCAAGCGGCACGCGTTCGGCAACACGCGCCTGTCCGACCTGCTGGGCGCCCTGGAGGAGACCTCCGGGCGTGACCTGAGCACCTGGTCGCAGAAGTGGCTGCAGACCGCCGGGATCAACATCCTGCGGCCGGAGATCGAGACAGACGGCGAAGGAGGGGCCGGTGTCGTCACCTCCTTCGCGATCCGCCAGGAGGCCCCGGCGCTGCCCGCCGGCGCCAAGGGCGAGCCGATCCTGCGCCCGCACCGGATCGCGATCGGCCTGTACGACCTGGACGAGACGAGCGGCAAGCTGGTCCGCACCGACCGGATCGAGCTGGACGTGGACGGCGAGCTGACCGCCGTACCGCAGCTGACCGGCCGCCGCCGTCCGGCGGTGTTCCTGCTCAACGACGACGACCTGTCGTACGCGAAGGTCCGCCTGGACGAGCGGTCGCTGCAGTTCGTGACGGAGCACCTGGGCGACTTCGAGGCCTCCCTGCCCCGCGCGCTGTGCTGGGCGTCGGCCTGGGACATGACCCGCGACGCCGAACTGCCCGCCCGGGAGTACCTGTCCCTGGTGCTGGCCGGGATCGGCAAGGAGTCGGACATCGGTGTCGTGCAGTCGCTGCACCGCCAGGTGAAGCTGGCCGTCGAGCTGTACGCCGACCCGACCGCCCGCGAGGCCCTGCTCACCCGCTGGACCGACGCCACCCTCGCCCACCTGCGGTCCGCCGCCCCGGGGAGCGACCACCAGCTGGCCTGGGCCCGCGCGTTCGCGGCGACCGCCCGCACCCCGGAGCAGCTGGACCTCCTGGACAGCCTGCTGGAGGGCACCCACACGATCGAGGGCCTGGCCGTCGACACCGACCTGCGCTGGGCGTTCGTGGAGCGGCTGGCCGCGGTCGGCCGGTTCGACGAGGCGGAGATCGCGGGCGAGTACGAGCGGGACAAGACGGCCGCCGGCGAGCGCCACGCGGCCACCGCCCGGGCCGCCCGTCCGACCGAGGAGGCGAAGGCCGAGGCGTGGGCGTCGGTCATCGACTCCGACAAGCTGCCGAACGCCGTACAGGAGGCGGTGATCGGCGGCTTCGTCCAGACCGACCAGCGTGAGCTGCTGGCGCCGTACACGGACCGGTACTTCGAGGTCCTGAAGTCGGTGTGGGACACCCGCTCCCACGAGATCGCCCAGCAGATCGCGATCGGCCTCTACCCGGCCCTCCAGGTCTCCGAGGAGACCGTCACCAAGACGGACACCTGGCTGAACGCGGCCCAGCCGAACGCGGCCCTGGCCCGGCTCGTCTCGGAGTCCCGCGCGGGCGTCGAGCGCGCCCTGCGGGCCCAGGCGGCGGACGCGGCGGCCGAGTAGCCGACGGTACGACGAAGGGGGCGCCCGGGGCCGAGGCTTCGGGCGCCCCCTTCGTCATGCCCCCCTGTCGGCCCTTGGGTGGCAGGGCCGCCGGGAGGACGGTGTCCGCACACCGGTCTCCGGTCAGGTGCCGTTGGCGTTGCTGTCCCCGGTGGTCTCCTTCTTGTCCAGCGGGCGGATCTCGATCTTGGTCGGCATTTCAACTCCCTTTTCGGCAAGGACGTTGAGCGTCCCCATGGGAACTCCCGGCGCAAGGACTGTCAAGGGTGCCCCCGGGTCGCCTACTCCCCATCACCTAGCCGGAGTTGAGTACCCGTGCTCACGCCCGGGGTGGCCGCGGGTTGCGAGCATCGGTGCAACGGCGCGGCACAGAGCGCCGGTTCGGCCAGTCGAGGCACTTCTCAGTTACGGAGAAACCGTCATGTCCCGTCGTATCGCTCTGTCCATCGCCGCCGGTGTCGTCGTCCTCGGAGGCGCCGGGGCCTTCGCCCTCGCTTACGCGGGGGACCAGCCGCCCGCCTTCGCGCACAGCACCGCCCGCTACACCGCGCCCGACGGCGGCCGGGACGGTTCGGTCACCTTCTCCACCGAGGTCACCGCGTCCTCCGGGGTGAAGAGCCTCAAGGTGCTGGCCTGGCCGGAGAAGTCCCAGTTCGCGAAGAAGCCGCTGACCGCCAAGGACATGGCCGGGGTGGAGTCGGCGACCTGCGCGGCGGCCGAGAAGGACACCACGCGGTGCGTGTACAAGGCCGTGGTGCCCGCCGCCGACGCCGCGTCGACCCCGCACGGCACCTGGCACATCGCCGTACTCGCCACCGCCAGGGACGGCCGCACCACCCTGGACACCAAGGTCACCGACTTCACCGTCGGCTGATCCGGTCCGCCGCCGATGACGTCCGTTCAGCCGACGTGCGCGGCCAGCGCCGACCCGATGTCCGCGGCCCGGGCGCCCTCCGCCGCCCAGGCCGCGTACCCGTCGGGCCGCACGAGCAGCGTCGTACCGCGGTCGCTCGCCCAGTGCGCCACCGCCAGCCGGTCCGCGCGCCCCTCGCCCGCGTCGTACGCATCCGGGGTCACCAGGACGAACCGGCCGCCGCGCAGGGCCTCGTAGAGCCGGCCGCCGCCGGCCAGGGGGAGGTCGGGAACGCGCGCGCCGGTGAGGGGGTGGGCGCCCCTCGGGGCCGGGTACCGGTAGCCGACGCCGGTGATCCGGCCCATGATCCTGGCGCGGACGGGGGCCAGCCGGTCGAGGGCGGTCACGAGCACGGAACGCACCGGCAGCTGCCAGCCCTTGGCCATCGCCAGGCGGACGATCGCGCCGCTGCTGCGCAGTACCGACCTGCCGACCGGGTGCCGTTCGGTCTGGTAGGTGTCGAGCAGGTCGGGGGTGGCGTGGCCGTGCAGCACGGCGGCGAGCTTCCAGCTCAGGTTGGCCGCGTCCTGCAGACCGGTGTTCATTCCCTGCCCGCCGGCCGGGGTGTGCACATGCGCCGCGTCGCCGGCCAGGAAGACCCGGCCCACCCGGTAGCCGGGCGCCTGCCGCTCGTCGCTGTGGAAGCGGGACATCCAGCGGGCCTCGCGCATCCCGTAGTCCCGGCCCAGGGCCAGCCGGGTGATCTCCCTGACCTCGTCGAGGTCGACCGGCTCGTGGTCGGGGACGTCACGGCCGCGGTGCCAGCAGATGACACGGTGGTAGCCGTCGCCGAAGGGCGCGAGGAAGGCGAACGCGTCGCCGACCGCGGCGGCCGTGATCAGCGTCTCGGGCTTCTCGTCGAGCAGCACGTCGGCGAGGACGACGGACCGGATGGCCGACCTCCCCGGGAACGGCAGCCCGATCGCCTCCCGCACGGCACTGCGCATCCCGTCGGCGCCCACGACGTACCCGGCGCGCAGCTCCGCGGCGCCCCTGACGTGCACGGTGACCCCGTCGGCGTCCTGCGTCAGTCCCGTCACCTCGGACTCGTAACGGAAGTCGACGCCCGCCTCGACCGCGCGGCGCTCCAGCACCTTCTCCACCTCGTACTGCGGGATCACCAGCACATGCCGGAAACGGGAGGGGAGGCCGCCGAGGTCGAGGGTGAGCCCGTCGAAGAGGTTGAGCCGGGCGAGCGGCTTGCCGACGGCCTCCAGTTCGTCGGCGACGGCGCGGGCGTCGAGCTGCTCCAGGGCGCGGGCGTGCAGGACGAAGGCGCGGGAGAGGTTGCTGATCCGGTGGGGCCGCTTCTCCAGGAGGGTGACCGGGACGCCGGCGACGGCGAGGTCACCGGCCAGGAGCAGGCCGGTGGGACCGGAGCCGACGACGATCACGCGGGAGTTTTCGGGGGCGGGGGTCTTGCCGTTCATGGGGGGCCTCCTCTGGATGCCTTCACGCGTTGGCCAACATCCGTTGACCAGCTGGCTCGGGCCAACAGCTGTTGGCCAACGCTTGTTGACAACGGTAGGCCGGGGTTGTCGCGCGCGTCAACACCCGTTGGCCTACATCTGTTGGCCTACGTTCGTCGGCATACGCTTGTTGGCCCACATTTGCTGGCGCACACCTGCTGGCACACACCCGTGGGCACACACCTGTTGACCAACAGACGTTGGCCCACACTTGTTGGCCCACGCATGTTGGCCTACGCTCGTTGACATGACCGGCACCCCCAGTAGAAGCACGGAGCCCACGACCGGCTCGGCGACGCGCCGTTCCGACGCCAGCCGCTCCGCCATCCTGGCCGCGGCCCGCGAGCGCTTCGCCACCGACGGCTACGAGCGCGCCACCATCCGCGCCATCGCCAAGGACGCGCGTATCGACCCGTCCATGGTCATGCGCTACTTCGGCAACAAGGACGGCCTGTTCGCGGCGGCCGTCGCGCTCGACCTGCGGATGCCCGACGTGTCCGAGGTGCCGCGCACCGAGGTCGGGCGGGCGCTGGTGGCCCACTTCCTGACCATCTGGGAGGCGAACGAGGAGCTCACCGCGGTGCTGCGGGTCGGCATCACCAACAAGGCGGGGGCCGAACGGCTGCAGGGCATCTTCCGGGACCAGGTGGTACCGGTGGCCCAGCGGGTGTGCCCCGACCCCGAGCAGGTGCAGACACGGGCGGGGCTGTGCGCCGCGCAGCTGATAGGGCTCGCACTCACCCGTTACGTGCTGCGGTTGCCGCCGGTGGTGGCGCTGGCGCGGGAGGAGGTCCTGGCGTGGCTGGGGCCGACCCTGCAGCGGTATCTGACCGCGCCGAGCCCCTGAGCGACGCACCGAGGGCGCCGGTCAGCTCCCGTACGCCCCGTCTCGGGTCTACGGAAGGCGACCGGCGCCCTCGGTGGAGAAGCGGAGGTCAGGCCTTCGCCTTGGCCTTCGTCGTGCCCGGCTTGGTGACCCGGATCTTGGACTTGTCCAGCACCATGACCAGGCCCGCGATGACCGCGAACAGCACGAGCGGGATCAGGACGTAGAGACCCAGCGTCTCGATGACGCTCAGGCCCTTGCCGGGGTCGTCGCCGTCGTCACGCGTGAGCGCGAGGGCAGGGGACGACAGGAGCAGCATCATCAGCGTCGTACCGGCAGCCAGGGCGCCGGCGCGCAGGGCGTTCTTCTTGTCCACGCTGCCCAAGTTAGCGGGCCGACTTGAGGGGCGCGCGTCCGGGGTACCTCTACGGCCCGCCGCACACTGCCGTGACCGCCCCCCGAGAGCTGCCGGCCCCCGGAAGGCGCTACCGGTCTCACACCCCGGACGGGCTGGATTCTCACGCCCCGGACGGGCTGAGTCTCACGCCCCGGACGGGCTGGAAAGGGATACCGAGCGGCCGTCGTCCTCCGGGTCGGGCGGGTTGTCCGGCCGCAGTACCTCCAGGAGCGCCCGCACCCTCGCCGACGTCATCAGCTCCTCCAGGGTCACCGGGCGGCCCGTCGCGTCGGCGATCGGGAGGCGCCAGTTCGGGTACTGGTCCCAGGTGCCGGGGAGGTTCTGGGGACGGCGGTCGCCGACCGTGTCGGGGAGCCAGACGCCGACCATGCGGGCCGGGGTGCGGAGCAGGAAACGGTGGACGGCCCGGATCTCGGCCTCCTCGTCACCGGCGTCGGACGCGGCCAGCAGGCCCAGCCGGGTCAGCAGGGCCAGCCACTCCGCCGTGTCGGCCGCCGCGTCCGCCCGCTCCTCGGACAGCGGGCGGGTCAGCAGGCCCAGCCGGTCGCGGAGCTCGACGTGTTCGCCGGTGAGGCGGGCCGCGGTGGGCGGCAGGTCGTGGGTGGTGGCGGTGGCGAGGCAGTCGGCGCGCCAGCTCTCCGGGGGGAGCGGGCGGCCGTCGCCGTCCCAGTCCCGTTCGAACCAGAGCACCGACGTGCCGAGCACTCCGTGCCGCTGGAGCGTCTCGCGGACCCCCGGCTCCACGGTCCCCAGGTCCTCCCCGATCACCACCGCGCCCGCCCGGGTCGCCTCCAGGGCCAGCAGGGCCAGCATCGCCTCGGCGTCGTAGCGGACGTAGGTGCCCTCCGTGGGCGGCCGGCCCTCCGGGACCCACCACAGCCGGAACAGGCCCATCACGTGGTCGATGCGCAGGGCGCCGGCGTAGCGGAAGAGGGCGCGCAGCAGCTGGCGGTAGGGGGCGTGGCCGGAGGCGGCGAGGCGGTCGGGGCGCCAGGGCGGCAGGCCCCAGTCCTGGCCGCGGGCGTTGAAGGCGTCGGGCGGGGCGCCGACGGACATCCCGGCGGCGAAGAACGCGCGCTGCGCCCAGGCGTCCGCGCCCGCGGGGTGCACGCCGACGGCGAGGTCGTGGACGATCCCGACCGGCATTCCGGCCTCGCGGGCGGTGCGCTGGGCGGCGGTGAGCTGGGTGTCGGTGAGCCAGGCGAGCCGGGAGTGGAAGGCGACCCGGTCGCTCAGCGCGGCGCGGGCGCGGGCGGTCTCCGCCGAGCGGGGGTCGCGCAGGGCCTCGGGCCACCGGTGCCAGTCGGAACCGTGCTGCTCGGCGAGCGCGTACCAGGTGGCGTGGTCCTCCAGGGCCTGGCCCTGTTCGGTGCGGAAGGCGTCGTAGGCGGCCTGCCGGGCGGCGGTGAGCGGTACGGCGGCCAGCGCCTCCAGTGCCTCCCGCTTCAGCTCCCAGACCGCGTCCCGGTCGATGTGGGCGTCCTGGTCGAGGACGGCGGCGCGCAGCCGTCCGGCGCGTTCGGCGAGCGCGGGGTCCGGGACGTACTCGGGGACGGACTCCAGCCGCAGATGCACCGGGTCCGGGAAGCGGCGGGAGGAGGGGCGGTACGGGGAGGGGTCGGTCGGGGGTCCGGGCACGGCCGCGTGCAACGGGTTGACCTGGACGAATCCGGCGCCCGCGGTGCGCCCGGCCCAGTCGGCCAGTGCGGCGAGGTCACCGAGGTCGCCCATGCCCCAGGAGCGTTGGGACAGGAGCGAGTACAGCTGGACGAGAAGTCCGTGCGAGCGGCCGGCGGGGGTGGGCAGCCGGTCGGGGGCGACGATCAGGTGGGCGCGGGCGGTACGGCCGTCGGGCGCGGCGGCGGTCAGCAGGTGCACGCCGGTCGGCAGGTCCCGTACGTCGTCCAGGGTCTGCCCGTCCTCCGTCCGCACCTCCACCCGGGTGCCGGCGGGCAGGCCGAGGGCGGGGGCGCCGGAGCCGGCCCAGTGCACGACCGTCGGCGGCAGCAGCCGTTCGGCGAGGTCCCGTTCCCGTTCGGCGAGGGCGGTGCGAACGGCTTCCGGGCCGCTCGCGTCGACGCCCAGGGCGGCCAGCGCGGCGGTCACGGCACCGGCCGAGGCCGCGACCGTACGGTCCGGGGAGGGGCTGTAGGAGGTGGCGACGCCGTGCAGCTCGGCGAGCCGGCACAGCCCCCGGTCCAGGCCTTCGCTCATCTACAACCCCGGCTCACTGGTCAGCGGGGCCAGGTCGGCGAGCGGGGGTTCGCTGGTCAGGGGCTCGGCGTCGGGCAGCGGCGGCTCGCTGGTCAGCGGCGCCTGCGCGCAGACGGTCTCGGCGCTGAACACGCACAGCCGGGACTCCTCCCCGGTCGGCACCGGGGGTTTGAACTGGGCCGGGATCGGATGGTGAACCGTTGCGGCCACGGTGGCCTCCTTGTCTGACGTCGGGTACGGCGGCGGAAGCCGCGTCCTGGCAGGCCTACCCCGTCGTGGCGAGCGCACTCCCCACGGCCGTCCCCGCACCGGGTGAACCGACCGCGTCCGGGTGATCGATAAAGAGGCTGTGAGACTGTTCCGCCCCATGGGGGGCCACCGGGATAACGACGAGACGGCCGGCGGGGACGCGGCGCTGCTGCGGGCCGTGGCGGCCGGCGACGGCTCGGCGCTGGCCGTCCTGTACGACCGGCACGCGGGCTGGCTGTACGCCCGCCTGACCCGGCGCTGTGCCGACCCCGAGGTGGTGCGGGAGGTGCTGCAGGACACCTTCGTCGCGGTGTGGCGGTCGGCGGCCGGGCATCGCGGGCAGGAGGCCGGCGGCTGGCTGTGGACGATCGCCGCCCGCCGGCTGGTGGACGCCCGTCGGGTGCAGGAACGGGCCGCACGGGTGGAGCCCCTGCCCGACCCCGCCGTCACGCCCTCCGCGGAGGACCGGGTGCTCGCCGGCCTGGAGTACGGCGATGTCGGCACCGCGCTGGACCGGATCTCCCCCGAGCTGCGCGAGGTGCTGCGGGCGACGGTCGTGGACGGCCTGTCCACCCGGGAGACCGCGCGGCTGCTCGGCATACCGGAGGGCACGGTCAAGTCCCGCGCACTCCGGGCACGGGCCGAACTTCGCGCCGCCCTGGCCCAGTTGAACCCTTCGCCGGCGGGAGGCGCGGCATGACGACACCCTGGCACGCCTCCGAGGACCTCACCCTGCGGTACGCCGACGGCTCCCTGCCGGAGGCGGACGCGTGGTCCCTGGAGAAGCACCTGGAGGGCTGCCCCGACTGTGCGACCCGGGTGTCGGCGGCGGTACGGGAGACAGCGGCGGGACCGGTCCTCGAAGAGGTACGGGACTTGGTGCTGGCAGCCGCGCCACCCGCCTCGGGGGCGCGCGGCTCCGACCTGTGCGGCGCCGCCGCGTGGGCGCGACCGGCCCCCGCCGGCCGGCACCTGACGCGCCGCCTCCAACCCGCCCTCTGGACCCTGGGGCCCGCCCTGCGCGGCACCTGGCTCCTCGCCCTGCTCACAGTCGTCGTCGGCGCCCTCCTCCTCGACCACGCCGCCGGCTACGAAGCCACCCGCACCCTTCTCCTCACCATCGCCCCGGTCGTCCCCGTGGCCGGCGTGGCCCTCTCCTACGGGCCGCATGCCGACCCCCTGCACGAGATCACGGCGGCCACCCCCTCCGGCGGCCTGCGCCTCGCGCTCACCCGCACCGCCGCCGTCCTCGCCGTGAGCCTCCCCGCGCTGACCGTCACCGGCGCCGCGCTGCCCGCCTCTGGTGCCCCCGGTGCCGCCGCCTGGCTGCTGCCGGGCCTCGCGCTGACCCTCGGCTCCCTGGCGCTCACGTCCTACGCCGGTTGCCGTACCGCGACCGCGGTGACCGGCGGCTGCTGGCTGGCCGCCGTCCTCGTCCCGGCCGTCGCCGCCCACGGCGGCCCGTTCACCGCACGGCTGGCGGGACAGCTGTCCGCCCGCTTCGACGGCACCCAGGCCGGCTGGGCCGCGGCCGCCGTGGCGTGCGCCGCGTTCCTGGCCGTCCGCCGGGGCGCCTACGACCACCTGGAGAACCGTTGAGCATAAGAGTGGCCGGCCTGTGTGTCCGGCACCGCCGGACCGTCGCCCTGGACTCGGTCGACCTCGCGCTCGGCACGGGTGTGCACGGGCTGCTGGGCCCGAACGGTGCCGGGAAGACGTCCCTGATCAGAGTGCTGGCGACGGTCGCCAGGCCGGCCGCGGGCCGGGTGGAGCTGCTCGGCCGGGACACCGCCGGGCATCGCGCCCTCGGCGAGGTCCGCGCCCGGCTGGGCTATCTGCCGCAGGAGTTCGGCTATTACCCGGGGTTCACGGTGCGGGAGTTCGTGGCGTACGTGGCCTGGCTGAAGGAGATGCCGGCCGCCGAGGTCCCGGCGGCCGTGGAGCGGGCGGTGGCCCGGGTCGGGCTCGCCGGGCGGGCCGACGCGAAGATCCGGACGCTGTCGGGGGGCATGGTCCGCCGGGTCGGCATCGCCCAGGCCGTCGTCAACGAGCCGCAGGTCCTGCTGCTCGACGAGCCGACCGCCGGACTGGATCCCGAACAGCGGGTGGAGTTCCGGGAGTTGCTGCGCGAGCTGGGTGCCTCGGCGACCGTGGTCGTCTCCACCCACCTGGTGGAGGACGTGGCGGCGGCCTGTACGGAGGTCACCCTGCTGGACAGGGGCCGGGTCGCCTACCGGGGCACTCCCGAAGCGCTGGCCGCCCTGGGCGAGGTGTCCGGCGGCCCCGGGGACCATCCGATCGAGCGCGGCTACACGACGGCCCTGCGCACCCACCGCACCGTCCAGGAGGCATCGCGATGAGCGTCGTGACGGCGGCGAAGGCCCCGCTGTTCGCGGAGGCGCGCCGGGGCTTCGCCCCCTGGGCCGGGCTGACCGTGCTGCTGACGCTGGGCGTGACGCTCGCCGCGTCCGCCGGCAGATGGCAGGGCGGCTGGGCGGAGACCGCCGCACAGCTGCACAACGCCGTGCTGATCACGGTTCCGGCGGCCGCGGCGGCGGGCTGCTGGCAGGGCGGGCGGGAGCGGCGGCGGCGTACCCGGGAGCTGTGGGGGACGGTCGTACGGCCGCCGCTGGTCCGGTTCCTGGTGTCGGCGCTGCCGACGGCGCTCTGGGTGGCCGCCGGGTACGCGGGTGCGGCGGGTCTGGCGCTGCTCGCGACCTGGCCGTACGCCTTGGGAGACGGCCCGCGGCTGACCCTGCTGCCCACCGACGGTTTCGTGTCGGGGGCCGCGGTGCTGGTCGGTCATGCGGTGGGGCGGCTGGTGCCCTCGCGGCTCGCGGCTCCGCTGCTGGCGACGGCCGGGTATGTCGGGCTGGGGGTGACGGCGGCGGCGCATGAGGGGTCCGGGCGGTATCTGAACCCCGCGTTCTCGATCACGGAGACCTGGGTGCCGGTGTGGTGGCAGCCGGCGGCGATGGCGGTCTGGACCGGGGGCCTGGCGGGGGCGGCCGTACTGGCGTACGCGGCCCGGCGCCGGTGGACCGCGCTGCTGCCGCTGGCCGCCGCGACGGCCGCCGCCGTGCTGCTCACGCAGACCGGGGACGGACTGTGGCGCACCGACCCGCTCGTCCGCCGGCAGGTGTGCGACACGTCCGTCACCCCGGCGGTGTGCGTGAACGCCCGGTACGCGGGTGCGTTGCCGCAGCTCACCGAGGCGCTGTCGGGTGTCACGGGCAAGCTGAAGGGCGTCCGGAACCTACCGGTGCGCTGGTCGGACCGGTACGGCGGGCCGCGTGCCGGCGAGGCCGGCCTGCCGTCGCTGACGCCGCTCGGCTGGTCGTTCGTGCGGGGGCGGCTGACCGATCCGGAGCAGTTCGCGTCGGAGGCGGTGGGGGCGCTGCGGCTGCGCGGCGACTGCCCGGACGACACGGTTTCCACGGCCGACGACGCTGTCGAGAACTACCTCTCGCCCCAGCCCGCGCAGGAGGACTTCGACCGCCTGGACGCCCACGGGGACGCGCGGGCCCGGGCCGCGCTGGCCGGGCGGCGCGCCGCCCGGGCCCGGCTGGCGGCGATGGGCGGCGCGGAACGCCGGACCTGGCTCTCGGCGTACTTCGCGGCCCGGGCGGCGTGCGATGCGAAGGAGGTGCCGGCCCTGTGACCTCCGTCCGAAAGCCGCTCGTGCTCTACGCCCGCTCCCGCACCGTCCCCGCCACCCTGGCCGCGCTCGCCGTCACCACCGCCTTCGCCGTCTGGGCGGCGGCCCGCCTGGACGGTTTCCTGGACCCCGACCGCCGGGTCCCGGTGGTCGCGCTGGCCCCGCTGCTGGCGGCCGCGGTGATCGGGGTGAGCCTGTACTCGCCCTGCGACGAACTGGACCGTACGGCGGTACGGCCGTGGTGGCCGCGCCGGCTGGCCCAGCTGGCCGGGCTCACCGCGCTCGCGGCCGTGCTGCTGCCGCTGGCGGTGCTGGGGCATCCGGAGACCTTCGGGCCGCCGGCCGTCATACGCAACACGCTGGGCTGTACGGGAGTGACGGCCGCGGCGGCGGTGCTGCTCGGCGCCCGGCTGAGCTGGCTGCCGGCCTTCGGTTACGTCAGTGCCGTGTACCTGGGCTCGGTGGGGGCGCACGGAAGCGCGGCGACGGTGTGGGCGTGGCCCGTGCAACCGGGCGCGCAACCGGGCGCCTGGGCGGCGGCGCTGGGGGCGTTCACGGTGGGCGGCGCGCTGTATGTCGTACGCGGTGCGCGTGCCGAAGGGCCCCGTGGCTGAGGCGGACAGCCACGGGGTATGCGAAAGCCCGGATCGTCAGGCGGAGATGCCGTCGATCCGGGCCAGGGCGTCATCCGCGCCGTACGGTTGCAAGTACGGCAGCCAGCGCGGGTCCCTGTGGCCGGTCCCGATGATGCGCCAGGCCAGGCCGGTGGGCGGGGCTGGTTTGTGCCGCAGCCGCCAGCCGATCTCGAAGAGGTGGCGGTCGGCCTTGACGTGGTTGCAGCGCCGGCACGACGCCACCACGTTGTCCCAGACGTGTTGACCCCCGCGACTGCGCGGGATGACGTGGTCGACGCTGGTTGCGACGCCACCGCAGTACATGCACCGGCCCCCGTCGCGCGCGAAGAGCGCCCTGCGGGTGAGAGGAACGGGCCCCCGGTAGGGAACCCGTACGAATCGCTTGAGCCGGACCACGCTGGGTGCGGAGACTGTGACGGTTGCGCTGTGCATATAGGCGCCGGATTCCTCCAAGGCGACTGCCTTGTTCTCCAGGACGAGGACGAGCGCGCGGCGGAGCGGTACGACGCCGAGCGGCTCGTACGACGCGTTGAGGACCAGGACATGCGGCACGGGGGCCTCCTTGGGCGTCGGCGGCGCGTGGCTCGCGCCGGGACGATCTGTGGCCAGTCTCCCCTCTTGCCTGGTGGACGCGCCACCATGTCCGCGTAACGGCCTGGGAGTGTTTTCGACCACAACGCATTCATCCCCCGGATACCCCCCTTTTCAAGCGAGCCTGTTCAACCGGGAGGCCCGCGAAGTGAGCACGGTCTCTCCTTCTCGTACTGGTCGGGTGCACACGCGATGCCCCGTTAGTGTGGTGATCCTGCCCGTCCGGTGACCTTTTCGTGACCTTGAACGCCGTACGTGACCGTGAACGCCGTGCCGGAGGGCAGTACCGCACCGCCTGGAGGTACCCGCCGTGTCCTTGCCCGCCGTCCTACTGGCCGCCGGTCCGTCGCCGTCGCCGACCCCCTCGGGGTCGTCCACTCCGGCGGTGCCCACGCTCCAGGACGCCCAGGAGAGCGCCACGAACGCCGCGAGCTGGGTCGAGCAGAACTGGTCGACCTGGCTGGCGATAGGTCTGAAGGTGCTGCTGATCCTGGTGATCGCGGTGGTCCTCAGAAGGGTCGTGCTGCGGGCGATAACCAAGCTCATCGACCGTATGAACCGGACCGTCGAGTCGGCGGAGGGCACCACCCTCGGCGGACTGCTGGTCAACGCCGAGCGGCGGCGGCAGCGCTCGCAGGCGATCGGGTCGGTGCTGCGGTCGGTCGCGAGCTTCGTGATCCTGGGCACGGCCGCGCTGACGGTGCTGTCCGCCTTCCAGATCAACCTGGCGCCGCTGCTGGCGTCGGCCGGTGTGGCCGGTGTGGCGATCGGTTTCGGCGCCCGCAACCTGGTCACGGACTTCCTGTCCGGCGTCTTCATGATCCTGGAGGACCAGTACGGCGTCGGCGACTCGATCGACGCGGGGGTCGCAGCCGGTGAGGTGGTCGAGGTCGGCCTGCGGGTGACCAAGCTGCGCGGTGACAGCGGCGAGATCTGGTACGTCCGCAACGGCGAGATCAAGCGCATCGGCAACCTCTCGCAGGGCTGGGCCACGGCCGGTGTCGACGTCACCCTCCGGCCCAGCGAGGACCTGGACCGGGTCCGGGCCACCCTGGACGAGGTCGCCGAGAAGATGGCCAAGGAGGAGCCCTGGAACGAGTTGCTGTGGGGCCCGATCCAGATCCTCGGCCTGGACTCCGTCCTCATCGACTCGATGGTGGTCCGCCTCTCCGCCAAGACCATGCCGGGCAAGGCGCTGACCGTGGAGCGCGAGCTGCGCTGGCGGATCAAGCGGGCCTTCGACGAGGCGGACATCAGGATCGTCGGCGGCGCCCCCGTCGCGCTCTCGGAGGACGAGGCCCCGGACCCGACGGCGGCCGTGGCGGCACCGTCGGCGTTCGCCAACGCGGATTCCCCGCAGGTGGCGGCGACGACACCGATCGCCGCGCAGCGGCCGACGACGGCGGGGAAGTAGCGGAACGGTTCAGCACACTCGTTCGAGCGAACAGGCGGGGCATTCCGGCGCCGGACGGGCGCTGGGTGCCCCGTCGTTCTGTCGGGGCGCCCGGCGCGGTGGCCTACTACCAGACCGACGAGAAGGTGAGCCTCGGCGACCCGCTCCCCCTCCCGGCGCCCTACCCCACCCTCGACACGGTCCCCTTCCTCGGCGACTGAGCGGCCCTCGGCTCAACGGGCTTCGAGCGTACGCACGACCTGGCAGAGCGCGATGAAAACGGCGCCCCGGAGGAGGACGGCATCGCCCCCGAGCCCTTTGCCGGCGCGGACCTCGACGCGAGCCTGATCTGTGGACTCGTCGTAGGCGACCGTCCCGTCGGCCGACGCCCGCGCCCGGAACGGACGCCACCGGAACCAGACCGGGTTGCCGCCGCCGACCTCCAACGCCCTCGGGGCCGTGCCCAGGGCGGCACGGACGTGGGAGAGCGTGACACCGGTGAGGGTGTGTGTCTGGATGCCGTCGAGGGCGTTCCCGGAGACCTCTACGTCCAGCCCGCGTGCCACCCGCACCAGCGAGCGGGTCCGCCAGGCCGCCCACAACAGGGCGAGCAGCCACCACGTCAGAGCGAGCAGCGCCGCCTCGCCCACGGCCGACCAGGTGATGCCGTCGTCGACGAAGGCGAGGACCCACATCACCAGCAGCGGGGGTACGAAGTCGATGAACGTGCTCCACAGCAGCCGCAGGAACAACCCTTTCAAAGGGGTCATGTCTCAGCCGCCGCTCTCCTGGTCGGTATCGGGATACAGGAGCAGGAAGCCGCACCCGGGGCCCGCTTGACCAGAGACGACGAAGATCGTGACGGAGTCGTGATCGCGGAGCGGGAGCGGGAGCGGGACCGGGCCGTACCCGGATGCCCTTCACAGGTCCCCCGCATTCTCCGCGCGTCGCACGGTGATCTAGGGTCGCTCCACCACGGGTCCTTGATCTGGAGCGCGAAGCCGCCCGGGGACCCGTTGCGAATGTGGGGACACATGAGAAAGCTCGCCATAGGCGCCGCCCTGTCCGGCGCCCTGGCCCTGGCCGGTCTCGCGGCGCCCGCCGCCTCCGCGGCCCCGAGCACGCCCGACCTGAAGTTCACCGGCATCAAGGTGAACAACGGCAAGGCGATCGTGGTCGGCACCACCAAGACGGTGAGCGTGCCGGTGACGTACACCCTGACCCGGCCCGTGGACGTGGACGTGGACGGCGACTCGTCGTTCGCCGGCGTGATCCTCTACCGCGGCACCCTGAGGTCGGTGCAGAACATGGTCGGCCCCGACGACCTGCCCACCTGCACGACGACGGCGACGACGGACACGACCGTCACCGCGAGCTGCTCCGAGAAGATCGTCATCGCCGAGGGCGACCTGTTCGAGGCCGCTGACGCCACCACCTGGAAGGCCGGCGGCTTCTACAGCTACGTCGACGGCACCGTCTCGGACGACTTCCTCAGCTCCAACTCGGGCACCGCGATCTGGGGCAACCTCGGCACGGCCAAGGTGCAGCGCGCGGCCAGGCTGACCGCCGACGCCTCCCCGGAGCCGGTGGCCAAGGGCAGGACGATCACCGTCAAGGGCAAGCTGACCCGGGCGGACTGGGACGCCTTCGCGTACAAGGGCTACCAGGGGCAGAAGGCCGTCCTGCAGTTCCGCCCCGAGGGCACCAAGACGTACACGAACGTCAAGGGCATCACCTCCGGCACCGGCGGCGCCCTGTCCACCACGGTGAAGGCGTCGAAGAGCGGCTACTACCGCTACGTCTTCGCGGGTACGACGACCACCGCGGCGGCGACGGCCACGGGCGACTTCATCAAGGTCAAGTAGCACCTGCGGTCGCCTCACCACAAGGGCCCGTCCGGTCTTCCGGACGGGCCCTTCGCGCGTCCGAGCCCAGGTAACGAGTGGGTTGCCGCGCAGTCGGGCTATTGACGCTCTCCTTCCGGCGGCCTACGTTTTCCAGCCAACAGGAAACTTTCCTAACAGTGATCATGGGTGAGCGGTCCCGGGGCGGTTGACCCCCGTGCGTGATCCCGAAGCGTCACCCGGGGTGGACCGATCACCCGGGTCACTGGGAAACTGAGCGGCTGGAAAGGCAGGTGTCGAACCGCATGGCAGGAACCGCCGGTACGCCGGGCACCCCGCGCGTACTCCGCGCCATGAACGACCGCGCCGCACTGGACCTGCTGCTGGAGCACGGCCCGCTGTCGCGGACCCGGATCGGCAAGCTCACCGGCCTCTCCAAGCCGACCGCCTCCCAGCTGCTGGCCCGCCTGGAGGCGGCCGGGCTGGTGCTGGCGACCGGCACCAGCGAGGGCCGGCCGGGTCCCAACGCCCAGCTGTACTCGGTGAATCCGGGCGCCGCCTACGCCGCGGGACTCGACGTCAACCCGGCCCGGATCCGGGCCGCCGTCGCCGACGTCACCGGCCGTACCGTCGGCGAGTTCGAACTGCCCACCCCGGGGCGGCGGTCGGCCCAGTCCGTCGTACGGCAGGTCACCGACGCCCTCGACGGTGCCGTGAAGGCGGCCGGGCTGGCCCGGGACGACGTCCGCCGGCTGGTCATCGGCACGCCCGGCGCCTTCGACCCCAACACCGGCCGGCTGCGCTACGCCTCGCACCTGCCCGGCTGGCACTCCCCGGCGCTGCTCGACGACCTCGCCGCCGCGCTGCCGATGCCCGTCGAGTACGAGAACGACGTCAACCTCGTCGCGATCGCCGAACAGCGGCTCGGCGCGGCCCGCGGCCACGGCGACTTCGTGCTGCTGTGGAACGAGGAGGGCCTCGGCGCCGCCCTGGTCCTCGGCGGCCGGCTGCACCGCGGCTGGACCGGCGGCGCCGGGGAGGTCGGCTTCCTGCCGGTGCCGGGCACCCCGCTGGTCCGCCAGGTCATCAAGGCCAACAGCGGCGGTTACCAGGAACTCGCCGGCGCGCAGTCACTGCCCAGGCTGGCCGGCGCGCTCGGCATCGGGGACCTGCCGGCCGGCTCGCACTCCGAGGTGGCCGCCGCGCTCGTCGCCCGCGCCGCCGACCACGGCAGTGGCCCGCACCACGAACTCCTGCGGACCTACGCGACCCGGGTCGCCACCGGTCTCGCCTCCCTCGTCTCCGTCCTCGACCCCGAACTCGTCGTCCTCAGCGGCACCGTCCTGACCTCCGGCGGCGAAGTGCTGCGCGCCCTGGTCCAGGCCGAGCTGGAGGAACTGGCGGCAGCCAGGCCACGGCTCGTCGTCGGCGACGTCCAGGAACACCCCGTGCTGCGCGGCGCGCTGGAGAGCGCGCTCGCGACCACCCGCGACGAGGTCTTCGACACCTCGCGCTGACCCGCCCCAGCCCCGCACCAGCCCCTTTCAGCCCCCGCACCGGCCCCTTCCCTCACCGCCCGTCCTTGGGAGACCTTGCCATGCCCATACCTTCCGCTGCCCGAAAGACGGCTTTTGCCCTGACCGCCCTGACCAGTTCGCTCGCCCTTCTCACCGCCTGTACCGGCCAGTCCTCCTCCGGCGCCACCGACGACGCCTCCGCGAACACCACCATCAACTTCTGGCACGCCTGGAGCGCGCCGAGCGAGGTCAAGGCCGTCAACGCGCTGATCGCCGGCTTCGAGAAGGCGCACCCCAACATCCACGTCAACGTCGTCGGCAACATGACCGACGACAAGATGAACCAGGCGCTGCGCACCGGCGGCGACAAGGCCCCGGACGTCATCTCGTCCTTCACCACCAACAGTGTCGGCAAGTTCTGCGACTCGGGCGCGCTGGTCGACCTCAACCCCTTCTTCAAGAAGTCGGGCGTCGACCCGCAGACGACGTTCCCGAAGGCGATGAACGAGTACACCCAGTTCGACGGCAACCGCTGCTCGGTGCCGCTGCTCGGGGACGCGTACGGGCTCTACTACAACAAGACGGCGTTCGCGAAGGCCGGCATCACCACTCCGCCGAAGACCTGGTCCGAATTCAAGGCCGACGCCAAGAAACTGACGATCACCCAGGGTGACAGCTACCAGCAGCTCGGTTTCATGCCGGACTACCACGGCTGGGAGACCACGACCGAGCACTACCTCGGGCAGTTCTCGCCGACGTACTTCGACAGCGAGGGCAAGTCGAACGTCGCCAAGGACCCGGCCTTCGAGAAGTCCTTCACGCTCCAGAAGGACCTCGTCGACACGCTCGGCGGCTACAAGAAGCTGGAGACGTTCCGCGCCACGCTCGGCGACGAGTGGGGCCCCAAGCACCCCTTCCAGACCGGCCAGGTCGCCATGCAGCTCGACGGTGAGTGGCGCCTCGGCATGGCCCTGGACGCCAAGCCGAAGTTCGACATAGGCGTCGCCCCGATGCCGGTCCCCGACGACCAGGCCGCCCAGTACGGCAAGGGCTACATCACCGGCACCATCGCCGGCATCGCCGCCACCAGCAAGAAGCAGAACGCGGCCTGGGAGTTCGTGAAGTACATCAGCACCGACACGGACGCGGTGGTGAACTTCTCCAACGCCATCCACAACGTGCCGTCCACGCTGGCCGCCCTGAAGTCGCCGAAGCTGAAGTACGACCCGCGGTTCAAGACGTTCCTGGACATCGCCGCGAACCCGGACTCCACGACGGCACCCGCCTCCGTCAACGGCGGTGTGTACCTGGTGACGATCCAGCAGCTCGGCTACGACTACGAGAGCGGCAAGGTCACCGACCTGAAGGCGGGCCTGAAGCAGGCCGCCGCGCAGATCGACACGGACATCGCGCAGGCGAAGTGACGATGAGCACCATCACCTTGGCGTCGGAGCGCCGCCGGTCCGGCCTTGTGGCGAAGCGCAGGAAACAAGCACTTCGGACGCTCGCCTTCATGTCGCCCTGGCTGATCGGCTTCGCGGTCTTCTTCGCGTATCCGCTGATCTCGACGGTCTACTTCTCGTTCATGCACTACGACGGTTTCAAGCCGCCGACGTGGAGCGGCACGAAGAACTGGACGTACGTCTTCGAGCACTATCCCTACTTCTGGCCCGCGATGCGCAACACCCTGTGGCTCGTGGTCGTGATGGTCTCGCTCCGGGTCGTCTTCGGCCTCGGCATCGGCATGCTCATCACGAAGATCAAGACGGGCACGGGCGTCTTCCGCACCCTCTTCTATCTGCCCTACCTGGCCCCGCCGGTCGCGGCCACCATGGCCTTCGCCTTCCTCCTCAACCCCGGTACCGGCCCGGTCAACTCGATCCTGGAGAAAATCGGCATCCCGGCTCCGGGCTGGTTCAACGACCCCACCTGGTCCAAGCCGGCGCTGACCCTGCTGGCGCTGTGGGGCATCGGCGACCTGATGGTCATCTTCATGGCCGCGCTGCTCGACGTGCCGGCGGAGCAGTACGAGGCGGCGGAGCTGGACGGCGCGTCGGCGTGGCAGCGCTTCCGGTACGTGACGCTGCCGAACATCTCGCCGATCGTGATGTTCGCAGTCGTCACGGGTGTCATCCAGACGATGCAGTACTACACCCAGCCGCTCATCGCCGGGAAGGTCGCCTCGGGGGTCATCCAGGGGGCGGGCACCCAGTTCGAGCCCGGGTATCCGGAGAAGTCGACGCTCACCCTGCCCCAGCTCGTCTACAACCTCGGTTTCCAGCGCTTCGACTACGGCTCCGCGTGTGTCGTCGCCCTCGTCCTCTTCGTCCTGTCCATGGTGTTCACGTCGTTCCTGATGCGGCGCCGGGGCGGTCTCATCCAGGCAGGTGACTGAACATGGCCCAGGTACTGGACCGGCCGGTGGACGTGACCCCGCAGCCGATGACCTCGGCCCAACGCACCGCCCGCCGCAAGGCGTTGCTGAACTGGGTGGCGGTCCACTCCCTCGGCGTCGCCGCCGCCCTCTTCTTCACCCTCCCGTTCGTGTTCGTCTTCCTGACCTCGCTGATGAGCGACAGCCAGGCGCTCAGCCGGGACCTGATCCCGCACACCTGGGAGTGGGGCAACTACCGGAAGGTCTTCGACACCCCCGGCTTCCTGACCTGGTGGCGGAACACGCTGTTCTACGCCGGTCTGGGCACCGTCCTGACGGTCGTCTCCTCGCTGCCGGTGGCGTACGCGCTCGCGAAGTTCCGCTTCCGGGGCCGCAACCTCTCACTCATGCTGGTGATCTCGATGATGATGCTGCCACCGCAGGTGGTCATCATCCCGATGTACCTGTTCTGGGCGAAGCAGCTCGGCCTCTCCGGCACCCTGTGGCCGCTGATCGTGCCGATGGCGTTCGGCGACGCGTTCTCCATCTTCCTGCTGCGCCAGTTCCTGACGACGATCCCGAACGAGTACCTGGACGCGGCGAAGGTGGACGGCTGCGGGGACCTGCGGACCCTGCTGCGGGTGGTGATCCCGATGGCGAAACCGGGTATCGCCGCCGTCGCGCTCTTCCAGTTCTTCTACGCCTGGAACGACTACTTCGGACCCCAGATCTACGCCTCGGAGAACCCGGGCGCCTGGACGCTGTCCTACGGCCTGGAGTCGTTCAAGGGCATGCACCACACCGACTGGAATCTCACCATGGCCGCGACCGTACTGGTCATGGCCCCCGTGATCCTCGTGTTCTTCTTCGCCCAGAAGGCGTTCGTCGAGGGCGTCACGCTCACCGGAGTGAAGGGTTAACCACGTATGAAACTCACCGTGGTCGGCGGAGGCTCGACCTACACCCCCGAACTCATCGACGGCTTCGCGCGGCTCAGGGACACCCTGCCCATCGAGGAACTGGTCCTGGTGGACCCGGCCGCCGAACGCCTGGAACTGGTGGGCGGACTGGCCCGCCGGATCTTCGCCAAGCAGGGCCACAGCGGCCGTATCGTCACCACCTCCGACCTGGACGCCGGCGTGGAGGGTGCCGACGCGGTGCTGCTCCAGCTGCGCGTCGGTGGCCAGGCGGCCCGGCAGCAGGACGAGACCTGGCCGCTGGAGTGCGGCTGCATCGGCCAGGAGACCACCGGCGCCGGCGGCCTCGCCAAGGCGCTGCGGACCGTCCCCGTCGTCCTGGACATCGCCGAACGCGTCCGCCGGGCCAACCCGAACGCCTGGATCATCGACTTCACCAACCCGGTGGGGATCGTCACCCGCGCCCTGCTGCAGGCCGGGCACCGGGCGGTCGGACTGTGTAACGTGGCGATCGGCTTCCAGCGGAAGTTCGCGAACCTGCTCGGTGTCATGCCCGCCGAGGTCCACCTGGACCACCTCGGCCTCAACCACCTCACCTGGGAGACGGCGGTCCGCCTCGGCGGCCCCGAGGGCGAGAACGTGCTGCCCAAGCTGCTCGGGGAACACGGCGACACCATCGCCGCCGACCTGAAGCTGCCGACGGCCCTCCTCGACCGACTGGGGGGCGTGATCCCCTCCTACTACCTGCGCTACTACTACGCGCACGACGAGGTCGTGCGGGAGCTGCGCACCAAACCGTCGCGCGCCTCCGAAGTGGCCGCGATGGAACAGCGGTTGCTGGAGATGTACGGCGACCCGGCGCTCGACGAGAAGCCCGGGCTGCTCGCCAAGCGGGGCGGCGCGTACTACTCGGAGGCGGCCGTGGACCTGGCGGCGGCGCTGCTCGGCGGCGGGGGCAACCCCTACCAGGTGGTGAACACCTACAACGGCGGCACCCTCCCCTTCCTCCCCGACGACGCGGTGATCGAGGTGCAGGCGGCGCTCGGCAAGGGCGGACCCGTGCCGCTGTCCGTCCCGGACGTCGACCCGCTCTTCGCCGGCCTGGTGGCGAACGTGACGGCGTACGAGGAACTGGCCCTGGAGGCGGCGCTGCGCGGCGGCCGTGACCGCGTCTACAAGGCCCTTCTCTCGCATCCCCTCGTCGGCCAGTACGAGTACGCCGAGGCCCTGACCGACCGACTGATCGCGCACAACCGGGAGCACCTCGCGTGGGCCTGACCGCAAGTGTCCTCGCCATCGACGCGGGCAACAGCAAGACCGACGTCGCGGTGGTGGCGGCGGACGGCGAGGTCCTCGCCACGGCCCGCGGCGGCGGCTTCCGGCCGCCGGTGGTGGGCGTGGAGCAGGCCGTGGACGAGGTGGCGTCGGCGGTCGCCGAGGCGTACACCGCCGCCGGCGTCACCTCGGTCGCCCATGTCTCCGCCTGCCTCGCCAACGCCGACCTGCCGGTGGAGGAGGAGCAGTTGGCCGCCGCGCTGGCCGCCCGCGACTGGGGCGGTTCGGTGACCGTCCGCAACGACACCTTCGCGATCCTGCGGGCGGGCGTGGCCGAGCCCCGGGGTGTCGCCGTGGTGTGCGGGGCGGGCATCAACTGCGTCGGCATGCGCCCCGACGGCCGCACCGCCCGTTTCCCCGCCATAGGGCGCATCTCCGGTGACTGGGGCGGCGGTTGGGGACTGGCCGAGGAGGCCCTCTGGCACGCGGCGCGGGCGGAGGACGGGCGCGGCGAGCCGACGGCCCTGGTCCGCACCCTCCCGGCGCACTTCGGGCTGACGTCCATGTACGCGCTGATCGAGGCGCTGCACCTGGAGCACGTCGAGTACGGCCGCCGGCACGAGCTGACGCCGGTGCTGTTCGCGACGGCGGCCGACGGTGACCCGATCGCCCGCTCGGTGGTGGACCGGCTGGCCCAGGAGGTCGCGACGATGGCCACGGTCGCCCTGACCCGCCTCGACCTGCTGGACGAGGAGACGCCGGTGCTGCTGGGGGGCGGCGTGCTGACGGGCGGTCACCCGCTGCTGGACGACGGCGTACGGGAGCTGCTGGCGGCGCGTGCGCCCAAGGCGGTGCCGAGGGTGGTGACGGCGCGTCCGGTGCTGGGGGCGGCGCTGTTGGGGCTGGATGTGGTGGGGGCGGGGGTGTCCGTGCAGGAGAGGGTGCGGGCGTACTTCGAGGGGTGACCCGGGACGGGGGCTCGCGGCGGGTGGGGACGCTGACCGGCGCTTGCAGGGTGCCGCCCGCGCCCACCCGTGCCGCCCGGGGGTCCCCCCAGGCCTTTCGGGCTCTGGGGAGGCACGACTGCCCGCGGCTACGACGAGCCCCGTCAGGGGCGCGGGGAACTGCGCGACCAGCCCCCACCGGCCCGCGCCCCGAACACCATCGATTCACCCCTCCGGAACCGAACCGATTCCCCCGGCGTATTCATGGGCAGGGGTTCCGCTGCGATCGGATCAAGATCCAGTGACGGCCGGTGCCGAATGTCAGTCCGGGCGGCGATACTGGGCGGCGACCGGATGACCATGGGGGAGGTCAAGTGACACACCCGCCGACGAAGAGCGCGGCACCGCCAGGCGCAGGCACCGTCCTGCCCGCACAGCGGACCGGCTCCCCCACACCCGAGACAACGCCCCCGCGCCGCAGCGCCTTCGCGGAGGGCGTCGAGCAGGTGCGCGCCGCCGTCACCACCGAGCCCGGCCGGCTCCGGCTCATCGGCGCCGTCCTGGCCGTGCTGATCGTCGCCTTCGGTGCCGTCACCGCCTGGCAGATGACCGACCGCGCGGCCGCCGCCGACGACGTGCTGCACCGCAGCCAGCCGCTCAGCTCGGGCGCGGCCGACATCTACCGTTCGCTGGCGGACGCCAACACCGCGGCCTCCAGCGGCTTCCTGGCGGGTGGTCAGGAGACCGCGGCCTCCCGCGCGCGGTACGAGACGGACATCCGGACGGCCGCCGCCAGGCTCGTCACCGCCGCCGCCAACTCCGAGCCCGGCTCCCCCTCCGAGGCGGCCGTGGCGAAGCTGAACAAGCTGCTCCCGGAGTACAAGGGGCTCGTCGAGCGGGCCAGCGTCTACAACCGGCAGGGCTACCCGGTCGGCGGCGCCTACCTGCGGTACGCGAACGAGAAGATGCAGAAGGAGATGCTCCCGGCGGCGGAGGATCTCTACACCAAGGAGAACGCGCGGCTGTCGTCCGACTACGCGGACGCGACCCCGTACCCGTGGGCGGCGATAGTCCTCGGCCTGCTCGCCCTCGCCGGGCTCGCCTGGGCCCAGTTGCGCCACTACCGCCGTACCAACCGCGTGCTCAACCACGGCCTGGTCGCGGCCTCCGCGGCCACCGTCGTCACGCTGCTGTGGCTGGTCGTCGGCCACACCTTCGCCCGTGCCGGCCTGGACGGCTCGTACGACCACGGCGTCCGCTCGCTGAACGTGCTGCACGACGCCCGGATCGCGTCCCTGAAGGCCCGGGGGAACGAGAACCTCAGCCTGGTCGCGCGGGGCGCGGAGACGGTCACGGTCGACGGTGAGACCTACGACGCGTACTACTACGACTTCGACCAGGACATGGCCGCCCTCGGCAAGGGACTCACCCAGGCCGCGGCGCTCGCGGACGACTCGGCGGGCAGCAAGCCCGTGCAGGCGGCCGAGGGGAACATGAAGGTGTGGAAGGAGCGGCACGCCGACGCCCGCACCGAGGACGAGAACGGCGACTACCAGGCGGCGCTGGACAAGGTGATAGGCGCCAAGGGCGCGACCGCCGAGTGCTTCGACAGCGTCGACGCGAACCTGAAGAACGCTCTCGCCCACGAGGAGACCGAGTTCCAGGAGCGGGCCACCGACGGGCGGGACGCGATGTCCGGGCTGCCGATCGGTGCCGCCATGCTGGGCGTTGCGGCGGCGTCGGGCGCCCTGTTCGGTATCGGGCGCAGGCTTTCGGAGTACCGGTGAGAGGGGGCGTGGCGGTGTTCGCGCAGAGGATGCGGGCCTCCCTGCGGGGCTGGGGCGGAGTGGGCGCGATGGCGGTCGGCTGCGCTCTGGCGCTGGCGTTCGTCCTGCTGCTGCCCCTCACCCAGTCCGCCGGGGGGAGCGACACGGACGAGGGGCTCGGCGGTCCGGGGCTGGCCACGGCCGGCCCGGCGAGGGCCGACAGCTGTGTCGACTCCCAGGCCCAGAACGAGACATGGTCGCCGTCGAGCGCGGACGGCCCGACGATCGACGCCATCAAGGCCCGTACGGGCGCCAAGCGGAAGCTGATCGTCGGCATCGACCAGAACAGCTACCGCTGGGGCTACCGCAACCCGAACAACGCGGGCGCGGAGCTGGAGGGTTTCGACATCGACCTGGTGCACCGGATCGCCCAGGACATCCTCGGCGACCCCGACGCCGTGCAGTTCAAGGCGATTCCGACCAGCCAGCGGATACCGGCGATCCAGGACGGCCGGGTCGACATGGTCGTCCGCACCATGACCATCAACTGCGACCGGCTGAAGGACGTGGCGTTCTCCGCGCCGTACTTCAAGACCGGCCAGCAGGTGCTGGCGCCCAAGTCGTCGCCGATCACCGGCTACAACGGCACGCTGGCGCACAAGAGGATCTGCACGGCGGCCGGTTCGACGGCGTACGCCAAGCTGGACGCGGACCGGAAGGCAGGGAAGCCGGCCGCCTCGGCCGACATCTCCACCACCGTGCCCAACCAACTCGACTGCCTGGTGCGGCTGCAGCTCGGTGAGGTGGACGCGGTGGTCACCGACGGCGCGCTGGCCGCCAGCCAGGCCGCGCAGGACCCGACGGTCGAGCTGAAGGGCGCCGCCTTCACGACCGAGTACTACGGCGTGGCGATGAAACAGGGTGCGACCGATCTGGTACGCCGGGTCAATCAGATCCTGGTCGGTTACCGGGCCGACGGCTGGCAGGCGTCGTACGACAAGTGGCTGTCGGCGACACTGGGAGCGGACTCGGCGGCGTCGAAACCGTCGGCGCCGCAGTACCTGCGCACGAGCTGACCCGCATCCGCAGGGCCGGTCCCGACAAGCAAGCGAGAGGTGATCGATGGGCGTCACGGACCCCGCCGGGCCGGTGATGGACCGGGACGAGGTGGACCGTGCGCTGGCGCGGCTCGGCGCGGAGCACGAGGCGATCGAGACCTCGCTGCTCGCCCTGCAGGACCACGCGGGCCGCAGGCTCCTGGAGGGCGCCGAGCTCACCGGGACGACCCGGGACCGGTGGACGTCCGCCGACGCCTCGATCACCCTGCTGTGGGCGTACTTCGACGCCTACACGGACACGCTGCGCTCGGCCCGGGAGATCCGGGCCCGGCGCCGCTGGTCCAGCCGTGAGGACCTGGTGGAGCTGACCGAGCTGCTGCGCGGCGAGTCGGTGACGGTGGCGGGCAGCGCCACCGCGACGGCGAACGCGCCGACGCTGCTGTCCGCGGCCGGCCGGCTCAGCGAGCGCTTCTCGCTGGTGACCCTGGTCGACCGGATGAACGAGCTGTACGCGACCTCGCTGGACATGGTCGTCACCGCCGACGCGGTGTGGTCGGCGCTGCCCGCGCGGATCGATTTACTCGCCGCCGAGCTGCAGCGCACCCGCAAGCTGGCGCACTCCGTCGGGGTGCGCCCCGGCGAGCACCCGGCGGGCGACGACCTGGAGCGGATCACCCGCATACTGACGAAGCTGCGCGAGGACGTCGTCTCGGATCCGCTGGGCTTCTGGGTTCCGGCGCAGGGGAGTTCGGCGCCGGGCGGCGGCCGGCCGGACACCACGGTGTACGACCGGGAGGCGCGGGCGCTGGAGGAGGTGCGGCGGGAGATCGACGCCGTGCTGACGGTCCGGCAGGACGCGGAGACCCGGCTGATCAAGCTGCGGGACGTGCTCTCCCGGGCGGACCGCACCCTCGCCGAGGCGCGCACCGCGCGCGGTGAGGTGCTGGCGAAGATCGCGGCGACCGAGGTGCCGGTGGTCAGCGGCCCGCCGACCGCGCTGCAGGAGCAGCTGGCGACGGCCGCCGAGTACCGCAGAATGGCCCAGTGGCACCGGCTGTCGCCGCTCCTGGAGTCCCTGGAGCAGAAGGCGGAGGACGAACTGCTGCGCGCCCGTGAGTCGTTGACGGCGGTCACCGCGCCGCTGGCGGTACGCGCGGAACTGCGCGGCCGGCTGGACGCCTACAAGGCGAAGGTGGCCCGCCATGGCCTGGCCGAGGACCCGTTCCTGATCGAGCGGTACGACGCGGCCCGGCGGATGCTGTGGAGCGCGCCCTGCGACCTGCGGGTCGCGGAGCAGGCGGTGCTCCGCTACCAGCAGGCGGCGGCCGAGGCGCTGGGCGCGCCGCGGGTGCCGCAGCAGAGCGGTCCCGAGGACCGGAGAGGGCCCGGAGCGTGAGCGACAAGGGGGATGCGGCGGCGATGAGTCAGGCGGGACAGACGTGCCAGCGGCCGGACTGCGAGGGGACGTACGAGGACGTCGGCGACGGTGAGCTGTACTGCGACACCTGCGGTCTGGCCCCGGTCGTCTCGGCGAGCGGGCTGGTCGGTTCGCCGCCCACCGGGATCACGGCCGGCGGCCGTTCCTCGTCGAGCGGCGGGAGTTCGCGCTCCAGCAGCCGCAGTTCGCGTACGTCCTCGCAGTCGTCGAAGTCGCGGCGCTCGGTCTCCGGGCGGCTCTCACGGTCCCTGTCGGGCAAGTCGACGGGCCGTTCGGTGTCGGTGCGCAGCTCCGGTTCGTCGACGAGCGGGTCGGGGCGCAGCCGGCTGGGCGCGGGGCTGGTCGCGGTCCCGCAGGTACCCAGGCCGGACCCGCGCGAGATGGTCCTCGAGAACCCGGAGGTGCCCGAGCGGAAGCGGTTCTGCTCCCGCTCGGACTGCGGGGCGCCGGTCGGGCGGGCCCGCGGGGACCGGCCGGGCCGGACCGAGGGGTTCTGCACCAAGTGCGGCAACCCGTACTCGTTCGTGCCCAAGCTGAAGGCCGGGGACGTCGTGCACGGCCAGTACGAGGTCGTGGGCTGTATCGCGCACGGTGGCCTGGGCTGGATCTACCTGGCCGTGGACCGCGCGGTGTCCGACCGCTGGGTGGTGCTCAAGGGCCTGCTGGACACCGGCGACCAGGACGCGATGGCCGCCGCCATCTCCGAGCGGCGCTTCCTCGCGGAGATCGAGCACGCCAACATCGTGCGGATCTACAACTTCGTGGAGCATCTGGACCAGCGCACCGGCTCGCTCGACGGCTACATCGTCATGGAGTACGTCGGCGGCAAGTCCCTCAAGGAGATCGCCAACGACCGGCGTACCCCGGAGGGCCGCCGCGACCCGCTGCCGGTGGAGCAGGCCTGCGCGTACGGCATCGAGGCGCTGGAGGCCCTCGGCCACCTGCACAGCCGCAACCTCCTCTACTGCGACTTCAAGGTCGACAACGCCATCCAGACCGAGGACCAGCTCAAGCTGATCGACATGGGCGCGGTGCGCCGCATGGACGACGACGAGTCGGCGATCTACGGCACGGTCGGCTACCAGGCCCCGGAGGTCGCCGAGGTCGGCCCGTCGGTCGCCTCCGACCTGTACACGGTCGGCCGCACCCTCGCGGTCCTCACCTTCGACTTCCAGGGCTACACGACCGTCTTCGTGGACTCGCTGCCCGACCCGGACAACATCGAGGTGTTCCGGCAGTACGAGTCCTTCTACCGGCTGCTGGTCCGGGCCACCGATCCCGACCCGGCTCGCCGGTTCGCCTCCGCGCAGGAGATGACCGAGCAGCTGACAGGGGTGCTGCGCGAGGTCGTTTCGGTGCAGACCGGCAGGGCCCGGCCCGCCCTGTCGACGCTGTTCGGGCCCGAGGTGAAGGTCACGGACACGGAGCTGTTCCCGAAGCTGGCCGGGGACGTGTCCCGGCTGGGGGCGCGGGCGGTGGCCTCCAGAACGCTCGCCCTCGAACCAACGGGAGCGGCCGGAGCCCCGGCCGGCGACGGCCGCCCGGCGGGCGCCCAGGCCGGCGCGGCGGCCCCGGTCTCCCCCGCCTTGGTGCGGCCCGTTCCCACCCCGGCAGCCGCGCTCGCCCTGCCGGTCCCGATGGTCGACCCGAACGACCCGAACGCCGGATTCCTGGCGGGGCTCACGACCTCGGGGGCGGGCGAGGTCAGCCTGCTCAGCGCCCTGGCCTCGGCACCGACGCAGACGGTCGAGACCCGGCTGCGCCAGATCCGCGCCCGGCTGGAGAACGGCGACTTCGAGGCCGCGCTGGTGACCCTCGGCGAGCTGGAGGACGAGCAGCCCGACGACTGGCGGGTGGTCTGGTACCGGGGCGTGACCGCCCTGGTCACCGGGGACTTCGAGGGTGCGGCGCTGTCCTTCGACGCGATCTACGACGCCTTCCCGGGCGAGACCACGCCCAAGCTGGCGCTCGGCCTGTGCGCGGAGGTGCTCGGCCAGCTGGACAACGCGGCCGAGTACTACCGGCTGGTGTGGGCGACCGACCCGAGCTTCGTCAGCTCCGCCTTCGGTCTGGCCCGGGTGCAACTGGCGGCCGGGGACCGGCGCGGTGCGGTGCGTACTCTGGAATCGGTGCCGGAGGCGTCGATCCACTACACGGCGGCCCGGGTGGCGGCCGTACGGGCGCGGCTGCGGCACCGGACCGGGACGCCCGACGACACGCCGTTCCTGGACGATCTGACGGCCGCCGCCGGGCAGATCGAGGCGCTGGACGCGTACGGTCTGGATCCGGCACGGCGCGAGCAGTTGTCGGCGGAAGTCCTCGGCTGCGCGCTGGACTGGATACTCTCCGGAGGCCAGGACTCCCAGCCCGTCGTCGGCGGCCGGGTGCTGCTCGGCAGCGGTCTGGACGAGCGGGGCCTCCGTTTCGGCCTGGAGCGCTCGTACCGCACGCTGGCCAGACTGGCGACCGGCGGTGAGGAGAGGATCGACCTGGTGGAACGGGCCAACCGTTACCGCCCCCGGACGTGGGTGTAGTTGATGTCGCAGATGCCCCAGCAGGCCGCACCGGCGAAGTGCCCGAGCTGCGCGGAGCCGCTCGAATCGGGTGACCTGTTCTGCGGTGCGTGCGGGTACGACCTGTCGGCCGTGCCCGCCGCGCCGCAGGACCACCCGACCCTCACCATGGGCGCCTCCGGCGTGGCCTGGCCACCGCCCGAGCCGGACAGCTCCGGGCCACCGTCGGCCCCGCATCTGCCGACGGACCTGCCCGGCACGGACTCGGGCGGCAAGCCGCTGCCGGGTTCGCCGCCGCACGGTTCGCCGGGCTCGCCGGGTTCGCCGCCGCACGGTTCGCCGGTGTCGCCGGCCTCCGGGGTGCGGTTCGACCGGCCGCCGGAGCCCGACGACGACTACGCGCTGCAGGCGCCGGACCCGCGGTTGGCCGCCTCCGCCGCGGAGAACACCGAGACGACCGGGAGCGCCGAGACCACGGAGCTGCCGAAGGTGTGCGTGGCCTGCCGGGCGGGCCGGGTCGACGACGACGGCTACTGCGAGAACTGCGGGCACGCCCAGCCGCGCGAGCGCGACCACATGGAGCAGGAGGTGGGCCCGGTGGCCGCCGTCAGCGACCGCGGGCTGCGCCACCACCGCAACGAGGACGCGTTCACCGTCGGCCGCACCGCGCTGCCGGACGGCACCCCGGCGCTGCTCGCGGTGGTCTGCGACGGCGTCTCCTCGGCGACCCGCCCCGACGAGGCCTCGCTGGCCGCCTCCCGGGCCGCGAGCGAGGCGCTGCTGGCCGCGCTGCCGCAGGGCACGCATCCGCAAGCGGCGATGCACGAGGCGATCGTCGTCGCCTCCCAGGCCGTCAACGCCCTCGCCGAGGAGCCGCCGACGGCCCGCGAGCACAGCCCGCACCAGAACGCCCCGGCGTGCACGCTCGTCGCCTCGATCGTCACCGCGGGCCTGCTGGTGGTCGGCTGGGTCGGCGACAGCCGCGCCTACTGGGTGCCGGTGGACCGCGGCGCACCGCCGGCCCGCCTCACCGAGGACGACTCCTGGGCGGCACAGATGGTGGCCGCGGGGCTGATGAGCGAGGCCGAGGCGTACGCCGACGAACGGGCCCACGCGATCACCGGCTGGCTCGGCGCGGACGCGTACGAACTGGAGCCGCACACCGCTTCCTTCAAGCCGGACCGGCCTGGTGTGGTGGTGGTGTGCACGGACGGCCTGTGGAACTACGCGGAGTCGGCCGAGGAGATGTGCGAGGTCGTTCCCGCCGACGCGGCCCTGCGGCCGCTGCACGCGGCCCGGGTCCTGCTCGGCCACGCCCTGGACGGCGGGGGCCACGACAACGTAACAGTGGCGCTGCTCCCGTTCCCGGCGCCGCCGCAGGGGGCAGGATCCGCCTGAGGCCGCGCAAAACGGCCGTAAACGGAGGGTCAGGAGCGGGGCACGGGGCAGCACAGGGAAACACCGGCGGACCGGAGGGGACCGGTCCGCACACCGTCAGCACCCACCACGCGTGGGGTGGAGGGGGACCAGAGCAGTCATGGCCAATTTCTCGAAGTCGAACGTGCCGCAGTTCTCGGTGGACGTCTACCAGAACGAGTACCTGCCGGACGGCGGCCGCGAGGTCAACGCGATCGTCACGGTGACGTCGACCGGCGGCGGCACCGTCGGGAGCGTGGCCGGGACGTCGTACGCGCCCGGGCAGGCGCCGGCCGCCGGGGTGGCGATCATGGTCGACTGCTCGGGCTCGATGGACTACCCGCCGACCAAGATGCGCAACGCCCGGGACGCCACGGCGGCCGCGATCGACACCCTGCGCGACGGCACCCACTTCGCCGTGATCGGCGGTACGCACGTCGCCAAGGAGGTCTACCCGGGCGGCGGCCGGCTCGCGGTGGCCGACCGCACCACCCGGGACCAGGCCAAGCAGGCGCTGCGCAGACTGAGCGCGGGCGGCGGTACGGCGATCGGGACCTGGCTGCGGCTGGCCGACCGGCTGCTGTCCTCGGCGGACGTCGCGATCCGGCACGGCATCCTGCTCACCGACGGCCGCAACGAGCACGAGTCGCCGGAGGACCTCAGGGCCGCCCTGGACTCCTGCGCCGGACGGTTCACCTGTGACGCCCGCGGCGTGGGCACCGACTGGGAAGTGAAAGAAGTCACAGGGATAGCCTCCTCGCTCCTCGGCACCGCCGACATCGTCGCCGACCCCGCGGGTCTGGCCGCCGACTTCACGCAGATGATGGAGACGGCGATGGGCAAGGAGGTCGCGGACGTCGCGCTGCGGCTGTGGACCCCGGTCGGCACGACCATCAAGTTCGTCAAGCAAGTGGCGCCCACGGTCGAGGACTTGACCGGCCGCCGCACCGAGGCCGGGCCGCGCGCCGGGGACTATCCGACCGGCTCCTGGGGCGACGAGTCCCGGGACTACCACGTCTGCGTGGAGGTCCCCACGGCCGGTCTCGGCCAGGAGATGCTCGCCGCCCGGGTGTCGTTGGTGGTCCCGCAGTCCGACGGCAGCGTCCAGAACCTGGGCGCGCAGGGACTGGTCAGGGCGGTGTGGACGGACGACATGGTCGCCTCGACCTCCATCAACCCCCAAGTCGCCCACTACACCGGGCAGGCCGAACTGGCACAAGCCATCCAACAAGGGCTCGATCTCCGCAAAGCGGGCGATATGGATGGAGCAACAGCCAAACTGGGCCGGGCCGTTCAGCTCGCCAGCGCCTCCGGGAACGCGGATACTGCGAAACTGCTTGCGAAGGTGGTGGACGTGGTCGACGCCGCGACAGGTACTGTGCGATTGAAAGCGAAGGTTGCGGAGGCCGACGAGATGACTCTCGAAACACGGTCCACAAAGACTGTTCGTGTAAAGAAGTGACCTGGCAGCACACGGTGACCCGGCGGCACACGCAGGACACCCAGACAGGCTCAGGACGAACCTGACAGAGAGGGAACCACCGACATGCCGACCTGCCCGAACGGACACCAGTCGGGTTCCGACGACTGGTGCGAGGTGTGCGGTCACCGCATGGCCGGTGCCGTGCCCCCGCCTCCGCCCCCGCCGACCGCCGGCGGCTACGGTTTCCCGCCGCCCGCGCCCGGCGCCCCGGCCGGCGGTCCCGCCGGTGGCCGGCATCTGTCGGCCGTGCCGAACGCCCACGAGCCGGAGCTGTGCCCGCAGTGCCGTACGCCCCGGGAGGGCGGTGCGCCGTTCTGCGAGGAGTGCCGCTGGAACTTCCTGACCAACACGGCCACCTCGTACACCCCGGCCGCCCCGCGCCCGCCCGCGGGCGGCGGCCCGGCCGCGCCGACCTTCCGGCCGCCCACCCCGCCGTCGTACGGCGGGAACACCGACTCGTACGAGTACCAGGGCTCGCGTCCCTCCCAGATGAATCGTCCGGCCGAGCCGATCCCCTCCTTCGGCAGCGAGCCCTCGGGCCCGACTCCGTTCGCGAACGAGCGCGGCGGCGGCCCGTCGGGTCCGCCGGCCCCTCCGGCCTTCGGCGGCGACCGCGGCCAGTCCGGACCGCCCGCCTTCGGCAACGACCGCGGCCAGTCCGGGCCCCCCGCGTTCGGCGGCGACCGCGACCCCGCCGCCCCGCCCGCTCCCCCGGCCTTCGGCAACGACCGGAACCCTTCCGGCCCGCCCGCGTTCGGCGGCGACCGCGACCCCGCCGCCCCGCCCGCTCCCCCGGCCTTCGGCAACGACCGGAACCCTTCCGGCCCGCCCGCCTTCGGCGGCGAACGCGGCCAGTCCGGGCCTTCCGGGTTCGGCGGCGAGCGGGGGCAGTCCGGGCCGCCGCCCTTCGGTGGTGAGCGCGGCCAGTCCGGACCCCCGCGTGGCCAGTCCGGCCCGCCCGCCTTCGGTGGTGAGCGTGGTCCCTCGGCTCCGCCCCCGTCGTTCGGTACTGCTCCGGGCCAGAACTCCGGCGGCCCGTCCGCCTTCGGCAGCGCCCCCGGCGCCGGCCCGGCCTCCGGGCCGTTCACCCGCGACCCCTCCGGTGGCCCGGCCGCCGGTCCCTTCGGTGGCGGGGACCCGTCCCGGCCGCCGGTTCCGCCGCCGCCCGGCGGTGGCGCTCCCGGGGCCTTCCAGCAGTCGGCTCCGCCCGCGCCGCCCGGCTTCCCGCAGGAGACCGGCAGGCCCCCGGCCGGCGGCCCGTCCTTCGGCGGCGCCGACGACGACTGGGTGATCTCCCCGCCGGCGGCCGGCCCCGGCGCGCCCCCCGCCCCCGCCCAGGGCGCCCCTCCCGGTGGCTACGGTTACCCGCAGCCCGGTGCCCCGGCCGGTCCCGGCTTCCCGCAGGCCCCCCAGGGCCCGGCGACCTGGACGGCGACGATAGGCCCGGACCGCGACTACTTCATGGCGATGATGCAGCGCTCGGGCCCGGAGGCGGCCGGCCTCAACCTGCCCGCGTACTCCCCCGAGCAGCAGCGCACGCTCGCCGGCAACCAGGTGACCATCGGCCGCCGTCGGCACTCCACCGGTGACACCCCCGACATCGACCTGTCGGTGCCGCCGGAGGACCCGGGCGTCTCGCACCAGCACGCGGTCCTGGTCCAGCAGCCGGACGGCAGCTGGGCGGTCGTCGACCAGAACTCGACGAACGGCACGACGGTGAACGGCGGCGAGGAGCCGATCCAGCCGTTCGTCCCGGTGCCGCTGCAGGACGGGGACCGGGTGCACGTAGGCGCCTGGACAACGATCACCGTTCGACGGGGCTGAGCCTTGGCGCCCCCGTCAGGGGCGCCGGGCGGTATCGATCCGCGGCTGCCGTCGCGCGGGCGCGCGCAACCCCCGTCCGCGGCTGCCGTCGCGCGGGCGCGCGTAACCCCCGTCCGCGGCTGCCGCCGCGCGGGCGCGCGGGCGCGCGCAATCCGCACCGGCCCGCAGCCGAGAACAGCGCTCAGACCGGGAGAGGCCAGACCCAGGGCCCCTCCCGGTCGTCCAGCCACACCCACTCCCCGTCTTCCGCCACCGTGACCCCGTACCGCTCCCGCCCGGGCATCCCCGCCCGTTCCCACACCTCGTGGGCCTCCCGAGGGCTGAGCACCCCCTGGGTCAGCTCCATCATGAACTGGAACAGCTCGTCCTCGAGGGCCCGGGACGGCACCCCGCTCACATCCCCCGCGCCGGCCCGCTCCACCCCGCGCAGCGGCACGAAGAACGCCGCCGAGGGCAGGAACCGGCCCTCGGCGCGTCCCTCGCCCCACACGGTCAGCGCCAGCAGCCCGGTGGCGACGGGCGCGAGAATCCGTGCGCCCGGCGCGCTCTGTGTGATCCACGCCCGCGGCACACTCGGCAGCGCGCAGGTCGCGATGATCCGGTCGTACGGCGCACGCTCGGGCACCCCGCGCGCCCCGTCACCGGTGACGACGGCCGGCCGATGCCCGGCCGCGGCCAGATGCAGCCGCGCCGACTCGGTGATCTCCGGATCGACATCCACCGTGGTGACGAGATCGTCGTCGCCGAGCCGATGGGCCAGCAGCGCGGCGTTGTACCCGGTCCCGGCGCCGATCTCCAGCACCCGGTCGCCGTCGGCCACCCGCAGCTCGACCAGCATCCGCGCCATCAGCGAGGGCTGGCTGCTGGAGGACAGCAGCTCGCCGTCGCGCAGCCGGGTGGCCAGCGGAACGTCCTCGTAGGCACCCCGCACCCAGCGTTCCCGGGCCCCGGGATCGGCGCTCTCGCCCCACCGGCGCTCATAGCCGCGCGCCCCGGCGACGTAGTAGTACGGCACGAACAGATGCCGGGGCACGGCCTGGAAGGCCTCCCGCCACACCGGCTCCGCCGCCCAGACCCCCTCGGCGTCGATCTCCCGCACCAGCTCGGCCCGTGCCACCGCGGCCAGCCCCTCGATGTCCGAGATCTCCGCGTCGTGGGCGCCCATGCGTCCACCCTAGAGCCCCGCCTCCGTACCGGGTCCTAAGCCTCGGGTCCTCGGTCACCGCGTCTGAGACCATGTAGGGGTGAGAGAGATTCGGCGCGGCACGCTTCAGGAGAAGACCTTCTACGAGCAGGTCGGCGGGGAGGAGACCTTCCGGCGGCTGGTGCACCGTTTCTACGAGGGCGTCGCCGGGGACCCGCTCCTCAAGCCGATGTACCCGGAGGAGGACCTGGGTCCGGCCGAGGAGCGGCTCACGCTGTTCCTCATCCAGTACTGGGGCGGCCCGACGACGTACAGCGACAACCGCGGTCACCCCCGGCTGCGGATGCGGCACGCCCCGTTCACCGTGGACCGGGCGGCGCACGACGCCTGGCTGCGGCACATGCGGGTGGCCGTGGACGAGCTGGGCCTCTCCGAGGAGCACCGGGAGACCCTCTGGAACTACCTCACCTACGCGGCCGCCTCGATGGTGAACACCCCGGACTGACCCCCGACCGGCCGCGGGCGCCGGCTCAGCGGACGCTGACGTCCAGCGCCCCGAGTCCCGCCCGCCGTACGGCGATCGACCCGAACGGCGTGCGCAGCCGCAGCCACGCCCCCGCGGAGAGCAGTACGGCCTCGTCGGCCGGGCGCAGGAAGCGCAGCGACTGGGCCGCGTGCACGGCCCGTACCGGAAGGCCGGTGCCGCCCACGGTCCGGGACCAGATGTCCCGCCCGATCCGGTCGAGTTCGGCCCGGGTACGGCCCTCCGGCGCCAACTCCGCCGTACGGGACCGGAATTCACCCACCGCGGCCGCCACCGTGGCCTGCAGCGCCCGCGGCGCGGGCAGTCCCGGCTCGGGCAGCCAGCCACCGCGTGGCGGCAGCACGCCCGCCCACGGCGGCCCGGTGACCGCCCCCGGCACTCCGGCCGTGGCGGCCTGCTCGTCCACCGACTCCAGCAACTCCCCCGCGGAGACGGTCACATCGAGCGTGACGTCGAGACCCCGCTCGTACGGCTTGGCGAGCCGCACCGCGCGGATCGCCAGTACCTCGAAGGACGGCGGCCGCCCGAAGACGGCCAGCGCGGTGCCGGCCGCCTGGAGGCGTACCGCGGCCGAACGGTCGTAGTGGAGCAGCCGGGAGAGGAAGGCCGCGAGATACGCCGCCTCCCCGTCGTCCGCGAGGTGGAGCACCGTCATGCGGCGACGGCCTCCTCCTTGTCGTCCCGGTACTCCTCCAGGAAGTCCCGTTCGTCGGCGGTGATCCGGCGCGGCCGGCCCGTCTCGAAGTCGAAGGGCACGACCACCGTGGAGGCCCGTACGTAGACCAGGTCGTCGTCCTTCACCTCGTAGGTGATGGTGAAGGACGCGGCCCGGATCTCGGTGATCCACAGCTCGATGTCCACCGGGTGGTGCCGGTGGACGAGCTGCCGTTTGTAGTCGATCTCGTGGCGGGCCACCACCGACCCCTGCTTGAAATCCTTTTCCGGCCGGAACAGGAAGTCGATGCGGGCTTCCTCCAGGTAGCGGATGAAGACCGCGTTGTTGACATGGCCGTAGGCGTCCATGTCGGACCAGCGCAGGGGGCAGCGGTAGTGATGACGCAAGTCGGATCAGCCCCGGGTCAGCTTCTTGTAGGTGGCGCGGTGCGGACGGGCGGCGTCCGGTCCGAGCCGCTCGATCTTGTTCTTCTCGTACGACTCGAAGTTGCCCTCGAACCAGAACCACTTGGACTCGCCCTCGTAGGCGAGGATGTGGGTGGCGACCCGGTCCAGGAACCAGCGGTCGTGGGAGACGACCACGGCGCATCCCGGGAACTCCAGCAGGGCGTTCTCCAGGCTGCTGAGGGTCTCCACGTCGAGGTCGTTGGTCGGCTCGTCGAGGAGCAGCAGGTTGCCGCCCTGCTTCAGGGTGAGCGCGAGGTTGAGACGGTTGCGCTCACCACCGGAGAGGACACCGGTCGGCTTCTGCTGGTCCGGGCCCTTGAACCCGAACGCGGACACGTACGCCCGGCTCGGCATCTCGACCTGGCCGACGTTGATGTAGTCGAGCCCGTCGGACACGACCTCCCACAGCGTCTTCTTCGGGTCGAGGTTGGAGCGGCCCTGGTCGACGTAGGAGATCTTGACGGTCTCGCCGACCTTGATGTCACCGCCGTCCGGCGTCTCCAGGCCCTGGATCATCTTGAAGAGGGTGGTCTTGCCGGCGCCGTTCGGGCCGATCACGCCGACGATGCCGTTGCGCGGCAGTGTGAAGCTCAGCCCGTCGACCAGGACCTTCTCACCGAAGGCCTTGTTGAGCTTGTCGACCTCCACGACCACGCTGCCCAGGCGCGGGCCCGGCGGGATCTGGATCTCCTCGAAGTCCAGCTTCCGCATCTTGTCGGCCTCGGCGGCCATCTCCTCGTACCGCGCGAGACGGGCCTTCGACTTGGCCTGCCGCCCCTTGGCGTTGGAGCGCACCCACTCCAGCTCCTCCTTGAGGCGCTTCTGCCGCTTGGCGTCCTTCTGACCCTCGACCTTGAGACGGGTGGCCTTGGTCTCCAGGTAGGTGGAGTAGTTGCCCTCGTACGGGTAGGCGCGGCCGCGGTCGAGCTCGAGAATCCACTCGGCGACGTTGTCCAGGAAGTACCGGTCGTGGGTGATCGCGACCACGGTTCCCGCGTACTTGGCGAGGTGCTGCTCCAGCCAGTTCACCGACTCGGCGTCGAGGTGGTTGGTGGGCTCGTCGAGGAGCAGCAGGTCGGGGGCCTCCAGCAGCAGCTTGCACAGCGCCACGCGGCGCCGCTCGCCACCGGAGAGGGTGGTGACGGGCCAGTCGCCGGGCGGGCACCCGAGCGCGTCCATGGCCTGCTCCAGCTGGGCGTCGAGGTCCCAGGCGTTGGCGTGGTCCAGCTCCTCCTGGAGCTTGCCCATCTCGTCGAGCAGCGCGTCCGAGTAGTCGGTCGCCATCAGCTCGGCGATCTCGTTGAACCGGTCGAGCTTGCCCTTGATCTCGGCGACACCCTCCTGGACGTTCTCCAGGACGGTCTTGTCCTCGCTGAGCGTGGGCTCCTGCATGAGGATGCCGACGCTGTAACCGGGCGAGATGAAGGCGTCGCCGTTGGACGGCTGCTCCAGACCCGCCATGATCTTCAGCACGGTCGACTTACCGGCGCCGTTCGGACCGACGACGCCGATCTTCGCCCCCGGCAGGAAGCTCAGGGTGACGTCGTCGAGGATCACCTTGTCGCCGTGCGCTTTGCGCGCCTTGCGCATGGTGTAAATGAACTCAGCCAAGAGAAACCGTCCGGCAGCTTGAATCTGGCAGTGGGCAGATACACCCCATCTTGCCTGACGTCCAGCCTTGGGTGTTAACCCGTTTGGTCCGGGGGCTGTGACCTGGGGGTTCGCTGGTGGTGGCGGTGGCAGCGGTGGCCTGTCTGTCACTGCCGGTCGCTGTCGAGTGGCCTCGGGGAACCTCGGACGACCCAGGGACGGCCCAGAGGTGATCACTCGACAGAGAGCTCACTGATGCGGTCGGCACGGAGGAAGGGGGGGCGCATGCCACGTCGGCGGCAGTCGCGCAGCAGGTCAGCCCACGACTCAGTGGACTCCCGCAGGCCCTCGGCCAGGGCGATGAGCTCTTTGGCGCCGTCCAGCCGCACGCCGAGCAGGACCAGCACGCACGAGTGGGCCTGCACGAGTCGGACCTTGGGGTGCACGCCGTCGGCCCAGACGTAGACGTAGTCGCGGTCGGACAGGTCACGGGCCTGGAAGGCGGCGTGGTCGTCGCTCCACTGCTTGGTCAGCCGGGTGACGGTGGCGGGCGACAGGCCTGCGGTGCCGCCGAGGAACTGCTCCAGGGCGGGGACGAAGTCCCCGGACGACAGGCCGTGCAGGTAGAGCAGCGGCAGCACCTCGGAGATCTTCGGTGACTTGCGGCACCACGGCGCGAGGATCTTGGAGGAGAACCGCTTACGCTCGCCGGTGGCGCCGTCGACGCGTCGGTCGTTCACGGTGCCCGTGCTCGTCGGTCTCGGCAGTCAACTCGGCTGTGTACTGGTTGACTTCCGCCTCCAGCGCGGCGGCCGGCATCCGGCGAGCCCCCTCCCGGACGATCTCGTCGATCAGGGAGCCGGACTGAGTGGAGCCGTCGTCGGTGACTACGCTGAGCACGGGCGCGCCTTCCCGACCCGCGCTGGAACGCGGGCCTACTCGGAAACCATACGGATCATTCGGGAAGACACGCGGTCCGCATGCCCTCCCGGAACCGATCAGCAAGTCCTGAGCATTGCTCCCGTTAGTCTCCTTCGGGCAAGCCACCGGACTTGTCCGTGCGCATGAGGATTCCGGGACAGTCTGGATCGACTTCGCCCGTGTAGTGGTTTGGCCAGAAGTAGCGACTGGTGCGCGGCAGCGGCACCTCCACAAGTCGGCCGTCGTGCATCATCCACAAGCCAAAGCAGTCATCTTCCTCGTCGTGGATCAGCACCTGCACGGAGTGCGGGGACGGCCAAGGCTGAGACTCCAGGTGTTCCAGGAGTCCGACCCAGTTGCTCCGTCGTGTGAACTCAATGGCCCAGCCACCGAACATGCCATGCCCGATATTTGCGAATTGGCCATGCCACTTTCGGGTGGGATCCGGCTGCGTCAGCGGTTCCATGACCTCTTCGGCGCTGCTGGCCAACACGATGACCTCGGCGAATCTGCTCATGGCTGAGTATCGCCGGAGTCATGGGAGGAACTGCAATCGAGTTCCGTCTCTGGAATCGACACCCGCGATCCGAGGGCGACGATGGCGAGATGGTTGGCTCCGAGACTTTGGGCTGGAACTGCCATGAGGCGAGTGATCACGGCCCCGTAAGCTTCTGGCGAGTCGGGCAGTCAGTGGACCTGCAACGACGAGAGCCACCACGACGACCCCGCGCACCACGACGCGCCACAACGAGAACGTGCCGCCGGCGCTCGCACAGCTGTGCAGGGGCGCTACCGGGCGTGCCGCGTTGCTGATGATGCGGCGTACCTCAGCGGAGGGTGGCCACGACTCCGTGTCGGGCGGAAGGCAGGAGGTCGACGGCGAGGTGGAAGCACAGCTCGGCGCTCAGGGCGAACAGGGCCATCAGCAGTGAGTTGAGGGTCTTGCCGTTGGCGAGAAAGCTCCCGCCGAAGGCCGCGGCGCCGATGACCAGGAGCGCCCCGAGCACGGTCCAGAACGCGACCGCGCGGCGGCGGAGCAGCACGGCGCGCGCTGCCGTGACGATCGACAGCAGGACGAGCGTGAGGCCGAGCGCCGTGTGCACGGCGAGGGCGAGGGAGCCGTGCCCGACCGCCCAGGTGAAGCTCTCGTAGGTCCTGATGCGATGGGGCTCCGCCGGAGATCCCCGATGGTGAACCGGAAAGAGGCCGTAGAGATTGATGACCAAGCCGACCCCCGCCTGCACAAGCACCAGAAAGCCGGTGGCGAGCAGGAGGCGGCGGACGGCACTGGAAGCGCCCATGAGGAGACCATACACAGAGTAGTCAGCGGATGCGGACAGTGACGATCCGGCATCCGCCGCGCTGCCGGCGCCGTCGATCAGGGCAAGCCGCTGCGGTCGGCCCGTTTGGACCGCGTCAGCGGAGGCCGGGGGAAGGCTTCTGGAGTGTTCGGTGGAGCAGGAGGGCGGTTGCCGCCGCCGTGCCCACGACTCCGGCCGCGCGGAGGGCGTGGGAGGAACGCCAGGAGAGGACCGCCCAGCGGGACTGGGCCGACAGGAGGGATCCTGTGCTCAGCCACGAGCCTGCCGAGACAACGGACAGCGCCGAGCCGATCGAGCCGGCCGAGAGGGCGCTGCCGATCGAGCCGACGGACAGGGCCGAGCCGACCGACCCGATGGACAGGACGGATCCCACCGAGCCGATCGAGAGGACCGAGTCCTGCGACCACAGCGACAGCACCGAGTCGGAGGAGGTGGCGCGGGGTGACTTGGTCATGGGGTCATACTGCCCTGCGGGGCCCCTCCGCGGGGGTCAGTCGCCCGTCGGGTTCTCGCGGCGGCGGAGGATCACCAGGACCGCGCCGCCGATCACCACCAGGCCGATGGCGACGCCCGTGATCACGCCGGTCGCCGAGTCGCCACCGGTGGCGGCGAGGTTGACGTCGGAGGCGGCGCCACCGACCGACGCGGGGCTGGGCTCGCTGAGGGTCTGGGTGGTGAGCCCGCTCTCCACGGCCTGGGTCCTGCAGTCGAAGACGCCGGTGAAGCGCCGTTCGAGGCTGTTGGCGCCGGTGATCGTGAAGTCGTAGACCTGGTCCTCCTGGAGCGGGATGGTCACCGTCCGCGAGGTGTTCGCGGGGATGGTGTGCTCGGTGCCCATCAGCTCGAAGGTGAACGGCTGGTCGCCGGTGTTGGCCGCGGTGATGTCCACGCCGCCCGCGGCGCAGTTCTTCTCGGCCGACAGTGCCGGTATCGCGCCCTGCTCGGCCCAGGTCGCGTTCGCGCTCGCGGCCACCGTGGACTCGCTGGAGCCGGCCAGGATCTGCGTCTGGCTGCGGCTCTCGGAGGTGAAGGCGCGGCCGACCGGGACGGTGGTCGACGCCTGGACGGTGAGTTCGGCGGACGCGTCCGTGGCGTCGTCGGGGACCTTGAAGTACAGCTCGCTGCCGTTCTGCGCCGCGGTGACCGGCTGTCCGCTCTTGTCGGTGATCCGTACGCCGGTCAGGGCCGCGTCGGCGGGCGGGATCACGGTGACGGTGCGCGCGTTGGTGTGGACCTTGACCGGGCCCAGCAGGCCGCCCGGCCGGCCGGAGACCGCGGGCGGGTCCAGGGTCAGCGAGGCCTGCGGTTCCGACTGGCCGCGGGCGCTCTTCTCCAGGTAGTCGGCGAGCTTCTCGGCCTGCGGGTCGACGGCGTCGACGTCCGCGCCGTCGGAGTAGCGCCAGATCGCCACCTGGGTGCCGGCCGCCGCGTCCTGCTCGGTGAGGGTGCCGGCGCCGGCCTCGCGGGCGAGCGCGGCGAGATCGTTGACCTGCGGGTAGGAGTTCTGCAGGATCCAGCGGATCTTGCCGGCGTTCCTGTTGGCGCCCAGCGAGGTGCCGCTCCAGGCCGTCTCGTGGTACTTGGCGTCCCGCTGGGTGGGGTTGTGGAGGTCGACGCAGTACGTCTGGAGCATGCCGCCGCCGTCCACGGACATCTCGAACAGGCCCGCGGCCACCTGCTCGTCGCCGCTGTCGCCGTGCACGACGGCCTCGCCGTAGGTCTTCAGGCCGCCTATCGTCGCCGTCGCCCCGCTCTGACTCTGGCCGGTCCCGTCGTCGGCCGCGGCCCGGCCGGCGCCGGTCAGCACGGCGGCTGCCGCCAGCCCGGCCGCCAGTGCCGCGGCGGCGAGGCGGGACACGCCTCTCGCGGACACGGGCGTACCGGAGTGCCTGGCGGACGCGCCGGGCGCCGAGGGACCAGAGAACGCAGCGAGCACAGAATTCCCCTTCGAGCAGGACCCCTTGAACGCGGGGGGTGGTCCCACCAGCAGAATCAGCGACCCCAGGGGCCACGCCCGGCATCCTATGGATCAGCCGGACCGCCCATTCCCGGTGAGATGGTCGGATGAGCGATCCGATCCGTAATCGTTATCGCGGAGCCCCGAACAAGCAGCCCTTGTCGACAAATCCACCTGACCGTCACGGCGGCCACTTCGGAGCGCATTCGCCGATAGACCGTCAAGGGGCGTTCAACGGGCCGTAGTTCCGGCAGTCCGTGACGAACGACGTGGTGCGCGGGGCGACTTCACGGCACCGTCGGCGGTTCCGGTTCACGTCACGGCCAGCGGTTCCGGTTCATGTCACCGCCACAGCCAGCGGTTCCGGTCACGTCACGTCACCGCCACCGCCACCGCCACCGCCACCGGTTCCGGTCACGTCACCGCCATCGGTTCCGGTTGCTGTTGTGCGGGGGTGTCGGGGGACTCCGCCGGTGTCTCCCAGTTCGGTTCCGGGCGAGGCGGTGCCGGTGCCACCGACTCCGGCTTCCCGGCCCGCCGGAAGGCCGCCGTACCGCGGGCGAGGTCGTGGCCGATCGCCACCGCGTCGATGTCGGCGGAGGTCCACTGCTGGCCCTCCCGGGTCTCGGTGCGCACCTTCAGCCGCCCCTGCACGACGACCGGGTCGCCTACGGACAGCGAGGCCGCCGCGTTGGTGGCGAGCTGCCGGTTGGCCCACACCGTGAAGAAGTTGGTGTGGCCGTCCGTCCAGGTGCTCTTCTCGCGGTCCCAGTAGCGCGAGGTCACCGCCAGCCGGAACCGCGCCGACGGTCCCGCCGCCAGCTCCCGGTAGACCGGCTGCGTCGCCACGTTGCCGACCGCGCAGACCAACGTCTCGTTCATCACGAACCCCTCCCTCACCCGGCCGTCGGGGCCGGGCCGGATCCGCGTACGGGCCCGTCCCGTACGGCTGTGTCCATCGCGGCGGCCGCCCTCGTGGCGATCGCCGCGGGACCAGACTGCCGCCGCCGGACCGGACCCGCCGAGCGCTGTGGACCACCGCCGGCCTGTGGAAAAACCCAGCACCCGGACGAGTGATCCGGGCCCCCCGACGGGCCTCACCCCGCCCCGGCGGCGGCACGTCGCCCCACCCCGCCGGCGTCACACCACGCCGGCCCCCGTCCGCGTCACCCTGCCGTACTGCTCCCGTACCTCCCGGTAGCGCAGCAGTTCCGCCGCCACCGGGTCCAGCACCCGGGCCCGGCCGCATCCGGCCGCCGCCTCCCGCAGTCGGCGTTCCGCCTCCAGGCCGTACCGCCGGGCCGGTCCCCGGGCCGCCATCCGGCAGCCCCATTCGACCAGCGGGCCGCCGACGATCCCGGCGACCATCAGGAGCACCGGCACGCCCAGGTTGGGCGCCACCACCCCGGCGATCTGCCCGACCAGCCACAGCCCGCCGACCACCTGGAGGAGCGTCATGGCGGCCTGGGCGAGCACCGCCACCGGCCACCAGCCCGGCCGGGGCGGCCGCCCCGGTGGCAGCCCTGCCTGTGCGGCCAGGTCGTCGAGGGCCTCCGACAGGCCCTGCGAGCCGCGTACGGCCGCCTCCCGCACCGCCTGCGCCCAGGGCGCGGGCAGTCCGGCCGAGGCCCGGTCGGAGACCGTGCGCACCGCCTGCTCGACACGCTGCCGCGCGGTGGCCTCCTCCTCCGGCTGGGCCTGCTGCAGACGCCCCGTGGGCGGCTCGCCGCGCCCCTGGTACCAGCGCCACAGCCGCAGCCAGGGGGTGCCGCAGGCCCGGTTGGCATTGCGCAGCCAGGCGCGTTCGGCGGCCTCGCCGGCGGCGGTGGCACCCACCGCGTCGGCCAGCCGCGCGGCGAAGTCGTCGCGCGCCTCCTCGCTGAGCCCGGCGCGGCGCCCGGTGGCGTACACGGGCCGCAGCCGGGCCGCGGCGGCGTCCACGTCGGCGGCGACCCGGCGGGCCGCCGCGCCCCGCTCGGAGACGAACTGGCCGAGGCTCTCGCGCAGTTCACCGACGCCGTCCCCGGTGAGCGCGGACAGCGCGAGCACCGTGGCGCCCGGTTCGCCGTACTCGCCGAGCGCGACCCCGTCCTCGTCGAGCACCCGGCGCAGATCGTCGAGGACCAGGTCGGCGGCCTCGCCGGGGAGCCGGTCGGTCTGGTTGAGGACGATGAACATGACCTCCGCGTGACCGGACAGGGGTCGCAGATAACGCTCGTGGAGCACCGCGTCGGCGTACTTCTCGGGGTCGACGACCCAGATCACCGCGTCCACCAGCTTCAGGATCCGGTCGACGTGTTCGCGGTGCTGGACCACGGCCGAGTCGTGGTCGGGCAGGTCGATCAGGATCAGCCCGCGCAGCTGCGCGTCCGCCTCCGGGTTGTGCACGGGGCGGCGGCGCAGCCGGCCCGGGATGCCGAGCCGGTCGATGAGGGCCGCGCTGCCGTCGCTCCAGCTGCACGCGATGGGCGCGGCGGTGGTGGGGCGCCGTACGCCGGTCTCGGAGATGGCGACTCCGGCGAGCGCGTTGAACAGCTGTGACTTGCCGCTTCCGGTGGCGCCGGCGATGGCGACCACGGTGTGCTGGCCGGAGAGCCGGCGCCGGGCGGCGGCCTCGTCCAGGACCCGGCCGGCCTCGGAGAGGGTCTGGCTGTCGAGCCGGGTGCGGGACTGGCCGACGAGTTCGCGCAGCGCGTCGAGGCGGGAGCGCAGCTGGCCGTCGTAGGCCAGCGGGGCGGGGGGCGGGGCGCCCGGGCCCCGGGTCTCTGGGACGGGGGCGGTCGGTTTGGCGGACTCGGTGACCCGGCGGGCGATGAGGCCGTCGTCCCAGACGTCGTCGTCGGCGGCGGCGGCCGGGGCGTCGTCGCCCGACTCACGCTGCTCACGCTGAGCGCCCGGCTCACGAGTCTCGCGCTGATCGTCTGACTCACGAGTCTCGCGCCGATCGCCCGACTCACGCTTCTCACGCTGATCGCCTGGCTCACGCTGCCCCCGTACGCGCGCGTGCGGCACGGTCTCGGTGTCCGCGGCGCCCTCGGCCGGGTACGCGGGCTCCACTCCGGCCCCGTCCCGCCGGTCCTCGGACCCGTCCGGTACGGAGTCCTTCGCGGTGGCGTCCCTCGGGCCCGGCCCGGGGTCCTTCCCCGAGCCCCCCGCCGAGTCCCTCCCCAGGCCCTTCCCCGGGTCCCTCTCCGAATCCCTGACCGACTCCATCACGGTGCCCTTCGCGGTGTCCTTCTCAGAGGCCTTCACCGAGGCCGTCACCGAGGCCTTCATCGGGTCCGGCCCGGGGTCGCGGACCGGCTCCGGCTCGGACTCCCGTCCAGGGTCCCGCCCGGACTCCCGTCGAGGCTCTCGCCCCGGCTCCCGGCCGGACTCCCGACCCTCCTCTCGTCCCGGGTCCCGTCCGGGCTGCCAACGCGCCTCTCCTTCCGGCGCCCGTCCCGCCTGCCGACCCGTCTCTCGTCCCGGCTGCCGTCTCGGCTCCCGACCCGCGTCCGGCGCGGGGTCCGTCGCGCTCGGGCCGCTCTCGAAGTCACCCGTGTACTCACCGATGGGGTCACCGATGGGGTCACTCGGGCGGTCACCTGTGTGATCCATGCGTTCCATGTGATCCGTGTGGTCGTGGTCAGTGACGGCGGTCACCGGTCACCTCTCCTTCTGGAGGACGGACAGGGCGGCGATGAGTTCGGCCTGGGGTTCGGGGTGGACGTCCAGGGCGTCCAACGGGGCGAGCCGGCGTTCGCGTTCGATGTGCATGACGCGGTCCACGTGCTCCCCGAGCAGCCGTCCCGCCCGGTCGCGCAGCCGCAGCGCGCCGTGGGCGCCGATGCGTTCGGCGAGCCGCTCCCCCGCCACCCGGGTGCGGCGCCCCCCGAGCAGCGCGGTGGCCACCAGGGCGGCGACCGCCTCGGAGTCCGGCGCGACGCTGCGGTCGAGCTCGCGCACCTCGTCGTCGGCGTACTCCTCCAGCTCGCGCCGCCAGCGCCGGACGGCGATGCCGATGCGGTGCTCGGCGCTCTCCAGGGAGGGATCGCGGTCGGTGAGTCCCGAGGCGGCGGAGGCGGGTTCGCGGCGCCAGGAGTCGTCGACGCGTTCGTCGGCGGCGGTGACGGCGCACAGCAGCAGCGCGGCAAGGCTCTCCACCAGGGCGTCCAGGAGTTCGCCGGGGCTGCAGTCGACGGGAAAGGCGCGCCAGCGCTTGAGGGCGTCGCCGGCGAGGACGGCGCCGTTCTGCAACCGGCCGCGCACGCGCGCGTGCTCGCTGTCGTAGGCGGTCTCGACGGCGGAGGTCAGGCGCAGGGCCGCGGCGTACTGGGCGGCGGCCGCGGCGGCCAGCTCGGGCATCCGGGCCTTGAGGGAGTCGAGGACGCCGTGGGCGGTGCGGGCCAGGGTGTGCCGGCGGGCGCCGGGGTCCTGGGCCTGCTGCAGGAGCCAGGCGCGCAGCGGGGCGACGGCGGTGGCCGGGAGCAGTCCGCCGCCCCACGCGGACTCGGGCAGCTCGGGCACCGTGAACCGGGGTACCTCGCCGAGCCCGGCCTTGGTGAGGAGGGCGCCGTACTGCCGGGAGACCTCGGAGACGACCGTGTGCGGGACCCGGTCGAGGACGGTCACCAGAGTGGCGTCGTACTCCTTGGCGGTGCGCAGCAGATGCCAGGGGACGGCGTCGGCGTAGCGCGCGGCCGTGGTGACCATCACCCAGATGTCGGCGGCGCAGATGAGTTCGGCGGCGAGGACACGGTTGTCCACGACCAGGGAGTCGATGTCGGGGGCGTCGAGGAGGGCGAGACCGCGCGGGAGGCTGTCGACGGTCTCGACGCGGAGCGCGCGCGGGGGGTTCTCGCCGGGGAGGAGGGGGTCGTCGCCGGATTCCTGGTGCGGTACCCACAGGCGCGTGAGGTCGGGCAGCACGCGCATGCCGCTGAACCAGTGATGGTCTTCCGGATGGCAGACCAGGACCGGTGTGCGGGTGGTCGGCCGCAGCACGCCCGCCTCGCTCACCCGGCGGCCCACCAGAGAATTGACGAGGGTCGACTTGCCGGCACCGGTCGATCCGCCCACGACGGCCAGAAGCGGCGCTTCGGGTTCTTTGAGCCGGGGCACCAGATAGTCGTCGAGCTGGGCGAGCAGTTCGTCGCGATTGGCACACGCGCGTGCGGCCCCGGCCAGGGGCAACGGAAAGCGTGCGGCGGCGACACGGTCGCGCAGAGCGGAGAGTGTGTCGAGCAGCTGAGGCCGTACGTCCAAGGTCACCACATGCGAAGAATGCCCAATTTTAGGGGAATTCTGAAGCATATAGACATGTCTGCGCGCCGACAGAACACAACGGGCGGAAGGGACGACTGGGACGGAGGCACAGTCCAGGCATAACGAGTGCACAACACCCGGTGCGTCAGGCGCCAAAAGCGATGCACGATTCGTACCTGCCTGCGATTATCAGGACCGCTTCACCGAACCTCCACATTGAGCCACGGAGGCGAAGCAACCGGGACGAGGACCGGGGAGTTCTATCCTTGTCCCCGGAAACGTCACGGACCGGCCCGACCGGGGCAGTACGTACGAGGTCAGCACAGCCGGCCCCCGTAGCTCAGTGGATAGAGCAGGCGCCTTCTAAGCGCTTGGCCGCAGGTTCGAGTCCTGCCGGGGGCGCCATGCCCGAGACGGCACCCTTACCTGCGTTTTCGCAGGTAAGGGTGGCTTTCGAGTGCATCTTCCAGTGAGCCCGGCCACGCGGTCTCAAGCGTCCGAGTCCGGCTGGTGCCGGGTAAATCCGGCTCACTACGGGAGTCTGTCCCCCATGCGTCCCCCGTTCTCCCGCTGAGAAGGCCACGCCAAAGCGGTGGGGCCCCCACCCTGGCGGGGCCCACACCGTCTCGGTGACGGACAGCGTCCCGTCCACGACCACCTACACCTACGACACCACTGTCGACCCTCGGGGCCTCGCCACCTCGGTCTCCGACTCCGTGGCGGGCACGTTCTCGGCACGCTACGACGCCGACGGCGGTGTCATCAGCCAGACCATGCCCGGCGGTTACACCATGACCCAGACCGCCGATAGGGAGCGCCGGTCAGCCGGGTCTACACCCGTACCTCCGACGGCACGGTCCTGGTCTCCGACAGCGTCACGCTCACCGTGCACGGCCAGCGGGCCACGCACACCGGCACACCCGGTGTCACCGCGTCCCAGGCGTACACCTATGACGCGGCGGGCCGTCTCACCCAGGTCCAGGACAGCACCACCGACGCGTTCTGCACGACCCGTTCCTACACCTACGACAAGAACAGCGACCGCAAGACCCTGGCGACGGCGACCGGCGCGGTGGGCGCCGACTGCACGACGAGCGGCGCGACCACCACGTCGTACAGCTACGACACCGCCGACCGTCTGGTGAACACCGGCTACGTGTACGACGCATTCGGCCGCACCACCAGCAGACCGGGGGTGACGCTCGCCTACTACGCCGACGATCTGATCCAGCAGCAGACCGTCGGCACGAAGCGCCAGACCTGGAACCTGGACGCGACCCTGCGCCTGCGGTCCTGGACGACCGAGAGCAACTCCTCGGGCACCTGGACGCAGACCGCCGCCAAGGTCAACCACTACGACACGGACGAACCTCTACAACGTCGGCAACTGGCTCTACACCCACCACTACTTGTGGTGACAGCCGCCGCAACACGATGATCTGACCGTCGGCAAGCCGGGCGGCGGTCTCCCCTCCGTTCGGGGACCGCGCCCGGACGCACCCCCCATTCATCGAGGATCACCTTGTCCCCCGCATCCCCGTCCGCGGCCACCCGCCTCGGACTCGCGGCCGCACTTCTGCTGCCGACCGCCTTCTTCCTCGGCGCGTGTTCCGTCATCGGCGGGGAGACCTGCGACGGCACGAAGGACGAGCTCAGGCGACTGGCCGCGCAGCCGCTGCTCGACGCGGCGCCCGCACGCGCCACGGCACCCTCCAACTATCGCGACGTGGGCATAACCAGCGGCTGCGACGACGACAGCAGCGGACAGCCCTGGCTGCACGCCGACCGGCTGTACGCCTATCCCGGCACCATCGAGGAGGTCATGAAGCACTACTCCGAGGAGGCGAAGGCGGCCGGCTGGCAGTTCGAGCACGACCCGAGCCCCGACGCGGCGCCCGTCGCTGTGGAGGGGGCGTGCTGGACCCGGACCGAGAAGGGCCGGCACCTGCTGCTCAACGTCGACACCCGCGTCGAGGCATACTCACCCCGGCCCGAGGCGGGCGGCGGAATCGCCTACGAGGTGTCGATCGGCACCACGCGGGACGGGAACAACGACGACAACGAAGCCACCTGCTGGCACTAGGGACTGTTCCCGGTTCGGATCAATTGAGGACGAGGAACGTCGACGCCCCGGACAGCCCCCGCCCCGCGCCGTCGGTCAGGACAGCGGGCCCTGTTCGCAGACCCGGCGGGCGACCTCGCGGAGCTTGATGTTGTTCTCCTGCGAGTAGCGGCGCAGCACGTCGAAGGCCTGTTCCTCGGAGAGGTGGTGGCAGCCCATCAGGATGCCCATGGCCTCGCCGATCACGTGACGGGTGGCGACGGCCTGTTCCAGCTGGGCCTGGGTGCGGGCGCTGGAGAAGGCGACCGCCGCATGGGAGGCCAGCAGCCAGCCGGCCAGTTCACTGGCCTCGGTGAAGGCGCCGGGCCGGCGGGAGTAGACGTTCAGCGCGCCGAGTTCCTCGTCCTCGGTGTAGAGCAGGAAGCCCATCATGCTGCCGACGCCCAGCCGGTGGGCCCTGGGGGCGAATTCCGGCCAGCTGGGCTGCTCCTGGGTGAAGTCCCGGATGCGGTACACCCGCTCCCCGTTCCCGGCGTGGGCGACGTCGAAGCACGGGCCCTCGCCGAGCCGCTCCTGGAGCCGGTCGCTGTCGACGACCAGCTGCTCCGTGGGGGCGAGTGTCCGCACCTCCTTGCCGCGCAGCACCAGGATGCCGGCCGCGTCGCAGCCCTCCACCAGCTCCGTGGCCGAATCGGTGATCCGGGCCAGGGTGGCGTCGACCGACTCCTGCGCCAGCAGGTCCCGCGCCAACGACGCCAGCCGCTGCGCGAACCGCGCCCAGTCCATCGCGTCCGCCGCCTCTCGCTGCCTCCCGGCCCGTCCCGCTCTCAGCATGTCACGCGGCGGACGCCGGGCTCGGAGGAACCGACGGACGACAAAGGATGACATCGTTGTCAGAAGTCGGCGAAAATCTGTAAAAGTCTGTGAAAGTCTGCATAAGCCGCCGGAGGCCGCTCCCGGGCCGATGGGCCGAGATGCCGGACATCTCGCGCTCAACGGCACAGGAGCCTGGTGGCGGCCACCGGGGAGGCTCAGGTCCGGTCGACCAAGTCGCTCAGGGTCGCGGCCAGTTCGCCCACCGACTGCTCGCGCAGCAGGTGGTGGGCGGGCACCGGGATGTTCAGGGCCGACTCCAGGGTGCGCTGGAGGGTCAGGGCCGTGAGGGAGTCGATGCCCTGGGTGTAGAGGGGGCGGTTGCGGGCGATGCGGTGGGCCGGGGGGATGTCCAGGTGCTGGGCCAGATTCCGGCAGAGGAAGGTCTCGAACGCGCGCCGGCGGTCGTCGCCGGGAGTCTCGCGCAGGGCGCCCAGGTCGAGCGCGGTGGTCGGTGTGCCTGACACGGTCTCATCGTCCTTTCGTCTGGCGTGGGCGTGGCTGGGAACTGCGCAGTGCACGGGGGTCGAGACCGGGGCGCGGGCCGGCCCCGTCGGACCACATCAGGTGGAAGCGCCAGCGGCTGAGCCGCCAGCCGTCCGGGGTGCGGACCGCCTCGCCCTCGCTGTGGCCGCCGATGTCGAAGCGGCCGTCCGGGTCCGGACCGTCGTCGTGGTGCACATGGGACGCGATGAGGTGGATCCGGATCCGGGCGGTGTCCCCGTCGACCCGGATGCCGTAGTTGGCGGCCAGGTGGTGGGTACGGGCGAAGCGGGACTTGCGGTCGTAGTGGAAGGCGGCGGCCTGGTCGCGGCCCTCGACCGTGCCGACCGGGAACTCCAGCCGGCAGTCCGGGGTGAAGACCGTGGCCGGCCAGGCGGGGTCGAAGCCGTGTTCGTCCTGGGTGTCGAGGAGGGTGATGTAGCGGTCGATCAGTTCGGCGACGGCCGCGCGGTCCGCGAGTACGGCGAACTCTGCGCGCAGGGCGTCGAGTTCGGCACGCAGTTCGAGGACCGTGCCGGCGCGGTCGAGGGACGGGGACGTCATGGGGTCCGTGACTCCAATTCGGGTGAGGGGGCCGGTCAGGCCGCGGGGCTGCCCGCGAGGCGCCAGCCGCGGGGGTCCCGGTGCGCCGCGAGGCGTTCCGGACGGCGCCAGCCGGCCACCGGACGGGACTCCAGCGGGCACGGGTCCGCCGCGGCCAGGGCGGCCGCGCGGGCCAGCAGGACGGTGGTCAGCGCGGCCAGCTCGGCGGGGCTCGCCGCGCCCTTCACGACCCGGATGACCAGGGCACCGTCCGTGCCACCGCCGCGGTCCGTGCCGCCGGTGGCGTCCGTGCCGCCGGTGGCGTCCAGGCCGCGAGTGCCGCCCGAGCCGCCGGAAACGCCCGAGCCGCCCGAGCCTCCGGAACCGCCCGAGCCGACAGATGCGTCCAGGCCGCCGGAACCGCCCGAGCCGCCGGCACCGCCCGAGCCGCCCGAGCCGCCACAAGCGTCCAAGCCGCCCGAGCCGCCGGCACCGCCCGAGCCGCCACAAGCGTCCAGGCCGCCGGTGCCGCCCGCACCGCCGATACGGCCGGCACCGCCGATACGGCCCGCACCGCCGATACTGCCCGTGCCGTCCAGGCCGGTCACGGCCTCCGCCGCGCTCACTGCGGCGGGTTGCCGTGCTTGCGGCACGGCAGGTCGGCCTGCTTGCTGCGGAGCATCGCAAGGGCGCGGATCAGGGTGCTACGGGTCTGCCGCGGGTCGATGACGTCGTCGATCAGTCCGCGTTCGGCCGCGTAGTAGGGGTGCATCAGCTCCGCCTGGTACTCCTTGATCTTCTGCGCGCGGGTGGACTCGGGGTCGTCCGCGGCCGCGATCTCCCGGCGGAAGATGACGTTCGCCGCGCCCTCGGCGCCCATCACGGCGATCTCGTTGGACGGCCAGGCCAGCGCCAGGTCGGTGCCGATGGAGCGGGAGTCCATGACGATGTACGCGCCGCCGTACGCCTTGCGCAGCACCAGGGAGATCCGGGGCACGGTCGCGTTGCAGTAGGCGTAGAGCAGCTTCGCGCCGCGCCGGATGATGCCGTTGTGCTCCTGGTCCACGCCCGGCAGGAACCCCGGTACGTCGATCAGGGTGACCAGCGGGATGTTGAAGGCGTCGCAGAACTGGACGAACCGCGCCGCCTTCTCGCTGGCGTCGATGTCCAGGACACCGGCGAAGGAGGCCGGCTGGCTGGCCACGATGCCGACGACCTCGCCGTCCAGCCGGGACAGCGCGCACACCACGTTGGTCGCCCAGCCGGGCTGGACCTCGAAGTAGTCGCCGTGGTCGACGATCTCCTCGATGACGGACCGGATGTCGTAGACCCGGCCCGGGTCCTCCGGGACCAGCTCCAGGAGGTGGTCGGTGCGCCGGTCGGCGGGGTCGTCGGTGGGCACCCGGGGCGGCAGGTCGCGGTTGTTGGACGGCAGCAGCGACAGCAGGTGCCGCACGTCCTCCATGCAGCTGCGTACGTCGTCGTAGGCGAAGTGGGCCACGCCGGAGGCGGTGGCGTGCACGTCGGCGCCACCGAGGTCGTTCTGGGTGATCTCCTCGCCCGTCACCGCCTTGACCACGTCCGGTCCGGTGATGAACATCTGGGAGATGTCCCGGACCATGAAGACGAAGTCGGTCAGGGCCGGTGAGTAGGCCGCGCCGCCCGCGCACGGGCCGAGCATCACGCTGATCTGCGGGATCACGCCGGAGGCGCGGGTGTTGCGCTGGAAGATGCCGCCGTAGCCGGCGAGGGCCGAGACGCCCTCCTGGATCCGGGCGCCGGCACCGTCGTTGAGGGACACCAGCGGGGCGCCCGCCGAGACGGCCATGTCCATGATCTTGTGGATCTTCTGGGCATGGGCCTCGCCGAGGGCGCCGCCGAAGATGCGGAAGTCGTGCGCGTAGACGAAGACGGTACGGCCGTGGACCGTGCCCCAGCCGGTGATCACACCGTCGGTGTACGGGCGCTTCTTCTCCAGGCCGAAGCCGGTGGCCCGGTGCCGGCGGAGCATCTCGACCTCGTTGAACGACCCCTCGTCGAGCAGGAGTTCGATACGTTCGTACGCGGTGAGCTTGCCCTTGGCGTGCTGGCGCTCGGTGGCCAGCGGATCGCCGTGCCGGGCGGCCTCCTTCATGAGGCCGAGTTCCTCGATCCGCTCGGCGGCGCTCCACTGGCCGCGATGCTCACGGTCGTGGAGGCTCGGGCGGCCGGATTTCTGTTCGAGTGACATTGGTGGGTCACGCTCCCCAGTCGGATACTCCGGTGGTCGTGCCTTCGGCGCCCCGGTGCACGGGCACGCCCACGGTGCCGTCGGCGTCCAGGTCGACCGTCTGTCCCGCGTACAGCGCGACCGGCGGCACCCAGCGCACGGTGACCTGCTCCGGCGCCCCGCCGCGCACCGCGACGGCCGCGTTGTGCCGGGGCCCCGACGGCAGGTCGAGCAGCGTCCACCCGGCCGGCCTGCGGTACGGGTCGGCGCCCAGGTAGTCGTGGCCGGGGTCGCGGGACAGACCGGTGCCCAGCGCCTTGAGATAGGCCTCCTTGCGGGTCCACAGCCGCCCGAACGCGGCGCGCCGCTGCCCGGCGTCGTCGAACGCCGCCAGCTCCGCCTGCTCCCCCGGGTGCAGCGCCGGCGTGCACACCTCGACGGTCTCGGCCCGCGGCAGCCGCTCCACGTCGGCGCCCACGACCGTACGGGAGACGGCCACCACGGCCATGCCGTGGCTGTGCGCCAGCGAGAAGTGCAGCGGCGGGTCGGGGTGGGCGACGGCCGGGCGGCCGTGCGGCTCGGCGCAGCCCGGGCAGGGCTCCCGCACGAACGGCACGTCCTGCGGGGCCAGCCCCAGGTAGGCCCCGAGCAGCCGGCGCAGGGCGACATGCGCGGAGGCGTACGTCACCCCGTCCGTGGGCCGGACGAAGGACGCGGTCCGCCTGCGCTCCGCCTCGCTCAGCTCGGTCAGGTCGAGCAGCTCGGCCGCGGTCTCCAGCTGCGCCCGGCGGACCATCCAGACGTCCAGCTGCCCGGCCGCCGGCAGCCTGGGCGCGGCCGCGAGGGTGGCCGCGCCGAACTCCAGGACCGGCATCTGCCCGATCACCTCGGGCTCGGCACGTCGTGCGCGACCAGGTGGTACTCGTCCTTCCCGGCGTGCTTGTGCGGGCTGTCCTCCGGGCCGAGCTGTCCGGCCAGGCACTCGACCAGCTCGGCGGCGCTGTTGGCGCGCAGCAGCCGGTTGAGGTTGACGTCGACGCGCAGCGCGGCCTCCATGCGGCGCTGCAGCTCCAGGCCGTTGATGGACCCGATGCCCAGGCTGTTCATCGGGCGGCCCACGGTGTCGATGCTCTCGGGTGACACCCGCAGCACCCGGGCGAGTTCGCCGCGCACGTACGCGTCGATGATCCGGGTGCGCTCGGCGAGGCCGACGGAGGCGAGGTGCACGAGGCTGGGCGGCGCCACCTCGACGATCTGGTCGCGCTCGAACTCGTAGTCCAAGTCGTCCAGTGCGTCCTCCAGGTCGTCGAAGACCCAGGTCTGCGTTGTCTGGTCCATGGTCATTCCCCGTCGTGGAGTGAGGAGGGTGGGGTTCGGATCAGGCCGGTGAGGCCGACGAGCAGGCCCAGGAAACCGAGGACGGCGACCAGGGTCAGCGCGGGCCGGCAGGCGGCGGCCGCCGCGGCCGGGCCCGGGGCGGGTGCGTATGCGGCGAGCAGGGCGGCGACGAGCGCGACCGTGACGACCGCGGCGAGCTGTACGGCCGTCTGGTACAGGCCACTGCCGGTGAGCCTGTCGGCGGGGGCGAGGCGGGACATCGCCTGCATGTTCAGCGCGGCGAAGGACAGCACGAAGCCGGCGCCGACCAGCAGGAGCGTGGGCAGCATCCGGCCCGGGTAGTCCAACGGCCACGGATCCGGACGCAGTTGGAGCAGGTAGCCCGCGAACGCGCAGGCGGCGCCGGCCACGATGAGACGGGGGGCGCCGAACTTGGCGACCAGGCGGCCGGAGGCCAGGGCGGTGAGCGCCGGGGGTGCGGCGGCCGGGGTGAGGGCGACGGCGGCGCGGAGGGGGGACCAGCCGGCCAGCGTCTGGGTCTGGTACGTCAGGACGAACAGGAGGCCCAGGTAGGAGCCGTTGAGACAGGCGGCGCCGGCCGCGGAGCGGAGCAGGGCCGGGTTGCTGCGCAGCGCGGGGCCGACTTTGAGCAGGGGGTCGGCCGATCTGTGCTCGATCTGCGCGAACGCGATCAGCAGCAGGGCTGCGGCGCAGAGCGGCCCGACGGCTCTCGGGTCGCTCCAGCGGTGGGTGGCGAGTTGGGTGACGCCTTGGACGAGGGCCAGCAGGGCGCCCAGGAGGGTAAGGGCGCCCGGGATGTCGTAGCGCTGCAACGTCGTCGTTCGGGTGCGGCTCGGTGGGGGCTGGTCGCGCCCACGCGGCGGTAGCCGCACATCCAATACAGCCCCGCGCCCCTTTGGGGCGCCTGGAATCAGCCTCAGTCCAAAGGCGAACAGCACCAGCACCACCGGCGCCGGAAAGGCGAACGCCCAGCGCCAGGATGCTTCCGTCAGCCAGCCGGAGAGGATCAGGCCTGCTGTGAAGCCGCCCGCGCCGAAGAGGGTGTAGACCGAGACCGCCCTGCTGCGGGGCCTGCCCTCGGGGAAGGTGCTGGTGATGATCGCGAGGCCGGTGGGGGCTGTGAGGGCCGCGCAGAAGCCCTTGATCAGGCGGGTGGTGAGAAGCAGCCACGGGTCCTGGGCGAGGGCGCTGAGTGCGGAGGCGGCGGCGAAGGCGAGGAGGGCGGCGAGGTAGACGCGGCGGCGACCGAGAAGGGTCACCACGCGGGCGCCGAACAGGAGGAGGCCGCCGAAGCCGGCGGCGAAGCCGGTCATCGCCCACTGGGTGACGGTGGGCGCCGCTCCCAGGTCCGTGCCGATGGCGGGCAGCGCCACCACCGCCACGGACACCTCCAGCGCGTCGATGAGCATGTTGCCCGCGAGGACGAGCAGCAGGCCCCACAGCCGGGGGCCGAACCGCTCGTCCGGGCCGGCGGCGACCGGTGACGGAAGGGTCCTGGTCACCGCGTCACCCGAGGAGCGTGCCGCCGCTCGCGTCGACGAAGGAGCCGGTGACCCAGCGGGCGTCGTCGGAGACGAGGAAGGCGATCACGTCGGCGACGTCCTGCGGTTCGCCGACCCGGTTGAAGGTGGACAGCGCCGACATGGCCTCGACGGCCTCGGGGATGCCGAACACCGGGTTGCCGTTGCGGGTGATGCCGGGAGCGACACTGTTCACGGTGATGCCGCGCGGGCCGAGCAGCTTGGCGTAGTGCAGGGCGAGTTGCTCCACCGCGCCCTTGCTCATGGCGTACGCGATCTCGTCCGGGTTGGCGAACCGGGTCAGCCCCGAGGAGATGTTCACGATCCGGCCGCCGTCGGGCATGTTGACCAGGGCGCGCTGGATGACGAAGAACGGCGCCCGGGCGTTGACCGCGAAGATCCGGTCGAACTGCTCCGGGGTGGTGTCCTCGGCCTTGACCCCGCCCATCACACCGGCGTTGTTGACCAGGATGTTCAGCTCGGTCTCGCCGGTGCGCTCCTTCAGCCCCGCTTCCAGGGCGAGGAACAGCTCGTGGACGTCGCCGGGGGTGCCGAGTTCGGCGCGTACCGCGAACGCCCGGCCGCCGTCCCTCTCGATGCCGGCGACCACCTCGGCGGCGGCCTCCTCGCTGGTGCCGTAGTGCACGGCGACCAGCGCGCCGTCGGCGGCGAGCCGCTCGGCGGTGGCCCGGCCCATGCCCCGGCTGGCGCCGGTGACAAGGGCGGTCTTTCCGGTCAGGTTGCCCATCTTCCTTCTCCTGCCAGTCAGTTGTGATGATCGGACGGCGGCACGCGTGGTGGGCGCGGTGCGCGCGAACCAGCGGCCCAGGGCCTCGCGCAGCCCGTCCGCCGAGCCGCCGGCCCAGGCGACGTAACCGTCGGGTCGTACGAGCACGGCCCCCGAGGAGAGCGGGCCGGTGTCCAGGGGCCGTGCGGTGACCGTGTCGACGGAGGCCGACCAGTCGTCGGCCGCCCCGGCCAGCGACTCGTCCGTCACGAGCAGCAAACCCCGTGCCGAGTGCAGCAGTTCGGCGGTGGTCGCCCCCGAGTCGAGCCGCAGCTCGGGCAGCCGCGCTCCGACGAGCCCGGGCTGCTCGTCGCCGTACGGAGCGTCGCCGTACCGCACGTCGAGACCGCTGATCATCCCGGCGAGGTGCGCCCGGACCCGCTCGTACGAGGTGAGTTCGCCGACGACCGAGCGCACCGGGTCCACCTCGGGGCCGCCGAGCAGCAGCCGGGCCTGGGCGCGGATGTTGGACAGGACGCGGCGCCCGACCGCGTGCCGTTCGTCGTGATAGGTGTCCAGCAGCCCCGCCGGGGCCCGGCCGAGGACGGTGGCCGCGAGCTTCCAGCCCAGGTTGACGGCGTCCTGGAGGCCGAGGTTGAGGGCCTGGCCGCCGATCGGCATCTGCTGGTGGGCCGCGTCGCCGGCGAGCAGCACCCGGCCCGCGCGGTAGCGCTCGGCCTGCCGGGAGGCGTCGCCGAACGAGTTGACCCACAGCGGGGTGCCGTGCGCGATGTCCTCGCCGGTGACGTCCCGCCAGGCGGTCACGATGTCGGCGAACTCCGCCTCGCCCGAGCCGCGGGGCGGGGTGCCGAACCGGTGGACCATCACCCGGGTGACGCCGTCGCCGCGCCGGGCCGCGATGGCGAGCCCGGCCGGCAGCCGCTGGAACCGCCGGTTCGGGATGTCGATGCCGTCGACGTCGGCGCGGATCAGCTCCCGGCCGGCGTCGTTGCCGGGGAAGGGGATGCCGGCGAGCCGTCGTACGACGGAGTGCTCGCCGTCGCAGCCGACGACGTACCCCGCCGTGAACTCACGTCTCCGGGCGCCGTGTTCGGCGACGACGACCACCCGGTCCCGGTCCTCCCGCAGGGCGACGACCTCGTGGCCGCGCAGCACCCGCGCCCCGAGCCGCTCCGCCCAGGCGCCGAGGAGTTCCTCGGTGCGGGTCTGCGGGACCTTCCACTGCCCGGGGTGGCTGCTGGGCAGGGTGAGGTCGAGCGGGAGGCCGCCGAAGTGGCCGCGGGGTTCGTGGGGCGGTGGCTCGGGGTCGCCGAAGCCGCCGGGCCCGTCGAGCAGACCGCGCTGCCGCAGCAGTTCCATGGTGCGGGCGTGCAGGGTGGACGCCCGTGACTCCGTCGTCGGGGCGTCCAGCCGTTCCAGTACGGTCACTTCGGCGCCGCCGAGCCGCAGTTCTCCGGCGAGCATCAGCCCGACGGGTCCGGCGCCGACCACCACGACGTGCGTCTCGACAGCGTCGGCACCGGCCATGGGTCAGCGCCTCGCTTCGGCGTACGCCTTGGCGTGGTTCAGGGTGGCGCGGCTGTTGGTGCTGAGCGCGCCCTGGACGTACGCGCGGGCCTCGGCGACCCCCGCGTCCGGTCCGAGGATCTTCTCGATGTTCTCGGGGCGCAGCACGACGGTGTGCTGTGAGGAGGCGAAGGTGCCCGCGTCGGTCTCGCGGAACGTCCAGTAGCCGGTGTGCAGGTTCATCAGGGCCGGCAGGGTGGTCTGCTTGTAGGCGATCTTCCGGCCGTCCAGGCAGACCCGGTACGACTTGGTGGTGTGCGTCGAGCCGTCCTTGGCGCGGGTGTCCATCTCCAGGGTCTGCAGGCCCGGGGTGTCCTCGGTGAGGCGGACGGTCGCCACGTGCGGCAGCCGCTCGGACCAGCGGTCGGCCTCGTTGACGAAGTCGTAGAGGTCCTTGGCGGAGCCGTCGACCTCGACGGTGTCCTCGAAGGAGAAGGTCAGTTCCTCGGAGGCGGTGGCGAGTTCGACGTTGGTCTTCAGTGCCGCCAGCTCGGAACGGGAGTTGCGGTCGACGGCCTCGTCGATCCAGGCGAGCCCGGCCGGGTCGTCGTCGACGGCGGTGTAGTCGTGCAGCAGCCGGATCCGGGCGGTGCCGTCGTCGAGCGGCTCGATGATCCAGGTGCCGCCCATGCTCGCGACGGGCGGGGTGGAGACCGTCTGCCGGAAGGTGATCCGCAGACCGTCGGGGTCCAGCACCCGGCGCGAAGTCCAGTTCTTTGCCTCGCCGTTGGCGGTGGCCCAGATCCCGATGAGCTCCTCGTGGCCGGAGCGCTCCAGGTGGTCGACGTAGATGGTCGGCGGGAAGATCCGCGGCCAGTTGGCCACGTCGGCGATCAGCCGGTAGACCTCGGCGGCCGGCGCCGAGACGGTGATCTCGTGCTCGACTTCCTTGGACTCGGACATGGGTGAACTCCTAGAAGATGCCGGGGTTTTCAGAAGTTGCCGAGGCCGCCGCAGACGTTGAGGGCCTGGGCGGTGATCGAGGCGGCGGTGTCGGAGGCGAGGTAGCCGACGAGTCCGGCGACCTCTTCGGGGGTGGAGTAGCGGCCGAGCGGGATCTTCGCCGTGAACTTGTCGAGGATGGCCTCCTCGGAGGTGGCGTAGGCGGACGCGTAGCCGGCACGGACGCGCTGGGCCATGGGGGTCTCGACATAACCCGGGCAGACGGCGTTGACGGTGATGCCGGTGGGGGCCAGCTCGTTGCCCAGGGCCTTGGTGAAGCCCACCACCCCGTGCTTGGAGGCGGAGTACGGCGCCCCCAGCACCACGCCCTGCTTGCCCGCCGTCGAGGCGATGTTGATGATCCGCCCACGGCTCTTGTCCCGCATGCCGCCGGTGGTGAGGGCGGCGCGGGTGAGGCGGAAGACGCTGTTGAGGTTGGTCTCGACGACGTCGTACCAGAGCTCGTCGTCGATGTCGGCGGTCACCCCGCCGCCGGACCGGCCGGCGTTGTTGACCAGGACGTCGACGGTGCCGTACCGGTCGACGGCCGCCTGGACGAAGTTCGCGATGGACAGCGCGGACCGGACGTCGAGGGTGGTCCCGTCGACCTCCAGTCCCTCCGCGCGCAGTTCCTTGACGGTCCGCTCCACGTTCGCGGCGTCCCGGGAGCCGATGAAGACGCGGTGGCCCTGCTGGGCCAGCAGCCGCGCCGAGGCGAGGCCGATTCCGCTGGTGGCCCCGGAGACCAGGGCGACCTTCTGCTGCTGTTCGGACATGTCTGCCGCTCCCTTTCAGGGCGTTCAGGTGCTTCAGGGCATGGGGATGCCGCCGGCGCCCGGAACGAAGGGGGGCGGGCGCCGGCGGCCGGGGGGATGGAAAGAGGTCAGGCCGCGGAGGCGGCGACGTCGCCGAGCTGCGTGTTGACGAGGGCGAGCAGCTCGCGGGGGGTCTTCGCCTCGGTCACGACGGTGTCGTCGAGCGTGATGTCGTACTCCCGCTCGATACGTCCGCAGGTCTCCAGGATGGCGAGCGACTCGTAGCTGAGCTCCTCGAAGTCGGTGTCGAGGATGTCCCCGTCGAGGTCGATGCTCTCGTCGGCGCCGGCGGCCTCCAGCAGGATCCGCTTGAGGTCGTCGAGGGTGAAGGACTGGGTGGCCACGGTGATCTTCCTTTCGGTTGTGCGAATCGGTTCCAGGAACGGGAACACCCGCCCTTCCGGCCCGGCGTGGGAGAGAGTGGTGGGCCGGAAGGGCGGGTGTGTCTTGGGGGGCGAGGGTCGGTGGGGGCGGGGGGCCGAGGGGGGGGGACGCTTACCGGCGCTTGCAGGGTGGCGCTGCCGGGTGGCTGAAGAGGAGCCGGCTGGGCAGCGCCCCGTCAGGGGCACGGGGAACTGCGCGAGCAACCACGACGGGCCCGCGGGCGCCCCCCCCCCCCCGACGCACGCCCCTACGGATTTCGGCCTACGCCCGCACGACCATCGCCGAGTTGAACCCGGCGTAGCCCCGCGCCAGCACCAGCGCCGTCCGTACCTCGGTCAGCCGCGGCTCCCCCACCACCAGGTCGAGGTCATAACTCGCCTCCGGCGAGACATGCACCGTCGCCGGCACGACCCCGTCCCTGATGGCGAGCAGCGCCGTCGCCACGTCCAGCGGCGCCGCCCCCGAGTAGAGCCGCCCGGTCATCGTCTTGGGCGCCGTCACCGGCACCCCGTGCGGCCCGAACACGTCGCTCAACGCGTCCGCCTCCACCCGGTCCAGCTCCGGCACGGCCGCCGCGTCGGCGAACACGACGTCCACGTCGGCCGCGTCCACGCCCGCGTCCGCGAGGGCCAGTTCGATCGCCTTGCGCAGCCCCGGCGGCCGCTCGCTCCCCGGCGCCGGATCGAACGTCGCGCCGTATCCCGCGATCTCCCCGTACACCCGGGCGTCCCGCCGCGCGGCCGTCTCCTCGGCCTCCAGGATCAGGATCGCCCCGCCCTCGCCGGCCACATGCCCGGCCGCGGCCGCATCGAACGGCAGGTAGGACCGCTCGGGCTCCTCCGAGGTGGACAGCCGGGCGCTGGCCAGCTGCGCCACCCACCCCCACGGGCAGATGGACGCGTCGATCGCCCCGGAGACGATGAGCCGCGTCCCCTTCCGGATCTGCCGGCGCGCATGGGCCAGTGCCTCGAGGCCGCCCGCCTGGTCCGACACGACGACCCCGCTCGGCCCCTTCATCCCGTTGCGGATGGAGATCTGGCCGCTGTTGACGGCGTAGAACCAGGCGAACGACTGGTATGCCGAGACGAACTGACTGCCCTGGCTCCACAGCTTCTGCAGCTCGCCCTGGCCGAACTCGAAACCGCCCGACGAGCTGGCGGTGACCACGCCCATGTCGTACGCGGGCAGGTCGGCCGGGCTGACGTCCGCGTCGGCCAGCGCCCAGTCCGTCGCGACGAGCGCGAGCCGGGTCATGTGGTCGGTCTGGGCGAGCAGCCGGCTCGGCAGATGCTCCCCGGCGCTGAACCCGGGGACCTCCCCGGCCAGTTTCGCCGGGTATCCGGACGGGTCGAACCGGGTGACCCGGGCGATCCCGCTCTTGCCGGCGCGGGCCGCCGCCCAGTAGTCGGCGGTACCGAGGCCGTTGGGCGCGGCGATGCCGAGCCCGGTCACAACCGTGCGCGTGCTCATGCTGCCGCGCTCCTCTCCGGTCGGGCGAGCACCATCGCGCTCTGGAAGCCGCCGAACCCGCTGCCCACGGTGAGCACCGCGTCGGTGCGGTGCTCACGGGCGGTGAGCGGCACGTAGTCCAGGTCGCACTCGGGGTCGGGGGTGTGCAGGTTCGCCGTCGGGGGCACGACGTTGTGCTCCATGGCGAGGACGGACGCGGCGATCTCGATGGAGCCGATCGCGCCGAGCGAGTGCCCGACCATCGACTTGATGGAGGACACCGGGGTCCGGTAGGCGTGGTCGCCGAGGCTCTTCTTGAACGCGGCGGTCTCGTGACGGTCGTTCTGCTTGGTGCCGGAGCCGTGCGCGTTGATGTAGTCGATGGCGTCGGGGTTGAGACGTGCCTCGCCCAAAGCGACCGTGATCGCCTCGGCCATCTCGGCGCCGTCCGGGCGCAGTCCGGTCATGTGGAAGGCGTTGCAGCGGGAGGCGTACCCGGCGATCTCGGCGTAGATGTGCGCCCCCCGGCTGCGCGCCGCCTCGAGTTCCTCGAGGACGAAGACGGCCGAACCCTCACCCAGCACGAACCCGTTGCGGGTGCCGTCGAAGGGACGGGAGGCGTGCTCGGGGTCGTCGTTGCGCGGGGTGGTGGCCTTGATGGCGTCGAAGCAGGCGAGGGTGATCGGGGAGATCGGCGCGTCGGTGGCGCCGGCGATCATCGCGCAGGCGGAGCCCTCCCGGATCAGCTCGACGGCGTGCCCGACGGAGTCAAGACCCGAGGTGCAGCCGGTGGACACGACGGTGGCCGCGCCCTCGGCACCCACCGACCAGGCCACCTCGGCGGCGAAGGAGCTGGGCACCAGGTAGTTGTAGAGGTGCGGGACGGCGTAGGTGTGGTCGACCAGGTCGAGCCGGCCGCCGTCGCTGACCACCCGGTACTCCTGGTCGAGGCCCATGGTCGCGCCGACCGCGCTGCCGATGGTGACCCCGATCCGGTGCGGGTCGGCGCCGGACAGGTCGAGTCCGCTGTCGGCGAGCGCCTCGCGGGCGCTGACGACGGCCAGCTGGGCCGCGCGGTCCATCCGGCGTATCTCCTGCGGGCTGAGCCCGTGGTCCTCCGGGTCGAAGTCGACCTCGGCGGCGACCCGGGACCGGAAGGAGGAGGGGTCGAAGAAGGTGATGCCGCGGGTCGCGGTACGGCCCTCGCTGAGCAGGTTCCAGAAGTTCTTCGTGCCGACACCACCGGGGGCGATGACCCCGACCCCGGTGATGACCACTCGCCTGGCGTTCACGCCCGGCCCTCCCAGTCGTAGAAGCGCGTGGCGACCGCGTCGGCGGGAGACCGCCAGGTGGCGGGGTCGTACGCCTGGATGAACGGCTTGAGGTCCTCGCTGATCCGCACGAACCGCGGGTCGGTCTTGGCCGACTCGATCAGCTCACCGCCGTTGTCGGTGTCGAAGTGCTGGAGGTGGAAGTACAGCCCGCGGTAGGCGAACAGCTCACGCCGCCGGGTGCCCATGAGATGCGGCATCTCGGTCTCGTCGAACTCCTTGAACAACCGCGCGACTTCCTGACTGTGAGCCGGCTCCATACGAGCGACGATCAGGGTGCTGTGCATGAAAACTCCTCAAGGAAAGCGCCTCGAAGGGGGCGCGGGGCTGCATTGATTTGCGGCTGCCGCCGCGTGGGCGCGACAAGCCACGACGGCGGGGCAGCCGCAAGACGACGAACACGCGGCACTGCCTCACCGCCCAGGCCCGAACCACCGCTCAAGAGCCATCGGCAGATCCGCGTGACTGCCCGGCGCCACCCAGGCCACGTAACCGTCGGGCCGCACCAGCACGGCCGTGGTACCCGCGAGCGGGCTGTCGGCCGGCAGCTCCGCCACCGCCGTCACCACGTCCACCCGGTCCCGCCAGGCCCAGGCGCGTTCCCGCAACCTCGCGTTGTCGGCGAGGTCGAGCAGGACGCCCCGCCCGGAGCGCAGCGCCTCCGTGCTGGAGGCCACCCTCTTGTGGCCGGCCAGCGGCACGTTCGGCAGCCGTCGGCCCAGCAGCGCGCCCGCGCCCCCGTCGAGGTCGTAGTGGATCTCCAGGCCGGAGACCATCGCCGCCAGGTGCTTGCTGACCTCGGGATAGCGGATCAGCTCGTTCAGCACGTCGCGCAGCGGCTGCACCTCGGGCCCGGACAGGAACAGCAGGCCCTGGGCCCGGGTGTTCATCATCAGCCGCTGCCCGACCGGGTGCCGTTCGTCGTGGTACGTGTCGAGCAGCGCCTCCGGCGCCCGGCCGCGCACCACCGCGCCCAGCTTCCAGCCCAGGTTCACGGCGTCCTGGATGCTGGTGTTCATGCCCTGGCCGCCGGCCGGCAGATGGATGTGCGCGGAGTCCCCGGCGAGCAGGATCCGGCCGCGCCGGTACTCGGTGACCAGGCGCGTCCCGTCGCCGAAGGACGAGACCCACACCGCCTCGGCGTGCGAGATGTCGTCGCCGGTCAGCCGCTGCCAGGCCGCCGCGGCCTCCGCCCAGGTGGGCGGCTTCTCCCGGCGCTGCGGCGGGGTGCCGCGCTCGCAGATGATCAGCCGGGTGATGCCGCCGGGCAGCGGGCCGACCATGACCATGCCGCCGGGCAGGGTCTCCCCGATCATCCGGGGCTCCAGCTCGATACCGCGCACGTCGGCGAGGTACATCTCCAGCGTCGACGGCGTGCCCGGGAAGTCGAAGCCGGCGGCCTTGCGGATGGTGGACCGGCCGCCGTCGCAGCCCACCAGGTACTCGGCGCGCAGCCGGTGCACGCCCTCGGGGCCGCGCACCTCGACCTCGACGCTGTCCTCCTTCTCCTTGACGGACAGCACCTCGTGCCGGCGCCGGATGTCCGCGCCGAGCCGGCCGGCCCACTCCTCCAGGACGGTCTCGGTGACCGACTGAGGGATCGTTTTGGCAGCCTGGTGGGCACCGTCGAGGACACCGAAGTCGACCGGCAGGCCGCCGAAGTGGCCCACGTTGCTGACCTCGATGTCCCCGAAGCGGGGCAGCAGTCCGCGCTGGTCGAAGACCTCCATGGTGCGGGCGGTGAAGCCGAGGCCGCGTGACTCTCCGGTGCGCGCGGGCAGCTTCTCCAGAACGATGACGTCGGCGCCCGCGAGCCGTAGCTCGCCCGCGAGCATCATGCCGGCCGGCCCGGCGCCCACGACGATGACTTGTGCGTCCATGACACTCCTCGGGAACGGGTAACGGTCCGTACGGTCCGGTCTGCGGGACCGTCGAAGACGATCTGTCAGCGGTGCAGGAGGCGCCCGATGGCCCGGTTCGCCACCTGCGCGGCCGCCGCGTGCCGCGGATCGGGCGCCCACGCCTCGTGCCGTACGGCCACTTCGGCGAGTTTGATGGCGTGCTCGTCGCCGATCTGAACGGCCTCGGCGAAGAGACCGGCCACGTCGGGGGCGTCCGGCAGCGGGACCGAGGGCCGGGGCACGGCGTGGAACCAGTCGAGCATCGTGCGGCTGACAGCCCGCGCGACCTGGTACGACGGCCACCGCTGCGCCTCGGGGAGGTGATCCACCACCAGGCGTACGGCGGCGGGCCCGGTGACCGAGTGGATCAGCGGGATCGGATGGTCGAGGGAGAGCGTGGCGTAGATCCCGGAGAACTCGGCGACGAGCTCGTCCAGGGCCCCTGCGGCATCACCGCCGCCGTCCTCGCCGGGGTGCTCCTCGACGACGACCCCGCCCTCCGAGTAGCGAGCCGCCCAGTAGCCCAGCCCCTGGGCGAGTTCGGCCAGTTGCAGCCGGTGGTCGGGGCCCGCGGTCACCACGGCACGGACCGCGTGCGCGGTGCGGATGACCCCGTGCGTGAGCACCCCGGACATGCCGGGCAGCAGCCGGGGCCACCAGCGGGCCAGGACGTCGGTCCACCGGCCCTCGGCCAGCTCCCGTTCGAACAGGGCGGTCCAGTCGGCGACCCGGCCGAAGTCGCCGAGCGCCTGCCGCCAGTCGGCCTCGTCCGCCGGGTCGATGGTGAACCGCCGCTCGGGCACGTCGTGGAAGGAGTGGCTGCGCAGATGCCCCTCCACCCAGCCGGGCACCTCGTCGGCGTATCCCATGTGCGCCAGGGCCTCGGCGGCCATCGGGGCGTGGTTGACGAAGCTGCGCCCGTGCTCGTACCCCACGGAAGTCAGCCGCTCCAGCGCTCCGTTCATGGCGTCGGTGTAGGTGAGGTGTGCCACGTCGACCAGTCCTCGATCCGTCCGCTGCTTCAGTCCTTGATGTCGCACACGGCCGCACCCGCGGCGAGGGCCTGTCCCACCTCGGCGGCGATCGCGGTCACGGTGCCGGAGCGGTGCGCGGTGAGCGGCTGCTCCATCTTCATGGCCTCGATGACGACGACCAGGTCGCCCTTCTCGACGGTCTGCCCGTCGGCGACCGCGACCTTGACGACGGTGCCCTGCATCGGCGAGGTGAGCGTGTCCCCGGACGCGGCCGGCGCGGAGCCGGACGCGGTACGGCGGCGGGCCCGGGGCGCGGCCGACCCGGCCAGGCTCGGCACCCGGTCCGGAACCCGTCCGAGCACCGCCGGCAGCGAGACCTCCAGCCGGTGTCCGCCGACCTCGACGACCACGGTCTCGCGACCGCTCTCGGCCGTCCCGGCGTCGGGGGCGGGCGTGCAGAAGGGCTCGATCCGGTTGTCGAACTCGGTCTCGATCCACCGGGTGTGGACGGTGAACGGGCCGTCCTGCGGGGCGAACGCCGGGTCCCTGACCACGGCCCGGTGGAAGGGGATCGCCGTGGCCATGCCCTCGACCCGGAACTCGTCCAGGGCACGCGCGGCCCGCTGAAGCGCCTCCTCGCGGGTCCGGCCGGTCACGATCAGCTTGGCCAGCAGCGAGTCCCAGGCGGGACCGATCACGCTGCCCGACTCCACGCCCGCGTCCAGCCGTACGCCCGGACCCGTCGGCGGGTCGAAACGGGTGACCGTGCCCGGGGCGGGCAGGAAGTTGCGGCCCGGGTCCTCGCCGTTGATCCGGAACTCGAACGAATGACCACGCAGTTCGGGGTCGTCGTAGCCGAGCTCCTCGCCGTCGGCGATCCGGAACATCTCGCGGACCAGGTCGATGCCGGCGACCTCCTCGGTCACCGGGTGCTCGACCTGGAGGCGGGTGTTGACCTCCAGGAAGGAGACCGTGCCGTCCTGCCCGACCAGGAACTCGCAGGTCCCCGCGCCGACATACCCGGCCTCCCGCAGGATCGCCTTGGAGGCGCGGTACAGCTCGGCGGTCTGCTCCGCCGTCAGGAACGGCGCCGGAGCCTCCTCCACCAGCTTCTGGTGCCGACGCTGCAGCGAGCAGTCACGCGTCGATACGACGACCACGTGGCCGTACCGGTCCGCGAGGCACTGGGTCTCCACGTGCCGCGGCCGGTCCAGGTAGCGCTCCACGAAGCATTCCCCGCGCCCGAAGGCGGCCACCGCCTCCCGCACCGCCGACTCATAGAGCTCCGGCACCTCCTCCAGCGTCCGGGCGACCTTCAGTCCGCGCCCGCCACCGCCGAACGCGGCCTTGATCGCGATCGGCAGGCCGTGTTCCTCGGCGAACGCCACGACCTCGTCGGCACCCGAGACCGGGTCCGGGGTACCGGCGACCAGCGGGGCGCCGGCGCGCTGGGCGATGTGCCGGGCGGCCACCTTGTCGCCGAGGTCGCGGATGGCCTGCGGCGGCGGACCGATCCAGGTCAGGCCGGCGTCCAGGACCGCCTGGGCGAACTCGGCGTTCTCGGAGAGGAAGCCGTAGCCCGGGTGGACGGCGTCCGCGCCGGTCTCCCGGGCGGCCCGCAGGACCTTGTCGATGTCCAGGTAGCTGGTGGCCGGAGTGTCACCGCCCAGGGCGTAGGCCGCGTCGGCGACCCGGACGTGCAGGGCGTCCCGGTCCGGGTCCGCGTAGACGGCGACGCTCGCGATCCCGGCGTCCCGGCAGGCCCGGGCGACACGCACGGCTATCTCGCCACGGTTGGCGATGAGCACCCGGCGCATGTCAGGACGCCTGTTCGGTGTGGTGGAAGCGGTCCGTGCCCGACCGCAGCGGGGCGAGCGAGCCGTCGAAGAAGACCAGCGGCTCCAGGCCGTGCTCGGGCACGCCCAGGTCCACCACCTCGCCGATGACGATGTCGTGGTCGCCGGCCGTGTGGATGTCTACCGTGGTGCAGGTCAGGTAGGCGAGGGCCTCGCTGAGCACGGGCAGCCCGTCCTCGGTGAAGTGGTGCGGGACCCCCTCGAAGGCGGTGGGCCGGCGCCCGGCGAAGTGCCGGGCCAGCGGCTGCTGGCGCCCGGACAGGAAGTTGACGGTGAACCCGCCGCTCTGCTCCAGGAGCGTGTGCAGCCGGGACTGCTGGTGCAGACAGAACAGCACCAGCGGCGGTTCCAGCGAGACGGACGTGAACGAGTTGACGGTGGTGCCGTCCGCGTCGCCGTCGGGGCCGGTGGTGATGACCGTGACGCCGGTCGTGAACAGGCCGCACACGCGGCGCAGACTCGTCGGCTCGACCGGCCGGGTCTGCTCGGCGGTCCGGGTCTCCTGGGCGCGGGTCAGCGACCGCGCTGCTGCGGACATGCGCATCCCTTTCTGGGGTGTGGGTCGAGGGGGGTGCCGCGCGGGTCAGAGAAGCTTGCGGACCTTCGCCCCGGCCTTGACGATGCCGAGCAGGAACTCGCGGCCGACGCTGTTCATCTCGGGCGGGGCCTGGACCGAGGCCCAGTACAGGAAGCGGGCCATCGTCGCCACGGACGGGTAGATGAAGCGCCGTTCCTCGTCCTTCCAGCCGAAGACCGGGTTGACGACCGGGGACTCCTTGAGCAGCCCGAAGACGATGTCGGCGGCCTCGTCGCCGCTCAGCGCGCCCGCCTCGTACTTCTCGCAGGTCTCGGCGGTGGCCTCCAGGATCCTCTTGAACGAGTCGCTCTGCGGCCACCACAGGCCCGGGTACGGCACCTGCTCCAGCTCGTCGAAGTGCCGGACGTCGCGGTCCTTGAAGTGCTTGAGGCGGGCTCGGGTGAGCCGCATGGTGCCGGGGGTGATGAAGGAACCCCAGACCCGGAAGACCGCGTTCCACAGCCGGAAGTGGGAGAAGGCGATGAAGGAGCTGTTGACCAGGTCGTCGTTGTACTGGAGCAGGCCCTGCTCGACCTGCTCGACGTAGGCGAAGCGCTCGGCGGAGAAGTCGCCGTCCCTGAGGGCGGGGATCAGCCGGGAGGTCAGGGCGTCGACGACCTCCATGGTGTTGGACAGGCCCCGGGAGAACAGCGGGTCGAGGAAACCGGCCGCGTGGGACATCAGGCACCAGCGGTCGCCGATGGTCTGCTTCGAGGAGTACTGCAGCCGGTCGGTGGAGATCCACTCGCGGACCCGGGTGGCGCCGGCGAACTGACGCTTGACCGCCGGGTACTTGTCGAGGAAGAGCTGGAACTCCTGCTCCGGGGTGAGGTCCTTGGGCTTGGGGTAGGTGCGCTCGTCCATGGTCAGGCCGATGCTGCACAGCGGGTTGCGGGAGTCGGGGTGGTTGTCGAACGGGATGATCCAGAACCAGCCGCGCTCGATGAGGTGGTGCATGGTGCCGGTGTGCCAGTCGGCCGGCGGCCGCAGGTCCTGCGGGTGGCCGCTGACGTCGTCGAACCGCTTGATGCCGACGTAGTGCGTGAACATCGAGCGGGAGTGGTGCTTGAAGCGGGCGGTGGGCTTGTCGCGCAGGTCGAACTTGTCGGCGAGCGGCGAGCGGAAACCGGAGGCGTCCACCAGGTACCTGGCCCGGTAGCGCTCCGTCTCGGCGCCCGGGGCGGCGCTCTTCCCGGTGACGGTGACGCCGTCGTCGTCGAAATCGACTTCGTTGGCGCGCCAGTTCTGCCGGGGGGTGCAGCCGTATTTGATCGCCACGTGGAACATGAAGGCGTCGCTGTCCTGCCGGAACATGTGGCTGTTCTGGTGGAATATCTTCGGCAGGGCGAGCTGGGTGGCCTCACGCGGGTCGGGCTCTTTTCCGACCTCGTGCTTCATGAAGCCGAAGTGCGCCTTGGTCCCGAAGGTCGGACCGATGTCGCGGGTGGAGGCCTGGACACTGGACAGGCTCTTCAGCTCGGGGATGTCGTGGCGCTCGGAGAGGATGTGGATCCATTCCACGAGCTGCGGGGTCATGGACTCGCCGATGGCGAAGCGCGGGTGTGCGGCCGCGTCGACCAGCAGCACCTTGGCGCCGTGCTTGGCGAGGATGGTGCCGGTGACGGAGCCGGCGAGGCCCGAGCCGAGGATGATGACGTCGTAGGTCATGTCCTCGGGTATGCGCGCCGGTTCGGGCGAGCCGTCGGTCTTCTGCGCGACCATGACTGTCTCCTTCGTCGAGGGGCGGTGCGCAACGGGAATTCCGCATGGAGCGGGAATTCCGCATGAAAAAAGGCCCCTCGTGGCCCTTCCGGAAAGATTCGGAAGGGCGCTTCGAAGAGCCTGGAAACGTTACGAAGAGCCTGTAGAGAAGAGCCTGGAAAAAGGCGCGGCGCAGCCGCTGGATAAAGCGTGACAGCCTTTGGCCGGAGGGTCAACCCCTGGCGGAAACAGATGACTTGGCGTTCTCGGAGAATGCGGGTCCGGAATGGGTCGGGGCGAGGAGTTTCAGCAGCAGCTCACGCAGGTCCTGCTCGCCGCCGGGGCCGAGCATGGCGGAGACGTCCCCGGCGAGTTCCGCGACGGCCCGGGCCACCACGGCGAGCTGCTCACGGCCGAGTTCGGTCACCTCCAGGGCGTACCGGCGCCGGTCGTGCGGATCGCGGCCGCGGCGCACCAGGCCCAGCTTGACGAGTTCGTCGACCAGTTGGGAGGCGGCCGGCCCGGTGATGGCGAGCAGCTCGGCGAGCCGCTGCTGGGAGATGGCCCCGAGGACGTCGAGAGCGGACAGCGGGCCGTAGTGGCGCACCCTGAGCCCGGTGCCGGCCAGCTTGTCGTCGCCGTGCTTGCGCAGCCGGTGATGGGCCTGCGCAACCAGGTACTCGGTGCCCTGCACGAGCGGCTGCGCGGACTCCGGCAGCAGCCGGGCGAGCAGTTCGTCGAGCCGGGCGGTCTCCTCGGGGGTCAGTACGGCGGTGAGCCGGGCGTCCCGCTCGGCGACCGCCCGCCGCCTGGCCTCCACGGCCTCCCGTCCCCGGTCGGTCAGGGAGAGCACGTACTGGCGCCGGTTGTCGGGGTTGCGGGTGCGCCGGACCTCGTCGCGGTCCTCCAGCCGGTCGATGACGCCGACCATGATGGTGCGGTTGATGCCGAGCCGCTCCGCGAGGTCGAGCTGGGACTCCCAGTCGTGGCCGGTGAGCGCGTCGAGGACCAGGAAGTCGCGGGAGTCGCTGTCTCCGCCGTCGCCGCTGGCGGCGAACTGCGCGTAGACCCGGCGCAGGAGGTAGCCGATGAAGCCGGTGAGCGCATCCGGGAGGACTCCGGGGATCTCCGCGGTCTCCTCGGTCCGGGTCACCGGACCCGGCTCCGCATCGCCTGAACGCCGCAAGACAGCACCTCCTTCCCGAGTATATGCACCTGGTCGCACACCGTTCGGCCCGCTGCACCGCCCCGGGAACGCCCGGGGTGGCCCGGCGGCACGGAGGGGTCAGCGCGCTCGATCGTCGCGTACCAGTTCGATCAGGGAGCGGACGGCGGACGCCTGGCCGCTCGCCCGGTACACCCCGGCCACCGCGAGACCGGCCTGCGCGGCGAGTTGCTCCAGCTCGTCCAGGGAGCGTTCGACGCCGCCGAAGTAGGCCATCATCCGCAGGTCCATGCCGGTCTCGGCGCCGTCGCCGGTCTCCTCGACGACGAGCACCCGCCCGTCCTCGGCGACGGCGTCGGCGCAGCGCCGCAGGATCTGCAGGGCCTCCTTGTCCGTCCAGTTGTGCAGGACGGAGGAGAGCACGTAGGCGCCGCCGCCCGCGGGCAGTTCCTCGAAGAAGCTGCCGGGGACGACGTCGGCGCGGCCGTCCAGGCCGGCGGCCCGGAAGTGCTCCTCGGCGCGGGCCGCCGTGCCGGGCAGGTCGACGACCGTGCCGCGCAGCGTCGGGTGGGCGGCGAGCAGACCGGTGAGCAGCACCCCGCTGCCGCCGCCGACGTCGTAGACATGGCCGCGCGCGGACCAGTCGTAGGCGGCGGCGATCGAGGGGACGTCACGGGACAGGTTGTCGGCCATCACCGCGTCGAAGGACTCGGCGAGCGCGCGGTCGGTGTCCAGGTCGTCCCAGAAGGCGATCTGGTAGCGGACCGGGTAGGCGGGCTCGCCGGTGCGGACGGTGTGCGGCAGGTCCACCAGGCTGAGGTCACCGCGGCCGATCGCGCCCTCGGTGTCGATCAGCCGGACCTGGGCGCCGGGGTGGTCGGAGCGCAGCTGCTCGCCGAGTTCCGTGAGCCCGTAGGTCTCGCGGTCCTCGGCGCGGGTGAGGACGCCGACGGTGACCAGGTGGCGCAGCACCCGGTCGAGGGACTCGGCGTGCAGCCGCTCGGCCTGGGCGATGCCGACGGCGGTGGCGGTGCCGGCGGCGATGTGGTCGGCGACCCGGTAGGTGGCGGCCACCCGCACGGCCATGGGGGTGACCAGGTCGGCCAGCTCCCACAGGGCGAGGGAACGCCGCTGTCCCGGGACTTCGCTCCGGTCGGTCATGTCAGCCTCCTGGCAGTCGTGGGGGGAGAGGTCGGAGGGGGGTGCCGGCGGCCCCGCCCGGGTGGACAGGGCGGGGCCGCCGGGCCGGGTCACAGGGCGGCGGGAGCGGGCTCGCCGTCCTGGTGGGGCTGGGGGGCCGTGCTCGGCAGGGTGATCAGGGCCACGATCAGGGCCAGCAGGTACAGGCCACCGCCGAACAGGAACCCGTACGAGTAGCCGGTGGTCAGGGCGTGCGGGACGCTGCCCGGCAGCTCGTGGTCGGTGATGGCGGTGGCCGCCGCGGCCAGCGCGGCCAGGCCGATGGCGCCGCCGATCTGCTGGGCGGTGTTGACCAGGCCGGAGGCCGCGCCGGTGGCCTGCGGGGCGACCCCGCGGACACTGACGATGGTGACGGCCACGAAGACCATGCCGAGGCCGAGACCGGCGACCAGCTGGGCCGGCAGCAGGGCCGCCCACGGGTTCTGGCCGGGCTCGATGAAGCTGAACCAGACCATGCCCGCGACGCCGATCAGCAGACCGAGGGCGACGACGTTGCGCTCGGGCATCTTGGCGAGCAGCTGCGGGCCGAGACCGCCGGCCGCGATGCCCATGCCGAGGGCGAAGGGCAGGTAGGCGACGCCGGTGACCATCGGGGCGTAGCCCTTGACGATCTGCATGTAGAGGGTCAGGAAGTAGAAGGTGGCGAGCATGCCCGCGCCGACCAGGAACATGATCAGGTTGGCGCCGACCCGGCCCTTGTCGGCCAGCACGCCGCTCGGGATCATCGGCGCCCGGCTGGAGCGCTGGATGGCGACGAAGGCGATGATCAGGACGAGTGCGACAGCCAGGCCGATCAGGGTGACGCCGTCGCCGAAGCCCTTGTCGCCGGCGCGGTTGATGGCGTAGACGAGCGAGCCGAAGCCGAGGGTCGCGGTGAGCGCGCCGGGCACGTCGACCTTGCCGCGCTCGCGCTCGCCCTCGACGAGGACGCTGGTGCCGAACAGGACGGCCAGGGCGATCGGGACGTTCACGAACATCACCCAGCGCCAGCTGAGGTACTCGGTGAGCGCGCCGCCGAGCAGCAGACCCACGACCGAGCCGAGGCCGCCCATCGCGCCGTAGACGCCGAGCGCCTTGTTGCGGGCCGGGCCCGCGGGGAAGGTGGTGGCGAGCAGGGAGAGGGCGGTGGGGGCGGCGATCGCGGCGCCCGCGCCCTGGATCACCCGGGCCACGATCAGGAGTTCACCGCTCTGGGCCAGGCCGCCGAGCAGCGAGGCGGCGGTGAACAGGATCAGGCCGGTGCGGAAGACCCGGCGGCGGCCGAAGAGGTCACCGGCGCGGCCGCCTGCCAGCAGCAGACCGCCGAAGGCGAGCGCGTAGGCGGTGACGATCCAGCCGAGGCTGGACTCGCTCAGCCCCAGGGCGTTCTGCATGCTCGGCAGGGCGACGGCGACGATCGTGTTGTCGAGGACGAGCATGAGCTGGGCCGTGGCGATCACGAGTAACGCGAGTCCGAGCTTGCCGTCCTGCTGCGGCGGAGCCGCGGCCTTGGGGACGGCCTGAGTGCGGTCTTGCAGCGACATGGGATGTCTCCGTGTCTGTCTCAGGGTTGGGGGGTGTCGAGCGGAACCTTCGGGATCCGGTCAGCGGGTGGTGGAGGCGGTCTTGGGGGTCCAGATGTCGAGGTCCTCGTAGGCCTGGCGCCAGTCGTTCTCGTAGGCGTTGCGCAGCGGTGCGGGCATCTTGCCGATGATGTTCGCGACCTTGACGGCGCCGATGTCGTCGAGCAGCCAGGGCAGGTAACGGGAGGAGTCGTCGCCGATCCGGGTGCGCTGCTCGGCGCTGAAGGCCTGCCACTGCTCCTGGGAGAGCGTGATGTCCATCAGTGCCAGGGCGTCCCGCTCCTCGTGGTCGAGGTGGCCGCCGAGCCGGGTGTAGAGGGTGTCGGTCAGGCCGGTCAGGCGCTCCAGGCCCGAGTCGCGGTCGGCGAGGGCCGCGTCGATGTCGGCGAGCAGCGGGTCGATGACGCCGTGCTCGGCCTCCATGTCGGCGAGCAGGGCCAGTTCGGCGTCCTGGCCGGCCAGGGCCGCTTCCATGACCGGCCAGACCATGTCGTCCTCGGAGGTGTGGTGGACGGTCAGGAACTTCTTGAACAGCTCCCAGCCGACCGCGGTGCTCAGCACGTGCCGGGGGTCCTCGTCGACCCGCGCGGTGATCCGGGCGATCCGCTCCAGTTCGCGTCGCAGGGCGTCGTGGATCGCGAACATCATCGTCATGTCGAGGTTCTTGAATTCCTGGCTCATCACTCTCTCCCTCACTGCTGCGTCGTCGTACTGCGAGAGTATCGTCAACCCGCTTATCTATCAAGCTTCCAACTAGCAGTCTTCCAACCATCAGGGCTTGAACTATGCGCCGGATCCGGGCTGACGCCGCTGCCGCTCCCGAAGGCGCAGGTCAGCGCGTACTCGTGGGCTGCAGAGCGGGTTCGTCCTGGTCGATTCCGGCCGGTTCCTGTCCCTGCTCCTCGTCGGCCCCCTTGCGGATACGGGTCAGCGCGGGGGTGGTCATGGCGGTGGTGAGCAGGGCCATCAGCACCAGGACGGTGAACAGCTCGGGGCCGATGACACCGAGACCCAGCCCGATGTTGAGCACGATCAGCTCGGTCAGACCGCGGCAGTTCATCAGCGCGCCCAGCGACATGGAGTCCCGCCAGTCACGGCCGGAGAGCCGGGCCGCGAGGGTGCCGCCGCCCCACTTGCCGACCACGGCGACGGCGAGCACGGCGCCCGCCCACAGCCACTGGGTGGCGTTGCCGCCGAGCAGCCCCACATCGGTCTTGAGCCCGGTGCTGACGAAGAACAGCGGCAGCAGCACCGGCACGGCGAAGGACCGCATCCGAGCCGCGGCGACCTCGATCCGCCGGCTGCCGCGCGGGGCGATCACGCCGAACAGGAAGGCGCCGAACAGCGCGTGCACACCGATCCGGTCGGTGGCGTACGCGGACAGGCTCAGCCCGCCGAACAGCACCACCAGCACGACACCGTCGGCGTACCGCCGCTCGGCCCGCGCCGCCCACCGGGCGAGCAGCGGTCGTACGACCACGAACATCACGGCCGCGAAGCCGACCGCGTAGCCCGCGGTGACCAGCGCGTCCGTGGGCGAGCCGCTCTTCGTCACCGCGACGACGGCGGCCAGCAGGCACCAGGCGGTGACGTCGTCCACCGCCGCGCTGGCCATCGCGAGCACGCCGACCCGGGTCCGGTACAGGCCCCGGTCGGTCAGGATGCGGGCCAGCACGGGGAACGCGGTGATGCTCATCGACACGGCGATGAACAGCACGAACGGCAGCTTTCCGATGCCGTCCGGGGCGAACCGGCTGTACATGCCGAGCGCCAGCAGTACGCCCAGCACCAGCGGCAGCGCGATCCCGGCCTGCGAGACGGCGACGGCGGTTCTGCTGTTGCCGCGCAGGGACTTGAGGTCGAGCTCCAGACCTACGAGGAACATGAACACGAGCAGCCCGATGTTCCCGAGCACGCCGATGTAGGGCAGCGCCGAGGCGGGGAACAGCCAGCCCTGCGCGTCCGGCCAGAGCCAGCCCAGCAGCGAGGGACCGAGCAGTATGCCGACGAGGATCTCGCCGACGACCGGGGGTTGCCCGAGCCGCTTGAGAAGCTGAGCCCCGGCCCGGCAGGCAAGGATCACCACGGGCACGGCGACGAGTAGAGGAGTGAGCGGATCGGGGGCGGCGGCAGTTGCCATGACGTTCTCCTGTGAAGAGGGGTCAAGGGGAACGCCCCTTCTTTCGGGGGCGCGGGGAACTGCGCGACAAGCCACGACGGTGCGGCGGTCGTTCACCGGCCCTCCGTGGCACTGCGTTTCGCAGAAGGTGCCGCGATCCGTTGTCGGGCGTCCGCAGGTCCGTCGCGGCTGTTCGCGCCCGCGCGGCGGCAGCCGCACATCGATGCGGCCCCGCACCCCTGACGGGGCGCGTTGTCGGAGCCGGAACTTTCACGTGCCGTAGGGACGAAGAGCCTTGGCCTCGCGCAACGCGGCCGCCCACCAGAGCAGCTGGTCGAGCATCAGCTTGGCCGCGGTCTCGGCCCCCTCCGGCTCCGCCGGGAAGTTGCCGTCCGCGTCGTAGTGCTCCAGCACCCGCGGGAACGTCACCACGTCCTTCATCCCCACGCAGTGGAACTCCGCGAAGATCTGCCGCAGATGCTCGATCGCCCGCACCCCGCCGGCCATGCCGAGCCCGTAGCCGACGAAACCGACCGGCTTGGCCTCCCACTCCGACTGGAAACTGTCGATGAGGGTCTTCAGCGGACCGGGGACACTGCGGTTGTACTCCGGTACGACCACGACGTACGCCTCCGCCCCGGCCAGCCGGGGCCGCAGCGCCGCCGTGCGGGGGTCGTCCGCGTCGAGGCTCGCCGGCAGCGGGTGCTCGGCGACGTCGACGACGTCCAGGACGAGGTCGTCCCGGCGCGCGGTCACCCGCGCGAACCAGCCCGCGACGTCCGGCGCGAGCCGCCCGTCGCGGGCCGAGCCGACCAGCAGCGCCACCCGCAGCGGGCGGGTGACCTGGCCGACGGCGGTCATGTCCGGCCCGCCGGTACCTGCGCGGGCGCCGGGACCGGGGTCAGCGCGATGAACTCGGTGGCCTCGACCCGGGAGAGGATCCGCCGGGTCAGGGCGGGCATCTTCGTCGTACCGTCGTCGCTGAAGACGACCGGGTTGCCGACCTGGATGCGGCGGCCCCGCGTGGTGATCTCGCAGCCGCCCGCCGCCAGGACGTTCTTGACCCAGTCGGAGCCGGGTCCGTACGGCAGCGTGATGACGATGTCGGCGCCGCGCCGGAACAGCTTGACGGGCGTGGCGAACTCCCGGCCGGACTTGCGGCCGCGGTGGTGGACCTTCCCGAACCCGGGCAGCCGGCTGAACAGCGGCCCGACGAGATGGTTGGCGAACCGCCGGTTGAAGCGGGCGACTTTCCTGTCGATCGGCATGTCTCAAGTCCCTTGCTCCGTCGGGCACGTCGATTCCGTGGCGGTGCGGCCCGGCCCCCGCCGCCGTCAGCGGGGGCCGGGCGCACGGCCGGTCGCGGCTCAGGCCGCGGGCTTGCCCGCCGGGGTCAGCGGGCCGACCGGCTTGCCGCCGGACTGGAGGAACTTCTGCAGCGAGAAGTTGTCGACGATGCCCCAGCGCTCGGCGATCTTGTCGCCCTCGAAGCGGAACCAGATGATCGCCTGGTGCTGCACCTGGAGGCCGGTCGGCTTGATGCCGATGAAGGGACCGGTGTGCTTGCCGTGCATGACCCAGCGGATGGCGGCCTTGTCGCCCATCGAGATGAAGTCGAGGATCTCGTACTTGATCCCGCTGAACGCGGACTGCTGGATCCTGATGGTGTGCTTGAACGCCTCCGGGCCGCGCATGGAGTCGTCGTGGCTGCCGTTGTTGCGGAAGTCGGCGGTGAGGTAGCGGTCGGCGGCCGACAGGTCGCCCAGGTCCAGGCCCTCGTGGAAGACCTTCTCGATCAGTTCCTTCTGCTGGTCCGCGGTGAGCGTGGTGGGCATGGGAGGGTTCTCCTCTGCTGAAGTGGCTGAAGTGGCTGAAGTGACCGTGTTTCCCCGGGTGTCGAGGGTCTTTCGGTCGACCTGGGTCACTCCCCTGGGCACGGCGCCGGTGGTCCACACGATCCGCAGCCGCAGCCGGTCGAAGCGCCAGCCCTCGGGGGTGCGCCGGGCGGTGCCGGTGAAACGGCCGCCGAGCTGGAAGTACTGGGTGGGGTCCGGGGGGAGCGGTGAGCCGTGGTGCACGTGGGAGGCGATCAGGCTCCAGCTGAGCCGGGCCGTGTCGCCGTCCACCTCCACCTGGCTCTCCGAGCCGTGGTGGTGGGTACGGCCCCAGCGCGCCATGATCTCGGTGGTGAAGCCGGCCACCCCGGCCAGGCCCTGGTGGCTGCCCACCGGGAACGTCATCTCGATGTCCTCGGTGAACAGGGAACGCGCCCAGGTCTCGTCGAAGCCGCCCTCGTCGAGGCCCGCCAGATAGCGCCCGGCCAGGTCCCGCAGGCTCAGCACGTCGGTGAGCCGGGCGACTTCGGCCGTCATGACACCCGGCGCGCTTCGGTCTGGGCGTCCGTCGCGTAGATCACGACGTCGTCGGGGCCGTGCACGACGGCCTTGCCCTCGCCGGTGAGCGCACCGTCCTCGTGCCGGGCGGTGATGTCGATCTGTATGTACGCGGCCCGGTGGCCGTTGGGGCTGATCTGGGTGACGTCGAGGTTGAAGTCCTCGCGCAGGGAGAACTCCACGGAGTCGTCGCCGGTGACGGTCCAGGAGCCGGTGCCGGTGCTCTTCTGCGTGGTGACCGAGAGCGAGCCGTCCGGGGCGAAGGCGACGGTGTACTGGTCGACCTCGCCGTCGTGCGTGACCGTACCCGTCCATTGACCGACGGGTGTCCAGGTGGAAACAGGCATCGACCACACTTCCTCAAGTCGGGGCGGGAGAGAAACAAAAAATCCGCGCCCCGAACGGGACACGGATTTCGAGAAGAAAGCCACGGGCTCGCCAGAAAGGAGCCCGGGTGAAGCGCCACCGCCGTCAGGGCATGGAGGCGCCGAAAAGAGTGTGACACCTCCGTTCGGGTGCGTCAACTTCCCTTTTAGTGAAGCGAGTTGATAGTCAGGCAACCAAAGCAGCCCCCGCGGCAGGGGGATGGGCCGCGGGGGCTGCTTCGCACCGGATCCCCGCACGGATCCGGTTTCTAGCGGGTGCTGGTCGGTAAATTTCGCGTGTCGGCGAAGGCTTACTCGAATTCACGTTGATTACAGGGTCTCGCGCCGCCTATTCGGTCTCGCCCCTGCGGGCCAGTGCGAACAGTTCGTCGAGGTCGTACTCGGCACGGCGCGGACCGCCGTGCCGGGTGATCTTGCCGCGGCTGGCCCATTTGCGGATGGTCGCCTGGGTGACGCCCATCGCGAGGGCCGCCAGCTCCGTCGGCACCCGGCGCGGCTTCGCCGCCCCGCCCGCCGGCCGTGTCGGCTCGGTCATGCCGTTCACCTCCTTTCGTCGGGCCGCCGCCCCGTCAGGCCGCTTCCCGTATCCGGTGCGCGACCAGCAGCCACTGGCGCGGGGGCAGCGCGTGGCCGTCGTCGCAGGTGACGTGGCTCGGCACCCGGTCGCCGCCGTCCGCCGGCAGTACGCCGTAGAGCGTTCCGGCGCACTCCGCCCGGGTGCACGGGCCGAGCGCGAACCGGCGCACCGGGCCCGGGCCGAGCAGGGCGCGGAGGTCGCCGAGCAGTTCGGCGAGTTCCTCGTCGAAGTCCGGTCCCGCCGGGTGCCCGGCGAGCCAGGGCAGCTGCCGGCGCAGGAACCGCACCAGCGCGCCCATCTGGCGGTCGGCGGGCCGGGTGCCGGTGCGCTCGTCCACGACGAGCCGCGCCCACAACGTCATCACCTCGGTGGTCCGGCTGCGCAGCGCGAGGGCCCGTTCGTCGAGCACGATGCCGACGGTGGCGCGGCTGCCGCTCACCCGCTCGCGCAGCACCGGACCGCCGGGCACCAGCGCCTGGTCGCTCTCCCGGTACAGGTCGAGGAGGGTACGCAGGGCGCCGTCGATCCGGTCCAGACAGCGGACGCAGATCCGTCCGCAGCGCCGGCCGCAGTCGCGGCTGCGATGGTCCTCCGTGAGTCGCTCGAACTCTTCCATTCGGATCCCCCGAATCCTTGGCCCTTGCGGAACTGCCACCAGTCTCACGAGGGTCGCCGGGCCGTTCAACGCACGGCGGTTCAGGGTTCCCACAATCCTGCGCAGCTCTGTCAGCGGAGTGTCAAACCAGTGTCAAGTGGCCGGATATGATCACTGTTACAAACAGACCTGTCTGATTGAGGATCAACTCGGATCGTCTCCCCCTGCGCATGTTTCTGGACAACCACCCTTGCCGCCTGGGACGTTCGGATTCTGTGGAGATCGTGCGGAGGTAGGACCATGCCGGGGTCCTTCCAGGAAACAGGCATGGTTGTATGATTCTCACCATCATTGACATCGGTGTCCGCGAGCAGTGCGCGCACCGGGCACACTGTTGGCAGGGAAGGCGGGTACGACCTGATGCAGGCGCGATCCGAGCAGACGCGTCAGGCTCTCCTCCATGCCACCGCCGAGCTCATCGCGGACGGCCGGCTGTCCGACGCGGGGCTGGTCAACATCTGCCGCCGGGCCGGCGTCAGCCGGGGGGCGCTCTACCACCACTTCTCCTCCACCACGGCCCTGACGGCCGCCGTGTACGAGGAGGCCCGGCAGCGGGTCGAGGCGCTGACCGAGGAAGCGTTCTCGGGTTCGGCGGCGGACGCGCCGAAGCGCTTTCTGTTCGCGCTCGGCGAGGCCATGCGCACCGAGAAGATCGTCCGGGCGGGCATGCAGCTGGCCGCGGACGGCTCGGCCGGGCCGCCCCGGCTCCGCGACGACATGCTGGCCGCAGTCCACGAGCGGGTCACCGAGGCTCACAAGGAGGCCGAGGAGCCGGCCGATGATCTCGCGGACCTGGCCGTGGTGATGGCCGCGGGCATCGAGACCCTGGGGCACACCGACCCGAGCTGGTGGGACGGCGAGATCAGCCAGCGACTGTGGCGGCTGCTGCGCCCGCTGTTCGACCGCGACCGGCCCAACCGGGGCGGGGAGCGCCGGATCTGACCCGCCGCCGGACCACCGTCGCGCGCACCCGGGCATCCATGCGCCCGCGCACCCGTGTGCCCTGCACCCGCCGCCGGTCCGCCCCCGAGGGGCGGCCGGGGAACCGGTTGGTAGGGCCAGTCAGTCCGTCGGCGGTGTCGTGCGCAGCCGGCCGACCAGACCGGGCGTGGCGAGCCCGGGCAGCAGGAACTTCCAGAAGACGCTGGTGCGTTCGGGCAGGTCGGCGCGGCCGGAGTAGGCCTGGGACATGATCTGCAGGCCGGTGAAGGAGCCGACGATGAGCGAGGCGACCTCGCGCACATCCACCCCGGGGAGGATCTCGTCCCCTTTCTCGGCCTCCTGCAGCAGCGTCAGGATGGTTTCCATGGACTGTTCGTAGGTGGTCTTCGGCGGGCAGTCGAACGAGGTCTGCTCTATGGTCAGCCGCACGCTCGCGCGCAGCACCGCGTCGTGCTGGAGGCGCCGGGCGAACTCCAGGGTCAGGTCGATCACCGACTGCAGCCTGACCGGCCGTTCGGGCACTTGCAAGGCCTCGGCGTGCGCCTGCACCAGCGCCAGCGCGATGGCTTCCTTGGAGGGGAAGTGATGGTAGAGGGAACCGCGGGTGAGTCCGGTGCGGGCCAGGATCTCGTTGGTGCTGGCGGCGTCGTAACCGCGCTCGTCGAAGACCTGGGCCGCCGCCTCCAGGATCGACCGCCGTGACCGCTTGCCGCGTTCTTGCTGAGCCATGCCAGATCCCTACGCTCTCCCACTGAATTCAACAGACTTGTCTGTATCGTAAGCCGCATACACGGCCCACGGTCAGTACCGCGGCGGGAGTTCTCAGAAAGCGGTTCCGTCGCCGGACGCCGGAACGGGGCATGACCTCGGGGAACGCGCGGGAGCGCTAGGGGGAGCCGATCCGGAAACCGACCCCCCGGACGGTGACGATCCAGGCACTGGAGCCCAGTTTGCCGCGCAGGGTGCCGACATGGGTGTCGACCGTGCGGCCGCGCGGGGACCACGCGTCGTCCCACACCTGAGCCATGATCTGGCGCCGTGGGATCACCGTGCTGGGCTGCGAGGCCAGCAGGTGCAGGAGGTCGAACTCCTTGCGCGTCAGGTCCAGCGGCCGTCCGTCGAGGGTGGCCGTCCGGGCGCCCGGGTCGACGCGCAGCGGCCCGTGGGTGACGACCCGGCCGGCGGCCGGCTGGGCCGTCGGCCGCACCTGCGCGCGCCGCAGCACCGCCTCCATCCGGGCCAGTAACTCCCGGAACCCGTACGGCTTGACGAGGTAGTCGTCCGAGCCGGCCTGCAGGCAGAGCACACAGTCGAGCTCCGAGCCGCGCGCGGTGACGGAGATGATCGGCAGATCGCTGACCGCCCGGATGCCGCGGCACACCTCGAGACCGTCCAGGTCGGGCAGGTCGAGGTCGAGCAGCACCAGGTCGGCCTCGCGGTGCCCGCGCAGCGCCTGGGCGCCGGTGGTCGCGCCGTGGGTGGCGTACCCGTGCCGGACCAGACCCTGCCGGAGGGTGTCGGAGGCCCGTGGGTCGTTCTCGACGACCAGGATGTTCAGGACCCCCGCCCGGGGCGCGCCCTGCGCGGGAGCCGGGCGGCCCGGATGCCCGCCCGGGGCGAGCGGGACGAGCGGGCCGTGCGAGCGGTGGCGCCGCGCCGACGGCGCCACGAGATCCGCGTACTGGCGGTTCATCTGTTCCCCCTGAGGCACATCCACGTCATCTCGGACTGCGGGTTCACGACCAGACCGTACCAAACAGACTTGTCTGATTGTCAACTGGCGAGGTGACACGGCGCGGCGCTCCGGCCCCGCCTGACCCGCGCCGCGATGAGCTGCGATTTCATCGGATTACCGGACAAGTGGGAGGTGGGACTCCACTCAGGAGGCTCCAGGAAAGACTTGACCAAGGACTATGCCTCTTCAATAAACCATACAAGGTTGTACGTTTCGCGGATGCAATTCCGGCATAACGGTCAGTCGTTCGCGACGGTCGGACGGGCGGAGTTCCGGACTCCCCCAAGAAATCGACTGGCCTCTTGCAGAACCGGACCGACCTGTCTGTATCTTGTGGCTAGAACGTCGGCCACGGGGGGTGACAGCCGGCGTACGGCTTGTTGCCCCCTCCCCGTCACACCGACACAGGAGCGCTGCACATGCCGCACCTCACCGAACGGATCCTCGCCCACAAGCCCCTGCTCCCCGTGCTGACCACCACCGTGCCGCGTGAGTACGTCCATCGCGCGGCGGTCTCCGAGGTCCTCCTCACCGGCTGGGAGCCCGACGAGTCCCCCGCCGCCGACGGTCCCGGCGCCGCGGCCGGTTTCGTCGTCCGGGCCCAATGGCCGCGCTGCCACGCCCTGTTCGCCCCCGACCGGGGCTACCAGGACCCCATGCTGCTGATCGAGTCCGTCCGTCAGGTCGGCTCCCTGCTCGCCCACGCCGAGTTCGACGTCCCGTTCGGCCACCAGTTCCTCATGTCTGACATGTCCGTGACCACCGAGCCGGAACTGCTCGTCGCGGACGCGGTCCCCACCGATGTCGAGATGCACACGGTCTGCCGCGACGTCGTCCGCCGCGCGGGCCGGCTGCGGGAGATGCGTTACGACGTCACGGTGGTCCGCGAGAACGGCGCCCGGGCCACCGCCTCGGCCGCGTTCCGCTGCATGAGCCCGGACGTGTACCGGCGGATGCGCGGAGAGCGCCCCACCACCGGCCGCACCCCGCCACCGGCCCTCGACCCGGCCGCGGTGGGCCACGCCGGCCCCCGGCACGTCGTCCTCGGCGAGCCCGCGCCGGGCACCCGCGGCCGATGGGAACTGCGGGTGGACACCGCGCACCCGACCTACTTCGACCACCCTGTTGACCACATACCCGGCATGTTCCTCCTGGAGGCCGCCCGGCAGGCCGCGCACGCCCGCACCGGGGTGCCCGGCGCCCTCCTGCTCGGCCTGCGCAGCGAGTTCGTGCGGTACGCCGAACTCGACGCGCCCTGCTGGATCACGGCCGACCCCGAGCCGTACGGCGGCGCGGGCGACCTGCTGGTACGGGTGCGCGGCAGCCAGCGGCAGGAGACGGTCTTCACCGCGGAACTCGTCCTGCGGCCACGTGTCCGCTGACCCCGACCGCCTTCCGGGAGAGTCCCCGTGTCCACCATCCTCATCACCGGCGCGTCCGGGTTCGTCGGGGCGCACGTGACACACGAGGCGCGACTGCGGCGCGCCGAGCTCAGGCTCATGACCCACCGCAGGTCCCTGCCCCGGGCCTGCCCCGGGGTGCGGACCGTGTCCGCGGATCTGACCGATCCCGGCTCGCTGCGCGGGGTCTGCGACGGGGTCGACGTCCTGCTGCACTGCGCTTCGCAGATCGGCGGGAGCGCGGCGGCCAACGAGGCCGTCAACGCACGTGGTACGGCGGCGCTGGTCGCCGAGGCCCGGCGCGCGGGGGTACGCCGGATCGTCCAGCTCAGCACCGCCTCCGTCTACGGCCGCGGCACCTTCCGCGGCTCCCGCCCCGAGGAGCTCACCCGCAACCCGGGCTCCGTCACCTCCCGCACCCGCGCGGCGGCCGAGGACGCGGTCCTCGCCGCCGGCGGTGTGGTGCTCCGCCCCCATCTGGTCTTCGGCGAAGGGGACCTGTGGGTCGGGCCCAACCTGGCCCGGCTGCTGCGCGCCCTGCCGGGTGTGGTGGCCGGCTGGCCGGCGCGGGCGTCGGTGATCACCGCGCCGGACCTGGCCCGGCTGCTGGTGGCCACGGCGCTCGCGCCGGAGGCGGCACTGACCTCGCGGGTGTACCACGCGGCGCATCCCGTGCCGGTCACCGTGGGCAGTGCGCTGCGGGCGGTCGCCGAGTGCGCCGGGATCGCCTGGCCGCACGACAACCTCACCGTCGAGGGGGCCAAGGCGATCCTCGCCGCGAAGGGCGTCCCGCCGGGCACGCTCGACATCCTGACCACGGACCACTTCTTCGCGGCGGACGCGCTCTGGTCCGACCTCGGCGAGTCGCCGGCCGCGGGTTTCGCGAGCTGCTTCCGCCGTGCGGAACGGTGGTACCGGTCGACGCTGGCGGGGGTCTGACCGCCGGCCCCGCGGACGCCGCGGGGGGCTGAGGCGCCCACGAGGGTGCCGCGCCGGACGGTGGGCGGCTGCGGCTGTGCGGGGGCCGGCGCGCCCACACGGCGGCAGCCGCGTCCCGAAGACAGCCCCGCGCCCCCTCGGGTGCGCAGATGGCCGCGTCCCGAAGACAGCCCCGCGCCCCCTCGCGCTGATGGCCGCGTCTCCTACGCCAACTGCACGACGTGGCACGGCCGGGCCGGGCAGAACATCCGGCCCTTCCTGGCGGGGTTCGCGGTACGACGGCTGCCCCGACTCGGGCCCTTGGAGTGATCGTCCGGTGATCGGCGTGACCAGCCGCAGGTCGGAGCGTTGAACGGGGAGTGCGGCGGCTGGTCCTGCCGCCGCACTCCCCCAGCAACAAGAAGGAGAACGTGATGTCTCGCATCGCGAAGGCCGCCGCCGTCGCCCTGGGCACCGGCGCTGTGGTGATCGGCGGGGCCGGCCTGGCCCTGGCCGACGCGGGTGCCAACGGCGCGGCCGTCGCCTCGCCCGGCGTGCTGTCCGGCAACGTCATCGAGGTCCCGGTCAACATCCCGGTCAACGTGTGCGGCGACACCGTCGACGTGATCGGTCTGCTGAACCCGGCGTTCGGCAACACCTGCGCCAACGAAGGCCACCTCAAGGCCGGCGACAGCAAGGGCGGCGACAGCAAGAACGGCGGCTACGGCAACTGAGCCACCGCCTGCGGAAGAGCCCCGGCACCTCGGTGCCGGGGCTCTTCCCGTGTCCGGGGCGCCTCAGGCGTACCGGTAGATCCGGCTCAGGTCCTCCAGCGACCCGGGGGTGACGTTCCACGGCGGGAGCTTCTCGCCGCGGGCGACCACCCGTCGGTGCTGCCGGTCGCCGCGGCCGGGCGGTCTGGCCGGCAGATAGCGCTGCCTTCGGTGCCGGGCCTTCCAGCGCTCCCACTGCAGGTCGACGAAGGCGTGGTGGAACCAGAAGACGGGGTCGTTGACGGAGGCGCCACCGAGCATCGCCCCGCCGACCCAGCGGTGCACCCGGTTGTGGTTGCGCCAGGACGTGCTGCCGCTGCCGGCCCCCCAGCCCTCCAGCTTGTTGCGGAAGCCCCGGCTGACGGTCGAGTCCCAGGGGGCGACGTCGTACACCGGGTCGTCCAGCGCCTGGGCGAGCTGGGCCTTGGTGGGCAGGGCGATCGGGTCGCGGGCCCGGCCCAGGTCCCGGGCGAGGAACTCGCCGTCGGTGACGCCCTCCTTGATGGTCCAGTGCCCCGCCGAGTAGGCGAACGGCCCGGTCATCACCTGCTGGTCCCGGGGCCGGCCGTTCCCGCCGAGCAGGTCCCTGGTCCACGGGACGGAGGACGCCGTACGGTCCCTGGTCCAGTCCCAGTACGGCACGGTCACCGACCCGTCCACGCGGCGCAGGGCACGCTCCAGGTCCAGCAGGAACCGGCGGTGCCAGGGCAGGAAGGAGGGGGCCATGTGCGCGGTGCGCAGGCCCTTCTCGCCGTCGGCGGTGTAGTGGTCGATGTGCATCCGCACGAACTCGTCGTACTCGCCCCGCCGTTTGACCTCCAGGAAGGCGTTGACGAGCCGTTTGCGCTCGCCGGCCGTCAGCCTGCTGACGTTCTTACGCACGTACGCCATGGCCGCCCCCCATGTGCTGATGCCCCCCGCCCATCGGTCCCGGGGCCAGGTCGCGCAGCCGCTGCCCGGGCCCGATCTCGTCGACGGCCGCCCGGGCCGCCTGCAGCGGGGTCGGGTACGAGCTGTAGTGGTCGACCATGCTCAGCCAGGTGCCGTCGGCCCGCCGCATCAGATGCAGCGGCCGGCCCGCCACGGTGACCTGCCACTCGCCCGCGTCGCCGGCCCGGCCCGCCGCCGGCACCAGGACACCCTGGATACGGCGGCCCCGGTAGGTCTCGTCGAAGGAGGTGCCCACCGGCCCGTCCGTCTGGGGTACCGGGCGGGAGGCGGCGACGACCGGGACAAGCGCCAGGGCGGCCACGGAGGCGAGCAGCCCCCGGGTCGCCTCGCGCCGCGTCGGTCCGCCCACCCCGGCTCTGTCCGGCCGCCCCGCCTCCGGTTCCGCGCCCATCGCTACACCGCCCACTCCGACGACCATGCTCACTCCTCGTACGGTTCACCGATCGCTGTCGGTACCGGTAACCGTCCGAGGGGCCGCCCGGTCACCGCCACGCCGCCATCCGGCCGCACGGCGGGACCGGAAAGCGGCCGACGCGGCCGTACTCGGCGGCGGGTCAGCGGCCGGGGCCGGCGCCCAGGTCGCCGCCGACGACCGTCCGCAGGGCCGGGGCGAGCACGCCGGCGTCGGGCATCTGCGGGGCCGGCATGCCGAGGCGCCCCGGGTCGGGCGCGGTGAGCGGGGCGACCAGCGCCAGGCCGGGAGTGAGTGCGCGCAGGCCGGAGGCCGGGGTGCCGACGTTGATGTGGTCGTAGCCGTCGCCGAGGACGTGCGGCAGCGGCGCCCTGAGGCCGACGCCCGGCAGCCCGCCGTTGAGCGGCACCTGGGGCAGCGTCCGGTCCGGGAAGAGCCGGCCCTCGGTGAAGCGCGGCCCCTCGGGCGCGCCGGGGATCAGCAGCGGCAGCTCCATGCCGAGCTTGGGCACCTCCATGCCGAGGGACTTCTCCACGCCGTCCATCGGCACGGGGACAGGGACCGTCGGGGTCGCGGCGGCGGGCGTGGCGGCGGCGCCCACGGCGACCGCGACGCCCGTGACGACGGCGGCAACGGTTCCTCGGGTGGTCGGCTTCATGTCGGGTACGGGCCCTTTCAGGAGGCGGGGAGATCGAGGTCCGTACCGGGTAACGAGCCGGAAAACGGCATCAGTTCACAATTCGCCCGGGTGCAGCATTAGTCGGCTGTTCACTCATCAGCTCGTCCCGAAGTCCACTGTTCAGCTCGTCCAGAAGTCCCACCAGCGGGTCAGGATCAGCATGCCGACGACCCCGATGTGCAGCAGTGGAAGTACCCAGGTGAATTCGCCGAGGAATTCCCGCAGCCAGGCGGGCGCGGGCAGGAACCGTTGTCGTACGGCGAAGGAGGTGACGTACCAGAACAGCAGGATGGTGGCGATCCAGGCCAGGCAGCACCACAGGCAGAGCGCGTTGATCCGGTACAGCGACTCGAACTGCAGCCAGGACACGAACCCGACACCGAAGAGACATCCCGCGTCGAAGGTCAGCCAGTACCAGGCGGGGAAGCGGGCGCCGGCCAGCAGGCTGGTGCCGACGCAGATCACGACGGCGTAGGCCGCCAGGCCCAGCATCGGATTGGGGAACCCGAACGCCGCGGCCTGGTCGCTCTTCATCACGCTGCCGCAGGACACCACCGGGTTCAGGCTGCACCCGGGGACGAAGCGCGGGTTCTCCAGCAGTTTGAACTTGTCGAGGGTGATGACCCAGGAGGCCAGCAGCCCGGCCGCTCCCGCGACCACCGTGAGCAGCGCGAACCCCCGGCCGGCGGCTGCGGTCCGCGGCATCAGCCGCGCAGGCTGCGGGCGGGCAGCACGACGTGTGCGGCGGCCGTCAGGGTCTCCTCGGCCCCGGCGAAGTCCTTGAGCGCCTCCGCCTCGACGGGCCTGCCGGGCGCGCCCTGGGGCCACGGCCGGGTGGTGAACACCAGGTAGGCGTAGCCGCGTTCGCCGACGGCGGCCAGCCACTCCTCGGGCGCGGGGCACTGGGCGTTGAGCGGAGCCAGGTTGAGGACGGCCGTACCGGACTCGACCAGCAGGGTGACGGGCAGGCTGGGCCGGGCGGTGCCGTCGACGAGGTCGCCGCCGACCGGCAGTCCGTTGTTCTCCAGCAGCGCCTCGACGGCGGCCGAGGTGGCCTCCGCGCCGCCCGCGGCGTCGCCGAGGGAGTAGGCCAGCAGATAGGGCATGTCACTGCCGTCGGGAGCCTCGCCGCTCCAGGCCAGCACGGCGACCGTGCCGAGGTCGGCCGGGCGGAAGGGGCGGGTCGTGCTTGGGGTTGAGGTCACCGCGTGACCTTATCGACGGGCCGCGGGGCGGCCGGGCGCCCGCTCACCCGACCGGCGGACAGCCGGCGGTGCGGCCACACGAACGAGGGACGCCGCTACGGCGTCCCTCGAATCATTCCCGCCCGGCCTCAGCCCTGCAGCGGCAGACCGCCGAGCAGCGGGCTGCGCTGCTGGTTGACGGCGCCGGTCGTCCGCTTGACCTTCTTGAGCACGGAGCGCTTGTTCTCGGTGTCGAGGGCGTCCGACTGGTGCTTCAGCGGCATCGCCTGGTCCAGGGTCAGGGGGCCCTTGGTGAGCGTGTTCACGGCGCCGTTGAGGCTGGTGGGCGTCAGGTCGGCGTTGTTGTGGGCGAACGCGGGCGCGGCGAAGCCGGCGAGGGCCACGGAACCGGCGACGACAGCGGCAGCCTTCAGAGACTTCATCGTGTTCCTTTCTTCGGCGACTTGCGGCGGCGCGAGCCACGCAACGGAAGCCACCAGGGGAAATACTGACGCCGTGCCTAACGACGCCCCGGCGGGCCGGAAACCCCACGCTCGGAAGACATATGAGATCCCCGAGAGGGCCGCCCGGCCGAGGACCGGCCGGCCGTGCCCAGCCGGTCGGGCCGGTCAGGTCGTGGGTACCGGGAGCGGCGGGGAGACCGGCAGGCTGGGTGCGGCGGGCAGGCTCGGCAGCCCCGGCAGGTTGGGCGCGGGCAGGCCGCTGCCGAGCAGGATCGCGGCGAGCAGGTTGACCAGGCCGGTCACGACGGCGGTGGCGGCCGGCAGCACCTGGCTGACGTCACCGGAGGTGGCGGCCTTGAGGAGGTTGTCGACCGCGGTCTGCAGGGCGGTCAGCGCGTCGCCGGCCAGGTCCTTGGCGGCGGGGGCGCCCCCGAGGCCCTTGGCCTGGGCGGCGGCCGGCACGGGGAACGCGGCCGGCACGGCGGGAGCACTCGACACGGCCGACGCCGCCGACGGCACGGCGGGCACGGACGGCAGGGCGGGCGCCGACGGCAGGGCCGGGGTCGCGGGGACGGTCGGCGCGGGGGCCGGGGCCGCCGCGGTGACCTGGGCGATGGCCGCCTTCACGGCGTCGCCGAGCTGGGTGGCCTGATCGGGGGTCAGCTGGCCGTTGTCCGCCGCGAGCACGGTGTTGAGCAGGTCGGTGACCGGCTTGAGCACGGTCCCGAGGTTGCCCAGCGACTTGACCTGGGCGAGCAGCGCGTCGGCCCCGGGGACGGGCGCCTGGGACCTCGCGTGGGTGCGCTCGTGGGCCGAGTCGGCGGCGACGGCCGCCGGGCCGGTGATCCCGGCCAGAAGAAGGGCGCAGACCGCGGTGGACGCGAGACGCCGTGCGGGCAGAGCACGCATGGGTGTTCCTTTCGATGCGCGTTGGACTTGCTGCCCACCGTGAAATCACCCCCGCCGGCCTGCAACCGCTCGACCGCCCACCGTCACCGATCGCTTTCGGTGAGGCCGGCATCGTGCCTGATGAGGTGCCTTGCCAAGGCCGCCTCGCCAGGTCCGCCCCGACTCCGGCCGTTCGAGGGAACGCCCGGGTGAGGCTCGTGCGGAAGCCGCACCCGGACGCACGAACCGGCCGTCCGCCCGCGGGGTGCGCGGGCGGACGGCCGGCCGAAGGGAAATACCGCCGCGTCAGTCGTTGACGCAGGTGTTGCCGAACCCGGGGTTCAGCAGGCCGATCACGTCGATCGTGTCGCCGCAGACGTTGACCGGCACGTGGATCGGAACCTGGATCTCGTTGCCAGACACCACACCCGGGGAGTGGGCTGCGGCGCCGTTCGCGCCGCTGTCGGCGGCGGCCACGCCGACGCCGCCGGCGACGGCCGCGACGGCGGCGGTGGACAGGACCAGGCCTTTCGCGATACGCGACATGGAGAGGTGCTCCTTGGGGTCGAAACAAACATCCGGGCGGATGCCCAGCGTCGTGTCAACGCGTGACACCGGCTCGGGTTGTGCCGCCGATCGAGTGATCTCCCGCAAGCCCCCCTTCACCATTCCGACACACTTGCCCGGTTTCGACTGATTAGTGTGGATAGAGGCTAGAGTTACGGACCTCCTGACCTACCCGTATTGGCATCACATCGCACTCTTCCCGCCTCCCCCTCCTTTCCCGAAAGGGCGAAGCCGGTCATGCGCAATCCCCTGGGCCCGCCGCTGCGCCGTGCGTCGGTGAGCGCGCTCGCCCTCGCCACGATCTGGGCACCGGGCACCGCCCGGGCGACCGTCCCGGCCGCACCGCCCTCCCCCGAGGCCCCGCGCATCCCCTTCGCCGAGCGCTACCACGTGGTGCAACGAGGCGGCATCGTCCGCGCGGCCAACACGTCCGTCAGCTGCCGCACGACTGCCGGCGACCCGTCCGAGCCGCCCTGCCCGGCCGCGCGCGCGGGCCAGGTCCCGGCGGTGAACGGGGACTTCGACATGTTCTACGTGGACGTCGACGACGACCCCCACACCTACAACTCCTCGCGCGCCGAGCTCCGGCTGCCGGAGGGCTCCCGGGTGACGTACGCGCGGCTGTACTGGGGCGGCAATCTGCTGGCCGGCGAGCAGAAGCCGGCCAGGGACAACGCGCGGGTGCTGATCGCCGAACCCGGCGGCCAGTACAAGGAACTGTTCGCCGACACGGTCGTGGGCCATCGGGCGGAGGGCGGCACGGACGCCTTCCAGGCCTCGGCGGAGATCACCGACCTGGTCCGGTCGAGCGGCCCCGGACTGTGGACGGTCGGCCAGGTGAACGCCGCCGTGGGCCGGTCCGGGCCCGGCGCCTGGGCCGGCTGGACGCTGGTGGTGGCGTACCGGAACCCGGCGGAGCCGCTGCGCACACTCGCCCTCTGGGACGGCTTCGACTCCCTCGACCGGGCGATGCAGGTACGGCTGAACGGGCTACGCATCCCGCGTGGCGCCGACGGCCAGGTGGGCCTGGTGGCCTACAACGGCGACCGGGGCGGCACCGGTGACTCGCTCACGTACTCCGTCGCCGGCCGTGCCCCCACCCCGCTCGCCGACTCCGCCGACCCGGCCGACGACGTACTCAACTCCACGATCAACGGCCCTGGCCCGGTACGCGCCCGGCGTGAGCCCGCGTACGACAACGCGCTCGGCTACGACTCGGATGTGTTCGATCTCGGTACCGGTCTCGCGCAGGGCGGTGACCAGCTGACCTTTGGGCTCGTTTCCCAGCGCGACGCGGCGTGGGCGGGCGCGCTCTTCGCCGCCGTGGACGTGCAGTAACGCGCGGCGCGTTACCGCCCGCCGTCCCGAGCGCCCCCCGTGAGCGAGGAATACCGCGTATGCACCGATCAGCAACCGACCCTCGGCGACGGGTCCTGCACCTGGCGCAACCCGTCGAGGGCGGGGTGGCCCGGGTGGTCCTGGACCTGACGAAGGCCCAGCTCACGGCCGGTCTGCGGGTCACGGTGGCCTGCCCCGGTGGTGAACTGGCCGAGGCCGCGCGGGAACTGGGCGCGGAGGTGCGCGGGTGGCGCGCCGACCGGTCCCCGGGCGCCGGTCTCCGGGACGAGGTGCGCCGGCTCGGCCGGCTGCTCGACGAGGTGCGGCCGGAGCTGGTGCACGCGCACAGCGCCAAGGCGGGCCTGGCCGGCCGCCTGGCCGTGCGCGGCCGCGTACCGACCCTGTTCCAGCCGCACGCCTGGTCCTTCGAGGCGGTCGGCGGGGTAACCGCCGCGCTGGCGCTGCGGTGGGAGCGATGGGGAGCACGCTGGGCCCACCGGGTGGTGTGTGTCAGCGAGGCGGAACGTGCGACCGGCGTGCGCGCCGGGATTCGCGCCCGGTACGCCGTCGTCCCCAACGGCATCGACACCGATCACTTCACCCCGGGTGCCCCGGACACCCCGGGTCGGTCCGCGCCCGGGGCTCCCCTGGTCGTCTGCGTCGGCCGGCTGTGCCCGCAGAAGGGCCAGGACGTGCTGCTGCGGGCCTGGCCCGAGGTGCTGCGCCGGGTGCCGGGCGCCCGGCTGGCGCTGGTCGGCGACGGACCGGACGGCGAGGCGCTGCGCCGGCTCGCCCCCGACTCGGTCGAGTTCGCCGGTGCCGTCACGGACGTCCGCCCCTGGTACCGGGCCGCCGACCTGGTGGTGCTGCCCTCCCGCTGGGAGGGCATGGCACTGGCCCCGCTGGAGGCGATGGCCTGTGGCCGGCCGGTGCTCGTCACCGATGTCGACGGCGCCCGCGAGAGCCTGCCGCCCGGGTACGGCGCGCACTGTCCGGTGCCGCCGGACCGGCCGGGCGCGCTGGCCGGTGCCGTCGCCGGGCTGCTGCTCGACCCGGAACTGCGCGCGTCGCTCGGTGACCGGGGGCGCCGGCACGTCCAGTCCACGCACGATGTGCGGCGCACCGCGGAGGCGGTCGCGGAGCTGTACCGCGAACTCCTCGGCGGGCGCCCGCTCATGTCCTTTGAGTGCAGGGAGTCCATCCACTCGTGACCGCGGAAAGCACTGTCCCCTCCCCCGGCCCGCAGCCACGGGAACACGGACTCTCGCCCGTCTCGGTCCTGTCGGCCCGCACCGCCGGAGGCTTCCGGTTCCCGCTGGGACGGCCGCCCGCGCGGCCCGCCTCCCCGGTGCCGTTGCTGGCCGCCGACCTGTGCGCCGCGCTGCTCGGCACGGTCGTTCTCGACGAGGCCGTACGCCGGCCCGTCCTGGTCGGTCTCCTGATGTCCGGGGCGATACTGCTGCGCCCGCAGCCCAGCGGGCGGGTGTCCGGGATCCTGGACGAACTCCCGGCGGTGTGCGGCCGGATCGCCGTCCTCTGGCTGGGCCTCGCCGCCGCACTCGCCGCCTGGGACCCGGACCGCGCGCTGCCCGCCCGCACCCTGCTGCTGGGCTGTGTCCTGCACGCGGCGGCGGCCTGCGCCGGCCGTGGTCTGGTGCACTGGCGCCGCCGGCTGGCCCTGCTGCGCCATCCGCGCGCCGCCCTGGTCATCGGCCCCGCCGCCACCGCCCAGCGGGTCGCCGCCGCCGTGCTGCGCCACCCGGGCTTCGGCGTACGGCCGGTCGGTGTCGTCGCCGACCACCCCGAGGGCCCCGAAGGGCTGCCCGTGCTGACCACCGGCGAGGAGGTCGAGCGGGCCGTCATCCAGAACGGGGTCCGGGCCGTCCTCACCGTCCACCCCGCCGTCCGCACCGAACAGGGCCCGCTGCTGCGGGCGCTGGCCGAGTCGGGCTGCGTGGTCTGGGAGGTCGACGCGGACTCACCGGCGTACGAGATGCGCGACCAGCTCGCCGGGTTCTCCTGCCGCCGGCTCGAGATGGGCTCGCGGCGGCGCGGCAGCGCCGGCAAACGGATCCTCGACATCGTGGTCTCCGGGTCGGCGCTCGTCCTGGTCAGCCCGCTGCTGCTGGTGTGCGCGGCGGTACTGCGGCTCACCGACGGACCTGGCGTGGTCTTCCGGCAGGAGCGCATCGGCCGCGGCGGGCGCCCCTTCACCCTGCTCAAGCTGCGCACCCACCGCCCGGTCGACGCGCACGAGGCCGCGACCCGCTGGAGCGTGGCCGGCGAACGCGAGATGAGCCCGTTCTGCCGCTTCCTGCGCCAGACCTCCCTGGACGAGCTGCTCCAGCTGTGGAACGTGCTGTGGGGCGACATGAGCCTGGTCGGGCCGCGCCCCGAACGGCCGTACTTCGTCGGCCAGTTCAGCCAGGCCTACCCGGGTTACGCGGCCCGCCACCGGATGCGGACCGGCATCACCGGACTCGCCCAGATCCACGGGTTGCGCGGCGACACCTCCATCGAGGACCGGGCCCGCTTCGACAACGCCTACATCGACAACTGGTCGCTGTGGCAGGACGTCTGCATCCTGCTGCGCACCGCGGCCGCGCTCGTGCGCTCGACGGGGAGCTGACGATGAGTTTCGCACTCTCCCCGGCCAGGCCCCTGCGGCTGCCGCCGGTCCTCGCCGCGACCGCCGTGCTCGCGGTCCTCGCGCTGCCGCTCACCCCGGCCGGCGACGACGGCGGAGCGGGACCGGCGGACGCGGTGTCCGCGCTGGTGGTGCTGTACGCCGCGGTGCGGACGGTACGCGAGCGGCGGCGGCCGCTGTCGGCGACGGCCGCGGTGGTGCTGGGCATGCCGGTGGTGGGGCTGGCCGTCGCGGCGGCCGGCGCGTCCTCGCCGGGGGCCGGGCTGACCGGCCTCGGCCGCTATCTCCAGGTGTTCGTCCTGGTCCCCGCCGCCGTGCTGCTGCTGATCCGGGACCGTGCCGACTTCCGGCTGCTGGCCTGGTCGTTCGTGGGGCTCGCGGGGTGGCAGGGCGCGGTCGGGGTGCACCAGTACCTCACCGGGACCGGGGCGTCGTACCAGGGCGAGGAGATCCGCGCGGTCGGCACGTTCGGACCGCAGGACGTGATGGGCATGGCGACCGTGGTGTCGTTCGGCCTGGTCTGCGCGCTGGGGCTGGCGCTGGGGCGCTCGCCGGTACGGCAGCGGGTGGCGGCGGGCGTGTGCGCCCTCGGCCTGCTGCTGCCGCTGGCCGTGTCCTTCAGCCGCGGGGCCTGGATCGCGACGGTGCTGACCTGCGGTGTGCAACTGGTGCTGGCCGGGCTGCGGCGGGCGCTGAAGGTGGCGGCGGTCGCGGTCGCCACAGGTGTGGTGCTGGTGGGGGGCTTCGGGGTCGGTACGACGATGCTCCAGGAGCGGCTCAGCAGCATCGGGCAGGTGACCGACGCGCCGGACCAGTCGGTGGTCGACCGCTACACGCTGTGGGCGGCGGCGACCGGCATGTGGGGCGAGCACCCCGTGACCGGCGTCGGCTTGAAGAACTTCCCGGCCTACCGGGACGGACATGCCTCGCTGGCGCTGTCCTCCGGGAGCGACACGGAGGGGGCGGGGGCCGCGTTCCGCAAGCAGCCGCTGCTCTCGCCGCACAACATGTACCTGCTGGTGCTGAGCGAGCAGGGACTGCTCGGGGCGCTGGCGCTGGCGGGCAGCTGGCTGGCGCTGCTGGGGTGCGGGCTGCGCGGGTGGTGGCGGGTCCGCGGCGGCGCCGGCCTGGACTGCGCGCTGGTGGGGTGCGGGCTGCTGGTCTGGCAGCTCGTGGACTTCGCGTACGCGGACATCGGGGGGCCGTCGACCGTGCTGACGGCGGTGGTCTTCGGGGCGGTGGCCTGGTGGGCGTTGGTGGGGGCGGACCTGGTGGGGGCCGAGCCGGCGGGGGCCGAGCCGGTAGGGGCGGGGCGTTCGCTATGACGGTCACGCCTTCCAGGACTTCGGGCGTGCCCGGGTCGCGGGTCGACAGCGAGTCGGCGGCGGCCGAGCGCGCCCACGCGGCGGAGCCGCAGACGTCCCAGCCCCGCGCCCCTGACGGTGCGCCTTCCTCCCGTCGTGTTCTCGCCAGAGCCGCCCTTGTCACCGCCACCTTCTCCGTCGTCGGCTCGCTCCTCGGACTCATCCGGGACCAGTCGCTCGCCCGGCTCTTCGGAGCGGGGCGGGACACCGACGCCTTTCTCGTCGCCTGGACCGTTCCCGAGTTCGCGGCGACCCTGCTCATCGAGGACGGCCTCGCCTTCGCGCTGATCCCCGCCTTCAGCCTGGCCCTCGCCCGGCGGTCACAGGGGGCTCCCGGCGACCCCGTCCGGGCGCTGGTCGCCGGGACCCTGCCGAAGCTGGCCCTCGCCTTCGCGGCCGTCGGCGCTCTTCTCATCGGAGGCGCCCCGCAGCTCGTCGGGGTGCTCGCGCCCGGTCTGCGCGACCCCGGGCTCGCCGTGGACTGCACCCGGCTGACCGCCACCTGTGTGCTGACCTTCGGGCTGGCCGGGTACTGCAGCGCCGCCCTCCGCGCCCACCGGCGGTTCCTCGCGCCGGCTGCGATCTACGTCGCCTACAACGCCGGCATCATCGCGGCGATGTTCGCGCTCGGCGGCCACTGGGGCGTGCGGTCGGCCGCGTTCGGGGTCGCGGCCGGGGGCCTGCTGATGGTCGCCGTACAGCTTCCCTCGCTGCTCGGGCGGTTGCGGCGCCGGGTCAAGGCCGCCGTCGGTGACCCGGTCGCCGAGGCGGAGCCGCTGAACGTCGTCCTGATGGCCACCGTGCTGCTGTTCGCGCTGTGCCGGCAGTCGCAGGTGCTGATCGAGCGGTTCCTCGCCTCGCATCTGCACTCCGGGGCGATCTCGCACCTCAACTACGCGCAGAAGGTCGCGCAGATCCCGATGTCGATGTCGATGATGCTGTGCACGGTCACCTTCCCGGTGGTGGCCCGGGCGCTGGCCGAGGGCGACACCGAGCGGGCCAGGCGCCGGGTGGAGCGGGACCTGTCGGTGGCGGCGAGCGTCGTCCTGCTCGGCACCGCCGTGGTCGTGGCGTGTGCGCCGCAGCTCATCCACCTCCTGTTCCAGCGCGGGGCGTTCACCGCCGCGGACACCGCCGCCACCGCCGCGGTGATGCGCGTCTACGCACTCGGGCTGCTCGGGCAGACCATGGTCGGGGTGCTGGTCCGCTCCTACTTCTCGGCGGGCCGCGCCACCTGGTACCCGGTCGGCGCCATGGGCGCCGGGATCGCCGTGACCTCCTGGATCGGCGCCATGGCGGTGGGCCCGTACGGCGTCACCGGCATCGCCGCCGCCAACGCCACCGGCATCACCGTCACCGCCGTGCTCCTGCTGTCCGGCATGGGCCCGCGCAGCGTCCCGATCCGCACCCGGCGGGTGCTGGCGGAGCTGAGCCGGCCGGTGCGGGCCGCCGTGGTCGCCACGGTCGTCGGCACCTTCGTCGCCGCCCGGCCCGCGGACCCGCTCACCGGTCTGGCGGCCGGTGCCACGGCGGTGACCGCGATCTTCGTTCTGCTCGGCTGGGCGCTGGACGCCCAGGGCTTCGCACCCGCACTCCGTTCCGTAGGCACCGTCACCCGAAGGCTCGCGCATGCCGTCTTCCATTGAGTCCGCCGAGAAGGTCACACGCCTGGCGGGCCCGGTCCCCTGGGTCGCCATGTACCACTCCGTGGGCGACTGCTCGGACGATCCGTACCGGGTCACCGTCACCCCCGACCGGCTGGCCGCACAGCTGGGCTGGCTGCGCCGGCGGGGGCTGCGCGGGGTGTCGGTCGCCGCACTGCTCGCCGCCCGGGCCCGGGGCGAGGGGCGGCGGCTGGTCGGGCTCACCTTCGACGACGGCTACGCCGACTTCCTCGACCACGCCCTGCCGCTGCTCGACCGCTGGGGCTGCGGCGCCACCCTGTTCGTGCTGCCCGGGCGGCTGGGCAGCGACAACCGCTGGGACTCGCTCGGCCCGCGCAAGCCGCTGCTCACCGCGGACGGGGTCCGGCGGGCGGCGGCGGCCGGCGTGGAGATCGGCTCGCACGGGCTCACCCATGTCGAGCTGACGAAGGCCGACGCGGACACCCTCAGGGCCGAGACCGCCGACAGCCGGGCCCTCCTGGAGGAGCTGATCCAGGCCCCCGTGGACGGTTTCTGCTACCCCTACGGGACCGTCGACCAGCGTGCCGTCGACGCCGTGCGGGAGGCCGGATACGGCTACGCCTGCGCCATCGACCCCGGCGACCTGACCGGCGTCCACACCCTGCCCCGGGTGCACATCGGCCAGAACGACCGCGCCCTGCGCCTCTTCCTGAAGTACCGGCTGCACCGGCTGCGCCGCCGTCCCGTGAAGGGGCTGTGAATGAGGGCTCTGCATGTCATCACCGGGTTGGGGGTCGGCGGGGCGGAGCAGCAGCTCCGGCTGCTGCTGCGCCATCTGCCCGTCTCCTGCGACGTCGTCACGCTCACCAACCCCGGGCCGGTCGCACACTCTCTGGCCGCCGACGGGGTGCGGGTGGTCCATCTCGGGATGGCCGGGAACCGGGACCTGGCCGCGCTGCCCCGCCTGGTCCGGCTCATCCGCCGGGGCCGCTACGACCTCGTCCACACCCACCTCTACCGGGCCTGCCTCTACGGCCGGATCGCGGCGCGCCTCGCGGGCGTGCGGGCCGTCGTCGCCACCGAGCACTCGCTCGGCGACACCCAGCTGGAGGGGCGCCGGCTGAACGCCGGGGTACGGGCGTTGTATCTCGCGGGCGAACGGCTCGGCCGGTCCACGGTCGCCGTCTCCCCCACCGTCGCCGAGCGGCTGCGCCGGTGGGGGGTGCCGGGGCCGCGGATCGAGGTCGTACCGAACGGCATCGACCTGGAGCGGTTCCGCTTCGACCCGGACCGGCGGCAGCGCACCCGGGCCCGGCTCGGGATCCCGCAGGACGCCTTCGTGGTGGGCGGCATCGGGCGGCTGGCGCCCGGCAAACGGTTCGACGTGCTGATCGGCGCGCTCACCCGGCTCCCCCAGGACTGCAGGCTGTTGCTGGTCGGCGGGGGTGCGGAGGAGCAGGCGCTGCGCCGTGCCGCCGGGGAGGCCGGGGTCGCCGGCCGGGTCCTGTTCGCCGGCGAGCGGCCGTATGTCTCCGACAGCCCGGCCGACCCCGACCTCCCCGCTCTCACCTCCGCCATGGACGTACTGGCCTCGCCCTGCACCGAGGAGGCCTTCGGGCTCGCGGTGATCGAGGCGCTGGCCGCCGGGCTGCCCGTCCTCTACAGCTCCTGCCCGGCCGTCGAGGACCTGCCGGCCGCCGCCGCCCCCGGCGCCCGCCGGATCGAGGGCGGCGTCCGTGCCTTCGCCGAGGCGCTGGCCGCCGCCCGCACCGCCGGGTCCGGCCCGCGCACCGCGCCGGAGGCCGCCCGTCATTACTGCATCACCCGCAGCGCCGCCCAGCTCATGGACGTCTACGCGGCCGCACTCGCCACCACCCCTCAGGGAGCCAGTACGCCATGACCGAGACCACCACCAGGGCAGCCCGCCCGTTCGCCCGTGCCCGCACGGTCCCGCCCTGGTCGCTGCTGGCGGCCGGGGTCGCCGCCGGCGCTCTGCTGGGCGGCGCCTACGGCGTGCTCACGCCGCCCAGCTACACCGCGACCAGCTATGTCATCGCCGTCCCCACCGACCGGTCCGACACCGCCACCGCGCAGGGCTTCGCGCAGGCCTACGGCCGGGTCGCGACCCAGCTCGCGGTGCTCGGGGACGCCCAGGTGTGGGCCGGGGTGCCGGTGAACACGCTGCGGGACAGCGTGCAGACGGAGACCTCGCCGGACGCGCCGATGGTCGCCGTCTCGGCCACCTCGCCGCACCCCCTGCAGGCCGCCGACATGGCGAACGCGGTGGCCCGCTCGCTCGCCCAGCACGCCAACGACACCAAGGGCGACACGCACGTCGAGCTCCTCCAGTTCTCCCGGGCGCTGAAGCCGACCGCGCCCACCTCGGCGTCCTCGAAGGTGACCGGTCTGGTGGGGGCGAGCGCGGGCGGGCTGCTGGCCGGTCTCGTGGTACTGGTGCGGCCCCGGCGCCGCGAGGGGGAGAACGCCCTGCAGGCCTCCGTGCCGGGACCTGCCGTCGCCGCCGACGTGCACGGGCAGCTGTGACGGCGACGGCGCACCCGACGCTCGCCGCGCACACCACCGAACTCGTCACCGACGAGGCAGCCTTCGCCGGGCTGGCCCCCGCCTGGGGGCGCCTGTACCGGCGGTGCGGCACGGCCACGCCGTTCCAGAGCCACGCCTGGCTGCACTCCTGGTGGCGCTCGTACGGGGTGCCCGGGCGGCTCCGTCTGGTCCTGGTGCGCCACGGCGGTGAACTGGTCGGCGCGGCCCCGCTGATGCTGGTGCACCGGCCGCTGCCCACACTGGTGCCGCTGGGCGGGGCGATCTCGGACTACACGGACGTGCTGCTCGCCGACGGCGACGACGGCCGTGCGGTGGCCGCCCTCACCCAGGAGCTCGCCCGGGCGGCCCGGACGGCGCTGATCGACTTCCGTGAGGTGCGTCCGGGCGGTGCGGTGGAGCGGGTGTACGACCGCTGGCACGGGCCGTGCCGGAAGGTGCCGGACTCGCTGTGCCTGGAGCTGCCCGCCGTGGCCATGGACGAGCTGGTGGCCCGGCTGTCCTCGAAACAGGCCCAGCGGGTGCGCGCCAAGCTGCGCAAGCTGGGCTCGCTCGGGGTGCGCCGGGACGTCGTGACGCCGGAGGGTGTCGACGCCGCGCTCGGCCGGCTCCTCGATCTGCACCGGCTCCAGTGGCAGGGGCGGAAGGTGACGACGGAACACCTCCAGTCCCGGTTCCGGGAGCATCTGGTGCGCTCGGTGGGGCCGATGGTGCGCTCCGGGGACGCGGTGGTCACCGAGTTCCGGCTGGACGACGAGGTGGTCGCCGTCGATCTGACCCTGCTGTCGCCGAGCCTGGCCGGCGGCTATCTGTACGGGGCGCATCCGCAGTTGCGGGAGCGCAAGGCGGACGTGGCGGTGATGCTCCTGGACGCCTGCGCCCAGCACACCGGGGCCGGCGAGCGGGGCGCGCTGAGCCTGCTGCGCGGGAACGAGCCGTACAAGCACCACTGGCGGCCCCAGCCGGTCGTCAACCAGCGGCTGCTGCTGGCCCGGCGTCGCACCGCGCCGCTGCTGACGGCGGCGCTGTGCGACGCCGCCGCCCGGCAGCGGGTCAAGGAGGTGCGGCACCGATGGAAGGAACGCCGGCAGGACTAGCTCCGCGTGCGCGACCACCAGTCGAGGCGGACGCAGAGTTTCCCTCCGATCCAGTACTCGACCCAGTCGCCCAGGTCCATCGGCGCGCAACCGGCCGGGGGCGTGGTGCCCGGAGTGGGAGTGGAAGAGGGGGTCGGCTTCGGGGTCGGGACGTCCGGGGTGGGAGCCGGCGTCGGGGTCGCGGTGTCGGCCCGGCCGGAGAGGGCCGAGCGGTAGACCCGCGACGAACGCGGGTTGTCCGAACACTGCCAGACACCATGCGGGCAGTAGTCGGTCAGCGTGTTGTACAGCGGCTTGTGCTCGTCCATCCAGGCGAGCATCCGCCGCATGTATTCGGCGTTGTCACCGTTACGGAAGAGGCCCCATTCCGGATAGGAGATGGGTTTCCCGTGAGCCTTCGCGAAATCGACGTGATCCTGAAGTCCGTAAGGCTCCCGCACCTGTTCGCCGAAGGAAAGACCGGTGGGCTGGTCGTAGGAATCCATGCCGACGACGTCGACCGTGTCGTCCCCGGGGTAGCACTGCGTCCACGGGACGGCGTCGCGGCCCCGGCTCGGCGTGAAGTCGAACCGGAATTTCTGCCCCGGCACCGCGCGCATGGTGGTGACGATCCTCTTCCAGTACTTCTTCCAGGCCTCCGGGTCCGGCCCGCAACGATGGGTGTAGGTGGTGCCGTTCATCTCCCAGCCGAGCACGATGACCGTGTCCGGCACCTCCAGCTCCACGAGCCGCTCGGCCAGGGCCCGGAAGTGGTGATCGAACAGCCCGGCGGCGCCCTGCGCCAGCAGCGACCGGACCTCGGCGTCCCCGACGTGGTCCTCGTTGCGCTCCTGCATGGGCACGTTGAGGACGAGCATCCGGTCGTCCTTCTCCCGCCGCCAGTGCGCCCAGACGTCCAGGAAGCCGGGTGCGCCCTCGATGTCGGCCCAGCGGTCGCCGGGCAGGTACGTGTGCGCGACCTTCAGCTCGGTGCCGCCGAGCCAGCCGCTCAGCTGGGCCATGCGGGCCACGCCCAGCGGCCCGGAGTCCAGGAAGGCTCCGAAGGCCGGCGGCGCCGCCCTGGCGGACGCGGGCGTGACCGGCGCCGGGTTCACCGGTGCCGGACTCGCCACGGCCGGCAGGGGTGCCGCCGACGCCGGGACGGACGTCGTGGGAGTCGGAGCCGGTGTCGGGTCCGTGACCAGCGCCACCTCCGCACCCGCGGCGAATCCCGGACCGGTGGCCAGGGTCGCCGAGGCGACGACGACCGCCGCCACCGCCGCGACCACGGCCCGCCGGTGCGACCGGGATCTCGGCTGCTGTCGCCGTTGTGGAGCCATGCCTGCTCCTTTCTCCACCAGTTCTCGTCCGTTCTTCTCGTCCGTTCGCGCATGCGCTGAGGAAGTACCAGTTACTGACACTCAGTCATATCAATATGAATTCCGCCAGTGCGGCTGCGGCTTTCGGGTGGGCCGAACGCCCGCACGGGTGAACCGACGCAAAGGAAATGGTCCGTGTCGCTGCTAGACATCCGGGTTCCCGCGGTTCTGCTGCGGATCGACCGGAATCCCTTTCACCACGGCACCCTCGGGGCTGTGCGCTCCCTCGGCAGAGCCGGCGTGGACGTCCATCTGGTCGCCGATTCCACCGGCAGTCCGGTCGGCAGGTCCCGTTTCGTACGGCAGCTGCATCCGCCGCCGGCGCCGGGTGCGTCCGCCGCGGAGATCGTGGCCGTGCTGCGCCGGGTGGCGGCGCGGATCGCCCGTCCGGCGGTGCTGATCCCGATGGACGACGCGAGCGCGATCGCGGTCGGCCGGCTCCGCGAGGACCTCGCGCCCGCCTACCTGCTGCCGCAGCAGCCCGCCCTGCTTCCCGAGCGGGTCGCCGACAAGGCCGAGTTGGCCGAGGTGTGCGCGGCGGCCGGGATCCCGCACCCGCGGACCCTCGTCCCGGACAGTGCCGAGCAGGCCGCCTCCGCCGCCTGGCGGCTCGGGCTTCCGGTGGTCGCCAAGTGGAGCCGGCCCTGGCTGGTCCCGGCCGGGTCCGGGCTGCGCAGCACGGTCGTGGTGCGCTCGGCGGGGGAGGCGCGGGAGCTGTTCCTGCGGGCCGACGAGGCGGGCAGCAGGCTGCTGCTGCAGGAGTTCCTGCCGCCGGGCCCGGACCGCGACTGGTTCTTCCACGGTTACGCCGACCGCACCGGCGCGGTACGCGCGGGCGGCCCCGGTCGCAAGCAGCGGTCCTGGCCGCGCGGGGCGGGCCTGACGGCGGTCGGCTTGTGGACGCCCAACCCGCAGGTCCAGGGACTGGCCGAACGGCTCACCGGCGAACTGGGCTTCCGGGGCATCTTCGATCTGGACTTCCGGCGCTGCGGCAGCACCGGCCGCTACCACCTCCTCGACTTCAACCCCCGTCCGGGCGCGCAGTTCCGGCTCTTCACCGACGGCGCGGGCCTGGACGTCGTACGCGCACTGCACCTGGATCTGACCCACCGTCCGCTGATCACCGGGGCGCCGCTGGCCGGGCGGGCGTTCGTGGTGGAGAACTACGCGCCGCTGAGCGCGCTGCGGCCGGCCCCGCGCGGGCGCGAGCTGGCCTGGAGCGCGCCGGACGACCGGGGGCCGGGCCTGGCGATGTGGACGCTGTGGTGCCGGCACGTGGCGGGCCGGCTCCTCGGCAGGCTGCGCCCCGGCAGAGCCCCGGTCCCGCGGCCGTCCTCCGTCGTGGTCCGCCAGGCCGGGGAGCCGGCCGGGGAACGCCGCCCGGCCGTCCTGGACGAGGAGTTCTCCGGAGTGTCCGGTGTCTCCAGCCTCTCCGGTCTGCCCGACCGGTCCGACGACGAGAAAGCGAGCAGCTGCTGATGTACGACCTGTTGGTGGTGGGCGCGGGCCCGTACGGCCTGTCCATCGCGTCCCACGCCGCGGCGGCGGGGCTGAACGTCCGTGTCTTCGGCCGCCCGATGGCGTCCTGGCGCGACCACATGCCCCGCGGGATGTTCCTCAAGTCCGAACCGTGGGCCTCCAACCTGTCCGATCCCGAGGCGCGTTGGCGGCTGGACGTCTACTGCGCGGGCCGCGGGGTGGAGGCCCGGCACGGGCGGCCGATCCCGCTGGACATGTTCACCGAGTACGGGCTGTGGTTCGCCCGCAATGCCGCCCCGCCCGTCGACGAACGCACCGTCACCCGGATCGCGCCCCGTGCCGGCGGCTTCGACGCGACGACGGAGGACGGCGAGACCCTGCACGGCCGGACCGTCGCCCTCGCCGTCGGCGTGCTGCCGTTCGTCGAGATTCCGTCCGCCCTGCACGGCCTCTCCCCCGACCTGGTCTCGCACAGCAGCCACCACGCCGACCTGGACCGTTTCCGGGGCCGGGACGTCACGGTGATCGGCGGCGGCCAGGCGGCCCTGGAGACCGCCGCGCTCCTCGCCGAACAGGGCAGCAGGGTACGGGTGCTGGTGCGCGCGGAAGAGCTGTACTGGAACGAGGTGCCGCCGCCCTGGGAGCGGCCCTGGTGGAAGTCGGCGCGCGCCCCGCACAGCGGCCTCGGCCCCGGCTGGCGCAACTGGTTCTACTCCGAGCGCCCCGGCCTGTACCGGCGGCTCGCGGAGCCGACCCGGGCGCGGATCGCGGCCACGGCACTCGGCCCGGCCGGCGCCTGGTGGGTGCGGGAGCGGGTGGAGTCCGGGGTGGAGGTGCTGCTCGGCCGCGAGGTGACGGCGGCCCGGGCCACCGCGGGCGGGCTGCGCCTGGACACGGCCGTGCGCGGCGGCGGGGCGGACACCCTGGAGACCGAACACGTCATCGCGGCCACGGGGTTCAGGGCGACCCGGGACCGGCTCGGGCTCCTGGCCGACGACCTGCGTACGACGCTGGTGACCGGGGCCGACGGGGCGCCGGAGGTCGGCCGGGGCTTCGAGTCGTCGTACCCCGGGCTGTTCCTGGCCGGTCTGATCACGGCCGCGGGCTTCGGCCCGGCGATGCGTTTCGTGCACGGCGCCACGTTCACCGCGGACACGCTGGTGCGCGGGGTACGGCGGCGGCTGCGTTCGGGCGCGGCCGGCTGGGGTGTCGACGCGGACCACCGCGAGCCGGCACCGGACGTGGTGCGGAGCTGACGGACGCGGGTGCCGGACCCAGGAGGCACGTCCGGCACCCGGCGGGTCAGGACCGGCGAGACGCGGCTCGGCCTCGTCGGTACAGCATCGTGCCGCCCGCGATCAGTGCGGCGCTGGCGGCCGAGGCCGCGAGCATGGCCTCCCGGTCACTGCCGGTGTGCGGCAGGGTGGGCGGCGATCCCTGGTGGTGTCCGCCGCCGGGCGGAGGCGTCGGACTCGGTGGCGGAGGCGTCGGGCTCGACGACGGGGGTGTCCGGCTCGGTGGCGGAGGCGTCGGGCTCGACGACGGAGGCGTCGGGCTCGACGACGGGGGCGTGGGGCTCGGTGGGGGCGAAGTCTCGCTGCAGGGGGGCGAGGTCTCTTCGCCGTAGGGGGGCGTGGTGGTGCCGGGCGAGCCCTCGGCGCCGTAGCCCGAGTCGCAGACCGTACTGCCGTAGCCCGAGTCGCCGTAGGACGTCTCGTGCGCACGGTCGTCGGTGTGCTCGCCGGAATCCGAGGCGTTCGCACAGGAGTTGCCGAAGGCCGGATTCAACACGGCGGCCACGTCGATCGAGTTGCCGCACACGCCGACCGGCACGTTCACCGGAGCCTGGACGTTGTTGCCGGAGACGACACCCGGTGAACCGCCCGCGGTCCCGGTCGCGTCCGTGTCGGCGAACGCGGGACCGGCGTACAGGGACAGCATGCCGGTCGCGGCGGCGGCCACGGCCATTCCCCTGCTGAGGGTCTGTCGCAATCTCGTTGTCTTCCTGCTCAGAAGTGGAAAAGCCGGCCTCGGAACGCGGATGCGGAAGATCGACGGTCCGAGGCCGGCCGTGACACAGCCGGACGGCTGGTGCGCTGCGCTGACCTCGTCAGTCGTCGGCGCAGGCGCTGCCGAACGCGGGGTTCAGCAGCGCGATGACGTCAACGGTGTCGCCGCAGGCGTTGACCGGCACGTGGACCGGAACCTGGATCGTGTTGCCCGAGACAGCGCCCGGGGAGTTGAGGGCAGCACCCTCGGCACCCGCGTCCGCGAAGGCCGGAACGGCAGCGCCGAAGGCCAGGATTACACCGGCAGCGACAGCAGCGGTCTTCTTCATGAACTTTCCCTTCTCTGCGGTCATGCCCGTATGACGGCCGAAACCGAGCGAGCACAGCATGAATGGCTCGCATCATGACCGGCAGACTGTAGAACGAGAAATAGGCGGCCGAAGAAACTACGGAACGCGTGCCGTCGGGTAATTCACTCGAACGCCTTCACAGAATTGACGCAAGCTCAGCGAAAGCCGCTCGGGCGGCGCGTGAATACGCGCCGCCCGAGTGGACTTCCATGACCGCCAGGATGCTACTGGTTGCCGGCGCCGTTGGCGGAGAGAGCCGAGATGTCGTCAAGGACGTGCGACAGCGGCTCATCACCCTTGGCCTGGGTGGAGTTCTCGGCGCACTGCTGGTTCTGCGGCGCGGACAGGACGTTGATGTCCTGGACGTCGATCGGGACGGCGCCGAGGATGGCCTGCACGTTCCCCTTGACAGGCAGACCGACGCACAGCTTGTTCAGCGAGCCCTGCACCAGGGTGGCCTGCGGGCTCATCTTGCCCTTGGTCACCTGGTTGCCGAACTTCTCGTGGGCGCCGTTGCCGCTGGCCGAGGTGGTGCCGTGGTCGTTGCCGGTGGCAAGCGCCTGGGGGGCTGCCGCCGCCGACACACCTACGACGGACGCGGCGACCGCCGCCGCGGCCATTGCCTTCTTCAGCATTTCGCTTTCCTTTCCTGGCTCCGTGCGCAAGACGCACGTTCCTGCCTCCGCATCAACCGCCCGCGCCCGGAATGGTTGCGGCGGGGGCGCGGCACGTCACCCGATCGGACCGGTCACCGCCCGGAATTACCGTACGACCGCGCGCCTGCGGCGATGTCGGGGATTACCGGACCGTGCGCCATCGGAGTGAAGCGGAGCAACCAAACGCACCGCGAGGAGTTGACCAGTGGGCTCCGGTGGACGGGGTTTTTCCAGAAGGGAATCACAAGTGATCAAGAAGGTTCTGGCCGTCGCCGCTGTCGCCGCCTCCGTGGCTGGTGCCACCGCTCTCGCCGCCTCGCCGGCCCTGGCCACCGGCAACGACCACGGCACCACCTCGGCGAGCGGCAACGGCGCCTCGCAGGCGTTCGGCAACTCCGCCACGTACGGCAACATGAGCCCCCAGCTGGCACTGATCCAGGGCTCCTTCAACAAGCCGTGCATCGGCCTGCCCGTCAAGGGGAACGTGCAGGGCCTCGTCGGAGCCGTCCCGATCAACGTCCAGGACATCAACGTCCTGTCCGCGCCGCAGAACCAGCAGTGCGTCGAGAACTCCACCCAGGCCAAGGGCGACGAGCCGCTCTCGCACATTCTCGACGACATCGCGGTCCTCGCGGCCAACGGCGCCGGCAACAAGTAGTCCGGACGCCTTCCAGGCCCTCCGCCAGGTGCCCTCGGCCGGCGGGCCGCCGACTTTCCGGCGGCCCACCGGCCTGCGGCGTTTCCGGTACCCGCGCCCCCGGCGAGGCGCTCGTCGCCTAATCGGACTGCGCTACTCCAATGGGGGCAAAGCACGCAACCCCGGCGCGGTTTCGGCCGTTGACGATCACGCAGCTCCTCCCCGGAGTCCGCCTTTCGAAGGGAACGAACATGAAGAAGCTGTGGGCAACCGCGGCCGTTGCCGCCACCGTCGCCGGTCTCGCGGCCACGGCCGCTCCCCAGGCCCTGGCCACCGGCAACGACAACGGCACCACCTCGGCCAGCGGCAACGGCGCCAAGTCGGAGTTCGGCAACTCGGCCACGTTCGGCGACCAGAGCCCGCAGCTCTCGTTGGTCCAGGGGTCGCTCAACAAGCCGTGCGTCGGCCTGCCCGCCAAGCTGAACCTGCAGGGCCTCGTCGGAGCCGTCCCGATCAACGTCCAGGACATCAACGTCCTGTCCTCCCCGCAGAACCAGCAGTGCGTCGAGAACTCCACCCAGGCCAAGGGCGACGAGCCGCTCTCGCACATCCTGGACGACATCTCGGCCCTGTCCGCCAACGGCACCGGCAACCAGTAGTCCAGAAGCTCCGCGGGCGGCGGGCCACCGGTTCTCCCGGTGGCCCGCCGTCTTGTGCCCGCCCCGCGGCTCACTTTCGGTACAGCGCCTCGATCTCGTCGGCGTAGCGGGCGGTCACCGCGTGCCGCTTCACCTTGAGCGACGGGGTGAGCAGGCCGTTGTCCTCGGTGAAGTCACCCTCGACCAGCACGAAGGCGCGGATCGACTCGGCCCGGGAGACGGCCGCGTTGGCGTGGTCGACCGCCTTCTGCACCTCGGCCCGCAGCCGGTCGTCGCGCACCAGCTCGGCGAGCGGGGTGTCCGGAGGCAGCTTCCGTACGGACAGCCAGTGGGCGAGGGCCTCGGGGTCCAGGGTGATCAGCGCGGCGACGAAGGGCCGGTTGTCGCCGACGACCAGGCACTGGCCGACCGGTGCGCGGCTGCGCAGCCGGTCCTCCAGGACCGCCGGGGAGACGTTCTTGCCGCCGGAGGTGACCAGCAGGTCCTTCTTGCGGCCGGTGATGGTGAGATAGCCGTCCGCGTCGAGCGCGCCGAGGTCGCCGGTCGCGAACCAGCCGTCGTCCGGCAGCACTTCGGCGGTCGCGGCCGGGTTGTTCCAGTACGCCCCGAAGACCACCGGCCCCTTGATCAGCACCTCGCCGTCGTCGGCGATCCGGACGGCCGTCCCGGGGATCGGCTGTCCGACCGTGCCGGGGCGGGGCGCCAGCGGCGGCACGATGGTGGCGGCCGCACTGGTCTCGGTCAGGCCGTAGCCCTCGTAGACGACGATCCCGGCCGCGTGGAAGAACAGGTTGAGGTTCCGGTCGAGCGGGGAGCCGCCGCTGACGGCGTACCGCATCCGGCCGCCGAGTTCCTTGCGGATACGGCGGTAGACCAGCAGGTCGTACAGCGCCCAGGCGGCGTACAGGCCGGGGGCGGGGCCCTTTCCGGTGCCGAGGAACTTGTTCAGGTAGGCCTCGGCGAAGCGCACGCCGATCCGTTCCGCCCGGTCGAAGGAGGCGGCCCGGCCGATCTTCTCGGCCGTCGCCCGCCCGGTGTCGTGGATCTTCTCGAAGAGGTACGGCACCCCGACCAGGAACGTCGGCCGGAACTCCCGCAGGGCGGGCCGGAGTTCCTCCGGCTTCACACTCGGGAAGTGGCCCATCTCGATCCGGCCCATCAGGCAGGCGATCTGCAGCGTACGGCCCAGGATGTGGGCGAGCGGCAGGAACAGCAGGGTCGAGGCGGTCTGCCCGGTGACCGCCTGGAAGACGGGGTACAGCAGCTCGACCGTGTTGGCGGCCTCGGCGTGCAGGTTGGCGTGGGTGAGGACACAGCCCTTGGGGCGGCCGGTGGTGCCGGAGGTGTAGCAGACCGTCGCGGTCGACTCGGGGGTGAGGGTGCCACGGCGCTTGGCGACGTCCTCGTCGGGGATGTCCGCGCCGACGGCGGTGAGTTCGGCGACCGCATCAGCGTCCAGTTCCCAGATGCGCGGGGGTCGGGGGTGCCCGGCGGTGCCGGTGGTGACGGTGGCGGTGTTCTCCGGCGTCTCGGTGACGACATGGCGGACGCCGGAGTCCCGGACGATCCACTCCACCTGCTCGGCGGAGGAGGTGGGGTAGACCGGGACGGTCACCCCGCCCGCCGACCAGATGGCGAAGTCGAGGACCGTCCACTCGTAGCGGGTGCGGGACATCACGGCGACGCGGTCGCCTGCGGTGACGCCGGCGGCGATCAACCCCTTCGCCACGGCGGTCACCTGGGCGGCGAAGGCGGCCGCCGTGACGGTGCCCTCGCTGCGGCGGATCGCCGTGGCGCCGGGGTCCTCGGCCGCGTTGGTGTAGGGGAGGTCGGCGAGGGAGCCGCTGGTGAGGGGCGCGGCGAGATGCTCCCGGCGCACCTCCCGTACGACGCCGGCCTCGTCCCTGATGACTTCGACCTCGCCCCGGGCGGCGAGGTCGGTACGTCGACGTGCTCGCTTGAGGTCGCTGCGTACGCCCATGGGGCGCCAACTTACTCGTAAGTAAGGACGCGTCAATGGGTTGGGACGGTTTCGCTCTCGGGTGCGGGTGGGGGGCTGAGCGGGCCCACGCGGCGGTAGCCGCACATCGATACGGCCCCGTGCCCCTGAGGGGGCGCTTCAGTCGGCCGCGTTCGACCGGCTCGCCTCCCCGATGGCTGTCGCCAGGTCGGAGACGTCCTTGTCCTCTGTCGTCCGTGCCAGATCGGTGGCTCGGGATCGCAGGTTGCCGAGGCTCGGCCTTCCGGGGATGTGGTAGTCCCCTCCTCCCAGCGCGTCCGCGAAGTACGCCGCCACCGCCGTCACCTGGAAGCGCGGGGGCGCCGTCCAGACCGTGTCGTGCAGGGCGCCGGTCTCCATCGCGCCCGTGTCCTCGTGCGGGGCGCGGGTCTCGGGGTCCAGCCAGCGGACCGTGGCGGTGGCCAGGTGCCCCTCCGTGCCCGGCCTGGTGCGGACCGCGTAGAGGGCCGTCACCGTGTGGCCGGGGCCCACCTCGCCGCCGTCCACCCGGTCGTCGCGGAAGTCCTTGTCGGCGACCTTGCGGTCCCGGTAGCCGATCAGCCGGAAGTCGGCGACCGTGTGCGGGTCGAAGGCCACCTGGGCCTTGGCGTCGCGGGCCACCAGGTCGATGTTCTGGGGGAGTTGCCGGCAGAACACCTGGTTCGCGGTGGCGGTGTCGGAGACGTACGTGGTGTGGCCGTCGCCCTTGTCGGCGAGACGCTCCATGAGCGCGTCGCCGTAGTCGCTGCCCACGCCCACGCCGAACAGCGTGATGCCGTACTCGCGGCGGTCGCTGTCGATGCGCTTCAGGATGGCGTCGGGGTCGGTCTCGCCGTCGTTGGCGAGGCCGTCGGAGATCAGGACGACACGGTTGGTGGCGTCCTTGCGCAGGCCTGCGACGGCGGTGGCGTAGCCGGTCTCCACGCCCTCGCCGAGGTTGGTGGAGTAGAGGGCGGCGAGGCTGTCGACGGCGTCGTGGATCTCCCCGCGGTGACCGGCGAGGCGGGTCATCGGCAGGACCTTCTCGGCGCGTTCGCTGAAGGCGACGATCGCGACCGAGTCGTCGTCGCGGAGCCGGTCGGTCATCGTGTCCAGGGACTTCTTGGCGAGGTCCAGCCGGCCCGGCTCGTCCATGGAGCCGGAGACGTCGATGACGAAGGTGAGGGCCGCCGGCGGCCGTTCGGCGGTGGCGTCGGCGGTGGGGGTCCCCCCGGTCGAGCGAAGCCGAGACTGGGGGCGGGTGGCGAGGCCGACCCGGACGAGGGACCAGTTCGGGTCGGTGGTGCGGGCGCCGTCCACCGTGACCGTGAAGCCGTTGTGGTCGGGGGTGGGGTAGTCCTGGCGGAAGCTGTTGACGAACTCCTCGGCCCGGACCGTCGAGGGGGCGGGGCGCGCGCCGTCGGCGAGGGTGCGGCGGGCGTAGCCGTAGGACGCGGTGTCCACGTCCAGGGCGAAGGTGGAGAGGTAGTCGGAGGGCGGGGTGGTCGCGGAGTCCTCGTGCTGCGGCCGGCTGGGAGCCGGGGCCGGAAGGCCGTTGCTCTGTCTCGAGTCGGTGGACGAGTGGCTGCTGTCGCCCGCGCTGCAGGCCGTCAGCAGCAGGGCGCCCGCGGTGGTGAGGGCGAGCAGCGCCCCGGAGATCTGTCGTCGGGTCCGGTGTCGGTCCATCGTGTGTGCCCCCTGTGCCGGTCGGAGTCGGCTTCCTGGCTCTCTGGCCTTGTGTCGACTCTGACGGCGCAGGGGGGTGGAACGTGCGCCCCGAAGCGTTGCGGATGGATCTCGAACGGGGCACGGACCAGGGGTTTCGAGGCCGGAGGGAGATCCTCCGGTGACCTAGGAGACCACGTCCTTGCGGGCGAAACCCCGGAAGGCCAGGGCGAACAGCACCAGGGCGTACGTTATGGAAATCGCGGTTCCCTGGATCATGCCGGACCACTCGGGATGCGGTTGTACGGCGTCCGCCCAGGCGAACTGCCAGTGCGCGGGCAGGAAGTCGCGCCAGTGGCCGAGGGCGGTGACCGCGTCCAGGACGTTGCCGACGATGGTCAGGCCGACCGCGCCGCCGACCGCGCCGAGGGGCGCGTCCGTCTTGGTGGAGAGCCAGAACGCCAGCCCCGCGGTGACCAGTTGGGACAGGAAGACGTACGCCACCACGACCGCCAGGCGCTGGGCCGCGGTGCCGGTGTCGAGTTCGCCGCCGGTCGGGATCTGGAGCGGCCCCCAGCCGTAGGCGGCGGTGCCGACGGCCAGGGCGACCAGCGGCAGCAGGACCATCGCGGCCAGGCTGAGTCCGAGGGCGACGACCAGCTTGGACCAGAGCAGGCGGGCCCGGGGCACGGGTGCGGCGAGCAGATAGCGCAGGGAGGACCAGCTGGCCTCCGAGGCCACCGTGTCCCCGCAGAACAGGGCGACCGGGATGACCAGCAGGAACCCCGCCGACACGAACAGGTTGACCGCGGCGAAGTTGGCGCCGGACGCGGTGGCCGTGTCCAGCAGGGTGACCTGGCCGTTCCGCTCGCCCGGCTGGCCGCCGATGGCGAACGCGATCAGCAGGACGAACGGCAGTACGGCGAGGATCCCGCCCATCACCAGGGTGCGGCGGCGCTTGAGCTGGCGGACCAGCTCGACGCGCAGCGGCAGGGTGCGGCCCGCCTGATAGCCGGAGGCGACCTCGGTGAGCGTGCTCATGCGGAACCTCCGATCAGGGTGAGGAAGGCGTCTTCGAGACGGCGGTGGGGGCCCACCGACGCCACGGGCACATCGAGCCGGACCAGTTCGGCGACCAGTCGCGGCGCGCTGCCGCCGGGCTCCATGCGGACCAGCAGTCCGTCGTCCGTGCGGGTCACCGAGGCGACGCCGGACAGCGCGGCCACCTTCTCCACCACGGGCTCCTCCACGGGCACGCCGGTGCCGACGAGCAGGGTGTCGCCGGAGCCGACGATCTCCGCGACCGGGCCGGCCTGGATCAGCCGGCCGCGGTCCATCACCACGAGGTGGGTGCAGGACTGCTCGACCTCGGCGAGGAGATGGCTGGAGACGATCACCGTGCGGCCGGCGGCCGCGTAGCGGATCATCACCTCGCGCATCTCGCGGATCTGCGGCGGGTCCAGGCCGTTGGTCGGTTCGTCGAGGATGAGCAGGTCCGGCAGGCCGAGCATGGCCTGGGCGATGGCGAGGCGCTGGCGCATGCCCTGCGAGTAGGTGCGGACCGCGCGGGCCAGCGCGTCGCCGAGGCCCGCGATCTTGAGGGCCTCCTCGATGTGGGAGTCCGCCGCCGGGCGGCCGGTGGCCTGCCAGTACAGCTCCAGGTTCTCCCGGCCGGAGAGGTGCGGCAGGAAGCCGGCGCCCTCCACGAAGGCGCCGACCCGGGAGAGGACGGGGGCACCGGGGCGGACGGCGTGGCCGAAGACCCGGATGTCGCCGTCGTCCGGCTTGATCAGGCCCATCAGCATGCGCAGGGTGGTGGTCTTGCCCGCGCCGTTCGGGCCGAGCAGGCCGAGGACCTGGCCCCTCTCGACGCGGAAGGACAGCTCGCGGACCGCGTACCGGTCCGTGGAGCCCGCGTAGCGCTTGCTCAGGTCCGTGATCTGCAGCGGGACGTCGGCGAGTTCGGGGTCGGGTGCCGGGGTGGCGGTACGGCGGCGGCCGGTGAGCAGCAGGGCCAGGGCGGCGAGCGCTCCGGTCAGGGGCAGCCACCACACCCAGGCGGGCAGCGCCGCGGCGGCCGTGTCCACCTGGGGTGCCGTCGGCACGCCGAGGGCGCCCTTGAGGGAGACGGTGTAGGTCGCCGGGGCGGTCGGGGAGGCGTAGCCGAGGTCGTTGGAGGCGAGGACCAGGCGCAGCCGGTGGCCCTTCTGCACCTCGTGGTCGATCGCCGGGAGGGTGATCGTGACGTCCTTGCCGGACCTGGCTCCCTCGACCCGGATCGGGGCGACCAGCTGGGAGGGCAGCACCTGCTGGGTGCCGTCCGGGCCGACGTCGTACACCTTGCCGAAGAGCACGGCGTCGTCGCTCGTCGAGGTGATGTGGACGGTGGCCGTGGGTGAGCCGGTGATCTGCACGTTGTCGGCGACGGGCGCCGAGTCGAAGCGGGCGTACTGGCCGGGGAAGTCCAGGGAGACGCCGACGCCGAGGGAGGAGAGCTGGGCGAGGCCGCCGCCGGCGCCGAGGCCGGGCAGCGCGGAGACGGCGGGCGGGGTGGCGCCCGCCGGGTTCTGGACGCGCTGTGTGCCGCCCGTCAGGGCGATGGACTTCCGGTCGCTCTCCAGGCCGGGGTAGCTGTCCGAGGTCGCGCCCCGCAGCTGGGCGGTGCCGTCGGTGGAGTCGACGCCTCCGGTGCGGGTGATCCGGAACGCCGGGCCGGTGCCGGTGGCCTTGTCGTCCTTCAGGTAGCGGTCGAACCAGGAGGCGATCCTGCCCTCGACGCGGCTGGTCTCCAGGTCGCCGCCGTCGTGGCCGCCGGCGATCCAGTCGACGTCGACGGGGGCGCCGCCCGCCCGGATCGCCTTCGCGGCGGCGTCGGACTGGGCGAGCGTGAAGAGGGAGTCGGTCTGGCCCTGGAAGAGCAGGGTCGGCACCTTGATGCGGGCGCCGACGGCCGACGGCGAGCGCTCCTCCAGGAGCTTGACCGCGGCCGCGTCCGGCCTGCCCGACTCGGCGACCCGGTCGTACATCGCGCACAGCGCCGGCTCGAACCTGGCGCAGCCGCCGCCGGTGTTGAAGAAGATCCCGGCCCACAGCTTCTTGAAGACGCCGTTCGGGAACAGGGCGTCCGCGAGGTTCCAGTAGGTGATCGACGGGGCGATCGCGTCCACGCGCCGGTCGTAGCCGGCGGCCAGGAGGGAGATCGCGCCGCCGTAGGAGCCGCCGGCCATGCCGACGCGGGGGTCGCCGGGCTTGTCGAGCCGGACCTGGGGCTGCTTCGCGAGCCAGTCGATGAGCCGGGAGACGTCGGCGACCTCGCCCTTAGGGTCGTTCAGGCCGATACTGCCGGTCGACCTGCCGAAGCCGCGGGCGGACCAGGTGAGGACCGCGTAGCCCTGGCGGGCGAGGTCCTCGGCCTCCTGGCGCATGTCCGCCTTGGAGCCGCCGAAGCCGTGGGCGAGGAGGACCGCGGGGCGTCGGCCGGTGCCGGGGGTGGTGAAGAACGAGGTGTCCAGCCGTACCCCGTCGACGGCCATGACCTTGTCGGACCGGTGGACCGGGGTCGGGTCGTCGGACGCGACGGCCGTCCACGTGCCGGCGCCGACGAGCACGACGACGGCGGCCGCGGCGGACAGAAGCCGTCGCGGCCGCCGAAGCAGGGCTCGTAGGCCGGGGGGTCGAAGATCCATGCCCTCAACGGTACGGGCCTGGACCGACATCCGATGCCGACGCTGGGGTGAACCCCTGGCCATCCCCGAGGAGTACGGTCGCGTTACCGCGTACTTCGGGTGCGGTACGCCGGGGCGACTTCGGGTGCGGTACGCCGGGGCGACTTCGGGTGCGGGCCGGTGTGGGCCGTTCGCGCCCGCGCGGGCCGCACATCGGCACAGCCCCGCGCCCCTGAGGTCGGCGGCCCTCCCCGGCGCTCATCACACGCCCCACAGGATCCCGCCGCAACGGCGATCAGCCACGACGGCGGATTCCGGCGGTGCCGAGACGGCCGGTGGTCCCCCGCGGGACCGTGAGGGCTGAGCGCGCCCACGCGGCGGAGCCGCATATCCGACACAGCCCCGCGCCCCTGGCGGGGCGCTTCAGTCGCCGCGTCCTTCAGGACTGGACGTCCTCCGGGATCGAGACCACCCAGTGGGTTTCCCTGCGGGGGCGGAGGTAGAAGGCCCAGTAGAGGGTTGCCGCCGCTGTGATGCCGCCGGTCCACAGGAGGTAGGCCGTTTCCTGCTGGGTGAGGATGTAGGCGAGGACGGCGATGAGGAGGATCGGCATCGCCGGCCACAGGGGCATGCGCCAGGCCGGGGTGTGCTTGTGGGCGCCCCGGCGGGCCAGCAGGGCGGCGACGGCGACCAGGAGGTACATGCCGGTCACGGACACGCCCGTCACGCCGTACAGGGTGTCCAGGTTGACGAAGCAGAGCAGGGCACCGGGGACGCCGACGGCGAGGGTGGCCACCCAGGGGGAGCCGAACCGGCCCAGGCGGGAGAGGGCGCTGTTGACCGGCGCCGGCCACGCCTTGTCGCGGGCCGAGGCGAACAGGACGCGGGAGTTCTGGATGACCATGACGATGCCCGCGTTGATGATCGCGAGCGCCACGCAGAGACTGACGAAGGTGCCGACCGCGGAGTTGGACCAGGCGGTGACCATGGAGCTGATGTCGCCGCCCGTCAGTTCCTTGAGGTCGGACGCGCCCACGGTGATCGCCGCCACCGGGACCAGGATGATCACCGTGGAGATCGCGAGGGTGGCCAGGACCGTACGGGCGACGTTGCGGCGCGGGTTCTCCAGTTCCTCGGAGAGATAGACCGCCGTGGAGAAGCCCTGGGTGACGAAGAGGGCGATGGCCAGTCCGGAGACCACCAGCATCGCGGTGACGGTGGTGGTGTGGCCGCCCGCGTCCGCCACCTGCATCGAGGTGAGGCTGCCGGCTCCGCGGTGGCTGTGGGAGAAGCCCAGCACGGCCACCACGCCCGCCGCGATGACCTCCAGGACCAGGAAGATGCCGGTGATCCAGGCGTTCGCGCGCAGGTCCAGGAGGCCGGCGAGGGTCGCGAGCAGCATCACGCCGGCGCCGGTCATGGCGGGGTCCAGGTGGACGATCGGGGCCAGGTAGTCGGCCGTGCCCATCGCGATCACCGGGGGCACGATCATCACGACGAGGAGGGAGAGGACGAAGACCAGCCAGCCGGCCAGGCGGCCCGCCATCGTGGAGACCATCGCGTACTCGCCGCCCGCGCTGGGGATGAGCGTGCCCAGTTCCGAGTAGCAGAACGCCACGGCGATACAGAGGAGGGAGCCGATGGCGATCGTCAGGGCGGTGGCGGTGCCGAGGGACCCGAACAGGTCGGGCACGACCACGAAGAGCGTCGAGGCGGGGGTCACGCAGGAGAGGGTCAGAAGGGTGCCGCCGACCACGCCGATGGAGCGCTTGAGCGTCTTGGGACTGTCGGACACCTCGGGGAGGGCGGTCTCGACAGGGCGGAGCGTGTCGGTCATGCGGCGGTTCCGATCGCGTCGTTGCGGATGCCTCCGGCGGTTGGGCTGTGCTGCATGGAACCCCGACGAAAACCGCGGCGTCAATGGCTGTTTACCTTCGGATTCCGCACCCTTAAAGCGACGGGGGTGACATCGCATTCGCAGGGTCGAGCACGCGCATAGGGCAATCGCCAAGCCTTCCGATCGCATGACCTTGGTTTCGAAGGTCACGCGTCAAGAGTGCTTTAGTCATCCGTTTCATCCCGTCCACACGGGAACCGCAGCTCGGCCGATCAAAAAAAGTCGAGGCCGTCCGGATACCGGACGGCCTCGACTGGATCAGTCGGTCACTCTCAGTGGTTGCGCGGGAAGCCCAGGTCGACACCGGCCGGGGCCTCGGACGGGTCCGGCCAGCGGGTCGTGACGACCTTGCCGCGGGTGTAGAAGTGCGTGCCGTCGTTGCCGTAGATGTGGTGGTCGCCGAAGAGCGAGTCCTTCCAGCCGCCGAAGCTGTGGTAGCCGACGGGGACCGGGATCGGGACGTTCACGCCGACCATGCCGGCCTCGATCTCCAGCTGGAAGCGGCGGGCTGCGCCGCCGTCCCGGGTGAAGATCGCGGTGCCGTTGCCGAACGGCGAGGCGTTGATGAGCGCCACACCGTCCTCGTAGGTGTCCACGCGCAGCACGCACAGCACCGGGCCGAAGATCTCGTCCTGGTAGGCCTTCGCGGACGTGGGCACCTTGTCGAGCAGCGAGATGCCGATCCAGTGGCCGTCCTCGAAGCCGTCCACCGTGTAGCCGGTGCCGTCCAGGACGACCTCGCAGCCCTCGGCGGCCGCGCCCTCGACGTAGGAGGCCACCTTGTCGCGGTGGACCGCCGTGATCAGCGGGCCCATCTCCGACGCCGGGTCGTTGCCGGGGCCGATCTTGATCTTCTCGGCGCGCTCGCGGATCTTCGCCACCAGTTCGTCGCCGATGGAGCCGACGGCGACGACGGCCGAGATGGCCATGCAGCGCTCGCCCGCCGAGCCGTAGGCCGCGGAGACGGCGGCGTCGGCCGCCGCGTCCAGGTCGGCGTCCGGGAGGACCAGCATGTGGTTCTTGGCGCCGCCCAGGGCCTGCACGCGCTTGTGGTTGGCCGAGGCGGTGGTGTGGATGTGGCGGGCGATCGGGGTCGAGCCGACGAAGGAGACGGCCTTGACGTCCGGGTGCTCCAGGAGGCGGTCCACGGCCACCTTGTCGCCGTGCACGACGTTGAAGACACCGTCCGGCAGGCCGGCCTCGGCCAGCAGCTCGGCGAGCTTGATCGAGGCGGAGGGGTCCTTCTCGGACGGCTTGAGGACGAAGGTGTTGCCGGTCGCGATGGCGATCGGGAACATCCACATCGGGACCATCGCCGGGAAGTTGAACGGCGTGATGCCAGCGACCACGCCCAGCGGCTGGCGGATCGAGGAGACGTCCACGCGGCTGGCGACCTGCGTCGACAGCTCGCCCTTCAGCTGCACGTTGATACCGCAGGCCAGGTCCACGATCTCCAGGCCGCGGGCGACCTCGCCGAGCGCGTCCGAGTGCACCTTGCCGTGCTCGGCGGTGATCAGCTCGGCGATGGCGTCCCGGTTGGCGTCCAGCAGGGCGCGGAAGCGGAACAGGATCTCCGTGCGCTTGGCCAGCGAGGACTGGCCCCAGGTCGCGTAGGCCTCCTTGGCGGCCTGGACCGCCGCGTCGACCTCGTCGACCGACGCGAACGCGACCTTGGTGGTGACGGCGCCGGTCGCGGGGTCGGTGACCGGCCCGTACGTGCCCGACGCGCCTTCGACGGTCTTGCCGCCGATCCAGTGGTTGACGATCTTCGTCATGACCGGTTACTCCTTCACAGATGGCGGCGTCGGGTAGAGACGTGCCGTTCGTACAGCTCACGTGCCTTGACCGCGGACGCTCGGGTCGCGGTCTCGGCCACAGGTACATCCCACCAGGCCTGCGCGGGAGGCGGGCCCGACACAGTGTCGGCCGTTTCGGTCTCCACGTAGACACATGTGGGAGTGTCGGCGGCCCGCGCCTCGGCGAGCGCCGAGCGCAGGTCACGGACGGTCTTGGCGCGCAGGACGCGCATGCCGAGGCTGGCCGCGTTGGCGGCCAGGTCGACGGGGAGCGGGGCGCCGGTGAGGGTGCCGTCCGCCGCGGGGAAGCGGTACGCGGTGCCGAACCGCTCGCCGCCCACCGACTCGGAGAGTCCGCCGATGGAGGCGTAGCCGTGGTTCTGCACCAGCAGCACCTTGATGGCGGTCCCCTCCTGTACGGCCGTGACTATCTCGGTCGGCATCATCAGATACGTGCCGTCACCGACCAGCGCCCAGACGTTCCGCTCGGGCGCCGCGAGTTTCACCCCGATGGCGGCCGGGATCTCGTAGCCCATGCACGAGTAGCCGTACTCCAGGTGGTACTGGTCCCGCGACCGGGTCCGCCACATCCGGTGCAGGTCGCCGGGGAGCGAGCCGGCCGCGTTGACCAGGACGTCCGTCTCGTCGACGAGCGCGTCCAGAGCGCCGAGGACCTGCGGCTGGGTCGGCCGGATGTCCGGCTCCTCGGCCTCGTAGCAGGCGTCGACGCGCTGTTCCCAGCGCTCCTTGTCCTCGGTGTACTCGGTGACGTACGCATCGGCGGTGCGGTGGCCGTCCAGCGCCCGGCGCAGTTGCCCGAGGGCACTGCGGGCGTCGGCGATCAGGGGCAGGCCGGCGAGCTTGTGGCCGTCGTGGGGCGCGATGTTGAGGTTGAGGAAGCGGACGTCCGGGTTCTCGAAGAGGGTGCCGGAGGCCGTGGTGAAGTCGGTGTAGCGGGTGCCGACGCCGATCACCAGGTCGGCGGTGCGGGCGAGTTCGTCGGCGGTGGCGGTGCCGGTGTGGCCGACGCCGCCGACGTCCTGCGGGTGGTCCCAGCGCAGCGAGCCCTTGCCGGCCTGCGTGGAGGCGACCGGGATGCGGGTGGCTTCGGCGAACTCGGCGAGGACGGCTTCGGCGCGGCTGTGGTGGACCCCGCCGCCGGCGATGACCAGGGGGCGGCGGGCGCTCCTGATCGCCCTTGCGGCGGCGGCGAGTTCGACCGGGTCGGCGCCCGGCCGTCGTACCGTCCACACCCGCTCCGCGAAGAACTCCTCGGGCCAGTCGTACGCCTCGGCCTGGACGTCCTGCGGGAGCGCGAGGGACACGGCGCCGGTCTCGACGGGGTCGGTGAGCACGCGCATGGCGGCGAGGGCCGACGGGATCAGCTGCTCGGGGCGGGTGATCCGGTCGAAGAACCTCGACACCGGGCGCAGGGTGTCGTTGACCGACACGTCGGCGGCGTGCGGGACCTCGAGCTGCTGGAGGACCGGGTCGGCGGGGCGGGTCGCGAAGACGTCGCCGGGCAGGAGCAGCACCGGGATGTGGTTGATCGTCGCGAGGGCGGCGCCGGTGACCAGGTTGGTGGCGCCGGGTCCGATGGAGGTGGTGACGGCGTGCGTGGCGAGACGGTTCGACTGACGCGCGTAGCCGACGGCCGCGTGCACCATGGCCTGTTCGTTGCGGCCCTGGTGGTACGGCATCTCGTCCGCGTACTCGACGAGGGCCTGGCCGAGGCCGGCCACGTTGCCGTGGCCGAAGATGCCCCAGGTGGCGCCGATCAGGCGGCGGCGCTCGCCGTCGCGTTCGGTGTACTGGGCGGCGAGGAAGCGGACAAGCGCTTGCGCGACGGTGAGCCGTATCGTCATCGATACCCCTCGGTGTGATCCGGGTGGAAGCAGATCCGCCACTCCCGCGTCTCACCCGGCCCCGCCATGACGTTCAGGTAGTACATGTCGTGCCCGGGCTGCGCGATCGACGGGCCGTGCCATCCGTCGGGAACGAGCACGGCGTCGCCGGAGCGGACCTCGGCGAGGACGTCCGAACCGCCCTCACGGGAGGGGAATACGCGCTGATAGCCGAAACCGTTCGGTCCGTCGATCTCGAAGTAGTAGACCTCCTCCAGCTCCGACTCCTCGCCGGGCCGGTACTCGTCGTGCTTGTGCGACGGGTACGAGGACCAGTTGCCGCCCGGGGTGACGACCTCCACGGCGATGAGCTTGTCGCAGTCGAACGAGTCCGCGGAGGCGAAGTTGCGCACCTGCCGGGCGCTGGTGCCGCTGCCGCGGTCTTCGACGGGAACCTCCGGCGCGGGGCCGTAGCGGGCGGGGAGTCGTCGCTCGCACTTCGCTCCTGCCAGGGCGAAGCGGCCTCCCGCGCCGGAGGCGATCTGGACCTGGGCGTCCCGGGGCACGTAGGCGAAGTCGGAGACTCCGGCGAACACGCTCTCCCGGCCCAGGATCTGGAACTCTGTTCCCTCCGTTCGCACCGTACAACCGCCTGCCAGCGGAAGCACGATCCACTCACTGTCCCCCGTGGTGAACAAGTGGCTTCCACCGGGCGGCAGTTCGACGATCCGGAGGCTGCTGTGCGCCCAGCCGGCCCGCTTCGGGTCGATGTCGAGCACGTACTGTGCGTTGGCGGTCGAACCCTTGGTCAGGTGCAGCTCGTTCGTCGTCATCAGGGCCTCACAGCAGTCCTACGGCGGTGTCCACGGCGGCGGCCACGTCGCCGTCCGCCGGGTACAGCAGCGAGCGGCCGACCACCAGGCCGCGCACGGTGGGGAGTTGGAGGGCGCTGCGCCACTTCTCGTACGCACCGTCCTGGTCATCGCCCACTTCGCCGCCGAGCAGCACGGCGGGGAGTGTGGACGTCTCCATGACCTGGGCCATGTCGTCGGGGTTGTCGGTGACCGGCACCTTGAGCCAGGTGTAGGCCGAACTCCCGCCGAGGCCCGAGGCGATGGCGATGGACCGGGTGACCGCCTCGGCGGACAGGTCGTTCCTGACCTTGCCCTCGGGGGTGCGGCTGCTGATGAACGGCTCGACGAAGACCGGCAGCCGGTGTGCGGCCATGTCGTCGATGGCGCGGGCGGTGGACTCCAGGGTGGTCAGCGAGCCCGGGTCGTCGTAGTCGATCCGCAGCAGCAGCTTGCCGGCGTCGAACCCGAGGCGCTGTATGTCCTCGGCGCGGTGGCCGGTGAACCGGTCGTCGAGTTCGAAGCGGGCGCCCTGCAGTCCGCCGCGGTTCATCGAGCCCATGACGACCTTGCCGTCGAGGACGCCGAGCAGCAGCAGGTCGTCGAGGATGTCGGCGGTGGCGAGGACGCCGTCGACGCCGGGCCGGGACAGCGCCAGGCAGAGCCGCTCCAGCAGTTCCGCCCGGTTGGCCATGGCGAGCCTGTCGCCGCCCACGCCGAGGGCGCCGCGGGCCGGGTGGTCGGCGGCGACGATCATCAGCCTGCCGTCCTCGTCGAGGAGCGGGCGGCGGCTTCGTCGCGCGGCCGCCTCGGCGATGGCCTCGGGGTGGTGGGTGCGGGTGTGGACCAGGGCGGCGATGTCCACGCCCGGCTGCTTGGCGGGGGCCGCGGCGTCGTGGTGCGCGCCCGCGACGCGGCCGGCCCTCACAGCACCGCTCCGGCGGCGAGCGCGGCCGCGATCTCGTCGCGGGTCGGCATGGCGGAGGAGCACTCCAGGCGGGAGGCCACGATGGCGCCGGCCGCGTTGGCGTGCCGCATGATCTTCTCCAGGTCCCAGCCTTCGAGGAGGCCGTGGCAGAGGGAACCGCCGAAGGCGTCACCGGCGCCGAGTCCGTTGAGGACGTTGACGGGCAGCGGCGGCACCTCGGCGGAGTCGCCGTCGCGGTTGACGGCGAGGACGCCCTTGGGCCCCTGCTTGACGACGGCGATCTCGACCCCGGCGTCCAGCAGCGCCTGGGCGGCGGCCTGCGGCTCGCGCACGCCGGTCGCCACCTCGACCTCGTCGAGGTTGCCGACGGCGACGGTGGTGTGCTTGAGGGCCTCGGCGTAGAAGGGGCGGGCCGACTCCGGGTCGCTCCAGAACATCGGCCGCCAGTCGAGGTCGAAGACGGTGGTCCCGGCCTTGGCGCGGTGGGCGAGGGCCGCGAGGGTCGCCGTACGGCTGGGCTCCTCGCTCAGGCCGGTGCCGGTGACCCAGAAGATCCGGGCTTCGCGGACGGCGTCGAGGTCCAGGTCGTGGGCGTCGATCTCCAGGTCCGGGGCCTTGGGCTGCCGGTAGAAGTACAGCGGGAAGTCGTCCGGCGGGAAGACCTCGCAGAAGGTGACCGGGGTGTTCAGTCCGGGCACGGCGGTGACCCAGCGGTCGTCCACCCCGAAGTCGCGCAGCGCCTCGTGCAGGTAGCTGCCGAAGGCGTCCTGACCGGTGCGGCTGATGACGGCGGTGTTCCGGCCCAGGCGGGCGGCGGCCACGGCCACGTTCGTCGCCGACCCGCCGAGGAACTTGCCGAAGGACGACACCTGGGCGAGCGGGACACCGGTCTGGAGCGGATAGAGATCCACCCCGATCCGCCCCATGGTGATCAGGTCGTACGCCATCGGTTTCCCTTCGTCACGGCTCTCCCCCGGTTTGTAGTCCTGGACAGGAGGTCGTGTCAATGGTTTGTCCGGACATTCGGACGAGACGATGCCGACAAGGCGGATCCGGAGCGCCGGGTGCGGCCCGCCCACACCGGCCCACGCATGTCAACGCGCCCCGCCGACACACCGGCGCGCGTCTGTGCCCCAGCCGTGTCACAAACACCTCTCTTGTGTCACACATGTCGCGCCTACGCGGGTTCTCGGTCACACCAGGCCCACAGCCGCTTGCCCACAGTCACTCTCCGTCGTTGACCGGGCACAGGCTTTGTGATCGCCAGCGCAGCGCCCGGCTCCCCCGACGACCGCCTCCGGTCGCCCCCGCGGTGCGCGCAGGGAGGTGCATCTCATGACCGACCGACGGCTCTGGTCCTACAAGGAGATCGCGGCACACATCCGGGTGCAGCCCGACACCGTCCGCTCCTACCGCAAACACGGGCTGCTCCCGCCACCCGACCACGTGGAGGGCGGCAAGCCCTACTGGTACGCCGACACGGTCCGCGCCTGGGTCGCCTCCCGGCCGGGCAACAGAAACCGCAGAGATGCCTGAACCGCGGCCGGCGGGGCGCTCAGGCCCACGGCTCGATGACCGTCACCCCGGCCCCCGGGGCCCCGCCCATCGCCGCCAGGGCCCGCGGCGCCGCGTCCAGGGTGATCGTCGAGGTCACCAGGAGGTCGGGGCGGAGGGTGCCCGCGCGGACCAGTTCGAGCATGGCGGGGTAGGCGTGCGCCGCCATGCCGTGGCTGCCGAGGAGTTCCAGTTCCAGGGCGAGCGCACGCGCCAGCGGTACGGGGGTGGTGCCGTCCGGGGACGGCAGCAGGCCCACCTGGACGTGACGGCCGCGGCGGCGCAGGGAGTTGACCGAGGCGGCGGCGGTGGGCGGTGAGCCGAGGGCGTCCAGGGAGAGGTGGCTGCCGCCGGCGGTCAGCTCGCGGACCGTCGCCGCCGGGTCGTCGCCGCGCCCCGCGTCGACGCAGTGCGCCGCGCCGAACCTCCTTGCCAGGTCCAGGGCTTGGGCCGACACGTCGACCGCGACCACCCGCGCCCCGGCCGCCGCCGCGATCATCACCGCCGACAGGCCCACGCCTCCGCAGCCGTACACCGACACCCACTCCCCCGCCGCGACCCTGCCGCGCTGCACCACCGCGCGGAACGCCGTCGCGAAGCGGCAGCCCAGGGAGGCGGCCGTCGCGTACGACATGCCCTCCGGGATCGCCACCAGGTTCACGTCGGCGTGGTCCAGGGCCACGTACTGGGCGAAGGAGCCCCAGTGCGTGAAGCCGGGCTGGGTCTGGCGTTCGCAGACCTGCTGGTCGCCGGCCGCGCACGACGGGCAGCCGCCGCAGGCGCAGACGAAGGGGACGGTGACCCGGTCGCCGGGGCGCCAGCCGGTCACGGCGGCACCGGTCTGCTCGACCACGCCGGCGAGTTCATGGCCGGGCACGTGCGGAAGCGTGATGTCCGGGTCGTGGCCCGCCCAGCCGTGCCAGTCGCTCCGGCACAGGCCGGTGGCCTCGACCCGGACCACCACTCCGTGCGGGGCCGGGCGGGGGTCCGGCACGTCCCGTACCTCGGCGGGGGCGCCGTAGTGGTCGAAGACGACTGCTCGCATGCGCGGGTGCTCCTTCCGGGGGCTCCGCGAAGGCTAAGCGGCATGAGGGGCGCGGTGCAGCACCGGTTCCGGGCTCGCCGCGGCCGGCGGTGGCGGAACGGCGGCCGTGGGGCCCTCGGACACGCGACGGAGCCGCCTGCCGGCGCGTCCGTGCGCGCCGGACCCCCCGCCCGGTCTCCGCCGAATCCGCGCCGTGCGTGACACCGCCCGGGCCGGGGCGAGTCCTCATACCCGCTCCGGACTGCGACATTCGGCGCATATGCCTAGAGTGCGGGTAATCGCCTCACTCCCGTTCCGTCAGCCCCGATCCGCCATGCGCCGCCCGCGCCCGCAGGAGCACCCAGGGGGACCCCGCCGTGACCCACTCTCCGTCGCCCCGTCGGCCGCAGGCCCGTATCCCCGGTCCGCAGCAGCCGCCACCGCCGTACCCCCGTATCCGCACCGGCCTGTGGAAGCGCTGCCTCGGCGGCGGGCTCGCCCTGTGGGCGCTGACCGCGGTGGTGACGTACGCGACGGGGGACACCACGCTGCTGCCGACGCTCATCCTGCTCGGCAGCTTCCTCGTCCCGGTCGCCTTCGTGCTGTGGGCCTACGAGCGGCACGCCCGCGACCTCGGCGTCAGCGCGATCCTCGGCTGTTTCCTGACCGGCGGCACGCTCGGGGTGCTGGGCGCCTCGGTGATGGAGTCCTACCTCGTCCGCCCCTCCTGGGGGATGTTCGCCGCCGTCGGCCTGATCGAGGAGGCGGTGAAGCTCGGCGCGCTGATGTTCGTGCTGCGCCGGCTGCCCGGGATCCGGGGTATGCGGGCCGGGCTGGTGCTCGGCGCCGCCGTCGGCCTCGGGTTCGCGGCCCTGGAGAGCGCCGGCTACGCCTTCGACGCGGCGGTCTCCACCGACGGCATCGACCTGCGGGCGCTGATCGAGACGGAGACCCTGCGCGGGGTGCTCGCCCCCTTCGGGCACGGTCTGTGGACGGCGATCGCCGGCGGGGTCCTGCTCTCCTGCCGCCGCCCGAACGGCCGCTTCCTGATCACCACCCCGGTCGTGGGCGCCTACCTCGGTGTCGCCCTGCTGCACGCCCTGTGGGACTCCACGCACGGCATCGCGATCTGGCTGGTGGCCCAGCTGGCGGGTACCGGACTGGACCGGCGGTTGTTCGCCGAGGGGTACATCCCGCGCCCCACGGCCGCACAGGAACACCTCTTCACCCTGTTCTCGGTCGGTCTGCTGGTGCTCGTCGCGCTGCTCGGCATCGCCTGGGTGCGCTCGCTGGCGCGCCGGGACCCCTCTTGGAGAAATACCCCCTAGGGGTATAGTGTGAAAACAGTGGGGTTCCCTCGCGAGCCCCACCGGCCCCACACGCCTCCACGAGGAGAACGACATGACCGCCCAGACCGACACCCAGGGTTCCGTGACCGCCGTCTACAAGGTGACCGGCATGAGCTGCGGACACTGCGAGGGTTCCGTCTCCGCCGAGATCTCCGAGCTGCCCGGCGTCAGCTCGGTGAAGGCCGTCGCGTCCAGCGGTGAGGTCACCGTCGTCTCCGCGGGCCCACTCGACGAGGAGGCGGTCCGCGCCGCCGTCGACGAGGCGGGCTTCGAACTCGTCGGCAGGGTCTGACCCCGTCGAAGCCGCGGCCGGTACCCGCAGCACCACGCAGCACCCGCAGTACGTACGACGGAAACGTATCTCTCCGCCGGGCCGTGCCGACCAGCTGATACTGGCTCCATGCGGTCCGGTCCGTTGTCTGGAGTCCGGACATGACCAGCACCACCACCGCAGAGACACGGATAGCCGAGCCGGCCCCCGGCCCGACGGCCGAGGTCGAGCTGCTCATCGGCGGAATGACCTGCGCCTCCTGCGCGGCCCGGGTCGAGAAGAAGCTCAACCGCATGGACGGCGTCACCGCCACGGTGAACTACGCGACCGGGAAGGCGAGGGCCACATACCCCGGGGGGGTCCAGGTCGCCGACCTGATCGCCACGGTCGTGAAGACCGGGTACACCGCCGAGGAGCCCGCGCCCCCGGAGCCGGCACAGGAACCGGAACCGCAGGACCGGGCCGAGCGGGATCCCGAACTCGCCGCCCTCCGCCATCGCCTGGTCGTCTCCGCCCTGCTGGCCGCGCCGGTGGTGCTGCTCTCCATGGTTCCGGCGTGGCAGTTCGACAACTGGCAGTGGCTGTCCCTGACGCTCGCCGCTCCGGTCGTCGTCTGGGGCGGCCTGCCGTTCCACCGGGCCGCCTGGACCAACGCCCGGCACGGCGCGGCCACCATGGACACCCTGGTCTCGGTCGGCACGCTGGCCGCGTTCGGCTGGTCGCTGTGGGCGCTGTTCTTCGGTGAGGCGGGCATGGCCGGCATGCACGACGAGTTCCGGTTCACCGTCTCCCGGACGGACGGCGGCATGGGGGGCGCGTCCTCGATCTACCTCGAGGTCGCCTCCGGGGTCGTCGCGCTGATCCTGCTCGGCCGCTATCTGGAGGCCCGCTCCAAGCGGCGGGCGGGGGCGGCCCTGCGGGCGCTGATGGAGCTGGGCGCCAGGGACGTGGCGGTGCTGCGGGCCGGACGTGAGGTCCGGGTCCCGGTGGCGTCGCTGGCGGTCGGCGACCGGTTCGTCGTACGGCCCGGGGAGAAGATCGCGACCGACGGGACCGTGGTCGAGGGCGCCTCGGCGGTGGACGCCTCGATGCTGACCGGCGAGTCGGTGCCGGTGGACGTGACCGTGGGCGACGCCGTCACGGGCGCGACCGTCAACGCGGGCGGGCGGCTGGTCGTCGAGGCCGGCCGGGTCGGGGCCGACACCCAGCTCGCGCGGATGGCGCGGCTGGTGGAGGACGCGCAGAACGGCAAGGCCGAGGTGCAGCGGCTCGCCGACCGGATCTCCGCCGTCTTCGTGCCCGCCGTCATCCTGATCGCGCTCGCGACCTTCGGGGTCTGGCTCGGTGTCACCGGTGACACGGCCGCCGCGTTCACGGCCGCCGTCGCCGTGCTGATCATCGCCTGCCCGTGCGCCCTGGGCCTGGCCACGCCGACCGCGCTGATGGTCGGCACCGGGCGGGGCGCGCAGCTCGGCATCCTCATCAAGGGCCCGGAGGTGCTGGAGTCCACGCGCCGCGTCGACACCGTCGTGCTCGACAAGACGGGGACGGTGACCACCGGGCGGATGAGCCTCCAGGAGGTGTACGTCGCCGCCGGCACCGAGAAGGACGAGGTGCTGCGGCTCGCGGGCGCCCTCGAACACGCCTCGGAGCATCCGGTGGCGCGCGCGATCGCCGCGGGGGCCGAGGAGCGGGTCGGGGCCCTGCCTGCGGCCGAACACTTCGAGAACGTCCCCGGGCGGGGCGTACGCGGGCGCGTGGACGGCCGTGAGGTGGCCGTGGGGCGCCTCTTCGACGCCGTACCGCGGGAGTTGACCGCCGCCCGCTCCCGGGCCGAGGAGGAGGGCCGTACGGCCGTCCTGGCTGGCTGGGGCGGCGAGGCCCGCGCCGTTCTCGCCGTCGCGGACACGGTCAAGGAGACCAGCGCCGAGGCGGTGCGCGAACTGCGGGGCCTCGGGCTGACGCCGGTGCTGCTGACCGGGGACAACCGGGCGGTGGCCGAGGCGGTCGCCCGCGCGGTCGGGATCGACTCCCAGGACGTGATCGCCGAGGTGCTGCCCGAGGAGAAGGCCGACGTCGTACGACGGCTGCAGCGCGAGGGGCGCACGGTCGCCATGGTCGGCGACGGCGTCAACGACGCGGCCGCGCTGGCCACCGCCGATCTGGGGCTGGCGATGGGCACGGGGACGGACGCGGCGATCGAGGCCGGCGACCTGACCCTGGTCCGCGGCGACCTGCGGGTGGCGGCGGACGCGATCCGGCTCTCCCGGCGGACCCTCGCCACCATCAAGGGCAACCTCGTGTGGGCCTTCGGCTACAACGTGGCCGCGCTCCCGCTGGCCGCCGCGGGACTGCTCAATCCGATGATCGCGGGGGCCGCGATGGCCTTCTCCTCCGTGTTCGTGGTGACCAACAGCCTGCGGCTGCGCACCTTCCGCTGAAAGTTACCGCCGGTTCGCGGCAGTCGATGCAGAAGTCCCCCTGGAGTCCAACGCGCACCTCACATAAGCTCTTCACAAGGCTCGCGCATCATCCTTACGCTTGAGCTCCGATCGCCGTATCGGGGCTCTTGCGCATCTAACGGACATATGCAAGAGACGCAGATCACAGTGATGCGAACGTAACCATCGAAGGGGTTCGAAGGTCTAAGTTGGCGATGTCAGACCAGCGTCTTGGGGGGCGCTGACCTGGCATCTGGGGATGTCTTGGGGGACTTCCTCAGAGATGCGTTGCCGGGACACGTACGACGGGAAGCTTTGAGCGGCCCTCCCGTGCGGTACGGGTCCCGGCAGATCGCACCGCGTCACTGGAGCACGACACGCAGTACGGCGAGTTCTGCTCGTTGTGCTCAAAGCAGCGAATTCAGGCGCTGCCATACCGAGCGCCCGGCCGGATCCCGTGGGGGGAATCCGCACCGGGACACGGGAAGGCGCCCTGGTCGCCGGCCCGTGGGGGGACCGGCGCTCCAGGGCGCCTTCTGCTGTGCGCGTGCGGTTTTCTGCCGTGCCTGTACGTTCTCCGCCGCGTTCCGCTGTCCGTGCGGCGGGGGCACCGATGACGGCGGTGCCCCCTGACCGGTGACGGCTGGTGTCAGCGCTCCTCGACCGGCACGAAGTCGCGCTCGACGACACCCGTGTAGATCTGACGCGGGCGGCCGATACGGGAACCCGGCTCCTTGATCATTTCCTGCCACTGGGCGATCCAGCCCGGCAGCCGGCCGAGGGCGAACAGGACCGTGAACATCTCGGTCGGGAAGCCCATCGCGCGGTAGATCAGGCCGGTGTAGAAGTCGACGTTCGGGTAGAGGTTGCGCGAGACGAAGTAGTCGTCGGAGAGCGCGTGCTCCTCCAGCTTCAGCGCGATGTCCAGCAGCTCGTCGGACTTGCCGAGCGCGGAGAGGACGTCGTGCGCGGCGGACTTGATGATCTTGGCGCGCGGGTCGAAGGACTTGTAGACCCGGTGGCCGAAGCCCATCAGGCGGACGCCGTCCTCCTTGTTCTTCACCTTGCGGATGAAGGAGTCGACGTCACCGCCGTTGGCCTGGATGCCCTCCAGCATCTCCAGCACGGACTGGTTGGCGCCACCGTGCAGGGGGCCCCACAGGGCGGAGATGCCGGCCGAGATCGACGCGAACATGTTCGCCTGCGACGAGCCGACCAGGCGGACCGTCGACGTCGAACAGTTCTGCTCGTGGTCGGCGTGCAGGATCAGCAGCTTGTCCAGCGCCGAGACGACGACCGGGTCCAGCTCGTAGTCCTGCGCCGGCACCGAGAACGTCATGCGCAGGAAGTTCTCCACGTAGGAGAGGTCGTTGCGCGGGTAGACGAACGGGTGGCCGACCGACTTCTTGTACGCGTACGCGGCGATCGTCGGGAGCTTGGCGAGCAGACGGATGGTGGAGAGGTCGCGCTGCTTCGCGTCGAACGGGTTGTGGCTGTCCTGGTAGAAGGTGGACAGCGCCGACACCACCGACGACAGCATGGCCATCGGGTGGGCGTCGCGCGGGAAGCCCCGGTAGAAGTTCTTGACGTCCTCGTGCAGCAGGGTGTGCCGCGTGATCTCGTTCTTGAACGTGGTCAGCTCGTCCACGGTCGGCAGCTCACCGTTGATCAGCAGGTACGCCACCTCCAGGAAGGTGGAGCGCTCCGCCAGCTGCTCGATCGGGTAGCCGCGGTACCGAAGGATGCCCGCCTCACCGTCGAGGTAGGTAATGGCGGATTTGTAGGCGGCAGTGTTGCCGTACCCGCTGTCCAGGGTCACCAGACCGGTCTGGGCGCGGAGCTTCCCGATGTCGAAGCCCTTGTCGCCGACGGTGCTGTCGACCACCGGGTAGGTGTACTCGCCGTCGCCGTACCGCAGTACTACAGAGTTGTCGCTCACGTCTTCCCTCACCGACGTAGTGCCTCATCTTCGAGGTGCCCTGACTGTCTCTACCATCCCCCATTTGGCTCAGGAGAGTGCACTCGGGGTCGACCATTAGGCCCATCGACGGCACTCAGTGCCGCCAACCTGCTCATCCTGCCCCCTCGTCTCGCCATCTGGAAGTGGTCTGTGACCTTCACGACTCATTTGATCGATCATTTTTTGTGATGGCCCTCGGCACGTCACCTATGCGCCCCTATGCGCCGCCGCGGAGCCGGAAGTCCAGTGCCGTACAGCGCCGGCCCGCCGACACCGTGCGCACCGCCTGACCGATCGCCTTGCGTGAACCGACCAGGACGACCAGCTGCTTGGCCCGGGTGACCGCCGTGTAGAGGAGGTTCCGTTGGAGCATCATCCAGGCACCGGTGGTGACCGGGATCACCACGGCGGGATATTCACTTCCCTGCGAACGGTGGATGGTCACCGCGTAGGCGTGGGCCAGTTCGTCCAGTTCGTCGAACTCGTACGGGACCTCCTCGTCCTCGTCGGTCAGCACCGTGAGGCGCTGGTCGACCGGGTCGAGCGAGGTGACCACGCCCACGGTGCCGTTGAAGACACCGTTCTTGCCCTTCTCGTAATTGTTACGGATCTGGGTGACCTTGTCCCCGACCCGGAAGACCCGCCCGCCGAACCGCTTCTCGGCGAGGTCGGGACGGCCGGGCGTGATGGCCTGCTGCAACAGACCGTTGAGCACGCCCGCGCCCGCCGGCCCCCGGTGCATGGGCGCGAGCACCTGCACGTCCCGGCGCGGATCGAGCCCGAACCGGGCCGGGATGCGGCGGGCCGCGACGTCGACGGTGAGCCGCCCGGCCTCCTCCGTCTCGTCCTCCACGAACAGGAAGAAGTCCTTCATCCCTTCGGTGACGGGGGTCTGTCCCGCATTGATCCGGTGCGCGTTGGTGACCACCCCCGACTGCTGGGCCTGCCGGAAGACCCGGGTGAGACGGACGGCGGGGAGCGGACTGTCCTCGGCCAGCAGGTCCCGGAGCACCTCCCCCGCCCCGACGCTGGGCAGTTGGTCGACGTCCCCGACGAACAGCAGGTGCGCACCGGGCGGTACGGCCTTCACCAGCTTGTTGGCGAGGAGCAGGTCCAGCATCGACGCCTCGTCGACCACCACCAGGTCGGCGTCCAGCGGCCGGTCCCGGTCGTAGGCCGCGTCACCGCCGGGCTTCAGCTCCAGCAGGCGGTGCACGGTCGACGCGTCCGCACCGGTCAGCTCGGCGAGCCGCTTGGCGGCACGGCCGGTCGGGGCGGCGAGCACCACCTTGGCCCGCCTGGCCCGCGCCAGCTCCACGATCGACCTGACGGTGAACGACTTGCCGCATCCCGGCCCGCCGGTCAGCACGGCGACCTTCTCGGTCAGCGCCAGCTTGACGGCGGCCTCCTGCTCGGGGGCGAGGTCGGCGCCGGTGCGGTCCTTCAGCCAGGCGAGCGCCTTGTCCCAGGCGACGTCCCTGAACGACGGCATCCGGTCGTCGCCGGTGCGCAGCAGCCTCAACAGCTGGGAGGCGAGCGCCACTTCGGCGCGGTGGAAGGGAACGAGGTAGACGGCGGTGACGGGTTCGGCGTCGGGGGCGGGCCCGGGCAGCTTCTCCCGTACGACACCGGGGTCCTCCCCGTCCTCGGGCGGCGCGGCCAGTTGGGCGAGACAGTCGATGACGAGACCGGTGTCGACCTGGAGCAGCTTGACCGCGTCGGCGATCAGCCGCTCCTCGGGGAGATAGCAGTGCCCCTGGTCGGCGGACTGCGACAGGGCGTACTGCAGCCCCGCCTTCACCCGCTCCGGACTGTCATGGGGAATCCCCACCGACTGGGCGATCTTGTCAGCGGTGAGGAACCCGATGCCCCAGACGTCGGCGGCGAGCCGGTAGGGCTGGTTCTTCACGATGGAGATCGAGGCGTCGCCGTACTTCTTGTAGATGCGCACGGCGATCGAGGTGGACACCTCGACGGTCTGCAGGAAGAGCATGACCTCCTTGATCGCCTTCTGTTCCTCCCACGCGTCGGCGATCTTCCTGGTCCGCTTCGGCCCGAGCCCCGGCACCTCGATGAGCCGCTTGGGCTCCTCCTCGATGATCCGGAGGGTGTCCACCCCGAAGTGCTGGGTGATCCGGTCGGCGAACACCGGCCCGATCCCCTTGACCAGCCCGGACCCCAGATAGCGTCGTATGCCCTGGACGGTGGCCGGCAGCACGGTGGTGTAGTTCTCCACGGTGAACTGCTTGCCGTACTGGGGGTGCGAGCCCCAGCGGCCCTCCATCCGCAGCGACTCCCCCACCTGCGCGCCGAGCAGCGCGCCGACGACGGTGAGGAGATCACCGGCGCCTCTGCCGGTGTCGACGCGGGCGACCGTGTAGCCGTTCTCCTCGTTGGCGTAGGTGATCCGTTCGAGTACGCCTTCGACGGTGGCGAGCCGTCGTTCGCCGGTGGGGGTCCCCGTCTGCTGAGCCATGAACCGACGGTACCGGTGGGGACTGACAGGGGCGGCGGCCGCCGGGGGTTACGCGTGGGCGCTGATCACACCGCCGGCGCTGAGGATGCCGCCGCGCGCCTGCCCGCACTTCGCCGGTCAGCGGGCGCACGCGCCCGTCGTGGTCACCGAGGCCGATAGGCGGTGGCCAGCACGGAGACGGTGACCCGGTCCGGCAGGAGGAGGCCGCCCCCGGTCAGGTCCGCACCGCTCACATGCCGTGCGCTCGGCGTCATCCCCACCAGGTCCAGGACCTGCCGCCCGGACAGCACCACCGGGTACTCGACCCGCTCCGTGACGACGGCCTCGAAGCAGGGGGCCAGCGCCCGGTGCAGGCGCTGTTCCTTGGCCGCGTCGACGGTGATCGTCCCGGGCACCCGGCCGTGCAGCTCGGCCAGGTGCCGCGTGGTGGGACGGACCACGATCAGCCGGCCGGCCGGGCGGAGCACCCGGCGGAACTCGGCCGGGTTGCGCGGGGCGAACACGTCGAGCACCACGTCGGCCGCCCCGTCGGCGAGCGGGAAGCGACGGAAGACGTCCCAGGCCACCGCGGCGCCCCGCTCGTGGGCCCGGGCCGCCGAGCGCAGCGCGCGCACCGACGTGTCCAGGCCCAGCCCGTGGGCGCCGGGCAACCGGTCCAGGACACCGGCCAGGTAGTAGCCCGTTCCGCATCCGACGTCCACGACCGTGCCCAGCCGAGGGGCCGAGTCGGCCGCCAGGCGGGCCACGGCCTGCCGGATGCGGGCGTACCCGCCGGTGGCCAGGAAGCGGTCCCGGGCCCGGACCATGGCACCGTCGTCGCCGCTGGTGGCCCGGCCGCCCGTGAGGAGACCGGCGTAACCGTGCCGGGCGATGTCGAAGGAATGGCCCGCCGCACAGCGCAGTGCGCCGGGTTCTGGGTGCAGACGGCGCGCGCGGCACGTCGGGCAGCGCAGCAGGTCTAGGAATTGTTCGAGGGCAGGGGGAAGCAACACGGGCACGAGGCACTCCTGGCAGAGCCGAAGGGAAGGGACCGTGCCTGCACGCGCGTACGGAGACCGGCGCAACAGGCACACCAAGGAGGGCGACGCCGTCCGGCCTCGCCCTCAGCGCCTTCCGATCACAGGAAGCAGCAGTGCGGGATGCTCATGAATGCCACGCCGGAAGTTTACGGGTGGGGTCCTTCTTCAGGGCGCCGAAGAAGGCCGCGCAGGCGGGGGTGGGGAAGAAGAGGGTGGCGCGAGCGGGGGTCCTGGAGTCGCGGACGGCTGTGTGGGTGGGTGACTTCGCTATCTCCACACAGGCGTTGCCGTCGTCGGGGCCTGAGTAGGACGACTTCCGCCAATCGAATGCCTTGAGATCCTCAACGAAGGCAGTGAAGGCTCCGGCTGGGAAGACCACGGGTAATAGGTCACCCCTACTGTCAGTGACGCACCGCTCACGCAGCGGAAGGGCGCCGCTCCGTCCTGCCACGACGACCGCGGCAACGCCACCGCGCGTGAAACTCCCCCACGACCACCGGAGTTGATGACGCATGCCCGAAGCCTGGGAGTACACGCTCACCATCCCCAACGACCTCCGGGCCGTCACCGTCAGCCGGCACGCGCTCAGACTGATCCTCACCGCGCACGGGCCGACGCGGTTCCTCAATGCGTCCGCCGGGATTCCGCTCGCCACAGGATCCAGACCGCCCCGACACCGGCGGTGTCGTCGACGTCCACGGACACCACGGTCAGTACGCGCCGAGGCATCCACCGCGGCTGCGGCTCCTCCCCCGTCGGCGCCCGCCTCACCACACCCCGCAGAAACGCCTCCACCCAGGGTTCCGTCCACACGGCCCCTCGCCATGTCCGCATGTGTCTGCGATAGCCGGCACGCGCACGGACACTCCGGCGGCTCGCGATCGAGAACAGGACAGCCGCCGTGCACGGAAGAGGCCGGATCGGCGTGTCCGGCCTCGGCTCGACGCACAGCTCCCGGCACCGACCCCGGCGGTCTACGAAAGGAATTTCCCCTCGCGGCCCGGGTGGCGGGATCCGCGGTGGGCGGTGAAGGTGGGCGGCGGGAACTTTTTCGCGCGCAGGGAGAACCTGAGATGCCCGAGATCACTACTCCGTACGCGACCGGCACCCCGTGCTGGGTCGACCTGATGGCACAGGACCAGCAGGCCGCGCTGGACTTCTACCGTGACCTGTTCGGCTGGCAGGGCGAGGTCGGCCCGGGTGAGTTCGGCGGGTACGCGGTCTGCACGCTGCGGGGCAAGCCGGTGGCCGGGATCGGTCCCGCCATGGCGCCCGAGGGGCAGCCGGAGCCGCCGACCGTCTGGACCACCTACCTGGCCAGCACCGACGCGCCGGCCACCCAGGACGCGATCGTCTCGGCGGGCGGCACCCTGCTGGCCCCGGTGATGGACGTCGGCGGGCTCGGCCGGATGCTGGTCGCCGCCGACCCGCAGGGCGCGGTGTTCGGGGTGTGGCAGCGGGGCGAGTTCCACGGCGCCGGGCTGGTCAACGAGCCGGGCGCGCTGATCTGGAACGAGCTGAACACCAGTGACGTCCTCGGCGCCACCGGCTTCTACGGCGAGTCCTTCGGCATCGAGATCCAGCCGATGGAGGGCGCCGACGGGGACTACTGGTCGCTGAACGTCGGCGGCAAGGCCGTCGGCGGTGCCGCACAGCTCGGCGACGACCGGCCCGGCGTCCCGCCGCACTGGCTGACGTACTTCGCGGTGGACGACGTCGACTCCACGGTGGACGCGCTGGTCAAGCGCAACGGAACGGTACTGGCACCGCCGTTCGAGATGATGGCCGGCCGGATGTCGGTGGTCGCCGACCCGCAGGGCGCGACCTTCGCGGTCTTCAAGCCCAAGCCGATGTGACACACCATCGGTAGCGCAACGCTTCACCGGAGGCACCGGGTTCGGCCCCTCTCCCCCTTCGCCTTCCGTACGGTCCGGGACACCCTGGCGTGACCGGCGTGCGGAAGGGGGAGGGGGATGGGAACAGCCGGAATAGCCGTGCGACCGCCACGTGTTGCGCGACCATGACGACGAACGCACCGCGCCCCGAGGTACTGCGATACACCGCCTTCTCCGGTCGACCCGAGGGCGGGAACCCCGCCGGTGTCGTACTGGACGCCAGCGGCCTGGACGACGACGCCATGCTGGCGATCGCCGCCGACCTCGGGTACTCGGAGTCCGCGTTCCTGACCGCTTCCGGGCAGGAACGGTCGTACACCGTCCGCTACTTCAGTCCCAAGGCCGAGGTGCCGTTCTGCGGCCACGCCACCATCGCGACCGCGATCGCACTCGCCGAGCGGATCGGCCCCGGCGAGCTGGAGTTCGCGACGCGCGCCGGTACCGTGCCGGTGACGGTGACCGACGAGGGCGGGACCGTCAGGGCCACCCTCACCAGCGTCGAGCCGCACGTCGAGGAGGTCGCCGACGCCGACCTCGCGGAGGCGCTCGCCGCGCTCGGCTGGCCGGCCGCCGATCTCGACCCGGCGTTCCCGCCCCGGATCGCGTTCGCCGGTGCCCGTCATCTCGTGCTCGCGGCGGCGACCCGGGCGCGCCTCGCGGACCTCGCGTACGACTTCGCGCGCCTGGAAGCGCTGATGCACCGCCTGGACCTGACCACGGTGCAGTTGGTGTGGCGGGAGTCGGCCACCGTGTTCCACGTCCGCGACCCGTTCCCCGTCGGGGGCGTCGTCGAGGACCCGGCGACCGGTGCCGCGGCCGCCGCCTTCGGTGCCTACGCCCGTGAGCTGGGCCTGGTCGCCGAGGACGCCGTCCTCACCCTGCACCAGGGCGAGGACCTGGGCCGCCCCGGCGAACTCACGGTGACCCTGTACGCGGGTGACCCGCGCGTCCGCGTCAGCGGCACGGGAACCCGCATCGGCTGACGGGAACCGAGCAGGCCGCCCCGGGGCTGGTACGCCGAAGGCCGTCGGCGTACCAGCCCCTGGGCGCTCCGGCACCCTCCTGTGGGCCTCGCCCCGGCGCACCGAACCGGCCAGAGTCACGATTCGGTTTCGGCCACCTCCCACCCCTTGCCTCACAGCCGTGTAATCGATTCCAATCCTCGGTACGCAGTGCGTGTAATCGATTCCATGAGTTCCACGAGGAGGTGGAGCGGCGATGGCGAGCATCAAGGACGTGGCCGCCGCGGCGGGCGTTTCCGTCGCCACGGTGTCCCGTGTCCTGAACGACCATCCGTCGGTCAGCGCCGACGCCCGAACCCGTGTGCTGGCCGCCGTCGAGACGCTGGGCTACCGCCCGAACGCCGTCGCCCGCTCCCTGCGCACCGACCAGACCCGCACCCTCGGCCTGGTCATCAGCGACGTACTCAACCCGTACTTCACGGAACTGGCCCGCTCGGTAGAGGAAGAGGCCCGCGCGCACGGCTACAGCGTGATCATCGGCAACGCCGACGAGCGGCCCGAGCTGCAGGACCACCACGTGCGGACGCTGCTCGACCGACGTATCGACGGGCTGCTCGTCTCCCCCACCGACGGCGGCTCCCCGCTGATGCTGGAGGCGGCGCGCGGCGGAACACCGATGGTGTTCGTCGACCGGTGGATCCCCGGCGTCGACGTGCCCGTGGTGCGCGCGGACGGACAGGCCGCCATCCGGGACCTCGTCGCGCATCTGCACGGGCTGGGGCACCGGCGGCTCGCGATCATCGCGGGCCCCGCGGCCACCACCACCGGCAGTGAGCGTGTGCGGGCCTTCCGGGAGGCGCTCGCCGAGTACGGCGTGCCCCTCCCCGACGCCTACATAGGCCAGGGCGACTTCCAGGCCGAGAGCGGGCGGCGGGCCACCGAGGGGTTCCTCGACCTGCCCGAGCCACCCGAGGTCGTCTTCGCCGCCGACAACCTGATGGCGCTCGGCGCGCTCGACGCCGTACGCGCACGCGGCCTGCGGGTGCCGGACGACATCGCGCTCGCCGCGTTCGACGACATCCGGTGGTTCGTGCACACCGATCCGCCGGTCACGGCGATCGCCCAGCCGACCGGCGAGCTGGGACGCGCCGCCGTGCGCGCGCTGATCGACCGTATCGAGGGGCGGCCTCCGCAGTCCGTCACCCTCCCCGCTCGGCTCGTCGTACGCCGCTCGTGCGGCGCGCACCACGACGGGAGCCACGGCTCGAACCGTGGCGAGAACCAGACCCCTGTGCAAAGGAGCACGTCGTGAGCAACCCGGACGAGTTGCTGCGCATCGAGGGCATACGGAAGTCCTTCCCCGGCGTGGTCGCGCTCGACGGCGTCGACTTCGATCTGCGCCGGGGCGAGGTGCACGTACTCCTCGGTGAGAACGGCGCGGGCAAGAGCACCCTCATCAAGATGCTCTCCGGCGCCTACACGCCCGACGAGGGGCGGATCCTGGCCGCCGGCGAGGAGGTGCGCATCCATGGTGCGCAGGACTCCGAGCGGCTCGGGATCGCCACCATCTACCAGGAGTTCAACCTCGTACCCGATCTCACGGTCGCCGAGAACATCTTCCTGGGCCGGCAGCCGCGCCGCTTCGGGATGATCGACCGGAAGCGGATGGAGGCCGACGCCGAGACCCTGCTCAAGCGGGTCGGGGTGAACGTCCCGCCCCGCGCGCGGGTGCGTGAACTCGGTATCGCCCGTCTCCAGATGGTCGAGATCGCCAAGGCGCTCAGCCTGGACGCGCGGGTGCTCATCATGGACGAGCCGACCGCCGTGCTCACCTCCGAGGAGGTGGAGAAGCTCTTCACGATCGTGCGGCAGTTGCGGGCCGACGGGGTGGGGATCGTCTTCATCACGCACCACCTGGAGGAGATCGCCGCTCTCGGGGACCGGGTGACGGTGATCCGCGACGGGAAGTCCGTCGGGCAGGTGCCCGCCACCACTCCGCAGGACGAGCTGGTCCGGCTCATGGTCGGGCGGTCCATCGAGCAGCAGTACCCGCGGGAACGGGCCGAGACCGGTGCCGCGCTGCTGTCCGTCGAAGGGCTGACCCGGGACGGGGTCTTCCACGACGTCAGCTTCGCGGTGCACGCGGGGGAGGTCGTCGGCATCGCGGGTCTGGTGGGCGCCGGCCGCACGGAGGTCGTGCGGGCCGTGTTCGGCGCCGACCCGTACGACAAGGGGGCCGTGCAGGTCTCCGGTACGGCGCTGAAGCGGCACGACGTCAACGCGGCCCTGGCCGCCGGGATCGGGCTCGTCCCCGAGGACCGCAAGGGGCAGGGGCTGGTCCTCGACGCCTCCGTCGAGGAGAACCTCGGCCTGGTGACCCTGCGCCGGGCCACCCGGGCCGGGATCGTCGACCTCAAGGCGCAGCATGTCGCCGCCGAGCGGATCGCCGGGCAGCTGGGCGTGCGGATGGCCGGACTCGGTCAGCACGTGCGCACGCTCTCCGGCGGAAACCAGCAGAAGGTCGTCATCGGCAAGTGGCTCCTCGCCGACACCAAGGTGCTGATCCTCGACGAGCCGACGCGCGGTATCGACGTCGGCGCCAAGGTCGAGATCTACCAGCTGATCAACGAGCTGACGGCCGCCGGAGCCGCCGTACTGATGATCTCCAGCGATCTGCCCGAGGTCCTCGGGATGAGCGACCGGGTGCTGGTGATGGCCCAGGGCCGGATCGCGGGTGAGCTCTCCGCCGACCAGGCCACCCAGGACTCCGTGATGGCCCTCGCCGTCAGCACCCCCACCACCACAACCGACAAGGAGGCCGGACGTGGCCACTGACACGCTCAAGAGCGGGAACGCGGGCGCCGGTGGCGTCTCCGGCGTGCGCCGGCTGCTCCTCGACAACGGCGCGCTGACCGCGCTGATCGTCCTCGTCATCGCCATGTCGGCGCTGTCGGGGGACTTCCTCACCACCGACAACCTGCTGAACGTCGGCGTCCAGGCGGCCGTGACGGCCATCCTCGCCTTCGGTGTCACGTTCGTGATCGTCGCGGCGGGCATCGACCTGTCGGTCGGCTCGGTCGCGGCCCTGTCGGCCACCGTGCTGGCCTGGAGCGCCACCTCGCACGGGGTACCGGTCTTCCTGGCCGTGGTGCTGGCCGTCGCCACCGGCATAGTGGCCGGTCTCGTCAACGGCTTCCTCATCGCGTACGGCAAGCTGCCGCCGTTCATCGCCACCCTGGCCATGCTGTCGGTGGCCCGCGGCCTGTCGCTGGTGATCTCCGAGGGCTCCCCGATCGCCTTCCCCGAATCCATCTCGCACCTCGGTGACACGCTCGGCGGCTGGCTGCCGGTGCCGGTCCTCGTCATGGTCCTCATGGGGCTGATCGCCGCCTTCGTGCTCGGCCGGACGTACATCGGGCGCTCGATGTACGCGATCGGCGGCAACGAGGAGGCCGCCCGGCTCTCCGGGCTGCGGGTGAACAAGCAGAAGCTCGCCATCTACGCGCTGTCCGGGCTGTTCGCGGCCGTCGCCGGCATCGTGCTGGCCTCCCGGCTCTCCTCGGCGCAGCCGCAGGCCGCCAACGGCTACGAACTGGACGCCATCGCGGCCGTCGTGATCGGCGGCGCGTCGCTGGCCGGCGGTACCGGCAAGGCCTCCGGCACGCTGATCGGCGCGCTGATCCTGGCGGTACTGCGCAACGGCCTCAACCTGCTGAACGTCTCCGCGTTCTGGCAGCAGGTCGTGATCGGTGTCGTCATCGCGCTCGCCGTGCTCCTCGACACCGTGCGCCGCAAGGCCGGGGCGACCCCGGTGGCCGCCGGTACCGGGGGCAACAGGGGCAAGCAGGCGGGCACGTACGCGCTCGCGGCCGTCGTCACCGTCGGACTCGTCGCCGCGACCTCCCTCCTGCACACCGGATCCTCCTCCGGCAACCCGAAGATGGGCCTGTCCCTGTCCACCCTGAACAACCCCTTCTTCGTGCAGATCCGGTCCGGCGCCCAGGCCGAGGCGAAGAAGCAGGGCGTGGACCTGACCGTCACGGACGCCCAGAACGACGCCTCGCAGCAGGCCAACCAGCTGCAGAACTTCACCAGTTCGGGGCTGGGCGCGATCATCGTCAACCCGGTGGACTCGGACGCGGCGAGCAACTCCGTGAAGGCCGCCGACAAGGCCGACATCCCGGTCATCGCGGTCGACCGGGGCGTCAACAACGCCAGGACCGACGCGCTGGTCGCCTCCGACAACGTCGCCGGCGGCGAGCTGGCCGCCAAGACGATCGGCGACAAGCTCGGCGGCCACGGCAAGATCGTGATCCTGCAGGGCCAGGCCGGCACCTCCGCCGCCCGCGAACGCGCGCAGGGCTTCGCCAACGGCCTGAAGGCCTTCCCCGGCATCCAGGTGGTGGCCCAGCAGCCGGCCGACTTCGACCGCACCAAGGGCCTCGACGTGATGTCGAACCTGCTCCAGGCCCACCCGGACGTCCAGGGCGTCATCGCCGCCAACGACGAGATGGCCCTCGGTGCGATCAAGGCACTCGGCTCCAAGGCCGGCACGTCGGTTTCGGTGGTCGGCTTCGACGGCACCCCGGACGGCCTGACGGCGGTCAAGAACGGCACGCTGTACGCGTCGGTCGCCCAGCAGCCCTCCCAGCTCGGGAAGATCGCCGTGGACAACGCGCTCAAGGCGATCCAGGACAAGAAGGTCGAGTCGACGATCAAGGTGCCGGTGAAGGTGGTCACGAAGGAGAACGTGGCCGGGTTCACGGGCTGAGGTACCAAGGAGGCGGCCGGGCGACACCTGTCGAGCCCGGCCGCCTCAACTCGTTCTCTTAGGGAGTCACTTCATGTACGACTACGACCTCCTGGTCGTGGGATCCGCCAACGCCGACCTGGTGATCGGGGTCGAGCGGCGGCCGGCCGCCGGTGAGACCGTGCTCGGCGGCGACCTCGCCACGCACCCCGGCGGCAAGGGCGCCAACCAGGCGGTCGCGGCCGCCCGGCTAGGTGCCCGCACCGCGCTGCTGGCCCGGGTCGGCGACGACGCGCACGGCAGGCTGCTGCTCGACTCGCAGCGGGCGGCCGGGGTGGACACGGCGGGCGTGCTGGCGGGCGGGGCGCCGACGGGCGTCGCGCTGATCACCGTGGATCCCTCGGGAGACAACAGCATCGTGGTCTCGCCGGGCGCGAACGGCCGGCTCGCACCGGCGGACGTACGGGCCGCGGGCAGCCTCCTCCAGGCCGCCCGGGTGGTCTCCGCACAGCTGGAGATCCCGCTGGAGACGGTGGTGGAGGTGGTACGGAACCTGGCTCCCGGCAGCCGGTTCGTGCTCAACCCGTCCCCGCCGCGGCCCCTTACGGACGAGGTCCTCGCGGCCTGCGACCCGCTGATCGTGAACGAGCACGAGGCGAAGGTGCTCCTCGGCGAGGCCTGCGTGAGCGAGGAGCCGGCCGACTGGGCACGGCTCCTGCTCGCCCGGGGCCCGAAGTCGGTGGTGGTGACGCTGGGCGCGGCGGGCGCGCTGGTCGCCGACGGGCACGGGGTCGAGCCGGTCCCCTCCGTGAAGGTGGACGCGGTGGACACCACGGGGGCCGGGGACGCGTTCACCGCGGCCCTCGCGGTACGGCTCGGGGCGGGCGCGTCGCTCGCCGAGGCGGCGGGGTACGCGGCCCGGGTCGGGGCGGCGGCGGTGACGAAGCGGGGCGCGCAGGACTCGTACCCGACGGCGGCGGAGGTCGGGGCGCCGTGAAGAAGACGGGGATCCTCAACCGGCATCTCTCCGGTGCGCTGGCGGAGTTGGGGCACGGGCACGGGGTGCTGGTCTGCGATGCCGGGATGCCGATACCGAAGGGGCCGCGGGTCGTGGACCTGGCCTTCCGGGCCGGGGTGCCGTCCTTCGCCCAGGTGCTGGAGGGGCTGCTGTCCGAGCTGGTCGTGGAGGGCGCCACGGCGGCGACCGAGATACGCGGGGCCAATCCGGCCGCGGCCGGGCTGCTGGACGGGCACTTCCCCGACCTGGCCCTGGTCCCGCACGAACGGCTGAAAGAGCTGTCGGGGGACGCCCACCTGGTGGTCCGCACGGGCGAGGCCCGGCCGTACGCCAACGTGCTGCTGCGGTGCGGGGTGTTCTTCTAGAAGGCCGTGCCGGGGCACGGGCGTATACGGAGCACCGGACTCCCCCTCTGCACCTGGGACTTTTCATCCCCGTGAAACGTGATGGCCGCCCTCGGCCCCGGTTGGCAATATCACTCATCACGCACGAACAGCCGCAGAAAGCTCCAGAAAGAGGGAATTCGCATGAGATCCTTCCGTTTAGCCGCGGCGCTCGCCGCCACCGCTCTGGCCGCCTTCATCGGCCTCACCCTTCCCGGCAGCGCGGCCGCCGCCGACGGCCACTCCGCCGCCCCGGCCGCCAAGCCGGCCGCCGCCGCCCCGCAGGCGGTACACGGGACGGCCGCTTCCGCCGCGGTCTCCCCGCAGGCCATCGGGGACTGCCCGAGCACCTACTTCTGTTTCTGGGTCAACTCGGGCTACGGCGACGGGCCGGGCAAGTTCTCCGGCGCCAACGCCAACTGGGGCGCCTACTCCCACTCCAGCTGCTCCACCGGTACATGGAGCGACTGCGCCTCCTCGGGGTACAACCACGGGACGAGCGGCCTGGGTGTCGAGGTGTGGCGCGACATCAACTACTCCGGCCTGTCCGCCTGCCTGCCCAAGGACTGGTCCAACAGCAACTTCGCGAACCTCGTCTGGCCCGGCACCTCGACCAGCTTCAACGACTCGATCAGCAGCAACTTCTGGACCTCCAACTGCTGACCGGGCCCTGACCGGCCACTGGATGACGGGCGATCACCCATGACAGAGCTCCCGCACCGCCGTGCCGGGCACGCACCGGCACGCCTGCTGCCCCTGCTGCTCCTCGTCGTGACCCTGGTCTGCACGGCCGCGACCGCGTGCACCGGACCGGGGACGGCCGCCTCGGCCGAGGCGGCACCGGCGGCGCGGGAGTCCGGTCACGCCGCCGCCGTCCTCACCAACGACGCCACCGCGCTGCGTCAGCGCTGGCAGCTCTTCGGCGCCTCGCAGCTCCTCACCCAGCGCTGCATGCGCGACCGGGGACTGCGCTTCCTGGTCACGAGCGCGGGCCCGCGGCCACCCGCCGGGGCGACCACGGCCGAGTCGATCGGTTCCCGCTCGGCACCCGGCTACGGCGTCTCCACGGCGCTGGGCAGCATGAACAACGGTCCCACGGCCCAGGACCGGTACGTTCGCTCCCTGTCCGCCACGGCACAGACCCGCTACTCCGCCGCACTCGACGGGCCGGCCGGCCAGTCGGCGCCGCTGACCCTGCCCAGCGGGGCGAGCGGGACCTACGCCACGGGCGGCTGCACGGCCCGCGCGCGGGCCCGGTTGTACGGCACCGTACGGGCCGCCCTCGAGGACACCCTCGTACCGCAGGACGTCGACCAGCTCCTCCAGCGGTACCTGGCCACCGCCCCCGCCTACCAGAAGGCCCTGGGGCGCTGGCAGCGCTGCATGGCCGACACCGGCCGGCCCGCGAAGACGCCCGCCGCGCTGATCGAGTCGCTGCGGGCCGAGGCCGTCCGGGGAGCGAGCGCCTCGAAGCTGGCGCGGGAGCAGCGCGCCGCCGCCACGGCCGATCAGCACTGCGACGGCGTGAGCGGCCTGCGCCGCACCGGCGCCGACCGGCGTGAGGTCTTCCTGCGGCAGCAGCCCTCACGGACCCGGGCCCGTCTGGAGGAGGTCTGGCAGCACCGCCGGCAGGCCCTGACACGGGCCGCGGCCCTGCTCGGCCAGGACGACCGGGGCTCATCCGGATGACGCCCCGGCGTCGCTCGTCGGTCTGAGCAGCGCGGCGCCGAGTGGGGTGAGGGTGTGCAGCACCGTGTTGTGGTGGCGGTGGCTGAAGACCAGGCCGGCGTCGCGCAGCACGGTGGTGTGGTGGGAGGCCGTGGGCACCGACACGCCCAGGACCCCGGCCAGTTCGGAGGTGGTGGCGCCCAGTGCGAGGGACCGCAGCGCGGCCGCGCGGGTACGGCCGAGCAGCGCGGCGAGCGAGACCTCGGGCGGGCGTTCGGGGGCGGGCGCACGGAGGCCGTGCACGGGGTAGACCAGCACCGGCTGAAGGGTGTCGTCGGCCATCGAGATCGGTGACTGCCAGCAGAAGTAGGAGGGGATCAGCCGCAGTCCGCGGCCGTCGAGGCGCAGGTCCCGGTCCTCGACGTAGTCGACGTGGAGGACCGGCGGCTGCCAGCGGACGGCGGGTGACAGGCCGGCGAGCAGTCCGTCGAGCCCGGTCGCGAGGGCGTCCCGGCCCCGCAGTGCGCGCTCCGCTGCGATCGTGGCGTGAATGCGGCTCTCGTGGGGCGCGATGACCGCTTCGTGGTAGGCGCGCAGGAGCCCGGTGAGATCCTCGCGGGCCTCGCGTTCCCGCAGCCGGGGCGCCCAGTCGGGGGCGCCGGTGATCCGGTCCAGGGTCCGTATCTCCAGGGCGACCCGGTCGGGCGGGGTGTCGACGATCGCCGCGAGCCCGCGGTCCAGGCCGTCGGCGGCAGCGTGCGGGGTGAGGAAGTCGGGCAGATAGCGGGCCCGGGGCAGCACCGGGACCAGCAGCCGCCGGACGGCCGCCCCGAGCTGGGTCCCGACGAGGGTGACGCGGGTCTCCCGGTACCAGTCGGCGTAGGCCCAGCGGCCCCGCGAGGTCTGTAACCGGTGCAGACTGCAGGTGATCTCCCAGAGCGGGTCCGGGGCGCTCGCCACCCGGACGCGGGCCAGGTCCTGAGGCGTGAAGTGAATACGCAGCACGAGAGCCGCCCCCCGAGTCGAACAAGTCGTCCCGTTCAGCAGCAGCCTGGGGCACGAGGCCCCCTCGAACAACACAGGAACCAGCCGACGCCCCGGGCGAGCCGGGCATGCTTCGAGGGGGCCCGATCCGTCGATCGAACCCCCTCGGCCTACCCCCTCCGGTCAGAACCCCCGCGATCCCCCCCGGATCCCCCCGGACCCCCCTCCAAAGGTTCTGACGCCAGATACGACCGGCGGGGTGGGGGGACGGTTGTACGGGATGCGGAAGATTCTTTTCCGGGGCGCCTGCGGCCGCGGTCCGGGCCGGCCCGGAGGGTCACGTTGCTGCCTGTACCGTCAGTTCTCCAGACGGACCGGCATCAGCATCGAGAAGGCGCCCTCGTCGTCGGGTCGGCGGATCGCGATCGGCGCGGTGGGCGCGCCGAACTCCAGAACCAGTCGGTCACGGGCCCCGGCGGCCAGCGCGGCCAGCAGGAACTCGCGGTTGAGGGCGACACGGTTCGGGTCTTCGTCAACATCACCCCAGAGGGTCACCGTGCCGTCGTCCTCCACCCTGAGCACGCTGAGATCGTGCGCTCCGGCCTCTCCAAAGCGGACAGGGCCAGTCTCCAAAGCCTCCCGGAAGGCCGTCACCTCGACGACGGCGCGGCGCCTGCCGGCCTGGGGCAGGAGACGACGGTAGTCGGGGAAGTCGTGGTCGAGGCACTGACCGGCCGCCTGCCTGCCCCCAGCCTCCAGCGTCACGCGGTCACCGTCGAGAGAGAGTCGCGCAGGTCCCTCGCCGTCCAACAGCGCCCGCATCGCGTCGGCGAGCGGGGTGGGCACGATGACCTGCACTCGGCTCCCGTCGTATCCGGCGACACCGGCCTGCGCGACCGCCATTCGGTACCGGTCGGTCGCCACGACATGAAAGCTCTCGCCCTCGAAGTCGAACAGAACTCCGCCGAGCATCGGCAGCTCCGGGTCGGTGCTCACCGCGAAACGAACCGTGTCCAGCGCGGCCGCCAGCTCCGGCGCGGCGACGGACAGACGGACGGCGGCAATGCGGAGCGAGGTCATGACATTCTCCCGGTGATCGAGTAGTGCTCGGAGTGCGGAGAACGCGCTGCGGGCATCGGACAGCCCCTGTTCGAGACGGCACAGGTGCGCGTCGAGCAGATTCCGGACCAGATCGGTGTCTGCGCCGGACCAACTGGCCAGCACCAGCCGGATGTCCGCCAGCGGCATCCCCGCCCGCCGCAACCAGGCCAGCAGCCGGGCCTCTTCAACCTGCTCGGGTTCGTACCAGCGGTAACCGCTCACCGGATCCACCCAGGCCGGCACCAGCACACCGGCGCGGTCGTAGAACCGCAGGGCGCTCACGCCCAGCCCGCTGTCGCGGGAAATCTCTCCGATGCTGTGCATGTCGTTCTCCACACCCGCACTCTGGGCCCTGCACAAGGTCGAGGGTCAACACCTCTCAGCCCCACGACACCACGCCTCGCGGGAAGCGAGGCAGGCCACCGACCCGTCAGTCCGCCGTGTGCGCCACGAATCGGTTCACGGTCTCGGCGAGCACCTCGCGGCCGTCCCGCGCCCACAACCCCTCGTTGAACAGCTCGACCTCGATGGCGCCGGTGTAACCTGCCGCCTCCACGTAGCCCTTCCACTCCCGCATGTCGATCGCGCCGTCGCCGATCTGGCCGCGGCCGTTGAGGACGCCCTCGGGCAACGGGGTGGTCCAGTCGGCGAGCTGGAAGGTGTGGATACGGCCGCCCGCGCCGGCCCGGGCGATCCCCGCGGGCGCCAGGTCGTCCCACCAGATGTGGTAGGTGTCCACGGTGACGCCGACCTGGTGGGCGGGGAAGCGTTCCGCGAGGTCCAGGGCCTGGGCGAGGGTGGAGACCACGCACCGGTCGGAGGCGTACATCGGGTGCAGCGCCTCGATGGCCAGCCGGACCCCGTGCCGCTCCGCGTAGAGGCCCAGCTCCCCCAGCGCGTCCGCGATCCGCTCCCGGGCCCCGTGCAGGTCCCGGGAGCCCGCCGGCAGGCCGCCGGAGACCAGGACGAGGGTGTCGGTGCCGAGGGCCGCGGCCTCCTCGACCGCCCGCCGGTTGTCGGCCAGGGCCGCCGCCCGCGCCCCGGGGTCGATCGCGGTGAGGAAGCCGCCCCGGCACAGGGTGGTGACGGTCAGACCCGCCTCGCGGACCAGCTTGGCGGTCGCCGCCACGCCGTAGGCCTGCACCGGCTCCCGCCACAGGCCGACGGCCGGCACGCCCAGCTCCAGGCAGGCGTCGGCCAGTTCGGGCAGCGACAGCTGCTTCACCGTCATCTGGTTGATCGAGAAACGGGAAAGGTCGCCGGTCACCGGGTCACTCCGTACAGGGCGAGAAGGGTCTTCATCCGGTCCTCGGCGAGCTTCGGGTCGGGGAACAGGCCCAGGCCGTCGGCGAGTTCGTAGGCGCGGGCGAAGTGCGGCAGGGAACGGGCCGACTGCAGGCCGCCGACCATGGTGAAGTGCGCCTGGTGGCCGGCGAGCCAGGCCAGGAACACCACGCCCGTCTTGTAGAAACGGGTGGGGGTCTGGAAGAGGTGGCGGGAGAGTGCCACGGTCGGGTCGAGCAGCGCCCGGAAGCCCGCCGTGTCGCCCGTGTCCAGGATCCGTACCGCCTGCGCCGCCAGCGGTCCCAGCGGGTCGAAGATGCCGAGCAGGGCGTGGCTGAAACCCTGCTCGTCGCCGGCGATCAGCTCGGGGTAGTTGAAGTCGTCGCCGGTGTAGCAGCGGACGCCCTGCGGCAGCCGCCGCCTGAGGTCGATCTCCCGCTGCGCGTCCAGCAGGGAGACCTTGATGCCGTCGACCTTGTCCGGGTGGGCGGCGATGACCTCCAGAAACACCTCTGTCGCCGCGTCCAGGTCGGCCGAGCCCCAGTAGCCCGCCAGCGCCGGATCGAACATCGGGCCCAGCCAGTGCAGGACCACGGGCTCGGTGGCCTGGCGCAGGAGGTGGCCGTAGACCTCCAGGTAGTCCTCGGGGCCGGAGGCGGTGGCGGCGAGCGCCCGGGAGGCCATCAGGATGGCCTGGGCGCCGGACTCCTCGACGAGCGCGAGCTGCTCCTCGTAGGCGGCCCGGATCCCGGCGAGCGTGCCGCCGGTGATCTGGTCGGTGCCGACCCCGCAGGCGATGCGGCCGCCGACCGCCTTCGCCTCGGCGGCACTGCGGCGGATCAGCTCGGCCGCGCCCGCCCAGTCCAGGCCCATGCCGCGCTGGGCGGTGTCCATCGCCTCGGCGACGCCCAGGCCGTGCGACCACAGGTGGCGGCGGAAGGCGAGGGTGGCGTCCCAGTCGACGGCGGCCGGCGAGTCCGGGGAGACGTCGGCGAACGGGTCGGCGACGACGTGGGCCGCCGAGAAGACCGTACGGGAGGTGAAGGGGGTGCCGGGGGTGACGGCGAGCGGCTCGGTGCGCGGCTCGTAGGTCCGCAGCGCCCCGTCGGCGCCCGGGAGCTGGATGGTCACAGGGAGATCTCCGGTACGTCGATACGGCGGCCCTCCGCCGAGGACTTGAGGCCCAGCTCGGCGAGCTGCACACCGCGGGCGCCGGCCAGCAGGTCCCAGTGGTAGGGGGCGTCGGCGTAGACGTGCTTGAGGAAGAGCTCCCACTGGGCTTTGAAGCCGTTGTCGAACTCGCCGTTGTCCGGGACCTCCTGCCACTGGTCGCGGAAGACCTCGGTGGCCGGGATGTCCGGGTTCCACACCGGCTTGGGGGTCGCGCTGCGGTGCTGGGCGCGGCAGTTGCGCAGCCCGGCGACCGCGGAGCCCTCGGTGCCGTCGACCTGGAACTCGACCAGTTCGTCGCGGTTGACGCGGACCGCCCACGAGGAGTTGATCTGGGCGACGGCGCCGCCGTCGAGTTCGAAGATGCCGTAGGCGGCGTCGTCGGCGGTGGCGTCGTAGGGCTTGCCGTTCTCGTCCCAGCGCTGCGGGATGTGGGTGGCGGTGAGGGCCTGGACGGACTTCACCCGGCCGAACAGCTCGTGCAGCACGTACTCCCAGTGCGGGAACATGTCGACGACGATGCCGCCGCCGTCCTCCGCGCGGTAGTTCCAGGACGGGCGCTGGGCGGGCTGCCAGTCGCCCTCGAAGACCCAGTAGCCGAACTCGCCGCGGACCGACAGGATCCGGCCGAAGAAGCCGCCGTCGATGAGCCGCTTCAGCTTCAGCAGGCCGGGCAGGAAGATCTTGTCCTGGACGACGCCGTGCTTGATGCCCTTCGCGTTCGCCAGCCGGGCCAGTTCCAGGGCGCCGGCCAGGCCGGTCGCGGTCGGCTTCTCGGTGTAGATGTGCTTTCCGGCGGCGATGGCCTGCCGGAGGGCCTCCTCGCGGGCCGAGGTGACCTGGGAGTCGAAGTAGATGTCCACGGTCGGGTCGGCGAGCACGGACCCCAGGTCGGTGGAGATGTGCTCGTCGGACAGGCCGTGCCGGCCGGCGATGGCGCGGAGCGCGTGCTCCCGGCGGCCGACGAGGATCGGTTCCGGCCACAGCACAGTGCCGTCGCCGAGGTCGAGACCGCCCTGCTCGCGCAGCGCGAGGATCGAGCGGACGAGGTGCTGGCGGTAGCCCATGCGCCCGGTCACGCCGTTCATGGCGATACGCACCGTCTTGCGTGTCACGTGATTCCCTTCGTCCGCATGCGTCTCACTAACGCAGCAAGCGCTTTCTATATGGTCTGAAGCTAGCCTTTGACCACTGGTCTGTACAAGACCGTGATGGGGTCGAGTTGTTCGAGGGGGCGAACAACAGGAGTGAATGGCCTTATGGTCTGCACGGCAAGGGGGCTTCCTTTGATCAGGCTGTGTACGACGGCGTACGAAGAGACGCGCGACCGGAGGACGACGAGATGACGGTGACCCTGGCGGACGTGGCGGCCCGCGCCCAGGTCTCGCCCGCGACGGTGTCGCGCGTACTGAACGGCAACTACCCCGTGGCGGCGTCCACGCGGGAGCGGGTGCTGCGGGCGGTGGACGAGCTGGACTACGTCCTCAACGGGCCGGCGAGCGCGCTCGCGGCGGCCACCTCCGACCTGGTCGGCATCCTCGTCAACGACATCGCCGACCCGTTCTTCGGAATCATGGCGAGCGCGATCCAGGCGGAGATCGGCGGCCCGGGCGGCCGCGCCGGCGGCGAGCGGCTGGCGGTGGTCTGCAACACCGGGGGGTCGCCGGAGCGAGAACTGACCTATCTGACCCTGCTGCAACGACAGCGGGCGGCGGCGGTCATCCTGACCGGCGGCGCGATGGAGAACGCGCCGCACGCGGCGGCGGTGGCGTCGAAACTGCGCAAGCTGGCGGACGCGGGGACCCGGGTGGTGCTGTGCGGGCGGCCGCCGGCGCCGGACACCGACGCGGTGGCCCTGACCTTCGACAACCGCGGCGGCGGCCGGCAGCTGACCGAGCATCTCATCGGGCTGGGCCACCGGCGGCTGGGCTACATCGCGGGCCCCGAGGAGCGGACCACCACCCGGCACCGCCTGGAGGGCCACCGGGCCGCCCTGGCCGACGCGGGCATCGAGGAGGACCCGCGCTGGACCGTGCACGGGCGCTACGACCGGCGGGCGGGGTACGAGGCGACGCTCGAACTGCTGCGCCGCGACCCGTCGCTGACGGCGGTCGTGGCCGCGAACGACTCGGTGGCGCTGGGGGCGTGCGCGGCGCTGCGGGAGTCGGGGCTGCGGATCCCGGCGGACGTGTCGGTGGCCGGCTTCGACGACCTGCCGTTCAGCATCGACGCGGTGCCGTCGCTGACGACGGTACGGCTGCCGCTGGCGGAGGCGGGCGCCCGGGCCGGCCGCATCGCCATGGGCCGCGAGGAGCCCCCGCCGGGCGGCATCGCGACGGTCCGGGGGGAGCTGATGGTACGGGGGTCTTCGGGGGTACCGCGGAGCTGAGCGGGACGTGCGCCCGGGACAGCCGGGCCGTCGGCCCGGGACGGCGGGTGAGTACGACGCCGAGGGCGGGTGGCCGTGGGGCTGGGCTGATGGATCGCGGGGCTGGGCTGGTGGGACGCGAGCCCGAGCAGGTGGGACGCGGGCCCGAGCAGGTGGGCCGCAGGCCCAAGCAGGTGGGACGCGGACCTGAGCAGGTGGGCCGCAGGCCCGAGCAGGTGGGCCGCGGGCCCGAGCAGGTGGGCCGCGGACCTGAGCAGGGTGGGCCGCGGGCCCGATGGGGGGCTGCCGTGCGGCGGGTGGGGGCCGGTCGGAGCTGGGATCGCGAGGAGCTCACCCAGCAGAAACGGTTCCTCAGGGTGCTCGCGCGTCGGTGGCGGGGCCCCGCGCCACCACGCCCGCGCCGCTGTCAGCGGTCGCCCCGCAGGGACCGCCCCAGCAGCGGCAGCGGCGCCTCACCCCTCTTGCGGTCCTGGTACCAGCGCCTGCCCGTGTCGTAGGCCCGTCGGGCCCGGCGTACCGGTGTCAGCTGCATGGCCAGGTGGGTCTGGTAGTGCCAGGGGGACTGCCGGCCCTGCCGGACCGACATCGCGTAGGCGAAGTCGACCGGGTCGCGGTCCAGGTAGTCGTCGAGCCGCTCGAACCAGGCCATGCTGGTGCGCGCCGCCGCCTGCACGGCGTGCAGCTCCGCGCGGCGGTGCGCGTCGTACTCGCGCAGCGCCACCCGCGGATCCGGGAACTCCTTCAGGGCGTAGGCCAGCACGATCGCGTCGATCATGGCGAGCCGGGTGCCGGAGCCCAGCGTGAAGTGGGTGGTGTGCGCGGAGTCGCCGGCCAGCACGACGGGCCGGCCCTCGTCGGTGCCGTCCACCCAGGTCTCGTTGGTGATGTGCGTGAACCGCTGCCACTTCGCCGGCGCACCCCTTGACCTGCTGATCAGGGAGTGGCCGTCCAGGGCGCGGTGGAAGATCTTCTCCAGCAGGGGGACGGCGTCGTCCTCGTCGAGCGTGTCGAGGCCGAGGCCCTGCCAGGTCTCGGGGGAACACTCCACGATGCAGGTGCTGATCCCCCTGAACGACGGATAGGCGTGGAACCAGATCCAGCCCGCCTCGGTCTCCTCGAAGGCGAACACGAAACTGTCGAACTGCCGGTCGGTGCCGAGCCAGATGTACTGGTTGCGGCCGGTCTCCATGTGCGGGCCGAAGTGCTCGGCACGGCTCTGCCGGATCCGGCTGCCCGCGCCGTCGACGGCCAGGACCAGGTCGGCATCGGGCAGGTCGGTGGGGTCGGCGAGGCGCTCGTGCCGTACGTCCACGCCGAGGGAGCGCGCGCGCCGGGCCAGGACGTCGAGGAGGGCCGCGCGGCCCATGCTGTAGCCGTAGCCGCCGAAGTGCGCGGTGTCGTCGTACCGGTTGCCGTGCACGCGGATGTCCTGCTGCTGCCAGAGCACGGAGCCGGCGCTCACCGCCCGCGCGCTCTCGGGGTCGTTGCGGTACAGGATGTCCAGCAGATCGCTCCAGTAGACGACGCCCCAGCCATAGGTGGCCTCGGGCGGGTCCGCCTCCAGAACGATGATCTCGTGCCCGGCGTCCCGCAGCTTCGCCGAGATCGAGAAGTACAGCCCGGCCGGGCCTCCGCCCACACAGACGATCCTCATCCGGTCACCGCCTCCACGGCCGCCCGGCCCGGGGCCCGGCGGGGGGTTTGCCGCATGGGTCCGGGTGTCCGAAGACCGGACACCCGGACCCATCCTTTGTTGTCAGGGAGCGTCAATCACTGTGGCTTGGCTCAGTCCCAGCCACCGCCGCCCCATCCTCCGCCGCCCCAGCCGTTGTCGTCGTCGTCGCCCCAGCCGCCCCAGCCGCCGTGGCCACCGCCCCAGCCGCCGCCGCCCCAGCCGCCGCCGCCCCAGCCGCCGCCGCCGTGGTCACCGCCGCCGCCGTAACCGCCGCCGCCGTGGCCTCCGCCGCCGCCGTGGCCGCCGCCACCGCCGTGGCCTCCGCCACCGCCGCCGTGGCCGCCGCCACCGCCGTTGTCCTGGTAGGCGACAACGTGGTCAGGTGCCGCGTGGGTGGCCGCGCTGGCGACTCCGGCTCCGGCGGCGAGCGCCAGGATGGGTGCCGAGATCGCAGCGATGGCGACCCTCTTCATACGTGTGGTGTGCGCGCGCATGATTACCCCTCTCCGAGGGTGTGGTGTGTTACGGCGACCGCTTCACAGCCGCCCTGCGTGCACTCCAGAGCCTGCGCGCAGCTCTGAGCGCGTCCGCCGCCCTTGATGCCGGTTCTCCGCACCGCACGGGCTCTCCGGCGGACCACGTCACGTCCCAGGTTGAAACGGACATTAGTGACGTTCGTGTATAAACCTACGACTCGGGCGCGACGAAGTCAAAAGCAGGAACGAACCCAACCAGCAAGAACAAGTAAAGCCCGCCGCACGGCCGTTCAGGCCGACGCCTTCCGGCAGGACCGGATGACGGGATAGCCTCGGAGCCGCGGCATCTCTGACTCAGTCAACCATCGGGGTCCAGCCATGACCGTCCAGGACATCCGCGCCTTCAACCGCTTCTACACCAACGTCATCGGCGCCCTCGACTACGGCCGCCACCTGTACGCCCCGTACACCCTCACCGAGGCCCGCGTGCTGTACGAGCTCGCGCACTCCGCCGACACCGACGCGGCCGACCTGCGCACCGATCTCGCGCTGGACGCCGGGTACTTGAGCCGGATCCTCAACAAGTTCGAGGAGGCCGGACTGATCGAGCGCTCGCCCTCCGGGAAGGACCCGCGACGGCGGCGGGTGTCGCTCACCCCGTACGGCCGGTCCGCCGCCGAGCTGCTCGACGAGCGCGCCCGGGACTCGGTCGGCTCGCTGCTGGGCGCCGTCGACCCCGGTGCCCGGCCACGGCTCGCCGAGGCCATGCGCACCATCCGTACGATCCTCGGCGACGCGCACACCCCCGACGGCGCCGGCGAGGTCGTGCTGCGCGAGCCGCGCCCCGGCGACCTGGGCTGGATCGTGCAGCGCAACGCAGCGCTGTACGCGGCCGAGTACGGCTGGAACACCGACTACGAGGGCCTGGTGGCCCGGATCGTCGCCGACTACGCCGAGGACCACGACCCGCACCTGGAGCGGGTCTGGATCGCCGAGCGGGCGGGACGGCCCCTGGGGTGCGTGATGTGCGTACGGGACGACGCCCCGGGCACCGCACGGCTGCGGCTGCTGCTCGTCGAACCGGAGGCGCGGGGGCTGGGCATCGGGGACCGGCTGGTCACCGCCGTGATCGACTTCGCGCGCGGGGTCGGCTACCGCGACCTGGTGCTGTGGACCAACGACGTCCTCGCCGCCGCCCGCCGCATGTACCAGCGGCACGGTTTCGTCCTCAGCGCCGAGAAGCCGCACCGCTCCTTCGGCAAGGACCTGGTCGGACAGGACTGGCGACTGGACCTGCACGAAACCGGTGGCTGAGAAGTAGGTTGGTTGACATGAGGTTCGCCTTCTCCACCCTCGGGGTTCCCGGTCTGCCGGTGCCGGACGTGCTGGCGCTCGCCACCGCACACGGCTACCACGGCGTCGAGCTGCGCGCTCATCCGGAGGAGCCGGTACATCCCGGCCTGGGCCCGGCCGCACGGGCCGACGTGGCCGCCGAGTTCAAGGCGGCCGGGGTGGAGGTCCTGGGCGTCGCCGGGTACGCGCGCCTCGCGGCCCCCGGCGAGGACGCCCCGGTCCTCGACGAGGTGCGCCAACTCCTCCAGCTGGCGCATGACTTGGGCGCCTCCTTCGTCCGTGTCTTCCCCGGCGCCGACCCGGCGCTGCCCGCCGCCGAGTCCGACGCGATCGCCGCCCGGCGGCTCGGCACGGTCGCCGAGGACGCCGCCGCGCTCGGTGTCCGGGTCCTGCTGGAGACGCACGACTCGCACAGCACCGGCGCCGCCGCGATCCGCGTCCTCGGCCCGGTCGGCCACCTCATGGTCGGCTCGCTCTGGGACGTCATGCACACCTGGCTGGGCGGCGAGCAGCCGGCCGAGACCTACGCGGCGCTCGCCCCGCACCTCGGCTATGTCCAGGTCAAGGACATCGCCTCGGCCGAGGACACCACCCCGCTGCCGCTCGGTGCCGGGGTCCTGCCCCTGTCCGAGTGCGTCGAGGTGCTCTCCCGGCACGGCTGGGACGGCTGGCTGTGCTGGGAGTACGAGAAGCGCTGGTACGAGGCGGCGGCCCCGCTGCCCGGCCTGCTGACGGCGGGCCGGGACCACCTGGCACGCCTGCTCAACGAGTCGGCGTGAACGGAACGACCGCCCGCCGCGAGAGGTAGGCCCCCGCGCCGGGGTCACAGCGCCGAGGTCAGGGCGCCCGGGGTCAGGCGCCGGGGTCAGAACGCCCAGGTCAGGGCGCCGGGGGCGCAGCGCCCAGGTCACGTGCCGTCGCCGTCGCAGGGGACTCCCCCACTCCCTTACGTACCTTCCGTCCCGACTTGCCGGAGTCGGGAACCCTGCCCCCTTCCGGTCCGTCCAACACTCAGGCTGTCGGAAGAGTCTCCGTGGTGCGGTGTCGGCCCTCGCTGCTGGCTGCGATGCCCGACCTACCCTCTCCGCCGCACCACGGCCGCCGGCCCGCCGCCATCGACGTGCCCCCCTCCAATGCGCCGATGGCGGCCCCCTTCTGGGTACTGTGCTTTCCCTTGACGGAAAGAAACTTCCCGAATATTGGTGTGCCTACGGAAGTTTCCTTCAGCCGGTTCTCCACCGGAAGGAGCGCACGTGCCCTCCAGACGCACCGTCCTCGTCGCGACCGCGGGCGTCACCGCGGGACTGACCGTCGGCAACAGCGCGTACGCCTTCGGCTCCGGCGGCAAGAACGCCGGCCACCGGAGCGCCGACGACAAGAAGCTCCGCTCACTCCTCTCCCGTATGACCCTTGAGGAGAAGGTCGGCCAGCTGTTCGTGATGCGGGTCTACGGCCACTCCGCCACCGCCCCCGACCAGGCCGACATCGATGCCAACCTCAAGGAGATCGGCGTCCGCACGGCCGCCGAGCTGATCGCCCGGTACCGCGTCGGCGGGATCATCTATTTCACCTGGGCGCACAACACCCGGGACCCCCGGCAGATCGCCGAACTGTCGAACGGGATCCAGCAGGCCTCCCTGGACCAGCCGCGCGGCCTCCCCGTGCTCATCGCCACCGACCAGGAGCACGGCGCCGTCTGCCGGATCGGCACGCCCGCGGCCCTCTTCCCGGGCGCGATGGCCATGGGAGCGGGCGGCTCGCACGCCGACGCCCGTACCCTCGGCCGGATCTCCGGCGCCGAGCTGCGGGCGATGGGCGTCCGGCAGGACTACTCCCCCGACGCCGACGTCAACGTGAACCCGGCCAACCCCATCATCGGCGTACGGTCCTTCGGGGCCGACCCGGACGCGGTCGGCGCGCTGGTCGCCGCCGAGGTGCAGGGGTACCAGGACGCCGGGGTCGCGGCCACCGCCAAGCACTTCCCGGGCCACGGCGACACCGCCGTCGACAGCCACACCGGCTTCCCGGTGATCACGCACAGCCGCGAGCTGTGGGAGAAGCTGGACGCGGTCCCCTTCCGGGCGGCGGTGCGGGCGGGCATCGACTCGATCATGACCGCGCACATCCAGTTCCCGGCGCTGGACGGCTCCGGCGACCCGGCGACCCTCTCGCACCCGGTCCTCACCGGCATCCTGCGCGGTGAACTCGGCTACGACGGGGTCGTGGTGACCGACTCACTGGGCATGGAGGGCGTGCGGACCAAGTACGGCGACGACCGGGTCCCGGTGCTCGCCCTGAAGGCCGGGGTCGACCAGCTCCTCAACCCGCCCACCCTGGAGGTGGCCTGGAACGCCGTCCTGAAGGCCGTCCAGGACGGGGAGCTGACCGAGGCGCGGCTGGACGAGTCGATCCTGCGCATCCTGCGGCTGAAGTCCCGGCTGGGGCTGCTGGACCGGCCGTACGTCAACGCCAAGGACGTCGGCCGGGTGGTGGGCACGGCCCGGCACCTCGCCGCCGCCGACCGGATCGCCGAGCGCACCACCACCCTGCTGGTCAACGAGGGCGGCCTGCTCCCGCTGTCCCGCCGCACGCACGGCAGGGTGCTGGTGGTGGGCGCCGACCCGGCCTCCCCGTCCGGTACGACGGGGCCGCCCACCGGCGTGCTCGCCGCCGCCCTCACCGAACTCGGCTTCACCGCCACCGCGTTGGCCACCGGTACGGAACCTTCCGCGGCGACGATCGACAAGGCGGTCGTGGCGGCCCAGGGGGTGGACGCGGTGGTCGTCGGGACGTACAACGTGACGGCGGACAGCGGGCAGCGGCGGCTGGTGGAGCAGTTGCTCGCGACCGGCCGGCCGGTGGTGGCGGTGGCCGTGCGCAACCCGTACGACATCGCCCAACTGCCCACCGTGCGGGCCTGCCTGGCCTCCTACTCCTGGACGGACGTCGAACTGCGGGCCGCGGCCCGGGTGATCGCCGGCCGGGTCGCACCGCGCGGCAGGCTGCCGGTGCCGGTGCTGCGGGCGGACGATCCGACGCAGGTGCTGTACCCGATCGGCCACGGGCTGACGTACTAGACGTACGTAACGGATCGGGCGTAACACCCCCAACGGGCGGAAAGCATCCCGCACGGCTGGCGTGGACCGTGATCGCGGGCCACGCTGGCAGGGGGGTTGGTATGAGGAGCAGACGTTTCGCGGGGGTGCTGGTGACGCTCGCCGTCGCCCTGCTGTCGGCCGGGTGCCGGCTGTCCTCGTCCGGGGAACCGGCAGGCAGCGCGCGGCCGGCGGCGAGTCCGGCGACCTCCGGGTACGGCGCCCGGTTCCTCGCGGTCGACGAGTGCAGCTCGTTCGGGACCGCCAGTTACACCGAGGTTCCCTGCGCCGGCGAACGGGCGGCGGCCCGGGTCGTCGCCCGGTACGACGGGACGGTCGCCGCCGGCCCCGCGTGCCCGGCCACCACCGACTTCGTGCTGCACATCAGCGCCCAGCGCACAGGCGGCGACGTGGACGGTGACGGAACGATCCCTCAGGGCTACGCCTGCATGCGCAACCTGGAGCCGCCGCACCCCGGGGACCCCGGCGGGGGCGGTGGACCGCGCACGATCGTCGGCGACTGCGTCTACGGCTCGGGCCACGGCCAGGTCCGGGAGACCGCCTGCGACGGCTCGGGAAAGCGGAAGCCCCAGTACGAGGTGGTGCGGGCGGTGACCGCGCGGGACCGGTGCCCGGCATCGACGGCCCTGTACGTCCAGCTCGGCGGCGACCAGCCGGTGGGCTGCGCCCGCCGGATGTGAACGCTCCCTGCCGGCCTCGACCGCGGCCGGGGTTCACCGCCCGAGGTGGGCCGATGCGTGCGGAGACCGGGCTGAACACCCTGAGCAGGTCGACGCCCGCGACCGGTCACGGCCTCAGCAGAGGATCCACCCCGAGCTCGCCGAGGAGCGCCCCACCGCGCCCTTGACCCAGACGCACCGGTGCCCGGCGTGCACGGTCACCGGGCCCGCGTGGTACTTGTACTCGCCCTTGTCGACGACCGGGCGGTTGCCGCGGGCCTGGACGCTGACGGACATCATGCGTCTGCCGCCGGACGACCTGGGGAGCGTGATCGCGCAGACGTAGCCGCCCTGCCGGTAGATGTGCACGGTGCCGGTGGCGAAGGGCAGGGTCCGCACCTGACGTCCGGCGCAGTCGGCCGCCGTCACGGCCTGGGCCTCGGCCGGCGCCACGAGGGCGAGCGCCCCGGAGGCGGCCAGCACGGCAGCTCCCAGCGCCAGCCGCCGCCGTATCGCACCACTGTCCACAGTCGTCCCCTCCCGCACCGCACCGCAGCTGTGCCCCAGCCATGACCGTACTGATGTACGGACGCACGACATATGTCGGATGGTTGCACGACCGTCGGGGACCGGCTGACCCGCCCTGGATCACGGCAGGTCACGACGTCGGCGGCTCAGCGGGTGGCGCCGACCGGTTCCTCCGGTTCCTCGGACTGGCCGATGAAGGTGCGCCACAGGTCGGCGTAGCGGCCGTCGCGGGCGAGGAGTTCGTCGTGGGTGCCGTCCTCGACGACCCGGCCGTGGTCCATGACCACCACCCGGTCGGCGCGGGCGGCCGTGGTCAGCCGGTGGGCCACCACAAGGGTCGTACGACGGCCCGCGAGGCGGTCGGTGGCCAGGTTCACCTGGGCCTCCGTAGCCAGGTCCAGGGCCGCCGTCGCCTCGTCGAGGAGCAGGACGTCGGGGTCGACGAGTTCCGCGCGGGCCAGCGCGATCAGCTGGCGCTGGCCGGCCGAGAGGTTGCGGCCGCGTTCGGCCACCTCGTGGAGGTAGCCGCCGTCCAGGGTGGCGATCATCTCGTGGGCGCCGACCGCGCGGGCCGCCGCCTCCACCTCGGCGTCGGTGGCGTCCGGGCGGCCGTAGGCGATGGCGTCCCGGACGGTCCCCTGGAAGAGGTACGCCTCCTGCGGAACGACCCCGAGGCGATGGCGGTACGCGGTGAGGTCCAGGGTGCGCAGATCCCTGCCGTCGACCGTCACCCGGCCGCCCGTCGGGTCGTAGAACCGCGCGACCAGCTTGACGAGGGTGGACTTGCCGGCGCCGGTCTCACCGACGAAGGCGACCGTCTGCCCGGCGGGGATGGTCAGGTCGATGCCGCCCAGGGCCGCGTCGCCGTCTTCGGCGGCGCCGTACGCGAAGTGCACGTCCTCGAAGGCGATCTCGCCCCGGAGTTCGGGCACCTCCCGCGGCTGGTCAGCCGCCTGTGTCGACGTCCGCTCGCGGAGCAGTTCCTGGATGCGGCCGAGGGAGACGGTGGCCTGCTGGTAGCCGTCGAAGACCTGGGAGAGCTGCTGGACGGGGGCGAAGAACAGGTCGATGTAGAGGAGGTAGGCGACCAGCGCGCCGGTCGTCAGCGTCGCCGCCTCGACGCGGTGGGCGCCCGCGATCAGGACGCTCGCCGCGGCCACCGACGACAGCAGCTGCACGAACGGGAAGTAGACCGAGATCAGCAACTGGCCCCTGCGACGGGCCGCGCGGTAGCTCTCGCTGCGCTCGGTGAAGCGGCGGCCGCTGTCCTGCTCGCGCCGGAAGGCCTGCACGATCCTGAGGCCCGACACCGACTCCTGGAGGTCGGCGTTGACCACCGAAACCCGCTCACGGGCGAGTTCGTAGGCCTTCACGCTGGCCCGGCGGAAGAAGAAGGTCGCGACGATCAGCGGCGGCAGGGTGGCGAAGACGACCAGCGCGAGCTGTACGTCGATCACCAGCAGGGCGACCATGATGCCGAAGAAGGTGACGACGGAGACGAAGGCGGTGACCAGGCCGGTCTGCAGGAACGTGGAGAGGGCGTCGACGTCCGTCGTCATCCTCGTCATGATCCGGCCGGTCAACTCCCGCTCGTAGTAGTCGAGTCCGAGCCGCTGGAGCTGGGCGAAGATCTTCAGGCGGAGGGAGTAGAGGACGCGTTCGCCGGTGCGGCCGGTCATCCGGGTCTCGCCGATCTGGGCCGCCCACTGGGCCAGTACCGCGAACAGCCCGAGCAGCGAGGCCGCCCAGACCGCGCCGAGCGCCATCTTGGTGACGCCCTGGTCGATGCCGTGCCGGATCAGCACCGGCAGCAGCAGGCCCATGCCGGCGTCCACGGCGACCAGGGCGAGGCTGACGAGCAGGGGGCGGCCGAAGCCGCGCAGCAGCCGGCGCAGACCGTAGGAGTCCTCGGGACGTACGGCCCGGCCCTCGTCGATGTCGGGGGTGTCGGTGGCCGGGGGCAGCGCGTCGACCTGGGCGAGGAGCTCGGGGGTGGCCGGGGTCCCGGCGAGGGCGAGGTCCCTGGGCGTACGGTCACCGGTCCACAGGCGCGGGGTCACGCCGCGCTCGGCGTCGAACTCCGCGTCCAGTTCGTCCCTGACGGACGTGTCCTCCTGCGGGACGGCGGGCAGGGCGTGGCCCGGGGAGACGCCGCCCAGCTCGTCGGGGTCGGTGAGCAGCCGGCGGTAGAGCGCGGACCGCTCCTGGAGCTCCTCGTGGGTGCCGATGGCGGCGAGCCGCCCGCCGTCGAGGACGGCGATGCGGTCGGCGAGGTTGAGGGTGGAGCGGCGGTGCGCGATGAGGAGGGTCGTCCGGCCGCGCATGACGTGTTTGAGCGCCTCGTGGATCTCGTGCTCCACGCGGGCGTCGACCGCCGAGGTGGCGTCGTCGAGGACCAGCAGCCGGGGGTCGGTGAGCAGGGCGCGGGCGAGGGCGACGCGCTGGCGCTGGCCGCCGGAGAGGGTGAGGCCCTGCTCGCCGACCTTGGTGGCGTAGCCCTCGGGCAGCTCGGCGATGAAACGGTCCGCCTGGGCGGCGCGGGCGGCCTCGTGGATCTCCTCGTCGGTCGCGTCGGGGCGGCCGTAGGCGATGTTGCCGCGAACCGTGTCGGAGAAGAGGAAGGAGTCCTCCGGGACCAGGCCGATGGCCGACCGCAGCGAGTCGAAGGTCAGCTCGCGGACGTCGTGGCCGCCGACCAGGACGGCGCCGTGGGTCACCTCGTAGAAGCGCGGCAGGAGCAGGGAGACCGTGGACTTGCCGGAGCCGGAGGAGCCGACGACGGCGAGGGTCTCGCCCGGCCGGATCTCGAAGCTCAGCCCCTTCAGGACCGGGCGGTCGTCGTGGTACCCGAAGGACACGTCGTCGAACTCGACGGTCGCGGGCGCGTCGGCGGGGAGGGTCTTCGTGCCCTCCTTCAGGGTCGGCTCGGTGTCGATCAGCTCCAGGACGCGCTCGGTGCCGGCGCGGGCCTGCTGGCCGACGGTGAGGACCACGGCGAGCATCCGGACCGGGCCGACCAGCTGGGCCAGGTAGGAGGAGAAGGCGACGAAGGTGCCGAGGGTGATGTGACCGCGGACGGCCAGCCAGCCGCCGAGCGCCAGCATGGCGACCTGGCCGAGGGCCGGTACGGACTGCAGGGCCGGGGTGAACCTGCTGTTCAGCCGGATGGTGCGCAGCCGCCCGGCGAAGAGCCTGCGGCCGACCTCCCGGAGCTTGCCGGTCTCCTGGTCCTCCTGCCCGAAGCCCTTCACCACGCGGACACCGCTCACGGCGCCGTCGACCACGCCGGCGACCGCCGCGGCCTGGGCCTGGGCGTACCAGGTGGCGGGGTGGAGCTTGCTGCGGCTGCGTTTGGCGATCCAGTACAGGGCCGGGGCGACGGCCAGGGCGACCAGGGTGAGCGGCGGCGACAGCCAGGCCATGATGCCGAGGGAGATCAGGAAGAGGAGGACGTTGCCGATGGTCATCGGCAGCATGAAGAGCAGGCCCTGGATCAGCTGGAGGTCGCTGGTGGCCCGCCCGACCACCTGGCCGGTGGACAGCTCGTCCTGCTGCCGTCCGTCGAGCCGGGTGATGGTGCCGTACATCTCGGTCCGCAGGTCGTGCTGAACGTCGAGGGCGAGCCGGCCGCCGTAGTAGCGGCGGACGTAGGTGGCCGCGTAGACGAGCACGGCGGCGCCGATCAGGGCGCCGGCCCAGGGCCCCATGGCCCGGCTGTGATCGCCGATCACGTCGTCGATGATCACCTTGGTGATCAGGGGTACGACGGCCAGTACGGCCATACCCGCCAACGAGGACCCGAGCGCGAGGACGACATCCTTGGGGTGCCGCCAGGCATACCCCGCCAGCCTGCGCGCCCAGCCCTGTCGCTCCCCCTGTTGCGCTGCCACGCGGCCGCCCTCCGTTCGCCCTGATCTTCCGCATGGCCACAACACGGACGGAACCGGATTTCATCCCTCCGCAACAAAACCTCGGTCGCTGGTCGTAGCGGACTCGGTCCATGGACCTGGGCCGCCGTCCCTCCGGCCGGCCGGGCTTGACCTCAAGCAAGGTCGAGTTTCTACGGTCGGCGGTGTCGAACCGCGCAGAGGGAAGCAGAGGGAAGGACCGCCATGCAGTACTCGCACAGCGATGCCGAACTGATTCGCCAGCCCATCGGCTACTGGAGCTGGGCCGCCTACAAGGCTGTCGTCACCCGCGCGAGGACCGCCCTCGCAAAGGCCGGCACCACGCAGCCGCAGTGGTGGATCCTGGCCCAGGTCGCCGGGGCCGGCGGCACCAAGGAGCGCGCGGAGGTGTCCCGTGTCCTCCGGGGCTACCTGGACTCCGGCCCGGAAGCCCTGGAGGAGGAGATCGACAGCACCATGGCCCACGGCTGGATCACCGAGGACAGCGGCGGCCTCCTGAGCCTCACGGAGGAGGGCCGGACGTTCCACGGCAGGGCCGCGGCCGTCCAGGCCGGGCTGGAGGCGGAACGCCGGGCGGGCATCTCCGACGAGGAGTACCTGATCACCCTCAAGGTGCTGCAGCGCTTCATCCACAACACGGGCGGGACCGCCTGGCACCACTAGGCGCTGCGCGGTGAGCGCCGTGCTGTGCCGTCGTTCGACCGCGGCACCGTCGTGGCTGGTCGCGCCCCGCGGCGGAGCCGCTGTCGGTGCGGCTCCGCGCCCCTGCGGGGCGCTGCCGGACCGCAGCGGGGTTCGCCCGGTCCGCGTCACCTTCGCCCGCAGCGGCCCGGGGGCCTGCCCGCCGTCGGCGCGCGCGCCGGTAACGACTAGTCAAACCCTGCCCCGCCCGTACAACCATTCGTGCGAACTCGCGAGTCAATCCGGGTATGACTCACCGGATATCCAGACGCGCCAGGGTGCTGGTGGCGATCGCAGGCGGGGCCGCGTTCACGGCGGGGGTGGCCGCACCCGCCTCGGCAGCCGCTCCCACCGTCAGCTGCACGTCCGCGAAGGCGGGCCTGGCCACGAAGCTGCAGAAGGACATCACGGCGGCGATGGCGAACCGCAGGGGGACCATCGCCGTCGGCCTCTACGACCGTTCCACGAAGACCACTTGCACGCTCCGTGCCACCACGCACTACGACTCGGCGAGCACCGTGAAGGTGACCGTGCTGGCCACGCTGCTGTGGGACGCCAAGAAGCACAACCGCTATCTGACGGCCACCGAGGCATCGCTGGCCAAGGCCATGATCACCAAGTCGGACAACGACGCGACGACCAAGCTGTGGAAGCAGCTCGGCCTGACGAAGATCAAGGGGTTCCTGACCGCCGCCGGGATGACCCAGACCACCCCGGGCGCCAACGGCTACTGGGGTCTCACCCAGATCGACGTCCACGACGAGCAGCGGCTGCTCGCCCTGATCACCGCCAAGAACACGGTCCTGAGCGACAACTCCCGGGCCTACATCCAGAAGCTGATGGGGCAGGTCATCTCGTCCCAGCGCTGGGGCACCCCGTACGGCGTCCCCTCCGGCGTCTCCGTGCACGTCAAGAACGGCTGGCTGTCGCGCTCCACGCACGGCTGGCGGGTACACAGCCTCGGCACCTTCAAGGGCGGCGGCCACGACTACATGATGACCGTGCTGACCCACGACAACAGCACCATGAACTACGGGATCACCACGATCCAGGGCATCGCGAAGGTCATCCACAAGGACCTGGCGGCGAGTTGAGCCCGCTCGGGTCATGGCGGGAACACGCTCCGGCCATGACCCGACCGCCGTCGTGCCGCGATCCGGCCCCGGACCGGCGGTGGCCCGACCCCGACCCCACCTTTCACGAGCGGGTCTCCGGTACGCCTACCGCACCGACGACCCGACCCTCGGCGTCCCGAGGTCCAGGCCCTCTCCGACGGCCGTCTCCTCGTCCTGGAGCGCGGGTTCACCTCCGGCGTCGGCGACACCGTCCGCCTCTTACCCATATCTCACGCACCCACAGCCTGCGCCCAGGATCGGCACAGCCCTCACCCATCGGCCGTCTGCATGGTGGGCTGGTGACATCTGCCACCGATCCCATTCCCCCCACGACCGTGTCCCCCGACTGGGCGCCGCCCACGGCGACCCCCGCGGCTCCCCTGCCGGACAAGGCACCGCGCTGGTCGCTGCCCGCGCTGATCGCGATCCTGATCCTGGCGGCGGTGCTCTACTCCTGGAACCTGTCCGGCTCCAACATGAACACCTTCTACAGCGGCGCCATCTGGGCCGGTACGAAGAGCTGGAAGGCCTGGTTCTTCGGTTCGCTGGACCCGGGCAACTTCCTGACCGTCGACAAACCGCCATTCGCGACCATGGTCATGAGCCTGTCGTGCCGGATCTTCGGCTTCGGCACCTGGCAGATGATGGTTCCGCAGGTCGCGGCCGGCCTCGGCACGATCTGGATCCTGCACGCGAACCTGAAGCGGATCTGGGGCCACGGCGCGGCGACCGTCGCCGCGCTGGTGCTCGCGCTGACCCCGATCACCGTCGCGATCAACCGCGACAACAACCCCGACACGATCCTGGTCTTCCTGATGGTCGCGGGCGCGGCGCTGGCGTTCCGCGCCACCCGTGACGAGAGGCTGCTCCCGCTGCTCGGCTCGGCGGCCTGCTTCGGCCTCGCCTTCAACACCAAGCTGCTCGCGGGCTGGATCGCGCTCCCGGCCGTCTTCGCGCTGTACCTGTACGCGTCGAAGGCCCCGTGGGTGAAGCGGGTCGTCAACCTGGCGCTCGCCGCGGTCGTGCTGGCCGTCTCCAGCTTCTGGTGGGCGATCGCCGTCTCCCTGGTCCCGGCCTCCGACCGCCCGTACATCGGCGGCTCCACGGACGGCTCCGCCTGGGACCTGATCATGGGGTACGACGGTCTCGGCCGCGTCTTCGGCGGCGAGGGCAACGGCGCCGGCGGCGGGGGCGGTGGCGGCGGCTTCTCCGGCTCCGCCGGTCTCGGCCGCATGTTCAACGACATCCTCGGCGGCCAGATCTCCTGGCTGCTGCCCTTCTCCGCGATGGCCCTGATCGGCGGTCTGGTGCTGTGCGGCCGCGCTCCCCGCGCCGACCTCCGCCGGATGGCGCTGGTCCTGTGGGGCGGCTGGACCCTCCTGCACTACGTGATCTTCGCGACCGCGCAGGGCACCATGCACCCGTACTACACGACCGCGCTGGCCCCGGGCATCGCGGCGCTGTGCGGCGGCGGTGGCGTGATGCTGCAGCACGCGTTCCGCACCGACAAGCGGTGGATCTGGGTCCTCCCGGCCGCCTTCGGCGTGACCGGCATCTGGGCGATCGTCCTGCTCCGCCGCGCCTCCGGCTGGAACACCTGGCTGTGGCCGACGATCGGCGTCCTGACGGTGGCCGGCATCGTGGGCATGATCCTCTTCCGGTCCGGCAACCGGGCCCGCCTCCTCACGGCCTCGGTGGCGACGGCCGTGATCGCGGCGCTGGCCGGTCCGACGGCGTACGCCGCGGCGGAGCCGTTCGGCGGCTCCAGCGGCGGTGGCATGGGCGGTACGAACCCGACGGCCGGCCCCTCGACCGGCAGTGGCGGCTTCGGCGGCGGACCCGGCGGCAACCGGGGCGGCTTCCCGGGCGGGCGGAACGCCGAGGCCGGCGGCGAGATGGGCGGCGGCTTCCCCGGCGGCACGAACGGCGAGGCGCCGGGCGGCGGTACGGGCGCGACCGGCGGCAGCGGCGCCGCCGGCGGTCCTGGCGGTACCAACGGCCAGGCGCCCGGCGGCACCCAGCAGGGCGGCGGCTTCCCCGGCGGCACGAACGGCGAACTGCCGGGCGGCGCGGCCGGAGGTACCGGTGGCACCGGCGAGGCGGGCGGCACCCCGCCGAACGGCACCGGCGAGGCGGCCGGCGGCACCGGTCAGCGCGGCGGCTTCGGCGGCGGTGGCATGGGCGGCGGTGTGAGCAGCGACCTGATCGCCTACCTGAAGAAGCACATGGACGGCGCCACCTGGCTGCTCGCGGTCTCCAACTCCCAGTCCGCGGCCCAGATCGAGCTGAGCGCCAAGGAGCCCGTGATCTCCATGTGGGGCTTCACCGGAACCGACAAGGCGATGACCGTCGCCAAGCTGAAGGAACTGGTCAAGGCGGGCAAGCTGCACTACATCCAGGTCGGCGGCGGCGGTATGGGCATGGGCGGCAACAACACGCTCAGCTCCGCGGTGACCAGCTGGGTGCAGAAGAACGGGACGGCGGTGAAGGAGAGCGCCTACAGCAAGAGCACGAGCACGAGCACGACGGAGAACTCGGCCTCGAACTCCAAGTCCTCGACGTCTTCGTCCACTTCGTCCACCTCCACGCTCTACCGGCTCGACCCGTCTGACGTCAGCTGACGCAACCCGACCCCCGGAGTGACCCCCGACCACACGGTCGGGGGTCCCTTTTTACGTCCCGTTCACCTCGTCGTCCTCATGTTCATGTCACCCTCCTTCTTGCCGCCTCATCAACCCGCGTAGATGGGAATCTCTTTATGCTGGCGACACGAATCCGGCGCTGGAAGTCGGTGGCCCTGACGACCGCCGCCGTCCTGGTGGGCCTGACCGCCCCGGCGCTGACGGCGACCCCGGCCGCCGCCACGACCACCGCGTACGACTCGACGTACTACAAGAACGCGATCGGCAAGACGGGGACGAGCCTCAAGTCGTCCCTGCACACGATCATCAGCGCGAACGTCACCAAGCTGTCGTACTCGGCCCTGTGGGACGCCCTGAAGAAGACCGACCAGGACCCGAACAACAGCAGCAACGTGATCCTGCTGTACTCGGGCATCTCGCGCAGCAAGACCCTCAACGGCGGTGACAGCGGCGACTGGAACCGTGAGCACGTGTGGGCGATCTCGCACGGCGACCTCACCACGTCCACCGGCCCCGGCACGGACCTGCACCACATCCGTCCCGAGGACGTGGCGGTCAACGGCAAGCGCGGCAACCTCGACTTCGACGAGGGCGGCTCCACCTTCACCAACAGCGGCGGCAGCAAGGCCGACTCGGACTCCTTCGAGCCGCGCGACGCGGTCAAGGGCGACGTGGCCCGCATGATCCTGTACATGGCCGTCCGTTACGAGGGCGACGACGGCTTCGCCAACCTGGAGCCGGACGACAAGGTCAACAACGGCTCCAACCCGTACATCGGCAAGCTCACGGTCCTCAAGCAGTGGAACGACGAGGACCCGCCGGACTCCTTCGAGGAGAACCGCAACGACGTCATCTACAGCACCTACCAGCACAACCGGAACCCGTTCATCGACCACCCGGAGTGGGTGGACGCGATCTGGTAGCCCGGTGATGTTGAACGACTAGTTACCTCACACAGGTGAAGTCGATCTTGGGCTCGGGCGTGTCCGTGTGACCGCCCAGGAGCATGGGGGCGCCCCGGCAGTTCCGACGGGGTGTCCCCAACTCCCTTTTACGGAGAGCCCCGTGAAGTTTCGCAGTTGGTCCATCGCCGCCGCGCTCGCGCTGACCGCACTCGTCGTCCCCGCGCAGAGTGCCTCCGCGCACGCGGCCGCCGCCCCCTCCTGTCCCGACGGCTCGGTGTGCTTCTGGAGCGGGGAGGGCTTCGGCGGCGACTACTGGGAGTGGACGGCCCGCAGCGGCTACCGCGACATGCCTCCGAACCTCCACGACCACGTCGGCTCCTTCGTCGCCTCCACCCGCGCCTGCCTCGTCAACTGGTCCCCGACCGAGAAGCGCGACACCTTCAACGGCGACTGGCGCTCCCAGTACCTCGGCGACTTCGGCGGCCGCATCGACGGGGTGGGCGCGGGCGCCTGCTGAACCGGTCATCGCCCCGGGCCGGCCGGCAGCGCGGCCTGCCTGCCCGGGGTCCTTCGCGCTCAGCCCAGGTGTGTCGGCGCGAACATCCGCAGCAGCGCCGGGAGCACGACCACCGAGGGCCCAGGGGTGGACAGGGCCTTCGCCAGGTCCGTCTCCAGGGTCTCGGGGTTCGTGCGGACGCCGGGGACGCCGAAGGACTCCGCCAGGGCCACGTAGTCGGGGCGGGCCAGTTCCGTCGCCGTGGCCTCGCCGAAGGAGTCCGCCATGTACTCGCGCAGGATGCCGTAGCCGCCGTCGTCCACGATGAGCCAGGTGACCGGGAGGTCGTGCTGCCTCGCCGTCGCCAGTTCCGCGATGGAGTAGAGGGCGCCGCCGTCGCCGGACACCGCGAGGACCGGGCGGGTCGGGTCGGCCGCGGCCGCGCCGAGCGCCGCCGGGAAGCCGTAGCCGAGACCGCCGGCGCCCTGGGCCGAGTGCATGAGGTTCGTGCCCTGCGGGTCGAACGCCGACCACGCCCAGTAGGCCAGGATCGTCATGTCCCAGAAGGACGGGGACGTCCGCGGGAGGGCCCGGCGGACCGCCGCCAACACGTCCTGTTCCAGGGTGAGTTCCTGGGCTGCGATGCGCTCCGAGACCCGGGACAGCAGATCCCGTACCCGGTCGGCCGCCGTGTCGTCCGCGCGCGGCGACACCGTTTCCAGCAGGGCCTGGAGCCCGAGCCTGGCGTCCGCGTGGATGCCGAGCGCCGGGTGGTTGGACTCCAGCTTGCCGAGGTCCGCCTCGATCTGGACGACGCGGCCCCGGGGCTTGAACGTGTGGTAGTTCGAGGAGAGTTCGCCCAGGCCCGAGCCCACGACCAGCAGGACGTCCGCGTCCTCCAGGAAGTCCGTGGTGTGGCGGTCCTCCAGCCAGGACTGGAGGGAGAGCGGGTGGTTCCAGGGGAAGGCGCCCTTGCCGCCGAAGGTGGTGACGACCGGCGCGTTCAGCTGCTCGGCGAGCTGCCGCAGCTTGCCCGAGGCGTCCGCCCGTACCACTCCGCCGCCCGCGATGATCGCCGGGCGGGCCGCACGGGACAGCAGGTCGGCCGCCACCGCGGTCAGTTCGGGACGCGGCGGCAGCTCGTCCGGGGTGGCGTCCATCGCCGTCACCACCGGAAGCGGGGTCGGGGCCAGCAGCACGTCCTGCGGGATCTCCACCCACACCGGGCCGTGCGGGGCGGAGAGGGCCGACTTCCAGGCCGCCGCGAGCGCGGACGGGATCTGCGACTGGGTGCGGACGGTGTGGACCGACTTCACCACGCCCCGGAATGAGGCCGACTGGTCCGGGAGTTCGTGCAGGTAGCCGTGACGGCCGCCGCCGAGGCCGGCCGTCGGGATCTGGCTGCTGATCGCCAGCACGGGCGCGGAGGCCGAGGCCGCCTCCTGGAGCGCGGCCAGTGAGGTCAGCGCGCCGGGGCCGGTCGACAGCAGCAGCGGGGCGGCCTCGCCGGTGATCCTGCCGTACGCGTCCGCCGCGAAGCCCGCGTTGTTCTCCACCCGCAGGCCGACATAGCGCAGCGACGAGCGGCGCAGGGCGTCGAACATGCCGAGGGCGTGCTGGCCGGGCAGCCCGAAGACCGTCGTCGCGCCGAGCCCGGCCAGCGTCTCCACGACCAGGTCCCCGCCGTTGCGGCCGGCGGGCGGGTTGAGGGCTGCGGCCGTCTGCGCCTCCGTCGGGCGGAGTACCAGGTCGTGGTCGTGGGTCACTTCGAACGAGCCTCGGCAATCTGGCGGGTCATGATCGTGGTCAGTTCGTACGCCGTGTGCGAGGCCGCCACCGACGTGATCTCCGCGTGGTCGTACGCGGGGGCCACCTCGACGACGTCCGCCGACACCAGGTTGCAGGAGGAGAGTCCGCGCAGGATCTCCAGCAGTTCCCTGGACGTCATACCACCGGCCTCGGGCGTGCCGGTGCCCGGGGCGTGAGCGGGGTCCAGACAGTCGATGTCGATCGAGATGTACAGCGGGCGGTCGCCGATGCGCTGGCGGAGCTGGTCGGCCACCTCGTCGGCGCCCCGGCGGTAGATGTCCGCCGAGGTCACGATGCCGAAGCCCATCTTCTCGTCGTCGGTGAGGTCCTGCTTGCCGTACAGCGGGCCGCGGGTGCCGACGTGCGAGAGGGCCGAGGTGTCGAGGATGCCCTCCTCGACCGCCCGCCGGAACGGGGTGCCGTGGGTGTACTCGGCGCCGAAGTAGGTGTCCCAGGTGTCCAGGTGGGCGTCGAAGTGGAGGAGCGCGACCGGGCCGTGCTTCCTGGCCACCGAGCGGAGCAGGGGGAGGGCGATGGTGTGGTCGCCGCCCAGGGTCATCAGCCGGGCGCCGGTGCCGAGCAGTTGGTCGGCGGCGGCCTCGATGGTCTCGACGGCCTCGTTGATGTTGAAGGGGTTGACGGCGATGTCCCCGCCGTCCGCGACCTGCGCCAGGGCGAAGGGGGACGCGTCCTGCGCCGGGTTGTAGGGGCGCAGCAGCCGGGACGCCTCGCGGATCGCGTTGCCGCCGAAGCGGGCGCCCGGCCGGTACGAGACACCGGAGTCGAACGGCACGCCCACCACCGCGACGTCGGCGGTGCCGACCTCGTCGAGGCGGGGCAGCCGGGCGAAGGTCGCGGGACCGGCGTACCGCGGGATGCGGGAGGAGTCGACGGGGCCGCGGGGTGTCTCGTTGCTGCTCATGAGGTCATGCCTTCTTTCCTACGCTTCGTCGCGTATGTACTGCTTCTGTCTACGACTTTACTGGGCGGCCGGGACCGGTTCGGACACGAGTTCGGGAGCCGCGCGGCCCGCGAGCCGTTCCCGCCAGTTGGCCAGCACGGCCGCGTCGGTCGGCCTGGTCGCCAGGGAGACGGCGACATACGCGGCCAGGGAGGCGAGGAGGCCGTAGTAGACGGGCTCGTTGGCGAGGATGCCGTAACCTGCCATCAGGCCGATCACCGCGAGGCCGCCGACGGTCACGGCGGCGAGGGCGCCCTGGACCGTGCCGCGCTTCCACAGCAGTCCGCCGAGGATCGGCACCAGGAGGCCGCCGACCAGCAGGTTGTAGGCCACGGTCAGCGCTTCCACGACGTTGTTGAGCGCGATGGCCGTGCCGATCACCCCGACGCCCATGATCAGGATGAAGACGCGGTTGCCCCGCACCTCGTCGTGGTCACCGGACCTCGCCTTCCCCCGGATCCGCGACCAGATGTCGTTGTTGGCGACGGTCGCACAGGCGATCAGCGCGCCGGAGGAGGTCGACATGACCGCGGCCAGCGCGGCGGCCAGCACCAGGCCCCGTACCCCGACGGGGAGTTCGTCCTTGACGATGGTCGCGAAGGCGTCGTCCGGGCTGCCCAGCTTCGGGTACAGCACCTTGGCCGCGGTACCGATCACGGCACCGGCGAGGGCGTACACCAGGCAGTAGGTGCCGGCGACGGTGCCGCCCCACTTCGCCGTCCGGTCGCCCCGGGCCGTGAACACGCGCTGCCAGATGTCCTGGCCGATGAGCATCCCGAACGTGTAGATCAACACGTAGGTGAAGATCGTCTCGCCGCCGATGCCCAGCGGGTCGAAGTACGCCGTGGGCAGCTTGGCCTTCATCTCGGAGAAGCCGCCGGCCTTGACCACGGCGATGGGCAGCAGCAGGAGCAGCACGCCGATGGTCTTCACGACGAACTGCACCATGTCCGTCAGCGTGATCGACCACATACCGCCGAGCGTCGAGTAGGCGACGACGATCGAGCCGCCGATGACGATCGCGAGCGTCCGGTTCATGTCGAAGAGGACGTCGAAGATCGTGGCGTACGCGATGGTCGAGGTGACGGCCAGCATCAGGGTGTACGCCCACATCACGACACCGGAGATCACGCCCGCCCGGCCGCCGTACCGCAGGTCCAGCATCTCGGAGACCGTGTACACCCTGAGGCGGGCGATCCGGGCCGAGAAGAAGACCGACAGGGCCAGCAGCCCGAGGCCGATGGTGAAGACCATCCAGGCGCCGGAGAGGCCGTACTGGTAGCCGAGGCCCACGCCGCCGATGGTGGAGGCGCCGCCGAGGACGATCGCGGCCATGGTGCCGGAGTACATGGCGGGGCCCAGGCGGCGGCCCGCCACCAGGAAGTCGCTCTTGGACCTGGCACGGCGCATGCCCCACCAGCCCATGGCCAGCATGCCGGCCAGATAGATCACGATCACTGCGTAGTCGACGGCCACAGGGCCCTCCTTCGCCGGGGGTCTCGCCGGTGGGTGACGGTCACCGACACTAGGTGGCCGGAAAGCGACTGCGAAGTGTACGTTTCATCCATTCGAGGCCCGCTGGACGGAGGGAACGCACACCGTGCCGGATCCCGCTGTTCCCCCCACACCCCCGGTGCCCCTCGCCGCCCTGCTGGCCCGCGAGGACCTCGCCCTGCGCCAGATCGCCGGGCCGTCCGACCCGTCGCTGGTGGTCCACTGGGCGCACACCTCGGAGATGGCCGACCCGTACCCCTACCTGCTGGGCGGGGAGCTGCTGCTGACCGCCGGGGTGCACATCCCGGACGCGGCCGGCTCGGGCACCTACTTCGACGACTACGTGTCCCGGATCGTGGCGGCGGGCGGCGCGGCCCTCGGCTTCGGGCTGGCCCCGGTCCACGACACCGTCCCGCGCGCCCTGGTGGCGGCCTGCGAGGCGTACGATCTCCCGCTGGTCGAGGTCCCGCCGGGGACCACCTTCTCCGCCGTCGCCCGCGCGGTCTGGCAGCTGATGGCCCAGGCCCGCCTCGCCGAGCTGCGCCGGGTCACCGAGGCCCAGCAGAGCCTCGCGGCGGCCGCCGCCCGACCCGACCCGGTCCCCTCGGTACTGCGCCAGCTGGCCCAGCGGGTGGGCGGCTGGACGGCCCTGTACGGCCCGGAGGGAGCCGAGCTCGCCTCGGCGGGGCGGGAGCCGGAGGCGCCGGTACGCGGCTCGCTGGCCGAGCTGACGGAGGTGGTACGACCGTCCGGCCCCGGCACCCCCACGTCGGCGACCCACGCCACGGCGGGCACCCACCTCGCGGCCTACACCCTCAGCACCGGCTTCGTCCTCGGGGTGGCCACCCCGGCCCGCGAACCGGGCGACCACACCATCGCCTCGGTGGCCACGGTCCTCCTCACCCTCCTCACCGGCGAACAGCACAGCGGCTCGGGCGCGGCCCGCAACGCGGCCCTCGTACGGCTCCTGGTGGGTGGCACAGCGGAGGAGGTGGCACCGCTGCTGGGCGGGAGCGACACCTGGTTCGTCGTACACGCCTCCCCGAACGACCAACGCGACCTCCCCAACCCCTCGGGGGCGCGGGACCCTGCCGATATGCGGCTCCGCCGCGGGGCGCGACAAGCCCCCACACCCCCGCACCCGCACCCGCACCCGCCCGACCTCCTCACCGCCACCGCACTGGGCGCCTCACTCGGCTCGGCTCTCATCGACCCCGTAGGGGACATCGTCCAACTCCTGGTCCCCGCCGACCGGCAACCCGCACCACAACCCGGCTGGACTCTGGGCGTCAGCGCCCCCGTACCCGCACACCAACTCCCGGCCGCCGCCGCGCAAGCGACCCGCGCCCTGGCCCGCGCCCGAGCGACCCGCACCCCCCTTGTCCGGCACAACACCCGACCCGCACTGGGCGACCTGATCCCGGCAGACGAGGCCCATGCCCACGCCCGCGCCCTCCTCGGCCCCCTCGCGGAGCACCCCGCCCTCACCGAGACCCTGCGCACCTGGCTCTCCCTGCACGGCAGTTGGGACCGCACGGCGGTGGCACTCTCCGTGCACCGCAACACCGTGCGCCAGCGCATCGCCCGCTGCGCGGCGCTCCTCGGCACCGAACTCGACGACCCGGACGTACGGATGGAGCTGTGGTTCGCCCTCCGGCAGGGGTGAGTGACGCACGTCCCAGCGGGCGATACGGCAGGGGAATCGGCCGGCGCCCTGCCTCACAATGGAGCCATGCCGATACCCGGGACACCCAGCCGCGCCGAGCTCGTCGAGCACCTTGTGAAGACCCGTATCGCGGGCGATGTCGCCACGCCCCGCGAGAACAACCTGCTCCACTACCGCAAGCTGGCCAACGGCGAGCGCAACTGGTGGCTCGGACTGGAACTCGGCGACCGCTGGACCGACGAGCAGGACGTGCTGGCCGTGATGGCCGAGCGGGTCGGGGTGAACGACGACCCCGAGTACCGGTACGGCCAGGACACCATCGACCCCGAGCTGACCGTGGACGGCCTGGACCGGCTGGCGGCGCGGCTGCGCAAGGCGGCCGAGGGGCGGCAGCGGGTGCTGTTCGCCACCGGGCACCCGGGCGGCCTGCTGGACGTGCACCGGGCGACGGCGGCCGCGCTGCGCGCCGCCGGCTGCGAGGTCGTGGTCATCCCGGACGGGCTGCAGACGGACGAGGGGTACGTCATGCAGTTCGCCGACGTGGCCGTCCTGGAGCACGGGGCGACACTGTGGCACACGCATTCCGGTGAGCCGATGAAGGCGATCCTGGGCGGGCTCGAGCGCGAGGGGCGGCCGGCGCCCGACCTGGTCGTGGCCGACCACGGCTGGGCGGGGTACGCGGCGCAGGTGGGCCTGGACTCCGTCGGTTACGCCGACTGCAACGACCCGGCGCTGTTCCTCGCCGAGGCGGAGGGCACCCTCCAGGTGGCCGTACCGCTCGACGACCACGTGCGCAGCCCGCGGTACTACGACCCGATGACCGCGTACCTGCTGTCGGAGGCGGGGCTGGCGTAACCGCACCGGGCCGGGCGAGGTGCGGCCCCCGCGCACGGGAACCGCACCTCGTGGCCTGGCCTAGACCCTGAATTGGCTTGGTGTCTGTTCGCGTCCGGTCGGCTCAGAACCCGAGCCCGCCGTAGCCGAACCCGCCGTAGCCGAAGCCACCGAAGCCACTGACGCCGTACCCGACGGTGGGGACGACCACGACGGGGACGACCGCGACGGGGGCGTAGCCGTAGCCGCCGTAGCCGAAGCCGCCGTAACCACGGCAGTTGTTGAACCCGCCGCCGAACCGGGAGTTGCAGCCGAAGCCGCCGGTGACCACGCTCTGGTGAGTGGAGGCGGGGGCCGCCGAGGCGGTGCCCGCGGCGCCGATCGCGGCCCCACCGGCCAGCATCAGGCCGGCGGCGGACATCGCGGCGATGCGCCTCGCGCGCTGTACTCGCATGGGAAATACCTTTCTGCCGGACTTACGTCCGCTACGCGGCACGTCCGCTATGCGGCACATGCACTGTGCGGCATTTCACTCATAGAGCTTAATCTCGGACAGGTCGCCCGGCACTTCGGGCGCTCACCGCCCGTGATCGACCGAGGTCGCGGGGCCCGGGGTGGGGTCCAGGTAGACCCGGCCGATCATGGGGAACGCGGCCCGCAACCGCTGTTCGGCCCGTTCGCAGGCCCACTCGATCTGGGCCGCCGTCGACACGTCCCGGAAGTCCACCTTGGCCGCGACCAGCGCCTCCTTCGGGCCCTGCACCAGGGTGGTCAGCTCCAGTACGGCCACGATGTGCTCGGACTCCAGCAGCTCCGCCCTGATCCGCTCCCGCACGGCCTTCGGCAGCGGCCGGCCGATGAGGAACTCGGCGTTCGAGCGGCCCAGCACCCAGGCGACGTACAGCAGCAGCACGCCGATGAGCAGGGAGGCGAGGCCGTCCCAGACGCCGGAGCCGGTGAGCTGCCCGCCGAGCAGGCCGCCGGCCGCGAGCACCAGGCCGACGAGCGCGGCCGAGTCCTCCATCACCACGGCCTTCACGGCGGTGTCGGGGGTGCGCCGGAGATACCTCTTGAACGACACCCGGACCCGGGCCGCCTCGCCGTACGCCTGCTTCAGTCCCGTACGCAGGGAGAACCCCTCCAGGACGAAGGCGACCGCGAGGACGATGTACGACACCAGCGGGTTGCCCAGCTCCTCGCCCGCGGTCAGGGTGTGGACGCCGTCGTAGAGGGAGAAGACCGCGCCGCCGACGAAGGTGGCGACGGCGGCCAGCATGGCCCAGATGTACCGCTCGGGGCCGTATCCGAACGGGTGCTCCTCGTCGGCGGGTTTCTCGCTGCGTTTGAGCGCGGTGAGCAGCAGCAGCTCGGTGACCGTGTCGGCGACCGAGTGCGCCGCCTCGGAGAGCATCGCGCTGGACCCGCTGATCAGCCCGGCGACCGCCTTGGCGAGGGCGATCCCGAGGTTGGCGACGGCGGCGACGATCACCGTGACGGTGCTCTCGCCCCCACCCTTTTCGGCCCCACCGCTCTGGTCGGCTCCGCCATCCTGTTCGACTACGGCGCTCTGGTCGGCTCCGCCACTGTGTTCGGCTTCGGACATGCCCCCAGTTCTACCTGGGGACGCGGACGACACCCTCCTGGATCACGGAAATGGCCAGTGAACCGTCCTGGGTGTAGATCCGGGCCTGCCCGAGCCCGCGGCCGCCGTACGCCGACGGGGACTCCTGGTCGTACAGCAGCCACTCGTCGGCGCGGAACGGCCGGTGGAACCACATGGCGTGGTCCAGCGAGGCCCCCACCACGTCCCCGACGGCCCAGCCGCCGCGACCGTGCGCGAGCAGCACCGAGTCGAGCAGGGTCATGTCGGAGACATAGGTGGCGAGGACGACGTGCAGCAGCGGATCGTCGTCGAGCTTGCCGTTGGTCCGGAACCACACCTGGCTGTGCGGCTCGCGCGGCTCGCCGAACTTCCCGAACGGCGGCTCGTCGACGTACCGCAGGTCGATCGCCTCGCGGGCCTCCAGGAACTTCTCCACGACGGTGGAGGGCAGATGGTCGTAGCCGCGCAGCCGCTGCGCCGAGGTGGGCAGCGTCTCCGGGTCCGGCGCGGGCGGCATCGGGGTCTGGTGGTCGAGGCCGTCCTCGTACACCTGGAAGGAAGCGGAGAGGGCGAAGATCGGCCTGCCGTGCTGGACGGCGACCGCGCGCCGGGTGGTGAACGAGCGGCCGTCGCGGATCCGCTCGACGTTGTAGACGATGGGCGCGCCGGGGTCGCCTGCGCGCAGGAAGTACGCGTGCAGCGAGTGGGCGTGCCGGTCCGCCGGGACGGTGCGCCCGGCGGCGACCAGCGCCTGGGCCGCGACCTGCCCGCCGAACACCCGCGGGACGACGGCGGACCGGGACTGGCCGCGGAAGATGTTCTCCTCGATCTGCTCCAGGTCGAGCAGATCGAGGAGATCGTTCAGTGCCTCGTTCATGGCACCTTTTCTACTGGCCGGTAATTGCGGGGACCTTACAGGCCCATGTCCTTCGCGATGATCGTCTTCATGATCTCGCTGGTGCCACCGTAGATGCGGTTGACACGGTTGTCCGCGTACAGGCGGGCGATCGGGTACTCGTTCATGAAGCCGTAGCCGCCGTGCAGCTGGAGGCAGCGGTCGATCACGCGGTGGGCGACCTCGGTGGTGAACAGCTTGGCGCTGGCGGCCTCGGCCGGGGTCAGCTCACCGGCGTCGAGGGCCTCCGTGGCGCGGTCGACGACGGCCTCGGCCGCGTCCACCTCGGCCTGGCAGGCGGCCAGCTCGAACTTGGTGTTCTGGAAGGCGGCGACGGGCTGGCCGAAGACCACCCGCTCCTGCACGTACTGCTTGGCGAACCGGACGGCGGCCTTGGCCTGCGCGTAGGCGCCGAAGGCGATGCCCCAGCGCTCGGAGGCGAGGTTGTGGCCGAGGTAGTAGAAGCCCTTGTTCTCCTCGCCGAGGAGGTCCTCGACGGGGACCTTGACGTCGACGAACGCCAGCTCGGCGGTGTCGGAGGTCTTCAGGCCCAGCTTGTCGAGCTTGCGGCCGACCGAGTAGCCCTCGGCCTTGGTGTCCACCACGAACAGGGAGATGCCGTGGCGGCGGTCCTCCTTGGTGGGCGCGGAGGTGCGGGCGCAGACGATCATGCGGTCGGCGTGCACACCGCCGGTGATGAAGGTCTTGGCGCCGTTGAGGACGTAGTGGGTGCCGTCCTCGGAGAGCTTGGCGGTGGTCTTCATGCCCGCGAGGTCGGAGCCGGTGCCCGGCTCGGTCATCGCGATGGCCCACATCTCCTCGCCGGAGACGAACTTCGGCAGGTACTTCTTCTTCTGCTCGTCGTTGGCGAGCAGCTTTATGTACGGCAGGCCGAGCAGCACGTGCACACCGGAACCGCCGAAGGAGATACCGGCGCGGGCGGTCTCCTCGTACAGGACGGCCTCGAACTTGTAGGAGTCGATGCCGGCGCCGCCGTACTCCTCGTCGACGCGGATACCGAAGACGCCCAGCTCGGCGAGCTTGTAGTAGAAGTCGCGGGGCGCCTGGCCGGCCGCGAACCACTCGTCGTACACGGGTACGACCTCGGCCTCGATGAAGGCGCGGAGGGTCTCCCGGAACGCCTCGTGATCCTCGTTGAACAACGTACGGCGCACGGCCGCCACCTCCAGGCACGGTTCATCTGTCTAAGCGCTTGCTCAGACTTCACCGTACCGGTGGGTAGGCGGATGGGTCCAGGGCCGGAGCCGGGGGGACCGGGGTAACGCTCATCACGCCGCCGCGGCCTCGAAGGCGCCCCTCGCCATCCGGTGCAGGAGTACCGCCGTCGTCCCGCGCCCCGGCAGGGAACCCGGCCGGCCCAGGTGCGGGGTCGAGTTCAGCAGGCCGAAGACCGAGTGGACCGCCGAGCGGGCCGCGGGTTCCGGCAGGGCGGGGTAGACCTCACGGAGGACCTCCACCCACAGTTCGACGTACTGGCGCTGGAGCTGGCGCACCAGCTTGCGGTCGCTGTCGCGCAGGCGGTCCAGCTCCCTGTCGTGCAGGGTGATCAGCGGGCGGTCGTCGAGGGCGAAGTCGATGTGGCCCTCGATGAGGGAGTCCAGGACCGCCGACGGCGCGCTCTGCCCGTCGGCCTCCGCCAGCCGCCGCTTCGCGCCCGTCAGCAGCTGACCGCTGATCCCCACCAGCAGCTCCGCGAGCATCGCGTCCTTGCCCGGGAAGTGCCGGTAGAGGCCGGGCCCGCTGATGCCGACCGCGGCGCCTATCTCGTCCACGCCGACACCGTGGAAGCCGCGCTCGGCGAAGAGCCGGGCGGCCTCCTTGAGGATCTGCTCGCGACGGGTCGGGGCATCGGTTCTCGTGACCATGAGGGCAATTCTAGACAGGGAGGTTAGCGGTCGTTAACCTGGAGGAAATGCGTTAACGCTCATTAACAAAGTGAGGGGATCGCGGGCATGGACCAGGCACCGGAGCTGACGAGCGCGGCGGACCCCGCGTCGGAGGCCTGGCGGGCCAACGAGGCGGCGCACCGCGCGCTCGTCGAGGAGCTGCACGCCAAGCTCGCCGCGGCCGCGCTGGGCGGCGGCGAGAAGGCGCGGGCCCGGCACACCGCGCGCGGCAAACTGCTGCCCAGGGACCGGGTGGACACGCTGCTGGACCCCGGCTCGCCGTTCCTGGAGCTGGCCCCGCTGGCCGCCGAGGGGATGTACGAGGGGGCGGCCCCGGCGGCCGGTGTGATCGCCGGGATCGGGCGGGTCAGCGGGCGCGAGTGCGTGATCGTCGCCAATGACGCCACGGTCAAGGGCGGCACGTACTACCCGATGACCGTGAAGAAGCACCTGCGGGCCCAGGAGGTGGCCCTCGACAACCGGCTCCCCTGTCTCTACCTGGTGGACTCCGGCGGTGCCTTCCTGCCCATGCAGGACGAGGTCTTCCCGGACCGCGACCACTTCGGGCGGATCTTCTACAACCAGGCCCGGATGTCGGGGGCGGGGATCCCGCAGATCGCCGCCGTCCTCGGCTCGTGCACCGCCGGCGGCGCGTACGTACCGGCGATGAGCGACGAAGCGGTGATCGTCCGCAACCAGGGCACGATCTTCCTCGGCGGCCCGCCGCTGGTGAAGGCCGCCACCGGTGAGGTCGTCACGGCGGAGGAGCTGGGCGGCGGCGAGGTGCACTCCCGGGTCTCCGGGGTCACCGACCATCTCGCCGAGGACGACCCGCACGCGCTGCGGATCGTCCGGAACATCGTCGCCACCCTCCCCGCCCGCCGCGACCTGCCCTGGACGGTCACCCCGGTCGTCGAGCCGAAGGTCGATCCCTACGGCCTCTACGGCGCCGTCCCGGTCGACTCCCGCACCCCCTACGACGTCCGCGAGATCATCGCCCGGATCGTCGACGGCTCCCGGTTCGCCGAATTCAAGAGCGAGTTCGGGCAGACCCTGGTCACCGGCTTCGCCCGGATCCACGGCCACCCGGTCGGGATCATCGGCAACAACGGCATCCTCTTCTCCGAGTCCGCCCAGAAGGGCGCCCACTTCATCGAGCTGTGCGACCAGCGCGGGATCCCGCTGGTGTTCCTGCAGAACATCTCCGGCTTCATGGTGGGCAAGGACTACGAGGCCGGCGGCATCGCCAAGCACGGCGCGAAGATGGTGACGGCCGTGGCCTGCACCCGCGTCCCGAAGCTGACCGTCGTCGTCGGCGGCTCGTACGGCGCCGGGAACTACTCCATGTGCGGGCGGGCCTACTCCCCCCGCTTCCTGTGGATGTGGCCGAACGCCAAGATCTCGGTGATGGGCGGCGAACAGGCCGCGTCGGTCCTCGCGACGGTGAAGCGGGACCAGCTGGAGGCACGCGGCGAGGACTGGCCGGCCGAGGACGAAGAGGCCTTCCGGGCGCCCGTCCGCGCGCAGTACGAGCGCCAGGGGAACGCCTACTACGCGACCGCCCGGCTCTGGGACGACGGGGTCATCGACCCCCTCGAAACCCGGCAGGTGCTCGGTCTGGCCCTGACGGCCTGTGGCAACGCGCCGCTGGGTGACCCCCAGTTCGGCGTCTTCCGGATGTGAGGAGGGGACTCGTGTTCGACACCGTACTCGTGGCCAACCGGGGCGAGATCGCCGTCCGGGTCATCCGTACGCTGCGGTCGCTGGGCGTGCGCTCGGTGGCGGTGTACTCCGACGCCGACGCGGACGCGCGGCACATCCGGGAGGCCGACACGGCGGTACGGCTCGGTCCGGCACCGGCCGGCGAGAGCTATCTGTCCGTGGAGCGGCTGCTGAAGGCGGCCGCCGTGAGCGGCGCCCAGGCGGTCCACCCCGGGTACGGCTTCCTCGCCGAGAACGCCGCCTTCGCGCGCGCCTGCGAGGAGGCGGGGCTGGTGTTCATCGGCCCGCCGACCGACGCGATCGCGCTGATGGGCGACAAGATCCGCGCGAAGGAGACGGTGAGCGCGGCCGGGGTGCCGGTGGTGCCCGGCGGCCGTGATCCCGAACTCGCCGAGGCCGCCCGCGCGCTGGGGGCACCCGTGCTGCTCAAGCCCTCGGCGGGCGGCGGCGGCAAGGGCATGCGGCTGGTGCGGGACCTGACGCTGCTCGACGAGGAGATCGCCGCCGCCCGCCGCGAGGCCCGCGCCTCCTTCGGCGACGACACGCTCCTGGTCGAGCGGTGGGTCGACCGCCCCCGGCACATCGAGATCCAGGTACTGGCCGACGGCCACGGGAACGTGGTGCACCTGGGCGAGCGCGAGTGCTCGCTCCAGCGCCGGCACCAGAAGGTGATCGAGGAGGCGCCGTCGGTCCTGCTGGACGAGGAGACGCGGGCCGCGATGGGCGAGGCGGCGGTGCAGGCGGCGCGCTCCTGCGGGTACCGGGGCGCGGGGACGGTGGAGTTCATCGTGCCGGGCGGCGACCCTTCGTCGTACTACTTCATGGAGATGAACACCCGCCTCCAGGTGGAGCACCCGGTGACCGAACTCGTCACCGGACTCGACCTGGTGGAGTGGCAGCTGCGGGTGGCGGCCGGGGAGCGGCTCGGGTTCGCGCAGCAGGACGTCCGGCTGACCGGGCACGCGGTGGAGGCCCGGATCTGCGCCGAGGACCCGGCGCGCGGGTTCCTGCCCACCGGCGGCACGGTGCTGCTGCTGCACGAGCCGTCGGGGGACGGTGTGCGCACCGACTCCGGGCTCAGCGAGGGCACCGAGGTCGGCAGCCTCTACGACCCGATGCTGTCCAAGGTGATCGCGTACGGCCCGGACCGGGAGACCGCGCTCCGGAAGCTGCGCGGGGCCCTCGCGGAGACGGTCACGCTGGGCGTGGGGACCAACGCCGGGTTCCTGCGCCGGCTCCTCGCCCATCCGGCCGTGGTGGCGGGCGAGTTGGACACGGGCCTGGTCGAGCGGGTGGTGGACGAGCTGGTCTCCACCGACGTACCGGACGAGGTGTACGAGGCGGCGGCGGCCGTACGGCTGGAGGCGCTGAAGCCCGCCGCCGGTGCGGGCTGGACGGATCCGTTCTCGGTGCCGAGCGGCTGGCGGCTCGGCGGTACCGCCAAGCCGGTCGGCTTCCACCTGCGGGTGCAGGACCCGGTGGAGTACGTCCCGCACGGCACGCATTCCGTCGCCCCCGACCGCGTGTCGGTCACCCTGGACGGCGTCCGCCACACCTTCCTCCACACCGCCGACTGGATCGGCCGGGACGGCGACGCCTGGCAGGTCCGCGACCACGACCCGGTCGCCGCGTCCCTGAACCGGGCCGCGCACGCCGGAGCCGACTCCCTCACCGCACCCATGCCCGGCACGGTGACCGTCGTGAAGGTCGCCGTCGGGGATCAAGTGGTCGCCGGTCAGAGCCTGTTGGTGGTGGAGGCGATGAAGATGGAGCACGTCATCTCCGCCCCGCACGCCGGCACGGTCGCCGAGCTCGACGTCAAACCGGGCGCCACGGTCGCCATGGACCAGGTGCTGGCCGTGATCGCCCCGCACGAGGAGGAGACCGCATGACCACCCCGGAGACCGGCCTCCCCATGGTCGTACCGGCCACCGACCTGCCCGCCCGCGTCCGCATCCACGAGGTCGGCGCGCGCGACGGGCTGCAGAACGAGAAGTCGACGGTCCCCACGGAGGTCAAGGCCGAGTTCATCCGCCGCCTGGCCGACGCGGGCCTGACGACGATCGAGGCGACCAGCTTCGTGCACCCCAAGTGGGTGCCCCAACTGGCCGACGCGGAGGACCTGTTCCCCCTCGTCACCGGTCTCGGGGCCGACCTCCCGGTCCTGGTGCCCAACCAGCGCGGCCTGGACCGGGCGCTGGCCCTCGGCGCCCGCCGGGTCGCCGTCTTCGCCAGCGCCACCGAGTCCTTCGCCAAGGCCAACCTCAACCGCACGGTGGACGAGTCGCTGGCCGTCTTCGACCCGGTCGTCCGGCAGGCGAAGGACGCCGGCGCCCATGTCCGCGGTTACGTCTCGATGTGCTTCGGCGACCCGTGGGAGGGCGCTGTCCCGCTCCACCAGGTGGTCCGGGTCTGCCGGGCGCTGCGGGACATGGGCTGCGACGAGCTGAGCCTCGGCGACACGATCGGCGTGGCCACCCCCGGACACGTCCTCGAACTGCTCTCCCTGCTGAACGAGGAAGGCGTGCCGACGAACGTCATCGGCGTGCACTTCCACGACACCTACGGCCAGGCGCTCGCGAACACGTACGCGGCCCTGGAACACGGCGTGACGACGGTCGACGCGTCCGCCGGCGGGCTCGGCGGCTGCCCGTACGCCAAGTCCGCCACCGGCAACCTCGCCACCGAGGACCTGGTCTGGATGCTCCACGGCCTCGGCATCGAGACCGGAGTCGACCTCGGCAGACTCACCGCCACCAGCGTGTGGATGGCCGAACAACTGGGCCGACCCAGCCCGTCCCGTACCGTCCGCGCCCTCTCCCACCAGGAGTGACGACCATGGACCACCGCCTCTCCCCCGAACTGGACGAACTCCGCCGCACGGTGGAGGAGTTCGCCCACGACGTCGTGGCGCCGAAGATCGGCGACTTCTACGAACGGCACGAGTTCCCGTACGAGATCGTCCGCGAGATGGGCCGCATGGGCCTGTTCGGACTGCCGTTCCCCGAGGAGTACGGCGGAATGGGCGGCGACTACCTCGCGCTCGGCATCGCCCTGGAGGAACTGGCCCGCGTCGACTCGTCGGTGGCGATCACGCTCGAAGCCGGGGTCTCCCTGGGCGCCATGCCCCTTCACCTCTTCGGCACGGAGGAGCAGAAGCGGGAATGGCTCCCCCGCCTGTGCTCGGGGGAGATCCTCGGCGCGTTCGGCCTGACCGAACCGGACGGCGGCAGCGACGCGGGCGCGACCCGTACGACGGCCCGGCTGGACGAGGCCACCGGCGAATGGGTGATCAACGGCACCAAGTGCTTCATCACCAACTCGGGCACGGACATCACGGGCCTGGTCACCGTCACCGCGGTCACCGGCCGCAAGCCCGACGGCAAGCCGCTGATCTCCTCGATCATCGTCCCGTCGGGCACCCCCGGCTTCACGGTCGCCGCGCCCTACTCCAAGGTCGGCTGGAACGCCTCCGACACCCGTGAGCTGTCCTTCGCCGACGTCCGGGTTCCTGCCGCCAACCTGCTCGGCGAGGAAGGCCGCGGCTACGCCCAGTTCCTGCGCATCCTGGACGAGGGCCGCATCGCCATCGCGGCGCTGGCCACCGGCCTGGCCCAGGGCTGCGTGGACGAGTCGGTGCGGTACGCGAAGGAGCGGCACGCCTTCGGCCGCCCGATCGGCGCCAACCAGGCCATCCAGTTCAAGATCGCCGACATGGAGATGAAGGCCCACACGGCCCGCCTGGCCTGGCGCGACGCGGCCTCTCGCCTGGTCGCCGGGGAGCCCTTCAAGAAGGAGGCGGCGCTCGCCAAGCTCTACTCCTCCACCGTCGCCGTGGACAACGCCCGCGACGCCACCCAGGTGCACGGCGGCTACGGCTTCATGAACGAGTACCCGGTGGCCCGCATGTGGCGCGACTCCAAGATCCTGGAGATCGGCGAGGGCACGAGCGAGGTCCAGCGGATGCTGATCGCGAGGGAACTGGGGCTGGTCGGCTGACCCGAGCCGCGGCCTCCCGTACGGCACGAAGGCGCCCGTCCCGATGACCGGGGCGGGCGCCTCGGCGTGCGCGGCGCGGGTGCCCGGGCGGTGCGTCCGGGACGGCTGATCCGCCGGTGTCCTATGACGTCGCTCACAGATCGTCGGCACTTCGCCGCCCCACTTAGTAGACGCCGCCTGGTGGACATTTGGCCGTTTGTCCGTCTTGGCACGAATGCCGATCCCGGCGCGCGCCACGGAATTCCGGCCGCCCGCTCGCATGCCCGACTGCCTGTGGCGCAAGGTTTCTGACGCCGCGCCAGCCCGCCTGACCGTCGCCGCCTGCGGACCGGAGCCCCGCGCACCGCCCCGGCACGGTCCCGGAGCCTACGAAGCGACTTAGTGGTGGGACCCCTTTGCGACCTTTGCGCTCTCTGTGGGGCCGTTCTAAGAATGTCGACCCACAGGACGTCGCCGCAGCTCGGAACCGGTGTTTTCGCCGAGCCGACAACGCACCGGGCGCTCGGCGTCACCGAGTGAGTAGGAGCCCCCCACATGAAGTCGTCCCGAACGCCCGCGAGACTCCTCACCCTCGCTCTCGGCCTGGGTCTGGCCTCCGGCGCGCTGGGCGCAGCGGTGCCCGCGAGTGCCGAACCGTCCGCCACCCCGGCCGCCGACCCGACCGCCGACCCGGCCGCCTCCGTCGGCACCTCCACGGCGCGGTACGACGGGTCGGCGGAGGAGGCCGCCGGCAACAAGGCGTTCTTCGAGGCCGTGCTCAAGTCGGTCGCCGCGAAGCGCGCCGCCCAGCCCGGCGCGCAGGCGGTGACCGTCACCTACGACGCCTCCCACGCACCGAGCTTCCGTTCACAGATATCGAGCGCGGCCTCGACCTGGAACAGCTCCGAGTCCAACGTCAAGCTCCAGGAGGCGTCGAGCGGCGCCGACTTCTCCTACTACGAGGGCAACGACCAACGCGGCTCCTACGCCTCCACCAACGGCCACGGAGGCGGCTACATCTTCATCGACTACACGCAGAGCAAGCAGAACGACTCGGTCCGCGTCGTCACCCACGAGACCGGGCACGTGCTGGGCCTGCCGGACGACTACAGCGGCCCGTGCAGTGAGCTGATGTCGGGCGGCGGCCCCGGCCCGTCCTGCACCAACCACACCCCGGACGCCGCCGAACGCTCACGCGTCGACCAGCTGTGGGCCAATGGCGCCGCACCGGCCCCGGGCACGGCGCAACAGCCCGCCACCCAGCCGGGCGCCACACAGCCGGGAACCACACAGCCGGGAACCACACAGCCGGTGCAGCCGGTTCAGCCGGTGGTGCCGGTGCAGCCGGTGGTGCCGGCACAGCCCGTGATGCCGGGCCAGCCCGTGACGCCCGGCCAGGGTCCGTGGCGTTCGCTTCCCGGCACGCCCTGGAGTTGATCGCGTTCTCGCGGGGGAAGCGGCTCGCTTCCGAGGACGGCTTCAGCTGGTGCTTCGTACGGCTGTCCTCGGAGGGCGAGGCCGCTCGCACGGCGCAGGCAAGCGACGGGGCGACGGACGGCGTATGTGGGCAACGCCTCCACGGACGAGGGCGTGGTTCGCGGGAACTGAGGCAGGTCTCTTCGCCGCGTTCCGCGCGGACGAGTGGCAGACGCTGATGCCGGCGAGCGCGGCCAGTTCCTCGCGGTGCGGGCGGATACGGCCCGCGCCCGCGTGATCAGCCGGAACCGGAACTGGCCGCCGCCTCACTCGTGGCGCGACGGTACTCGGCGTTGATGCGCTGAGCTTCCTCGAGCTGGTCCTCGAGGATGACGATGCGGCAGGCGGCGTCGATCGGGGTGCCCCTGTCGACGAGCTCGCGGGCGCGAGCGGCGATCCGCAGTTGGTAGCGGGAGTACCGGCGATGCCCGCCCTCCGAGCGGAGCGGAGTGATCAGACGAGCCTCGCCGATGGCCCGAAGGAAGCCCGGGGTGGTGCCGAGCATCTCGGCCGCCCGGCCCATCGTGTAGGCGGGGTAGTCGTCGTCGTCCAGAAAAACGGCACCAAGGCCCCGAAGGAAATTCAACACCATCTGTCGGCCCTACTGCTGTGCCGACCTTCTGTTTCCGCTACCCGGCCCGGCAGAGGGCGGGGTAGCGGGGGATCGCAGCTGCTTGACCGGGGACCACCATCCATTCCGGGGTCTTGCGGTACCCGGCCGAGTGCTTCTCGGGCCGGGCGATCCTGATGGCGTCTGCTCCTCCGTTCCTCTCTGAACCAACCACTGGATGAATCGGCACTGCGGTACTGCTGCGGCAGCTCCTCGACATACGAGCCACCCAGTGCGGCTCCCAGCGCCGTCACCGTCCTGGGAACACCTTGGCTTCGAGGCTCGAGAGCCGCACTGACCTGCGAACTTCGTGTACAACTACCCGCCAGTTCGTTTCTGCCGGGTCTTGTTCGACCGTCTCTACAGGTGAAGCGTAACCACGCCATGAAGGAATGTCTACTCTGTCAAAGGTAGATTTCACCCTTCCAGTGGAGGAAGAAACCTGCCACCTGCGAAAATTGATCCCACAAGTCGTAAGCTCTGCTGTCATGTCGAACCCTGATGAGCTGCTCGTCGGCATCTCCGCCGCGGTGGAGTCGGAGGGAAGCAATCAGATGTCGCTGACCGTGGTCGTCGGCGGCGCCGTCATCACCGGACGGCTGGCTCCCGAGGCCGTGTGGCGAGAGCGGGTGGCGGAAGTCCTGAAGGACTCGGACCGTCTCGGCCCGTTCTCGGACGTCTTCGCCCGCGAGCCGCGAGCGAACCGTCCCGGTCGCGGCGAGGCGCCCACGCATCTGCACTTCCATCTAGCCCGGATCCTGCAGGGCAACCTCGGGATCCCGGAGACGGGCGGCATGTACCGAGTCGCGATCAAGGACGTCACCGCGTGGACCGTGGGTGATCTCAGCTACTTCGACGGGTGAGACGTCGTCTCCGCCCCGTGTCCCGGCCCGGCCCGGCCTGGCCCGGCCGGGAGGAGTTTCCTGGCGGACGACACAGCAGTGGGGGCTCTGCCGACACGCGTCGGCAGGGCCCCCACCGGGATCCTCGGGTCGGTTTGGCGCCTTCGCTCATACCTCCATGGGGCCGGCGCCGCCGAGCAGGGCCGACGCGGTCCGGAGCGGGGCGGGAACGCCGACGGGCGCGGCCTCGGGGCCGTCGTGGCAGGTGGGCGCGCGAAAGTCCCGGGGCTGAGGTGCGGACCGCAGGGGCCAGTTGGGCGGGCCCAACGCGAAACGGACCCCGGCCGCAGGTTTCGTCACCTCCGGAGACCCGTTTCGTCGGTACTGACGCGCCCCGCCTCTCAAGTTCCAGTTCTGGTGGCTGGCTGACGGCCTTCACGGAAGGCTGCCGAAGGCTGCACGGATGCATACGTGACTGAATCTCCACAGCGAATGCGCAACTGCGGCACGGGTGCATTCGGTTGGCGTGGAGTTGTCCTGGTCGGAGTTGCCGTGGCAATAGCTGTCGGTTTCCCATGCGGGGCCACATGTAGAGAAGCTGCCCTCAATTCGTGTGCATGCGTGCATGGATGAGCAGTCGACTTTTTCAACTGCCCTGCTGGGTGCAGCGAGCGACTGGATGCCGGGCACGCTCCGTGATTTGATCCTTCGCGCCGCCGGGATCGCGCAAAGGTGTCCGGAAACGGATGGCGCGGGCCTGCGGTCGCGGCCCACCGGCTATCCCCAGCCTGGCCGCTTCCCCTTGTGGAACATCCATACGAAGGGCAGTTTCATCATGAACTCCGCTCCCCAGGTTCAGACCCTTGAAATCTCTGACGCCGAGCTCGACACCGTCTCCGGCGGCCTGAACCCGCAGGTCGGCATCGCCGCCGGCCCCACGGCGATCAGCAACTCGGACCTCGTGGCTCAGTTCGGCGCGGTCAAGGACGCGGTCCTGGACACCGTCGGCCAGTACCACCAGGTCGGCGTCACGGTCTCCTTCTGATCGTCAGATCGCGGGGCTTCCTGATCACGGGATCGCTGATACCGACAGCCTGACCGCCGATCAGCGTCCACAGCGACAAGCCCCCTACCCGCGGGTTTCGCCGGTAGGGGGCTTGATCGTCAGGGGGCACGCCTACCCTGGATTGGACTAACACGATCTGCTCCAGCCCTGCGAAGACACCGGCCGCGATCCACTCGTTGCGTCGCGTTCTCATCGTGGTTGCCGAGCACGATTGATCGGCGTGCTTCTCGTACGAGCCGCCGAAGACGAGTTTCGCGACGAGCTTGTCGAACACGATCCGGTCCGGGATCCGTGGGTTGTGACGGCCCCACGGATGTGTCTCGAGATGCGTGGCAGGAGGTCCTCGAACTGGATCCACAAGGACTCGATCGCCCATGCTTCGAGCCTGACGCCCCTACCCGCGAAATCTCTTACCAATTGACCAAACTCAGAAACAGTCGGTGGACGTCAGCTACTTCGGTGCCCACGGGCACGTTCCGCTGCGCGTGGCGAGGGCCTGCTTGATGATGTCCCGGCTGGCGTCCGCGCCCAGCGACCAGGGCTCGCCGCCCCGGTCCGGCTCGCCGAAGCTCATGCAGCCGAGGGTGATGGCGGAGACTTCCAGTCCGGTCGTTCCGAGTTTGACGTATCGCATGCTTCCGAACCTAGGAGTTGGGGTGCGCTCTCACGCAACCTCGGAAGCGTGGGGCATGCGCGCCCTGTCAGGTTCGACCGTTTCGGCCAGACGTACCAGAGAACCCAGTAGTAGCGAGTAACGAACTGTCAATTCTCGGCCGAGCGCGTGGGGCACCACTCAGCCCCCCGCCGGCAAACCGCCCTCGCGGGTCCGTCGCCACGGCATCCACGACCTCCACGGGAGCAACGACACGCCACCGCTGCCACGGGAACGTCCGGCCTGTGCCCGAGCAGCGAACACGCGGTCTCAAGTCCGGAAGGACAACAACTTCTGAGAGGCTGGTCTAACCAACAGAAGCGGGCTCGACGGATGCCATGATGCCCGGTCGACCAGCCGGACGCATCGTTCTCGGCATGGCCGAGGCGCACCCAGCCGGGGGACGGGGCTGCCCACGAGGCACGGAGGGAAAGACATTTGAGCGGGGAAGACAGCTCAGCGACACCGCGCAACGCCGTCGTCGTCGGAGCCGGGCTAGCGGGTTTGCTGGCCGCCTCGGTACTCGCCGGCGCTGGTTACGACGTCACCATCGTCGAACGCGATCGTCTTCCAGCTGGACCCGAGGCCCGGGCCGGCATACCTCAGGCCCACCACACCCATCTGCTGTTCGAGCAAGGCGAAACCGGGGTCGAGGAGCTGCTGCCCGGCATCCGGTCCGAGCTTCGCGAGGCTGGCGCCGTGTCGCTCGGGCTCCCCGGCGACCTGGAGTGGGTGGGCCCCGCGGGAGTGATTCCACGCTTCCCCTCACGGCGCACCGTCCTCAGCTGCACGCGGCCTGTGCTCGACTGGACGGTGCGACGCAGGGTGTCCCGGGATCCGCGGATCTCGTTCCGCGAGGGCGCCCGTGCCATCGGACTGGAGACGTTGGCGGGCGCAGTGACCGGACTGCGACTGCGCTGCGGTGACACCAGTGAAGTGATCCCCGCCGCCCTGGTCGTGGATGCCTCGGGACGCTCGTCCGCGGCGCCCGCATGGCTGGTCGACGCCGGGTTCCCGGCGCCCGCCGAGGAAACGGTGGACGCTGCCATCGCCTACACCACGGGCCTCTTCCGGCGGACCGCCCCGGTGCCCGGGCTTGCCAGGGGCGTGTACCTGCAGGTGTCAGGCACGAGTCTGCCTCGCTTCGGCATCGCGCTGCCGGTGGAGGGCGACCGGTGGATCGTCGCGGTCGGCGGCCTGCGCGGACACGAACCCCCCACTGATCAGGAAGGCTTTGCCGCGTTCGCCGCCACCCTTGCGTCACCTGCCCTTGCCGGGTTCCTCGCGAGTGCTGTCGCTGACTCACCGCTGCGCGGCTTCCGCCCGCCGGGGAGCAGACGCCGACGTTTCGACCAGACCGCCCGCAGGCCCGAGGGGTTCGTCGTGGTCGGTGACGCCGTGTGCACCTTCAACCCCGTCTACGGGCAGGGGATGACGGTCGCGGTGCGCCAGGCGCTGGCGCTGCGTGGCGTTCTCACGGACCATGGCACGGGCCCCGGCTTCACCAGGCGTGTGCAACGTGCTGTCGCGGCGGAGGCCACCGGTCCGTGGAAGATCGCAGAGGCCGAGGACCTCCGGCATCCCGGGACCAGGGGCGGGCACCGGACACCGCTGCACCGGCTGCAACACGCCTACCTTGACCGTGTCCAACGGGCGGCGACGGCCGACGTGACGGCCAATTACGCCCTCCTGGACGTCCTGGCGCTCTGTGCCCCGCCGACGCGGCTCTTCGCTCCGTCGGTCCTCTTCTCGGTCTTGCGACACGGCGGACGCTGAGCACTCCAACCGGACCGCGGCAGACGCCGAGCGGAGGCCCAGTGGACTCCGCCTCGGCGAAGGCGGTGGTGAGGGCGAGGTGCTCGGCGACCGTCCGGTTCCACCAGCGGGGCGGTCCATGGGCGGCCCTCCGCCACACGATGCGGCGAGCATCGCGAGCGGACGACGCGCCCAGGGGCACCCGATCCGGCAACGCACCGTCTCCTACTCGCCGTCCCCCTGCTCGTGGCCGCCACCAGGCGTGTACCCGGCCTCCACCGCGCGGCGGTACCAGTCCTGCGCCTCCCCCTCTTCACCACGCCGGCTCAGGCCGTACGCCAGACGAGCCATGGCCGGCGGAAATCCGTGGTCCGCCGCGCTCCGGTAGACCGCGAGGGCGCCGTCCTGGTCGCCCGCCTGCTCGAGGACCAGTCCGAGGTTGAACAGCTGAAGTCCGGCCCTGCGAGGGGACAGCATGGACAGATACTGCCGTTCGGCAGCCTCCAGTCCCTCGCGCCGATAGGCGTTGAGCAGGAGGTTGGTGGCGCTTCTGGTACCCAGCGGGGTGGAGGCCCAGGCAAGCGGGAAGCCGACGCAGATCGCCAGCGCCGCGATGGTCCACGCCGCCCACGTCGGTGTGCCGATCACCGAACGGCTCCAGCCCGTGACGGCTCCGAGGACGAGCAGCACCGGAACTCCCACCGAGACCACGAAGAGGGACACGAGCGAGCGTCTGCTCCAGCCGTAAGTCACTGCACAAGGTCAGCACGCCGGCTGCCGGGCATCAAGGGTCAAGGACCGGCGTTCGGGAGGAAGTTGGAAGGCGCGGGCCCGGCTTGCGCGGGAGGCCCGCGGGGCTGCCCTGGACAAGATCTGAGGTTAGGCTAACCTAAGCAACGACTTGTCCGGCGGTGTTTCCGCACGTCCGAAAGCAGCCACACCTATGTCCAACGCCAGAGCAGCCCACCTCACTCGCCGCGGCATCCTCGCCGCCGGTGGCGCCCTCGGCCTCGGTGCCGCGCTCGCCGCCTGCGGGGACGACGCGAAAAGCGGTGGTTCCTCCGACAAGGAGACGACGGCCGCCAAGTCCGGCCCCTGGACCTTCAAGGACGACCGCGGGACCACGGTGAAGCTGGACAAGGTCCCGGCCGACATCGTCGCGTTCGTCGGCGTCGCCGCCGCGCTGTACGACTACGGCATCGACGTCAAGGGCGTGTTCGGCCCGACGAAGACCAAGGACGGCAAGGCCGACGTCCAGGCCGGCGACATGGACATCAGCAAGGTGACCGTCCTCGGCAACACCTGGGGCCAGTTCAACGTCGAGAAGTACGCGGCCCTCGCCCCCGAGGTCCTCATCACCACGATGTTCGACGGCGCCGGCACGCTCTGGTACGTCCCGGACGAGTCCAAGGACAAGATCGCCAAGCTCGCCCCGAGCGTCGGCATCTCGGCCTACGACCGCCAGCTGACCGTCCCGCTCCAGCGCGTCTGGGCCCTCGCCGAGTCGCTCGGCGCGGACATGACGGCGAGCAAGGTCACGGACGCCAAGAAGCGCTTCGAGGAGGCCTCCTCCCGGCTGCGCGCCGCCGCCAAGGCGCACCCCGACATCAAGGTGCTGGCCGGCTCGGCCGCCCAGGACCTGTTCTACGTCTCCGGCACCGACCTCTCGGTGGACCTGGAGTACTTCAAGGCCCTCGGGGTGAACTTCGTCGAGCCGTCGGCGTCCGTGCTGAAGAAGAGCGGCGGCTGGTACGAGGACCTGAGCTGGGAGAACGTCGACAAGTACAAGGCCGACGTGATCATGATGGACGACCGCTCGGCGACCATCCAGCCCGCCGACATCACCCAGGCCACCTGGAAGAAGCTCCCCGCGGTCAAGGCCGGCCAGGTCATCGCCCGCTCCCCCGAGCCGATCTTCTCCTACGACAAGTGCGTCGCGATGGTGGAGAACCTCGCCAAGGCGCTGGAGACGGCGAAGAAGGTCAGCTGACCCCGCCCGAGCACACCCGGACAACTTCCTGAGTCTCAGGAGCTCATATGACGACGGCCGTAGCCGCCCCGTTCCGTTTCTTCTCCCTCCAGGTCGTACGGACGAGGCGGCTCGGTCCGTCTCTGGTCCGGGTCACCTTCACCGGCGCCGATCTGGCGGACTTCCACTCCGACGGACGTGACCAGTCCCTCTCCCTGTTCATCCCGGCCGAGGGCCGCACCGAGCCCGCCGTGCCCATCGAGCTCGGCGAGGGCTGGTGGCAGGGCTGGCGTGAACTCCCCGACGAGGTACGGGCCGTGATGCGCTCGTACACGCTCCGGGAGCTGCGCCGCGGCCCGGACGAGATCGACATCGACTTCGTGCTGCACGGGGTCGGACCGGGGACCGCCACCCCGGCCGGACCAGCCTCCCGGTGGGCCTCCCGGGCCGCCGCCGGAGACCGGGTGATCCTGCTCGGCCCCGCGGTCGCCGACAACCGGGCGATCCGCTTCCGGCCGCCCGAGGACACCGATCTGGTGCTGATCTGGGGCGACGAGACCGCCGTACCCGCGGCGACCGCCATCCTCGAGTCCCTCCCCGCCGGCACCCGGGTCCGGGCCTGGCTGGAGGTGCCGGACGCCGGGGACGTCCAGGACGTGGCAACCCGCGCCGACGCCGAGATCGACTGGGTGGTGGGAGGCACGGCCACCGAGGCCGTTCGCGGCGCCCGGTTCCCGTCGGCGGAGCGGCCGTACGCGTGGCTCGCCGGTGAGTCCGGGCGGGTCAGGGAACTGCGCCGGCACTTCGTCGGGGAGCGGGGCGTGGACCGGCGACGGGTCACTTTCGTCGGCTACTGGCGACAGGGCCTGACGGAGGAACAGCTCCGGGAAGCCGGCGAGTAGTCACGAGACCGGCGTGACGGCCGTCACGGGAGGGGCAGCGTTCCCCCCGTACTTAGGTTAGGCTAACCTAAGTGAAGCGGATCGCTCCCTCCCCCGCACGGATCGTCCCCGGAGGACCCCCACATGCGCTCGCACCTGCTCAATGACCTGACCGCGGAGCACTACCGCCGCTCCGTGACCGAAGGAGTAGAGCGGGTGGCTGCCAAACTCGCCACCACCGACCGGCCGTTCACCGGTGTCACCGTCGACGCCCTCTCCCCTCTCATCGACGGCATCGACCTCGACCGGCCGCTGCACGACACCACCGCGGTCCTGGACGAGCTGGAGGACGTCTACCTCCGGGACGCCGTCTACTTCCACCACCCCCGCTACCTCGCCCATCTCAACTGCCCGGTGGTCATCCCGGCGGTGCTCGGCGAGGCGGTGCTCACCGCCGTCAACTCCTCCCTGGACACCTGGGACCAGTCGGCCGGCGGCACCCTCATCGAGCGGAAACTGATCGACTGGACGACCGCCCGCATCGGCCTCGGCGAGGCCGCCGACGGCGTGTTCACCTCGGGCGGCACCCAGTCCAACCTCCAGGCGCTGCTGCTGGCCCGGGAGGAGGCGAAGACCGACGCCCTGTCCGGACTGCGGATCTTCGCCTCCGAGGTCAGCCACTTCAGCGTGCAGAAGTCGGCGAAACTGCTCGGCCTCGGCCAGGACGCGGTGGTCTCCGTCCCCGTCGGCCAGGACAAGCGGATGCAGACCGTCGCCCTCGCCCGTGAACTGGACCGCTGCAAGAGCGACGGCCTGGTGCCCATGGCGGTCGTCGCCACCGCCGGCACCACCGACTTCGGCTCCATCGACCCGCTGCCGGAGATCGCCGAGCTGTGCGGGCAGTACGGCGTCTGGATGCACGTGGACGCGGCCTACGGCTGCGGTCTGCTCGCCTCCCTGAAGCACCGGGACCGGATCGCCGGGATCGAGCGCGCCGACTCCGTCACCGTCGACTACCACAAGTCCTTCTTCCAGCCGGTCAGTTCGTCCGCCGTGCTGGTCCGGGACGCCGCGACCCTGCGCCATGCCACCTACCACGCGGAGTACCTCAACCCGCGCCGGATGGTCGAGGAGCGCATCCCCAACCAGGTCGACAAGTCCCTGCAGACCACCCGCCGCTTCGACGCCCTCAAGCTGTGGATGACGCTGCGCACCATGGGCGCCGACGGCATCGGACAGCTCTTCGACGAGGTCTGCGACCTGGCCGCGGAGGGCTGGCGGCTGCTCGCCGCCGACCCCCGCTTCGACGTCGTCGTCCAGCCGTCCCTGTCCACCCTCGTCTTCCGTCACATCCCGGCGGCCATCACCGACCCGGCCGAGATCGACCGCGCCAACCTGTACGCCCGCAAGGCCCTGTTCGCCTCCGGCGACGCGGTGGTCGCGGGTACCAAGGTGGGCGGCCGCCATTACCTCAAGTTCACCCTGCTCAACCCCGAGACCACGACGGCCGACATCGCCGCCGTCCTCGATCTGATCGCCGGCCACGCCGAGCAGTACCTGGGAGAGTCCCTTGACCGCGCGTCCTGAAAACCCGACCAAGACCTATGACTTCGTGGGGATCGGGCTCGGGCCCTTCAACCTCGGCCTCGCCTGCCTGACCGAGCCGATCGCCGAACTGGACGGCGTCTTCCTGGACTCGAAGCCCGACTTCGAGTGGCACGCCGGCATGTTCCTGGACGGCGCCCACCTGCAGACCCCGTTCATGTCGGACCTGGTCACCCTGGCCGACCCCACTTCGCCGTACTCCTTCCTCAACTACCTGAAGGAGAAGGGCCGGCTGTACTCGTTCTACATCCGCGAGAACTTCTATCCGCTGCGGGTGGAGTACGACGACTACTGCCGCTGGGCCGCGCACAAGCTGACCAACGTCCGGTTCAGCACCACGGTGACGGAAGTCCGGTACGACGACGGGCTGTACGTCGTCGCCACCGCCGCCGGTGACACCTACCGCGCCCGCCGGCTGGTCCTCGGCACCGGCACCCCGCCGTACATCCCGGAGGCCTGCCAGGGCCTCGGCGGGGACTTCATCCACAACTCGCGCTACCTGAGGCACAAGCAGGAACTCCAGTCCAAGGAGTCGATCACGCTGGTCGGCAGCGGCCAGTCCGCTGCCGAGATCTACCACGACCTGCTCAGCGAGATCGACGTCCACGGCTACCGCCTGAACTGGGTGACCCGCTCCCCGCGCTTCTTCCCCCTCGAATACACCAAGCTCACGCTGGAGATGACCAGCCCCGAGTACATCGACTACTACCACGCCCTGCCCGAGCAGACCCGCTACCGGCTCACCGCCGAACAGAAGGGCCTGTTCAAGGGGATCGACGGCGACCTGATCAACGAGATCTTCGACCTGCTCTACCAGAAGAACCTCGGCGGCCCGGTCCCCACCCGGCTGCTCACCAACTCCAGCCTGAACGCGGCGGCCTACGACAACGGCACCTACACCCTCTCCCTCCGCCAGGAGGAACAGGGCAAGGACTACCGGCTGGAGACCCAGGGCCTGATCCTGGCCACCGGCTACCGGTACGCCGAGCCCGAGTTCCTCAGGCCCGTCCGGGACCGGCTGCGCTACGACTCGCACGGCAACTTCGACGTGGCCCGCAACTACGCCGTCGACGTCACCGGCCGGGGTGTGTTCCTGCAGAACGCCGGCGTCCACACCCACAGCATCACCAGCCCCGACCTGGGCATGGGCCCCTACCGGAACGCGTACATCATCCGCGAGCTGCTCGGTTCGGAGTACTACCCGGTGGAGAAGACGATCGCCTTCCAGGAGTTCGCGGTATGAGCACGACGACCATGACGTTCACCTTCCGGCCCCTCGACCCGCTCGAGGACGCCGAGCTGCTGCACCGCTGGGTGACGCACCCCAAGGCGGCCTACTGGATGATGCAGGACGCGAGACTGGAGGACGTCGAGCGGGCGTACCTGGAGATCGCCGCCGACGAGCACCACCACGCGCTGCTGGGGCTCGGCGAGGACGGTGAGCCCGCCTTCCTCATGGAGAGGTACGACCCCGCCCACCGCGAGCTGCTCGGGCTGTACGAGCCCGAGCCGGGGGACGTCGGGATGCACTTCCTGACCCCGGCGACCGACACGCCCGTGCACGGGTTCACCAAGGCCGTCATCACCGCCGTGGTCGCGCACCTCTTCGAGGACCCGGCGGCCCGCCGGATCGTCGTCGAGCCGGACGTGCGCAACACGGCCGTGCACGCGCTGAACGAGGCTGTCGGGTTCGTGCCCGTGGGCGAGATCCGGAAGCCGGAGAAAACGGCGTTGCTGAGCTTCTGCACCCGGGAGCGGTTCGAGAAGGCGGTGTCCGTATGACCGTCGCGGACGCGGTCGCCCATCTCTCCCCCGAGCGCTGGGAGAAGGCCAACCGGCTCCTGATACGCAAGGCGCTCGCCGAGTTCGCCCACGAGCGCCTGATCACCCCCGAGCGGGACGGACAGTCGTACGTCGTCCGCAGCGACGACGGGCTCACCCGGTACCGCTTCAGCGCCGTCCGCCGCGCCCTGGACCACTGGCAGGTGGACGCCGACTCCATCGGCCGGGTCCGCGACGGCGCCGAACTCCCGCTCACCGCGCTCGACTTCTTCATCGAGCTGAAGGACTCGCTGGGGCTGAGCGACGAGATCCTGCCGGTCTACCTGGAGGAGATCTCCTCCACCCTCTCCGGCACCTGCTACAAGCTCACCAAGCCGCAGATCCCGGCCGCCGAGCTGGCCCGGGCCGGCTTCCAGGCGATCGAGACCGGGATGACCGAGGGCCACCCCTGTTTCGTCGCCAACAACGGCCGGCTCGGCTTCGGCGTCCACGAGTACCTGTCGTACGCCCCGGAGACCGCGAGCCCGGTCCGGCTGGTCTGGCTGGCGGCCCACAGGTCGCGCGCCGCGTTCACGGCGGGCGTGGGCATCGACTACGAGTCCTTCGTACGGGACGAGCTGGGCGAGCAGACCGTCGAGCGCTTCCACGGCGTCCTGCGCGAGAAGGGCCTGGACCCCGCCGACTACCTCTTCATCCCGGTCCACCCCTGGCAGTGGTGGAACAAGCTCACCGTCACCTTCGCCGCCGAGGTCGCCCGCGGGTACCTCGTCTGCCTGGGCGAGGGCGACGACGAGTACCTGGCCCAGCAGTCCATCCGGACCTTCTTCAACAGCTCCCACCCCGAGAAGCACTACGTCAAGACCGCCCTGTCGGTCCTCAACATGGGCTTCATGCGCGGCCTTTCGGCCGCCTACATGGAGGCCACCCCGGCGATCAACGACTGGCTGGCCCAGCTCATCGACAACGACCCGGTGCTCAGGTCCACCGGCCTGTCGGTCATCCGGGAGCGTGCGGCCGTCGGCTACCGGCACCTGGAGTACGAGCAGGCGACCGATCGCTACTCGCCGTACCGGAAGATGCTGGCCGCGCTCTGGCGGGAGAGCCCGGTGCCGTCCCTCCAGGAGGGCGAGTCGCTCGCGACGATGGCCTCCCTGGTCCACGTGGACCACGAGGGCGCGTCCTTCGCCACCGCGCTGATCGAGCGGAGCGGACTGACCCCGAAGGACTGGCTGCGGGCCTATCTGAAGGCCTACTTCACCCCGCTCCTGCACAGCTTCTACGCCTACGACCTGGTGTTCATGCCGCACGGCGAGAACGTCATCCTGGTCCTCAAGGACGGCGTGGTGCAGCGGGCGGTCTACAAGGACATCGCCGAGGAGATCGCGGTCATGAACCCGGACGCGGTGCTGCCGCCGGCGGTCGAGCGGCTGCGCGTCGAGGTCCCCGAGGACAAGAAGCTGCTCTCGATCTTCACGGACGTCTTCGACTGCTTCTTCCGCTTCCTCGCCGCGAACCTCGCGGCCGAAGGGGTCCTCACGGAGGACGACTTCTGGCGGACGGTCGCCGAGGTCACCCGTGAGTACCAGGAGTCGGCGCCCGAACTCGCCGACCGGTTCGCGCAGTACGACATGTTCGTGCCCGAGTTCGCACTGTCCTGCCTCAACCGGCTCCAGCTGCGCGACAACAGGCAGATGGTGGACCTGGCGGACCCGTCGGGCGCCCTCCAGCTGGTCGGAACCCTGAAAAATCCCGTCGCGGGGTTCTGATCCAGGCGGACGGGCTCCCCCGAGTACGGTCCTCGGGGGAGCCCGTCGGTCTTTCCGGCTCAGCTCACTTCGCAGGCCAGGGCACCTGCGGCGAGCGGTAGTAGCCAATGCCCAGGGCGTCCCAGCGGGGCGCCTGCGCGGCGAGCCGCACCTTGTAGGCGTCCCAGTCGTGCGTGGACGCCGGCGACCAGCCCAGCTCCGCCACCCCCGGCAGCCGCGGGAAGGCCATGTAGTCGATGTCGGCGCTGGTCACGAGGGTCTCGGACCACAGCGGCGCCTCCACCCCCCGGACCGCCGAACTCGGCGCACCGGGGAGGTAGTCGCCCGGGTCCCAGTCGTAGGACCGCTTCACCTCCACCAGACCGGCCCAGTCCTGGCCGAGCGGGGTGTCCTCGGTGTACTTCATGTCGAGGTAGAGCCGGTCGGCGGGCGACAGGATCAGCCCGGTGCCGTTCTGGGCGGCCTTGGCCACCTGGGCCTTCTCGTCCGCGCCGGTGTCGTCCAGCCCCCAGTACTGGGCGATCGCCCCCGGTACCGGATGCGCGCCGGTCAGCTGGTGCCAGCCGATCACCGTCTTGCCGTACTTCGCGACGATCGGCTGCACCCGGTCCATGAACGCCACGTAGTCCTCGTGGCTGGTGGAGTGCGCCTCGTCGCCGCCGATGTGGAGATAGCGGCCCGGGGTGAGGGCGGCCAGTTCGCGGATGACGTCGTCCACGAAGTCGTACGTCACCTGCTTCGACACGCACAGCGAGCTGAAGCCGACGTCCGTGCCGGTGTACAGCGGCGGTGCGGTGCCGTCGCAGTTGAGGTCGGCGTAGGAGGCGAGGGCCGCGTTGGTGTGGCCGGGCATGTCGATCTCGGGGACGACTTCGAGGTAGCGGGAGGCCGCGTACCGGACGATCTCCTCGTACTGGGCCTTGGTGTAGTGGCCGCCCTGGCCGCCGCCGACCTGGGTGGAGCCGCCGTAGGCCGCCAGACGCGGCCAGGAGTCGATGGCGATGCGCCAGCCCTGGTCGTCGCTGAGGTGCAGATGCAGTTCGTTGATCTTGTAGAGGGCCAGCTCGTCGATGTACCGCTTGACCTGGGCCACGGTGAAGAAGTGCCGGGAGACGTCGAGCATCGCGCCCCGGTAGGCGTAGCGCGGGCGGTCGGTGATGGTGCCGCCCGCGACCAGCCAGGGGCCGGGCTGCGCGGTGTCCTTCTCGACGGCAGCCGGGAGCAGCTGACGCAGGGTCTGGACGCCGTGGAAGAGGCCGGCGGGTTCGGCGGCGGTGATGGTGACGCCGGCGCGGCCGCTGTCGAGGCGGTATCCCTCGGCGCCGAACGGGCCTTTGGCGAGGCGGAGTCGAATACCCGAGGTGCCGTGCGTGGTCAGGGGCAGCCGGTAGCCGGTGGACGGCCGCAGCAGGTCCGCGAGGTACTCGGCGACCCGGCGGGCCTCCCGGGAGCCGTCGACGCGGATGGCGGTGTCACGGGTGATGCGGTACGGCGCTCCGCCGGCCTTGACGGAGGCGGGCGCCGGGACGACCCGGTCGAGCGGGGCCGGAACGGGCCCCGGCGCGGGCGGGGTGGCGCCGACCGTGAAGGCGCCGGCCGCCGCGACCAGCAGCAGGGACCCTAGGACGCGGGCCAGGCGGGGAGTACGGGGACTACGGAAAGTACGGGGAGTCGTTCTGTGGTGCGGTCGCACATGCGCTCCCTTCGGCGGAACTCGGTGCAGGGGACTCGGCTGAGGATGCACCACCGACCGGGATTGGTCGAGACCACCCGGCCGTACTTCCGGTGGAACAATCCCCCCATGGCGGAAATCATCCAGAAGGACGCCACCTGGGCCTTAGACGGAGACGGCTTACGGCTGACTCCCGGGCGGGACAGGAACGTCAGTGTGCTGCGCCGGACGCTGGGTGAACTGGTCGTCCCGCTGGCCGCGTTGGCGGGTGTTTCGTTCGAGCAGGGCCGCAGGTCGGGGCGGCTGAGGCTGCGGCTGCGGGACGGCGCCGATCCGCTGCTGCACGCCACCGGCGGCCGTCTCGCCGAGACCCATGACCCCTACCGGCTGGCCGTGGAGCCGGACCGGTACGGCGTCGCCGAGTACTTCACGGACCAGGTGCGCGACGCGCTGCTGCTGGAGCGGGTCCCGGGCACGCCGGTGACCGGGTATCTGCTGCCGGGTCCGCAGTTGCCGCTGTCGGTCTCCGCCGGGGACGGCACGGCCGCCTTCGACGGTGAGCGGGTGCGGCTGGAGTGGAACTGGAAGGCGGAGGACGTGAAGGCCGCCGCCGGTCCCCGCACGCTGGCCCTGGCGGACATCCTGGCCGTGGAGTGGCAGCCCTCCGCCGGACTGGGGAACGGCCATCTGCGGTTCCGGGTGCGCGGTGCGCCGGGCAGGGCGCGGGCCAAGTACGACCCCAACGCGGTGGAGCTGTGGGGTTTCAAGCGGGATCCGCTGATGGCGCTGGTCGCGGCGGCGGTGCAGGCGCGGCTGCCGCATCCGTCGGCGGCCGTGCCCGGGGCGTCCCGGGTGGCCGAGCAGTCCGAGGCCGTTCACGACGCGCTGCTGCGCCGGCTGCGCGAGCTGGGTGAGCTGCGTCGCGAGGGCGTGCTCACGGACGAGGAGTTCGCGTTGGCCAAACAGGCGGTGCTGAAGAGGATGTGAGGCCGAAGAGGACGGGAGAAGGGCGGAGCGGGTGATCCTCATACGGCCTGAGGACCACCCGCCCATGCCTTGCTCGGCCTACTCGGCCTCGCCGGGCCTTACTTGGCCTTGCGGGCCACCGTGAAGTGGTCGATGCGGTCGCCGGTCTCGGCGATGCCCGACACCTTCAGCTTGGCGTACTGGCCACGCGGCGCCGGCTCGACGTCCACGCGCAGGAACGAGTAGTTGAGGTAGCGCACCCGGGACCAGGTGACGGTCTCGTTGACCTTGCCGTCCTTGGTGTTGATGAAGGAGGCGACGGAGTCGACCTCGTTCAGGTGCCCCTCGTAGGAGTCCGGCGCGGTGAACGCGTACAGGCTGCGGCCCGCGGCGCCCGCCGTGACGTAGACGACACCCTCGGTCTCGGAGTAGGCCGTCTCGCCGATCGGGAGCTTCTTGACGACCTTGTCGCCCTTGATGACGTCGGTGCGCTCGTACTGGTGGTTGTGGCCGTTGATGACCAGGTCCACCGTGTACTTCTCGAACAGCGGCACCCACTCCTGTCGCACGCCCCCCTCCGAGGCGTGCGCCGTGGAGGTGCAGTAGGCGCAGTGGTGGAAGAACACGACGATGAAGTCGATGTCCTTCGAGGCGCGGAACTTCTTGAGCTGCGCCTCGAACCACTTGGTCTGGGTGCCGCCCGAGATGCCGAGGTTGGCCGGGATCTCGAAGGAGACGTCGTTCGGGTCGAGCGAGATGATCGCCGTGTTGCCGTGGACGAAGGAGTAGACGCCCGGCAGGTTCTTCTTGTCCGGCCCGTTGTCGGGCAGGGTGAAGCGGGCCTCCTCGCCGCCGTAGCCGTTCGGCGAGTACCAGGCCTCCATGTCGTGGTTGCCGTAGGAGACCATCCACGGCACCGACTTGGCCACCGACTCGGTCTGGGCCAGGAACTGGTCCCACACACGCGAGTCGAAGCCGGTGTCGGCGGTCTTGCCCGCGCCGGCCGGGTCGGCGTACGCGATGTCGCCGGCGTGCAGGTGGAAGCTGGGGTTCTGGCCGAGGATCAGGCTGTCGTTGGCCAGACCGTGGTAGCTGACGCCCTGGTCGCCGAAGGCCGTGAAGGTGAACGGCTCCTTGTGCGCGGGCGCGGTGGTGAAGGTGCCGATGGTGCCGGCGAACTTCGGCGAGGCCGGGTCGAAGCCGTCGTGGCCGACGCCGTAGAAGTAGGTGCGGCCCGGCTTGAGGTTGGCCAGCTTGGCGTGCACGTAGTACTGGGTGTGGTCGCCGCTGGCGCCGATGCCGGCCGGGGTGTACAGGGTGCGGATCTCGGCGTCGATCTTGACCGAGAGGTGCGAGGCGTGGGTGCCGATGCGGACGAAGGGCTTCTTCACCGCGACCGGGACCTGCCAGGAGATCGTCATCTCCGTGCTGGCGTCGTTGCCGTAGGCGAGGTGACGACCGAAGGGCGCCACGAAGGCACCGTCGACGTACTGGGTGGCGGGGGCGGAGGACTGGGTGGGGACGGCCGCCTGAGCGGTACCGCCCAGCACGAACGAGCCGCCCGTGACGGCGCCGACAGTCACGGCGCCGCCTCTGATCATCGAGCGCCGGGAGAATCTGGCGCGGAGGTACTCGTGCTGCTCGGCCATGCTCATGCGCTCGGCGAGCTCATCGGGTACGCCCATACGAGGAATGTCCATGGCGTCTGAAACTCGTCTGTACAAGCGACGTGGCGCAAGACACAGGATGGACAGGCTACGAACAGAACCCCATAAGAGATTCAACAGGCCGTTGCCCGGAATCGGGCAGGATTCTTGCTAAACCACGGTGCCGTACTCCAGGATCTACGGGTGCACGACGAACTTGTTGATCATCTGACGCGGTCCACGCCCCTGAGCCGGGGCGAGGCGCTGCGGGTGATACAGGACGTGCTCGCCTACTTCGACGAGACGGCCGGGGACTACGTCCGGCGCCGCCACCGCGAACTGCAGGCAGAGGGCCTGGTGAACGCGGAGATCTTCGGACGGATCGAGGCGGATCTGAAGTACAGGGCGGTCGCCCCGCCGGAGCTCACCCTCCGGCAGCTGCGCCGCATGGTCTACGGCTGAGGAATACGGAACACCTATATATGTGCGGAATTGTCGGATACATCGGTAAGCGTGATGTCGCTCCCCTGCTCCTGGAGGGGCTGCAGCGGCTGGAATACCGCGGCTACGACTCGGCGGGCATCGTCGTCACCTCCCCGAAGGCGGCCGGCCTGAAGATGGTCAAGGCCAAGGGCCGGGTCCGGGACCTGGAGGCCAAGGTCCCGGCGCGCTTCAAGGGCACCACCGGTATCGCCCACACCCGCTGGGCCACCCACGGCGCGCCCTCCGACGTGAACGCCCACCCGCACATGTCCGCCGACCAGAAGGTCGCCCTCGTCCACAACGGCATCATCGACAACGCCGCCGACCTGCGCCGCAAGCTGGAGGCGGACGGCGTCGAGTTCCTCTCCGAGACCGACACCGAGGTCCTCGTCCACCTCATCGCCCGCTCCCAGGCGGAGACCCTGGAGGAGCGGGTCCGCCAGGCGCTGCACCTGATCGAGGGCACCTACGGCATCGCCGTGATGCACGCCGACTTCCCCGAGCGCATCGTGGTGGCCCGCAACGGCTCCCCGGTCGTCCTCGGCATCGGCGACAAGGAGATGTTCGTCGCCTCCGACATCGCGGCCCTGGTCACCCACACCCGCCAGATAGTGACCCTGGACGACGGCGAGATGGCCACCCTCAAGGCCGACGACTTCCGGACCTACACCACCGAGGGCACCCGCACGACCGCCGAGCCGACCACCGTGGAGTGGGAGGCCGAGTCGTACGACATGGGCGGCCACGACACCTACATGCACAAGGAGATCTCCGAGCAGCCCGACGCGGTCGACCGCGTGCTGCGCGGCCGGATCGACGACCGCTTCTCCACCGTGCACCTCGGCGGCCTCAACCTGGACGCCCGGGACGCGCGTGCCGTGCGCCGGGTGAAGATCCTCGGCTGCGGCACCTCGTACCACGCGGGCATGATCGGCGCCCAGATGATCGAGGAGCTGGCCCGGATCCCCGCGGACGCCGAACCGGCCTCCGAGTTCCGCTACCGCAACCCGGTCGTCGACCCCGACACCCTGTACATCGCGGTCTCCCAGTCCGGTGAGACCTACGACGTGCTCGCCGCCGTCCAGGAGCTGAAGCGCAAGGGTGCGCGGGTGCTGGGCGTGGTGAACGTGGTCGGCTCGGCGATCGCCCGCGAGGCGGACGGCGGCATGTACGTGCATGCCGGGCCGGAGGTCTGCGTGGTCTCGACGAAGTGCTTCACGAACACGACGGTCGCGTTCGCGTTGCTGGCGCTGCACCTGGGTCGCACCCGTGACCTCTCGGTCCGCGACGGCAAGCGGATCATCGACGGTCTGCGCAAGCTGCCGGGCCAGATCTCGGAGATCCTCGCCCAGGAGGCGGAGATCGAGAAGCTGGCCGCGGAGTACGCCGACGCCCGCTCGATGCTCTTCATCGGCCGCGTCCGGGGCTACCCGGTGGCCCGCGAGGCGTCGCTGAAGCTCAAGGAGGTCTCCTACATCCACGCGGAGGCCTACCCGGCGTCCGAGCTGAAGCACGGCCCGCTGGCCCTGATCGAGCCGGCGCTCCCCACGGTGGCGATCGTCCCCGACGACGACCTTCTGGAGAAGAACCGCGCGGCCCTGGAGGAGATCAAGGCCCGCAGCGGCAAGATCCTGGCGGTGGCCCACCAGCACCAGGAGAAGGCGGACCGCACGATCGTCGTCCCGAAGAACGAGGACGAGCTCGACCCCATCCTGATGGGCATCCCCCTCCAACTCCTCGCCTACCACACGGCGAAGGCGTTGGGCCGCGACATCGACAAGCCGCGCAACCTGGCGAAGTCCGTGACGGTGGAGTAGGGCCGTCTGGTGGTGCGGGTGCGTGGGGGTTGCTCGCGCAGTTCCCACCGCCCGGCACCCGCCGGACAACCGAACGGACCCCCACGTGTGCCGTCAGGCCACGAAGGGGTCCGCTCATTGGATCGCCGGGGACGCCCAACTCCCCGGCGTCGGCTGCCCTATCAGCCGGTGGCCGTCACCCCCCGGCCGGCAGCCCGCCTCGGAAGAACCGTCGGCCAGTGCGCGAGCGCGGCCGTCGCGGCGTACCAGGCCACCGCCCCCGCCGCCACGGCGACCCAGCCGCCCACCTTGACCAGCGAGGAGCTGTCGGCGAAGTTCGCGACAGCGAGCAGCAGCATCGACAGGAACAGCAGCGCGTGCATGCCCTGTCCGAGCGTGTCGCCGCCCGCGAGCGTCAACGACAGTGCCACCAGGGCGAAGAGGAGCAGGAAGAGCCCGGCCGCGTTGGCCGAGGCGTTGGAGCCGGACGAGACGGCCCAGGTGAACCAGAGGGCACCGAGGGCCACATAGCCCGTGCCGTTCACGGTGTCACGGTCACGGAAGGCCAGCAGGCCGACGAGGAAGAGGGCGACTCCGCCCACATAGTGGGCGACTGACACGGCGTCGGACGTGGTGACGTCGTCGATCACGCCGGTGGTGCCGATGCCGAACGCCAACAGGGTGATCCCCAGGGCGAGTCGGCCGGCCACGGTAGTGGTTCCGCTTCCCGCAGAGACGTCGTTGTCCACGGCGGGCTCCCTTCATGCTTTGTGCAGTTGTGCGCGATGACCGGTATATGCCCTTCACAAGGGCACAAACACCTCTACGCACGAGTAGATTTACGCATCGCACAAGGGGAGCCGAGTCGTACCCACGGCGCATCTCACCTGGGAGAACGCGGAGTTACGGAATGACAACGACGGGCCGCTTGGCCCGCTTGGCGAGTCTGCCCGCGACAGAGCCGAAGATCCGCCCGACGATCCCGTGGGTCGACCCCACGACGATCGCGTCGGCCTCGTACTCCCGCCCCACCTCTTCGAGTTCGTGGCAGATGTCGCCGCCGCGCTCGACGAGGATCCAGGGCACCTCGGCCAGGTAGTCGGCGCAGGCGAGTTCGAGACCGAGCACCTCGGTGCGGTGGTCCGGCACGTCGACGAAGACGGGTGGCTCGCAGCCGGCCCACACGGTGGTCGGCAGTCGGTTGGCGACGTGGACGATGATCAGCCCCGCGCGGGAGCGATGTGCCATCCCGATCGCATAGGCGAGGGCACGCTCACTGGAGGTGGAGCCGTCGAAGCCGACGACCACTCCGTGTTTGAAGGCGGGATCGCAGGAAGGGCGTGGCTCTTCCGCCGCCAGCGCATCGGCCGCCGTGTCGGCAACCGGCCGCTTGCGGTCCGCTGGATCGAAGAATTCGTGACCGGCCATGGCTGTCTCGGAGTTGTGATCCTTTGTGGGAGGGGACGACAGTGTGCGGCGGAGCTGTGTCCGGGAAACATCTTCCCAACCCCATACCCCCAAGGGTACGGCGGCACGCCTCCTCAGCCCAGATCCCGCGCACGCTCCGTAGGGGGCCTTCCCCGGAGTCGGTTAGGAGTTCCAGGGAGCATGCACGAGCCGCGCCCGTAACGCAATGGTTGCTGCCCCGTACAGGCGGTTTGCGCAGGATTCGGACAGGCCCGGGGTCCACGCACGGTGACCGACCGCCCGAACACGCGTTGAACCCGGCGGCAGCACCACCACGGAGCCGCGGCAGGGGCACACCGCCCGGGAGACCAGGGAGACACGCACATGTCCGGACCGCGCCCGAAACCCGACCCGCGCCCCACCCAGGACGCCGCGGGCGACGTCGTCCGCTGGGCCGCGTTCTCCTGTGTCCTCGTCCCCGTGGTGCTCCTCTGGTACGGCACCTCGCCGGCCGGTGCCGGCGGCACCGCCCTCGGCCTGGCCGCCGTCACCGCCGCGTGCCGGTACCTGCTGCGCCGCTCGGAGCACGGGACGGCACCCGGCGGAAAACCCCACGGCAAATCCCACGGAACACCGCACCGGGCGCCCCACCGGGCCCCACACCGGGCCCCACACCGGGCGCCGCGCCGGGCCCCCCGCGGAGCGGTCCGGGGAGGCGGACGTCACACTAGGGGCACTACACCGGTCGACTGACCGGTTTCCGCGCACGGGAACGCTTCTTTTCAGCCAACTTCCCGACCCTGTGCAAGAGGGGCCCCGACCACCCCCCAACCCCCGTTCCACCTGCACGGAAAGGGTCCGGGAGACCCCGCGCACCCTACGCGGTTTGGCCACTGCCACGAGGCGTACTTCCCTGCACGGCCCGTGAGTGCAACGCTTCGTGATCGAATGCTTCACGCCAAGTTGTCATGTCGACAATCTACGGCGTGTCGAACTGGTCAACGCGAGACCGCGGGAACCAGTAGATTCGATCTTGACGTCTTACGGCGGGGGACTCGTGCAGGACCGAGGGGAAACGTGCAGGAGCGACACAACCGAGGAGCCGCGACCACCGAGGGGGGCTTAGCAGTATGAGCCACGACTCCACTGCCGCGCCGGAAGCCGCGGCCCGGAAACTCTCCGGGCGACGCCGCAAGGAGATCGTCGCGGTGCTGCTGTTCAGCGGCGGCCCCATCTTCGAGAGTTCCATACCGCTGTCGGTGTTCGGGATAGACCGCCAGGACGCCGGCGTACCGCGCTACCGACTACTGGTGTGCGGAGGCGAGGAAGGCCCGCTGCGGACCACAGGGGGCCTGGAACTCACCGCGCCACATGGCCTGGAGGCGATCTCACGCGCCGGCACGGTCGTCGTACCGGCCTGGCGATCGATCACCGCGCCACCGCCCGAAGAGGCACTGGACGCGCTGCGCCGCGCCCATGAAGAAGGGGCCCGCATAGTCGGGCTGTGCACCGGCGCGTTCGTACTGGCCGCCGCCGGACTGCTGGACGGCCGCCCGGCCACCACCCACTGGATGTACGCGCCGACGCTGGCCAAGCGCTATCCGTCGGTGCACGTCGACCCACGCGAACTCTTCGTGGACGACGGAGACGTCCTGACGTCCGCCGGTACGGCGGCCGGAATCGACCTCTGTCTCCACATCGTGCGGACGGACCACGGCAACGAGGCGGCCGGTGCGCTCGCCCGCCGTCTGGTGGTCCCCCCGCGCCGGTCGGGCGGTCAGGAGCGCTACCTCGATCGATCTTTACCAGAGGAGATCGGCGCCGACCCGCTCGCCGAGGTCGTCGCCTGGGCGCTGGAGCACCTCCACGAGCAGTTCGACGTGGAGACGCTGGCGGCACGCGCGTACATGAGCCGCCGGACCTTCGACCGCCGCTTCCGCTCGCTGACGGGCAGCGCCCCGTTGCAGTGGCTGATCACGCAACGGGTCCTCCAGGCGCAGCGACTCCTGGAGACGTCCGACTACTCGGTGGACGAGGTGGCGGGCCGTTGCGGCTTCCGCTCCCCCGTCGCCCTGCGCGGCCACTTCCGCCGCCAGCTGGGTTCGTCCCCGGCGGCGTACCGGGCGGCGTACCGGGCGAGGCGGCCGCAGTCCGAGCGTGCCGACGCGGCGGAACCGGCACCGCTGCCACCGACGGGCCCGCTGACGGTCCAGTACCCCGAGGGGGTACTCCCGATGCAGACCCGCAGGACAGCGGCGGTAGGCCTCTCGGCCAGCCTGCCGGGTCCCCGCACGGGCAGCTGACGCACGCCTGCCCACCCGACACCCTCGGGTGGGCAGGCCCCAGCCCTTCGCCCGGACACCACCCGACCCGGTAAGACAAGGGGTGGGGTCGACGACGGCTCTCGGCTGCCCCTTCCGGCCGTCGGGCGCTCCGGAACGGCGGCGCCCAGCCACCGCTCTCCGACCGCCGGGCGGTCGAAGTCGACGGCGCTCGGCCACCCCCTCAGCCCGTTCGTCGTGTGAGGGCGAGGCCGTGGGCCGATGAAGCGGGGGTACGGGGGCGGCGGCGCCCGAGACGCCGGCGCCGCACCCGGGGGCCCCGAGACGTCGGCGCCGCACCCGGGGCCCCCAAACGGCGACGCCAGCTTTAGGGTGGTCGCATGAACGATCGCATGGTGTGGATCGACTGCGAGATGACCGGCCTCTCGCTGTCCGACGACGCGCTCATCGAGGTGGCCGCACTGGTCACCGACTCCGAGCTGAACGTGCTCGGCGAGGGCGTGGACATCGTCATCCGTCCGCCGGCCAAGGCACTGGAGACGATGCCGGAGGTGGTGCGCCAGATGCACACCTCGTCCGGCCTGCTCGACGAGCTGGCCGGCGGCACGACGCTGACCGAGGCCGAGGAGCAGGTCCTGGCCTATGTCCGGGAGCACGTCAAGGAACCCGGCAAGGCCCCGCTGTGCGGCAACTCCGTCGGCACCGACCGCGGCTTCCTCTCCCGGGACATGCCGGACCTGGAGGGCTACCTCCACTACCGGATCGTCGACGTGTCCAGCGTGAAGGAGCTGGCCCGGCGCTGGTACCCGCGGGCGTACTTCAACAGCCCGGAGAAGAACGGCAACCACCGCGCCCTCGCCGACATCCGCGAGTCGATCGCCGAACTGCGCTACTACCGCGAGGCCGTCTTCGTACCGCAGCCCGGTCCGGACTCGGACACCGCGCGGACGATCGCCGCCCGCCACGTCCTGCCTGCGGAATAGGCGTTCGGGAGGCCCGCGCGGGTGCTCCCGTAAAGCCGTGCGCGAGCACCCCTTCGGACCCTGTACACTTTTTCTCGGCCGGTCGGAGAAACCACAGAATCACCGCCGGTCGTGGTGGGTGTAGCTCAGCTGGTAGAGCACCTGGTTGTGGTCCAGGATGTCGCGGGTTCGAGTCCCGTCACTCACCCTTCGGTTAGAGGCCGATGACCTGTAGTCGTACAGGTCATCGGCCTCTTTCGTTTCCCCCTGTGGCCACACCGGCGGTCACCCGGGATCTTGCGAAGGGTCCTGGCCCTCGAAGTCGAGAACCGCATGCTCCTGGAACGGGACGCCGCCCTGCAACGGGCCCTTCACGAAGTCCAGAACGAGCTGCGCACGCTACGCGCCCACGGACTGGGCGCCCGCCTCCGCGATGGCCTGGACGCCCGCTCGCTGCGCGACCCGGAGAAGGAGGAACTGCGCGAGCGACGAGACGCAGCACTCGCAGCCGGCCGCCTGGGGGCAGGCCTCCCTCGCACTGCCTGGGTGCCACCTACTGCCCGTCGCCGTGATGCGGCGGCGGGCGCTCGCATTTCGGCAATCCGTCAACCGTCTGCTCAGACGGGAAGTTCCTTGATGCTGAGGGCGAAGTCCAAGTTCCCCACTCCGTGGTTGGCGAGGCCCACCGTGACCACGCCCGCTCCTTCCAGCCAGTGCGCCATTTTCAGGCCACCGACGTCCAGCGGGCGCAGCCCGAGGGTCTCGATGAACGCCTCCACACTTGCCTTGGCCTGCGCGTTATCGCCAGCGATGAAGACGTCGGGCCGACCCTTCTCCAGGACATGGCGGAAGATCGTGTTGAACGCCTTCACCACGCTGGCGCCGGCCGGGGCGGCCTTGGCGACTTCCTGCGCGATCGAGGTCTCCTCGCGGTGGGCCAGCCCGTCGAACGTGGAATTGAAGGGGTTGCTGATGTCGACGATGACCTTGCCCGCGAGAGCGTCTCCGAACTGGGCGACGGCCGGCACCACGCCGTCGTACAGCAGGGCCACGATGACGATGTCCCCGGCCGGGGCGGTGCCCCATTCTCCCGTCGTGGCGCCGCCGCCGAGGGCCTTGGCCAGGTCAGCGGCCTTGGACTGATCGCGGCCCATGACCTCGACGGTGTTGCCGCCGGCTATCGCCCGCGCGCCGATGGTGCGGGCCATGTTCCCGGTGCCGATGATGCTGATGTTGCTCATGAGATGTCCTGCCCTGATTGGGTGTTGTTCGGTTCAGATGGCGGTGGTGCCGCCGTCGGCGACGAGTTCCATGCCGTTGACGTAGCTGGAGTCGTCGGAGGCGAGGAAGAGGGCGGCGGTGGCGATCTCGTCGGGGCGGCCCATCTGGCCGCGGGGGATGAGGGACTCGAACTGGCGCTTGGTGGCCTCGTCGAAGAGTTCCTCCTGCTTGGCGGTGGCGACCTGGCCGGGGGTCAGGACGTTGACGCGGATGCGGCGGTCCTTGAGTTCGTTGAGCCAGATTCGGGCCCAGGCCTGCTGGACGGCCTTGCTGCCGGCGTAGACGCTCCAGCCGGGAAAGGCGCCGAGGGAGGCGTTGGAGCCCGTCATGAGGATGGAGCCGCCGTCGTTGAAGAGCGGGAGGGCCTTCTGGACGGTGAACAGGGTGCCGCGGGCGTTGAGCCCGAACCAGGTGTCGAACTGGGCCTCGGTGATCTCGCCGAGCGGGGCGGGCTCGCCACCGCCGGCGCTGGCCCACAGCACGTCGAGGCTGCCCTTCTCCCGCTTGACGGTGTCGTACAGGCGGTCCAGGTCGTCCAGGTCGGCGGCGTCTCCCTGGACGCCGGTGACGTTGCGGCCGATCTGCTTCACGGCCTCGTCCAGGGCGTCCTGGCGGCGGCCGGTGATGAAGACGTGCGCTCCCTCGTCGACGAACAGCTTCGCGCCGACCAGCGCCATGCCGGTGGTGCCGCCGGTGATGACCGCTACCTTGCCGTCGAGCTTTCCCATAGTCATTCCCTTGGGTCGGTGGTGCCGTGTGCACCTGGGATGACGGTGTTATGTACACCGCCCTGTGTGCTTACGGTACGGGGCGGGCCGCGGGGACGCAAACTATGTACACCGGTCGTTACCCAGCTGCGGTACGCTGGAGCCATGACGGAGTTGGAGAAGGGCCCCACGGGCCGCCGCCGCGGCCGGGGCGCCCGCGAGCGCATCATCAGCGCCTCCCAGCAGCTGTTCCGCGAGCAGGGCATCAACCGCACCGGCATGGACCAGCTCTGCGCGGTGGCCGAGGTGTCCAAGCGCACGGCCTACCAGCACTTCACGGGCAAGGACGAACTCGTCGCCGAGTACCTGCGCAGGTTCGACCCCTCCGTTCTGTCCGGCGTGTTCGACCGCACGGACCTCACACCCCGCGAACGGCTCCTCGCCGCCTTCGACGTCCCCCCCACCACCCCCCTGTGCCCCTACATCGGCGCCGCCGTCGAACTCCACGACCCCCAGCACCCCGCATCCCAGTACGCACGCGACTACAAGAAGGCCGTCGCCGCGCGGCTCGCCGACACCGCCCGCGAAGCCGGCGCCGCCGACCCTGAACAGCTCGGCGAGCAGCTCGCGCTGCTCATCGACGGCGCCGCGGCCCGCACCCGGGTCCTCAACGCCGACGCCTTCCCCACCGCCGCCGCCATCGCCGCCGTCCTCATCGACAACGCCATCCCCGCCACAGCCGGCGATGACCCGCGACCGGAGGAAGTGTCAGGCTGACTTGGCACTCCGCGGCCGGGCTGGACGCGCTGCCGGTCGCGCGGCTGCACCCGCTGGTACGCGACACCGGCCGCCCGGCACCTGGCCTGGATCTGCCGGCTTTCACGGAACTGGCCGCCCGCTTCCTGAAGGCCGCAGCAGAAGCCGCTGGGGAGACCGGCGCCCCCCGAAGGCTTCAGGAGTTCGAGGCCGTCATCCCGGCCCAGTGCTGACGCGCCGCCCGTTCGAACTGACGGCTGATCACATGAGTCCGTACGCGGTGGCGCATGAAAAAGTCGTATGCGGCTGGGGGGTACTGAAGATGCGGGTGGCCCGCCGGCATCGCTGGCGGGCCACCCGCATCAAGGGCAGTCGAACTGCTCAAGCGTGCCTTGTGACGGCATCGCCTCCAAGCTGCCACATCTCGTAGTTCCCACATTCCGCCGTGATCTCGGCCGTCGACTGGGCCGCGCTGACGAAGTCGTCCACCACCGGTGAGGTGTGCGATGCCGCCACCGCGAGGCACACCTGGTCGGGCGCCAGATCCGGGATGGGCACGAAGACGACGTCCGGATGCGAGTAGAACACGGACGCCGAACGGGCCAGGAAGGAGATGCCCCGTCCGGCCGCGACATGCTCGAGCGTCTCGTCCACCCCGCGCACGGGGTACCCGGCATTGGGGAGCGGGCGCTTGGTGGGCTGCGTGCTCGGGTCACCGTGCCAGACCAGCGGTTCGCCGGCCAGGTCGGCCTCGGTGACCTCCTTCTTGCCGGCAAACCGGTGTCCGGCGGGCAGTACCGCTACCCGTGGCTCGGTGTACAGCGGGGTGACGCGCAGGCCGGCCTCGTCGATGGGCAGCCGCACGTAGCCGACGTCGATGCGGCCGTCGAGCAGCATCGCAGCCTGGTCGTCCCCTTCGATCCGCTGCACGTCCACGACCACGTCCGGGTGCCGGTCCTCGAACGCACGGGCCGCCGGGGTGACGGCAACGCCGGCCCGGAAACCGACCATCAGCCGCCGCTTGCCGGCGGCGGCCGCGGACACCCGGCGGCGGACCGCGTGGGTTGAGGCGAGCAGCGGACCGGCGTCGGCCAGCAGTTGCCGGCCCGCATCTGTCAGCTCCACGCCGTGGCGATCCCTGGTGAACAGCGAGGCGCCGAGATCCTGCTCGAGCGCACGGATCTGCCGACTGAGCACCGGCTGCGCGATGTGCAGCTCATCGGCGGCGCGGCCGAAGTGCAACTGGTCGGCCACAGCGACGAAGTAACGCAGTTTGCGCAGGTCCAGATCCAGATCCATGGCGCCCCCAGCTGGTGATGCCTTCAGGATATCACCACGACTGAAAGAGGTCTTGGACGCCCACTCAGGCCAATGGCAACCTGAATAGGTACCTAATGGTCCGAGCGAATTCGGCACAAGAATTCGACATCGGTGGGCCCAGGCCCAAAATGAGCGCATCAGAAATTCAACGCCTCCATCGCGTTATTCGACGGCGTCGACGACACAACCGTTGACAACGACGGGCGGGCATGGCGTCCTATCCAGCTCCAGAAAGCAGGAACTCCATGAGCAGCATCAGCATTATCGGCCTGGGGAACGCGGCCCGCGCCCTGGCCGCCCGGGCGCTCGCCGGCGGCAACGCAGTCGAGATCATCGGCCGCGACCCGGCCAAGGCCAAGGAACTGGCCGCTGCGCTCGGTGGCGCCACGGTCGGGACGGCCGGCACCGCCCCGGCCGGGGACATCGTTGTCCTCGCCGTGCCGTACGCCGGCGCGGCGGCGGTGGTGAGGGAGTACGGGGACGCACTGCGCGGCAAGATCATCGTTGACATCACCAACCCCGTAGCCCCCGACCTGCAGGGCTTCGTCGTCCCCGACGACAGTTCCGGCGCGCAGGAGATCGCCAAGGCGGCTCCCGACGACGCGCATGTCGTCAAGGCCTTCAACACCGTGTTCTCCCACGTCCTGGCGGCCGGCCCGGCCGAGGACCGCCCTTTGGACGTGTTCATCGCCGGCGACGACGTGCAGGCGAAGGCACGCGTGTCGGTGTTCGTCGAGAGCCTGGGGCTGCGCCCCTGGAACACCGGGGAACTGTCCATGGCGCGGGCACTGGAGAACGTCGGCCTGCTGGAGCTTGGCCTCATGAACCACTCCTTCAAGCACGCCAATTTCTCCCTCGGCATCACCCTTCTCGGCTGAGCACGCCCCTACCACCACCACTCGTGCCGCATTACGCCAGTTCACTTACGGCACGAAAAGACCCTGCACCTACCCTCACAAGGACAATTTGATGCGCGTATTCGTCGCTGGGGGGACCGGCCATTCCGGTTCGTACATCATCCCCGAGCTCATCGCCGCCGGGCACGAGGTCACCGGCCTGGCCCGGTCGGACGCTTCCGCGGCGGCCCTGTCCGCGCTCGGCGCGAAGGTGCGTCGCGGCGACCTCCAGGATCTCGACGGGCTCAAGGAGGCGGCCGCGGACTCCGACGGCGTCATCCACGTCGCGCACCGGCAGGATCTGCTGCCCTCCGGCGGGCTCGACGCCGTGGCCGCTGCGGAGCTCCCGATCATGCTCGCGTACGGCGAGGCACTGGCGGGAACCGGAAAGCCGCTGGTCACGGCGGGGAGCATTGGCTCACCCGGGCAGCACCTGGGCCGGCCGGTCACCGAGGAGGACCCGGCCCTCCCCGCCGGCGAGGAGCACCAAGGCACCCTGCGCGTCCGCAACGTCGTGGAGAGGGCCGTAGTCGATCTCGCCGAGCAGGGGGTGCGGTCTTCGGTCGTGCGGATCGCCACCATCGCGCACAGCACGACCGATCGTGCCGGTTTCCTCCCCACGCTGATCGCGCTCGCGAAGGAAAAGGGGTTCGTCGGCTACCACGGCGACGGCGCGAACCTGTGGAACGCCGTGCACATCCGCGATGCCGCCACCTTGTTCCGCCTGGCGCTGGAGAAGGGGTCAGCCGGCAGATACTGGCACGCGATTGGGGACGGGGCCATCCCGTTCCGCGAGATCGCCGAGGCCATCGCCGGCCGTCTGGGCCTGCCCGCGGTGAGCGTTCCCAACGATGCCCTGATGACGCCGGGGTACTTCGGGTTCCTCACGAATATCGTCACGCAGAGCTACCCGGCGTCCAACCTCATCACCCGTCGGACCCTCGGTTGGGAACCCGCCCAGCCCGGCCTGCTCGCCGATATGGACAACGGCCACTATTTCCCCGCCGGCTGACGGCGGGAATCGGGATGGAAACGAGCCCGACAACCGGCAAGTTCGGCTTTTCTGAAGGACGTTGAGATAATGACGACTGTGGGATTCATCGGAAGCGGCAGCATCGGCAGGACCATCGCGCGACTCGCCGTCGGGGCCGGGCACCAGGTGGTGCTCAGCAACTCGCGCGGTCCCGAAACGCTCGTGGACACGGCCGAGGAGCTGGGGCCGCGGGCGTCCGCGGCGACGAGCGAAGAGGCCGCGGCGGCCGGTGACATTGTCGTGGTCACGGTGCCGGTCAGTGCCTTCCCCCACGTGCCCGCCGCGCCACTGGCCGGGAAGACGGTCATCGACACCTGTAACTACGGCCCCGAGCGTGACGGGCACATCCCCGAGCTCGACAGCAAATCCCTCACCTCGAGCGAGCTGCTCCTGCGGTACGTCCCCGACGCCCTGCTCGTAAAGGCGTTCAACAACATCTTCTTCAGGCACCTGTTGTCACTCGCCCGCCCGGCAGGGGCGGCCGACCGCTCCTACCTGCCGATCGCCGGAGACTCCGCATCGGCGAAGGCAGCGGTGACCGAATTCATCGACTCCATCGGCTACAGCGTGGTGGACGCGGGAACGCTGGCCGACAGCTGGCGGCAGGCGACGGGCACGCCGGTATGGGGAACACCGTACGGGCCGTACTCGAACGAGAAGGGCCAGCCGGCCGGCGAGGACGCCATCCACGCGGCACTGGCCACCGCGACGCGGTAACCGTCGATTATCGCGGACCGTGATGCGGTCCGCCCGTGCCATGCCCCCGCCCGGGTATACCGGGCGGGGGCCTATTTCGCACGCAAAGGCGTCGAATCCAGCGAAGGGTTTGCCCCTGCGTCTCGTCGGGACAGAACCTACGAGGAGGCCCGCGTCACCAGTTCCGTCGGCAGTACCGCGTGCCGGCGCTCCAGGCCCCGGGACACGGCCGGGCGGCGGTCGGCGATCTCCGCGAGGAGGAGGTCGATCATCGCGCGGCCCATCTCCTCGATGGGCTGGCGGACGCTGCTGAGCGGCGGGTCCATATGGCGGGCGATGGCCGAGTCGTCGTAACCGACCAGCGCCACGTCGTCGGGGATGCGGCGGCCCAGCTCGCGCAGCACCTGGCGGGCGCCGGCCGCCATCACGTCCGAGCCGGCGAAGACGGCGTCCAGGTCGGGGCGCCGCTCCAGCAGCAGGGACATGGCCCGGCGGCCGCCCTCCTCGGTGAAGTCACCGGGGATGACGAGGAGTTCGTCCACCTCCCGGCCCGCGTCCCGAAGAGCGTCGCGGTAGCCGTCGACGCGGCGCTGGGCGCCGTACACGTCCAGGCGGCCGGTGATGTGCGCGATCGTCCGGCGGCCGCCGGCCAGCAGGTGCTCGACCGCCGAGCGCCCGCCGCCGTAGTTGTCGGAGTCGACCGAGGTCAGCGTCTCCGCGGCGGAGCGCGGGCCGCTGATCACGGCGGGGATCTCCAGCTGGGCGAGGAGGTCGGGCAGCGGGTCGTCGGCGTGGACGGACACAAGGAGGACGCCGTCCACCCGGTGGGCGGCGAGGTACTGGGCGAGCCGTTCCCGTTCCCGGTCGCTGCCCGCGAAGATCAGCAGCAACTGCATCTCGGTCTCGGAGAGTTCGGCGCCGACACCGCGGAGCATGTCCGAGAAGTACGGTTCCGCGAAGAACCGGGTCTCCGGCTCGGGGACCACCAGGGCGATGGCGTCGGTGCGGTTGGCCGCGAGGGCCCGGGCGGCGGTGTTCGGAACATAGCCGAGTTCGGCGACCGCGGCCTCGACGGCGGCCCGGGTGGCATCGCTGACCCGGGGCGAGCCGTTGATCACCCGCGACACGGTTCCCCGCCCCACCCCGGCCCGGGCGGCGACTTCTTCGAGGGTGGGCCGACCACCACTACGCCCCCGCGCTCCGTGGCTTGCCATGGGCTCCGCCCTTCTCGCCGCGTTCATGTTGCCGGCCTGGAATGTAACAGCCTCGCCTTTCGGGACGACCTGTGCCGGGGGCTGCCGTTTTCCCGGCCCCCGCTTCGGCCCGAACGCCCTCGACGCACAGCACCGGGCGGGCCGGCACCGTCGAGACCGGACGCCGTCCGGACCAAGAGCGCGGCCGGACGCGGCCGTCGGCGGACACCCCGCGGGCCGAGTCCTCGGTGGCGACCGGCCGTCGGGTCTCCGCCACCCCGGGTCCCCGGGGCCCTCCAACCGCCGTTAGCTAACAGCCGGATAACCGAACACATCCCTCCGCGTCCACTCCCTTGACACCCCGCCCCGAACCGACGACCCTTCAACACATCACCGGTGGGAGCGCTCCCACAGTACCTGACACATACACATCCCGCACGTTCCCCGCCCGAGCCGCAGCGAGAAACACACGGGCCCAACAATGCAGTTGGCCGGGGGGTCGGCACGTCAGGGCAACAGGAGGACGTAATGCGAGCACGTACCCGAACCGCCTCCCGCAAGGCGGTCGTCCTGGCGGCAGTCGTGTCGCTGGGAGGAGCGTTGCTGGCCGGCTGTGCCGACGACAGTGGTGGCGGCAGTGACGACACCAGCGGCGGCGGCAAGGGCAAGACGACGATCACGCTCGGCCTGTTCGGCACGTTCGGCTTCAAGGAGGCCGGGCTGTACAAGGAGTACGAGAAGCTCCACCCCAACATCGTCATCAAGGACACCTCGGTCGAGCAGAACGCGAACTACTACCCGGCGCTCGTCAACCACCTGACCACCAACAGTGGTCTGATGGACGTCCAGGCCGTCGAAGTCAGCAACATCGCCGAGGTCACGAGCACGTTCGCGGACAAGCTGGAGGACCTGTCCAAGGTCAGCGGCGTCTCGGAGAGCAACTGGCTGGACTGGAAGTGGAAGCAGGCCACGACCAGCGGGGGCCAGACCATCGGACTCGGCACCGACGTCGGTCCGCTCGGCATCTGCTACCGCAAGGACCTCTTCCAGAAGGCCGGCCTGCCCACCGACCGCGACGCGGTGAGCAAGCTCTGGGCGGGCAGCTGGGACAAGTTCGTCCAGGTCGGCGAGAACTACAAGAAGAAGGCGCCCTCCGGGACCACCTTCATGGACTCCCCCGGTGGTCTCCTGAACGCGATCCTGTCCAGTGAGAGCACCAAGTTCTACGACTCCTCCGGCAAGATCATCTACAAGACGAACCCCGCCGTGAAGACCGCCTTCGACACGACCGCGAAGGCCGCGCAGGAAGGACTGGTCCAGGCGCAGACCCAGTTCCAGCCGTCCTGGAACAGCACGATCGCCAACAACAAGTTCGCGGCGATGTCCTGCCCGCCGTGGATGCTCGGCTACATCAAGGGCCAGTCGAAGGCGGACGCGGCCGGCAAGTGGGACGTGGCCCAGGCGCCGAAGGCCGGCAACTGGGGCGGGTCCTTCCTGACCGTGCCCAAGAGCGGCAAGAACGTCGCGGAGGCCGAGAAGCTGGTCGCCTGGCTGACCGCACCCGAACAGCAGGCCAAGCTCTTCAGCGTGCAGGGCTCCTTCCCGAGCGCGCCGTCGACCTACACCTCGGCGGCGGTGACCGGCGCCAAGAACGACATGACCGGTGACGCCCCGATCGGCACGATCTTCGCCGAGGCCGCCAAGAGCAGCCCGGTGCAGGTCATCGGCCCGAAGGACCAGATCATCCAGGACGGTCTGGCCAACAACGGCGTCGTCCTCGTCACCAAGGGCAAGTCGCCCGAGGAGGCTTGGAACACGGCCGTCAAGACCATCGACAACAGCCTGGACAAGTGACCGCCATGGCCACCCGGCACGACACCGCCGCGCCCCTCGCACAGGAGGGGGGCGCGGCCCCGGCCCGCCCGCCCGCCGTTCCCACCGAGGCGGAGCGGCGGCGCCGCGCCCGTCTCTCGCGCCGCTGGCAGCGGGACATCAAGTGGAGCCCGTACGGCTTCATCTCACCGTTCTTCCTGCTCTTCGTCGCCTTCGGGCTCTTCCCGCTGATCTACACGGGCTGGGCCTCGCTGCACACGGTCGAGCTGACCGCGCCCACCGACATGCAGTGGGCGGGGCTGCACAACTACACCCGGATCTTCAGCGACGACTTCTTCTGGAACGCGGCCAGGAACACCCTGACCATCGGGATCATCTCGACGGTTCCGCAGCTGCTGATGGCGATGGGGCTCGCCCACATCCTCAACTACAGGCTGCGTGCGTCGATCTTCTACCGGGTCGTGATGCTGGCGCCGTACGCCACGTCGATCGCGGCCGCCTCCCTGGTCTTCGTGCTGCTGTTCGGCCGGGACTACGGCATGATCAACTGGGCGCTGCACTTCTTCGGCGTGGGCAGCATCGACTGGCAGAACGACAAGTGGCCGTCCCAGATAGCGGTGTCGACGATCGTGATCTGGCGCTGGACCGGCTACAACGCGCTGATCTACCTGGCCGCGATGCAGGCGATCCCGCAGGACCTGTACGAGTCGGCGGCCCTGGACGGCGCCTCGCGCTGGCAGCAGTTCTTCCATGTGACGCTGCCGCAGCTGCGCCCGACGATCCTGTTCACCTGTGTCGTGTCCACCATCGGGGCGAGCCAGGTGTTCGGCGAGCCGCTGATCTTCGACGCCAACAAGGGGGCGTCGGGCGGCGCGGAGCACCAGTTCCAGACGCTCGGCCTGTACCTGTACGAGCAGGGCTGGGTCAACCAGCACCTGGGCCGCGCCTCCGCCATCGCCTGGACGATGTTCCTGATCCTGATCGTGATCGGGCTCGTCAACTACGTCATCTCGCGCCGGCTGCGCGCCAGTAGTTAGGAGACCGGCCGTGACGACGACCCTGAGCAAACCTTCTCCCGTGGTCGAGCCCAAGCGCGTGCGGCGCTCGAAGTCCGCGCGCGCCGGCGGCACCATGCACGCGGGCCCGATCGCGTACACGATCCTCGTGCTGTTCTCCATCGGCTCGCTGTTCCCGCTGGTGTGGACGGCGATCGCCGCGTCCCGGAACAACAACCGGCTGGCCGAGACCCCGCCGCCGTTCTGGTTCGGCGGGAACCTCTTCCACAACCTCGACGTGGCCTGGACCGAGGCCAACCTCGGCAAGGCGTTCCTCAACACCACCATCGTGGCCGGGATCTCCGCGGTGACCATCGTCGTGCTGTCGACGATCGCCGGGTTCGCCTTCGCCAAGCTGCGTTTCCGGGGCCGCAACATCCTGATGCTGACCGTGATCGGCACCATGATGGTGCCGCCGCAGCTCAGCATCATCCCGCTCTACATGATGGTCGCCAAGCTGAACTGGGCGGACCAGTTGCAGGCGGTCATCTTCCCGTCCCTGGTGAGCGCGTTCGGCGTGTTCTTCATGCGGCAGTACCTCACCCAGGCGCTGCCGGACGAGCTGATCGAGGCGGCCAGAGTGGACGGCGCCAGCAGCTGGCGGGTGGTGTGGCACGTGGTGTTCCCGGCGGCGCGCCCGGCGATGGCGGTGCTCGGCATGCTGATGTTCGTCCAGGCCTGGAACGACTTCCTGTGGCCGTTCCTGGTCCTGACGCAGACCGGCAACCCGACCGTGCAGGTCGCCCTGGCGGGCCTGGGCCGCGGATACACCCCCGACCAGTCCCTGATCATGGCGGGCGCGCTGCTGGGCACGCTGCCGCTGCTGCTCGTCTTCGCGATCTTCGGCAAGCAGATCGTGGGCGGCATCATGCAGGGCGCGGTGAAGGGCTGACCGCCCGCGGACGACGGGGGCCGGGTCACCGCCGCCCCGGCCCCTCCCGTCCCGCCCACCCCTTCCTCTCTCCTCATCTACCCGTCGGTCTCCACGACCTCCAATGGGAGCGCTTCCATGCCTGAACCCATGACTTCCGTGACCTTTCCTCCCGCCTTCCTCTGGGGCGCCGCGACCTCCGCGTACCAGATCGAGGGGGCGGTGCGGGAGGACGGCCGCACCCCCTCGATCTGGGACACCTTCAGTCATACGCCGGGCAAGACGGCCGGTGGCGAGACCGGTGACATCGCTGTCGACCACTACCACCGCTACCGCGACGACGTGGCGCTGATGGCGGACCTCGGGCTGAACGCCTACCGGTTCTCGGTCTCCTGGTCGCGCGTCCAGCCGACCGGCCGCGGCCCGGCCGTCCAGGTCGGCCTGGACTTCTACCGCCGGCTGGTCGACGAGCTGCTGGCCAAGGGCATCAAGCCCGCCGTGACCCTCTACCACTGGGATCTGCCGCAGGAGCTGGAGGACGCGGGCGGCTGGCCGGAGCGGGACACGGCGTACCGGTTCGCCGAGTACGCGCAGATCCTCGGCGAGGCGCTCGGCGACCGCGTCGAGCAGTGGATCACCCTCAACGAGCCGTGGTGCAGCGCCTTCCTGGGCTACGGCTCCGGGGTGCACGCCCCAGGCCGTACCGACCCGGCGGCCACCCTGCGCGCAGCCCACCACCTCAACCTCGCGCACGGCCTCGGCACTTCGGCGCTGCGCTCGGCGATGCCGGCCCGCAACCAGATCGCGATCAGCCTCAACTCCTCGGTCGTACGGCCGCTTTCCCAGGACCCGGCCGACCTGGTGGCGGTGCGGACCATCGACGACCTGGCCAACGGCGTCTTCCACGGCCCGATCCTGCACGGCTCCTACCCGCAGTCGCTGTTCGCGGCGACGGCGTCGGTGACCGACTGGTCGTACGTCCAGGACGGCGACCTCGCCGCCATCCACCAGCCGCTGGACGCCCTCGGGCTGAACTACTACACGCCCACCCTGGTGTCGGCGGCGTCCGGCACGGTGACCGGCCCGCGGTCGGACGGCCACGGCGCGAGCACCCACTCCCCCTGGCCGGGCGCGGACGACGTCGCCTTCCACCAGACCCCCGGCGAGCGCACCGAGATGGGCTGGACGATCGACCCGACCGGCCTGCACGACCTGATCATGCGGTACACGGCCGAGGCCCCGGGCCTGCCCCTCTACATCACCGAGAACGGCGCGGCCTACGACGACAAGCCCGACCCGGACGGCCGGGTCCACGACCCGGAGCGCATCGCCTATCTGCACGGCCACCTCTCGGCGGTGCGCCGCGCGATCACCGACGGCGCGGACGTGCGGGGCTACTACCTGTGGTCCCTGATGGACAACTTCGAGTGGGCGTACGGCTACGGCAAGAGGTTCGGAGCGGTGTACGTCGACTACGCGACCCTCGCCCGCACCCCGAAGTCGAGCGCCCTCTGGTACGCGGAGGCGGCCCGCACGAGCACACTGCCGCCGGCCCGGCCGGCGGCCTGAGACCCGAGGGCCTGAGACCGGGGGCCTGAGACCGGGGGCGCGGTCCAGGGAGTACCGCGCCCCTTCGCCTTCTCACGATCGCGTCAGCCGATCGCTGCGAATGCCTTGGAGAAGGCGTCCTTGTCCTGGGTGATCGAGCTGCAGGTGGCGTCGGCGGTGGGCTTGGTGCCGCCGGCGCACTGCTTGTCGCGGGTGGCGGACCACATCGACAGCCCGCCGAGGCCCTTGGACTTGGCGAAGTCGACGAGCTGGGTGGCGTCGTCCACCTTGAAGACCTCGGTGGAGACGTCGTTGACGCCGATCATCGGGGTGACGGCCACCGTCTTCCAGGCGGCCGGGTCCGAGAGCCCGAGCACGCTCTTGACCTGGGCCTGGGTGGCCGTGGCGGCCTGGGTGGCGTAGGTGCCCATGTCGCCGTTGTACGAGGGGCCGTAGTCCATCGCCATGATGTTGACAGTACTGATCTTCACGCCGTTGGCCTTGGCGTCGGCGAGCAGGTTCACACCGTCCTGGGTGAGGCCCTCGGGCATGACCGGGAGGGTGAAGGAGACGTCCAGGTTCGGGTGGCTCGCCTGGAGCTTGGCGATGGCCTTCGCGCGGTTGGTGTTGGCCGTGGTGTTGGGCAGCGCGCCGCCCTCCACGTCGAAGTCGACCTTGGTCAGGTTGAAGGCGTCCACGGCCTTGCCGTACGCCGCGGCCAGCGCGTCCGCCGACGAGCAGGTGGTCGCGAGTTCCGAGCCGGAGGCCCCGCCGAAGGAGACCCGGACGTCACCGCCCTTGGCGCGCAGGGCACCGATCTGGGACGCCACGCCGTCGCTTGCCAGGTCCGTCACCCCGCCCCACTTGGGCGTGCAGCCGCCGCCGTCAGTGACGAAGGCGAGGTTGTAGTTCTTCACACCGGTCGCGTCGACGGCCGCGAGGAGGTCGAACGCCGGGTAGAGAGAGGTGTCGACGTACGGGGCGAAGCCGGCGGCGGTGGTGGTGCCGGTACCGCTGCTCTGGGTGGGGGACGCGCTGGGGGTCGCCGTCGCGGTGGGGGTGGAGGTGACGGAGGCCTTGGCGGTGGGGGTCGCCGTCGGCTGGGTGGACTGCGTCGGGCGGCCGCTGGGCTCCGGGGTCGCCGTGCCGTCGGCCGAACAGCTCGCGTTGTCGATACGGCAACCGGTCGGGTCCCCGCTGCCGTTGATCACGAAGCCGACGGTGACCGACTCGTCTGCCGCGAGGCCGTCCGTGTCCCACTTCGGCGGCTTCACGGTGACGTGCTGACCGCTGGCGGTGTACTCGGCGTTCCACAGCGAGCTGACTTTCGCACCGGCCGGCAGGTCGAACTCCAGCGTCCAGTCCTTCTCCGTGGCACCGCTGTTGTTCGTCACGACGTACTGCGCGGTGTACCCGGTCGACCAGTCGCTGGTCCTGGTGTACGCGGCGCCGACCCCGGCCGCCTGTGCGATACCGGTGAACAGGATCGCCCCGCCACCTACCACGGCCGCCGCGACCAGACCGCCTATCGCCTTGTTCCTGCCACTGATACTGCGCCGGTGCGTGCTCATGCGCGTGCCTGCCTTCGCCTGCCGAATGGGGGGTGCGGCAGCACGCTAGCGAGCGGGATTCGGACAAACGGCCTGATAGGTACGGGCGTTGCGGACCTTAGGGTGCGCTTAAGGAAGGGATCGGGACCGATTAAAGGTCGAGACCAATTTTCTTGGTCCCCCCGCTTCCCCGTCTGCCCGCCTCCCCCGACTGCCTGCGCGAACGGCGCCTGCGCACCGACCCCCGATGCCCCTTGCGCTCCGGCTTCCCACCGTCCAGCTGGATCCAGATCCGCACCTCGGTCCCGCCGAGCACCGACGAGCCGATCCGTACGTCCCCGCCGGTCGACTCGGCGAGCCGGCGCACGATGTCCAGGCCGAGCCCGGTCGACCCGGCCGCCCCGGAACCCCGCCCCCGGGCCATCGCCGCCTCCGGGTCCCGGATGCCCTGCCCGGCGTCGGAGACCAGCACGATGACCGCGTCGTCCCCGTTGTGCACGTCGACCGCGAAGGCGGTGCCCTCGGCGGTGTGCCGGAAGACATTGCCGAGCAGTGCGTCGAGTGCCGCGGCCAGGTCGGCGCGGGCCACCGGTATGCGGACCGGCCGGTCGACACCGGCCACCCGCCACTTGCGCCCCTCGTCCTCCGCGAGCGCCGACCAGAACCCCATCCGCTCCCGCACCACCTCGGCCGCGTCGCACCCGGCGCCCGGCCCGGCGGCCGCCGTCTGCGGCTTGGCCTCCCGGGCGGTCCGGATGATGGTGTCGACCTCCCGCTCCAGCTGGGCGACGGCGGCCCGGGTCTGCTCGGCGGCCGGCCCGTCCCCGAGCGAGGCCGCGTTGAGGCGGAGCACGGTGAGCGGGGTGCGCAGGCGGTGCGACAGATCGGCGGCCAGCTCCCTTTCGTTCGCGAGCAGTTGTACGACCTGGTCGGCCATCGAGTTGAACGCGGCCGCCGCCAGACGCAGTTCGGTCGGTCCTTCCTCGGGCACCCGCGACCCCAGCTTGCCCTCGCCCAGTTCGTGCGCGCCCTCGACCAGCCGCTGGGCGGGCTGCACCATCCGTACGCCCAGCCGGTCGGCGACGGCGACCGAGCCGACGACCAGCGCCAGGCCGACGGCGGCGAGCACCGCCCAGGCCGTGGAGACGCCGTTGGTCACCTCGGACTCGGGGACGTACACCTCGACGACCGCGATGGCACCGGAGCCGAGCGCCACGGGCTGCAGCAGGGTGGAGCCGCCCGCCACCCCGGTCGTGGAGGCACGCCCCAGCTTCCGTACGGTCGCGATGTCCCGGTCGGCGGCGCGCTGCCGCCCGATGTCGACGGCGGCACCGTCTCCGGACGCGGGTATGTGCACGGCCATGCCCCGGTCGGCGCCGGCCGAGGCCACCACCCGCTCCAGCTTGTCCCGGTCGGTGGTGATGGACAGGGCGGGGGCGACGGCGGCCGCCTCCCGCTCGGCGTTGGAGAAGGCACGGTCCCGGGCCATCTCCTTGACCACCAGGCCGAGCGGGACCGCGAAGGCGACCACGACCATCGCGGTGACCGCCAGACAGACCTTGACCAGTGCCCATCTCATCCGACCGGCCTCGCTTCCCCGCCCGGCGGCTCCAGCTTCACACCGACTCCCCGAAGTGTGTGCAGATAACGCGGCCGGGCCGCCGTCTCCCCCAACTTCCTTCGCAGCCACGACAGATGCACGTCGATGGTCTGGTCGTCCCCGTAGGACTGCTGCCAGACCTCCGCCAGCAGCTCCTTGCGCGGTACGACGACCCCGGGCCGCCCGGCCAGGAAGGCCAGCAGATCGAACTCGCGCCGGGTGAGATCCAGCCGGGCCCCGTCCAACTCGGCCTGCCGGCGCAGCGGATCGACGGTCAGGCCGCCGACCCGCAGCACACTGGACGGCACCACCTCGCCCCCGCCCGACCGCGCCCGGCGCAGCACGGCGGACATCCGCGCCGACAGATGCTCGACGGAGAACGGCTTGGTCAGGTAGTCGTCCGCGCCGGCGTTGAGCAGCCGGACGATCTCCGTCTCGTCGTCCCTGGCGGTGGCGATGATCACCGGCACGTCGGTGATCCCGCGCAGCATCTTCAGTGCCTCGGAGCCGTCCAGGTCCGGCAGTCCGAGGTCCAGGACGACCACGTCGAAGCGGAAATGGGCGACCTCGCGCAGCGCCTCCAGTGCCGTACCGACGCTGCGCACGGTGTGCGAGGCCTCGGTGAGATGCCGGATGAGCGCCGAGCGTACGAACTGGTCGTCCTCGACCACGAGCACACTTGCCATGCGCCGCACCGTACGCCATGCGGCAGGCGCCGGTCGGAGCCTGTGGATAACTCGGGTCGAGTGCGCACGGCGGTACGCCTGGGGCAGTATGGCCCGCGATGCGCAGAGGACTCGTACACGTACTGGCTTGGCTGCTCGCCACGGGCGCGGCGGTCACGCTGTCGTGGTGGGGCGTCCACACGGTGATGGCGGGCACGGCCTACGACCCGCCGCGCGCCCTGCCCATCACGGCGGCGGACGTCGACCCCACGACGCAGGGTTCCAAGCCGCTGGCGCCGGCCACGTCCCGCCCCCCGAGTCCCTCGCCCACCGTCTCTCGCCGCCCGTCGGCGACCCCCACTCCGACGCCCTCCCGCACCCCGTCCGCCACCCCGGCCCCGTCCACCACCGCGTCCGGCGAGGTCAAGGCCTACGACACGGACGGCGGCCGGGCGGTCTTCGACCTGGGCGACACGAGCGCGACCCTCGTCTCGGCGACACCGGGAACGGGCTGGTCGATGCAGGTGTGGAAGACGGAGTCCTGGATCCGCATCGAGTTCAGCAGGAGCACGGACCGGGTGTCGGTGTTCTGCACCTGGCACGACGGCCCACCGCACGTGCAGGTCGAGACGTACTGAGAGCCGGCCGAGCGCGGGTGGGGACCCCTACCGGCGCCTGCACGGTGCCGCCCCAGCGGCACGACTGCCCGCGGCTGAAGAGAAGCGGTGGGTGAAGCGTCCCGAAAGGGGCGCGGGACAGGATCCCCGTGCGGCTGCCGCCGCGTGGGCACGACCGGCCCCCACCCGCCCGCAGACTCAACGAAACACCGAAGGCGGTGGAGAAGGCGAAGCCACAGCCACCGCATCCGTCACGGCGACCGCCCCACCGGTGAAGTCCCGCAACGTCCGCCCGTGTTCGACCCGCCCTGGGTGAGAGTCGGATGCACAGCGCCGGGTCAGCTCCGCGACCGGCAGCGGTACGTCGGCCGCCATCAGCACCGCGTTGCCGAACCGCTTCCCCCGCCACACCCCCGCGTCCGCCACCACCGCGACCTCAGCGAACCGCGCCGACGCCGTGGCGATCTGCCCCCTCAGGTGCGCGAGCGGCGGCCCGTCCGCGAGGTTCGCCGCGTAGGCACCCCCCGGCCGCAGGACTCTCCGGACCTCGTCCAGGAACTCCGTGGACGTCAGGTGCGCGGGTGTGCGCGCCCCGCTGAACACATCCGCTATGACCAGGTCCGCCCATCCCTCGGGCACCTTGCCCAGCCCCTCCCGGGCGTCCACGGAGCGCACCCGTATCCGCGCGTTCGGATCCAACGGCAGCTCCCGCCGGACCAGTTGGACGAGGGCCGCGTCCCGTTCGACGATCTGCTGCGTGGACCGGGGCCGGGTCGCCGCGACATACCGCGCCAGCGTGAACGCTCCGCCCCCGAGGTGCACCACCTGCACCGGCCTGCCCAGCGGTGCGACCAGGTCGATCACATGGCCGAGGCGGCGCTGGTACTCGAAGGAGAGGTACGCCGGGTCGTCGAGGTCGACGTGCGACTGGGGGGCGCCGTCGATGAGCAGGGTCCAGGCTCGGCCGCGCTCGGGGTCGGGTATGAGCTGGGCGAGGCCGCCGTCGACCGGCTCGACAACGGCCTCGGCGGCGGCCGACCTGCGCCGTGAGTTCCTGGACTTGCCCATTCCGCCATTTTCGCAGGCAGCGGCCGTACCGGAAATTCAGCAGCAGCTGTCCGCCACCTCGATCAGCCGGGCCGCCTCCCCGAGCGCCCGGCGCAGCACCGCCGGGTCCGTGGCGAGGTCGGCCTCGCCGGGCGGCAGCAGCCAGTCGGAGCCCTCGACCGGCGGCTCGGGATTGAGCCGCAGGCCGCGCCCGTCGGTCCCGGTGCAGGTGCTGCCGGGGACGTCCCAGCCCGCCGCCGTACCGGCCGGCACCACGAAGCCGAGGGTGCCGCCCCCGTCGTCGTGGAGCACCGGCCCCACCGCGTCCCCGGCCCCCCGGCGCAGGATGTCGACCGCCTCCAGGCCCTGCCGGGCCGGCACCGTCACGAGGTCGCATCCCGCATCGTCTGCCGCCGAAGTCGTCGACGGCGTACAAGGATCGTTGCTCTGGCTGGTCTCCATCCCGGCCTCCACCGCGCAGCCCTCTTGCAGTCCAACACGTCCAACGCGCCACCGCGTCAACGGCTACGGCGGAAGTCAGCCGCAAAGGATGGCAGTTCATGGCAGATCATGCATGAGATATCCGGTTTGTAGCTAAACCCAGCGTCACGGGTCCGACACAGCAGGTACGTTCTTGCCCGCCGGAACCACGGGTCCACTCGGACAACCCACCATGAGTCCGGCATGGTTCGACGGTTCGCACGAGAGGACCCGGCCATGGCGTCGTCAACCACGACCTCTCCGCAGCCCGAGCGGCCGGTACGGCCGAACCACGCCTTCCGGCAGCTGCGCGGCCGGCACTCGCCGGCCGAGTTCGCCGCGCTGGTCCGGCGTGCCGCCCGCGAGATCGGCGAGCGGGTGAGCTGTGACGCGCGCTATATCGGCCGGGTCGAGGCGGGTGAGATCCGCTGCCCGAACTATGCGTACGAACGGGTGTTCCTGCACATGTTCCCCGGTCGCACGCTCGCCGACCTCGGCTTCGCGCCCCGCTCGTCCGTCCGCGGACGCGGGGCACGGGCGCCCGAGGACACGCCCCTCGCACTCGTGAGAGGTGAGACGCAAGGGGCCATCGAGCCGTATGACCCGAAAGACGGGATTCAGCCGCAGGACAGGTTTCAACCGCAGGACACGCATCACCCGCACAACACGTACGAGACGCACGACAACTACGAGGAGAGCGACGTGCTGCGTCGCCTATTCATGACCGGCGGAGGCGCCACGGTGGCCGCCGCCACGCTGGGCCCCCTGGGGTCCACCATCGACGCCATGGCGTCGAACCGGCCGGTACACCGTGCCGGGTCCTCGCACGCGGCCGCCCTGGAGGAGGCCGTACGCCGGATCCGGCTGCTCGACGACCGGCACGGCGCGGACGGACTGTACCGGCGCGCGGCGGCTCCGCTGCGCGCGGCGTACGCGCTGCTGGACGCCGGCGCGACCCGGCAGACGACCGCCGACCGCCTGCACTCGGGCGCCGGTGAACTGGCCATCTCGGTGGGCTGGCTGGCCCATGACTCCGGCCGCTTCGACGACGCCCGCTCGCACTACGCGGAGGCGCTGGCGACGGCGCGGATGACGGGAGACCCGGGGCTGGAGGCGCACGCCTTCTGCAACACGGCGTTCCTGGCGCGGGACGCGGGGCGGCCGCGGGAAGCGGTGCGCGCGGCCCAGGCCGCGCAGCGGGTCGGCCGGCCGCTGGGCTCGGCCCGCCTGATGTCCCTGCTCGCGCTGCGCGAGGCGGGCGGCTGGGCCGGGCTCGCCGACCGCACCGGCTGTGAGCAGGCCCTGGTCCGCGCGCAGGCCCTCTTCGAGCGAGGCCACTCGGACGCCGACCCCGAGTGGATGAGCTTCTACGGAGAGGCCGAGCTGGAGGGCCTGGAGGCGCAGTGCTGGTCCATGCTGGGCGACTGGCGGCGGGCCTCGCGGCATGCGCGCAGGGCCGCCGAGCTGCAGGATCCGCACTTCACGAGGAACATCGCGCTGTACACGGCGGAACTCGCGGACGACCTCGCCCGCGGGGGGCGTCCCGACGAGGCGGCGAGGGCGGGGCTGCGGGTCCTGGACCTGCTGGACCAGGTCCAGTCGTCACGGATCCAGGGGATGCTGGCGGGCACGGCGCGGGTGCTGCTGCCGCATCGGCGGGCCGGCGGGGTCCAGGAGTTCCTGGACCGGCACGCGTCGACTCCGCGGGTGGTGTAGGGCCGGGGGCACAGGTGGTCGTGCGGCTGCGGGTGCGTGGGGGCTGTTCGCGCCCACGCGGCGGTAGCCGCATGTCGGATACGGCCCCGCGCCCCTGAGGGGGCGCCGTAGCCGCGGGCGTCCTGTCAGCGGAACCAGCCTGCGCCGACAAGCGAATCCGGGCCCCACCCAAGGTCAGCCGACCAAGTGCCCCAAGTCGTTCCAGTGCTCGATCGCGGGTTCGCCGTAGGCCCACCCGAGCACCGACAGCGAGGTCGGGTTCAGGCGGATCCGTGCCGCGAAGTCCAGCGGCAGGCCCAGCCATCGCGCCCCGATCGACCGCAGGATGTGCCCGTGGGCGAACACCAGTACGTCCCGATCGGCCGAGCGGGCCCAGGCGACGACCTCGTCCGCCCGCGCGGTCACCTCCGCCAGGGACTCGCCCCCGGGCACGCCGTCCCGCCAGATCAGCCAGCCCGGCCGGGCGGCCTGGATCTCCGCCGGGGTCAGGCCCTCGTACGCCCCGTAGTCCCACTCCATCAGCGTGTCCCACCGCTCGGCCCGCTCGCCGAACCCGGCGAGTTCGCACGTCTCACGCGCGCGTGCCAGCGGGCTGGTGCGTATCTCGGCGTCCGGGAGACCGTCGTACGGCGGCCGGTGCAGGCGCTCGCCCAGCAGCTTGGCCCCTCGCCGCCCCTCCTCCAGAAGCGGTACGTCGGTCCTGCCGGTGTGCTTGCCGGACAGCGACCACTCCGTCTGTCCGTGCCGGGCCAGCAGGATGCGCGGTGCCATGGAGAACGAACCCTTCGGGAGAAATTCGGAAGCGGGACACCTCCATCATCACCCACCCTGGGAACGCGCCGGGAACGGGCAACCCGGCGGGCGGTCTCCGCGTCTTTGAGGGCTGAGCGCCCCGCATGGGCGGGAATGCGCGCAACGTAAAGTGTCACGGTCGGCCCGCCGGGTGCCGCGCGGACAGGGACGAGAAGGGGGAGGCAGTCGGATGCCGCAGACCGAGAAACCGGGCACCGAGGTGACGGCGCCGACCCGACTCCGCTGGTGGACCGAGTTGCCGCTGATCCTGCTGGTGTACGGCTGCTACACGGCCGGCCGCCTGCTCGCGCGCGGCGACACCTCGACCGCCGTCGACCACGGCCTGGCGATCCTGCGCATCGAGAAGGCCCTGCACCTCAACGCCGAGCACCCGCTCAACCGCCTGTTCACGCGGGAGGCGTGGCTCGGCATACCCGCGGACTTCTGGTACGCCTCGCTGCACTACCTGGTCACCCCGGTGATCCTGGTCTTCCTGTTCCGCGGGCGCGCCGAGGTCTACCGGCGGGCCCGCACCTGGCTGATGACGTCCACGTTCATCGGTCTGATCGGCTTCACCCTGCTGCCCACCTGCCCGCCCCGGCTGCTGGAGGTGAAGTACGGCTTCGTCGACACGATGGCGCAGTACAGCTCGTACGGCTGGTGGGGCGGTGACGCCAGCGCCCCGCGCGGCCTCGGCGGCATGACCAACCAGTACGCGGCGATGCCGAGCCTGCACTGCGGCTGGGCGCTGTGGTGCGGGGTCATGCTGTGGCGTCACGGCGGCAACCGCCTGACCAAGGTCCTCGGCGTGGCCTACCCGCTACTGACCGCGATCGTGGTCATGGGCACCGCCAACCACTACTTCCTGGACGCGGTCGCGGGCGTGTTCGTGATGGGCCTCGGCTACCTGATCGCGCCGTACGTGATGCGGGCCGCGGACTTCGTCCGGGTCCGGGTGACCCAGGGCACCTCACTGGTCGCAGCACGCTCCGGCGACACGGTTTCCCCGATTGTCAGTGGCGGATGCCAGACTTCGGCGGGTGAGCGCATTCCATCGCAGCGCGAGCCCCGGCTCGCCTCCGGAGCCGAACCGGACGCCGCCCCCACCGACGCGGGGGACGGCGCTCCGGCACCAGCTCGCTGAGCTGCGCGGCCCCGACGTCCCCGCCAAGGCCCTCGACGCGCGCGCCCTCGCGGCGCTCGCGGCGAACCCGGGGTGCCGGCGGCGCGCGATCCTGGACGGCGCCGGGGTGGACAAGACCGCGCTGGCGAGCGCCCTCGGCGCACCGTCCGCCTTCGGTCAGTCCCAGTTCGCGCTGACCCGGGGCAACGCCTTCGAGGCGAAGGTGAAGGCGGACGGCGGGGCGGAGTTGCTGCGGCTGGTGCGCAAGCACCTCGATCCCGGCGCCGAGCCGGCCGAGCGGGCCGCCGTGCCCGACCTGACCGCGATCGGCCCGGAGGGGCGTACGGCCCGCACGGCACTGGCGCTGCGCGAGGCGGGCGAGGCAGGCGGCTGGGTGCTCCTCGACCACCCGATGCTGGCCCTCCAGGTGGCCGGCTCCCCGGCGTTCCTGGAGCCGGACGCGGTGGTCGTGCACCCCGACGGCAGCTGGACGGTCGTCGAGATCAAGTCCTTCCCCCTGCTGGACGGTTCGGCGGACCCGGCGAAGGTCGGGGCGGCGGCCCGGCAGGCGGCGGTGTACGTGCTGGCCCTCGAGGAGGTCGCGGCCCGCCTTGACCCCGCCCCCCGGGTACGGCACGACGTGCTGCTGGTCTGCCCCAAGGACTTCTCCAACCTGCCCACCGGCGCCGCCGTCGACGTCCGCAAGCAGCGCGCGGTCACCGCCCGCCAGCTGGCCCGGCTCACCCGCATCCAGGACATCGCCGACACCCTCCCGGAGGGCACCTGCTTCGCGCCCGGCCTGCCCGCCGAGCAGCTGACGGCAGCCGTCGAAGCGGTCCCGGCGGCCTATGCGCCCGAGTGCCTGTCCGCCTGCGAACTGGCCTTCCACTGCCGGCAGCGCTCCCGCGCGGCCGACGAGGTCACCACGCTCGGCCGCGCGGTCCGGGCCGAGCTGGGCGGCCTGACCACCGTCGAGGACGTCCTGTCGGCGGCGCGCGGCGACAGCGGCGACCCGGACGACCCGGCGGTGGCGGCCCTGCGCCGGGCGGCGGCCCTGCGCGCCGAAGCGCTGAGCACCCAGGGGGCCATGTGTCACTGATCACCACCCTCGCCCGGCTCGAAGCCGTGAGCACGGGCACCGCCCAGCCAGCCGCGACCGTCCGCCACCGGCACCTGTCCGAGCGCCCCCTCGTCTTCGTACCGCTCACCACCTCGGGCGAGGCGGGTGCGCCCCTCGGCGCCCTGGTCGGCACCGACCGGGACGCCCCGCGCCTGCTGGTCGTACCGCAGCCACGCGACCGTGACCTGCGGTTCGCGTTCCTCGCCGAGCTCGCCGACGTCGTCCTGCCGTACCTGGAGTCCTACGCCGGCTCGGTCGAGGCCGCCGAGCGCACCGAGACCGACCCGGAGACCGGCAAGCGGGTCAAGGTCGAGGTGGAACTGTGCGCGGACGCGCCCCAGTTGATCGTCCCGGGCCGTGCGGGCATCGAGTACGTACGGCTGCTGGGGCGGTCGACGCGCTTCAGGCGCACGGCGGAGCAGGACCCGGAGGCGCCCTACCCGGCCCCGCCCCGGGTGCCGTTGCTCGGCCGCTGGCTCACCCATTTCGGCGAGCGCGCCCGCGTCCCCGGCTCCTCCCTCCTCCTCGCCATGACCGACCTGCTCTCCCGGCACTGGGCGACCGGGCAGTCCGGCGTCGAGGACCAGCACCTGGGCGCACTGCTCGCCTGGATCAGCCCGCCGGGCGACAGCACGGGCGCGGAAGCGGCGCGCCTCGCCGAGCTCGCCCGGGACGGCGACGGCCAGTTGCTGTGCCCGCCGGCCGGCCCGGCCACCGACCCGGCGTTCGACAACAAGCTGCTGGCCCCGGCCTTCGAGCGGTACGACCGTGCCCGTACCGCCCTGGCCGGCGCCGAGGACGGCCTGCAGGCCGACGACCGGCTGGCGATCCTCACCGCCGCCGAGCGGGAGATCCGCGACCTCGTCGCCAGCCGGACCAGGCCCACCTGGGACGCGGTCTGGTCCGGGCTCGACCTGCTGCACCGGCTGCCGGAGGGCGCCCGGGTCGAGGAGCGGTGGACCCGCGACCGCTGGTCGTTCACCGGCCACCGGGACCGGGTGCTGGCCGGCGAGCCCCCGCAGCCGCGCCGCGACGACGCGGTCACGGCCGCCAACAAGCTGGCCACCCGCGAGCGCGAACAGGCCCGGCTGGACGCCCAGGAGGCGCTGGACGACCCGCTGGTGATGGCGGGGCGGCGGCTGACCGGGGAGGCGTTCGCGGGCGAGGTCCTCGATGTGGTCATGGCGTACAGCGAGGGCAAGCGGCCCAGCCCGCGCCCGCTGGTGACCCTGCGCACGGAGGACCGGCCGCATCTCGGGGAGCGCGCGAAGGCGTACCGCTCGCTGGGCGGCAAGCCGCAGTCCATGGAGTTCGTCGGGTACGAGGCCGAGGGGGTCCTGGTGCTCCGGGTGCTGGACAAGATGGGCCGGGGCAAGGAGCCGGAGGAGGGGTCGGTCCCGGAGAAGGGCGACCGGCTCACCTTCACCCTGTTCGAACACGAGCAGCGCGGCGGGGCGAAGCTGCCCGACCCGGAGGCGACCCCGTGGACCCACGGCGGCCCGCCGGGCGAGGCCGCGGCGGAGGCGGCCGACACGGTGACCGAGGAGGACGTGCTGTGACCGCCGACGTCGATTTCGACCCCGGTGCGGCCGCCACCCGCGCCACCGACGCGATCCTCCACGACACCCTGCACGGCACCGACCGGGGCGTGGTCGTGGACTCCCCGCCGGGTGCCGGCAAGTCCACGCTGGTGGTCCGGGCGGCCCTCGAACTCGCCGCCGCGGGCCGCCCCCTGATGGTGGTGGCGCAGACGAACGCGCAGGTCGACGACCTGGTCCTCAGGCTCGCCGAGAAGAACCCGGAGCTGCCCGTCGGCCGGCTGCACAGCAGTGACGCCGACCCGTACGACAAGGCGCTGGACGACCTGCCGAACGTCCGCAAGTCGGCGAAGGCGGCCGACCTGCGGGAGGCGCCGGTGGTGCTGTCCACCGCCGCGAAGTGGGCGCACGTCACGGTGGACGAGCCCTGGCGGCACGCGATCGTCGACGAGGCGTACCAGATGCGCTCGGACTCGCTGCTCGCCGTCGCCGGGCTGTTCGAACGGGCGCTGTTCGTGGGCGACCCCGGCCAGCTGGACCCGTTCGCGACGGTGGGCAGCGAGCAGTGGGCGGGCCTGTCGTACGACCCCTCGGCCTCGGCCGTCTCCACCCTCCTCGCCCACAACCCGGGCCTCCCGCAGCACCGCCTCCCGGTCTCCTGGCGCCTGCCCGCCTCCGCCGCCCCACTCGTCTCCGGCGCGTTCTACCCGTACACCCCGTTCCGCAGCGGCACCGACCACGGCGACCGCCGGCTGGCCTTCGCCGTGCCCTCCGACGGCTCCGGGCCCGACCGGGTGATCGATGAGGCGGCCGAGTCCGGCTGGGGCCTGCTGGAGCTGCCCGCCCGGCACACCCCGCGCACCGACCCGGAGGCGGTCCGGGCGGTGGCGACGGTGGTACGACGGCTGCTCGACCGGGGCGGGGCGGCGCTCTCCGAACGCTCGCCCGATCCGTCCCCCCTCACCGCCGACCGGATCGCCGTCGGCACGGCCCACCGGGACCAGGCGGCGGCGGTCCGCGCGGCCCTGGCGGAACTGGGCGTGACGGACATCACGGTCGACACCGCGAATCGCCTCCAGGGCCGCGAGTACGACGTGACGGTCGTCCTCCACCCGCTCTCCGGCCGCCCCGACGCCACCGCCTTCCACCTGGAGACGGGCCGCCTGTGCGTCCTCGCCTCCCGGCACCGCCAGGCCTGCATCGTGATCTGCCGCGCCGGCGTGACCGACCTCCTGGACGACTACCCCTCGACAGAACCGGTCCAACTGGGAACCCTCGTCAAGTTCCCGGACGGCTGGGAGGCCAACCACGCGGTCCTGGCCCACCTCGCCGAACACCGAGTGCCCTGGCGACCCTGACAAAGGCCCCACCCACCACCCCATCCGCCGGACGGCGTCCGGCACGCCGCCGGAGGCGGCCGACAAATACAGCCCCGACGGCTGGGAGGCCAACCACGCGGTCCTGGCCCACCTCGCCGAACACCGAGTGCCCTGGCGACCCTGAGGACGGTGCCGGTGCGCGCAGAGTCACCCGGCGGCCTTGGGGTGGGCTTGCGCGGGCGCGAGAGAATGGACGGTGGCCATCGAACCGTAGGCACCGAACCGTACGAGGAGGACCAGACATGGCGGAGCCCACGCCGCGTCGGAACGAACCGCGGCTACGCCCCGCGCACCTGCTCTTCGAGCCGGTCGCAGCGGTCGCCGACCCGGAGCACTTCTTCGGCCTGGAGTCGATCGACGACCCCGGGGCGCTCCTGGCGCGCGCGACCGAGCTGACCCAGGCGTTCCGCGTGGCCACCGACCGGGCGGTGGAGTTCCAGGCCATGGCCGCCGCCCAGCTCGCCGACCCGCGCCGCTTCGACCGTCTGACCCCGGCCGACATCGCCGCGCGGGCCGAGTGGACCGAGGACTACGCGAAGAAGATGGTCGAGTTCGGCCGGGACCTGCTGAAGGGCAGCGAGGACGCGGAGCCGGCAGAGCCCCTCTAGCGGTCTCCGCGGAGCGGGGCGCCGCACCCGGCATATGCCAGGCGGGTGCCAGGCGGGCAAGATACCCCCTCCGGCCCATCCCGTCCCGGTTTTCCGCAACTCACCGCGAGCGTGGTCTCACGATGGGTATCAATTCCCTATGAGCAGCACACCGTACGAGACGCCTCTCCACGGCCCCGGCGACCGCTCCGACGCCGCCGGGGTCACCCCCGACGGAGCCGCCTGGCTCGCCTCCGCGGGAACGTATCCGCGGAGCACGCTCGCCTTCTGGGAGGAGCGGCCGGACGCCCCGGTCGTGCTGCCCTGCGGCTCGGTGTTCGACGTGGTGAACACCCCGGCGGTGTTCGGCCGCCGCATGCTGGACCGGCTGTGGGACGAGGGGCCGGGCTCCGGGCCGGTCGCGGTGTTCCGGGGCCGGATGCTCCTGTTCGCCGCCCCCGGCACCGCCGCCCGGCTGCCGTCGCTGCTGGGCTGGGAGGAGTGGGGCGGCCGCAGCCAGGCCGTCCCGCCGCTGCTGTGCCACGGCACCGGCGACGCGGTGACCGTCCCGGCGCTGCACGGCGACCGCTCCGCCGCCCCGGCCGGCACGCGCTGGCTGGTCGCCCCGGACACCCGGCACCCCTGGCTTCCCGGAGCGGAAATCCTGCTCTGGGCCGCGGTACGGGCCGCCCGCTCGGCCGTGCGGATATCGATTTTTCCTCCCGCCGATCAGGATGCTAAGGTCTACGACGTCAGCAGGCGCCGCTAGCTCAGTTGGTTAGAGCAGCTGACTCTTAATCAGCGGGTCCGGGGTTCGAGTCCCTGGCGGCGCACGCGAAGTAGGCGAAAGGCCAAGCTCCTGTGAGCTTGGCCTTTCGTGTTTCCGAACCCGTCGCCCTTCTGACCCGGTCACCTTTCTGACCCCGTCGCCTTTCCGACCGCGTCGCCTTTCCGACCGCGTCGCCTTTCCGACCCCGTCACCCGCGTGTCAGCCCAGCTCCCTCGGCGTGATCTTCACATTCCACGCGCCGGACGCCGTCCGCCCCTCCACCTCGACCCGCACGCCGTCCCTCGGGACCGTGAAGCTCTCGCCGAGGGCGACCGGGGCGTCGGCCAGCGGCGGGTAGACGGAGTTCTCCCAGCAGGCCTCGGTGCGCGGATGGGCGTCGATCACCTCGACCGGGCCGCCGCCGGAGGCCGTCTCGTCGCGGACCCGGTAGACGAGGATGCCTTCCCGGCAGGCCGCGCTGTCGTTGCCGGACGCGCCCCGCGCCTCGAAGGCCAGCACGGTGTCGGGCCCGGTGCGCACCACCGCCAGTTTGGTGCCGTCGCCGAGCCCGAAGGCCGGCGCGCCCGCGGCGCCCTGCGCAGGCACCCCGGGTCCGGCGGACAGCGGCTCCAGGGTCAGCCGGGTCGGCGCGGCCCCCCGTACGCACACCACCTGGCGCGGATCCAGCCATCCGAGTTTCCACTTGTGCCAGGCGAAGAGGTCCGGGGACAGCCCGAACTGGCTTCCCATCAGATCCCAGTCGCCGACGTAGGTGTCCCAGTCGCCCTTGCCGTCCACCGGGCGGTGGTAGAGGTCGGGGAGGTCGAAGACGTGCCCGGTCTCATGGGCGAGAACCAGCCGGTCCGGCGGATGCTTCTCGAAGACGGTGACGACCCGGTGCACGTCCGTGCCGTCGACGTGCACCGGGACCTCCAGGTTGACCACCTTCGTGGCGTCGGAGTCGACGCCGGGCGCGTCCGGGTCGGCCACGAAGTACACGACGTCGTAGCGCGAGAAGTCGACCTCGGGATCGGCCGCCGCGAACGCGTCCCGCAGGTAGGCGGCCCGCAGCACCAGGCTCCAGTCGCGCTTCATGCCGTAGGCGACCGAGGGTCTGGGCATCCGCAGCCAGTGCGTCAACGGGTGCGGCCGGATGGTGAACTTCCCGTAGGAGGCCTGCTCGTAGAAGCGGCTGGTGGCCGGGAAGTGGTCGGCGACCAGCTCCGCCGGGGTGGTGCGCGGGGGCGCGTCCGGGAAGGAGAGGAAGACCATCACGGCCGAGAGCGCGTGGGTGGGGCGGGTGTAGTCGGCGTCCCAGGTGTCGACGCCCTCGGAGTGGTGCGCATCGGTGCGGTGCAGGGCGCAGGGAGCCGTGGAGAACGGCTCGGCGGCCGACGGTCCGGTCAGGATCGTCGTCGCGACGAGCGCCGACATCGTGGTGAACACGGCGGCGGTGCTGCGCAGCAGGAGACGCGGCACGGAAGGACCTCCGGGACGGTTCGCGGGACACCGCCACCCAGCCTGTGCGAGTTTGTCGTCTTATGACCTGTTTATCTGCACCAGGCGGGTGAGGAACCCGAACGGCCGACACCCCGGGAAACTCACGGAACGTCACAAGTGGCCAGACGACTCAAGAACCCGTCCAGGTGCGGGCAGAAACGATCTGTCAGAACCGGTGCTTCATCGTGGACACTGGACAGTGGCTGGAAGGCCCTCGGGCCAGCCTCTATGATCGGCACACTTTCCTGCACGGACAGAGATCGAGTGCACTGCGGGAGCGAGCGGTGAGCGGAACGTCCGAAGGGCCGACGCCCGCGGCAGACCTCGACCGGTCCGCCGTCACAGACAGTGACAATATCTGTCGGAAGTCGTACAACCAGACGGCCGACCCGAAGACAGGCGAGACACCACAGGCGACACTGACGACAGACCCGACAGCGCCGACGGAACCGCCAGGCGCGACGCCGGACGCGAAGACATACGAGCACGCCTTCACCGCGGCCGCGGTGCCCATGGCCGTCGTCGACCGCGACGGCCTGGTCAGCACCGCCAACGCGGCGTTCGGCAGCCTGATCGGCGCCGACCCGGCCGGCCTGACCGGGCGGATCGCCGCGGATCTGGTGGACCTGGCCTCCGACGCCCGCACCTGGCACGCCTATCGCGAGGTGCTGCGCGGCCGGCAGGCCAAGCTGCGGTGCGCCCGTCGGCTCAAGCACCCCGACGGGCACTCGCTCTGGGTCCAGGTCACCGTCTCCCCGCTGGCGAAGGACGCCCCGGGCGTGCTGATGTCGGTCTCCGACATCAGTGCCCGCCGCGAACTCCAGGCCCGGCTGCGGCACTTGCAGATGCATGACCCGGTGACCCGGCTGCCCAACCGGACGTTGTTCTTCGAGCGGCTCTCGGCCGCGCTGGAGGCGGAGTCGTACGAGCAGAGCGGTACCGGCCGAATCGGCCTGTGTTACCTGGACCTTGACGGTTTCAAGGCGGTCAACGACACCCTCGGCCACCGGGTGGGCGACCGACTGCTGGCCGCCGTCGCCGAGCGGCTGACCCGGATCGCCGACGACGCCGGCTTCGCGCGGGCCGGGGTGCCGCTGGTGGCCCGGCTCGGCGGCGACGAGTTCGCCCTGCTGGTCGAGGACTCGACGGGCACCGAGCAGCTGGCCGATCTGGCCGAGTCGGCGCTGGCAGCACTCCAGGCGCCGTTCGACCTGGCCGGCCAGCGGCTCTCCCTGTCGGCCTCGATCGGGGTGGTGGAGCGCCATGCGGCGGGCACGACGGCCACCGGTCTGATGCAGGCCGCCGACACGACCCTCTACTGGGCGAAGGCCGACGGCAAGTCCCGCTGGACGCTCTTCGACCCGGAGCGCAACGCCCACCTGGTCACCCGTCAGGCGCTCTCCTCCACCCTCCGCCCGGCCATCGAGCGCGGCGAGTTCGTGCTCGAGTACCAGCCGCTGGTGGGCATGGAGGACGGGCGGCTGAGCGGGGTCGAAGCCCTGGTCCGCTGGAACCACCCGCAGTTCGGCACACTAACGCCGAATCGGTTCATCGGATTGGCGGAGGAGGACGGCTCGATCGTCCCGCTCGGCCGCTGGGCCCTGACCACCGCCTGCCGGCAGGCCCGCCGGTGGCAGCTGGACCACCCCGACGAGCCGCCGATCTTCGTGAGCGTGAACGTGGCCGTGCGCCAGGTCTGGGACTCCGACCTGGTGGCGGACGTGGCGGAGACCCTCGCGGAGACCGGCCTGGCGCCGCATCTGCTCCAGCTGGAGCTGACGGAGTCGGCGGTGATGGGCTCGGCCGGCCGGCCGCTGCAGGCCCTTCAGGCCCTCAGCGACATGGGCGTTCGCATCGCCATCGACGACTTCGGCACCGGCTACTCCAACCTCGCCTACCTCAGCCGGCTCCCGGTGTCGGTGCTCAAGCTGGACGGTTCCTTCGTCCGGGGCTTCCAGTACGACGACCCGGGCGACCGTCCGAACCCCGCCGACGAGGTCGTGGTGGAGGCGATGATCCAGCTGGCCCACCGGCTCGGCCTCACCGTCACCGCCGAATGCGTCGAGACCTCGGCGCAGGCCTCGCGGCTGCGGCACATCGGCTGCGACACCGGCCAGGGGTGGCTGTACTCCCGGCCGGTGACGCCGGATCGTATCTCCGAGCTGCTGGGCACCCGGACCTACGCGGACACCCCGGTCGGCAAACCGTAGGCGTCGGCGATCAGTTCGTAGGAGCGCAGGCGCAGCTCGCCGCGGTGGGCGTGCGTGGTGAGCATCAGCTCGTCGGCGCCGGTGCGCTTCTGGAGGTCGTCGAGGCCGGCGCGCACCTCGTCGGCGGTGCCGTGCACGATGTTGGCGGTCCAGGAGTGCACGAACTCCTCCTCCATCGGGGAGAACTCGTGCTTCTCGACGTCGTCCGGGTCGGGGAAGAGACCGGGCCGTCCGGTGCGCAGCCGCAGCATGTTCACCGCACCGGCCCGCACCTGGCGCCGGGCCTCGCGCTCCTCGTCCACGGCGAGCGCGGAGACGCCGATGAGGGCGTACGGCTCGTCGAGGACGGCGGACGGGGTGAAGGACTCGCGGTAGAGGTCCAGGGCCGGGATGGTGTTCTGCGCGGAGAAGTGGTGCGCGAAGGCGAACGGGAGCCCGAGCATGCCGGCGAGCCGGGCGCTGAAGCCGGAGGAGCCGAGCAGCCAGACGACCGGCCGGTGCGGGGACTGCACACCGCCGGGGCTGGTGCTCTGGACGGGGCCCGGGATGGCGTGGATCCGGCGGTACGGGTGCCCGTCCGGGAAGTCGTCGTCCAGGAACCGGGTGAGCTCGGCGAGCTGCTGGGGGAAGTCGTCGGCGCCCTCGTTGAGGGTCGGGGTACGGCGGAGGGCGGCCGCGGTGGCCCCGTCCGTGCCCGGGGCCCGGCCGAGACCCAGATCGACCCGCCCCGGGGCCATCGCCTCCAGCGTGCCGAACTGCTCCGCGATGACGAGCGGGGCGTGGTTGGGCAGCATGACACCGCCCGAACCCAGCCGGATGCGCTCCGTGTGGGCGGCGAGGTGGGCGAGGATCACGGCGGGCGAGGAGGAGGCCACACCCGGCATGGAGTGGTGCTCGGCGACCCAGAACCGCTGGAAGCCGCGGGCCTCGGTGAGCCGCGCGAGCTCCACGCTGGTGCGCAGGGCGTCGGTGGCGGTACTGCCGGTGCCGACGGTCACCAGGTCCAGTACGGAGAGGGGGACGGGGGCGGTCCCGTGCGTGATGCCCCGGATCTCGTCTGCCGACACGGTGGAGCCTCCTGATTTACGGCCGTGAGCTGTACTGGAGGGCGATAACAGGAGGATGGCTCCGGTTATTCCCGGCAAGGCCGCCCGCCTCCCCGCCCCCGGCCACACCGCCCGAGCCGACATGCCTCACCCCCGGACAGCTGCCTCAGCCGCCCGAGCCCACGCCCCACCCCCGGACAGCTCCTTCAGCCGACCCAGCCCACGCCCCCACCCATACGGCTCCCTCACCCCGACCGAGCCCATGCCCCCCACCCAGACGGCTCCCTCACCCCGACCGAGCCCACACCCCCCACCCCCAGACGGCTCCCTCACCCCGACCGAGCCCGCGTCCCCCAACCCATACGGCTCCCTCACCCCGACCGAGCCCGTATCCCCCGCCCCGGACCCCCGCCCCCCCCGGGCGGCTCCCTCGTGCCGGCCGAGTCGGGTGGTGGGTGGGCGGTGGGGCTTGGGGGTCCAGGGGGCGGAGCCCCCTGGTACGGGGGACCGTCAGGCCTGGACGATCGGTTGGCGGGTGAACAGGGTGCCCAGCGCCGGCTCGTTCAGCCGGCGGTCGGCCAGCCGCAGGCCCTCCCACACGGTCACCTGGTTCGCCGTGAGCACCGGCTTGGACAGCGCCTTCTCCAGAAGTGGCAGATGGGCCACCGTGTGGAGTGCCGTGTCCGGGAGGAGTACCGCCTCCGCGCCGGAGGCGTCCGCGGTCCGCGCCAGCGTGAGTACCTCCTCCTCCCCCCACGTCCCCACCTCCGCCGCCGTGACGATCCCCGACGAGCGGACCCCGGTGACCTCCAGGCCCCCGGCCCGCAGGAAGTCCGCGAAGAGCTGGGCCACGTCGTCCGGGTAGGTCGCGCCGACCGCCACCCGTCGTACCCCGAGCTCCCGCGCCGCGTGCACGAACGCGAAGGACGTGGACGACGCGGGCAGCCCGGCCGCCTGGGCGAGCTCCCGGATCTGCTGGTGGGCGCCCTCCCAGCCGTACACGAAGCTTCCGCTGGTGCACGCCCACACCACCGCGTCCGCGCCCGCGAGCCGCAGTTCGTCCACCCCGGCCGCCAGCCGCCGTGCCGATCCCATCTCCCGCAGCGCGTCCACCCGGTGCGCGTCCTCGCCGATGTCGGTGTGGACGACGTCCACCCGGACGTCGCTGCCGAGGAGCTGTTCGATGCGCGGGTAGTCGTCCTCCGCGGAGTGCCCCGGATAGAGGATTCCGAGCGCTGTCATGTCCACCCTTCCTGCTGTTCTTCCGGCAGTACGGGCCACTCCCGTGGCGCCGATCCGTCCGGATGACCGATCAGCGTCTGATAGGGCCCAACGGCTCGGGTACCCAGCCTGCGCAGCGCCGCCCACATCGTGACCTGGTTGGCCGACAGAACGGGTACGCGCAGCTCGGCCTCCAGCTGGGGGATGACGTCGTAGGTGGGCAGGTTGGTGCAGGAGATGAACAGGGCGTCGGCGGCCCCGGGCCGTACCGCCTGCCGGGCCATGGCGACCACGTCCCGGTACGGCACCTGCCAGATGTGCCGGGTCAGCCCCATGAACGCACAGCCGGCGACCTCGACGCCCGCCTCCGCCACGTACTCCTCGAGGACCCGCGTCACCGAGACCGTGTAGGGCGTGACCAGCGCGAGCCGCCGTACGCCCAGCGCGGTCAGCGCGTCGAGCAGCGCTCCGGACGTGGTGAGCGCGGGCACCGCACCGGACCGGGTCATCGCCTCGCACATCGCGCGCTCCCCGGCGATGCCGCCGACGAAGCTGCCGGAGGTGCACGCGTAGGCGACCACCTCGGGGGCGACGGCGGTCAGCGCGCGCACCGCGTCGCCGAGCGTCTCGTGCTCGCTGACCAGCCGCGCGAGGTCGAGGCTGACCTCGACGGGCACGAACGGGGTCCTGGTCAGGTGCAGGGACACGTCGTCGGGCACCCAGCGCCACAGTTCACGATCGAGCGCGAAGTCGAAGGGCGCCACGACGCCTACACCGCGCTGGGGGCGAGGTCCGCCCAGAAAGGAGACGTCCATGAGAAGTCACCGGCCTCAGGTCAGGAGAGGAGGGGCAACGGTCGGCGGGTACGTCCGTGTTGACGAAGGTAGGTTCGGGTGCGAGCGTGGTCAATCCGCGCATGCCAGACGTAGGGAGCCGTCCCCTCGATGACGCAGGCCCCGCCCACCGTGCTGATCCTCGACGCCGACCCGCCCCCGCGGCTCGGCCGGCTCACCGGCCACGCACGGATCGTGCACACGAACGCGGCGGGCCTGGCGGCCCGGCTGCCCGAGGCGGACGTCCTGCTCGTCTGGGACTTCGCCTCGCACGCCGTCCGCGAGGCCTGGCCGGGCACGGGACCGCGGCCCCGGTGGGTGCACACCGCCAGCGCGGGCGTCGACCATCTGATGTGCCCCGAACTGGCCGCGTCCGACACGGTCGTCACCAACGCGCGCGGGGTCTTCGACCGGCCCATCGCCGAGTACGTGGCCGCGCTGGTCCTCGCGATCGCCAAGGACCTCCCCCAGACCCTCGGCCTCCAGCGGGAGCGGACCTGGCGGCACCGCGAGGCGCGCCGGGTCGGCGGCACCCGCGCGTGCGTGGTGGGCTCCGGCCCGATCGGCCGGGCGATCGTCCGCACCCTCAAGGCGCTCGACATCACCACCGCGCTGGTCGGCCGTGTCCCGCGTACCGGCATTCACGGCCCCGGCGACCTGGACCGGCTGATGTCCCGCGCGGACTGGGTGATCGCGGCCGCGCCGCTGACCGAGCAGACGTACGGCATGTTCGACGCGCACCGCTTCGGCGTGATGCAGCCCTCGGCCTGCTTCATCAACGTCGGCCGCGGCCAACTGGTCGACGAGGACGCGCTGGTGCGGGCGTTGACCCGGCGCTGGATCGCCGCCGCGGCCCTGGACGTCTTCGCCACCGAGCCGTTGCCCGCCGACAGCCCGCTGTGGGACGTGCCGGGCCTGATCGTCTCGCCGCACATGAGCGGGGACACGGTCGGCTGGCGGGACGAACTGGGCACTCAGTTCGTGGAGTTGTACGAGCGGTGGGCGGCGGGCAGGTCTCTGCTGAACGTGGTCGACAAGAAACGCGGTTACGTGCCCGGTCACTGACTCCCGGGAGGGTGCCCCTCATGCAGCTCACCGACCTCACCGACCTCACCGCCCGGCAACTCCTCGACGGCTACCGCACGGGGGAGTTCGGCCCGGTGGAGGCCGTCCGGGCGGCCCTGGAACGGGCCTCCCGGATCCAGCCGGAGGTCAACGCCTTCGTCCGCCTCACCGAGGAGGACGCCCTGGCGCAGGCGGCGGAGTCGGCGCAGCGGTGGCGGCGGGGCGAACCGAGGGGACTGGTCGACGGCGTCCCGGTGACGGTCAAGGACATCCTGCTGATGCGCGGCCATCCGACCCTGCGCGGCTCCAGGACCATTTCCGCCGAAGGGAGTTGGGACGAGGACGCGCCCTCCGTCGCCCGGCTGCGCGAACACGGCGCGGTGTTCATCGGCAAGACCACCACCCCCGAGTACGGCTGGAAGGGCGTCACCGACTCCCCGCTCTCCGGGATAACCCGCAACCCGTACGACCCGTCCCGCACCGCCGGCGGTTCGAGCGGGGGCAGCGCGGCGGCCGTCGCCCTGGGTGCCGGGCCCCTGTCGCTGGGCACGGACGGTGGCGGCAGCGTGCGCATCCCGGCGGCGTTCTGCGGAGTATTCGCCCTGAAACCGACGTACGGCCGCGTCCCGCTGTACCCCGCGAGCGCCTTCGGCACGCTGTCGCACGTGGGCCCGATGACCCGGGACGCGGCCGACGCGGCACTGCTGCTGGACGTGATCGGCACACCGGACGCCCGGGACTGGTCGGCGCTGGGGCCCGCCCCGGGTCCCTTCACGGCAGGCCTCTCCGGAGGCGTTCGCGGACTGCGGGTGGCGTTCTCACCGACGCTGGGCGGCCAGGTGGCGGTCGGTCCCGGGGTCGCTGCGGCGGTACGGCGGGCGGTGGCGCGGCTGGCCGAACTGGGTGCGTACGTCGAGGAGACCGACCCGGACTTCAGCGACCCGGTGGAGGCGTTCCACGCCCTGTGGTTCGCGGGGGCGGCCCGGGTGACCCAGCGTTTCTCCCCCGAGCAGCGGGAGTTGCTGGATCCCGGGCTGCGGGAGATCTGCGGGCAGGGGGCCCGGCTGAGTGCCCTGGAGTATCTGGCGGCGGTGGACGTCCGGATGGACCTGGGCCGTCGGATGGGTCTCTTCCACGAGCGGTACGACCTCCTGGTCACACCGACCCTGCCGATCACCGCGTTCGAGGCGGGGGCGGAGGTGCCGGAGAACTCCGGGTTCCGGCGCTGGACGGGGTGGACTCCGTTCACGTACCCCTTCAACCTCACCCAGCAGCCGGCCGCGACCGTACCCGTGGGAGTGGACGGGGCCGGGCTGCCGGTGGGGTTGCAGCTCGTGGCCGCCCGTCACCGGGACGATCTGGTGCTGCGGGCGGCCCATGCGCTGTACGAGGCGGGCGCGGCTTCGGTACCGCCGGGCGGCGCCGTCGTGGTCTGACGGAGCGCGCCGGGGAGCGGCCCGCGCCTCCCACGACGACCCGATCGACATCCACGGCACCTATCTCGAAGTCGTCGGGCGCCCCGGGCCGAACACCCTCACCCTCGCCTACGAGCACCCGCAGACCGCCGGGTTCCCGCAGTTCGCCCCGGGTGACGAGGTCGAGTTCACCACCAAGCGGACGATGACCCGGCTCTCACCGGCGCACGCGAAGGTCACCGCGGTCGACGGGCCGAGCGGGATGGACCACGACAAGCCGCTGACCACGATGACCGTCGGCTTCCACCGGCCGGTCCCTGCCGGGACCGAGATCGGCGGCACGGTCGTCGAGAACATCACGGCCACCCCGTCGGTATCGAGGACAACGCGTTCGACATCGGTGACGTGACCGTGGTCAACGCCAAGAGCGTCGGCGGGTTCACCTTCACCGGCAACCCGGTCCGCCGCCTGGCCGCGGCCGACCAACCGCCGTACACCTCACCGCTGTTCGTCGTCCACGGCAGTTCGGGCATCCGGATCGCGCACAACCACTACGCCAAGGGCCTCAACACGTCCGTGGTCGCCGACTGAAACAGAGCGGGCGGGGTGGCTAGGCCCTGCGGAAGGCCAGGGTCTCCCCCGCCGCCCCCGTCCGCCACAGGTCGTTGCAGGCCTCGGCCAGGTCCGGCAGGCCCGCCACCACCTCGCCCCACACGATCCCCGGCACCCAGCCCACATCGCCGTTGAGCAGCAGGTTGTTGCGTTCGTAGAAGAGGGCCAGGTCGACGACCGTGGTGCCGGGGCGTACCTCGCGGTCGTAGCCGTAGGCCTTCGTGCCCAACTCCGCGCCGGCGAACGAGAAGTAGCAGAGGTCGCCGGGGATGGGCGTGACGGTCGGGTTCTCCAGGGGCGGTTCCGTCGCGGCGAATGGCGGGAAAAGAGCGTAGATCTCGTTGCGGGCGTACTTCGCGTGGTACACGTCGCCGGCGAGTGGCAGGGCGTCCCAGACGGCGGCACAGGTCACCGGCGCCCGGTCGTCCAGCAGCCGGGCCGTGGCCCGGACCCCGCGGGTGACCAGCGAGACTTCGATGAATCGATCGGCCATGTCATCCATGATGCATAAGTCGATTGGCCTCGGGTAGCCGCGCCGCCATGGCTCCACCACTTGGGAACGAGACAGACACATCTGGGTATGAATCCAGACAAACTCGGCGTGCGGTGCTCGCGGGTGCCGCCGCCATCGGCGCACTCGCCGCCGCCGGCTGCACCCGCGTGGCCACCGCGGCCGGCACCGACGGCGGTGACCTGCTGCAACGGCTGCGCGCCCAGGGTGTCGTACGGCTCGGGATAGCCGGTGAGATCCCCTTCGGATACATCGACAAGAACGGTCATCTCACCGGTGAGGCACCGGAGCTGGCGAAGGCGATCTTCAAGCGGCTCGGGGTCGACAAGGTGCAGCCGGTGCCGACCGAGTTCGGTTCGCTGATCCCGGGGCTGAACTCGCAGCAGTTCGACGTCGTGGCCGCCGGGATGTACGTCAACCCCGAGCGCTGCGCACAGGTGATCTTCGCCGATCCCGACTACCAGATGCTCGACTCGTTCGTCGTGCGCAAGGGGAACCCCAAGGGGCTGCACGACTACAAGGACGTCGTCGCCAAGAAGGCCAAGTTCGCCACCGGGACCGGGTACGCGGAGATCCAGTACGCGGTCGAGGCGGGGTACAAGGAGAGCGACATCCTGATCGTGCCGGACCAGGTCGCCGGGCTGAACGCCGTGGAGGCCGGGCGCGTCGACGTCTTCGCCGGGACCGCGGTCACCGTCCGCGAGGTGGTCAGGAAGTCCGCCAAGGCCGAGGCGACCAAGCCGTTCGCGCCGCTGGTCGACGGCAAACCGCACGTGGACGGGGGCGCGTTCGCGTTCCGGTCGGCCGAGACGAAGCTGCGGGACGCCTTCAACGTGGAGCTGCGCAAGCTCAAGAAGAGCGGCGAACTGCTCAGGATCCTGCGGCCGTTCGGCTTCACCCAGGCCGAGATGACCGACCTGACGGCCAAGGAGCTGTGCGGGGGAGGGAAGAGCGGATGACCTCGGGACTGTGGGACCTCGTACTCAAGGGCGTCTGGACCACCGTCCAACTGCTCGTGCTCAGCGGGCTGTTGATGACGACGGTGGCCTTCGTGGTGGGCGTGGCGCGGACCAGCAGGCTCTGGTTCGTCCGGTTTCTCGCCGGCCTGTACACCGAGGTGTTCCGTGGCACCTCGGCACTGGTGATGATCTTCTGGGTGTTCTTCGTGCTGCCGGTCGCCTTCGGCTGGCAGCTGGTGCCGCTGTGGGCGGGCACCCTCGCGCTCGGGCTTACCTACGGCGCGTACGGCTCGGAGATCGTGCGCGGGGCGCTGAACGCGGTCGACCCGGCACAGCGGGAGGGCGGGATCGCGCTCAGCTTCACGCCCTGGCAGCGGCTGCGGCTGATCCTGCTGCCGCAGGCGGTGCCGGAGATGATCCCCTCCTTCTGCAACCTGCTGGTCGAACTGCTCAAGGGCACCGCGCTGGTGTCGATCACCGGCATGGGCGACCTGGCGTTCAGCGGGAACCTGGTGCGCCTGGCGCTGCAGGAGAGCGCGCACATCTACACGTATCTGCTGCTGATCTACTTCGTGATCGCGTTCGTCATCACCCGCCTGATGCGCGGTCTGGAGAAGCGGCTGCGGGCCGGGATCGGCAAGGCTCCGGGGACGGAGCAGGAGGCGCGTACGCGTAAGCGCGCCGAGGCGACCGGGGTCGGTGGTGTCGCGTGAAGTGGGACTGGAGTGCCGTCAGCGAGTTCATGCCGCACTTCTGGGACGGCCTGCTGGTCACCCTGGAGGCGCTGGTCCTCGGCTCGCTGATCTCGTTCTCGCTGGGGCTGGTGTGGACGCTGCTGATGCGGACCCCGAGCAGGTGGGTGCGCTGGCCGGTGGGCGTGGTGACCGAGTTCGTCCGGAACACCCCGCTGCTGGTGCAGCTGTTCTTCCTGTTCTACGTGCTGCCCGAGTGGGGGCTGACGTTCTCCGCGCTGACCACCGGTGTCTTCGCGATCGGCCTGCACTACTCGACGTACACCATGCAGGTCTACCGGGCCGGTATCGAGGCCGTGCCGGTCGGCCAGTGGGAGGCGGCGACGGCGCTGAACCTGCCGGCGCGCCGGACCTGGACGGTGGTGATCCTGCCGCAGGCGCTGCGCCGGGTCGTGCCGCCGCTCGGCAACTACGTGATCTCGATGCTCAAGGACACGCCGATCCTGATGTCGATCACCGTGCTGGAGATGCTCGGGCAGGCGCGGCTCTTCTCCCAGCAGCACTTCCAGTTCACCGAGCCGGTGACGGTGATCGGCGTCGCCTTCATCGTCATCTCCTACCTCGCCTCCCTTCTTCTGCGCACCCTGGAGCGTCGCCTTGTCCGTTGAGACCAGCAAGCAGCCGAGTACCGCCGATACGACGTCCACCGAGCTGATCCGCATCGAGGGGGTGACCAAGCGGTTCGGGGACAACACCGTCCTCGACGGCCTCGACCTCACCGTGCAGGCGGGCCGGCACGTCACCCTGATCGGGCCCTCCGGCTCCGGCAAGACCACGATCCTGCGGCTGCTGATGACCCTGACCAAGCCGGACGCGGGCACCATCACCGTCGGCGGGCAGCGGCTCTTCCCGGCGTCGGAGAAGGAACTGCGGGAGGTCCGCAAGCAGATCGGGATGGTGTTCCAGCAGTTCAACCTGTTCCCGAACATGACCGTGCTGCGCAACCTCACCGAGGCCCCGGTGACCGTGCTCGGCCTGCCGAAGGAGGAGGCGGAGGCGCGCGCCCGGGAACTGCTCGACCTGGTGGGCCTGGCCGACAAGTGCGACGCCCGGCCGACCCAGCTCTCCGGCGGCCAGCAGCAGCGGGTGGCGATCGCGCGGGCGCTGGCCATGCGGCCGAAGGTGCTGCTCCTCGACGAGGTGACCTCGGCGCTCGACCCCGAGCTGGTCGCGGGCGTCCTCGACCTGCTCAGGGACATCGCCCGCACCACCGACATCACGATGCTCTGCGTGACCCACGAGATGAACTTCGCCCGGGACATCTCCGACCAGGTCCTGATGTTCGACGCGGGCCGGATCATCGAGGCGGGGCCGCCGGAGCGGATCTTCAGCGAGCCCGAGCACGAGCGGACCCGGGAGTTCCTCAGCGCGGTGCTGTAAGCGTCTCCGCGCAAACCGTCGTAAAAGTTTCCCCGCGCGATGTCATGATTACATGAAGTGAACGCTCGATCACCCGAGGTCCGGCGGTCAGCTCATTCCGCTGACATATGCCAACGGGTCTTCGTCGCAGCTGGGAGGGCCGGAATCTCGCCGACACCCCCTCCGTTTCCGGCTGCTGCCCGTTATCGTGGAGAGGATCCGTTGCCCGGATCACGGCCCAAGCAGTGCTGCCGAAGGCAGCGTCGCCGAGCGAGCGCAGGGGGATTCACCGTGGCGCTGAAGCACGAGCCGACCGCCCCGTACCACTCCGCCCAGGACGCGCTGCGCGTCCTGGAGACGGTGGCGGGGCAAGCCGACGGCGTCACCGACACCGAGCTGGCCCGCCGGACCGGCCTCGAGCCCGAGCGGCTGACCGCGCTGCTGCGCATGCTGCGCCGCGAGGGCTATGTCGAGCAGATCGCCGACGGCGCCTACGTCACCGGCGAGACCCTGCGCCGCCTCGGCTCCGCGCACGACCGGGAGCGCGCCCTCGGCGAGCAGCTCCAGCTGACCCTGGACCGGCTGCGCGACTCGGTCGGCGCGGCGGTCTACCTCAGCCGGTACGTCGACGGCGAGGTGCGGATCGGCCCGTACGCGGCCGGCCCGGGCACCCCCGCGGTCAACGAGTGGGTGGACTTCCGCTCGTCCGCGCACGCCACCGCGATCGGCAAGAGCCTGCTCACCCAGCTCGACCACAACGGCCGCCGGGACCATCTCTCCCGGCACAAGATGGCCCGCCTCACCTCGCGCACCATCACCAACGACAAGCTGCTGCTCTCCCGGCTGGCCGCCCAGCCGCCGACGGTGCCGGTTCTGGATCTCCAGGAGTACGCGATCGGCACGGTGTGCGCGGCGGTACCGATCACCGCCGGCTCGTCGGTGGGCTGCCTGGCCCTGTCCCTGCCGGTCGAGCACGCGCACCGGCTCCGGCAGGCCGCCGACGCCCTGAACCGCGGCGCGGCCCCACTGCTGCTCTCCCTCGCCATCTGAGCCGGCGGCTTCCCTCCGAGGCCGGTCGGAAGCACCCCCGCGGACCAGGTAGTATTTTCTTCGTCGCCAGCCGCGAGACAAGGATCGGACGGTTCGGCGAGAGTCATGCGCCGCTAGCTCAGTTGGTTAGAGCAGCTGACTCTTAATCAGCGGGTCCGGGGTTCGAGTCCCTGGCGGCGCACTGTTCCGAAGGGCCCCTCGTGAAGACGAGGGGCCCTTCGGCGTCCTCGGCGGTCAGCCTGCGGTAGGTCTGCTCGCCCGGTGGCCGCCACCACACCGGGTCGGCACACCGCACCCCCTCCCGTCGCAGCGCGGCCCGCTGGATCTTGTTGGTCGCCGTCACCGGCATCCGCTCCACCACCCGCACGAACCGGGGCGCCATCTTCGTCCCCAGGTCGGGCTGGGCCAGCAGGAACTCGGCGAAGTCCAACGGCTCGAACCGCCCGGCGACGGTCGCCATCACCTGGTCCCCGGTCACCGGGTCCGGCACCCCGTACACGGCGACGGCGTCCGCGCCCTCGTACCGCGCCACGATGTTCTCGATCATCGCGGCGGCCAGGTTCTCCCCGTCCACCCGGATCCGGTCGTCGGTACGCCCCGCGAAGTACAGATAACCGTCCCCGTCCCGGTAGAAGAGGTCCCCGGTCCAGTACCAGCCTCCCCGGCGCCGCTCGGCCTCCGCCTCCGGGTTGCGCCAGTACCCCTCGAAGGGGTTGGGCGCCCGGTTCACCAGCTCCCCTATCGCCTGCTCCCCGTTGAGCAGCCGGCCCCCCGAGTCGAAGACCGCGGCCGGGCACTCCGCCCCCGTCTCCTGGTCGAGCACGACGAGACCGGGCGCCGCCCGCCCCACCGCCCCGCCGGGCGTCCCCGGCGACCACTGGATCGCGGCCCCGCCCTCCGACGACCCGTACCCCTCGACCAGCCGCACCCCGAACCGCTCCTCGAAGGCGGCCGCGTCCACCGCCCCGGCCTCCGTGCCGAAGCCCAGCCGCAGCGGATTGTCCCGGTCGTGGGCGCGCGGCTCGGTGGCGAGGATGTACTGCACCGCCCGGCCGACATAGGTGAAGTAGGTCGCCCGGTAGCGCCGCACGTCGGCCAGGAATCCCGACGCCGAGAACCGCCGCCGCAACGCCACCCCGGCGCCCGCCGTGAGCGCGGGCGCCCAGTCGGCGATCACGGCATTCCCGTGGAACATCGGCATGCAGATGTAATGCACGTCGTCGGGCCCGATCCCGAACTGCCCGGCGAGCGACCGCCCGGCCGCCGCGAGCCTGCCCTGGGAGCAGAGGGCGGCCTTCGGGGCGCCGGTGGAACCGGAGGTGAAGTAGAGCAGGATCCGGTCGCCGGGGGTGGCCCGCGAGGCGTCCGGGAAGGCGCCGAGATAGGGCGCGAGGAGTGCACCGTACGCCGGATCGTCGGTGACCAGGAGGCGCACGCCGGGCAGTTCCAGCCCGGCGAGCAGCGGCAGATGGGCCCGCTCGGTGACCAGCACCGGGCACTCGGTGTGCCGGATGTCCCGCGCGAGCTCGGCCCCGCGCCGGGTCGGATTGACCCCGGCGACGGCCGCCCCGGCGAGCGCGGCGGCCCCCAGCCAGAGCGGGAACTCCGGGGTGTTGTCGAGCAGCACTCCCACATGGGGCACGGCACCGGGCGGCAGCAGATCCCGCAGCAGGGCCGCGCGGGCGGCGGCACCGCCGGCCACCTCGTGATGCGTCAGCACCTGCTCCTCGAACCACAGCCCCGGCCGGTGGTCACCCCATCGGGCGGCGACTGCTTCGGCGAACGTGCGCCCTTCGAAGGCCATGAAGAGGCAGATTAGTTGACACTCCGTCAGATCGATACCCCGGGGGGGCGGGGCTGTGTCGATCTGCGGCTACCGCCGCGTGGGCGCGGCAGGCCCCCACCGGCCCGCAGAGGCCCACGGCCTCACCGGCACTCACGGAGTCCATTCCGCGGGCCCCGGCCCCATGTCCGTCCCGCCATCCGAGAGGAGGAAATGCGCCCCGATCATGAAGGCCACCGCAAACCCGATGAAGACCAGGAAGAACACCACCAGGCACCCGGTCCCCGCGGCCAGCTTGCCCTGCGCGGGCGGCTGCGCCGTCGCCTTCTCCGGGATCTCCGGCAGGTAGTACACCGTCACGAAGTCACCCTCGACGACGGTCGACGGCCCGTTCGTCTCGTCGATGCGGACGGTCCGCCCCTCGGCCGTGGTGAACTCGAACACGTGATGCAGCGTGGTCGTCACGGACGTGTCCCCGCTGCCGCCGCTGGTCGTCGTGTACGACCGCAGGCAACGCGCCTCGGCCGTACGGCCGTGCCGCCACGCCCGGCTGATCTGGCGTGACCGCTTCAGTGTTCTGATCACCCCCCACACCCCGACGACGACGAAGATGCCGGGAATGATGTAGAAGAACGCTTGCAGCAGGCCCATGGCGGTCCCCCGGTTCCGAACACCGGTCCGACCGACCGGCGTGGCGGGAACGTACCCCTGCGACCTGCTGCGGGTCCTCAAGCGAAGCTCAGATCAGCCGGATGTTACCCAGTCGTCGAGCGACGCCGGTCAGAACGTGACGTCTGAACAGGCGTAGAACGCGTTGCCCGTGTCGGCGATCGTCCAGACCGCCAGGATCACGTGGTGACCGCTCAGCCCCGTCGGCAGGGTGCCGCTGTGACTGAGGGTGGCCGGCGGCCGCTGGCCGTTGTAGGGGACGGTGAAGAACGGGGTGGTGTTGAGGTCCGAACGGGCGAGGGCGTGGTTCTGGTTCCAGCCCTGCTTGGTGACGTAGTACTTGAAGTCGGTCGTGGCGTGCATCGCGGTGAACTGCCAGCGGAAGGTGTACGACTGGCCACCCGTCACCTTCGTCGTCGGCCAGGCGGCGCCCGCCGGGGTCTTGGGCGAGCTGAGCTGGGCGAACCTGCTCAGCCCGCCGTTGCAGAGCTGGCCGTCGGCCGGGCCGGCCGCCGGGAAGCCCTTCGGGCCCTCGACGCTCTGCGGCTCCCACTGGATGTCGCCGCAGTTGGTCACGGTGCCGTTGGCGCAGAGCTTCTGCCGACTGATGGGGAGGTCGGTGTAGCCGTGCCCGCTGGCACCGCCGGTGGAGAGCGCGAAGGCTCCGGCGGTCGCCACACCGAGCACGACGGCCGAGATCTTGGTCCGTTTACGCATGCTGCCGCTCCTGGAGAACGTGGGGGAGGTTCTGTGAGCCGTGCAGGTCTAGACCAAGTCCCAGATTATTGCCATCAGTTGACCGTGTCCATATCAACGACCCATCCCCTCGCGTCAGGGTGCGGAGTCGGAGCGTCCCGAGCAGAACGCCACCGTCAGGTCCCGCACCAGCACCTTGCGCTCGTAGTCGTCGAGTTCGACCAGGCCGCGCATGGTCAGCCGGGTCACCGTGTCCTCGACGGAGTCCACGACGGAGGCGAGCATCCCGGACCGCTGCTGGGCGTCGAGCGCGGCGATCCGGCGCCGGTGCATGGCCGCGGCGACCTCCGGGGCGTACTCCACCCGGACCGGCTGGACGGAGAACACCTCCAGGCCGATCCCGCCCGCGTCCTTCGCCACCAGACGGGTCAGCGCGTCGGCGGCCATCTCCACCGAGCCCCGCGTCCGGCCGGGCACCTCCACCGGTACCCGGGCCAGCGCCGCCTCCACGCATTCCCGCAGGTACGTCTCGTGGTCGTCGAGGCCGAGCACCGCCCGCGCGGTGTCCCGCACCCGCCACACCACCAGGACGACGACCCGCAGCGCGACCCCGTTGCCGTCCGCCGCCGGCATCTCCTCGCTGCGCCAGTGCCGCAGCCGGACGTCGACGCGCCGGCGCAGCAGCAGCGGGTTGACCCAGAGCAGGCCGGTGCGCCGCACCGTCCCCCGGTAGCGGCCGAACAGTCCGAGCACCCAGGCCCGTCCGGTCACCCCGCGGGCGAGACCGGCGAAGCCGAACAGGCCGAGCGCGCCGGCTCCGGCGTACGCGCCCCACTGTGCCGGTCCGAGTCCCGCGCCCGCGTACGCCGGCAGGCGCAGCGCGTGCGCCGCGAGCGGGGGCAGCACTCCGGCCCACCAGGAAGTGGCGAGGCTCCCGGCCGTCCCGGCCAGCCCGGCGGCCACCCCGGCCGCGCCGGGCAGCACCCGGGCGGGGCGCTCCACCAGTTCGGGGTCGACGGCGGCGACCGGCCGCGGCTTGGCCGGGGCCGGTCGGCGCAGCCGGGGCTGTTCGCCGGTGCCCTGCCGGCGGCCGACCACGGCGGGCTTCAGCGGGACCGAGACCGGGTCGGGGTCGTCGCGGAACAGCAGGTGGACCGGGATCTCGGTGGTGGCCTCGTTCTGGATCAGCCGGGGGACGGGCCGGGTGGGCGGCCCGCCTTCCAGGGGGTCGTCCGATTCAGGGGTGTGTGCGGTCGTCGTACTCATGCCTGCCTCCAGCCTCCGCGCCAGATGCGTCACGTGATCGTCGGGTCGTTACAGGAACAGACGGCGCCAGGTCTCCGGCCCCGGGTAGCCGTCGGCCGCGCCGCCGCGCCAGCCCTGGCTGCGCTGGAACGCCTCGACGGCCCTGCGGTCGGCCTCGCCCCAGGCCGGGCCCGGACCCTCGGTGTAGAAACGGCCGAAGCCCTTCTTGATCAGCTGTCTGCCGAGCCGGGTGACGTAGTCGTTGGCGGCGCCCGGACGGAAGTAGTTCTTGCCGGGGTAGCCCGGGACCCCGTGCGAGGCGGGGACGGGCGTGGCCGTGGCGGCGGGCTTGATGTTCTTGCCCCTGCCGGTGGCGAGGAGTTCCCAGGTGCCCGGGCCGGGCAGGCCGTCGGCGGCGGCGCCGGTCCAGCCCTGGGCGAGCTGGAAGGCCCGGGTGGCCTGCTGGTCCGCGGCGCCCCAGACCGGCCCCGGGCCCTTGGCGTAGTGGCCGCCGCCGCCCCGGGCGATGAGCAGCCGGCCGAGCAGGGTGACGTACTTGTTGTCGGCGCCCGGACCGAAGTAGGCCGCGCCGGGGAACGGCACCGCCGTCTTCCCGGCCTCGGCGCCGGCCGTGCCCGGGTCCGCGATCAGGCCCTTGTAACGGTAGGGAACGTACTTGGCGGAGTTGCTCCAGTAGGCGTAGGGAGTGGACTGGCGGCGGGCGTTCGGGGGTGTCTGCTCGTACGCCGTGTAAGCGGTGTGCGTGTAGTCCGTCCAGCCGCCGAAGAGCACGACGTGGGAGCCCTTCTCGGGGTTGTCCGGGTTGTGGAAGAGCAGGATGTCGCCGGGCTGGAGCTCCGCCTTGGTGATCTTCGTGCCGAACTGGTCGAGGCTGCCCGTCCACTCGTTCCCGGTCAGCTTCCAGGCCATGGAGACATAGCCGGAGCAGTCCTGCCGGTATCCGTCCGTCCAGTAGAGGGACATGCTGTACGGCACCTTGGCGGTGACCCAGGTCTTGGCCCGGTTGATGATCTCGGTGCGGGTGATGGGGGGCGTGGTGACGGGGCCGTGGGCGGGCTTGCCGCCGGGTCCGTGCAGGGGGGACTTGGCGCCCTGCGGGGTGTCGGGCTCGCCGTCCGCGGGGGCGGTGGGCCGGTGGGGGGCCGGCGGGGTGCTGTGGGCGGCGGCCGTCGGGGTGCTCGCGGCGAGGGCGGCGGACGCGGCGGCGGCCACGACCAGGACGCCCCGGGCGGCCGGGTGGCCGCCGAAACGCCCGGTCAGCGGGTACGGGCCGACCCGCCGCCAGTGGACGCATCCGGGGCATTCGCAGTCGTTCGCGGGGTCGAATTCCTCGAATACCGGGGCCGGCATGCGATTCCCCTCACACTTCATGTTGATATGTCCGGGACTGTGCACATTGATCAGTTTCCCAACTGTCGCCCCGGTGCGCATGCTGACGGTCCGAATGATGTACGGCCGGGGGCGGGCGGGGGTCCCCCGGGTGGCCGCCGGTCGGGAGCACCTCCCTGCGTCGGGTAGAGTTCTCGCTGTCAGCAGGCGCCGCTAGCTCAGTTGGTTAGAGCAGCTGACTCTTAATCAGCGGGTCCGGGGTTCGAGTCCCTGGCGGCGCACAGACACCCAGAAGGCCCTCCGCAGCAGCGGGGGGCCTTCTGGCGTACACCCCATCGGCCGCACGAGGCCGCTTCGGAACCATGTGCACCGTTATGTCAATTACCGACACGGTCGATCCTCACAATCACCACAGGTTCCGCAATGAACACCTATGATCGGTAAACACCGTGTTTCGCTCTTGCGATCATGCTCGGCACCGTAGAACCCTGGATGTCCAAAGTGCCGATGATTCGCGGCACTTGGGGGGTAGGTAACCGGTTGCCAGATCTGCGGGGTTGAGGGGCCCCGGTCATGAATCGATGCCGAGGGGGGCATCACGCAACCGGACGGTCACGGTCCGTGTCCATATCTGTGGAACGACCGTGCCCCGCCATTGACGCGTCCGGCCTGATCGAGGGGGATCCGACCGGGCGCTGGGACCGACAGACACGCGCTGATCTGCGCGTGTGGGGGGATGACTCATGACGTCGACGCCGACGGGCGCCCGGCAGCAGGAACACGATCCGTCACAGCCATACGATCCGTCACAGCCATACGACCCGTCACAGACCACACAGCTCCGCGTACCCGCACACCGAGGCACCACCGGCGCCCTGCGCCGGATCAAGAAGACACTGCCCAGATACGACTACGAGCACTACAGCAGGCTCGCGGGCCCCCTCACCCAGCCCGATCCGAGCACACCGTACAAAGTGCAGTACCGCTCCCTGCTCTCCCAGGAACCACACCGCCTGCGCGCCGCCCTGATGCTGGGCGCCGCCCCGCTGCTCTCGCTGGTCCTGCTGACCTGGCTGCTGCAGCCCGAGCACTGGACCCAGCGCGACTACCCGGCCTACGACTTCCTGCCGGCCCTCGACATCGTGATGCTGGTGTCGATCGGCCTGATCGAGTTCTTCCGCTGCATGAACGTGCTGTCCAACGCACACGCCACCCTGGTGGCCCGCGACCCGGTCCCGGTGGTCCCGGAGACCGGCACCCGGGTCGCGTTCATCACCACGTTCGTGCCCGGCAAGGAACCCCTCGACATGGTCACCCGGACCCTGGAGGCGGCGGTCCGGCTGCGCCACCGGGGGCTGCTGCACATCTGGCTGCTCGACGAGGGCGACGATCCGGAGGTGAAACGGGTCTGCGCGCGCCTGGGCGTGCACCACTTCACCCGCAAGGGCGTCGAGAAGTGGAACCGGCCCAAGGGCCCGCACCGGGCGAAGACCAAGCACGGCAACTACAACGCCTGGCTGGAGGCGCACGGCGACGAGTACGACTTCTTCGCCTCCGTCGACACCGACCACGTCCCGCTGCCCAACTACCTGGAACGGATGCTGGGCTACTTCCGCGACCCGGACGTCGGCTTCGTCATCGGCCCGCAGGTGTACGGCAACTACGACACGTTCGTCACCAAGGCCGCCGAGTCCCAGCAGTTCCTCTTCCACGCCCTGATCCAGCGCGCCGGCAACCGCTACGGCGCGCCCATGTTCGTCGGCACCTCCAACGCCGTACGGATCAGGACGCTCCAGCAGATCGGCGGCCTGTACGACTCGATCACCGAGGACATGGCCACCGGCTTCGAGATCCACCGCACCAGGAACCCGGCGACGGGGAAGAAGTGGCGCTCGGTGTACACCCCGGACGTGCTCGCGGTCGGCGAGGGCCCCAACGCCTGGACCGACTTCTTCACCCAGCAGCTGCGCTGGTCCCGGGGGACCTACGAGACGATCCTCAAGCAGTACTGGAAGGGCCTGTTCACGCTGTCCCCGGGCAAGCTCTTCAACTACACGATGATGATCATCTTCTACCCGATGTCGGCCCTCAACTGGATCCTCGCGGCCCTGAGCTGCGCGCTGTTCCTGGGCCTGGGCGCCTCGGGTGTCAACATCGACCCCACCGTGTGGCTGATGCTCTACGGCAACGCCTCCGCGCTCCAGATCGGCCTGTACATCTGGAACCGGCGGCACAACGTCTCCCCGCACGAGCCGGAGGGCTCCGGCGGGGTGGCCGGCATGGTGATGTCGGCGTTGTCCGCGCCGATCTACGCCCGCTCGCTGATGGACGCCGTGCTGCGCCGCAAGAGCAAGTTCGTGGTCACGCCCAAGGGCGAGTCGGCCAGCCCGGACACGCTGTTCGGCACCTTCCGGATCCACTGGTTCTTCATCCTGGTCTTCGGCGGCTCGCTCGCCGCCGGTTTCGTCGGCGGCCACGCGCACCCGGCGATGCTCACCTGGGCGACGCTGGCGCTGCTCATCACGGCGGCCCCGATCTTCGCCTGGCAGTACGCGCTGCGCAAGGAGAGCAGGACATCCGCGGTCGCCGCCGAGCCGGAGGACGCGGTGCCGCCCGGGTACCCGCGCGCGGCGCACGCCCCGCAGCAGCGGCCCAGCTGGGCACCCGCGGGCGGCGGCGGGAACCCGGAGGAGACCATGCGGATCGCGCTCGGTGGACTGGGGGGAAATAAGGAATGACCGACAGTGCCGGCGGCCGCCGGGCTCGTCGTCTCGCGATCGGCACGGTGGTGGTGCTCGCCCTGGCCGGGATGAACGGGCCGTGGGTGTACCGCTTCGGGACCGAGGAATACCACCAGTACAAGATCAACAGACCGGAGTACAAGGCCGAGAACGGCCACTGGGACGTGATCGAGTTCCCGAAGGAGTACCGCCAGGACACCATCCACGCGGTACTCCTGCACACCGGCAAAGTGCTGCTGGTCGCGGGCTCGGGCAACAACCAGGACAACTTCGACGCGAAGATCTTCGACAGCCGGATCTGGGACCCGGTCAAGGGCACGGTCAAGAAGGTGCCCACTCCGGCCGACCTGTTCTGCACCGGCCACACCCAGCTCGCCAACGGCGACATCCTGATCGCCGGCGGCACCAAGCAGTACGAGAAACTCAAGGGCGACGTCAAGAAGGCCGGCGGCGTCATGATCCTCTACAACGAGAACCCCGACAAACCGATGACCCTGCCCCAGGGCACCCGGTTCACCGGCAAGGGGAACGGCAGGACGTTCCTCTCCGACGACTCGGTGCTGATCCCGCGCGCGACCAAGGTCTTCGACAAGAAGACCGGCAGGTTCCTGCGGAACAACCCCGGTTACGCGCGGGTCGTCGTCGAGGCGCCGAAGGAGGGCACCCGGTACGAGACCGGCACCCAGGACAACTACCGCATCGAGGGTCTGACCGGCGCCGACGCCCGCAACACCTACGGCATCGCCAACAAACTCGGCATGGACAAGCGGGACTTCGAAGGCATCAAGAACGCCTACGAATTCGATCCGGTCGCCGAGAAGTACATCAAGGTCGACCCGATGAACGAGGCCCGCTGGTATCCGACGCTCACCACACTGTCGGACGGCAAGGTCCTCAGCGTCTCCGGCCTCGACGACATCGGGCAGCTGGTGCCGGGCAAGAACGAGGTCTTCGACCCGGCGACGAAGAAATGGACGTACACCAGGTACAAGCGCCAGTTCCCGACCTATCCCGCGCTGTTCCTGCTGCAGGACGGCAAGCTCTTCTACTCCGGCTCCAACGCCGGGTACGGACCGGACGACGTCGGGCGCGACCCCGGGATCTGGGACGTGGACACCAACCGGTTCACGAAACTGGCCGGGCTCAGCGATCCGAACATGCTGGAGACCTCCGGGACCGTGCTGCTGCCTCCGGCGCAGGACGAGAAGTACATGGTCGTCGGCGGCGGCGGGGTCGGCGAGTCCGCGCTGTCCACGAACAGGACGCGGCTGATCGATCTGAAGGACGCCGAGCCGAAGTTCGTGGACGGGCCCACGCTGGAGAAGGGGACGCGGTATCCGCAGATCTCGGTGCTGCCGGACGACTCCGTGCTGGTGTCGGGCGGCTCCGAGGACTACCGGGGGCGCGGCGACTCCGACATCCGGCAGGCGCGGATCTACGACACCGCCACGAACTCCTTCAGACGGGTGGCCGATCCGCTGGTGGGGCGGGACTACCACTCCGGGTCGATCCTGCTGCCCGACGGCCGGGTCATGTTCTTCGGATCCAACCCGCTGTTCGCGGACAGGGCCAACACCAAGCCGGGAGTCTTCGAGCAGCGGATCGAGATCTACACACCGCCGTATCTCTACCGGGACTCGCGGCCGTCGCTGAGCGGAGGGCCTCAGACCATCGCCCGGGGCGGATCGGGGACGTTCACCTCCCAGCACGCCTCGACCATCAAGAAGGTCCGGCTGATCCGGCCGAGCGCGACCACGCACGTGACCGATGTGGACCAGCGGTCCGTCGCGCTGGCCTTCACGACGTCCGGGAACCGGATCACGGTGACGGTACCGGGGAATCGGAACCTGGTGCCGTCGGGGTGGTACATGGTGTTCGTGGACGACGACCAGGGGACGCCGAGTGAGGCGCGGTGGGTGAAGGTGCCTTAGCTTTTTGTGCCGTGGCGCTCCCGCACGTATTTCCTTTGCGTGCGGGAGCGCTCTGGCTGGTCGCGCCCACGCGGCGGAGCCGCATATGGACAGCGCCCCGCGCCCCTAGGTCTGTGACCCCTGCGCCAGTTTCAAGGCGTAGGTCGGCCACCAATTGCCTGCCTGGGGGCCGCCCTTGCAGGTGCCGTCCGATTCGCCCGGGCGCTTGACCCACAGGTAGGCGTCCGCCAAGGGGTCCGCGGTCTTCGTGGTCGGCGTCTCCCCCAGGGTCCGGCCCGGCGGGTTGCACCACCGCTCTTCCGGATCGCCGCCCGTGTAGGGGCCGTTGCCGTTTCTGCTGGTGTCGATGACGAAGTGTTTGCCGCCAACCTTCTCCGAGAGTTGCCTGCCGTAGGTGATGGAGTCCCGGGTGGAATAGAAGTTGGAGACGTTGACCGCGAAGCCGTCCGCCGCCGTGATGCCCGCCTGTCGGAGGGGCTGGTAGATCTGGTCGGGGTGGCCCCAGCCGGCGTTCCCGGCGTCCAGGTAGACCTTCGTGTTCTTGAGGGACTTGAGCTTGGTGATCGCGTCGCGCAGCAGGTCGTAGCGTTCCTCGGCGAACCGGGCCTGGGTGCAGCCGTCGACGAGGTGGAGTACGGCGTCCGGTTCGAGGACGACGGTCGCGGGCCGGTCCTGGATGCCCCGGGCGACCCCGTCGATCCACGCCCGGTACGCGTCGCCGTCGGCCGCGCCGCCCTGGCTGTACTGGCCGCAGTCGCGGTGCGGGATGTTGTAGAGGACCAGGAGGGCCGTGCGGTCGGACTTCTGCGCGGCCTCGGTGAAACCGCGTGCCTCCTGCTCCGGGTTCTCCGGGCCGATCCACTCACCGGTCGGCTGCTGCGCTATCTTGCGGATCTGCCCGGCGTCGGTGTCCTTGCCGGCCTTCGCGTAGGCCTTCACCTGACGGGCCGCGTTGGAGTCGGGGTTCACCCAGAACGGGTCCGCCCCCTTGGGCTGTTGGGTGATCGCCGCGCCCGGATCCGCGGGGTCCGGCCGGTCGTCGCCGCCGGTGCCCGAGGAGCAGCCGGCGAGCAGCAGCACCGCTCCCAGCGCCCATGTCCAGGCCGGCGGCCGGGCCCCCCTGCTGTCGTACATCCAATTCCCCCCTGGGTGCACTTCGCCAGGCCCCAATCGTGACATACCCACCGCACTCGCCACGAGATCGGCCGGCCTTGTCGGTGAGCTGTTACAGCCCGGGCCGTCGGGTGGCGAGGAGGCTCGGCGAGCGCGAACCTAGGCCCGGGCGCGGGTTCCCCCTGGAGTCGCTTGCGGGCGGCCCGGCCCCGCCGGCCTTCCCAGCCTCCCGCGCCCGCGCCCGGGTTACTCCCGCAGCCCGGGCGCGCGCGGTCGAGGACCGGCCCGGCCGGCGGTCTCAGGGGAGCGGACCGTCGACCGGGCCAGGTGCGTCCGGTGCGACTTCTATACGGCGGTTCCGGTGAGGTACGCCGAGACGACCACGTTCGCGGTGTAGCTGTGGGTGGTCCGGTCGAAGGTGCCGCCGCAGGTGATCAGCCGGAGTTCGGCACGGCCCGACTCGCGGGCGCCGTAGGCCTGTTGGGCGTCGAAATGGTCGCGGGGCAGCACCCGTACGTCGTCGATGGTGAACTCGGCGACCGTGCCGTCGGCGCGGACCACGCGGATCGTCTCGCCGGGGCGCAGGGCGCTGATCTTGTAGAAGACCGCGGGCCGGGTCTCGGTGTCGACGTGCCCGACCAGGAGCGCGGTGCCGGCGGCGCCCGGTTCCGTGCCGGAGCCGTACCAGCCGACCACGCCGGGCTGGTCGAAGGGGGGTGGGTCGATCCCGCCCTTGCCGTCGAGGCCGCGGGCGACCACGGGGGCCTGCACGCCCAGGTCGGGGATGTCGATGCGCTCGGGCGGGGCCGAGTCCAACGGCTTCGCGGCGGGCGGGAGTTCGGCGCCGACGGGGCGGCCGACAGCGGCCACGTCACCCGTGGTGGGGCCGGATATGCCGTCGGGCACCTCGGTCACCCCGCGGCCCCACAGCCACAGCCCGAGCAGCAGGATCGCCCAGGCCACGCCGGTCAGCAGCCGCCCGGTGCCGGCGGGTCGTTCGGTTTCGTCGTCGGACATCGTCGTGGTGTCTCCTCAGCGTGAGCCGCGGCTCCGCCGGGCGCCCAGCATCCCGACGGCGGCCGCGGCGAACCCGGCGAGAACGAGACCGGTAACCGCCTGCGCGGTGTCGGGACCGGTCGAGCGGGGGTCGACCGAGGCGAGCGGCGCGGTGCCGCCGCCGCCCGCGTGCACGGGCGCGACCGGTGTGGCGGCCAGCACGCCGGACCCGTCCGGCTGCCCGGCCTGGGACTGCGCGAGGGACGACTGCCCTACGACGGTGACGGTGCCGCTGACGACGGCGCCGGCGCAGGTGACCTTCACGTCGTAGGTGCCGGCGCCGATGGTGGAGCGGACCTGGCTCTGGCCGGCCAGGGTGCCGTCGTAGCCGCCGAGGCCGGCGTCCGAGACGAAGGCCGCCGAGGAGGCGGTGCCGGTCGTACCGGAGCAGCCGCTCACCCGCAGCGCCACGACGGAGCCCGGGGCCGGGGAGGCCGGGGTCACGGTGACTCCCTGGCCGTCCGCCGCGTGGGCGGCCGCCGGGAAGAGACCGGCTGCGCAGGCCAGGAGTCCGGTACAGAGAGTGAGGCGAAGTGAGCCCATCGTGAACCTCCAGATATCTGGAGGCTCCCCCGCACCAGGCGCCCCCGCATCCTCGGGGGGCGCCTTGTTGCTCCGTACGGGTGAGATCAGGTTTGCTGCCCGACCGGTCGGACCCGGCTCGGACCGGGGTTCAGATCCGGTCGACGAGGTCCGCGATCGAGTCCACGACCTCGGAGGGCCGGAACGGGTAGCGGTCGACGTCGTCCGGCTGGGTGACGCCGGACAGCACCAGGAAGGTGCGCATCCCGGCCTCCAGGCCCGCGAGGACGTCGGTGTCCATCCGGTCGCCGATCATCGCGGAGGCCTCCGAGTGGGCGCCGATCGCGTTGAGCCCGGCCCGCATCATCAGCGGGTTGGGCTTGCCGACGAAGTACGGCTCCTTGCCGGTCGCGGCGGTGATCAGCGCGGCGACCGAGCCGGTGGCGGGCAGGTCGCCCTCGGCGGACGGGCCGACGTTGTCGGGGTTGGTGGCGATGAACCGGGCGCCGTCGTTGATCAGGCGCACGGCCTTGGTGAGCGCCTCGAAGGAGTAGGTGCGGGTCTCGCCGAGGATCACGAAGTCGGGTTCGTGGTCGGTGAGGATGTATCCGATGTCGTGCAGCGCGGTGGTCAGGCCGGCCTCGCCGATGACGTAGGCGCTGCCGCCGGGCCGCTGGTCGTCCAGGAACTGGGCGGTGGCCAGGGCCGAGGTCCAGATGTTGTCCACCGGCACGTCCAGGCCCATCCGGCGCAGCCGTGCGTGCAGGTCACGGGCGGTGTAGATGGAGTTGTTGGTGAGGACCAGGAAGGGCTTCTCGGAGTCCCGCAGCTTCTTCAGGAAGGCGTCCGCTCCGGGGATCGGGACGCCCTCGTGGATGAGGACGCCGTCCATGTCGGTGAGCCATGACTCGATGGGCTTGCGGTCTGCCATGTGGTGCGTCTCCTGCGTGCGGATGGCGTACATGCGGTCATGCGGGAACTGGGGGCGCCGGAACCACGGCGTGCCGACGCCCCCAGCCTAGTCAGGACCGCGTGTACGCGACCCCGTCGGTCGCCTCGGGCCGGAAGGCTCAGCTGCCGGTGGCGGACTTCCAGGCCTCGACGTACGACGTGAGGTTCTTGTCGACGTCGTTCCAGTCCGGCGTGAAGACGTCGACGCCGTCCATCAGCTTGGTCAGCGCGATGGCGTTGGCGTCCACGGCCTTGACGTCGCTGCGGGCGCTGAAGCCGCCGCCGATCGAGCTGACCTCCTGCTGCTGCTTGCGCGCGAGCATGAAGTCGAGGAGTTTCCTGCCGTTCTCGGTGTGCGGGGCGCCCGTGAGCAGCCCGGCCGCGTAGGGCAGCGCGAACGTGGTGGGCTTGCCGCCCTGGGCGGCCGGGAACCAGATGCCGAGGCCGGGCATGGTCTTGGACTGGGCGTAGTTCATCTGGACGTCGCCGTTGGCGACGAGCAGTTCGCCCTTGTCCACCTTGGGGGCGAGCTTGCCGGTGGAGGCGGACGGGCCGACGTTGTTGGCCTGGAGCTTCTTCAGGTAGTCCAGCGCCGGCTGCTCGCCGCCGAAGTCGTGGATCGCCTTGATCAGTACGGCGGTTCCGTCACCCGCGACACCGGGCGTGGAGTACTGGAGCTTGTTCTTGTACGTGCCGTCGAGCAGTTCCTCCCAGGTGGTCGGGGCCTGCTTCAGCTCCTTCTTGTTGTAGACGAACCCGAAGTAGTTGTTGACGACGGAGGTCCAGGTGCCGTCGGCTGCCTTGTCGGCGCCGCTGACCAGCTCGGAGTCCTTCGGCTCGTACTTCTGCAGCAGGCCCTTGCCGTCGGCCTGCTGGACGAAGGGCGGGAGGGTGACCAGGACGTCGGCCTGCGTGTTGCTCTTCTCCCGCAGGGCGCGCTGCACCACCTCGCCGGAGCCGCCCTCGACGTACTTGACCTTGATGCCGGTCTGCTTCTGGAAGTCGGCGAAGACCTTGTCGTACCAGCCGTCGTTGTTCTCGCCCTTGAGGCCGTCGGCGCTGTAGACGGTGACGACCTTCTCGTCGGCGGCGGCCGAGGAGCCGCCGCAGGCGGCGAGCAGCGGGGTGGCCAGGAGGGAGACTGCTACGGCGATCTTGAGGGTGTTTCTGGGCATGGCGAGGCTGACTCCTTGCGTCGGTAAGGGTTCTGGATCAGCGAACAGTGATCAGTGATCAGTCATCAGCGGTACGAAGCGCGGTTGCGGACGCGGGAGACGGCGAACAGGGCGATCAGGGTCGCCGCCATGAGGATTACCGCGAGGGCGGAGCCGGCGAACAGGGCGCCGCGGTCGGTGGCCGAGTAGATCAGGACGGGAAGCGGAGTCCAGTCGGGCGGATAGAGCATCATCGTGGCGCTCAGCTCACCCATGGAGAGGGCGAGGCAGAGGCCGGCGGCGGCGGTGAGGGAGGGCAGGAGGAGCGGCAGCCGGACCCGCCAGAGCACCTGGGCGGGCCGGGCGCCCAGGGAGGCGGCGGCCTGTTCGTACGCCGGGTCGAGACGGGTGATGGCGGCCGACACCGACTGGTAGGCGAAGGCGGTCACCAGCACGGTGTGGGCGAGGATCACGATCCACCGGGTGCCGTTGAGCAGCATCGGCGGCTTGGAGAAGGCCACCAGGAGCGACAGCCCGACCACCACCGACGGCACGGCGACCGGCAGCACGAACAGGGCGTCGGCCAGGGCCTTGCGGCGCCTGCCGAGGGTGTGGGCACCGAGCGCGGCCCAGGTGCCGACGGCGAGCGCGAGCAGGCTCGCGGTGACGGCGGTGACGAGGCTGGTGGTGAGCGCCTGGAGGGCGTCACCGCGGGTGGCGGAACGGAAGTTGCCGACGGTCGCCCCCGAGGGCAGGACGCCGGACCAGTGGGTGGCGAAGGAGGCACCGAGGACGACGAGCAGAGGGAGGGCGAAGAGCGGCAGGAACAGGACGAGGAACACCGCCCACACCGCCCACCTGGCCTTGCGGCTATGCACCAGCACGACGGCTCACCACCCGGTAGAGGCCGTAGAGGCCTACGGAGATCAGGACGTTGACGACGGCGACGACACAGGCGCCCGGGTAGTCGGACTCCAGGATCGCCTTGCTGTAGACGAGCATCGGGAGGGTGGTGACTCCCTTGGCGCCGGTGAAGAGCACGATCCCGAACTCGTTGAGGCACAGCACCAGCACCAGGCTCCCGCCGGCGGCGAGCGCGGGCAGTGCCTCGGGGAGGATCACCTGCCGCACGATCCGGGGCGCCCGCGCCCCCAGGCTCGACGCCGCCTCCAGCTGCGCGGTGTCGAGTTGCGAGAACGCGGCGAGCAGCGGCCGCATCACGAACGGCGTGAAGTAGGTGACCTCGGCCAGCACCACCCCCCAGGGGGTGGTCAGGAACTGGAAGGACCCGATGATCCCGGTCGTGCCGTAGATGAAGAGCAGGGCGAGGGTGATGAGGAAGGAGGGGAAGGAGAGGTAGACGTCGATGAAGCGGGCGACGGCTTTGGCCCCGGGGAAGGGGATGAAGGCGATGACGAGGGCGAGCACGAAGCCGAGGACCAGGCAGCCGGCGGTGGAGGAGACGGCGATCCAGACGGTGGTCCACAGCGCGTTGCGGAACGACTCGGAGGCGAAGACGTCGGCGTAGGGCTGGAGGGACGTCCCCCCGGTGTCGGGCCGCACGGTCTGCTGGACGACGAGGGCGAGCGGGTAAAGAAAGAAGAGGGCGAGCAGGGCAACTGGCGGCAGGACCAACGCGCCCCGATAAGGGCGCGGGGAACGGCGCGACCAGCCACGAACCACCCGCGGCCGAGGCACGACATCAGTCACGGCCAACCCCCGCAGGCAGCAACACCGCATCCTCCGACGCGAAATGCAACGCCACTTCATCCCCGAACCCCGGCGGATCCCGCAACTCCCGCAGATCCGCCATCACCACCTGCCCGCCCACCTCGACATACAGCCGATGCGTGGCCCCCCGCCACTGGATCTCCCGCACGACACCGGCGAGTTGATTGGGCCCCTGGCCCAGCCCCACCAGATGCGGCCGCACACACAACGTGGCGCGAGCCCCGGAGACGGCCCCCGCCGTATCCACCTTCACCCCGACCCCCGCGAAGTCGACACCCCCCGCCCCCACGGTCACCGGCAGCAGATTCGCCCCGCCGACGAAGGACGCCGTGAACGCGTCGGCAGGCGCCCGGTACAGCTCGGCCGGCGTCCCGCAGGCCCGCAGCCGCGCCTGGTCCATCACGGCGATCCGGTCGGCCAGCGTCAGCGCCTCGACCTGGTCGTGAGTGACGTACAGGATGGACACGTCCGGCAACTCGCGGTGCAGGCGGCTCAGTTCCGCGAGCATCCCGGACCGCAGCTGAGCGTCGAGCGCGGACAGCGGCTCGTCGAGGAGCAGCACCTCCGGCCGGATGGCCAGCGCCCGCGCGATGGCGACCCGCTGCTGCTGCCCGCCGGACAGCTCCCGCGGATAGCGGCGCGCGTACGCCGCCATCCCGGTCATCTCCAGTGCCTCGGCGACGCGTTCGCGGGTCTCGCCCCTGGGCGTCCTGCGGGCCTTGAGCCCGAAGGCCACGTTGTCGGCGACCCGCAGGTGCGGGAAGAGCGCGTACTGCTGGACGACCATCCCGATCCCCCGCCGGTACGGCGGCAGGTCGGTGACGTCACGGTCGCCGAGGAACACCCGCCCGGAGACGGGCCGTACGAACCCGGCGACCGCCCGCAGCGCGGTGGTCTTGCCGGAGCCGGACGGCCCGAGCAGGGCCATCACCTCGCCGGGCGCGACGGTGAGGTCGAGGGAGTCGAGGACGACGTTCCCGTCGTAGGCGACCGTGACGGAGTCGAAGCGGATACCGCTGGTCATGCGAGCACTCCCGGCAAGCCCGCGACCGAGTCCAGCACATGGGTGGCCCCGGCCGCCCGCAGCGCGTCCGCGTCGTGCGCGCCGGTCAGCACCCCGGCGACCAGGCCCGCGCCGGCCCGGACACCGGTGAGCATGTCGTAGGAGGTGTCGCCGACGACGGCGACCTGCCGGACGTCGTCGGCGGCGGCCGTGCGCAGCAGCGCGGTGAGGACCATGTCGGGGTACGGCCGCCCGCGGCCTCCGGCGTCGGCGGGGCACAGGGTGAGCGGCACCAGGTCCCGCCAGCCGAGGGCGGCGAGGATCGCGTCCTGGGTGGCGCGGGCGAACCCGGTGGTGAGGACGACGGTACGGCCGTCCGCCCGGAGCTTCTCGATGGTCTCGCGGGCGCCGGGCAGGGCGTGCACCCTGCCGCCGTCCACGAGTTCGGCGTAGGCGGCCTCGAAGGCCCGGTTGGCCTCCTGGGCCTTGGTCTCCTCCCCGAACAGGTGCCGGAAGACGGAGATCTTGGACTCGCCCATGGTGGCGCGGACGTAGTCGATCATGAGGTCGGGGTCCGCGCCCAGCTGGCGGGCGGCCGCCGTGAACGCCTGCTCGACGAGCCCGCCGTCCGCGACGGTCGTACCGGCCATGTCGAGCACGACGAGCCGGATGTCCTCGGCCGTCTCGGCCATGTCGTTCGTCTCAGCCATGTCTGCCATCTCTCTCACCAGCCCAGTTCGTTCGCGGTTGTCTCGGCTATCGCGGGCGAGCAGGTCATGCCGCGCCCGCCGGGCCCGGTGACCAGCCACACCCCGTCGGCCAGCTCCTGCCGGTGCACCACCCGGGTGGTGTCGGTGCACTGCGCGTACACCCCGGCCCAGCGGTGCCGGATGCGCGGCAGCGGCCGGCCGAGGAGGGACTCGACGACGCCGGTGAGGTGCTCGTAGGGCTCCTCGACGGTGTCGAAGGCGAAGGGGTGCTCGTACTCGTGGGTGTCGCCGATGGTCAGCCCGCCGTCGGCGCGCTGCACCATGAGCAGTTGCATACGGTGCACGGCCGCCGTCTCCGGCTGCGGCCGGCCGGCGTTGAGGGCGTCCAGCGCCGGCGAGGCGTACGCCGGGTAGTAACGGAAGCTGTCGGCGTCGGCGACCGAGGTGGGGAGGGGTTCGCCGAGCGGGTCGGTCTGCATCATCTGGAGGCGGACCCGGCGCACCGGCAGACCGGGTCCGGCCAGCTCGCGGACCAGGCCGCCGAGCCACGCGCCGGTGCACAGGACGACGGCGTCGGCGTGGTGGACGTCGCCGTGGTCGTCGCGGACCGTCCCGGGGCCGGTCACCTCGCGGACCTCACGGCCCGGCAGGAAGGTGTAGTTCGGGGACTTCAGCAGCTCGGCACGGAGGGCGAGCTGGGCGGTGCGCGGCTCGACGGCCGCGTCCCGCTCGCAGTGGAGGGCGGCGTCGAAGTCACCGCGCAGGGCGGGGTTCAGCGCGCGGGCCTCGGCGGCCGTGAGCAGCTTGTGGCCCCGGGCGGCCGCGTCCGCGCGGGCCACGGCGGCCTCGGCGACGGCGAGTTCGTACGCGCCGCGCACCGGGGTCAGCGACCCGTTGGCGCGGAAGCCGAGCGCGGGCACCCGGCCGCCGATCTCCTCCCACAGCTCCCGGGCCCGCAGCGCGGTTTCGAGCTCCTCACCGCCCGCGCGCCCGCTCACCCAGATCTGCCCGAAGTTGCGCAGCGAGGCGCCGCGGGCCTCGGCCTCGCGCTCGATCTGCACGACCTCGTGGCCGCGTTCCACTGCCTGCCAGGCGTGCATGGTGCCCACCACGCCTGCTCCGACGACTGTCACTCTCACGACCGCCACGCTCCTCGCGACTGGGGAACCGGAATGGACCGGCTGACAACGAGAGCGTGAACTGGTCATCACGTTTGGGCTAGACCCGTTATCTTTTCGTGACATTCGGAGCGGGTGGGAAGCGGCCCAAACCGATACTTTTCAGCCGCGCAGATGGGCCGTGAACGAGAACCGGTCCCCCCGGTACAGCGACCGCACCCGCTCCAGCGGCCGCCCCTCGGTGTCCCGCGAGACCCGGTGGATCAGCAGCATCGGCAGGGCCGGCGGGGTGCCGATGAGCAGGGCCTCGCGCGGGGTGGCCAGCACGGTCTCGATGCGCTCGTCGGCGTCCCCGAAGACGATGCCCTTCCCGTGCAGGTAGCCGTAGAAGGAGGAGTCGGGCTCGAAGTCGGTGTCGAGCTGCGGCACCCGGGCCACGGCGACATAGGTGCTCTCCAGGCCGACCCGCTCCTCGTCGGCGAGCAGCACGCGCTCCAGGTGCCAGACGGGCTCGCCGCGTTCGAGGCCGGTCTCGGCGGCGAGGGCGGCCGGGCAGGGGAAGCGGTCGAGCGTGACCAGGCCACGGCCGGGGGTGCGCCCCTGCCGCCGTACCCCTTCGGTGTAGCTGGCGAGGGAGAGCGGCTGCTCCAGCTTGGGTCCGGCGACGACCGTGCCACGCCCCTGCCGGCGCAGCTTGCCCTCCAGCACCAGCTCGCGCAGCGCCTGCCGTACGGTCTCGCGGGCGACGCCGTACGCCTCCGACAGATCGCGCTCGGTGGGGATGACATGGCCCTCCCCGAGATCGCCGACGAGACGATCGATCTGCGCCTTCACCGCGTAGTACTTCGGGATACGGCCGTGCTCCGGGATGCCGGAGCGGACGGGGGCGCCGGGGGCCTGGTCGTTCGGGTAGTCCACGGAGGGATGGTCGCAGACGGCGCTTTCATCGTCGGACAGGGGCCACCGCTCACCGCCGTCTGCGGGCCAGCAGGAACGCGCTGCCCCCTACCGCGAGCAGGGCGACGGCGGCCGCGAGCAGCCCGTGGGCCGCGCCGAGGCCGGTGCCGGCCAGTTCGCGGGCGCGTTCCCCGGCCTCCGCGGCGAAGGGCAGGGCGCTGCCCGGGGAGGCGGTGGAGGTGCCCTCAGGGGTGACCCCCGGGGTCGGCCCCGGGGTGACGTCGGGGCTGCTGCCGGGACTGGCGTCCGGACTGGTCCCCGCGGTGGTCCCTGGGGAGATCCCCGGGCCGACCTCCGCGCCGATGGAGGGCACGGCGGGGGCGACGCTCGCGGGCGGCGGTTCGCCGCCGATGCCGAAACGGTAGTCGTTCGACTCCCCCACCCAGTCGCCGTCCGACCCCCGCCGCTGCACGACGGCGGCGTTGGCCGTGACCGCGTTCGGCCCGGTGTCGGAGGTGACGGCGAGTCTGACCTTGACCGAGACGGTCGCTCCGGGCGCCACCGTGAGCCCCGGGAAGCCGTCCCCGTCGAACACGCCGACCAGCTCGGACTCGTCGGTCTCCGTCAGTGGGACCGGACGGGTGCGCGGGCCGTCGTAGAACTCCAGCTCGGCCTGGGACGGCTTGAGGGCCCGTTTGTCGTCGACGAGGACGACGACCGGGTGGACGTCGGTGCAGGTGCGGCCGGTGGTGTTGGTGAGGTCCAGGTACCAGGTGCCGTAGCCGCCGCCGGCCTCGTAGGACGAGGGGCCGTCGTGGATGCGGGTGGCGAGGGGGAAGCCCTGCTCGTCGGCGCCCGCGCAGGAGGTGTCGGCGGGGGCGGCGGTCTCCGACGACGACAGGGGCGCGGCGGTCGCCGACGGCACGGGGGCGAGAACGGCGGCTGCGGCCACGCAGAGGGACAGGGACGTGCTCAGTCGCATGATCATGTGATCATGCCGGGCACCACCGGAACCGGGCCGGAGCCACTCCGCGAGTGCACACCAACTCCGCTCGATCAGCCCCCTGCCGACGGCAACCTGGCGTCCGCGCTCAGCCGTCCGCAGTCAGCCGTCCAGTACCCGCGGTCAGCCGCCCGCCCCAGCCGTAAGCCGTCCGCCGGAGCGCCCGCCGCCCGCAGCCGTAAGCCGTCCGCCGTACGCGTCCACTGCCCGCAGCCGCACACCGCCCGCCGCAAGCGCCCGCCGCCCGCAGCCGTAAGCCGTCCGCCGCAAGCATCCGCCGCCCGCAGCCGTAAGCCGTCCGCCGCAAGCATCCGCCGCCCGCCCCAGCCGTAAACCGTCCGCCGCAAGCTTCCGCTACCCGCCGGGGGCCGTCTGCCGTAAGCCGCCGGGGGTCACCCGTCCGCGCGGCCGAAGAGTGGGGCGAGCAGCAGCTGGGCCGCGCCCTCCGCGACCCGCCGGTCGCTGCCGGGGGCGAGCCGGACGGGGACGGTCGTCCCCAGGCTGCCCTCCCGGCGGGCGCGGGCGTCGAGGACGGCGGCGACCCCGCGGACGAAGGTCTCCGGGGCGGCCGCGACCGTGCGGCCGCCGAGCAGCACGAGGTCGATGTCGAGCAGCGCGGCCAGGTTCGCGGCTCCGGCGCCCAGCACCCGCGCCGCCTCGTCCGGGTCCGCGCGGCCCACCGCGGCCAGGCACAGCGCCTCGATGCAGCCCCGGTTGCCGCAGTGGCACGGAGGGCCGTCCAGCTGGATGACCTGGTGCCCGAACTCCCCCGCCCCGGTCCGCGCCCCCCGGTGCACGCTGTCGCCGATCACCAGTCCGGCGCCGAGGCCCGTACCGAGGTGCAGATAGGCGAAGGAGCCGCTTTCGCCGCCGACGGCGAGTCCGAGGGCGGCCGCGTTGCTGTCCTTGTCGACGACGACCGGCACCCCGAGCCGCTCCGCGAGCGCGTCCCGCAGCGGGAAGCCGTCCCACTCCGGAAACCCGGTGACCCGGTGCAGCACACCGTGGATGTGGTCGAGCGGCCCGGGCGCCGCGACGCCGACCCCGAGGACCTCTTCGGGCACCTCCTCGCGCAGCTCGCCGACCAGCTCGGCGGCGGCCCCCAGCACGGCCGCCGCCCCCGCGCCCAGGTCCAGCGCCCCCTGCCGTTCGCCGACGACCGTGCCGTCGAGGTCGACCAGGACGGCACGCAGCTCGTCCCGGTCGAGCTGCAGCCCCACCGCGTGGGCGGCCTCAGGCACCAGGCGCAGCACGGTGGCCGGCTTGCCCCCGGTGGACGCGCGCCGCCCGGCCTGCGCCGCGAGGCCCTCCTCGCGCAGCCGTGCGGTGATCTTGCTGACCGCCTGCGGGGTGAGCCCGGTGCGCTCGGCCAGTTCGAGCCGGCTGATGCCGTCCTCCCCCGCCGTGCGCAGCAGGTCCAGCACCAGCGCGGTGTTGTGACTGCGCACGGCGAGCAGATTCGCGCCGGCCGCGCCCGGTCGTCCGCTTGCGCTTCTCGTCCTGTTCACGCCACTCATTCTCCCTGCCGCTTGCACTTTGGCAACAGCGTTGCCAAAGTGGGAGGCATGACAGCTGCCACTCCCCTCCGCGTCGGCCTCATCGGCTACGGCCTCGCCGGATCCGTCTTCCACGCCCCCCTGATCGCCGCCACCGAGGGCCTCGCCCTGGACACGGTGGTCACCTCGAACCCCGAGCGGCAGGCGCAGGCGAAGGCCGAGTTCCCCGAGGTCCGGACCGTCGCCGCCCCCGACGAGCTGTTCGACCGCGCCGACGACCTCGACCTGGTCGTCATCGCCTCCCCGAACAAGACGCACGTCCCGCTGGCGACGACCGCGCTCAAGGCGGGCCTGCCGGTCGTGGTCGACAAGCCGGTGGCCGGCACCGCGGCCGAGGCGCGCGAACTGGCCGCCCTCGCCGAGGAGCAGGGCCTGCTGCTCTCGGTCTTCCAGAACCGCCGCTGGGACAACGACTTCCTGACCCTGCGCGACCTCCTCGAGCAGGGCGAACTCGGCGACCCCTGGCGCTTCGAGTCCCGCTTCGAGCGCTGGCGCCCGCAGCCCAAGGGCGGCTGGCGCGAGTCCGGCGACCCGGCAGAGATCGGAGGTCTTCTCTACGACCTCGGCAGCCATCTCGTCGACCAGGCCCTGGTCCTGTTCGGACCGGTCACCGAGGTGTACGCCGAGTCGGTCATCCGCCGGTCCGGCGCCGAGACCGACGACGACACCTTCATCGCCCTCACCCACGCGAGCGGTGTCCGCTCCCACCTCTACGCCTCGGCGACGGCGGCCCAGCTCGGCCCGCGCTTCCGGGTGCTGGGCTCGAAGGCGGGTTACGTCAAGTACGGCCTGGACCCGCAGGAGGCGGCACTGCGCGAGGGCGAACGCCCGGGCGCCGGCTGGGGTGTCGAGCCGGAGTCCCTGTACGGCAGGATCGGCGCCGGCGAGTCCCCGGTCACCGGCGGCGGCCGTGCCGTGCCGACCCTGCCCGGCGACTATCCCGCGTACTACGCGGCCGTGGCCGGGGCCCTGCGGGGCAAGGGCCCCAACCCGGTGACCGCGCTGGAGGCGGCCGCCGCCCTGGACGTACTGGAAGCAGCCCGCCGCTCGGCGCGAGACAAGGTGACGGTGACCCTCTGATGCACCACCCACAGATCACCCCCAGGTCCACCCCCGAACTCACCCCGTCGGTGGACGAACTGGAGAAGCAGGAACGCCTCCTGGTCTTCCGGCAGTTCACCTACGACGACGCGTGGGCCCTCGGCTCCCTGCTGGTGGAGATGGCACGGGAGCGCCAGGCCCCGGTGGCCATCGACATCCACCGCGCCGGCCAGCAGCTCTTCCACGCGGCGCTGCCCGGCTCCACCCCGGACAACGACGCCTGGATCACCCGCAAGCGCCGGGTGGTGGAACGCTACGGCTCCGCGTCCTACCTGGTGGGAGCCCGCTTCCGGGCCAAGGGCACGACGTTCGAGGAGTCCTCCCGCCTGGACCCCGACGCGTACGCGGCCCACGGCGGCTCCTTCCCGATCACCGTGGAGAACGTGGGCGTGATCGGCTCGGTGACGGTCTCCGGCCTCCCCCAACTCCAGGACCACCGCTTCGTGGTGGAGGCCCTGGAAAAGTTCCTGGAGCTGTAAACCCCGTCAGCCGTGGCGCCCCGTCAGGGGCGCGGGGAACTGCGCGAGCAACATCCGGCCCGCAGCCGAGCGACCTGCGCAGTTCCCCGGCCTTCCCAGCGAAGCGCCTACGCGTCTTTGAACTCCTGGCGCTGACGACCGAGCCCACCGATCTCCAGCTCCACCACGTCCCCGCCCCGCAGGTACGGCTTCGGCTCGGGCGCCCCCAGCGCAACCCCCGCCGGGGTCCCCGTGTTGATGACGTCCCCGGGGTACAGCACCATGAACTGGCTGACGTACCGCACGACTTCCGCGACCGAGAAGATCTGCTCGCCGGTGGTCCCGTCCTGCTTCAGTTCCCCGTTGACCCAGAGCTTCAGCGACAGTTCCTGCGGATCCCCGACCTCGTCCGCCGTGACCAGCCACGGCCCGAGCGGGTTGAACGTCTCGCAGTTCTTCCCCTTGTCCCAGGTCCCGCCCCGCTCGATCTGGAACTCCCGCTCGGACACGTCGTGCGCGACGGCGTACCCGGCGACGTACGCCAGCGGGTCCTCGTCGTCGGCCAGATAACGGGCCGTACGCCCGATGACGACCGCCAGCTCCACCTCCCAGTCGGTCTTCACGGACCCGCGGGGGACCAGCACCGTGTCGTTCGGCCCCACGACCGTGTCCGCGGCCTTGAAGAAGATCACCGGCTCGGCCGGCGGCTCGGCCCCGGTCTCGCGGGCGTGGTCGTGGTAGTTGAGCCCGATGCACACGATCTTGCCGATCCGCCCCAGCGGCGGCCCGATCCGCAGCCCGTTCGCGTCGAGCGCGGGCAGTTCGCCGGCGTCGGCCGCGGCCCGGACCCGTCCGAGGGCGGCCCCGTCGGCGAGCAGGGCTCCGTCGATGTCGTCGACGATCCCCGACAGGTCCCGCAGGACCCCCTCGGTGTCGAGCAGAGCGGGCCGCTCCGCTCCCGCCGTACCGACTCGCAGCAGCTTCATGGTCGTCACCATCTCCCTTGATAGCGGGCGCCCGGCCGATGGGTGCAGCCATCGGAGGACTGGTCGATCCTCTGAGATGCGGGTGCAGCGGGCAATACCCTGTTCACGTACTGGACCGTACGCCCGCCCTCATCGATACAGCACGGCGCGCTCGACGGCACTCCACGTCGTACTGGTCACCACGTACAGCGCGGCGGCCAGCGGCACCACGGCCACGGTGCACAGCGTGAGGTACGACAGGTACGGCGTGACCTTGCTGACCGCGCCCAGACCCGGCAGCTGCTCGCCTTCCGCTCCGCTCACGACCGCCCCCGCCCCCGCCGCCGCCCGCCTGGTGCGCAGGAAGGTGAAGGTGGCGACGGCGGCGACGAGGACGAACAGCCCCAGGTAGACCGGCCCGGCAGTCCCGAACCCGGTGCCGAGGACGTCGACTCCCCGGCCGCCGAGCGGGGCACCCAGCAACGAGTGGTTCAGCAGACCGTTGTCATGGCCGCCGATCGTGGAGTTGGAGAAGAGGTGGTACAGGAGGAAGAACGCGGGCAGTTGCAGCAGTCCGGGCAGGCAGCCGGACAGCGGGGACACCTTCTCCTCCGCGTGCAGCTCCAGCACGGCCTTCTGCAGCACCTGCTGGTCCTTCCCGTGCTTCTTCCTCAGCTCCGCGATCCTCGGCTGGAGCGCGGCCCGGGCACGCCGGCCACGGGCGGCGGCACGGGACAGGGGATGCACGAGCAGTCGTACGAGCGCGGTGAACAGGACGATCGCGGCGGCGGCCGCGGAGGCGTGGAAGAACGGCTGGAGCAGGTCGGCGAGTTGCTCGACCAGGGCAGCGAAAACGGACATGAGTGGGGAGCCCTCCGGGGGTCTCGTCGTGCCGTGGGTGAAGAGGTGGGACGGCATGACGACCCGCGCGAGGACACCCGGACGGGTGCGAGGGATGTCCTACGCGGTGGTCGCCTGGAGGGCGTGCCCGGGGGCTCGGGGGCGGCTGCGGCCCTTGGCGTCCGGGTCGCGTTGCGGCAGGAAGGCGGTACGCCGGGCCCGGTCGCGTATCGCCGTACGGACCCGGGTGGGCGGCACGGCGGGTGCGGAGCGCGCGGCGCGGAAGGCGGCGACGGCGAGGGCCGAGCCGACCGCGGCGGTCGCGGCGAGGGCGACGGTGGTGAAGAGGCTGCCGGAGTCGAGCAGCAGGAGGTCGAGCAGGAGAAGCAGCAGGACGGCGGCAGGACGGGGCGGCAGCATCCAACGGCTGTTCACGCGCATGCCCGCTCCCCCCTCCCTGTGGTCACTGCCGTCTATACATGATCGGTTTCCAGCGGCTCCAGGAGCCTCTTGGGCTTCAGCAGCGCCCGGCTGACCGGATCCGCCGGGTCGGGGTCGAGCCCCGGTCCCGGCGTAATGAGAACGTCGGCGACGGGCACGACGGTTCCGCAGGCGGGACATTCGCCGTACGAACCGAGTTCGGTGCCGCAGTCCACGTGCCGGAAGTAGCGCAGCCGGCGGTCCATGAGGTGCTCGCGCCCCCAGACGGCGAGGGCGCGCAGGGCGGGCCACAGCTCGGTCCCGCGCTCGGTGATGACGTACTCGTCCCGGGGCGGCGACTCCTGGTAGCGGCGCTTCTCCAGGATGCCCTCCTCGGTGAGCGTCCTGAGGCGGGCCGACAGGACGGCGCGCGGGATGCCGAGGTGGACGAGGAAGTCGTTGTAACGCCGGACGCCGTAGAGCGCGTCGCGGATGACGAGCAGGGTCCAGCGCTCGCCGACGACCTCGAGCGCGCGGGCGATCGAGCACTCCTGCGTCACATAGTCCTTGCCCAGTGCCATGGAGACCACCTTAGTCAGCTCTCCGACCGTAGGTTCAATCATCGAACCTACCGTGTTACGGTACCACCATGGCTGAGTTCAATGAACGAACCCTCACTGGCGTCGAAGCGCCGAGTGCGCGGCGCGAGCCCGCGGCACCCCACCCCGACACGACGCCCCGGGCCCGCGCCACCCTGGCCCTGACCAGCGCGGCCACCGCCGTGAGCCTGATGACGTACACCGCGCCCGTGGTCACCCTCCGCGACACCGCGGCCGACCTGCACACCCCGCTCTCCGCCCAGGCCTGGCTGATCAACGGCACCCCGCTCGGCCTGGCCGCCCTCCTCCTGGTGGCCGGCAGCCTCGCCGACGACTTCGGCCGCCGCCGGATCTTCCTGCTCGGCACGCTGACGCTGGGCATCACCACCGCCCTCGGCGCGCTGACCGACTCCACCTGGCTGTTCACGCTGGCCCGTGTCGCCCAGGGCGCGGCCAGCGCGGCGATCCTGGCGAGCAGCCTCGGCCTGCTGGTGCACGCCTTCCCGAGCCCACGCGGCCGGCTGCACGCGACGGGCGTGTGGGGCGCCTTCGTCAGCGGCGGTATCGCGACGGGCCCGTTGCTGGCAGCCGTACTGCCCAACTGGCGGGCGGCCTACGCCGTCCTGGCCGCGGTGACGCTGCTGGTGGCCGCCCTGTCACCACGGGCGCTCACCGAATCCCGTTCCCCGAGGGGCGGCCGCCCCGACATCCTGGGCGCCCTCACCTTCGGCCTGGCGCTGGTCTCCCTGGTGGCCGCGCTCACCCTGGGCCGTGACGGCTGGCTGCGGTCCGAGGTGGGCCTGCTGTTCCTGGCCGCGGTGGTCCTCATGGCCGTCTTCGTCCTGGTGGAGCGCCGCACCACGACCCCCATGATCGACCTGAGCCTGCTGCGCCGCCCGAGCTTCCTGGCCTCCTCCGCCGGCGGCCTGTTCACGGGCTTCGCGGTGATCGGCCTCTTCAGCTTCCTGCCGGTCCTGTTCCAGCAGGTGCTCGGCCTGACCCCGCTGGACACGGCGTGGCTGTTCCTGCTCTGGTCGGGCCTGTCCTTCATGGTGGCGCTCCAGGCCAAGCGCCTGGCCGGCCGCGTCCCGCCCCGCCGGCAGCTGGCGCTTGGCTTCACCCTCCACGCGGCCGGCGTCCTGACCATGCTGGGCGCCATCGACTCGGGCTCCTGGCAACGCCTGCTGCCCGGCCTGGTCCTGGGCGGCATCGGCAGCGGCCTCCTGAACGCCGCCCTGCCCCTGCTCTCGGTCGAGTCGGTCCCGGTCGCCCGTGCCGCCATGGGCTCCGGCGCCCAGCAGACCTTCCGCTACATCGGCTCCTGCGCGGGCGTCGCCCTGACGATCGCCATCGTGACCTCGTCGACCGGCGGCCCGGGCCACGGCGCGAACATCGCCCTCACGGTGTCGGCGGGACTGGCACTGCTGGCGGCGGGGGCGGTGCTGGGGCTGCGGGAGCGCGAAAACTAGAGGGGTCGGTACGACGAGGCTCGGGGCGTCCTCGTCGACGCCCGCCTAGTCGGACCCCACCGGACCGGAACGGCGGGCACCGAGCCGGGCCCCGGCGGCCCGGAACCGGATCCCGGACTCCTCCCGCCCGAGCAGCACGTCGTACCCGCCCTCCGCCATCGCGGAGACCCGCACCTCCTGGGCCTCCGTGGCCCCCCACCCGGTGACCCGTGGGCCCTCGACTCCCGTGAACACCACGTGGAACGCGAACCCCTCGCCGCCCGCCCTCCGCTCGAACCCGAGGGTCACCGAGTCCTCGCGCTCGTCGAGATGGACGTAGGACAGGGACCAGTCGTAGGCATCGAGGACCTCCCTCCAGTCAGTGCTCATAGAAGGTCCTCTCATCGGTGGCGGGAAGGAAAGTGTGCAGCCGCGAGTCGACCTTGCCGACGAACCGATGAGGCCCGCCGTCGTCCCCGCCGCTCCCGCATCGGAACGCACTCACATGCCGCACCGTCGCCCTCTCGTAGCACTCGAACCGCAGATCCACGCCTTGCCCCAGCACCTCGACCCGCATCCGCCGCAGACCGTCGTCCCCGACCCGCACCATCCGCACGTCCCCGAGAACCGGCGGCGCCCACTCCGCCATCGCCGTCCGCTCCACGGCGAGGAACTCCAACTGGCACTGCACGGTGTCCACATCGCCCCACTCCGCTGGCAGCGTCCGCGGGAACCCCGGCAGATCGACCCTCAACCGCACGGTCGGCCCACGCCAGTTGAGGTTGACGGAACGGATCCGTACACCGGCCAGCGCATCGGGGATCCCCTCCCCGTAGAGGGACCGCAGTGCCTGCGGGTTCACGAGGTGGTCGTCGAGGGCCACGAGGCCACTCCCTTCTCGGAGATCTCGGACAGCGATCTGTGCTGTGCATACGAGGATCCGGCACCGGTCCGCCCACCTGGACGCTCCTGCCGGCACACCTCACTGAAGGCTGACGCGGTGTCCGTGTGCGGGATCCGCCGAGCACCCGAAGAAGAGGAGCGAGCCGCCTCGCCCGACCACCACCCGCTTGGGGGTCCTGGCAGCGGCCCCTTCGAGCGGCCTCCAGCTGCCCCACACCCCTTCCCACTCCGCCGAGCCGATGGCGAGGAGGAGGGGTAAGCACCTCACGCCCCTGGCACGTGTGCCGCGGTCAGACGTCCGTCATGCTGGTACTCGACCAGGAATCCCTCATCCACCACGAACAGCCATACATCGTCGCTCGTATAGAGGATTTCTTCCGCATATTTGGCCGCACACCCCACCGGCATTGCCACGGCGGGCACCCTGATATTGCCCCAGAAAATGACAGCCAGGCCGTCGGCGGGCAGCAAGGAAAGCCAACTGCTCATCAATCGCGCCGCTTCCGGCTCACCGGAGGTGAAAACCTGTTCGGAAAAAGCGGACCGATCCCAGTCGATGCCGGTCCATTCGGAGTGCGGAAACCTGTTCAGGCTCACCGCCTCGAATTTCTCGTTCTCCGCCGCGTCAAGGATCATCAACTGGCTGCGCTCATCCGGTTCCAGACCCCCCATGAGGTCATCCAGGCGGCCCCTGGCACTTCCATATGCCTTGGACGTGACCACTAGGTGTTTCCCTTCAGAATGCGCAGCATGTCGGCCTCGGTTCCGTTCCAGCGGACCGCGTACCGCTGCCCGCCTCTCCCGACGGCCACATTGATGTGCGGCCCCTTTACCGGATCGTAGTCTATTCTGAACTGCTTCCACTCCCCGTTCACGCGGGTTTCGAAACCAACCACACGCCCGAAGGCGGCCGACTTCCCCATTCGCCCCTCATAGGGCTCTCGGGTATGCGGATCGATGTCACCCAGAATTTCCAGCGCCTTGTTTCTGGCCTGTTCATAGGAATCGAAAGGCACTTTCCCCTGAGGGTCCTTGCCCACCGTGATCTCAGGGATTCGTTTCGCCGCATCGTACTCCGGGGCAAGGCCCAGCGGGTCGACCCAGATATGGGGGTTGCCGACATAGCTGACCGGATTGAGCGCCGGCTCGAGTCCGAGCGGGTCAACGCTGAGATACCGGGCGGTCTCGGGATCGTAGTGCCTGAAGTAGTTGTAGTGCAGCCCGGTCTCGGGGTCGTAGTACTGGCCCGGAAACCGCAGGGGCGTGTAGGCGGTGCTGTCCGAGGCCCAGGCCGTGGCGCCCCACAGCGTGCTCCGCGTCCGCCAGGCGATCTCCCCCCGCTCGTCGATGAGTTCACTCGGTGTCCCGACGAGGTCGGTGACGACGGAGAAGAACCGTGAGTCGATCTCGGATTGGGGCGCGTCGGACGAGAAGATGCGCTCGGTCTGGGTTACCGGCTGCAAGCCCTGGTGGTCCCAGGTGAGCGTGACGGCGTTGGGATGGTTCGACGCCGTGCTGGTCTGTTCGCACAGCGTCGTGCCGTCCCAGGTGAAGTCGACGCGTTCGAGGACCGTTTCACCGTCGTCGGCCAGTCGGAGTTTCGCCGTACGACGGCCCAGCGGGTCGTAGGTGTAGCGCCACCGCGTACCGTCCGGGGTGACCACCGAGGTCAGACGGTCCTCCGGGTCCCACTCGTAACGCCAGGTGTCCGGCTTGCGGGAGAGACGGGTTCTCTGCCGCAGGACGACACGGCCGAGGACATCGTGTTCGTAGCGGACGTTCCCCGCGCGGGCGATGCGGGTGCCAACGTACTCACGCCGACCGACCGCCTCGCCTCCCGGGTGGGTTGCCGGCCACGATGCCGAAACCTGGTTGCCCGCCGCGTCGTAAGCGTATGTCTCCGTCCAGTTCGCCGCGCGGACCGCGGTGACCCGTCCCGCCGTTTCGAGGTCGAACCGACGCGGGCCGGCGAGCAGGTCGTCGATGGCGGCCAGAGCACCGTCGGCACGGTACGTGTAGGTCCGTCGCTGGGTCAGGCGACCGTTCCCGGCGGTCACCGACTGGGTGGTCAGGCGTCCCGAGGAATCGTAGGCACGGGCGAGTGAGACCGATTCACCGGCCTGGCAGGCGATTTCACGGCCTGCCAGGTCGTAGCCGAAGTCCAGGATCCTGCCGGACGTCAGGAGCCGAGTCCGGTTGCCGGCCGCGTCGTACGTCCAGGTGCTCCGGGCGCCACCGGGCGTGGTGCGGCCGAGGCGACGGCCGCGCTCGTCGTAGGTGTAAGCCACCGTTCGGCCGTTCACGGTCTCCGAGCGGACCCGCCCCAGGTCGTCTCGGTCCAGGGAAAGCGTCGTGTCCGGATCTGCGGCTCGGAGGAGTTGGCCCGCCGGGTCGTAGGCATAGGTCGTGATCCGCCCCTCGACGTCCTTGCGGGTCACCTGGCCCAGCGCGTCACGCTCGAGCCTGATCGTGTGGCCCAGAGCGTCGGTGCGGCCTCTCAGACGGCCGCCCCGGTCGTACTCATAATTCAGCGTACGGCCGTCGAAGTCGGTCTCGTGGCGCAGGTTGCCGGCCGCGTCGTAGTGATACGTCCAGGTCAGATCCTGCGGGTTGGTGACCTTCACCAATCGCAACTCGGTGTCGTGGGTGAATTCGTGACGGACGCCGTCCGGCCCGGTCCGCGCGGCCAACAGGTCGAAGTACGTGTACTCGAAGTGCGACACGGCACCCACGGCATCAGCGTGACGCGTGCAGTTGCCCTCACCGTCATAGGTCCACGACTCGATGCCCCCGTCGGGTGTGACACGGCGCGTCGGTCTTCCCTCTACGGTCCACTCCAGCCTCGTCACATGTCCTGTCGGATCGACGAAGGCGACGGGCTGGCCCAGTGCGTTCCGTTCGTAGCGGACCGTCGCGCCGAGCGGGTCGGTGATGCGCTCGGGAAGCCCGGCGGCGTTGCAGTGCACCTTCGTGGTGTGACCGAGTGCGTCGACGAACGCGGTGACATGTCCCAGCGCGTTGTATCTGGCCCTGGTCACCGCTCCCGACGGATCACAGACCCGAATGAGATTGCCGCGTTCGTCGTATTCCCTGTGCCATTCCGTCCCGTCCGTCTCGATGATCGACGTCGGCAGTCCGAACTCGTTGTACCCGGCTCGGGTGGCCCGGCCGTCCGGGCGTACGACCGCCGTGACGCGGCCCTGCTCGTCGTAGCCGTAGCGTGTGATGTTGCCCAGGGGATCGGTGGCCGTGACGAGCCGCGAACTGTCGTCCCAGGCCTGTGCCGTGACATTGCCGAGCGGATCCGTCTCGCGCACCAGCCGCAGAGACTCGTTGTGTTCGTAGACGCGGCTGTGACCGAGGGAGTCTGTCACCGTCGTCGTCCGGGTGACGTCGTCGTAGGTCAGGACGGAGGCCAGGGCATCGCCCGCTCCGCCCGTGGCGATCACGCGCCCCTGACCGTCGTACTCGTACCAGTAGGTGTTGCCGTTGCGGTCGGTCCAGGAGGTGATGCGGCCCTCGGCGTCGTAGGTGTACCGCATCGGCAGCCCCGAAGAGTTGGTCTCCTCGACGAGATGACCCCGCTCGTCATAGCGGAAGGTGAGCAGAGGGGTGCCCGGTCGGTCCGGGTGAGCGGGGTCGAGCAGACGCAGTCCGGTGATGCGGGAGCGGGCCGGGTCGTGGTCGAGGGCTATGCGGTAGCCGCCGGAGTGGACGACCGTCACCGGCAGGTCTCCCTGGGAATAGGAGATGGTGATGCGGTTGCCGTTGCGGTCCTGGATGCGCTGAAGGGGCAGGTCGACCGCCGTGTCCTCGGCCGCGGCGACCGGGGAGTGAAAGACGCGGACCAGGCCGCTGTCCGGGTCGGTGACACGGACAGCACCGTCGACTTCGGTGTCCCAGGACAGGGTCAGACGGGAGCCGGGGGTGTCCGGGAGGACCGGCTCGCCGCTCTCCGGATCGGGCGACGGGAAGCACAGACGGGCGCCGTCCGCCGCCGCGAACACGAACCCTTCCTCGTCCGCTTGCACCCGCTCGTCGAGAGTGGAGGCCCAGGACGGTCCGAACCAGCCGCCCCACCGGTAGGACGAGGTATGGGTGCGCTCCAGAACCAGAGGCAGCACACCGGGGATCTGTAGGTCGACCAGGGGAAGCACCATGTCCCCGGTGGCCACGTCCACCGGGTCCCGCACGAACGTCTTGACCATGTTGCGGATCGAAGCGGGCAGCTTGTTGAAGCCCGGGTTCAGCTTCAGCCGCTCGAAGGCCGCGCAGTCCAGCCCCATCGACTTGCTGAGCCTGGCCAGCGCCGCCGGCCCCAGCGCCTTCAGCCCCTTGCCCAGCGCCTTGCCCAGCACCCCGAACCCGACGCCCATCACAGCGCCCTCGGCCAGCAGACCAGCCAGCTTCTCCGGGTCCTTGAACGCCCCCGGATCCTCCAACAGCGTCTGGAACGCCGTGAACTCCATGCCTCCCTTGGCCATCCGGGCCACCTCGGCGACCCCGCGGATCTCCTTGAGCGCCTTCAGCGCCCGCTCCACCCCCCGGATGACCTCCATGACCCCGCGCACGGCGGTACCGAGGGCGGTGCCCTCTTCCTCGATCCGCCCGACGAGCGCCACCACCTTCAGCGCCCGTTCGCCCGCCATCAGGGTGGCGGCCACGTCCGAGGCGCCCGCGGTCAGCACCGACAACGCCAGGCCCGCTATCTCGAACTCGACGATCTCCGCGAGCATCACGCCGATCTCGGACAGCAACTCGTGCGCCTTGTCCGCGAAGTCGTCCAGCGCCTTGGCACCCTCACGCAGCGCGTGCGCCATCTCGGTGGCCTGCTTACGGGCCGCCTTGGAACGCTTGCCGAACGCCTTGGCGGCCTTGCCCTCCCACTCCACACCCCGCAACGCCCGCTCGGCCGCGGTCGCCGCGTCGTCCAGACCCGAGGCCAGGCTCCGCCACTTCTTCGCGATCTCCCGCACCCCGTCCGGGTCCACCGCCGGATCCGAGATGCCCAGGAACTCAAGACCACTGGCGACCGAGTCGCCGAACATGTGGTTGAACTTGTTGATGTAGTGCAAAGGGTTGAGGTCGACCACGCCCGGCTCAGCCCTTCTTTTCCTGGGCCGCGGCCGCGATCAGCACGTCCAGCAGATCGAAGGCGTCGGACACCTCGCCGATCAGCTTCGCCTCCGCGTCCCACTCCTCGCCCAGCTGTTTGGTGAGCTTGGCCAGGGTGGTCATGCCCTGCTCTATCTCGCCCTTCGCCCCCAGCAGCGAGCCCAGCGCCCCCAGTGCGCCTAGGTCATGGGACTGCGCCTCGAACTGCTGCAACGGCTTCGCCGTGTGATGCCCCACGCCCCGCAGCCCCGAGGCCGCCCTGTGCATGGACGCGGCTTCCTTCTTCAGGTCCGACATGCCGCCCACCCCCGTATTCACGCTGTGCACATGCCAACCCAAGAGACTATGGAGAGCGGTTACGCAGAAGGTATGGACAAGCCCAACGGACGGTAAAAATCGACAGGCGCGCGTTACGACCGCGGCCGCACCGACACCAGTTTCCCCCACACCGCCATCCGGTACCGCGAGGTGAACTCGGGCGTGCAGGTGGTGAGGGTGATGTAGTAGCCGGACTCCCGGTACCCGTACGACGGCTTCACGATCGACCGCGGTACAGCCCGGATCACCCCCGAGTCACGGGACGAGGTCTGCGGCAGGATCTGGTCCACGGTGTACGTGTAGGTCGCCGCCTTGGTCTCGACCTCGATGGTGTCCTCGCGCCGGAGCCGTGGGAGGTACCGGAACGGCTCCCCGTGCGTGTTCCGGTGCCCGGCGAGCGCGAAGTTGCCCGCCTGGCCGGGCTGTTGGGTGCCGGGGTAGTGACCGACGTACCCGTGGTTGAGCACGTTCGGCTTGCTGACGCCCTCCGCGACCGGGACACGGAGGCCGAGCCGCGGGATGACGAGGATCGCGTAGGCCTGGGAGGCGACGACCCGGGTGGTGTACGACGTCTGCCGCCGGCCGGCGCCGGAACGGGCGGACGACGACGAGGAGCCGGTCGTACCGGAGTCGCCCATCGCTTCGCCGCCCAGGTCCCCGGACCCGCCGGAGTCCCCCCACTCCCGCTCCAGCGCCTCCACCTTCCGCTCGGCCCCCTGCTTCGCCTCCCGGTTGGTCCACCACAACTGGTGCACGACGAGGAGCATGAGCACCACGCCCACGGTGACGAGGAGTTCGCCCCCGCTCCACAGCACGCGCCGGCGCCGGGCCCGCCACCGCCGGTCGCCGTGCCCCACGACTCGCACCGCGCACGCACCTCCCACCGACCCCAGTCGGTACCGACGCGCGGCCGGTACCGACGCCCAGCCGGTGCCGCACGATAAGGCGAACGCCGCCAAGTCACCAGAGCGGTAGGGGTTCCCGCTTGCAGGGTCTCGCCTCCGATGACATGTCGATCTTCTGTGACCTGCTGGTTCTCTGTTGTCTCCCCGCGACGTCACCCAAGACCAGTCTCAGATCGATGCCATGGCGCACAGATGAGATTCCCGCGCCGCGCCGGTCTGTACGCGTGAGACCGACTCACGGAAGGCTGGCGTCATGCGGAAACTGATCTACGGGATGAACCTGGCCCTGGACGGCTACATCGCCGCGCCCGGCGACGACATCGGCTGGAGCGGACCGCCGAGCGACGAGCTGTTCCAGTTCTGGTCCGACCAGTTGGAGGCGACCGACCTGTCGCTGTACGGGCGCAAGCTGTGGCAGACGATGAGCTCCTACTGGCCGACCGGCGACCAGCAGCCGGGCGCCACCGCGGCGGAGATCGAGTTCGCGCGCCGCTGGCGGGACATGTCGAAGGTGGTGTTCTCCTCGACGATCGACAAGGTCGACTGGAACACCCGCCTGGTCACCGGCGACGCGGTCGCCGAGATCACCCGGCTCAAGGCCGAGGAGGGCGGCCCGATGGACATCGGCGGCGCGACGCTCGCCGGGGCGGCCATGCGGGCCGGGCTGATCGACGAGTACGTGCTGGCCACCGCGCCGGTCCTGGTGGGCGGCGGCACGCCGTTCTTCACCGCGCTGGACAGCTGGGTGAACCTGAACCTGGTGGAGACGCGGACGTTTCCCGGCGGCGTGGTCCTGACCAGGTACGAGACGAGGCGCTGAGCAGCAGCACCCACGCGCTGGTCTCACGGTGGTGTCGTATACGACATCGGTACGACACGGCCCGTGAGATCACGACATCAGCCGTGAGACCCTGCACCGCTCCTCCCCCCTCCCCACGATCACTTCCTCCACGGGTTTTAGAAACCGCTGTCGCAACCCTCGACAACCTCACAAGCCACACCCGATGCTTCGTCATGGCATGCGGGGGGACGAGTCAACGCCGGTCCGGGAACCGGTGCTTGAGCCGCAACGGAGAGGTTGAGAAACAGCCATGATCCGACGCAGAACACTCCTGGCCGCCGCGGGAGGCGGCCTCCTGGGCAGCGCCCTGGCCACCGGCACGGCCCGCGCCGACGCGACCATCGCCGTCAGCCCGTCGACGTCGTACGGCACCTGGGAGGGCTGGGGCACCTCACTGGCCTGGTGGGCGAACGTCTTCGGCGCCCGCGACGACTTCGCCGACATCTTCTTCACCACCAAGTCGACGACGTACAACAGCGCTTCACTCCCCGGCCTCGGCCTGAACATCGCCCGCTACAACCTGGGCGGATGCAGCTGGAACAGCGTGAACGGCGAATCGATGGTCGCCTCCGCGAACATCCCCGCGTTCAAGCAGATCGAGGGCTACTGGCAGGACTGGAACAACGAGGACCCCACCTCCTCGGCCTGGGACTGGACCGCGGACGCCACCCAGCGCGCGATGCTCGTGAAGGCGGTGAACCGCGGCGCGAAGGCCGAACTCTTCGCCAACTCCCCCATGTGGTGGATGTGCTACAACCACAACCCGTCCGGCGCCGCCGACGGCGGCAACAACCTCCAGTCCTGGAACTACCGCCAGCACGCCTCCCACCTGGCCTCGGTGGCGTTGTACGCCAAGAACAACTGGGGCGTGAACTTCGCGACGGTCGAGGCCTTCAACGAGCCCTCGTCCTCCTGGTGGACGGCGACCGGCACCCAGGAGGGCTGCCACATGGACGCCACGGTCCAGTCAGCCGTACTCCCCTACCTGCGAAGCGAGTTGAACACCCGAGGCCTCACCGGCACGAAGATCTCGGCGTCGGACGAGACGAGCTACGACCTGGCCCGCACCACCTGGAGCTCCTTCTCCGCCACCACCAAGGGCTACGTGGACCGCGTGAACGTCCACGGCTACCAGGGCTCGGGCGGCCGCCGCGACCTCCTCTACACGGACGTCGTCACCACGGCCGGCAAGGCCCTCTGGAACTCCGAGACCGGCGACAACGACGGCACCGGCTACACCCTCGCCTTCAACCTCCTCTACGACTTCCGCTGGCTGCACCCCACCGCGTGGGTCTACTGGCAGGTCATGGACCCGTCCTCGAACTGGGCGATGATCGCGTACGACGCGAACACCCTGGCGGCAGGGGCGGTCACCACCAAGTACTACGTCATGGCGCAGTTCAGCCGTCACATCCGCCCCGGGATGAAGATCCTGGACACGGGCGTGAGCAACGCGGTGGCGGCCTACGACAGCTCGGCGAAGCGCCTGGTGATAGTCGCCCTCAACACCGCCACCTCCGCCCAGACCTTCACCTTCAACCTCTCCGGCTTCACCACGGTGACCGGCGGCTCCGGCGGCCTGGTCCCGCGCTGGAACACGGTGACGACAGGCGGCGACCTGTACAAGGCGTACTCGGACACGTACGTCTCAGGAAAGACGGTGGCGGTGTCGGTCCCGGCGAAGGCGGTACAGACCCTGCAGATCGACGGCGTGACGATCTAGAAGCGCCCGGTGCCGGGGGCACGCGGCCCGCCCGCTGTGCCCCCGGCACCGCTACGGCAACCGAACGCGCATCTCCACACTCACCTCGTCCCCCGCCGCCAACCCCTCCGGCTTGCGCACCGCACTCTTGAGCGGCAGCAGATACCCGCCGTCCCGGGGAAACAGTGAGGTCTCGAAGGCCACCCCGCCGACCGTCGCCTCGACGGGAATGACTCCCCACCCGTACGAGGCCATGGCGGCGACGGCCCTGATCTCCTCGGACTCCTCCTCGGGCACGGGCACGAAGTAGTAGGGCGCAGGCCCCCGCCACTCGACAACACGCCCACCGAACGCGAACTCCACGGAACGACTCCCCTCGCAACCGACTGCCCCCCATCTGTATCTCTTCTTTGTCACCGCCGGGCAGTACCGTGTCGTTCATGCGCCCCGACACGCCTGCCGAGAACGTCGACCACTCCGCCGAAGCGGCACGCCTGGAGCGGACCGCCGGCCTGTACCCCGAGGACGCCGAGGCCCTGTTGCTCCAGGCCGCGGCCCACCTGGAACTGTCCGACGCCCGCCCCGCCGCGACCGCGCTCTACGACCGCCTGCTCTCCACCCCGGACACCCTGGAGAACGCACCGCTGGTCCGAGCCCTCAAAGCCTCGAACCTGTGGGAGTACGACCACGAGGCAGAGGCCCGCGCGATCATCGACGGGATCCGCGCAACGGCCCCCCGGGACCCGGCTCCCTGGGTGATCGTGGCGGAGTCCCTCGAATCCCACGACGAACTCGAGGCGGCGCACGACACGTTCACGGAGGCGGCGACCCTTCTCCTCACGGACGTGGCGGAACCCCCCTATGCCACGCACCCGGTGCTGATCGGCCGCCACCGGGTCCGCCGCATGCTGGGCCTCCCCCACGACGACTGGGACGCCCGCGCGGACACCCTCCACTCGTCCTCGATCTCCCTGGACGAACTCCACGACCCGAAGCGTGTCTGGTCCCTCGGCTCCGACAACCCCGCGGAACTGGAAGCGGAGATCTCCCGCCTGCGAGCGGAGCTCGGCACCTACCGCGAGGCCCTCTCCCGCCCCTTCCCGGTAGCGGTCCTGCACTGGCCGGCGCAGGAGCTGACAGAACTCCTCTCCGCCTACCCGGACCTGTCCACGGAGTACCCGTCCCACCCCGAGCACCTGGCGACCATAGAGTCCTCGCTCCGCGAGCTGTCCGCCTCCGGCACGGCGAACCTGGGGATCGTGACGGGGACGGTGCCGTCTTACGAGGCGTTCGCTGCGTCGGAGGGGTCGTCGCCGTCCGACACGACCCTGCTCCCGCAGTACGCGACAACGCTGGCGGCGCGGGGGCGGGCGGTGGCTTGGCCTCCGCAGCGGACGTCGGAGTGCTGGTGCGGGCTGGAGCAGGCGTACGTGGAGTGCCATGGGGGTCCCACCTCCTGAGGCGGCCCCCTCGCCGACGACGTCGGGGACAACTGTCACCGTCACCACCGAGCACTGCGGCGAGGACGAACAGGCCTCTGCATTTCGACGGCGGTGAGGGTCCGCGCGGCCGCTCGTTCCACATTTGTGCGGCTTTGCGCAGGTTCCACCTTTTGGTTACATAGCTCCCTTTATGTCGCCAGAGAGCGTCTCCCGTTCGAAGGGATATTCGTCGGGCGACGCCACCTTGCCGCCGCAGGGGAGCGCGGGGTGCTGGTGCGACCAGGACCAGTCGTACGACGTCCGCCACGGAATCCCGGGGACTGAATCGGCACCGCTTGCCTCGATCCCCCTATTCCTTCACAACTCGCTCACGATAACGTCATATGCAACCAGCTGAACCGGCATGCCCACAGGCGTCCCTGGCATGTCCTAGCCCGCAAGGAACAGCCGCATGCCGCCCTACCAGCCATCTTCGGACTGGCAGTTCGACGTACCCACCAGCGGAAGCAAGCGGCTGCCCCCGGCGGCACGGTCGTTCGAATCACTCTCGCACCAGGGCTACGGCTTCGAGGCGGCCATCGCCGACCTGATCGACAACTCGATCGACGCGGGAGCCCACAACGTCGTCGTGAGCTTCCTGCGGGACACCGGTGAGCGCGGCGGCCGCGACCGCCTCGTCGGCCTGCTGGTCGTCGACGACGGCCGAGGCATGGACGATGCGGGCCTGGACACGGCGATGACCGTCGGCGGGCGCCAGGACTACGCCACCGGCGCCTTGGGGCACTTCGGCGCCGGGCTGAAGGCAGCATCCCTCTCGCACGCCGACGCGCTCACCGTGATCAGCCGGACCAAGCTCAGCCCGTCGGCCGGCCGCCGCTGGCTCACCGCCCGCGCGCAGGCCGACTTCACCTGCGACATCGTCGATGCGACGTACTGCCAGAGCCTGGTCGACCGCTACGACGGGATCATCGGCTGGCACGGCACGATCGTGCGCTGGGATCAGGTCAGGGCGTTCGAGACGATCACCGTCGGCCAGACCGACCGCTACCTCAACGACGCGATCGAGCGGCTGGAGACCCACCTCGGTCTCCACCTCCACCGGTTCCTCGCCCGCGACGGCTTCAACGTCGACATCGTCGTCGAGGACGTCCACACCCGGGAGGAGTTGGACCACCGGGGCGTCGAGCCCATCGACCCCTTCGGCTACCGCGTTCCGGGTCGCGCCGGTTATCCACGCACGTACATCGCGCCCGTCGAGGGCGTCGGGGACGTCACGCTCACAGCGCACATATGGCCGCCCAAATCGCCGCTCGTCGCCTACCGGGGCATCGGCCCGCTCGCCGAGCGTCAGGGCTTCTACGTCTACCGCAACGACCGGCTCGTCCAGGCCGGAGGCTGGAACGACACCCGCAGCCCCGAAGGCCACCTCGCGCTCGCCCGTATCGCCGTGGATCTGCCACCCGAGCCCAACGATGTGTTCGCCCTGACCGTCAAGAAGGACGGCGTCCAGGTCACCCCGGCGTTCGCCCGGGGACTGGAGAAGGCAGTGGCCCCCACCACCCGTCACACCTTCACCGAATACGTCCATGAGGCCGAGGCGACCTACCGCGAAGCCGCCAAGCGGCGTACCGAGGTCAAGCGCATGGCCGTCATCCCGCCAGGCAAGGGCATCGACCCGAAGCTGAAGCGGACGCTGCGGGACGAACTGCCGCAGCTGGAGGGAGATGACCCCATCACCTTCACCTGGGCCAGGCTCGACGTGCCGCCCGGCACAGACTCCGCCGAACTGCTCTTCACGATCGACCACAAGGAGCGCCTGGTCATCCTCAACAAGGACTACCGGCAGGCTTTCAACGGCGGTCGACGTGGCGGTTCCAACGACGCTCCGGTCCTCAAGAGTCTTCTCTATCTGATGCTCAACGAGATCTTCCAGAAAGAGCGGGTCTGGGCCAATCAGACCGACAAGGTCGCCCTGTGGAACAGCGTGCTCGTCACCGCGGCAAGGGCGGAACTCGCTCGCGCCGAGGGGTAGTCCCGCCCCCTCTCCCCTGCATCTTCCCGAACACCAGAGAGGCCACCCAGCCGCCGTGCCGACCGAGAACACACCCGTGCCTGACCACCTCACCGACCTCCACGGCGAGGTCCTCGACGCGATGAGCCGGCGCGGTCCCAAGCACTTCGCCAAGCTCGCCTTCGTGCTCGCCGACACGGACGAGCCGTCGGACGCGGACATGTCCCATTTCCGCGATCACGTCCTGGCCGCGGGCCCCGGCGACGAACTGCTCGCCCTCTGGCGCCGCAAGCTCACCGCATGGGACTTCGAACAGTCCCCCACGTGGTCGGTCACCGCGCCTCGTACCCCGGAGCGCCGCGCCGAGGTCTACGACAAGCTCGCGTTCGGCGCGGATCTACGCAAGGCGCTCGACGCGGCCGTCCCGGTCCACGAAGAACCCGGGCCCGTCACCATCAGCCGTGAGTTCCAGCCCTGGTACACCCGGGAGCAGGCGGCGAACCGCTCCTTCTACTGGACCTCGTACGAGCGGCTGCTGCGCCGCAAGGGCTGGAACGATGCGGCGGTCTCCAGCCTGGACGAAGCCGCCCACGCGGTCGTGGAGCGGCTTGCCGACCCCACCCGTGACGATCCTTACGGCGCGCGCGGGCTTGTCGTCGGCTACGTGCAGTCCGGCAAGACCGCCAACTTCACCGGCGTCACGGCCAAGGCCATCGACGCCGGCTACCGCCTGGTGATCGTCCTGGGCGGCACTCTGAATCTGCTGCGCGGCCAGACCCAGCGCCGCCTCGACATGGAGCTGATCGGCCAGGAGAACATCCTGGGTGCCGCCGATCCGAACGACCCGGACGCCCTGGTCGACATCGACTACCAGGACGACGAGGACTGGCCCGCGAAGTTCGTCTCGTTCGGTGCCCGCCCCTCCGTGCTCGGCGCCTTCGACATCGAACGTCTGACCTCCCGTGACCGTGACTACATGACGCTGGAACGAGGCATCAGCGCCCTGGAGTTCGAGAAGTCGGACCGCACCCGTCCCCTGCACGATCCGGCGAACCTGCACACGGCCCGCGCCCGCGTCATGGTCGTGAAGAAGAACAAGTCGGTACTGGAGAAGCTGGTCAAGGACCTCAAGAAGATAGGCCCGATCCTCGGCGAGATACCGACCCTGATCATCGACGACGAGTCCGACCAGGCCTCGGTGAACACGACCGACCCGAAGAAGTGGGAGGACGGCAAGGTCACCCGCACCGCGATCAACGGCCAGATCAGCAAGCTCCTCACCCTCCTGCCCCGCGCCCAGTACGTGGGCTACACCGCGACTCCCTTCGCCAACGTGTTCATCGACCCGGGCGACGAGGAGGACCTGTTCCCGCGCGACTTCCTGATCTCCCTTCCCCGCCCCGCCGGCTACATGGGCGTTCAGGACTTCCATGACCTGGACTCCGTCGACGGCGAGGAGGGCGAGGCCGAGAGGAAGCATGTCCGGGGCATCTGCGACTACACGGGCGACCCCGTCATGGAGGCGGAGTCCACGGGCGACCGCCTTCAGGAGGCCTTGGACGCCTTCGTCCTCACGGGCGCTCTGAAGCTCTACCGCGAGGGACACGGCGTCCCCTCCGACCCGTTCCGGCACCACACGATGCTCGTGCACGAATCGGTCCGCATGGCCGAACACGCCGCGCTCGCCCTGCGCATCAACACCATGTGGCACAACGCCGCGTACACGGGTCCGGAGGGTCACACCCGCCTGGAGTCCCTCTTCGACAAGGACTTCCACGCTTACGCGGACGGCTCCCTTCCCACTCCCACGACCTACGCGGAGCTCAAGCCGTACGTCTCTCAGGCCCGCCGTCTCATCAACCAGGGCGGCAGCCCCGTCATGGTCATCAACGGCGAGAGCGAGCGCGACTACACCCAGCCCGACCTGGACTTCGACCGCACGCCGAACGTCTGGAAGATCCTCGTCGGCGGCACCAAGTTGTCCCGCGGCTTCACGGTCGAGGGCCTGACGATCACGTACTACCGCCGCACGACGCAGCAGGCTGACACCCTGATGCAGATGGGCCGCTGGTTCGGCTTCCGGCCTGGGTACCGGGACCTGGTGCGGCTGTACATCGGCCGTGAGGAGCAGCTCGGCCGCGGCCGCAACGCCAAGACCGTCGACCTCTACGAGGCCTTCGAGGCGATCTGCCGCGACGAGGAGCTCTTCCGCGCGCAGCTTGCCCGCTACGCCGCCCTGGTGGACGGCCGCCCCCAGGTCACCCCCGCACAGATCCCGCCCCTGGTGGCTCAGCACCTGCCCTGGGTGAAGCCGTCGGCTCGGAACAAGATGTTCAACGCGGAATTGGTGGAGGTGCGGTCGCCGGGCGTCTGGGAGGAGCCCACCGCCTACCCGGAGGACCCCGACGCCCTGAAGCACAACACCGAGTGCTGGGCACCGGTCCTCGGAGCTCTCTTGCATGCTCCCGTCTCGCTCTGCGTGGACGGCGGTACGCCGTACGACGCGCGAGTGGGCACGGTGTCGCACAAGGATCTGCTCACGGTGCTGTGCGACCTGCGCTGGTCCGCCCCGGAGCAGTTCTCGCCCCATCTGGAGTTCCTGCTGGACGCCGGACGGGAACCGGGCACGATCGACGACTGGTGCGTGATCGCTCCGATGCAGACGTCCGCCCGTCGGAACGAGGCGCGCATACTGGGACAAGGCCCCTTCTCCCTCGCGCGCCGCACGCGCCGTCGCGGACCACTGTTCGGCGCGATCCGTGACCCCAAGCACGTCGCGGCGGCGACTCGCCTGGCGGGGGTCCCGAACCTGACCGGAAACGCGGCCGTCGAGCAGAACGTCCGCCCGCGTCGGGGTGCGCTGGTGCTCTACCCCGTGGTGGAATCCGAACCCCGGATCGTGTCCGACGGTTCGGTCGATCCGCGTGACCTGGTCATGGCCTTCGCCTTCGTCGCCCCGCCATCGACGGCGGAGGGCGACCGCCCCTTGGTACGGTTCCGCGCGATCGACTCGACCAGGGCGGAGGCGGCGATCATCGACCGTGACGGCATGCGTTCGTGAGGCAGAACGACAGTGAACAGCATGATCCCCTCCTCGCCCGGCGTCTCGGCCCGCATGAGCAGGCAGCTGAGCAAGGACACCAGTGCCGAACTGGCCGTACGACGACTGCTCCACGCGGCCGGGCTGCGCTACCGCGTGGAGTACCCCGTCCCCGGGATGCCCCGGCGGCGGATCGACGTGGCCTTCACCGGGGTCAAGGTGGCGGTGCTCATCGACGGCTGCTTCTGGCACGGCTGTCCGCTGCACGCCACACAGCCCAAGTCCAACGCGGCCTGGTGGCGGAACAAGCTCGACCGCAACATGGCCCGCGACCGGGAGACCACCGACCACCTCGCGGCCCAGGGTTGGACGGTCCTGCGGTTCTGGGAGCACGTACCGCCCGGCGAGGTGGCCGCCGCGGTACAGGCGGCGGTGGAGCTGGAGAGGCGGGACCAGGTCCGCAGCAGGGGAAGGACGCGGTCGTCGGACCGCTGAAGGACAGCAGTAGGGGGATGGAATGACTGACCGGCTGGGTTTCGTGGACGTCTGCGCTGGTGCGGGCGGCCTCGCGTCGGGGCTGGAGAGCGCGGGCTTCTCGCCGGTGCTCCTGCTCGACAACAAACCCCAGGCGTGCGAGACGCTCCTCGCCAACCGACCGGGCTGGAAGGTCGTCTGCGAGGATCTGATCGACTTCCTCCCCGACGAGCACCCGGAGACCCTGGACGTCGATCTGCTCTCGGCGGGCCTGCCCCGGGTGAAGTCCTCGGCCGCGGTGGGACGGCCGGACAGCGAGCCGGAACTGCGACTGCTCACGGCCACGATCTATCTGGTCCACGCGATCCAGCCGCGCGCCCTGCTGCTGGAGAATCTCCCGGCGCTCGTCGACTCACCCGCCTACGCGGAGGTGCGCCGGTTCGTCGCGGAGGAACTGACCCATCTCGGCTACCGGTTCCGCTGGTTCGTGCTGAACGCCGCGGACTTCGGCGTGCCCCAGGACCGCGAACAAGGTGTCCTGGTGGCGCTCAAGAAGCCCTGGTTCGACGCATTCACCCCGCCGAAACCGACGGTGGGCGAGCACGTCTCGGTCGGCCAGGCGCTGCGCGACTCGATGGCGGCACGGGGTTGGCCGGGGGCCGACGCCTGGGCGGACCAGGCAAGCGCCGTGGCTCCGACCCTCGTCGGCGGCTCGGACAACCGGGGCGGTCCCGACGTCGGCCCGACCGGCACGAAGCGTGCCTGGGCGCGGATGGGGATCAATGGGAACGCCTTCGCCGACGAGGTACCGGGACCGGACTACGTGTGGCCCCGCTCGGACGACGTGGCGCAGATGCCGAAGATCACAGTGGGCCAGGCCGCCGTCGTCCAGGCATTCCCCCCGGAGTGGCTGATCACAGGCCAGAAGACCGCCCGATACCGGCAGATCGGCCATGCCACCCCTCCGCCGGTCGGCAGGGCGCTCGGTGAGGCGATCGCGACCGCGCTGCAGTCCTCGGGCCGGGAGTAGCCGGTGGGCGATGGCACACCTGACGGCCGGCTAAACTTCTCGCCCATGAGCCACGTCACGGACACACCCTCCTCACCTGCGGTTTTTCGCATCGTGGACCTGTTCGCGGGGCCTGGAGGGCTGGATGTGGCGGCGGATGTCCTCGGTCACCGGGTCACCGGCATCGAATGGGACGACAACGCCTGTGAGACCCGTGCGGCGGCGGGGATGGACACGTTCGCCGGTGACGTGAGGGAGTACCGCGCCGCCCACTTCCCACACGCGCAGGTGCTGACGGGCGGGCCACCCTGTCAGACCTTCACCGTCGCCGGACACGGCGCCGGCCGCAGGGCCCTCGACGACGTGCTGGAGTACATCGCGCGGCTGCACGACGCCGTGCGCTCGGAGTCGACGCCTTGGCGTGAGATCTTCCGGACCTGGCGCAGGATCTCCGAGGAACTGCGGCACAAGGCCACCGAGGCGGAGGCGGTCAAGGCCGTGAAGCGTGAGGTCGAGGCGGTCCGGTCGGTCACCCTCAAGGCGGCCAGGAAGAATCTCGCCGAGCACGGCTGCTCGACCGAGGAGATCAAGATCGCCTTGAAGACGCTGGAGGCGCCTCCGCAGCTCGCCCACCGGGACGCCGACCTCAAGAGCCTCTTCGACGGTCTCGTCTCCCTGGAGAACTCCCTCGACGCGCACCGGATCAGGTTGGAGGAGCTGGGCGACGAACGTACGGGGCTCGTTCTCCAACCGCTGTGGTGGGTGATCGAACGCAGCCGACGCCCGGGGCTGGTGCCCTATGAGGCTGTCGTGCTGGAACAGGTGCCCGCCGTGATGCGGGTGTGGGAGGAGTACGAGAAGGTACTGACCACCCTCGGCTACCGGACCAGGACACAGCTGATGCACACCGAAGCCTTCGGCGTCCCGCAGACCCGCAGGCGTGCCGTGCTCATGGCCAGGTTCGGAAAGATCGACGTCCCGGAGGTGGAGGAAACCCACGAGCGCTATCGGCCGGGCGGTGTTCCCGCCGCCCCCCGAAGCGCCGACCGCGCGGACGCGCTGCTCTGGGACGTCGACGAGGCAGGCATCGGCAAGAGCAAGAATGAGCCGAAGGACTCCTGGGTGTCGATGGAGGCTGCCCTGAAGAAGGTCCGGGACCTCGCGCCGGACCTGGACCTGCCGGACCGCCCCGCCTTCACCGTCGTCTCGAACTACGGGACCGGCGGCGACCCGGGCGCGCGGGGACGTCGTGACCACGACGCACCGGCCTCGACGGTCACCGGGAAGGTGTCCCGCAACCGGCTCGTGCACAAGGGAACGGACACGGACCTCCCCCGGTTCGGCCGTTTCGAACTCGCCGAGGCCGGCGTGCTCCAGACGTTCCCCGTCGCCTACCCCTGGCGGGGCGGCGACCGGCCCCAGCAGATCGGCAACGCGGTGCCGCCCCTGCTCGCACTGCACGTGCTGCGGCATGTGCTCGAACCGGAGCTGAGCGAGGAGGAGGCCGACGCCAGGCTGGAGCAGGCCGTGGCGAAGCTCGAGAACTGGCGTCCCCCGAGCGAGCCGTCGAGGATCCGCCGGCGGGAGGACCTTGAGGGTCACCCCCTCACCGGCAGGTGACCCCTCCGGCTCACCCCTGCGGCGCCCGCCCTCGGACCGGCGCTGTCTCGAAGAGGTCGGCGAAATACTCGGTCAGCGTCTCCACGGACTTCTCGGGGACGGGCTCCTCCTCCGGCCCGGTCGGCAACACGTGGCGGGGCACGGGAGGGGCGGTCTCGGCCTCGTCGATCCAGCGGCGCAGATCTTCGGGGTCCCGCCACTCATCGGCGGCCATCGCGTCGTAGATCAAGGTGGCGCCGGCCGTGTTGATCGCGGCCATGAGGCCGTTGACCTCGCGGCCGGTGGTGGCGATGCCGCTCTGGAGGACACGGACCAACGCCTGGGCCGTGGGGCGGTGGTCGACCAGGTCCGACCGCATCACGGTGTGGATCAGATCCTGATTGGAGCAGGCGACCACCACCGGGGCGTAGTCCCCGCCGTTGCGGAACAGTTCGGCCGCCCACCACAGACGTGAGAAGCACTGTCGGTCGGGGGCGCCCTTGAAACGAGCCGGGTCGACACGAGGCTCAGGAGTCTTCGCCGAAGGCGCGGAGAGATGCCGCCACACCACGTAGTCCGGGGCGACACCGAGCGCGAGGTGGTTCCAGAGCCGCCGGTCGGCGGCTTCCCTCCGGGTCAGGCGGAGAGCCGCGTGCAGACGGGGGGCCAACCAGGCGTCGGCCTCCGTCCGGTTCTCCTTGAACTGATGCAAAGCGTCGTCGATCAGTTCCCGGAGGGGTTCCGCCCGCCAGCGGGGGTCCTCCTCCGGGAGGGGCTCGACGACCTTCGCCAGGTCCACACCCCCGTGCCCCTGGATCCCCCGGAGCAGATCCTCGGTGAGGAAGGGGTCGGCGGCCGTAGCGGAGAGCAGACCGAGTCGCTCGGGATGGTGGTGCGGCTGCTCGATCACGGCCGGTCCTCTCGGTTGATCTGCTGAAGCGCGCGCAGGACGTTGGCGAGCGACTGACGCGCACCGGCACGACGCACGGCGGCGTAGTGGACGCGGGTCTGGAGTTCCACCCATCCCGCGTCGCCGGTCCGCCGCCGGTGAACCCGGCGCAGCGCGTCCTCGGCACGGAGGCCGGGCACCACGTCGGGGAGCATCTCCCGCAGCACCTCCCCCCTCCAGTCGGTGGGGAACACGGGCGAGCCGTCGGGCTCGACCTCCAGATCACCGACCGCGCTGTGGAAGACGGCGGTCCACACGTCGGTGGCCATCTGCGAGAGCAGTAGCTCGTGGACCTTGTTCTCCATCCCGCCGGTCTCGCCGCCGAGAAGGTCGGAGAACCCCTCGACGTCGGTGTTGACCATCACCAGCGGGAGCCGACCCGAAGCGTCTACGACCCAGGGGGCGTCGGCGTAGGGGCGCAGCCATTCCCGCGCGCTCTTGGTGAAGCTCGTCTGCTTCACGTCGAGGCGCAGTCCGCCGAGCGGTTCCTCGGCGGTCGTGTCGATCGTCCAGTCGGTGTCGGTCTCGGTGATCGCTCGGCCCTGCACTCCGTCCACGGTGGCGACCGCGTGGACCGCCAGATCGGCACGGCCGACGTGGTCGTCGCGGCGCACCTCGATCGCGCCGGACCACTCTTTGCTGTCCGGGGCGTCCTGGCGGAGTTCGACCGTGGTGCGGACGTTGGTGTCACCGTCGGTGAGCACTGCGAGGACCCGTAGATCGCTCCACGGGGCGTCGGGGTCGGTGGCGCCGGGCGGCAGTGTTGCGGACAGGCCGATCCTGGCGGACAGCCAGTCCTCGTGCTGTGCCACGCCCAGGGCGACGGTTCTCTGGGGCGTCGAGAACGCCGAGGTGTCCAAGTGGTCACGGGTGCGGTCGGGCAGCCTGAGCGAGACCGACGTCACCCTCAGACCGACCGGGCGGTTGAGTCGCTTGTAGGGATAGAACTTCATGCCTCACTCCCCTGAGCCGGCACGGAGTTCGAGCGCGAGTCGCGTGAGTTCGGTGCGGACCGGATGACTGGTGGGATCGGTGGCCCCACGGAACACCGCCTTACGGGCGCCTTGCTCGAAGTGCAGAACCCCGCCTTCCACCTCGCAGCCCTCCACGGCCACGAGTTCGGCCCAGTCGAGTCTGGGCCTGCCGCCCGAACGGACGTCGAGGAGGACCACAGGGGTCATCGCGGGCAGTTCGTCGGCGCGTGGAAGTTTCACCTCCGCCGTGATCCGCCACTCATTGCTCTCGCCGATCGCGGCATCCAGCTCGACCAGTTCCGGCACGGTCGGCCCGGAACCACGCTTGGGTGCGGCGGCCTTGCGCGGGACGGTGAGCTTCTTGCGCAGCTTGGCACTCTCCTCGGTACCGGGGCGCTTCGGCCGGACCACCAGCTCCCTGACGGCCGAGTTGACCTCGGTGGTGAGTCGGGAGATGCGGTTGTGGGCGCTGTGGGACCAGCGGAGGGTCAACTCCTCGGTCTGGCCCCATCGGTCGTGCTCGGGGGGTTCGGCGGCCCGCAGGAACTCCTCGGCCTCCCCTGCGAAGGGAGCCGATTCCCCCGCCGCGTGGCCCACCAGGAGAACGGCCTGGAACTGGGTGACACCCAGGGGCAGACCGTGGACGGTCGACTTCTTGATGGTCATCCGGTTGCCGCGCAGCGAGTGGACCTGGTTCGGCACCCCGTCCTTGTCCTCGGCCTCCGTGACCAGGAGCACTCCCTGGTGCGTGCCGAGGGTGCCCGAGCGTCCGCCGGACAGGGGAAGCCGGAGCGGAACGGTGCGGAGGGCCACCTGGCCGGCCTCGGTGAGCCGGTCCACGGTCGTCCCCTCGTAGAACGCGCGCAGCGCCCGGCTGCGCGAGGGCTGGGTGTCGGTGGGGTCGACCGTCTCCTCCTCCACGACGACCTCGCCGTTGCGATACGTGCGCACCGAGGTCTCCAACAGCGGAAGCCTGCTGCCGCCTCCGGTCATGGCCGCCCAGAAGTCCCGACCCAGGGCCTCGACAAGACGTCGATGCATGACGCGAATGTCGCGGATCCCGTCGCCGTCGCTCGCGTTCCCCTCCTCGTCGTCCGAGTCGGATCCGCCCTGTTCGAGGCTCGCCACGTCGTGGGCGCCGACGATGAGGAAGGATGTGCCCGGCTCGTCGTTGTCGCGGGTGAGATAGAGGCGATCGACCGTCTCCTCGTCGGCCCACCAGGAGCGGACCACCTCCGCGTTGTGCGTCTCGGGGTCGGGGCGGCCCAGCCAGGCCGGGCCCGCGTACGGGGTGCCGTCGACGGAGCGCCACGGCAGCTCCAGCCGACCGATGACGCGCCGCTCGGTGCGACCCTCGTGCGGGACGGAGAGCGTGGAGTTGATGAGCACCATGCCCAGCGCGCTGGTGGCCCAGAGCGTCGCCTTGCCGAGTCCGTAGGAACCACCCGCGCCCCGCCCCGACTTGAGGCTCTCCAGCTGCCTGCGGACGACGGCCGCGAACTTGCCGTCGCCGTAGTCGTCGCCGGTGAGGCCGGAGGCGTTGTAATCGTCGATCCGGAGGAGGATCAGGCGCCCCTTCTCGAACATGTCGCGTACGCCCGCGTCCACGACGCGGCCGACCTTCTGATCGGCGGCGGACTCGGAGACCGCCGAGTAGTGGGGGCGGAGTTCGTCCCAGAGGACGGCGGCGCGGAACGCCTCCAGCTTCTCGCCGGTGAGTTCGTGGAGGCTGTAGCGCACCCGAACGGGTCGTCCGTTCTCCACGAGGCGCTCGTCGAGGCTGTTCTGGCAGGTCTCGCGCGCGAGGACTTGGACGTCCGCATCGAAGGCGAAGGCCGCGGCGTTTCCGCCGTCGCGTCCTCCGTCCTGGTACCCGGGCCGGTGGTACCAGGTGACCGGCAGGCCGGCCTGCGTGTCGGTGGTACGGGTATGCACGGTGCCCAGGTCGGTTCCGAGCGCTTTGGCGATCTCACCCATGACGGTGGGGCGCGGGACGGAGCGCTTGGTGATCCACGCCGAGACGGCGGCGCGGGTCAGCCCCAGTTCCTCCGCCAGCTCCGCCTGTGTCTTGTTCGCCAGCCTGAGCTGACGGGACAACCAGGGCCCGAAATCCTCACCGACCTCCATGGGGCCTCCCACTCTCTGCCGTATGTCGTTGTGCCACAGTCATGGACAGGCTAATTTGACGCGAGGACGCACGTCAACTGACGCTTGACGTCGCCTGATCGGGCCGGATCCATGCCCATCCAGCCTGCCCGATAAGCCCGATTCAGGAGTTACCTTCAGGTTCATCACTTCAACGACAGGCCGCGAGGGGGCGGGAAGTTCTCGGGCGTAAACCACACCGCAAATCGGAGAGGTCAACTCCGGTAACCTGCAACAGCATTGGGGTAGACCGAACGGGTTACGCGCCCTAGGATCACGGCAGCGGAAAGCGTCCGCCTCACTCGGGAACTCCCGTGTGACAACGGGTGAGTTGTACCTTCTTTCATTTTCACGACCCCGACGTGCTTGCGGTGCAGGGATCCTCGGCAAGGACCGGGGGACGCGAAATTCATGGAGCCCCTCCCCGGGGAGACGGAATTCTCCGCAGCACTGCACCCCTGATTCGATGCGTGAGATCAACTCCATGGCTTACAGCTCGATTTAGCCAGCTCAGAAACGGAGACAAAGCAGATTCTCGGTCCGTCCGGTACTGCGGTCGAGGGATTCGAAGAGCTCTTCGACCCCTGTTCCGCACCCGTCGATCCCCACGACGGGTGATCAGCGACGGCTGATGACCCTCGACGCACGATCGGCGAGGTCACGAGGTCACGAGGTCGCCGCACCACATCTCCCCAGGTCGAACGGGCTCGGACCGCTCCACGGCCGACCCTCTCGTACGTGTTTCGTCATGCCATCTATCGCAGGAGCCGTGAAGAAGCAATGTCCGATTCCTCATCGTCGGTCATCCGCACCGTCCTCGAACAGTCCTCTCGCGTCCTGCAGACGTACGAGGTCGACCCCGGCCTCATTCCCGAGCACGCCAACGGCGAGCGCCGCATCACTCAGGGCGGATACGGCGATCGGCAGCTCTTCGAACTCGTGCAGAACGCCGCCGACGAGATCGCGAACGAGCCGGGAGGGAGCGTCCACGTCGTTCTCACCGAGACGCACCTCTACTGCGCCAACGAGGGATCCCCGGTCACTCCCTTGGGCGCGGAAACCATTCTCCGAATGAGCATGTCGCGCAAGCGAGGCGGTCAGATCGGCCGATTCGGCGTGGGTGTGAAATCCGTTCTGGTCGTCACCGACACTCCGCAGTTCTTCAGCAGAACCGGTGACTTCGGATTCGACCGCGAATGGGCGCTGGAGAAGATCCGCTCGGTCCCCGGCGTCCTGGACCACCTGGGTGAAGGGTTCGAAGCACCGGTGCTGCGGATGGCCCGTCCCCTCGACGCGGCTGCCGAACGCGCCCAGGACTCCGTCCTCGACGAGCTGCTCGACTGGGCCACCACCGTGGTCCGCCTGCCGCTGCTCCCTGGCGCCGCCGGCAAGTTGGCGCTGGACATGCACGGCGGGCGGACGGCGGCCGGGGCGGCCCGCGAGGAGTTCCCGCTCGGGTTCCAGCTTCTTTCCCCGCACGTGGCGAAGGTTGTCCTCGAGGACCGTCGGCCCCGTCCGGCCGTCCGTCGCGTGCTGGCCGCCGAGCGCTCGGGGAATCTGCACACCGTAGTGGAGGAGCGGACGGGGAGGCCCACCGTCAGTGCCCGCTGGCGGGTCTTCTCCACCACGCACGAGCCGGGCCCCGCGGCCCGGGCCGACGCCGGCGAACTGCACGACCGGCTCACCTTGGACCTCGCCTGGGCGGTGCCCGCGCTGGAGAAGGACGAGAAGACCGGGCTTCATGTCAGTCCGCATTCGCGGGGGCGGGGGCGCTTCTGGTCCTTCTTCCCCACCAAGTACGAGATGTCCCTGAGCGGCATCCTCAACGGTGCCTGGAAGACCAACGAGGACCGTCAGAACCTGCTCGACTCCTCCGCCTTCAACGAGGAGATGGTCAAGGTCTCGGCATCGCTGGTGGTCGACTCCCTGCCCGGCCTGGCCCCCGCCGAGGACCCCGCCGCGTACCTCCCGCTGCTGCCGGGCCGTGTGAAGGAGGCGATCAGCTGGGCGGACGAGTTCCTGACCCGGGAGATCTGGGAACGGACGGCTGTCCGCCCGTCTCTCCCCGACCAGGAGGGCGTACTGCGCGTTCCGACCGAGCTGCGCGTCCCGCCGCGTCTCGACAAGGACCGGCACGCCGGCTGGTTGCGCTTGTGGCACGAGACCCCCGGCCGCCCCTCTGACTGGCTGCACCCGAACGCCGAGGTCGACCCGCTCCGTTCGGGAAAGGTCGAGCACATCCTCGGTGCGGCCGGCCACAAGCGGTCCGACGTGCGCGCATGGCTGGAGGCCCTCGTCGGGTGCGGCACCGCCGAGGCGTCCGCGACCGCGATCCGCATCGTCGCCGACATGATCGAGACCCGGTCGCCGTACGCCGGCGAGGCCCGGAAGGCGAAGATCGTGCTCACGGAGGAGCACGGCCTCGTCCCCCCCGTTCCCGGGCAGGTGTTCCGCCGCGCCGACGAGGACGGGCTGCGCGAGTCCCTGGTGTACGTGGTCGGCGAAATCGCCCGGGACCCGGGACTCGCCTCGGCTCTCAACCTGCTCGGCATCCGGGAGGCAGACGTCGAGGGCCGGTTCATCAGCGTCCTCGACCAGGGGTTCGACGGCTACGGGAACGCCGAGTGGGCGCGTTTCTGGGACCTGTTCCGCCAGGCCGGCGGGCGCCGGTTGACCCACACCGTGCTCCAGCAAGTGCCGAACGTCGGCGAGACCCTGTGTGTGCGGACCGCGGACGGGAAGTTCCGCCCGGTACGCGACTGCATGCTGCCGGGCGCGGTGGTCGACGCACGACGCGACCCGGGCATCGCCGTCGACATGGGTTTCCACTCCGACGACCTCGCCTTCTTCCGGGAGATCGGCCTGCGGGAACGACCGTCGACCTCGATGCGTCCGGAGGGCGAGAGCTGGTTCGAGGAGTACCGGGAAGCGGTCCACGCGGCCTATCTGCGGAGCCTGGACCAGCGGGCTCCCCGCCCGGCTCTCAACCGCATGAAGGTGGAGGGTTCCGCGATCGGTGGCCCACTGCACCTCTTCGAGTCGCTCTCCGAGGAATCCCGAGCGGCCTTCCTGCGGGCGCTGCCGGACGACGCCGTGGTGGACAACTGGACACGCCAGATCGGTGCACAGTCGAGCACCCGGCAGGCCGTGATGTCGCCGATCCGCTGGATGCTCAGGAAGTACGGAAGGGTCTCCACCTCCCAGGGCGTCAAGCCGCTGGACGAGGCGGTCGGCCCCCAGCTCGCCGCCTACCGCGACGTGCTGCCGGTCGCCGACATCTCGCCCGAGAAGGCGCGCAAGCTGCGCCTGCCCGTCACAGTCGACGAGGTCCCGGCCGCACACTGGGAGACGCTCCTCTCGGAGGTGACCCGAAGCGAGGACGACGCCTTCGTCGGCAACACCTACGTGATGCTCACCCGGTTCGGGGCGGACTTCCCCGAGGACGCGCTGACCCGCTGCCGGATCGGCGACACCTGGGGCACCCGGCCAGACGACGAGATCACCGTCGCCGTCGGCACGACCGAGTACCGGGCACTGCGGGCGGAGCAACTTCCCACTCTGCTCGTGGCGACCGTCGAGGACGCCGAGTTGATGGTCGAGAAGTGGACCATGAAGCGCTACGCCGAGGCCATCACCCGGGAGACCCGCGAGGTCCCGGACGGCGACCCGGTCCCGCTCATGGAGCTGTACCCCGCTCTGCGCCAGCGGCTCAGCAGTGGCAATCGGAACGCCACTGTGCAGCCGTGCACGGAGCTGGAAGAGGTGACCCGGACCCCGAACGCGGCGAAGACCCGTCCTCTGGACGCGGTGCGCCAGGGCACCACCGTCAAGGTCCGGGTCCCCCTGGAGCCCGAGCCGATGCTCCGCCTGATCGACCGTGAGCTGGAACTCGGACTGGGCGCGGGCGGCTGCCGGGCCGTCCTGGAACGACAGGAGCAGATGACTCGGGACAGTGCGACGAAGGCCGCTCTGAAGGCCGTGCGCGACGCCGAGGACGTGGTCACCAAGATCGAGCTGCTGATCGGTGCCGAGGCCCTACGGTCCGGGCTCCCCGAGGGACTGATGGAGGCCGAACTGGAGGCGACCGACGGCGCGGAGCCGTCCGGGCACCGGATCGCGCAGATGGCCTTCAACGCACGCGGCGACAGGGTGCTCCACCACCACGCCCGGGACATCCAGGCCAGGTTCCCTCACGCTCCGGTCGGATACGGAGGTGCGTCGGCCGCCATCGCCTTCGTGTCGAGCCTCGGACTGCCGGTGACCTTCGCCGGTTCCCGGATGCCGTCGCCGCCCGTGTTCGAGACGATCGACGGTCCGCGGGACTTCCCCGGGCTCCACGAGTACCAGGAGGACCTGGTCCGCAACATCACCACGTTGCTCGACCGCCTAGCCCCACAGCGCGCCATGCTGTCCCTGCCCACCGGCGCCGGTAAGACGCGCGTCACCGCCGAGGCCGTGATCCGCTGGGTGAAGCGGGTCGGCGAGCTGCAGGGACCGCTGCTGTGGATCGCGCAGACCGAGGAGCTGTGCGAGCAGGCCGTGCAGAGCTGGAAGTTCGTATGGAACAAGGTGGGGGCGGAGCGGCCCCTCACCATCAGCCGCCTGTGGAGCGGCAACGAGGTCGGCGAGGTCGAGGGACACCCGCACCTGGTCGTGGCCACGGACGCCAAGCTGGAGCGGTGCCTGGACACCGAACAGTACGAGTGGCTGCTGGAGGCCTCCCTGGTCGTCGTGGACGAGGCCCACACGGCGATCTCCCCTCGATACACCGACATCCTGGGGAAGTTGGGGCTCACCCAGTACGAGACCCGGCGTCATCTGCTCGGTCTGACCGCCACCCCGTACCGCAACACCAACGAGGAGGAGACCAAACGGCTCGCCGGCCGCTTCGGCCGGCGGCGCCTCGACGAGGGTGTCTTCCCGTCCGGCGATCCGTACCGGGACCTCCAGGAATGGGGGATGCTCGCACAGGTGGAGCACCGCACCCTCGAAGGCGGCAGCATCGAGCTGACCCGCGACGAGAAAGCGCAGGCCGAGCGCATGGCCATGCTCTCCCGCTCCGCCGAGCAGCGCCTGGCGGAGGACCACGCACGCAGCCGTCGGATCGTCGACGAGGTGGCCGGCCTCCCTGCGGACTGGCCGACCCTGCTCTTCGCCACGTCCGTGGACCACGCCAACTACCTGGCCGCCCTGCTGAACGATCGGGAAGTGTCCGCAGCCGCCGTGGACTCGACGACCAGCACGCAGGACCGACGCCGACGCATCGAGGACTTCCGCGCGGGACGCATCCGTGTCCTCACCAACTACGGGGTCCTGACCCAGGGGTTCGACGCTCCCGCCACCCGTGTCGTGGTGGTCGCCCGCCCGGTCTACAGCACCAACGTCTACCAGCAGATGATCGGCCGGGGCCTGCGCGGCAGGAAGAACGGCGGCAAGGACTCCTGCCTGATCCTCAACGTCAGCGACAACATCGCAAACTTCGACACCCAGCTCGCGTTCACCCAGTTCGAACATCTCTGGAGCCGCAAGTGACCGACGTCTACCTCGACAGCCCACCGCTCACCGAGGAGCAGCGGGCCGTGGTCGATCAGCCCTGGGACGCGCGTGTCCTGGTCACGGCGGGAGCCGGGGCGGGGAAGACGCACACCCTGGTCCGCCGGCTCGACGCGCTATGTGGTTCCGAGGACCCGGACGAGGCGTTGGAGGCCGCCGAGATCCTGGTGCTCACCTTCTCCCGGGCCGCCGCCCGCGAGCTGCGTGAGCGGATCGCCCGGCACGGCGAAGGCGCCCGGCGGGTGCGCGCCCAGACTTTCGACGCCTGGGCGTACGCCGTGCTCCGCCGAGCCCGTCCGGACGGCGACTGGACGGCGGCCGGCTTCGACGAGCGGATCGCCGCCGCGACCAACGCCGTCGAGAAGGGCGCGCTGGAGATCGGTGACGCCGTCCCGCCGGCCCACGTCGTGATCGACGAGGTGCAGGACCTGCTGGGCGCGCGCCGCGACCTGGTGGAGACGCTGCTCGACCGGTACCAGGACAGTTGCGGCTTCACCGTCGTCGGCGACGCGGCACAGTCCGTCTACGGCTTCCAGATCGCGGACCCGGGCGAACGCGCCGACGAGACCGGCAGGTTCTTCGACTGGCTGCGCTTCTCGTACCCCGACGACCTGGTGGAGCTGCGCCTCACCCAGAACTTCCGGGCCACCACCACCGAGGCCCGGATCGCGCTCGCGCACGGCCCCCGCCTCCAACAGCTCACCGACCCGGACGAGGCGGGAGTGCTCTACGACGAGCTGCGCGACCTCCTCCTGAACCCGGCGAACGGCATGGGCGACCTCACCGACGAGTTCACACTGGACGGTCTGCGGGACCTCTCCGACACCTGCGCCGTTCTCACCCGCGACAACAGGGAGGCTCTCGTGGTCTCCGAAATGCTGCACGCGCACGGCGTCGAGCACCGGCTGAGACGTCCGCTCGAAGACCGTCCCGTGCCGTACTGGGTCGCCGAGCTGCTGCGTCGCACGGAGGCGACCGGTCTCGCCGAGGACCGGTTCCACGCCCTGCTCGCGGAGATACCCCTGCCGTACGAGCCCGACCCGGCGGCCTTGTGGACCATCCTGCGGCGTGTGGCCCGTGGGGCGGGACGGGGCGTGCTCGATCTGGACCACCTGCGCCGCGCGGCCGCCGAGGGCAGGTTCCCCGACGAGGCGGCCGACCCGGAGACCGCCCGGATCGTCGTCTCGACCGTCCACCGGGCCAAGGGCCTTGAGTTCGATCGGGTGATCGTTCTGACCCCGCCGACCGTCGCGGAACTCCTCAAGCGCCACAAGGACCAGCTGGACCTCCCCGCCGAGGCCCGCGCCCTGTACGTGGCGATGACGCGCGCCCGCCACGACCTGTACCACATGGCGCCGCCCGAACTGCCGCAGTTCAGGCGGGCGGGAAAGCGCGGCGACGGCCGTCGCTACATCGGAGGCTGGCGATCCTACGACCGGTACGGCATCGTCATCGAGGCGGCTGACGTGTGCCAGGACGATCCTCCGGGCCACGACGGCGACGCCGCAGCCACTCAGGCGTACCTCCTGGAACGGGTGAGCCCCGGAGAGTCCGTGGTGCTGCGCAAGCGCCACGACCTGCCCATGGGTGAGACGCAGAGCCCGCCGTACGACCTGCTGCACGACGGGCGGGAGATCGGGGAGGCGTCGCGACGGTTCCGCGAGGAGCTGTTCCAGGTGCAGAAGGTGAACAGGACGTGGGACCCCTGGTGGCCGGACGAGATCCATGGGCCGCGGGTCGACATCCTGCAGACGGTGACGGGCAGCACCGCGGCCGGGGCCAACGCCGGCCTCGGGGATCGGGGCGTGTGGATCACCCCGAGGATCACCGGCGTCGGATGGTTCCGACGGGCCGACAACGACGAGGAGCAGGGCGCATGACGCAGGTGGCAGGCCGACACTCCGAGCACTACCGGGTAAGGGACGAGGAACTCCTGGTGGGACTCCGCCGCGAGCTGCTCGGCCCCGCGGAGGACGCGGAGCCGGACGACCGGGACGAGATCCTCACCCAGGACACGCCCATCGACCGCTACCCGACCGGGGTGCTGTACCCGGGTTCGGCGGACAAAGGCGCGGCGGAAGCACGCAAGGAGGAGGCCGCCGAGCAGGACGGCCTGGACGCCGCGCCGGTGCTGACCCGCGACAGCGTGGAGGAGTCCGGCGCGGAGCGCGACCCGGGGCGGCCGGGGGACCGTCGACCCTCGTCCATGGGCCTGACCTTCGCGGTCGACCCGGCCATAAGCGGGACGATCGTGGTCTCGACGCGCGCCGCCGCCTACCGTCCGACCGACGCGGACGGCAGGCCGGTCGAAGCGCGCAGGGCCGAGGCCCGCACCTTGTCCGCCCAGCGTGAGCACTGGCGGCGGGAGGAGCTCGACCTCCCGGACCACACGATCGACGTCACCGTGCCGGGTAGCGGCGTACGGGCCCGGCTGCACACCGACAGGAAGCTCGACCTGCACGCGATCGTCCGTCGCCCCGACCCGCGGTCGGGGACGGTCAGCATCACCGTGACCCTGATCAACGCGGAGCAGGTCGGCAAGTACGACCTGAAGGACGCGTTCTCCCTGTTCCAGTGTGGCCTTCGGGTCCGCGCCGCCGACGGCTCCACGGCGTTCGTCGAACGCCCCGCGAGGACGGCCTCCCACGACCCGGAGGTCGCCACGAGCCGGCTGCTGCACCGGCACGCGCCGACCTTCGCCGTCGGGCACGGCTGCTCGGCGGAATGGGACTGGACGCCGCCGCCCATCGGGGTGACCGACACTCTCGAGGGCGGCGTCCCCGAGGTGCGCAGCCAGTTCGTACCGTCGGTGGAGGTGCTGCTCACCGACTCCAACCCTGAGATCGACAGCTCGACACTGTCCATGTTGGGACTGGCGGAGAAAACCGACGCCGAGATCCTGGCCGCGCTGGAGGGTCTCGCCTCGGGGTACGAGCGGTGGATCGACCGCAAGCGGGCCGAGGCCGAGGCCCTGACCGGCACCCAGCACGATGAGGCCGCGCGGAATCAGGTGACGGCCTGCCGCGAGGCCCTCGGACGCATCCGTGAGGGCATCGAGCTGCTGCGGACCAAGCCCGACGTGATGCGGGCGTTCCGCCTGGCCAACCGTGCCATGGCCGATCAGCGCGCCCGCAGCGACTGGGTGCGGAAGGGACGGATGGGCACGCCGGACCTGCCCGTGGGGCGCTGGCGCCCGTTCCAGATCGCGTTCGTGCTGCTCTGTCTGGCGGGGATCGACGACCCCCGCCACGACGACCGCGCGCTCTCCGACCTGCTCTGGTTCCCCACCGGTGGTGGCAAGACGGAGGCCTACCTCGGCCTGATCGCGCTCACGTCGTTCCTGCGCCGTATCCGTGAGGGAGCCGCCGGCGCCGGGGTCACGGTGATCATGCGGTACACGCTCCGACTGCTCACCCTTCAGCAGTTCGAGCGCGCGGCGATCCTGCTCTGCGCGATGGAACAGCTGAGGCGCCGCGAGCCTGAGTTGGGTGAGGAAGAGTTTTCCGTCGGCATGTGGGTCGGCCGTTCGGCCACCCCCAATACGCTGGAGAAGGCCGACGAGAAGCTCGGCGAGCTGCGCCGGAACCTCGGCAAGAGCCTCGCCAAGGAGAATCCCGTCCAGTTGCACGCCTGTCCGTGGTGCGGTGAGCGGCTCGACGCGCGCGACTACGACGCCGACGTCAAGGCCGCACGGATGTTCGTCCGCTGCCCCGGCGAGGACTGCGACTTCGCCGACGGCCTGCCCGTCCACCTGGTCGACGAGGCGGTGTACGCCGCCCGGCCGACGCTGGTGATCGCCACCGTCGACAAGTTCGCTTCGATGCCGTGGCGCCCGGCCACCGCGGCGCTGTTCAACCGGGACGACACGACCGACCCCACTCCGCCGCCGGAACTGATCGTTCAGGACGAACTCCACCTGATCTCGGGACCGTTGGGGACCCTGACCGGCCTCTACGAGACGGCCGTGGACGCCCTCGCGAACAAGCCCAAGGTCATCGCCTCCACCGCGACCATCCGCCGCGCCGCCGACCAGGGCAGGCATCTCTTCGCCCGTGGCGTACGTCAGTTCCCCCCCGCCGGACTGGACTCCCGCGACTCGTGGTTCGCCGTGGAGACCCCTCGCGAGGAGAAGGCGAGTCGCCGCTACGTCGGCCTCCTTGCCCCCGGCACCAGTCAGTCCACGCTGCTGATCCGTACGTACGCCACCCTGCTGCACCGGGCGATGCACGCGGACACGGGGGACGACAGGGTGAAGGACACGTACTGGAGCCTCGTCGGCTACTTCAACAGCCTGCGCCTGCTCTCCGCCGCGGAACTCCAGGTCCACGACGACGTGGTGGCGTATCTGGAGCTGCTCGCCGAGCGCGAGGGAAGGGAGGTCCGACCGATCCCGAACTACTCAGAACTGACGAGCCGCGTCGACGCCAGCGAGATCCCGACCCGTCTCAAGCGGATCGAGAAGCGTTACCCCGACGAGGACGCGGTGGACGTGCTTCTGGCCACCAACATGATCGCGGTCGGTGTCGACGTCGACCGGCTCGGTCTCATGGCTGTGATGGGCCAACCGCAGACCACGGCGGAGTACATCCAGGCCACCAGCCGCGTCGGGCGCGCGCACCCGGGATTGGTGGCGGTCATGCTCAACTCCTCCCGTTCCCGAGACCGTTCACACTACGAGAGCTTCCAGCACTTCCACTCGGCTCTCTACCGGGAGGTCGAGTCCACGTCGGTCACCCCGTTCTCCGCGCGCTCCCGCGACCGGGGCCTTCACGCGGTTATCGTGGCCTTGGCCCGCATCCTGATCCCGGCCGCCCGCCCCAACGACGGTGCCGCCAAGGTGGAGTCGTACGAGGCAGTGCTCAGGAACGAGGTGAAGGACATCGTCCTCGACCGCACCGGCGCCGTTGACAGCAAGGAGATCACCGCCGTGTCCCGGGCGTTCGACGAGTTCGTGGATTGGTGGTGCAAAGAGGCCGATGTCCACAGCGGCCTGCTCTTCGAACCTCAGCGAGGCAACCGCTCCCCGTCGATCCTGAAGTCGTACGACGACGAGACCGAGGACCTCGAGGCATGGCCCACTCTGTGGAGCCTGCGCGACGTCGACGCCGAGTCCGCACTGTTCATGGAGGGAAACCGATGACCCCGCCCCCCGCCCGCCGCCGTCGTACGGGCCAGAGCGGTGCGCCTGCCCACAACCTGCCCCGGCGGGGTTCTGTCCGCCGCGCCCAGGCCATCACCACCTACGGCGTCGGCTCGCTCATCGCGGTCGACCAGGAGTCCTTCGTCGTCTCGGGTCTGGACGACGCGGAGAAGAGTTGGCGGGCGGACGAAGCGCCCCGGATCCACGAACGGCGTCTGGCCCGCCTGCTCGGCGTCGGCTACTTCCGGCTGCCCCCCGCGTCCGGCGACGACAGCAAGGACGGCATGCGGGTCCGACGGTTCCCCCAGATGCACTCCTGCCCCGACTGCGACGAGCTCCAGCGACACCGCGACTTCAACCCGCCGGAGGGGCGCAGCGTCTGTGGCGCCTGCGAGGTCGACCTGATCCCTTCCCGCTTCGTCGTCGCCTGCGAGGACGGGCACCTCGACGAGTTCCCGTACTGGCACTGGGTCCACCGGTCCACCGAGCCGGGGGCCAAGGCCGGACGGTGCGGTGGGCAGCTCAGGCTGCGTTCGTCCGGTCGTACGTCCTCGCTCCGCTCGATCGTCGTCTCCTGCGACTGCGCCCCGAAGCCCGAGGTCTCGATGGAGGGCTCATTCCGCAAGGAGGCGCTCAAGGATCTCGGTCTCAGGTGCCAGGGCTCTCGCCCCTGGCTGGGCGATTCGGCCAAGGAGACGTGCGGCCTGCCCCTGCGCACCCTCCAGCGCGGCTCTTCCACCGTATGGCAGCCGGTGTTGAAGTCGGCGCTGTCCATCCCGCCGTGGAGCGACGGCCGTTCGGACCCGCTGGCCGAGCACTGGGACGCGCTGCGCGAGTGCGCCGACCGCAGTGAGGTGGCGGGATACCTGAAGGCCGCCCTCAAGGACAAGGCACCCATTCCGTTGGAAGTGGTGATGACGCTCCTGGACGCGGAGCGCGAGGAGGACCCTGACGGGGACGCAGCTCCCACCTTCGACCACCGCTATCGCGCTCTGCGGAACAAGGAGTACGAGCGTCTCCGCGCAGGCAACGAGGACAGCGAACACACCCGCGACGAGCAGTTCCTCTGCGAACCCCCGGTGGGCGACACGGCCGTGCTGAAGCCGCTCGGCGTGACCGATCCGATGCTGGTGAAGCGGCTCCGCGAGGTGCGCGCGCTGAAGGCCTTCACCCGGCTCGCCGACCCCGACTCGTCCACCGAGGCGAAGGAGATGCCGCTCGCCGGCGGTCCTGTGCCGTGGCTCCCGGCCATGGAGGTCCATGGCGAGGGCGTGTTTCTCCGTCTGGACGAGGAGCGGCTCGGCTCCTGGGAGCGCACGGTCGGCGTGGCGGCTCGCGCGGAACGTCTGCGCACGGCCCATCAGCGGGTGCTGGAGGAGAGGGCGGGCGACCGCCACCAGGCCATCCGCTCCCCCGCCTCCCCGCGTATGGTGCTGCTCCACACGCTGGCCCACGTGCTCATCAACGAGTGGAGCCTGGAGGCGGGGTACCCGTCGGCTGCCCTCCGCGAGCGTCTGTACGCGGACGACGACATGGCCGGGGTCCTGATCTACACGGCGACGAGCGACTCGGCGGGCAGTCTCGGCGGCCTGGTCGCACAGGGCGAACCGCACCTGCTGGACCGTGCGATCCGCTCGGCCGTCCTCCGTGCCGAGTGGTGCTCGTCCGACCCGCTCTGCATGGAGAGCGGAGTGTCCGGCACCGGTGGCACGAACATGGCCGCCTGCCACGCATGCGTGATGCTTCCGGAGACGAGCTGCGAGCACAACAACGTCCTTCTGGACCGGGCACTGCTCGTCGGCACTCCGGACGATCCTCAGGTCGGCTTCTTCGCAGAGATAGTGGACCGCTGACGTCCACCCGGCCGACACACAGACACCTTGTGCAATGAATGACCGACGTCTGAAGGGCGGGGACTGACCGTGGCCGACTCTTCGGTTCAGACCCCGCCTCTGCGACGGACCGGAACGCAGAGGTGCCCGGTTTCCGTCGGCAGGATCTCCGACGTTCTGCATGGCACCGGCGAGGGGGACTGGAGGGGCCACCACGCGGAGGCGTTCCGTGAGCAGTTCGAGGACGACTTTCGTCCGAAGGTCGACAAGGCGAAGCAGTCCTTCGGCAGGGCTGCCCAGGCACTGGGCGACTGGGCCGCCGCGATGCCGGAGTGGCAACGCAAAGCGGAGGTACTGGAGCGCCAGGCGCAGGACGCCCAAGACGCGTTGAGCTCGGCGAAGGGCAGGCTGGCCGCGCTGCCGCCCAAGTGGCTACTCGACCCGCCGCCCACGGACGACGCGGCGGCACGCGCACAAGAGAAGACCGAGAAGGACTGAGCGGCAGCGGAACTGGCGTCCGCCACCGCTCAGTCCGACCTCGACCGAATACGCGCTGAGGCCCGCGATCTGGCCATCGACTACGACCTGGAAGGCCGGGCCGTCGCACGGCGTCTGGACAAGGCGATGAACATCGCTCCGGACGAGCCGGGGCTGATGGACAGTCTGGGGGACGCCCTGGTCGGCATCGGAAAAGCCTTGAGCGACATCGACGACATGGTCGCCGAGGCGGTCAGCGCGACGGTGTCCGACGCGGTCAAGTGGCTCGCCGAGCATGCCAACGCCGTCGCGGCCCTCGGTGACGTGCTGGCGACGGTGAGCGCCGCCCTGGGCGCGATCTCACTGGTGTTGCTCGGTCTCAGCGTGTTCTTCCCGCCCCTCGCACTGGCCTCGGAGTCGGTGGCCATCGCATCGGGGGCCTTCTCTCTCGGCGCTCTGGCAGTGCACGGCACCGCACGGGCCGTAGGAGGTGACTCCGTGGTGTCCAACAGAACGCTCGCGCAGGATGTTCTGGGTGTCCTCCCGGTCGGGCTCGGGTTCAAGAGCGTGAAGGCCATCGCCGCGAGCCGAGCCGCCGACGCGTCTGCCAACTTCGGACTGGTGGACACCATCGCCTCCTTCATGGGAGATCCGACGGCACTGGGCTACTTCATTCCGAAGACCCCGGAGCAGGGTGCCGAACTCGCCCTTCCCGGCGCACCCCTTCTCGTGGGGTTCCAGAACGCCTGGGAGGCTGGAACCGAGAAGGACCGTGCCGCCCAGCAGGAGAAATGAAGGCGTCTCATGAAGGACGAAGAAATACTCGCCCACTTCGACGGCCGCGGCACGTCAGAGATCACTCTGCTGGGCCTCGACGTCCTGCAGAACGACAAGATCGCCGCCGTCGCCTACGAGATGGGCTACCGGCTGCACTCGAGGGACATTGTCACGCGGGGGCAGTGGCAACTGGTCTACCTGCGTGACGACTCCCCCGACGTCCGCCGGCGAGCCCAGGACACGCTGAACCGGCTGCGCTCCGGCGGCCCTCTGCTGCCTCTGGTCTGGCCCCCGGCCACAACACCGAACGGCGCGGTCCGACCGGTCACCGCAGAGCAGGCGGCCTCCGCCCGGCATGGCATCGCCGCCTACGAGTCCCACGGCTCCCGGGGGTTGGTCGTCATCGCGGCACTGCTCGGCATCGGTTTCCTTCTCCTGGCATGGGTGGCACGTCAGGTGCCCGCTGTCGGTGTCGCACTGCTGCTGGGGGCCGTCGCGCTGGCTGTCGTGGCGGTACTCGTGCCCAGGTGGATGAAGGGCTGGTACGAACGCAGCCGACGCCTGGTGGACGGTTTCGAGCAGCAGCGGTCCCAGCGGTGGGGATCGCCCCCTCCTCCTCCGCCCCCTTCCGCCCCAGGCGCAAAGCCGGCGGCCCCTGAAGGAAACCTTTCGTGATCCGTGTCGACTTCTCAACTGCCGAGTTCGAGGACATCCCGGTCGGCGCCGACTTCGACACCGCCTGGGCGGAGGTGAACAGGCGATGTGCCCGGACGTCGGCCGCCGGTGACCTCGATACGGAAAACCGGTGACCTCGATACGGAAAAGCTGACCGAAATGGCCCGGCGCGCTTCAGCAGGTGTCCCGCCTCCTCGCCGAAGTCGGCGTCGTGTACGTGGCCGACCGCCTCCACTCCTTCCGGGGCGAGCCGTCGCTCTGCTCACTCGCTGTCGCTGTGGCAGAGGGCACAGGTCGTCAGGTGGTCGGGTGGCTGCCCCGGGCGTGCGATGCGGGGGTTCCGGTGTCGGACGCGTTGCCGGTCTCGGCGGACCTTCGGGCAGGGCTCCGGAACCTCCTCGGGCAGGGTTCCGGCGCGTTTGTCGGTGACTTCGGCCATGCGCCGGTCGGTGTCCGTCGTGGTGCGAGGTTCGCAGTCGCGCGCAAGTCCCGTTTGACGACGTGAAGTTGACGCGCCTTCGAGTCGGGAGGGATCATCCACTGCCAGGCGCCGACGGACGAAGCCCCGCGTTGGTCGCGGAGTCGTGCGCATACCGGTCCGGTCGATGAACCGATGCCCCGTCGCATGCATCCTCCATTCCGCCATTCAATCCTCCGAGGTCCGAGGCCCCATTCATGAGCTCAAGCAATCCCAGACGCGGAGACGCGTCGAAGGGCCGCCGTCCGGCCCTGCTGACCGCCGTCGCCGCGCTCGCCGTCGCGGGTGGGGCGGCCGTGCCGGTGCCGGCGCTGGCCGCCGGTGGCACCCCGGTTGCGGCGACCACGCTGCAGCAGGACTTCACGGCCGCCGCCGACGCGTACCACGTCCCGCGTCAGCTGCTGCTTGCGGTGGCGTACCAGGAGTCCGCCTGGGACACGCACGCCGGGCAGCACAGCACGGACGGCGGCTACGGTCCGATGCACCTGACGGACGTCACCCCGGCGATGATGGCCGGCGGCGACGCGGGCGCGGCGGGCCGCCGCGACCTGAAGCAGATGTCCGCCGCTCCGGCCCTGCACACCCTTCAGGCCGCCGCGAAGCTGACCGGGCTGCCGGCCCAGACGTTGCGTACCGATCCGACGGCCAACATCCGCGGTGGTGCGGCGCTGCTCGCCTCGTACCAGAAGGCCGCGATCGGCGCCGTATCCGCCGACCCCGGCAACTGGTATGCGGCCGTGGCCCGTTACAGCCAGTCCACCGCGCGGCAGGGCGCCACGGCCTTCGCCGACCGTGTCTTCGCCACGGTGAAGAAGGGCGCCCACCGCACCACGGCCGACGGCGAGCACGTGAAGCTGGCGGCTGACAGCGACGTCGCGCCGGCGACCGGTCAGCTGGCCTCGTTGGATCTGAAGTCCGCGGCGGACACCGCCACCGAGTGCCCGACCACGGTCGCCTGCACCTTCGTGCCGGCGTCGCCGTCCAACGGCCAGGTCTCCAACCGCCCCGCCAACGGCATCCGGATCGACAGCATCGTCATCCACGACACCGAGAGCTCGTACGACGCCGCCATCACCACCTTCGAGCAGGCGGGCGGCGGCGCCGCGCACTACGTCATGCGGTCCTCCGACGGCGCGGTGACGCAGATGGTGCCCACGAAGGACCTCGCCTTCCACGCGGGCAACTACTCCACCAACATGCACTCGATCGGCATCGAGCACGAGGGCTACGCCGCGCACGGTGCCACCTGGTACACCGAGGCGCAGTACGAGGCCACCGCCGAGTTGGTGAAGTACCTCGCCGCGCGCTTCGACATACCGCTGGACCGGCAGCACATCATCGGCCATGACAACGTCGCCGGGCCGAAGTCGTCCCTCGTCTCCGGCATGCACTGGGACCCGGGCCCGTCCTGGGACTGGAACCACCTCATGAGCCTGCTCGGAGTGCACACCGGGCGGCACGGCGTCGGTCCCGTCGGCTCGGCGGTCACGATCGCCCCCCGCTTCGCCGCCAACCTGCAGACCGTCCAGATCTGCCCCTCCGACGACCCGACCGGCGCCACCACCGCGTGCACCGAGACGCAGCAGGCGTCGAACTTCGTCTACCTGCGCACCGGGCCCAGCGACACCGCCCCCCTCTTCGGGGACCAGGCGATTCACCCCGGCGCGGCCGGCACCGACCGGATCAACGACTGGGGCAGCACCGCGGCGGCGGGACAGCAGTTCGTGGTCGCCGATCAGGACGGCGACTGGACCGCCATCTGGTTCAGCGGCGCCAAGGTGTGGTTCTACAACCCGCACGGCTGCAACACCGCGCCGGCCCACGGGGTGAAGGTGATCACGGCGGCCGGCAGCTCCCCCGTGGCGGTGTACGGCTCCAGCTACCCGGACGCCGCCGAGTACCCCGCGGGCCTGTCGCCCTCGACGCAGGCCGCGCTGAGCATGTACTCCGTCCCGGCCGGCCAGGCCTACGTGGCCACCGTGGCGCCGTCTCTCACGGACGACTTCTTCCCGTCCAGCGGCACGGTCGTCACCGGCGCCAAGGCCATGTACACCATCCAGTACAACCACCGGGTCTCCCTCGTGTACGCCTCGGACGTCACGGCCACGGACTCGTGACGCACCGCTGACAGCACGCCGACGTACGGGTGGTGTCCAGGGGCCCCGGCCTCCTGAACACCACCCGTACGTGTAGGGCATGGACATGCACGGCCGCGGTGCCAGGATGAGGGCATGACGACAATCAACGGGGAAGTCGCGGCCGGGTTCGAGGGCGTGCGGGAGGCGTTCGCCGCCAACTTCGAGCGGCGCGGGGATGTCGGGGCCGCCGTATGTGTGTATCGGGACGGGCGGCCCGTGGTGGATCTGTGGGGTGGGGTCGCCGATCCGGAGACCGGGCGGGAGTGGGAGCGGGACACGTTGCAGCTCGTGTACTCCGCGACCAAGGGGGCCACCTCCACCGTCGCGCATCTGCTCGCCCAGCGCGGGGAGTTGGATCTCGATGCGCCGGTGGCCGCCTACTGGCCGGAGTTCGCCGCGAACGGCAAGGCGGACATCCCGGTGCGGTGGTTGCTGTCGCATCGGGCCGGGGTGGTCACGGTCGAACCGCCGGTGCCGCTGGGTGAGGCGTTGCGCTGGCAGCCGATGGTGGACGCGCTCGCCGCTCAGCGGCCCGCGTGGGAGCCGGGGACCGCGCACGGGTATCACGGGCGGACCTTCGGGTGGCTGGTCGGGGAGGTGATCCGGCGGGTTTCCGGGCGTACACCCGGGCGGTTCTTCGCCGAGGAGGTCGCCGGGCCGCTCGGGCTGGACTTCTTCATCGGGCTGCCGGCGGCGGAGCGCGGGCGGGTCAGCCGGATGGTGTATCCGAAGCCGGACGTCGACCTGAGCACCGTACCGCTGGATCTCGTGCCGCCGGAGGCCCGGGAGTTCGTCGCCGCGCTGCAGGACCCGGACTCGTTGAGCAACAGGGCGTTCGCCGTCACCGATCCGGCCGAGATCGACTTCAACTCGGCCGAGGTGCAGGCCGCGGAGCTGCCCGCGTCCAACGGGATCGGGACCGCGCGCGGCCTTGCGCGGATGTACGCGGCGTTGATCGGGGAGGTTGACGGGGTACGGCTGTTCAGCGCGGAGACCCTCGCGTCGGCGACCGAGGAGCAGGCAGCCGGGGTGGACAAGGTCATCATGTTCCCGATCCGGTTCGCCTCCGGGTACATGCTGCCGGTCGAGATGAACCCCTTGACCGGTCCCCGTGCCTTCGGCCACCCCGGCCGTGGTGGATCGCTGGCGTTCGCCGACCCCGAGCATGGCATCGCCTTCGGTTACGTCATGAACAGCATCGTCGAAGGGGCGGAGGACACGCGTGCGACCGCGCTCGTCGACGCGGTGCGGGAGGCGCTGGTCTAGCCGGTGCCTCATCCTGATCGCCGGGCGCGGGGGATGAGCAGTGAGCTTGCCCTGAGAATTCTTTGAAACATTTTCCCGGGCCCACCGCATCAAGAGGATGGAACGGCAGAGCGCCGGGGACGGGGGAGCGTGCGGATGAGTCAGGGGCCTGTGGAGAACTACGCCGAGTTCGCCGCGGCGCGGGCCGGGCATCTGTACCGGTCCGCCTGTCTGCTCACCGCCGGGGACACCCACCTCGCGGAGGATCTGGTGCAGGAGGCCCTCGGGCGGATCTTCGTCCACTGGGGGCGGGTCTCCCGCGTCGGGAACCCCGCCGGGTACGCGCAGACCGTGCTCACCCGGACCTTCCTCGCCCACCGGCGGCGGTTCAGCAGCAGCGAGAGAGCCAGGGACTCGTTCCCCGAGCCGGCCGACACAGGCGCCGATCCCTCGCTGCGGCTGACCCTCCTCGACGCGCTCGCGCGGCTGCCCGCCAAGGACCGGGCCGTCGTCGTCCTGCGGTACTGGGAGGACCGGTCGATACGCGAGACCGCGGACGCGCTCAACATGAGTTCGGCCGCCGTCCGTACGCGGTGCGTGCGCGCCCTCGCGCGGTTGCGCGAGCTGCTGGGCGAGAACCTCGCCGAGTACGCCCGCTCCTGACATCAAGCGCATCAACCTTGTGGAAACGGTGGTTCGTCATGCCCGTGAAGCAGCAGCACAGCGACGGAAACAGCAGTAGCGACAGCAGTAGCGATGCCTTTGAGGGCCGGCTCTCCGCCCTCCTGCACGACGCCGGCGACACCTTCGACACCGACCGGGGCGCACTCGCGGCCGCCGGCACGGCCCGGGGGCGGCGGCTGAGGCTGCGGCGGCGGGCGACCGTGCTGGGCGGCGCCGCCGGTGTCGCGCTCGCCGGTGTGGGCGGTGCGCTGCTGGTGCCCTGGGGTGGGTCGTCGTCCGTACGGCCGCCCGCCTCCGTGGGTACGGCCCCGCACGTCACGCCGTCCCCCGACGGTCACGCCGCCACCTCGGACGAGATGATCCGCACGCTGGAGAAGCTGCTGCCCAAGGGTGAGTTCAGCAAGGCGGAGGGCCGGGGAGTCGACAAGGGCCAGCCGCTCGTGGCGCCGTACGCGCAGCTCGTGTACGACGACGGTCACGGCGCCGCCGCCATCAGCGTCGCCGTGAACCGGGTGGCGCCGGGCGGTTACGACGCCCGGCAGGCCGTCCGCTGCCCGGACAAGGTCTATATCCCGTACGACAGTTGTGCGACCAGCCATCTGCCCGACGCTTCCGTCGTGACGGTCCTCAAGGGGTACGAGTATCCCGACCGGCGGGTGGACACCAAGCTCTGGACCGCGAACCTCGTCACTCCGGACGGCCATCACGTCACCGTGAGCGAGTGGAACGCCGCCGCCGAGAAGGACGCGCCGATCAGCCGGGAGCAACCTCCGCTGTCCGCCGCCCAGCTGAAGGTGCTTGCCGCCGCGAAGGACTGGCGTGGGGTCGTCGACGCCATCCCGGAGGATCCGCGGCAGACCCAGGAGCCGCCCATCGCCCAGGGCGACGGGGGCAAGGCGATCCGGCAGACCCTCGCCTCGCTGATTCCGGAGGGGGTGAAGGTCGTGGCGCACGGGAGCGATGACGACGACCAGTTCACCTACGTCGTCGTCGACGACGGCAAGGGCAGGAGTCTCGTCCAGATCAACGTGCAGCCGGACATGTCCGATGTCGCGGGGGATCTGTTCGGGGCGGGGTCCGAGACCCTCCCCGACGGGACGAAGGTCGCCGAGCGGCAGGGGCCCGGGGAGAAGGGCGGCGACGGGGTCGTCATGTGGACCGTCGACACCATGCGCACCGACGGCTTCCGCGTGGTGATCAGCGCCTTCAACTCCGGCTCCCAGGCGACCGCCGCGACCCGCACCGCCCCGGCGCTGACCATGAAGCAGCTGCGCGCCATCGCCCTCAGCCCCAAGTGGAGGTCATGACGGCCGTGATCGTCTCGTACAGCTCCGCCGGGGCGTCCAGGTGGACGTCGTGGGCGGCGTGCGGGACGACGGTGAGGTGCGTGGCCGGGCGGCGGGTGCGCATCTGTGACCCGTCCGGGCGGCTAACCACCCCGAACGGCAGAGTCCCCGATGGCGCAGAATTGCGATCATGAAGTCGTCGTGAACCACTCATCACATGATCAGATACGCGATGCGTACGCTCTGCGCCGCCACCCTCGCGGCCGCTCCCCTCGCCCTGACCGCGACGCCTGCACAAGCCCTGACTTCATGTACGGTCAACGGCCTTCCCGTGTCGGGTACGACCGTCACTGGTACCGCCGGCTCCGACTACATCAGCTGCGGCGCCCTTGCCGTGGGCGATAGCGTCAACGGCTCGGGCGGGAGCGACTACATCGTCGTCAACGGCATCGTTGCCGGCACCGTCGACGGGGGCGCCGGCGGCGACTCCATCACGGCCAACGCCGGTACCACGGCGACCGGCAGGATCCTCGGGGGCGCCGACGGCGACTTCCTCTCCGTCGGCCCGAACGCCGGCACCGTCGACGGCGGACTCGGGTCGGACTTCTGCCGAGTCGCTTCGGGTAACCCGCCCATCAACTGCTGACCAGCAACGGGTTCGTCGGGCCGGCCGACTGCGACGCTCAGAGTGGCCGGCCGGCGTGCCACGAACGCGGCGGCCACCCGGCCCGCTGCCCCCGCTCGGCGCATTCCGTCACCTCCGGAGCCGCATTGCGTCGGTTCCCCAGCATTGACACGGGTCCACTCATGTTCGGTCGGTGCGGCCGCCACCGGGTTAGCCTCGGGAAACCAGGCAGAAGGTGGCAGAAGGAGACAGGCATGGCCAGGGTTCCCAGTTCGGTGATCGCCGCGAGCGGGCTTGTCGGAGGGTACGGCGTGGCCCGGTGGACGAAGAAGCGGCCGCTGGGCGGGGCCGTGCTGGCCGTCGCCGGGGGCGTCGCCGCGCAGCAGTGGCGGCAGCGGGCGGGCGGGAAGGCCGCGGGGGCGCTGTCCGTCGCGTATGTCGCCGCGTTCGCCGGATCGCATCCGCTGGCCAAGAAGGTCGGCGCCTGGCCGTCCGTGTTCGGCGTGGCCGGTGCGGTGGCACTGGCGTCCTGGGCGATCGCCGACCGACGCGCCTGAGCGGCGTCCGCGCCGAGCGCGCCGCCGGAAGTGCCGTGCCTGGCCGGCACCCGGCCGCGGCACCGTCGTAGCTGGTCGCCCAGTTTTCCGCGCCCCTTCGGGACACGGCCGAACGCGGACTCCCGCTAGGGCCTGTCCGCGCTGCGGAACGCCCGCCGGTACGCCTGCGGGCTCGTCCCGACGACCCTGCGGAACCGCTCCCTGAACGCCGTCGGGGAGCCGAAGCCCGACTGGGTCGCGATGCGTTCCACGGGGTGCGCGGTGGTCTCCAGCAGGTGCTGTGCCCTGCGCACCCGCGCCCGGTGCAGCCACTGCAGCGGGGTCGTGCCGGTCTGGTCGCGGAAGCGGCGGTTGAGGGTACGGGTGCTCATGCCGGCCCGTGCCGCGACCTCCTCCAGCGTCAGGTCCCGGTCGCAGTTGTCCTCCAGCCAGCTCAGCAGCGGCTCCATGGTGGCACCGGCCGGCGCCGGCGGCTGGTCGTGGACGATGAACTGGGCCTGGCCGCCCTCCCGTTCCAGGGGCATGACCGACATCCGGGCGGCGTGGGCGGCGACCGCCGAACCGTAGTCCGTGCGGACCATGTGCAGGCACATGTCCATGGCCGCGGCCGCGCCCGCCGAGGTCAGGAACTGGCCGTTGTCGACGTAGAGGACGTTCGGGTCGATGTCGATGTCCGGGTGCAGCGCGGCGAGGGTGTCGGCCGCGGCCCAGTGCGTGGTGGCGCGCAGGCCGTCGAGGAGGCCGGTGGCCGCGAGGACGAACGCCCCGACACAGACCGACGCGATCCGGGTGCCGTTCGCCGCCGCCGCGCACAGGGCGTCGGCGACCTCGGCCGGGAGGACGTACGCGGGATCCGCGACGCCCGGGACGATGATCGTGTCCGCCTCGGCCAGCGTGTCCAGCCCGTACGGCGCCTTCACCGTGAACGCGCCGCCGGCCGCGGTCACCTCGCCCGCCTGCCCGCACACCCGGACCCGGTAGGCGTCCCGGCCGTCGGGCAGCCGGGCCCAGCCGAAGGTGTCGATCGGCACGGTGAAGTCGGACGGGATGACCTGGTCCAGGACCAGTACGGCGACGGTGTGCATGGCAGGAACGTACCTGTTCGACGGGTTGTCGCCAACCGGGGGCGGATATACGGAGGCAGCGGGACGCGCGGCTGGCGAGAATCCGTTGAGTGGTGGCAGTATCGCCGCTTCTGCAAGATCCTCCGGCCGCCTACGGTCGAGGCCGTGACCAAGTTCCTCCTCGCCGTCCATGTCCTCGCGGCGATCGTCGCGATCGGTCCCGTCACCGTCGCCGCCAGCATGTTCCCGCCGGCCGCCCGCCGCGCCATCGAGGCGCCGGACGACGTCCGCGCCGCCGAGACCCTTCGGCTGCTGTACCGGATCTGCCGGGTGTACGCCGTCGTCGGCGTCGTCGTCCCCGTCTTCGGGTTCGCCACGGCGAGCAATATGCATGTGCTGGGCAGCGCCTGGCTGATCACGTCGATCGCGCTCACCGCACTCGCGGCGGTCGTCCTCGCCGCGCTGGTGCTGCCTCGCCAGAGCGCGCTGCTGGAGGCCGGCACGGCGGGCGTGACGCGGCGGGCGACGGCCCGACTCGCCATGTTCACCGGGGTGTTCAATCTCCTCTGGGCCACGGTGACGGTTCTGATGATCGTGCGTCCGGGCTCGACGACCGGCGCCTGAGCCGCCCCCCCCCCCCCCCGGTTTCTGTTATCGGGGCCGTTGCCGCCCGTCTCCCAGGGCATGCACATGACTCGACAGATCAGCCGCCGGAGCCTGCTGAAGGCCTCGGGAGCGACGGTGGGTGCCGCCACGGGGATCACCGCGGCGGTCCGGCCCGCCGCGGCGGCCGACGGGGCCTTCGCCCACCCCGGCCTGCTGCACACCCGTACCGATCTCGACCGCATGGCCGCCAAGGTGCGGGCGGGCGCCGCGCCCTACACGGCCGGGTTCGCCCGGCTCACCGCCAACCGGCACGCGCGGAGCGGCTGGCAGGCGCGGCCGCAGGCCGTGGTCTACCGGGGCTCGGGCACCCCGGAGAACTACGCGCTGCTCTACAACGACATTCACGCCGCCTACCAGAACGCCCTGCGTTACCACGTGACCGGCGAGAGCGAGTACGCCGACACCGCCGTAACCGTCCTCAACGCCTGGTCGTCCACCCTCACCGCGGTCAACGGGTCCGCCGACCGGTTCCTGGCCGCCGGGCTGTACGGCTACCAGTTCGCCAACGCCGCCGAACTCGTCCGCGACCACGGGGACTTCGAGCTCTCCCGGTTCCAGGAGATGCTCAGCGAGCTCTTCGCCACCCCCAGCGACGACTTCCTGGTCCGGCACAACGGCGCCGTCGTCTCCAACTACTGGACCAACTGGGACCTCGCCGCCATGGCCTGCGTCCTGGCCACCGGCGTCTTCTGCGACGACCGGGCCCAGGTCGCCCGCGCGGTCGACTACTTCAAGCACGGCGACGGGCTCGGAGCGATCAGGAACGCCATTCCCGTCGTGTACGACGAGGAGGCGGGCGGCGGGCTGGGCGAGTGGCTGGAGGCGGGGCGCGACCAGGGACACGCGCTGCTCGGGGTCGGGCTGATGGGCACGTTCTGCGAGATGGCCTGGAACCAGGGCATCGACCTGTACGGGTACGACGACAGCCGGTTCCTCAAGGGGGCGCAGTACGTCGCCAAGTGGAGCATGGGCGGGCAGGTGCCGTACACCGCGAACACGCGGCGGAAGGGAGCGATCGGGGGGTGGTCGGGCAGTGAGACGGCGACGGCCGCGGCGGGCGTCGATCCGTCGATGACGCGACCCGTCTGGGCGATGATCGCCAACCACTACACCAAGCGGCGGGGACTACCGGCGACCTACGTCACCCGGATCGCGGCGAAGGCCGCGCCGGAGGGCGGCGGCGGGGACTACGGGCCGAACAGCGGGGGGTACGACCAACTGGGCTTCGGGACTTTGACCTTCACGCGGGACCGGACGGAGGCGGTAGGGGGTGCGACGTCCTCCCCGACTCCGAAGGCATCGGCGCCGGCACCGGCTTCCGTATCCGCAGACGCAGACGCAGACGTAGCCGCAGACGCAGCCGCTCCGGCGTCGTCCTCCCCGTCGGTCCCGGGCAAGGGCGGCGACCTCGCGGCCACCGGGTCCGGTGATGTCGTCGGATGGGCCGCGGCCACCGGGATCACCGCGCTGGCGGGCGGGCTGCTGTTGCTCCGGAGGCGAGGGCGAGAGCGGGGGCGCCCGGCCGAGTAGGCGCCGTCCGCCGGGGCCGGACCGGCACCGGGTTTGCTCCACTCGTGGGTCCTGACCGCCCGATCGGCCGTACGGCGGGCGGCTCAGGGCTTCTCTCCCCGCTCCGAGCGGCCAGGATGGCCGGAGAGTCAGCCATGGTGCGGGTGAACCGCGAGCGTCTGGAGACACACACAGGTGACCGTTCTCAACGACCCCGAGCACTCGGCCGTCCCGCATTACGACAGCGAGGTGCCCCTGCGAGGCCGGCAGCCCGGCAACGTCGTCATCAAGTGGCTCACCACCACCGACCACAAGACGATCGGCACGCTGTACCTGATCACGTCGTTCGCGTTCTTCCTGATCGGCGGTGTGATGGCGCTGCTCATGCGCGCCGAACTCGCTCGCCCCGGTCTGCAGATCATCTCGAACGAGCAGTACAACCAGGCGTTCACGATGCACGGCACGATCATGCTGCTGATGTTCGCGACACCACTGTTCGCGGGCTTCACGAACTGGATCATGCCGCTGCAGATCGGGGCGCCGGACGTCGCGTTCCCGCGGCTGAACATGTTCGCCTACTGGCTCTACCTGTTCGGCTCGTCCATCGCGGTCGGCGGCTTCGTCACCCCGCAGGGCGCGGCCGACTTCGGCTGGTTCGCCTACACCCCGCTGTCGGACGCGATCCGCTCACCGGGCCTCGGCTCCGACATGTGGATCATGGGTCTGGCCTTCTCCGGCTTCGGCACCATCCTCGGCGCGGTCAACTTCATCACCACGATCATCTGCATGCGTGCGCCGGGCATGACCATGTTCCGCATGCCGATCTTCACTTGGAACGTGCTGCTGACCGCCGTCCTGGTCCTCTTCGCCTTCCCGGTCCTCGCCGCGGCGCTGTTCGCGCTGGAGGCGGACCGCAAGTTCGGCGCCCACGTCTTCGACGCGGCGAACGGCGGCCCGCTCCTGTGGCAGAACCTCTTCTGGTTCTTCGGCCACCCGGAGGTGTACATCATCGCGCTGCCGTTCTTCGGCATCGTGACCGAGGTGTTGCCGGTCTTCTCCCGCAAGCCGGTCTTCGGCTACATGGGCCTGGTCGCGGCCACCATCTCGATCGCCGGCCTGTCCATCACCGTCTGGGCGCACCACATGTACGTCACCGGCGGCGTGCTGCTCCCCTTCTTCGCTTTCATGACCTTCCTGATCGCGGTACCGACCGGGGTGAAGTTCTTCAACTGGATCGGCACCATGTGGCAGGGCTCGGTGTCGTTCGAGACACCGATGCTGTGGGCGACGGGCTTCCTCGTGACGTTCCTGTTCGGCGGTCTGACCGGGGTCATCCTGGCCTCGCCGCCGATGGACTTCCACGTCTCCGACTCGTACTTCGTGGTGGCCCACTTCCACTACGTGGTCTTCGGTACGGTCGTCTTCGCGATGTTCTCCGGCTTCCACTTCTGGTGGCCGAAGATGACGGGCAAGATGCTCGACGAACGGCTCGGCAAGATCACCTTCTGGACGCTGTTCATCGGCTTCCACGCCACGTTCCTGGTGCAGCACTGGCTGGGCGCCGAGGGCATGCCGCGCCGGTACGCCGACTACCTGGCGCAGGACGGCTTCACCACGCTGAACACGGTCTCGTCGATCGGTTCGTTCCTGCTCGGCCTGTCGATGGTGCCGTTCCTCTACAACGTGTGGAAGACGGCCAGGTACGGCAAGCCGGTCGGCGTCGACGACCCGTGGGGCTACGGCCGTTCGCTGGAGTGGGCGACGTCCTGCCCGCCGCCGCGGCACAACTTCGTCACCCTGCCGCGGATCCGCAGCGAGTCCCCGGCGTTCGATCTGCACCACCCCGACATCGCCCTGGCCGAGGCCGCGGCCCACGGCATCCACTCATGACGGACGCGGGACACCGGGTGGGCGGCAGGCCGCAGCGGGGAGCCGACGGAGACCTCGCCAACGAGGTGGAGGGTTACCTGCTGTGGCAGGCCAGGATCGCGGAGGCCGAACAGCGGGCCCGGGAGTTCACCGGGCACCTGGACTGGCTGACCACGTCCCAGCGTGACGAGGTCGAACGCCACTACGTCGAGGACAGTCTCAAGCGCGCCCGGCAGGACCTCGAACGGATCGCCGCCCGGTGTGTCTCCCTGCGGGGCGAGTACGAGCGGCGGTACCGCGGGCTGCGGGCGCGCTGTGCGGGCTGGGCCCTGGCCGTGTGCGGGGGCGCCGCCTTCGTGGCGGCGGCGGTGTCACTGGGCCGCTGAGCCCGACCCTGGGCCGCGCGGCCGTGTCACCGGGCGGCCGAAGCCCCTGTCCCCCACCCTTACGCGGAGGCCTTCGCCGCCCCGCCCGGCGGCGCCGCCGTCAGCGGGGTGGCGACGTCCTCCAGTGACCGGCGCTCCGCCTTCACCGCGCACACCACCGCCACCAGCCCCGCCGCGCACATCAGGCCCGCGCCGATCTGGAAGGCCAGGACGGTGTCGGCCACCTTGCCCGTCCCGGTCAGGTCGGCGAACAGGAGCGGACCGCTGATGCCGCCCGCCGCCGTGCCCAGCGCGTAGAAGAACGCGATCGACATCGCCCTCGTCTCCATCGGGAAGATCTCGGACACCGTCAGATACGCGCTGGACGCTCCCGCCGACGCGAAGAACAGCACCGCGCACCAGCACGCCGTCAGCGTCCCCGCGGTCAGCACACCTCGGTCGAACAGCCACGCCGTCAGGAACAGCAGCACCCCCGAGAGCAGGTATGTCGACGAGATCATCACCCGCCTGCCCACCGTGTCGAAGAGCTTGCCCAGCAGCAGGGGGCCCAGGAAGTTGCCGACCGCGATGACCACGAAGTAGTAACCCGTGTCGCCCGTCGGCACGTCGAAGAACTTGGTGAGGATCGCGCCGAAGCCGAAGGTGATCGCGTTGTAGAGGAACGCCTGGCCGATGAAGAGGGAGAAGCCGAGGACGGCCCGGCGCCGGTAGTCGTGGAAGATCGTACGGGCGATCTCGCGGAAGGTGACGCCGGAGCGCTGGTGGATCACCAGCTCGCTCGCCGGCTCGGGGAGCGGCTCGCCCTTCTCGGCCTCCACCTGGCTCTCGATCGAGGAGACGATCTCCTCCGCCTCCCGCTCTCTGCCGTGGATCAGCAGCCAGCGCGGGCTCTCCGGGACGTTGCGTCGTACCAGCAGGATGACCAGGCCGAGGACCACCCCCAGCGCGAAGGTCAGGCGCCATCCCACGTCCTTCGCCAGGAAGTCCGTGTTCAGCGCGACGATCGAGAGCAGCGAACCGCCGACCGCGCCCACCCAGAAGCTGCCGTTGATGATCAGGTCGACGCGGCCCCGGTAGTACGCCGGGATCAGTTCGTCGATCGCGGAGTTGATCGCCGCGTACTCGCCGCCGATACCGAAGCCGGTCAGGAAGCGGAAGATGAAGAACCACCACGGAGCGAAGGAGATCGAGGTCAGGGCGGTGGCGGCCAGATAGACCGCCAGGGTGATCATGAAGAGCTTCTTGCGGCCGTGGCGGTCGGTCAGGCGCCCCCAGAAGAGGGCTCCGACGCAGGCGCCGGCCACGTACAGCGCCGCCGCCGTGCCGGTGACCTGGGACGACGAGATCGCGAGCCCGCTGCCCGGCTCCGACAGGCGGCTCGCGATGTTGCCCACGACCGTGACCTCGAGCCCGTCCAGGATCCAGACCGTGCCCAGGCCGATGACGATCGTCCAGTGCCAGCGGGACCAGGGCAGACGGTCCAGGCGGGCCGGGATCCGGGAGGTGATCGTCCGGCCGCGGCCTTGGCCGCCGCCCACCCCGTCCACGCCCACATCCGCACCCGTAGCCATCCGCGCCTCCTCGGCCGGCGAGAGAACCGAAACCCCCGACCGAGTGCCCCGCTCCGGGCGATCGATGCGCCCTACGCGCCCAGCGCCCGCGACACAGTGAAGATCAGCACTCCGGCCAGCGACCCCACCACCGTGCCATTGATCCGGATGAACTGCAGGTCGCGGCCGATGTGCGCTTCGATCTTCCGGGTGGTGTGCTCGGCGTCCCAGCCCGCCACGGTGTCGGTGATCAGGGAGGTGATCTCCTTGCGGTAGGTCGACACGACGTGCACGGCCGCGCCCTCGACCCAGCTGTCGACCTTGTCCTGGACCTTGGGCTCGCCGGCCATCCGGGCCCCCAGGGAGATCAGGGAGGCGCGGACGCGCAGCCGCAGCTCGCTGCGTTCGTCCTCGGCCGCCGAGACGATCATGGACCGTACGGACGTCCAGGCGGACGCGATCAGGTCCTGCACCTCGCCCCGGCCCAGGACCTCGCCCTTGAGCCGCTCGACCCGGGCCCGGGTGTCGGTGTCGGACTGGAGGTCGTTCGCGAAGTCGGAGAGGAAACGGTCGAGGGCGCCGCGCGCCGGGTGCGAGGGCATGTCCCGCATCTCGGCGCAGAAGCGCAGCAGTTCCTTGTAGACGCGCTCGCCGACCCGCCGGTCCACGAACCGGGGCGTCCAGCCGGGTGCCCCGCCCTGCACGGCGTCCATCACGGAGTCCCCGTGCTGCACCAGCCAGTCGTACGCCCGGCTGACGACCAGGTCCACGACCCGCCGGTGACCGCCGTCGGCGACGACCCGGTCCAGCATCTTGCCGATGCCGGGGGCGATCTCCTGGGCGTCGGCCCGCCGGGTGATGGCCTCGCCGACCACGGCCTGCACGTCGGAGTCGCGCAGCACGGTCAGGGCGCCGCGCAGCGCGGTCGCCAGCTCCGCCGTCACCCGGTCGGCGTTCTTCGGCTCCGCCAGCCACGCGCCGAGCCGGCCGGCGATGCCGACGGCGTGCAGCCGCTGGCGTACGACGTCCTGGGAGAGGAAGTTCTCGCCGACGAACTCGCCCAGCGAGACGCCCAGCTGGTCCTTCTTCGTCGGGATGATCGCGGTGTGCGGGATGGGCAGGCCGAGCGGGTGCCGGAACAGGGCGGTCACCGCGAACCAGTCGGCGAGCGCGCCGACCATGCCCGCCTCGGCCGCCGCGGCCACGTAGTCCGCCCACGAGCCGGCGCCCGCGCCGGACGCCCACTTGGCCAGCACGTACACCAGGGCGACGAGCAGCAGCAGGCCGGTCGCCGTGGTCTTCATGCGCCGTACGCCGCGCTGGCGCTCCTCGTCGGCGGGCGTGAAGGCGTTCATGGACTTGTAGGACGGGGTGCCGGACGCGGTGCTCCCCGCCCGGCCGTCCCCGTGGCCGTCCGCCCGACCGAGCGCGCGGCCGTCGGTGTCCGGCGTTTGCGTACGTTCCTCCATCTGCTCCACCCGTTCGCAGCCGGTCTCACCCTCATGGTGATCCCGCACATATTGTCCCTTCCCGACCTACTCCTGGAACGGAACAAGAGTTCCCACCGTCTGTCTCTTCGGAAAACTCCGGCAGGACCGCCCGTCAGAGACCTGCCCGTCGTTCGAGGAGAACTGAACACGCATGACCCGGCGTCACCACGGTTACGCCCTGCTCAGCGCGGTCGTCGCGCTGATCGTGGCCCTGTCCGCCGCCCTCTACGCCGGCGTCGCCGCCGACGGTTCGTCCCGGAGCGCCGCCGTCACGGGCGGCGGGGGCCGCCACCACGGCGCCTCGGCGGCGCCCGCATCGGCCGGCAACTGGGTCGGCGCCTGGTCGGCGTCCCCGGTGGGCGGCGAACCGGGCACCGAGACGGAGGGGCTGGCGGGCCGGTCGGTGCGCAACGTCGTGCACACGACCGCGGCCGGTACCAGCGCCCGGATCACGCTCTCCAACCTGTACGGCCAGTCGGCGCTCACCATCAGCCACGCCTCGATCGCCCTCGCGGCCGGCCACGACACGGCGGCGGCCGACGCCGGGACGATGCGGCGGCTTACCTTCGGCGGCTCCGCGTCCGTCGTCGTGCCGGCAGGCGGGCAGGTGGTCGGCGACCCGGTGGCGATCCGGGTGGAGCGGGGCGCGGACGTGCTGGTCACGACGTACTCCCCGACGCCGTCAGGTCCGGTGACCTACCACCCGCGGGCCCGTCAGGTGTCGTACGTCGCGGACGGCGACCGTACGCAGGACGCGGGCGCGTCCGCGTACACCGGGCAGACGCCGTACTGGCGGTATCTCACCGCGCTGGACGTGCTCAGCGACGACTCGGTGGGCACGGTGGTGATGTTCGGGGACTCGCTGACCGACGGGATCACCTCGACGCCGGGGGCGAACCGGCGCTGGCCGGACGTGCTGGCGGGGCGGCTGCGGCGGGCCGTGGCGGGGGGTTTTGACGTGCCGCGCTACAGCGTGGTCAACGAGGGGATCAGCGGCAACCAGGTCCTCACGGACGGGCTCGGGCGGCCGGCGGAGAACCAGAGCGGTGTCGGGCGCTTCGCCCGTGACGTGCTGTCCCGTCCGAACGTCAAGGTCGTCGTCATCGATCTCGGGATCAACGACATCGTGCGCAACCGCCTGCCGGCCGACCCCGACGCGGTCGTCGCCGGGCTGCGCGGGCTGGTCCGGGCGGCGCATGCGCGCGGGCTCAAGGTGGTGGGGGCGACGCTGATGCCCTTCCAGGGCCACCGTGGCTGGTCGCCGGCGCGGGAAACGGTTCGCCAGGAGATCAACGAGCGGATCCGGGCGGGGCGGGTGTACGACGCGGTGACCGACTTCGACAAGGCGCTGCGGGACCCTTACGCGCCGAACCGTCTCCGCCCCTACTACGACTCCGGCGACCACCTCCACCCCAACGACAGCGGGTTCGCGAAGATGGCCGACACGTTCACCCTGACCGACTTGAGGGGCGGCGGCTCGACGGAACTGTGAGGGAGCGCCCCTCACGGCCGGTCGAGCCCACCGACACTCCGGCTCACGCGTGGCCCGCCACAACGGCGATCAGCCGCGACGGCGGTATCCGGCGGTGCCGGACCTGCCGGTGGTGCGCCGCGAACCGGTGACGGCCGGTGGGGGCCTGCGGGCCGGTGGTGCGCCGCGAACCGGTGACGGCCGGTGGGGGCCTGCGGGCCGGTGGTGCGCCGCGAACCGGTGACGGCCGGTGGGGGCCTGCGGGCCGGTGGGGGCCGGTGGTCCCCCGCGGGCCGTGGGGGCCGTTCGCGCAGTTCCCCGCGCCCCTGGGCGGGTGCCTCGCCCGGTGTTCAGTAGTCGCCGTGCCTCCGCCGGCTCCGTTCCTCGCGGCGCTCCTCGCGCAACTCGTGGCGGGTCGCGCGGAGTTCGTGGCGGGAGGTTTTGCGGTCCAGTTTCTCCTGGCGGCGTTCTTCCCTGAGGCGTTGCCGTTCCGCCCTGGTGACCTTGTGTTCCACCTGGACGCCGCCCCAGAAGGCGAAGCCGGTCACGATCACCCGCGGTGCGGCCGGGTCCGGCGGGGTGCCCTCCTCGCGGTGGTCGAAGCCGCCCATGATGCCGATGCCGCGCATCACGACCTCGACACCCGGCGGCACGATCACGCTCATCCCGCCCATGATCGCGACGCAGTTGATCTCGATCTCGCGGTCCGCGAAGTTCGCCTCGCGCAGGTCGATCTCGCCACCGCCCCAGAAGACGAGGCTGTTGAAGCGTTTGGGCGCCGTCCAGCGGCCCTTGCGCTGGAAGCCGGACATCACGGCCACCGCCCAGGAGGACGAGCCCTCGCCGCCGACTATCCGGCCTCCCCAACCGCCGCTGTCCACCGGCGGCTTGTTGAGTGACACCGCCGGGGACACCGACGGTGAACCGGCCACCGCCGGGAGGTCCCTCGTGATCGGCGTCAGCTCACCGTACGTACGGGCCTTGTACGTCGCCTCCAGCCGCTCCTCGAACTCCTCCATGTCGAGCCGCCCCTCCGCGAGGGCGTCCCTGAGGACCTCGGCGACTCGTTCGCGATCGGCGTCGGAGGCACGCAACTCCGCGGCATCGTCGGTCATGAGTGCAGACTACGAGTTCCGGTCGCCCGGCACTATGGCGTCGTGCGCCCCGAGGGAGGTCCCCGGCGCCTCCAGGGAACCCAGCATCTTCGCGATCACCGTCTCGATGTCCGGTTCCCGGACGGAGAGGTCCACCAAGGGATACTCCGCCGCGATCCGCGCCACCAGCGGCGCCGCCGACTCCGACGCCGGGAACGCCAGCCACTGCCGTGGTCCCTCCACCTTCACCACCCGCGCCGACCCACCCGTCTCGACCGGCGGCAGCTCCCGCTCCAGGTCCACCACCAGGGTCCGTTCGCTCTCCCCCGCCTCGTGCAGACCGGCGAGCGGACCGTCGTACACCAGCCGCCCATGGTCGATGACCATCACGCGCGAGCACAACTGCTCGATGTCCTGGAGGTCGTGGGTGGTCAGCAGGACCGTGGTGCCGCGCTCGGTGTTCAGCTCCCGCAGGAACTCGCGGACCTTGGCCTTGGAGATGACGTCCAGGCCGATCGTCGGCTCGTCCAGGTACAGCACCTCAGGGTCGTGCAGCAGCGCCGCCACGATGTCGCCGCGCATCCGCTGGCCGAGCGAGAGCTGCCGTACCGGAACGTCCAACAGGCTCTCCAGGGAGAGGAGTTCGACCAGCCGGTCCAGGTTCTCCCGGTACCGCGCGTCGGGGATGCGGTACATGCGGTGCATCAGCCGGTAGGAGTCGATCAGCGGGAGGTCCCACCACAGCGTGGTGCGCTGGCCGAAGACGACACCGATGCGGTGGGCCAGTTTCGAGCGCTCTCGCGACGGGTCGATGCCCGCCACCCGCAGCCGGCCGCCGCTCGGCGTCAGGATCCCCGTCAGCATCTTGATCGTCGTCGACTTCCCGGCACCGTTCGGGCCGATGTAGCCGACCATCTCGCCACGCTCCACCGTGAAGGAGAGCGCGTCGACCGCCCGTACCCGCCGGCGTTCCCGCTTCAGGAAGCCGGTCCTGCGCCGGACCTCGAAGACCTTCTCCACCCGGTCCACTTCAATGAACACCGTCAACTCCCCGTGCTCCGATACGACCTGAGCCCCGCCCGCCACGCCAGGCCCGCCAGCACGCAGCACACCACCGCCACCAGCGGCGGAGACCACGCCGTCCACTCCGGGAGCCGCAGCGGATACGGCCGCCCCAGCACATACGCGGCCGGCACCCAGTTGACGAAGGCCAGCGGCAGCAGGAAGGTCACCCCGCGGACGAAGTCCCGCCCGAACACCGTCGGCGGATACTGGAGCAGCGTCGTACCGCCGTAGGTGAACGCGTTCTGCACCTCGGCGGCGTCCTGCGCCAGGAACTGGAAGGTCGCGCCCGCCAGGAACAGCGCGCAGAAGATCACCGCGCCGCTGATCACGGTCACCGGCACCAGCAGCACCTTCGCCGCCGTCCACTCGACGTCCACGGCGGACAGCGCGTACCCCAGCACCAGCCCGCCCTGCACGACCCGGCCGAGACGGCGCAGCGCGAAGTGGTCCGCGCCGAGCTGGGCGAGCACCGGAGCCGGCCGCACCAGCAGGGTGTCGAAGGAGCCGTCACGGATCCGGGTGCCCAGCACGTCCATCGAGCCGAAGACCAGGTCGGCGAAGCCGAACGCGGTCGTGGACAGGCCGTACAGGAAGGCCACCTCGGGCATGGTCCAGCCGCCGAGCCGGTCGACCTGCGTGAACATCAGCAGGATCGTGGCGAAGTCCAGGCCGGTCACCGTCAGGTTGCCGAACATCGTGAGGAAGAAGGACGCGCGGTAGGTCAGGGAGGAGCGGATCCACATCCCGGCGATCAGCCGGTACGCCCGCACCCCCTCCACGGGCCGGGACGCCCGCGGCCCGGCCACGACCCGCTCAGCCACCCTGTACCACCACCCGCCGGGTCGCCGCCGTCTGGACCAGCCGTCCCGCCGTCAGCAGCGCCACCGCCCACGCCGCCTGGAAGGCGTACGCGCCCAGCGGAGCGGTCTCCCCCAGCAGGACGTCCGCCGGCATCTGGAGCTGCGCCGCCCACGGCAGGGTCCGTACGAGGTCGCCCAGAGCGCCCGGGAAGACGTTCAGCGGCAGGGTCATGCCCGAGCAGAAGATCCCCAGGACCATCAGGGCCTGGTTGACGCCCATGCCGTCCAGCAGCCAGAACACGCTCAGCGCGGCCAGGTAGCGGATGCCGAAGCTGACGACCATGGCCAGGAACAGGGCGACGGCGAAGGCCGCCCAGGTCGCCACGTCCGTCGGCAGGGCCATCGGGAAGAACAGCGCGCCGAAGGCGAAGGGGATCACCCCGCGGCCCAGCATCTGGAACAGCGACCGGCCCACGTCCGTCGCCAGCCACCACAGCTGGAGATCGGCCGGACGGTACAGGTCGATCGCGATCTCACCCGTACGGATACGCTCCATCAGGTCTTTCTCCACGCCTCCGCCCTGGATGGCGAGCGTCGCGTACAGGCACTGCCCGAGCCACACATAGGTGACCGCCTGCGCCTGGTCATAGCCTCCGAGGTGCGGTTTCTCGTCCCACAGCGCCAGGTACGTGTACACGAGAATGATCCCGAAGGCGGTGTTGGTGAACACCCCGGCGGCGGTGGCCGCCCGGTACGTCGCATACCGTCGGAAACCCCCCGCCGCCACGGCGAGGTACAACCGTCCCGCACCCACGCCACAGCCCTCCTCGACCCGTCGGCCCGAAGCGCAGCAGCCTATGCGGAGGTGAGGTGGCCGCGCCTTCCGTTTTCCGGCCCCGAAAGGACAGTGCCCGAGCTCACAGACCCCAGATCCGGAGTCGAACTCCGTTACCACGCCTACCAGTTCGCCCACACGGCGCCCGTCCCCCGCACCCGACACGTTTCGGCGACCCCGATGCGTGCCGTGGTCAGGGAACTGATCGACGGATGGGACAGTCTTCATCAAAGGAGGCATGAGTAGCCTCCCGTAACGAAGGCGCCGTCAGCGCCGAAGACGTACCGGCCCGCCGGCACGTATGACGCACCGCACCACAGGAGTCCGCGCACACCATGAGCGACGAGCCGCAGCCGCAGCAGCCGAACCAGAGCGGCGAAGGCCCGACAGAACCGCCGACGGCGGTTCAGGAGACGAAGGGGGGCGAGAAGAAGATGAAGCGGCCCAAGCGGACCGGATGGCGGCGGATCTTCCCCACCTGGCGCATGCTGCTCGGCACCTTCGTGATCGGGATACTCCTGCTGATCGGCCTGTTCTTCCTCGGCTACTCGATGGTGAAGATCCCGACGGCCAACGCGTTCGCCACCAAGCAGTCCAACGTCTACCTGTACGCCGACGGCTCCCAGCTGGCCCGGGACGGCGAGGTCAACCGGGAGAACGTGACCCTCGCCCAGGTCTCCAAGGACGCCCAGCACGCCGTGCTCGCCGCCGAGGACCGCGACTTCTACACCGAGTCCGCCGTCGACCCCAAGGCCATGCTGCGGGCCGCCTGGAACACCGCGACCGGCAAGGGCACCCAGTCCGGCTCGACGATCACCCAGCAGTACGTGAAGAACTACTACCTCGCACAGGAGCAGACCGTCACCCGAAAGGTGAAGGAGTTCTTCATCTCGATCAAGCTGGACCGCTCCGAGTCCAAGGACGAGATCCTCGAGGGCTACCTCAACACCAGCTACTTCGGCCGCAACGCCTACGGCATCCAGGCCGCCGCCCAGGCCTACTACGGCAAGGACGCCACCGACCTCGACCCGGCCCGCGCCGCCTACCTCGCGGCCCTCGTCAACGCGCCCAGCGAGTACGACGTCGTCGCCCACCCCGAGAACAAGCCCGCGGCCGTCGCCCGCTGGAACTACGTCCTGGACGGCATGGTCAAGAAGGGCTGGCTCAGCGAGTCGAAGCGGGCCGGCATGAAATTCCCGATGCCCAAGGAGCAGACCGTCTCCACCGGCATGTCCGGGCAGCGCGGCTACCTCGTCGAGGCCGTCAAGAGCTACCTGATCAAGAACAAGATCGTCGACGCCGACTCCCTGGAGGCCGGCGGCTACCGCATCACCACCACCATCGAGAAGAACAAGCAGGACGCCTTCGTCAAGGCGGTCGACGACAAGCTGATCTCCCAGCTGGACAAGAAGAACAACAAGGCCGACAACTACGTGCGCGCCGGCGGCGCCTCGGTCGACCCGAAGACCGGCAAGGTCGTCGCCCTGTACGGCGGCATCGACTACGTGAAGCAGTACACCAACGGCGCGACCCGCGGTGACTTCCAGGTCGGCTCCACCTTCAAGCCGTTCGTCTTCGCCTCCGCCGTCGACAACGGCTCCACCACCCAGTCCGGCCAGACCATCACCCCGAACACCTACTACGACGGCACCAACAAGCGCGCCGTCCAGGGCTGGCCGGGCGGCAGCTACGCGCCGGAGAACGAGGACGAGAAGTCCTACGGCCAGATCACCGTCCGCAAGGCCACCGACCTGTCGGTGAACGCGGTGTACGCGCAGATGGCCGTCGACGTCGGCCCGTCCAAGGTCAAGCAGACCGCCGTCGACCTGGGCATCCCCTCCGACACCAAGGACCTCCAGCCGTACCCGTCCATCGCCCTCGGCACCGCCACCGCCAGCGTCCTGGACATGGCGGAGGCCTACGCCACGCTCGCCAACCACGGCAAGCACGGCGCGTACACGATGGTCGAGAAGGTCACCAAGGACGGCACGCAGGAGATCAAGCTGCCGCGGTCGACGACCAAGCAGGCCGTCAGCCGGCAGTCCGCCGACACCACCACCTCGATCCTGCAGAGCGTGGTCGACAACGGCACCGCCACCGCCGCCCAGGCCGCGGGCCGACCCGCGGCCGGCAAGACCGGCACCGCCGAGGAGGACACCGCCGCCTGGTTCGCGGGCTACACCCCCGACCTCGCCACCGTCGTCTCCGTGATGGGCCAGGACCCCGTCACGGCCGCCCACAAGTCGCTCTACGGCGCGCTCGGCCTGCAACGCATCAACGGCGGCGGGGCCCCGACCGAGATCTGGGCGCAGTACACCAAGGCCGCCCTCAAGGGCGTCGTGGCCTCCGCCTTCGACCTCGACCTCCAGCCCGGCGCCGAGACCGTCGCCCCGGCCACCCAGAACCCGGCCACCCCGGGCACCGGCGGCCAGGACAACGGCGGCACCACCGGCGGGAACCAGGACAACGGCGGCACCACCGGCGGCGACCAGGACAACGGCGGCACCACGGACGGCTCCACCACCGCGGGCACCACCGACGGGGGCACCACGGACGGCTCCACCACCGACGGCTCCACCACGTCCGGCACGACGACCTCCGGCACGGACGCCGGTACGACGACCTCCGGCACCGACGCCGGCACGTCCACCGGCACCACCACCGACGGCACCAGTACCGGTACGACGAACGGGACCACCGACGGCGGCACCACGACCGGAACGACAGCGGGCGACGACGGCGACGGCTTCGGATTCCAGTAGCCGACCGGCGTCCCGCCCGGTCAGTGACTGCTGGTCGCCTTGAGTCCCACAACGGCGACCAGCAGCAGGCACACGAAGAAGATCCGCGCGGCGGTGGCCGGCTCCCCCAGCACCACCATCCCGAACACCGCCGCCCCGGCCGCCCCGATCCCCACCCAGACGCCGTACGCGGTACCGATGGGCAGGGTCCGGGCGGCGGACGAGAGCAGCAGCATGCTGGCGACGATCCCGCCGCCGGTGAGCAGGCTGGGGACGAGCCGGGTGAAGCCGTCGGTGTACTTCATGCCGACCGACCAGCCGACCTCGAGCAGACCGGCGACGACAAGCAGAACCCAGGCCATGACAGGCACCTCCGAGACGTTTCACTGAACGGGGAGCGTCGTCTTTGCCTTCACGGTCCCGGTACGGCGCGTCTCGTCGGGCTGGCTCCTTCGAAGGTAGCAAAGAAACGACAAAGAGGGCTGGTGGCCACAGTCACCAGCCCTCTTCTACCGTCGATTCACAGATACAGGCCGGTGGAGTCCTCCGAGCCCTCGAACCGGTCGGCGGCCACCGCGTGCAGGTCGCGCTCGCGCATCAGCACATAGGCCACCCCGCGCACCTCGACCTCGGCACGGTCCTCCGGGTCGTACAGCACCCGGTCACCCGGCTCCACGGTCCGCACGTTCTGCCCGACCGCGACCACCTCGGCCCAGGCCAGCCGGCGCCCGACGGCCGCCGTGGCGGGAATGAGAATCCCACCGCCCGACCGCCGCTCACCCTCGCCGGTGTCCTGCTTGACCAGCACCCGGTCGTGCAGCATGCGGATGGGCAGCTTGTCGTGATAGGTGTCGTTTCTGTTGGCGCTCACGCCTTTGAACCTACCTGTTTCCGCTCAGCTCTTCCGCCGCCGGTTAGCGAACACGAGCAGCCCGACCACGCCCACGGCCACGAGGGCGGCCGGCACGACCCGCTCCAGGCGCGGCGCGCCCTCCTCGTCCACGAACTGGGCCTTCACGTCGCTCACCACCCGGTTGACCTGGACGTAGGCCCGTCCGAGCGTGTGATCGACGTTGGCCGCGACCTTGGCCTTGGCATCGCCGACGATGGTCTTCGGGTGCACCCGCACCCCGATCTCGTCCAGCGTCTCGGCCAGCACATCGCGGCGCCGCTTGATGTCCGCCTCGATCTGCGCCGGGGTTCTGGTGTCCGACGTGTCCGCCACCGTGGGGCCCTCCGAAGTCTCCCGTGCTCCCTGTCCTGGACAGTCTGTCAGTTCTCGCCGCCCGTGCACTGTCAGGACCCCCCGTTACGCTGGACCGATGAGCGAGCGACTCCAGCCCGGGGACGTAGCCCCCGACTTCACCCTCCCCGACGCCGACGGCAACGAGGTGTCCCTCTCCGCCCACAAGGGCCGCAAGGTCATCGTCTACTTCTACCCGGCCGCGCTGACGCCCGGCTGCACGAAGCAGGCCTGCGACTTCACGGACAACCTCGACCTGCTGGCCGGCGCGGGCTACGACGTCATCGGCGTGTCCCCCGACCAGCCGGAGAAACTCGGCAAGTTCCGCGACAAGGAGAACCTCAGGGTCACCCTCGTCGCCGACCCCGACAAGAAGGTCCTGGACGCGTACGGCGCGTACGGCGAGAAGATGAACTACGGCAAGACCTACATGGGCGTCATCCGCTCCACGGTCATCGTGGACGAGGACGGCAAGGTGGCACGAGCCCTCTACAACGTCCGCGCCACCGGCCACGTAGCCAAGATCATCAAGGACCTGGGCATCTGACCCCCTGCCCCGCCCCCCCGACGGCCCGCCCCGGACAGCCCGGCGCGGGCCGTTTCCGCTCCCCCGACCGTGACTGTCCGATAACCGGTTCGTTACTCCGTACGAGCTGCGAACGTGCAGCCGGAACGGAGGGGGTCCGATGGGGGCCAGTGCGTACACCAGGGAGCGGCTGGAGGAGGCGGCTCGGGGGGCGCGGACGTTGTCGGAGGCGTTGGAGAGGCTGGGGGTGGATCCGAGGGGCTGGAAGCGCAGGTATGTCCACGAGCGGATGAAGAAATTCGGAGTGGACGTCTCGCACTTCGAGCGAGAGGGGGTCAGGTGGACGAGGGAAATCCTCGGACCGGTGGTCGCGGCGTCGACGAGCGTGAACGAGGTGCTACGAAAGCTCGGGCTCGATCCGGTTGGCGGGCACCACACGAACATCTCCCGACGTATCAAGTCGTACGGCCTCGACACCTCGCACTTCACACAGCCGATCCGCACGGAACGGCAGCGGCACAACCAACGCCGCCGGACAGCCGAAGAGATCCTCGTCGAAGAGATGTCGGCACACACCACGCGCACACCTGGCACCCGCCTCAAGCGGGCGCTGCGCGAGGTGGGCGCGGAGGAGCGGTGCGCCCTGTGCGGCATGGAAGGGACTTGGCTCGGCGAACCACTCGCCCTTGAGGTCGATCACATCGACGGCAACTGGCGGAACAACCGGGTGGAGAACCTGCGTCTACTGTGCCCCAACTGCCACTCGACAACGGACAGTTACCGAGGGCGCGGCAAAGGCAGGGCTTCATGAGCGGAGGCAGGCCGTACACCCGGGAACGGTTGGCGGAGGCTGCCCAGCAGTGCTCCGGCATTGACGAGGTCATCGCGTTCCTCGGCGTACGTCCCTATCCCAACCTCCGTCGACACCTGTACAAGCGGTTCGAGGACTTCGGCGTCGACGTCTCGCACTTCCCACGTCGACGGCGAGCCGGTGGGCCCCCGCCCAGGCCGACCGCCGGTGAATTGCGGCAGGCGGTCAGGAATGCGACCTCCATCGCAAGTGCTCTTGCCGCACTGGGCAAACCCCGCAACGGCCATCACCGCACGCTGTTCCATCAGTGGGTGGCCGAAGACGGACTCGACACCTCGCACTTCCTGGGACAGGCGCATCAGCGAGGGAAGCGCGGCACGAACGCCAAGCAGGCGGAAGACGTCCTGGTGTACAGCGACGGCCAGCACCGAATCTCGACCAGGCGTCTACGGCGGGCACTCCACGAGGTCGGTGTGCCCGAGCAGTGCGCCGGATGCGGAGTTGGTCCGGTCTGGCTCGGCAGGCCCATGACCCTGGAGGTCGATCACATCAATGGGGACTGGCGCGACAACCGGCGGGACAACCTGCGGCTGCTGTGCCCGAACTGCCACGCGATCACCAGTACGTGGTGTCGGGGAGGGCGGCGCGCCCTTCGTGTCGCCCAGTAGAGTAGGCGAGGCTTGAGGGCCCGTACCCCAGCTGGCAAGAGGGCGCCGGTTTAGGTCCGGTGTGTCGTGGGTTCGAGTCCCACCGGGCCCACAGGTAGGACAAGACCTCGCACCTTGGATTCAAAGGTGCGAGGTCTTGATCGTCGACTCAGCCCAGCAGCTCCCGCACCACCGGCACCAACCCCCGGAACGCCTTGCCCCGGTGGCTGATCGCGTTCTTCTCCTCCGGGCTCAGCTCCGCGCAGGTGCGGGTCTCGCCCTCCGGCTGGAGGATCGGGTCGTAGCCGAAGCCGTTCGTGCCGGACGGGGTGTGGCGGAGGAGGCCCCGCAGCCGGCCCTCGACCACTCGCTCGGTGCCGTCCGGCAACGCCAGCGCCGCCGCGCAGGCGAAGTGGGCGCCCCGGTGTTCCTCGGCGATGTCCGAGAGCTGGGCCAGGAGGAGGTCCAGGTTGGCCTTGTCGTCGCCGTGACGGCCGGCCCAGCGGGCGGAGAAGATGCCGGGAGCGCCGTTGAGGACGTCGACGCAGAGGCCGGAGTCGTCGGCGACCGCAGGAAGGCCCGTCGCCTGGGCGAGGGCGTGGGCCTTGAGGAGCGCGTTCTCGGCGAAGGTGACGCCCGTCTCCTTGACGTCGGGGATGTCGGGGTACGCGTCGGCGCCCACCAGTTCGTGGGGCAGTCCCGCCTCGGCGAGGATGGCGCGGAGTTCGGTGATTTTTCCGGCGTTGCGGGTGGCGAGGATCAGGCGGGTCGTCATGGCAGGAAGTATCCCAAGGGCCGGCCCCGGCGGTTACGGCGTGCAGACCTTGGTCAGTTCGCCGGCCGCGTCGGTGACCGGGGTGACGTCGGGGGTCGAGTCGCCGTTCCTGATGGACGTCCGGACGTTGTCCACGGCCTTGTCGAGGTCGTCGACCGCTTTGTTGACGTCGGCGTCGTCGGTCTTGTCGCCGATCTTCTTCAGGTTGTTCTGGATCGAGTCGAGGGAGGCGTCGGCCTGGGTGGGGTCGTTCGCGGCGTTCTCCACGGCCTGCTGGAGGTCGGTGACGCTGTCGGCGATGGAGTCGGCGGTCTGGACGCAGTCCAGGGCCTTGTTCACGGCGTCGCAGCCGGTGAGCAGCGCGGCGGCGAGTGCGGCGGTCGCGGCTGCGGCGGCGATGGCGGTGCTGCGGCCTCGGTGACGGCCTCTGCGTCGGCTGGCGGCCATGACGGTGTTCCCCTCCCGTTGGGTACGACTGGCCGAGCGCACGGTTTTCACGCCGTGCGCCCGTACCTATGGGGACGCGGAGCCGCCCGCCCTGGTTGCCCCGCCGTACCTCGGCATTTTGGGTTCCCTTTACTTTGCGGGGAGGGTGGCTTCGAGCGCGGCCCGCTGGATCGCGGCGAGGTCGTTGCAGCCGGCGACGGCGAGGTCGAGGAGGGCGTTGAGTTCGTCGCGGGCGAAGGGTTCGGCCTCGGCGGTGCCCTGGACCTCGACGAAGCGGCCGTCGCCGGTGCAGACGACGTTCATGTCGGTCTCGGCCCTGACGTCCTCCTCGTAGCAGAGGTCGAGGAGCGGGACCTTGCCGACGATGCCGACGGAGACGGCGGAGACCGTGCCGGTCAGGGGCTGGCGGCCGGCCTTGACGAGCTTGCGCTCCTTCGCCCAGGTGACGGCGTCGGCCAGCGCCACGTAGGCGCCGGTGATCGCCGCGGTGCGGGTGCCGCCGTCGGCCTGGAGGACGTCGCAGTCGAGGACGACGGTGTTCTCGCCGAGGGCCCTGTAGTCGATGACCGCGCGCAGGGAGCGGCCGATGAGGCGGGAGATCTCGTGGGTGCGGCCGCCGATCTTGCCCTTGACGGACTCGCGGTCGCCCCGGGTGTTCGTGGCGCGGGGCAGCATGGAGTACTCCGCGGTGACCCAGCCCTCGCCGCTGCCCTTGCGCCAGCGGGGGACGCCTTCGGTGACGGAGGCGGTGCAGAAGACCTTGGTGTCGCCGAAGGAGACGAGGACGGAGCCCTCGGCGTGCTTGCTCCAGCCGCGTTCGATGGTGACCGGGCGGAGTTGTTCGGGGGTGCGGCCGTCGATTCGAGACATGGCCATGAGCCTATCCGGAGCGGCAGAAGGGGCTTGTCCCGAGGCGGGAGAAGCCCCTTCGCGTGAGCCGGGAGGCTCACATCATGTCTTCGATCTCCGCGGCGATGGGGTCGGCGTCGGTGCCGATGACGACCTGGATGGCGGTGCCCATCTTGACGACGCCGTGGGCGCCGGCGGCCTTCAGGGCGGCGTCGTCGACCTTCGAGGCGTCGTGCACCTCGGTGCGCAGCCGGGTGATGCAGCCTTCGATCTCGTCGATGTTCTCGATTCCGCCGAGGCCGGCGACGATCTTCTCAGCCTTGCTGGCCATGTTCCTTCTCCCTGATCCGAACCGCTTTGTCGCAGTAACCCACAGTTGGCCCAACTTTTCGAGCGGCCGTGCCGCGCCTGCCGAATGATGGCGAGCACTGCGGCGGAACCGTCGTCAACTGGTCTACACCAGCGGATGGGCGGTCGCCAAACCCCTGGGGTGGAGCCGAGCGGCCCGGAGGACGCGCCCATGAGTGCCGAGAGCGCCGACAGCACGGTCAGTCCCGCGCGGGAGCGGTGGAACGTCCTTTTCCAGGGGCTGCAGAAGATGGGCCGGAGTCTGCAGTTGCCGATCGCGGTGCTGCCGGCGGCGGGGATCCTCAACCGGCTGGGCCAGCCTGACGTCTTCGGCGACCAGGGCCTTGGCTGGACGGATGTCTCCAAGGTGATGCAGGGCGCGGGGGGCGCGTTGCTCGACGGGTCGATCGGGCTTCCGTTGCTCTTCTGCGTCGGCGTCGCGATCGGGATGGCGAAGAAGGCGGACGGGTCGACGGCGCTGGCGGCGGTGGCGGGCTTCCTCGTCTATTACGGGGTGCTGCACCAGTTCCCGGAGGGCTGCCCGGGCGGGTCCCGGACGCTGCCGGGGATCGGCTGTCAGGTGAGCGACGGCTCGGTGTCGACGTTCACGTTCCAGAATCCCGGTGTCTTCGGCGGGATCGCGATGGGGCTGTTGACCGCGTATTTCTGGGCCCGTTTCCACCGTACGAGGCTGGTGGACTGGCTGGGTTTCTTCAATGGGCGGCGACTGGTGCCGATCATCATGTCGTTCGTCGCGATCGTCTTCGCGGTGCTGTGCCTGTGGGTGTGGCCGCCGGTCGGCGACGGGCTGGAGAGTTTCAGCCACTGGCTGCGGGATGCCGGCGCCTGGGGTGCGGGGGTGTTCGGGGTCGCGAACCGGGCGTTGCTCGTCATCGGGCTGCACCAGTTCCTGAACGTGCCCATCTGGTTCCAGTTCGGCAGTTACACCACGCCCGACGGCCGGACGGTGCACGGGGACATCAACATGTTCCTGGCGGGCGACCCGCACGCGGGGCAGTTCACGTCCGGGTTCTTCCCGATCATGATGTTCGCGCTGCCGGCCGCCGCGCTCGCGATGACGCACTGCGCCAAGCCGCACCGGCGCAAGGAGATCGGCGGTCTGATGCTGTCGGTGGCGCTGACGTCGTTCGTCACGGGGATCACCGAGCCGCTCGAGTACTCGTTCCTCTTCATCGCCCCGCTGCTGTACGCGGTGCACGCGCTGCTGACGGGGGTGTCGATGGCGGTGACATGGGGGCTCGGGGTGCACGACGGGTTCAGCTTCTCGGCGGGGCTCATCGACTACGTCATCAACTGGAACCTGGCGACCAGACCTTGGGCCATCGTCCCGATCGGCCTGTGCTTCGCGGCGGTCTACTACGTGGTCTTCCGGTTCGCCATCACGAGGTTCGATCTGAAGACCCCGGGGAGGGAGCCGGAGGACGAGGTGGAGGACGTCACCAAGGCTTAGCCGGACGGTCGCCGGACGGCGTACAAAGCGTAGTTCTCCGGTTGCGGAATTGACGGGTTCCTTATAACGCCCCCATCGTGTACAACAGGTCTACACCACTGAGTGGTGTAGACCACCACCGATGGAGGAAGTATGACAACCGCCACCACAACGGCGGCTCCCACAAAGAAGTGGGGATCCGGTCTGTTCCAGGGCCTGCAGAAGGTCGGACGCAGTCTCCAGCTCCCGATCGCCGTGCTGCCGGCGGCGGGTCTGCTGCTCCGCTTCGGTCAGCAGGACATCCACGACAAGCTGCACCTGCCCGACAAGGTCACCTCGGTGTTCGCGACGGCGGGCGGCGCGATCTTCGACAACCTCCCGATGCTGTTCTGTATCGGTGTCGCGATCGGCTTCGCCAAGAAGTCGGACGGCTCCACCGCGCTGGCTGCCCTGGTCGGCTTCCTGGTCTACAAGAACGTCCTCACCGCGTTCCCCGTCACCGACGCGAAGGTCCAGGCGGGCGCGGACATAGCCGCGACGTACAACAACCCGGGTGTGCTGGGCGGCCTGGTGATGGGTCTGCTGAGCGCGGTGGTCTGGCAGCGCTTCCACCGGACCAAGCTGGTGGACTGGCTCGGCTTCTTCAACGGCCGCCGGCTCGTCCCGATCATCATGGCCTTCGTCGGCACGATCATGGGTGTCTTCTTCGGCCTGGTCTGGAAGCCGATCGGCGAGGGCATCTCGAACTTCGGTGAGTGGATCACTGGTCTGGGCGCCTTCGGTGCCGGTCTGTTCGGTCTGATCAACCGCGCGCTGATCCCGGTCGGCATGCACCAGTTCGTGAACACCGTCTCCTGGTTCCAGATCGGCGACTTCAAGGACGCCTCCGGCCAGATCGTCCACGGTGACCTCACCCGCTTCTTCGCCGGTGACCCGACGGCCGGTCAGTTCATGTCCGGCTTCTTCCCCATCATGATGTTCGGCCTGCCGGCCGCCGCCCTCGCCATCGCGCACACCGCCCGCCCGGAGCGCCGCGCGGCCGTGATGGGCATGATGATGTCGATGGCGCTGACCTCGTTCGTGACCGGTGTGACCGAGCCGATCGAGTTCACCTTCATGTTCATCGCGCCGCTGCTGTACGCGATCCACGCGGTGCTCACCGCCCTGTCCATGGCGATCACCTGGGCGCTCGGGGTGCATGCGGGCTTCACCTTCTCCGCGGGTGTGATCGACTACGCGCTCAACTGGAACCTGGCGACCAAGCCCTGGCTGATCATCCCGATCGGCCTGGTGTTCGGAGCGATCTACTACTTCGTCTTCCGCTTCGCGATCATCAGGTTCAACCTCCCCACCCCGGGCCGCGAGCCCGAGGAGGAGATCGAGGACCTCACGAAGGCGTGAGTCCCGTCCCGGCCTGACGAGGCCCCCGCAGCCCGGCGGCTGCGGGGGCCTTGCCGTACCTACAGGCCTGAACCCCGTGGTACGACGTGTCAGATCTCGTAGACGACGCGGGGCGCCGCCAGGTCCACCGGGCCGTCGAAGACCTCGCGGGCGTCGGCGAGGTTGACGGCGGGGTCGGTCCACGGGGGGATGTGGGTGAGGACCAGCCGGCGGGCGCCGGCGCGGGCGGCGGTCTCGCCGGCCTCGCGGCCGTTGAGGTGCAGGTCCGGGATGTTCTCCTTGCCGTGCGTGAAGGCCGCCTCGCACAGGAACAGGTCGGTGTCCCGGGCCAGCGATTCGAGCGCGTCCGTGACGCCGGTGTCGCCCGAGTACGTCAGGGACTTCCCGCCGTGTTCGACGCGGACACCGTAGGCCTCCACGGGATGGCGGACCCGCTCGGTGTGGACCGTGAAGGGGCCGAGGTCGAACGTGGACGGCTTGACCGTGTGGAAGTCGAAGACCTCGCTCATCGAGGAGGCCGTGGGGGTGTCGGCGTAGGCCGTGGTGAGGCGGTGCTCGGTGCCCTCGGGGCCGTAGACCGGGATCGGGGGGCACGGCCCGCCGTCGTGGCGGTAGTAGCGCGCCACGAAGTAGGCGCACATGTCGATGCAGTGGTCGGCGTGCAGATGGCTCAGGAAGATCGCGTCGAGGTCGTAGAGACCGCAGTGGCGCTGCAGCTCGCCAAGGGCGCCGTTGCCCATGTCGAGGAGCAGCCGGAAGCCGTCGGCCTCTACGAGGTAGCTCGAGCAGGCCGATTCCGCGGACGGGAACGACCCCGAGCAGCCGACGACGGTGAGCTTCATGAAGCAGAAACCTCCGTTGGCGGAACACCCGGAACAACCGGGAACTGGAGTCGGAGAAGAGAGGTGAGCGGGGGTCGTGCGGTTCGTCGAGCGTAAGGCGCAAAAGGGCCGGTCGCTCCTCCGCCAGGGGCCGTTGTGGGCGAACTCACCTGTGCTGTCACCGGTTCGGCTGGACCGGGGGCGCATAAGGATCGCGCAAGGGCGCGCATCGATTATCTCGCGCCGGTAACGTCGTCGTATGGACACGTCATGGTGGCTCGCGCTCGCGGCAGTCGTCCTGCTGGCGTTGGTCGCCACGCTCGTCGACGGATGGGGCCGGGGGCATCGTCCGCGTGGACAGCGCACCCGCCCGCCGGGGCATCCACGCGGCACGCGCGTGCGGACGGGCCGGCCGCATCCGGGGGACATCTGGTGGGCCAACGTGCCCTACGAGGACGGGCCGGGCACCAAGGACCGGCCCTGTCTGGTGCTGGCGGTGCGCGGCAACCATGCGACCGTCGCCAAGATCACCAGCAAGTACCACGACGAGCGGGCCGGGGTGATCCCGCTGCCGCCGGGCTCGGTCGGGGACGCCCAGGGCCGGCCGAGCTTCCTGGAGACGGACGAGTTGCGCGAGGTGTCGGTGTGGGAGTTCCGGCGCCGGGTGGGCGTGGTCGACCCGGTGCTCTGGGACCAGGTGCGGCACCTGGCCCCCTGAGGGTCACTTCACCCTGACGGTGACCTGCCACTCCTGGATGCCCTTGCAGGAGACCCCGCCGGGCGCGGTGGGCTCGGCGCACAGCGGGCGGGACGAGGTGAGGGTGACGGTGCCGGAGGCCACCGCGGTGTAGGCGGCGGAGGCGTCCCCGGGCTGGAGCACGATCCCGCCGTTGGTGGCCCGCAGCGCGGAGCCGCTCGCCGTGACCGTCTTCCAGGGGCGCTGCCGGGTGCCGTCGAGGGCGAGCCGGAGCTGCCCGCCGACCGCCACGCAGACCGTACTGCGGTTGTCGGCGGCGGTGAGTTCGGAGGTCAGGGGCGTGCAACTGCCGGAGGAGCCGCTCGCGCCGGGGCTGGAGGGGGCCGGCGAGGGAGACACCTTGCCGCTGCCCTGGTCGGTGCTCCCGCTCTGCGAGCCGCAGCCCGCCAGCAGGAGGAGGGTCGCCGCGGCGAGCGACGCGCGGTGGACCGTCGTACGGCGCATGGGGTGTCCGCCTTTCCGTCGGGAACGGAACCCTTGGTGCCGATGTGACGTATCAGCCGGACGTACGGATCCCGCCCCGGGACGGCTTCCGGGGGCGGGATCCGGTCACTCGGCGGGCGGGGTCAGCTGGTCGTGACGGCGGTGTCGTCGACGACGAAGCTGGTCTGCAGGGAGGAGTCCTCGACACCGCTGAACTTCAGGGTGACGGTCGAGCCCGCGTACGACGACAGGTCGAAGGACTTCTGGGTGTAGCCGGTGGCGGCGTTGAGGTTCGAGTACGTCGCCAGGGTGGTCGAACCGGCGGACACCGTCAGCTTGTCGTACTGGCTGCTGGTGGTGGTCTCGGCGGTGTCGACGTGCAGGTAGAAGGTGAAGGTGGCCTTGCAGCCGGAGGGGACGGTCACCGACTGGGAGAGCGTGTCGGTGTGGGTGGAGCCGTAGCCGTCGAGCCAGGCCTTGTAGGAGCCGGCGTGGGCCGCCTCGCCGGTGTCGTTGGTGATGACCCCGCTGGAGGCGGTCCAGGTGGTGTTGCCCGACTCGAAGCCCGGGTTGCCGAGCAGTTGGGCGGAGGTGCAGGTGCCGCCGCCGCTGGTGCTGACGGTCCAGGTGAAGGAGGCGGAGCCGGAGGCGCCGGTGGAGTCGGTCGCGGTGACGGTGGCGCTGTAGGTGCCCGCGGTGGACGCCGTACCGGAGATCAGGCCGGTGGAGCTGGAGATGGACAGGCCGGTGGGCAGGCCGGAGGCGCTGTAGGTGAGGGTCGCGCCCGCGCTGTCGGAGGCCGAGATCTGCAGGCTGACCGAGCTGCCGGTGGCGGTGGACTGGCTGCCGGGGTTGGTGACGGTCACCGTGTTGCCGGTGCTGGTGCCGGAGGTGAAGGCGGCGGTGCCGTTGGGGGTGCCCCAGCCGGTCGGGCCGTCGTAGCCGGTGCCGGCGGTGCAGAAGTACGACGTCGAGCAGGAGCCGTTGTTGCCGCTGGTCACGTCGTACAGGTTGCTGGTGTGGCTGTAGGGGTACTTCGCCGGGTAGTCGCTCGAACCCGGGGTGCCCGCGAGGGCGTACACACCGGCGATGATCGGCGAGGAGGCACTCGTGCCGCCGTAGACCGCCCAGCCGGAGCCACCGTAGGTGTCGTAGACCGCCACGCCGGTGGCCGGGTCGGCGACCGCGGAGACGTCGGACTCCATGCGCTTGGAGCAGCCGGTGTCGGTCTGCCAGCTCGGCTTGGCGTCGTAGGCGGAGCAGCCGGAACCGGTGCCCTCGGAGGAGCTGGTCTTCCACACGGACTCGGTCCAGCCGCGGGTGCTGGAGGAGGTGGAGAGCGCGGTGCCGCCGACGGCGGTCACGTACTGGGAGGTCGCCGGGTACTCGGCGCCGTAGTCCTCGTCACCGGCGGAGACGGTGATGGCGACGCCCGGGTGCTTGAAGTACGAAGTGTCCTCGCTGGTCTGGGAGGAGGACTCGGAGCCGCCCCAGCTGTTGGAGACGAACTTGGCGCCGAGCGCGACGGCCTCGTTCTCGGCGGTGCCGAGGTCGGAGTCGGTGGCGGAGCTGGCCTCGACGAGGATGATGTTGCAGTTCGGGCAGACTGCGCTGACCATGTCGATGTCGAGCGCCTCTTCACCGGCCCAGCCGGTGTCGTTCGTCGGCAGGGAGGTCGTCGAACCGGTCTGACTGACCTGCTTGAAGCAGCCGTTGGCCTTGGTGCAGGCGGACAGGCCGTACTGCGAGCGGTAAGTGGCCAGGTCGGAGGCCGCGTTGGGGTCGTTGTAGGCGTCGACCACGGCAACGGTCAGGCCGGAGCCGCCCGTCGAGGGCAGGTTGTAGGCGCTGTGCAGGTTCGAGGGGCTCAGGCCGGAGGGAGCGGCGGCGAGCGCGGAGGCCAGCTGCTGCTTGATGTCGGTCCGGCGCTGCGCGAAGCAGGAGACCTGGCCGGCCTTGGTGGCGGTGGCGCACAGGTGCTGGGTGGGCACCTTCTGGCCGGCCTTGCCGGTGCTGTGGACGGCCTGGCGGGCGGGGTCGCTGAGGGCCTTGGCGTTCTGGGTGACCTTGGCGGTCGTGTGGGGTGCCGCGGTCGCGGGCTGGGCGGCCCCGGCGGTGGGTGCCGCGACGAATCCGGAGACGGCGAGGGCTAGGGCGGGGAAGGCTACGGCCAGGAGTCTTCGCAGGCTCCGTCGTGATTCACGCATGGGGGTACTGCCTCCATCGGTGGGGTTACAAGGCAGGCCCGTGACGCGCGTAGCGGCGGCAGAGTGCGCGCAGTCATGAGCATGACATTTCGAACACCCTGCGATGCCGACATGCATGGCATGAACAGGACGGAGGAGAAGCTAGTCGGGTTCGGCGGGGCCCGGTCCCCCCGGAGGAAGATCTTTGCTCCGGCATGGACAGCGCTTAGCCCCCTCATAGGAGGGGGTTGGCGCGTGCATGATGAGGGCTATGCCCAGAGCTGACCCTGCAGGGTCTCGATGGCTTCCTCGGTCGTGGCGGCCGTGTAGACCCCGGTCGACAGGTACTTCCAGCCGCCGTCGGCGACGACGAACACGATGTCCGCGCTCTCGCCGGCCTGTACGGCCTTCTTCCCGACGCCGATCGCGGCGTGCAGCGCGGCGCCGGTGGAGACGCCCGCGAAGATGCCCTCCTGCTGGAGGAGTTCCCGGGTCCGGGTGACGGCGTCCGCCGAGCCCACCGAGTAGCGGGTGGTGAGCACGGAGGCGTCGTACAACTCGGGTACGAAGCCCTCGTCGAGGTTCCTGAGCCCGTACACGAGGTCGTCGTACCGGGGTTCGGCGGCGACGATCTTCACATCCGGCTTCTGCTCACGCAGGTACCGGCCGACGCCCATGAGGGTGCCAGTGGTGCCGAGACCGGCGACGAAGTGCGTGACGGAGGGGAGGTCGGCGAGGATCTCCGGACCGGTCGTCGCGTAGTGCGCCCCCGCGTTGTCCGGGTTGCCGTACTGGTAGAGCATCACCCAGTCCGGGTGCTCGTCGGCGATCTCCTTGGCCACCCGCACGGCGGTGTTGGAGCCGCCGGCCGCCGGACTGGAGATGATCTCCGCACCCCACATGCCCAGCAGGTCCCGGCGCTCCTGCGAGGTGTTCTCCGGCATCACGCACACCATGCGGTAGCCCTTGAGCTTCGCCGCCATCGCCAGCGAGATGCCGGTGTTGCCCGAGGTCGGCTCCAGGATGGTGCAGCCCGGGGTGAGCCGGCCATCCTTCTCCGCCTGCTCGATCATGTGCAGGGCGGGACGGTCCTTGACCGAGCCGGTCGGGTTGCGGTCCTCCAGCTTGGCCCAGATCCGGACGTCGGCGGACGGCGAGAGCCGCGGCAGGCGCACCAGGGGGGTGTTGCCGACCGCGGCCAACGGGGAGTCGTAGCGCATGCCGATCTCAGGCCATACCGCCGGCGACCGCCGGCAGGATCGTCACGGTGTCGCCGTCGGTCAGCTTGGTCTCGATGCCGTCGACGAAACGGACGTCCTCGTCGTTCAGGTACACGTTGACGAAGCGGCGCAGCTTGCCGTCGTCCACGATGCGGGCGTGGATGCCGGCGTGCCGGGTCTCGAGGTCGTTGAAGAGGTCGGCGATGGTCTCACCGCTGCCCTCCACCGCCTTCTGACCGTCGGTGTACTGGCGGAGGATGGTCGGGATGCGGACCTCGATGGCCATGGCTCAGGGCTCCTGTCGGAAAGTCTGGGTGGGTGGGCGCGCAGCGGCACGCCGCGGCTCACGGCCGTACGGCGGCAGGGAACGTCAACAGATGGCGCTGTTCAGCCTGCACAGGTCGACGTGCAGCCGCGCCACGAGCATGCCGCCCGCCGCCTTCTCGCTCACGTCGAAGGAAACCATGGGGTCATCGTATCGATTCCCGGCCCGTCTTCCGGAGTGTGATCCCGGATGGTGGACGGATTCTGACCGCATTTCGAGACAGAGGTGGGGGCGTCCGGTCTGAAGGGGCGCGGGGCTGTATCGATATGCGGCTCCGCCGCGTGGGCGCGCTCAGCCCCCACCGGCCCGCAGGTGCCCACCGCCCGGTCCGGCACCGCCGGAATCCGCCGTCGCCGCGGAGGAGTCTGCGTGAGCGGCGGAAGGGGAGAGCGTGGGACAACGGAGGCGTCGGGGCAGCGCAGGGCGTCGCCGCGAGGGTCAGTACGCCTCGACGATCCGGACCTCCTCCTCCGTGACCTCGCCCTCCACGATGCGGAAGGAGCGGAACTGGAAGTCGCCCAGGCCGTCCGTGTCCGCTGTCGAGACCAGGACGTAGTGGGCGCCCGGCTCGTTCGCGTAGCTGATGTCCGTCCGGGACGGGTACGCCTCCGTCGCCGTGTGGGAGTGGTAGACGACCACCGGCTCCTCGTCGCGGTCGTCCATCTCGCGGTAGAGCCTGAGGAGGTCGCCGGAGTCGAACTCGTAGAACGTCGGGGACATCGCCGCGTTCAGCATCGGGATGAACCGCTCGGGCCGGTCCGAGCCGGCCGCTCCCGCGACGACCCCGCACGCCTCGTCGGGGTGGTCCTTGCGCGCGTGGGCGACGATCTGGTCGACGAGGGCCTGGGTGATGGTCAGCATGTCGGCCAGGATAAGCAGAGGGCCACCCCGTACCGAAGGCTGGTACGGGGCGGCCCATATGCCGGACGTCCTGAGCGGCTGCCGCAGGGGGCGCCACGAGTGCTCCCTGCGACGGGACGTCCTGGGGGGTGTGGCGAGGGGGTCAGCTCACCTTCTCCAGCGGCGCCCGCTCGCGCCGCCCGGCGATCTCCGGGTTGCGCGACTTGAGGACCAGCCAGCCGATGCCGAGCGCGGCGGCCCAGCCGGCCATCACGTACAGGCAGACCCGGGAGTCGCCGTCGTACGCGATCAGGCCGGTCACGAAGAGCAGGAAGACGATGGCGATCCAGCTGCACACCGCCCCGCCCGGCGCCGGGAAGGAGGACGCGGGCAGCCGGCCGGCGTCGACGGCGCGGCGGTAGAGGACGTGGCTGATCAGGATCATCAGCCAGGTCCAGATGCCGGCCGCGGTGGCCACCGAGGTGACGTACCCGAACGCCTTCTCCGGGACGATGTAGTTGAGGACCACGCCGATGCCCATGAAGAGCACCGAGACGGTGACGCCGAGCGCCGGGGTCTTGGACGCGGACAGCTTCCGGAACACGGCCGGGGCCTCGCCGCTGTCGGCCAGGTTCCGCAGCATCCGGCCGGTGGAGTACATGCCGGAGTTGCAGGAGGACAGCGCGGCGGTCAGGACGACGAAGTTGACGATGCCGGCGCCGGCCGGGATGCCGATCTTCGCGAAGGCCGCGACGAACGGGGAGACGCCCGGGGCGAACTCCGTCCACTTCACGACGCACAGGATCACCGTGAGCGCACCCACGTAGAAGAGGGCGATGCGCCAGGGGAGCGTGTTGATCGCCTTGGGGAGGGTCTTCTCCGGGTTCTCGGACTCGCCGGCGGTGACGCCGACCAGCTCGACCGCGAGGTAGGCGAACATGACGCCCTGGAGGGTCATCAGGGAGGAGCCGACGCCCTTGGGGAAGAAGCCGTCGAACTGGTAGAGGTTCGCGACCGACGCGGTGTCACCGGCGCTGCTGAAGCCGAAGGTGAGGACGCCGAGGCCGATCACGATCATGCCGATCAGGGCGGTGACCTTGACCATGGAGAACCAGAACTCCAGCTCTCCGAAGACCTTCACGGAGATCAGGTTGACCCCGAACAGGATCACCAGGAAGACCAGCGCGGTCACCCACTGGGGGACGGACGGGAACCAGTAGTTGACGTAGATCGCGGCGGCCGTCAGTTCGGCCATGCCGGTGACGACCCACATCAGCCAGTACGTCCAGCCGGTGAAGTAGCCGAAGAACGGGCCGAGGAACTCCCGGGAGTACTCGGCGAAGGAGCCGGAGACCGGGCGGTACAGGAGCAGCTCACCGAGCGCCCGCATGATGAAGAAGATGATGCCGCCCGCGAGGGCGTACATCAGGATGAGACTGGGGCCGGCCTTGGCGATGTTCGCCCCGGCACCCAGGAAGAGGCCGACGCCGATGGCGCCGCCGATGGCGATCATCTGGACCTGGCGGCTGCCGAGCCCGCGCTCGTACCCCTCTTCCGAGGCTTCGGAGGACTGCTCCGACGTGTCGACCTGAGCGGAGGTCATGTGTGGTGTGCGCCTTTCTCCATGCCGACCCGGGCCTCTGGTCGGCCGCGGATCGGGTTTCGATCCCCCCGGATTGCTGGAGTGGTGCCTGACCGGCTGTTGCCGGTTCGGTGGCGCACCCGGACGGACACGTGGGTGGTGTCGCCGGGCGGTCGTGAAGATTTATCACGGCCGCAATACTGATCACCGGGTTCCGCCGAGAGGGATTGTGGCGCACACCACAGGAAGAAGCGGACAAAGCGTGGCAGAAAATGTCATACCCGGCCGCAACGGTGACAGGATCGTTATCCGGATTTGAGCGTCCTCTGAGCGAACGCAAAAACGGGACGGATTACGGCATAAGGGTGGTGACCAGGGTCTCCTGGAGGCCACCGAGCCACAGATAGGCCATCACCATCGGCTTGCGCGGGTCCTCGTCGGGGAGCCGGTAGAGCAGATCGGTGTCGTCCTCGTCGGTGATGTCGAGGCGCGAGCCGATGGCGAGGCGCAGGTCGTTGAGGGCGCCGAGCCACTGCCGGGACTCCTCGGGCGCCAGCTTCAGGACCGCGCCGCCCTCCCCCACCGGGGCCAGCGCGTCCAGGGAGCGGATCACCGCGAGGGCGCTCTCCCGCTTGCCGGCCCTGAGGTCGTTCTCGGTGTAGCGGCGGAACTCGGCCGAGTGGGCCTGCTGCTCCTCGGCCTCCTGCGAGGAGTCGGGCACCCGCTCCGGGTCGCCGTAGGCGTCCGGGAAGAGCCGGCGCAGCACCGGGTCGGAGGGCGCCTCGCTGGGACCCTCGGCGAAGAGTTCGGCGAGCGGGTCGTCGGGGGCGTCCTCGGCGGGGCCGGGGCCGATGAGCTCCAGCAGCTGGACGGCCAGCGTCCGGATGATCGAGATCTCGACGTCGTCGAGCGCGACGGCCGCGCCGCCGCCGGGGAGCGGTTCGAAGATTCCTGGCATGGAGAGGGTTCGCTGCTTCCGGGTGCTGGTCGAGGGGGGCGGCTACGTCCGGTCCTGCGGGCCGGGGATCATTTCCGGTCCGGCCGGCGGGGGGTCATTTCCGGTCCTGCTGGAGGGTGGCCCACAGGCCGTAGCCGTGCATCGCCTGCACGTCGCGCTCCATCTCCTCGCGGCTGCCGCTGGAGACGACCGCCCGGCCCTTGTGGTGGACGTCCAGCATGAGCTTGGTGGCCTTGTCCTTGGGATAGCCGAAGTACGTCTGGAAGACGTACGTCACATAGCTCATGAGGTTGACGGGGTCGTTGTGCACGATCGTCACCCAGGGGACGTCGGGCTCGGGTACGGCGAAGACCTCCTCCGCCGACTCGGTACGTTCGATCTCTACGGGAGCGGGTGACGTCACATGGCCCATGCTGCCACGCGCCCCACAAATCGTCACACTGACGAGATGGGGGTAGCATCTCCAGTCATGAACACAGCGGACCTTGGGCTGCCGGTGGATGTTCCCTCGACGGCGCTCTTCACGGACCAGTACGAACTGACGATGCTGCAGGCCGCGCTCAAGGCCGGTACGGCCGAGCGGCGCAGCGTCTTCGAGGTCTTCACCCGGCGGCTCCCCGAGGGGCGCCGGTACGGCGTCGTGGCGGGCACCGGACGGGTCCTGGACGCCGTGGAGAACTTCCGGTTCGACCCGGACGTCCTCGGCTTCCTGGCCGAGCGGAAGATCGTCGACGAGCCCACCCGGCGCTGGCTCGCCGGCTACCGCTTCAGAGGTGACATCTGGGGCTACCCCGAGGGCGAGGTCTACTTCCCGGGCTCGCCGATCATGCGGGTGGAGGGCTCCTTCGCCGAGTGCGTGCTCCTGGAGACCGTGATCCTCTCCATCCTCAACCACGACTCGGCGATCGCGGCCGCCGCCTCCCGGATGGCCTCGGCCGCCGGCGACCGCCCGCTGATCGAGATGGGCGCCCGCCGCACCCACGAGCTGGCCGCCGTGGCCGCCTCCCGCGCCGCCTACGTCGGCGGGTTCGCGACCACCTCCGACCTGGCGGCCGGCTTCCGGTACGGCATCCCGACGGTGGGCACCTCCGCCCACGCCTTCACCCTGCTCCACGACCACGAGCGGGACGCCTTCCAGGCCCAGGTCGACTCGCTCGGCCGGGGTACCACCCTGCTGGTCGACACCTACGACGTCGCCGAGGCGGTCCGTACGGCCGTCGAGGTGGCCGGCCCCGAGCTGGGCGCCGTCCGTATCGACTCCGGCGACCTGCTGCTGGTCGCCCACCGGGTCCGGCAGCAGCTGGACGAGCTGGGCGCGCACGACACCAGGATCATCGTCACCTCCGACCTGGACGAGTACGCCATCGCCTCGCTGGCCGCGGCGCCCGTGGACGCGTACGGCGTCGGCACCCAGCTGGTCACCGGCTCCGGGCACCCCACCTGCTCCATGGTCTACAAACTGGTCGCCCGCGCCGGGTCCGCCGACCCGAAGGCCCCGCTGGTGCCGGTCGCCAAGAAGTCGTCCGGCGGCAAGACGTCCGTCGGCGGCCGCAAGTGGGCGGCGCGGCGGCTGGACGCCGAAGGGGTGGCGGAGGCGGAGGTCATCGGCACCGGGGAGGTGCCGGCCGTCCTCGTCGACCAGCAGCTGCTGGTCGAACTGGTGAAGTCCGGACAGGTGGTCGGCCGGGAACCGCTCGACGCGTCCCGCGCGCGCCATGCGGCGGCCAGGGCCAATCTGCCGCTGTCCGCGACCCAGCTCTCCCGCGGAGAAGCGGTCCTTCCGACGGAGTACGTCCAGGGGCGCTCGGGTAGCTAGAGCGGGTGCCCGCGTACGCGCCCCGCAAAGCCCCCTCCCCTACGCCCCCGTAAGTCTCTACGCTCGGAGGTTCAGGCCGGGCCCGCACCCCTTCTTGCTGCGTCTCCCCCCTCGACAGACCCGATACCGACTGCGAAGGACACCGACCATGCGCCGCGCCTTGATCGTCGTTGATGTGCAGAACGACTTCTGTGAGGGGGGCAGCCTCGCGGTGGCGGGCGGCGCCGACGTGGCCGCCGCGGTCACGGAGCTGATCGGGCAGGCGCCCGCCGGCTACCGCCACGTGGTGGCGACCCGCGACCACCACATCGCGCCGGGCGGCCACTTCGCCGACAACCCCGACTACGTGCACAGCTGGCCGGCGCACTGCGTGGCCGGCACGGAGGGCGTCGGCTTCCATCCGAACTTCGCCCCGGCGGTCGCCTCCGGCGCGGTGGACGCGGTGTTCAGCAAGGGGGCGTACTCGGCCGCCTACAGCGGCTTCGAGGGCACGGACGAGAACGGTGTCCCGCTGGCCGACTGGCTCCGCGCCCGGGAGATCACCGAGGTGGACGTCGTCGGGATCGCCACGGACCACTGCGTGCGGGCCACCGCGCTGGACGCCGCGAAGGAGGGTTTCCGCACGCACGTCCTGCTCGACCTGACCGCCGGGGTCGCCGCGGTGACCACCGCCACGGCCCTCCAGGAGCTGCGCGAGGCAGGCGTGGAGCTGACCGGGAAGCCCGTCGTCTGAAGGGCTCCGGCCGGGCCCGGAGGAGAGGCCGGGGAGTCAGGCCTGGGCGGCCGGCCGGCGCAGCAGGGCCCTGATCGGATGCCACAGCTCCGTCACCGTGACACCGTTGTCAGGGGCCGTTCGCCATATGAGGCCGTCGGGGTGGTGGAGGACGGCCGTGATCTCGTCCGGGGACGGCGGGGCGGCGTTGCCCCGCAGGTAGACGGCACGCATGCCCAGGTTGCGGAGCCTGGTCAGGGCGCGGGCGCGGTTCTGGGCGAGGACCAGCACCCGTACCCCGGCGGTGCCCCCGGCAGGGGCGGGGCTGGGCAGGTTCAGTGCCACCACCACGCTGCCGTTCGGCAGCTTGCAGAACCCTCCTGCGGCCATGCGGTCATCCCCCCGTACGAGTCGGTGTCAATAAGAAAGCCACAGGACGCACCTAAACACGATCGGCGGCGACCCGCCAGGGGGTCACCGCCGATACGTCTCTGACCTGCGAAGATGCGAGCTACTTCACCGCAGGGCCCACCTGGAGGGAGATCGTCGAGCCGTCTCGGGCCTCCGTGACAATGTTGATCTTCGTGTTGGTGTCAGTGATCTTGACACCGGCGGCCGGGTTCGAGGCGTCGTAGTAGGTGCTCTTGTGGTCGTTGAAGACCGACACCCCGGCCGACTGCCTGATCTTGGTCGCCACGTCCGCGTTGTGGAGCGTGATCCCGTCGCTCGCGTAGAGGCTGAACGGCGAGTCGTAGGCCTGGACGCGGTTGCGCATCAGCGTGCCGTTGGACCACTTCAGCGGCGCCGGGTGCGAGTCGATCGGGAGGATGAGACCCGTTCCCGGGTGGACGCTGGTGTTGTCGTCCGCCTCGGAGGTGTCCCACTTCCAGATCAACAGGCCGTTCTGGTACGGGTAGTGCTCCACCCAGTCCGGACGGGTCGTCGAGAAGCCGAAGTTGTACGGACCGGTCTTGAGGGTCTTGTCGTACGACACGTACTGGCGGTTCTCCGCGATGTAGTACTGCGCGTAGTCCTTGGTGAAGGACGCGCCGATGCGGGAGAAGCCGGACGCGGTCCAAGCCGGGTCCGCCGACTCCGCGTTGTCGGAGAAGAGGGCCGAGCCGTCCGCGGTCACCGTGATCTCGTCGGCCGCGAAGCCCTTCAGGGCGACCCCGCCGTCGGTCTGGTAGCGGAAGCGCAGCTGGATCTTCTGGCCCGCGTAGGCGTCCAGCGGGTACGACAGCTTGGTGTACGCGTCGACCGAACCGGTGAGCGCCGGCTTGTCGCTGCCGTCGCGCGGGATGGCCTGGCCGCCCGCCGTGCCGTCCAGGGCGGTCCAGTTGGCGCCGCCGTCGGTGGACACCTCGGCGTAGAGGTAGTCGTAGCCCGACTCGATGTCGTACCAGCCGTCCAGGCTCAGTGCCGCCGACGACTTGCCGGTCAGGTCGACCTCGCGGGTCAGGGTGTTCTTGAGGTTGTCGCCGCTGCCGCTCCACCACTGGGTCGAGCCCTGGGCCGGGGCGACGACGGTGGTGGTGACCGCCTTGTCGGGCAGCGAGACCACCAGGGCCTGCTTGTCCTTGGTGTTGTACTCGGCCACGCCCAGCTTGTGCGAGGACTTCGCGCCGGCCTTGGCCACGTCGTAGTTGAGCCAGCCGAGCTGCAGCTTGTCCCAGGCGTTCATGTCGCCGGGCAGGTCGCCGATGGCCTCCTTGCCGGTGCCCAGCCAGGAGCCGGAGGACATCAGGGTCCAGAAGCCGGTGGAGTTCTCGCCGCCGTTGGTGTCGTACTCGTCGGGCAGGCCGAGGTCGTGGCCGTACTCGTGGGCGTAGACCCCGAGTCCGCCGTTCTCCGGCTGCATGGTGTAGTCGCCGACCCAGATGCCGGTGTCGCCGACCTGGGTGCCGCCGAGCTTGTTGCCCGCGGGACCGGTGGCGCCGGCGTCGGTGCCGAAGGCGTACCAGCGGTGCGCCCAGATGGCGTCGGTGCCCTGGGCGCCGCCGCCCGCGGACTCGTCCTCGCCGGCGTGCACGATCTGGAAGTGGTCGACGTAACCGTCGGGCTCGTTGAAGTTGCCGTCGCCGTCGTAGTCGTAGCGGTCCCACTGGTCGTACTGGGCGAGGTCGGCCTTGATGGCGGCGTCGGACTCGCCGGCCGCCTTCTGGCCGGCGACCCAGGACGTCAGTCCGTCGCGGACCAGGTTCCAGACGCTGGAGCAGGTGGTGGAGCCGCAGGCGTTGTTGCCGTAACGGGCCTCGTTGTAGGGGACCTTGACCCAGTCGGTGACCTCGCCGTCGACCGAGTAGCGGCCCGAGGACTGCTTCTCGTAGTACTTCTTCAGCGACTCGGTCTTCTTGCCGGTGCCGAAGTAGAGGTCCTGGAAGTGGGCCTGGTTGTAGTCCGCCTGCCAGGCCGTGGAGTTGTCCTTGGTGCGGTCCGGCGCGGCTATCTGGTTGTGCAGCGGGCCGACCGTGCCGCCGTAGCGGGGGTCGCTCTGGTCGCCGAACTCCACCAGGATCGTGAAGATCTTGTCGGTCTTCTCCCGGCCGAGCTCGACGTACTTGCTGTCGCCCTTCTTGCCCTTGAGCTGAACGACCTTCGAGCCGTCCCGGTCCTTGACCTGGGCCTTGCCGGCTATGACCTGGTCGAGAGCCTCCTGCCGCTGGGCTTCCTGGGTCTTGCTCAGGGGGCCGTCGAGGTTGTGCTCGTCCTGCTTCGTCGACGGATCCTTCCGGTCGACGGTGGAGCCGGCCGTCTTCGTCGCGGCCTGGGCGACCGCGAAGGTGGTGAAGCCCGCGGATGCCGTTGCGAGTGTCACCCCGATGGCGAGCGCTCTCAACGTCCAGGATCTACTGGTCACTTGAGTTCCTCCCCCGCGCCGCGCGCACGGAAGGGGGGTCCGGATTCATGGAGGGATCCGTGCACGCACGATCAACGCGTCGATTCAAGTGACGTCATTTGACTACTGGTTTACGAGAAAAGACAGACCTTGACTTGGACAGTTCAACTGCACTATGCGGAGAGGAAGTTCGCTTTACGGACACCGCGCTAGGGGTCGACCCCTGACGGGCCTCGCTCAACCGGCGCGCATATGCCTCCGGTTGCCGTATGCCATGCGACCGTGCGCCCCCTGTGCACCGGTACCGTGGGTTAGGTCACGCTTACCAGCCGTTCCGCTCGGGCATGCACGCGAATAGAGTCGAACGGTGGAACGTCCGGAAGCCGGTGGAAAGCAAGGCCGGCTCCCCGTCTCACCCCCACATCTTCCGAGGACACGATTGCCATGCCTCGTCCGACCCCGGCACAGCTCGTCTACGGTTCGTGCACCGTGATCTGCTCGACGCTCGCCATGCTGCTGCTGTCACAGACGAGTTCGGGCATCGGGATCGCGGTCATCGCGCTCGCGGCGCTCGGTCTGGGACTGCTGGTCGCCATGACGGTGCCACTCCCCCGGCCGCGCACGGTCGCGCAGTCCGAGCCCGCCCCGATCGCATCGCCCCAGGTGCGGGTCCCCCGGCACCGGGAGACCGTGGCCGCCGCCACGGCCGAGTCCGTCCGGGAGCACACCGCGCCCTGACGCACGCACACCCGAGAAGCAGGCGAAGTCGGCGGATCCGTGAGACTGACGGACCCGCCGACTGCTTGTGCGCCCCCTGCCCTTCCGGTGTCAGTTCCTCGTACTGACCACGACCGTCTTCGCGGCCTTGTCGTGCAGCCCCTGCTTGTACGGCTTGTCGAAGTAGCTCCAGCCGCCGCAGATGACCGTCCACACACAGGCGCAGCAGAAGGCGAACGGCAGCCACAGCACCAGGGCCCGCACCAGCGAGGTCTGGGCGGAGGGCGTGGCGCCGTCGGCCAGGTCGGCGACCCGCATGCCGAGCCACTTCTTGCCGAGGGTCTGCCCGGCCTTGACGGTCATCAGGGTGTCGTACCCGACGAACAGGACGGCGGCCACCAGCGACTGCGCGAAGGACTTGCCGAACTCCATCTTGTCGCCGTTCACCTGGTACTCGCGCACCCCGAAGGCCCAGGTGAGCAGCCAGACCACGATGAGCACCAGGACCATGTCGATGATCCGGGCGAGGGTGCGTCTGCCGCTGTCGGCGAGCGGCGGCATCCCGGCGAGCGGATCGGCGGGATAGCCACCGCCGCCGCCTGCGCCGTAGGGACCGCCGCCTCCGCCGTTGTAGGGACCGCCGCCACCCGCTCCGTAGGGACCGCCGCCGTAGGAGGGCGGCGGGGGCTGCGCGCCGCCGTACGGGGTGTCGTACGGCGAGCCCGGCCCCTGGCCCGCGCCCGGCTCACCGGACGGCGGCTGCTTCTTGAACGGGTCGTCCTCCGGCGGCTGTCCGGAGCCCGGGGGCGGTTCGGTGCTCATGGCCCGAGTGGACCGCGAAGCCGCCCGGTCCGCATCCGGCGCGGGGCCGTACGGGGTACGACGCCCCGTCAGCCGGCGACGAAGGTGTGCGCCGCCTTGTCGTGCCAGCACTGGTGCCAGGGCCGGTCGAACAGGCACCAGGCGACGCCGACGATCCCGATGCCGAGCAGACCGGGCACCGTGTACACCAGCCAGCGGCGCAGCGCCGAGCCGAACGCCGGGGGCTCGTGGCCCTCGATGTCCCGTACCTCCAGGCCGAACAGCTTCTTGCCGAGCGTGCGACCCCACTTGGCGGTGGGCAGCACCTCGTAGAGGACGCCGACGAGGAGCAGGACGGCGAGCACGATGCCGAGGTAGAGGCCGGTCGTGCCGTCGAGCAGCCAGACGGTCTCGGTACGGCCGGAGAGCTTGGCCGCGTCGATCTTGTCCTGCACGTGGTCGGCCGCCCGGGTGCCGAGCGGTACGGCGGCCGCGGCGGTCACCATGCCGACGACCAGGCTGTCGACGAGCCGCGCGGCGAACCGCTTGCCGAGTCCGGCGGGGCGGGCCGACGCCTGCCGCCGGGCGGCCGCCTGGAAGACGTCCTCCACCGGCGGCTTCCAGGGCGCGACCTGCTGATCACCCGCGAGCTGATGCACCTGCTGCGCCCAGGAGGACTGCCCCCCGCCGGGCCCCGCGGTCATGGGGGCGGCAGCCTGCGGCCCGGCGGACTGCGCGGGCACGGCGGGAGCGGCGGCCTGGGGAGCGGCGGGAGCCGGGGCCGAGGCGGCGCGTTCCGCGGCGGCCTTTCCGGCGCCGAAGCCGGGGCGGGCGCCACCGGGAGCGCCGACCGGGCCCTGCGCACCGAAACCGGCCGCACCGGCGGGGCCCTGAGCGCCGTGGCCACCGGACCCGGAGGCCCCGGCCGCGCCCGGACCACCGGACCCCGGCGCACCGAACCCGCCCGAAGCCGCCGCGCCGGAACCCTGTCCGCCGGCCCCGGCGCCGGCACCTTGGCCGCCTGAACCCGGACCGCCGAACCCGGCCGCGCCGGCCCCCGCGCCCTGACCACCCGCGCCCGCCGCGCCGGAACCCTGCCCGCCGGCCCCGCCGGGACCCGTGCCGGCGGTCGCCGCCCCCGTGTTCGGGGGGTTCTCGGCGCGGATCGGGCGGAAGGTCATCGTGCCGTCGTCCATGGGCGGCCGCTCGGCCGGCGGGGTGCCCGCCGGGCCCAGCGTCGGCCTGCGGAAGATGAACGTGCCGCCGGAGTCGACGTCCCCCTGGTCCGCCGGCGGGATCGTCGCCGAGCCGTCCGTGTGGGACGACCGGCCGTCCGGCCGGGGCGGCGAACCCGCCGCCGCCCGGGGGTCGGTGCCCCAGGCACTCCCCTCGGCCGCCCAGCCGGATCCACCCTGCTGCGGGTCCTCGTCGAAGAAGTGCGGGCCGGTCTCCTCCACCGCGGGGGTCGCGGGGCGGGAACCGGGCGGCGGGGCGAGCCGTTCGCCGCCGGACGGAGCCGGGCGGCTGGTGCCCGGCACCCACGCGGCGCCGTTCCAGTAACGGACGTAGCCGGGGATGGACGGGTCCGGGTAGTAGCCCTCGCGGGGCCGTTCGTCACCGGGTGCCGGGGTAGGGGCGGTCATGTCCGTCATCCCGTATCTGCTCGGGGGTCGTGTGGGAGGCTCCACATCTATCAGACGCGCGTGCCCACCACCGCCAGTCCCGCAGGACCCGCCACTTTCCGGGCATCCCTGTGCGCCCCCTTCGGCGCGGCGGAAAAAATTTCCCCGAACCCGCGTAATGCTCACGGCCCCACGCCCTCTCCCCTCGTACGGGCCCGGCCACAGGCGCCCGTACGACCGAGCGAGAGGAAACGAAGTCATGCAGCACACCGTGGTGGAGCGCGAACTGGAGCTGCGGCTCATCCTGTCCCCCGAGCGGAGCGTCCCGGTCCCGGCCCGGCTCGGCTACCGCTCCGACGACCCGTACGCCGTCCATGTCGGCTTCCACATCAACTCGGCGTCCCCGGTCCGCTGGACCTTCGCCCGCGACCTGCTGGTGGAGGGGGTGTTCCGGCCGTGCGGGCAGGGGGACGTGCGGGTGTGGCCGACGAAGGTGGAGGGCCGCTGCGTCGTGCTGATGGCGCTGAGTTCACCCGACGGAGACGCCCTCCTGGAGGCGCCGACCGCCCAGGTGTCCGCCTGGCTGGAGCGGACGCTGCGGGTGGTGCCCCCGGGGACCGAGGGCGGGCGGCTGGGGATCGACGACGCGCTCGACCAGCTGCTCGCCCAGTAAGTCCCCCGACGGCCAGGGCGTGTGGACCGTGTGGCCCGTGTGGCCCGTGTGGGCTCAGAACAGCTTGCCGGGGTTGAGGATGCCCAGCGGGTCGAAGGCGTCCTTCACGGCCCGCTGGAGCTCCACGCCCACCGGCCCGATCTCCCGGGCCAGCCACTCCTTCTTCAGGACGCCGACGCCGTGTTCGCCGGTGATGGTGCCGCCGAGCTCCAGTCCGAGGGCCATGATCTCGTCGAAGGACTCGCGGGCGCGGCGGCACTCCTCGGGGTCCTGCGCGTCGAAGCAGACCGTGGGATGCGTGTTGCCGTCGCCGGCGTGGGCGACCACGCCGATGGTCAGCCCGTGCTTCTCCGCGATGCGCTCGACCCCTTCGATCAGGTCGCCGAGCCGCGAGCGGGGCACGCACACGTCGTCGATCATCGTGGTGCCCTTGACGGCCTCCAGGGCGACCAGCGAGGACCGGCGGGCCTGGAGCAGGAGTTCGGACTCGGCGGCGTCCTCGGCCGGGACCACCTGGGTGGCGCCCGCCTCCTCGCACAGCGCGCCGAGCGCGGCGAGGTCGGCGGCCGGGTCCGGGGTGTCGAAGGCGGCCAGGAGCAGCGCCTCGGTCGACTCCGGCAGGCCCATGCGGGTGAGTGCGTTGACGGCCTTCACGGTCGTACGGTCCATCAGTTCGAGGAGGGACGGTACGTGCCCGCCCGCCATGATCCGGCACACCGCGTCGCAGGCGGCGGCCGCGGAGCCGAACTCGGCGGCCAGCACCAGCTGCTGCGGCGGCTTGGGCTTCAGGGCCAGGACGGCCCGTACGACGACACCGAGCGAGCCCTCGGAACCCACGAACAGCCGGGTCAGGTCGTACCCGGCGACGCCCTTCGCGGTACGCCGGCCGGTGGACAGCAGCCGCCCGTCGGCGAGGACGACGTCCAGGCCGAGCACATACTCGGCGGTCACCCCGTACTTCACACAGCACAGGCCGCCCGACGCCGTGCCGATGTTGCCGCCGATCGTGCACATCTCCCAGCTGGAGGGGTCCGGCGGGTAGGAGAGGCCGTGTTCCTCGACCGCGCGGGAGAGGGTGGCGTTGATGACCCCCGGTTCGACGACGGCGATGCGGTCGACCGGCGAGATCTCCAGGATGCGGTCCATCTTGGTCAGGGACAGCACGATGCAGCCGTCGGTGGCGTTGGCGCCGCCGGACAGGCCGGTGCGGGCGCCCTGCGGGACGACCGGGACGCGCAGCTCGGTGGCGACGCGCAGGACGTGCTGAACCTGCTCGACCGTGCGGGGCAGTACGACGACGGCCGGGGCGCCGGCCGGGCAGAAGCTCGCCATGTCGTTGGCGTAGGAGGTGGTCACATCGGGGTCCACGAGAACCGCGTCGGCCGGCAGGCCCGCCAGGAGCCGGTCGGTGAGGTTGCCGGTGGTCTCGTCCCGAGGCGCTTCGATACGGCTCATGATCACAGCGTCGCACCCGGGGCCATCGGTGTGAACCCCACAGGTGCCCTCCTTGGGCCGCCCGTGCGCGGTCGTCCTATTGACGCACAGTATCCGGCATGTGCGCGCTCGATAACCGACCGTCAGGGCCCACCACCTCGTTGCTCACCGAGTCGGGGCCGCCGCGCCGCCGTCGCCGGGTACTGCGGCGGCTTCTGGTCGTCGCGCTGGCGGGCGGGGCGGCGGCCGGCACGGCGCTGACGGTGTGGCCGCACCGGCCGGAGCCGCGCCACGCCGCCGCGCCGCCCCCGGCGGCCGGGCCCCGGGCCCAGGCGAGGGCGCAGGCCGCGGCGCAGGCGGCGGCGCAGACGGCCGTCCTCAACGGCCTGCCCGCCGCGCTGCCCGACCTCACCGCGCTCATCGGCGCGCGCGAGAGCCGGGTGCGGGCGCAGCCGAAGGACGCGCGGGCCTGGGCGGTGCTCGGGGCCGCGTACGTGGAGCGGGCGCGCCGGACCACCGGCACCGCCGACTATCCGCGGGCCGAGCGGGCGCTGCGGACCTCCCTCCAGGTGGCCGGCAAGGGCAACACCGACGCGCTGGCCGGTCTCGCCGCGCTGGCGAACGCGCGCCGGGACTTCGCGACGGCCAAGCGGTTCGGCGAGGAGGCGCTGAAGGCGGCGCCGAAGCGGTGGTCGACGTATCCGGCGCTGATCGACGCCTACAACGGGCTCGGCGACTACAAGGCGGCCCGGTCCGCGCTGGACAAGCTGATGGCGCTGAAGGTCGGGGCGGCCGTGAAGCCGGCCGTGATGGCACGGGCATCGGCCGTGTACCGGGACCGGGGCTGGCGGGAGGACGCGGTGGCGCAGGTGACGGACGCGGCGGCGGCCGCCGGGACGCCGGCCGAGCAGGCCGCGTACCTGACCCAGGCCGGGCAGCTGGCCTGGGAGCGGGGAGACCGGGACGACGCGCTACGGCACTTCACGGCGGCGGTGCGCCTGGACCCCGACCAGCCGGCGGCGCGGGCCGGGCAGGGGCGGGCGCTGGCCGCGCTGGGCCGCACGCAGGAGGCGCTGGCCACGTACCAGCGGGCGCTCACGCACCGGCCGGATCCACGCGTCACCCTGGAACTGGCCGAGTTGTACGAGTCGCTGGGGATGGGGCACCAGGCGGAGACGCAGTACGCGCTGCTGCAGACGCAGGTGCGGCGGGAGCTGGACGCCGGCGTCGACGACGAGTTGCTGATCGGGCAGTACGAGGCGGACCACGGGGATGCCGAGGAGGGGGTGCAGCGGCTTACGGCCGAGTGGGACCAGCAGCCCGGCATCGAGGTCGCGGACGCGCTCGGGTGGGCGCTGCACCGGGCCGGCGCCGACAAGGAGGCGCTGGGCTACGCCTCGATCGCGACGGACTCGACGAAGGGCGGCGGGGTCCGCAGCGCGTCGTACGCCTTCCACCGGGGCATGATCGAACGCGACCTGGACCTGGAGGCGTCCGCCCGCCGCCACCTTCAGGACGCCCTGCGCATCAATCCGTACTTCTCCCCGCTGCAGGCCCCGGTGGCCCGGGCCACCCTGGCCACCCTGGGCGACCAGCCCCCGAACGAAGAGGCCCCGCAGTGACCCACCGGCGGCCGGGCACCGCCGGGGACCGCCGTCGTGGCGGGGCGCCGTCGCGGCGGAGAGAAGTCTGACCGACGTCGGTTTCCCTCCGCCGCGGCGCGGCGATCAGCCACGCCGGCGGCGGATCCCGGCGGTGCCGGGCCGGCCTCGGCCAGGCGGCTCGCCAACCGGCCCCGCGGCCCACCAGGCCGGCCTCGGCCAGGCGGCTCGCTCACCGGCTCACCGGCCCACCAGGCCAGCGGGCCCCCGGCCCCTGGTTCACAGGTTGCCGCGGCGCTCCTGCTCGCGCTCGATCGCTTCGAAGAGGGCCTTGAAGTTGCCCTTGCCGAAGCCCATGGAGCCGTGGCGTTCGATGATCTCGAAGAAGATCGTCGGGCGGTCCTGGACCGGCTTGGTGAAGATCTGCAGCAGGTAGCCGTCCTCGTCCCGGTCGGCGAGGATCTTCAGCTCGCGCAGGGTGTCGACCGGCACCCGGGTGTCGCCGACCCACTCGCCGAGGGTGTCGTAGTAGGAGTCGGGGGTGTCGAGGAACTCGACGCCGGCCGCTCTCATGGTCCGTACGGTCTCGACGATGTCGTTGCTGTTGAGCGCGATGTGCTGGACGCCCGCCCCGCCGTAGAACTCCAGGTACTCGTCGATCTGGGACTTCTTCTTGGCGACGGCGGGCTCGTTGATCGGGAACTTGACCTTGAGGGTGCCGTCGGCGACGACCTTGGACATCAGCGCGCTGTACTCGGTGGCGATGTCGTCGCCCACGAACTCCTTCATGTTCGTGAAGCCCATGACCCTGTTGTAGAAGCCGACCCACTCGTTCATCCGGCCGAGTTCGACGTTGCCGACGCAGTGGTCGACGGCCTGGAAGGTACGGCGGGCGGGCGGCTCGACGATCGGCGACGCGGCGACGAACCCCGGCAGGTACGGGCCGTCGTACCCGGTCCGCTCGACCAGGGTGTGGCGGGTCTCGCCGTACGTGGCGATCGCGGCGAGCACCACCGTCCCGTGCTCGTCCTTCAGCTCGTAGGGCTCGGCCACCGACCGGGCGCCGTGCTCGACGGCGTACGCGTACGCGGCCCGCGCGTCCGGGACCTCGATGGCCAGGTCGACGACCCCGTCACCGTGCTCGGCGACGTGCCTGGACAGGAACGTGCCCCACTCGGTCTCCGGCCTGACGACGGAGGTGAGGACGAACCGCGCCGAGCCGTTCTCCAGGACGTAGCTCGCGGTCTCCCGGCTGCCGTGCTCCGGTCCGGAGTACGCGACCAGCCGCATGCCGAACGCGCTGGAGTAGTAGTGCGCCGCCTGCTTGGCGTTGCCGACGGCGAAGACGACCGCGTCCATTCCCTTGACCGGGAAGGGATCGTCCTGCCGGGTGGTCGCGTCGGGAGTGTGCTGTGTGGTCTGCGTCATGGTCGAAGGGTGACCCCGGCCCACAAGGTGCGCAATAGTTCCCGTATTCACTGGACAACATGTTCAGCGGTACGGCCGTAATGGCGGACTTTCTGTGCAGGATGACCATCCGGAGGCGGGCATGGCGATCGATCATCTGGACGGGCGGATCCTGGTGCTGCTGGCCCGGGAACCGCGGATCGGCGTGCTGGAGATGTCCCGTCGGCTCGGGGTGGCGCGCGGGACCGTGCAGGCCCGGCTCGACCGGCTTCAGTCGAATGGAGTGATCCAGGGATTCGGCCCGCAGGTGGACCCGGCGGCCCTCGGCTACCCCGTCACCGCGTTCGCCACGCTGCAGATCCGGCAGGGCCAAGGCCCGGACGTACGGGCGCACTTGGCGACCGTGCCGGAGGTGCTGGAGCTGCTCACCACCACCGGCACCGGCGACATGCTGTGCCGGCTGGTGGCCCGCTCCAACGCCGATCTCCAGCGGGTGATCGACCGGGTCGTCGGTTTTGATGGCATTGTCCGGGCCTCCACGGCGATCGTCATGGAGAACCCCGTTCCGCTGCGGATCATCCCGCTGGTGGAACAGGCCGCGGCGGACAGCGAAGGGACGACCTGACCGGCTCGGAGTTCGGGGTGAGCGCGCGTGAGCTTCTGGGAGTACCTGGGCAACCGGCACCAGACCCTGCTCACGGACGCCTACCAGCACGCCAGCGCGGTCTTCCAGTGCATGGTCGCGGCGACCCTCATCGGCGTACTGATCGGTCTCGTCACCTACCGCAGCGAGTGGGCGGGCAACCTCGCCACCACCGCGACCGCCACCATCCTCACCGTCCCCTCCCTCGCCATGATCGGTCTGCTGATCCCGGTCGTGGGCCTCGGCGTCCCGCCGACGGTGATCTCCCTGACGCTGTACGGGCTGTTGCCGATCGTGCGGAACTCGATCGTGGGCCTGCGCGGGGTCGACCCGATGCTGGTGGACGCGGCCAGGGGCATCGGCATGTCCCGGCTGACACGGCTGATGCGGGTGGAGCTGCCGCTGGCCTGGCCGCCGATCCTGACCGGCATCCGGGTCTCCACACAGATGCTGATGGGCATCGCCGCGATCGCCGCGTACGCCTCCGGTCCCGGCCTCGGCAACGAGATCTTCCGCGGACTGGCCTCCCTGGGCAGCAAGAACGCGCTCAACCAGGTACTGGCGGGTACCGTCGGGATCATCATCCTCGCGCTGCTGTTCGACGCGGCGTACGTCCTGATCGGACGGCTGACCATTCCCAGGGGGATCCGTGGCTGAATCCCATGGCGCCTCGATCGAGCTGGAGAACCTGACCAAGCGCTACCCGGGCGGCCCGCAGCCGGCCGTGGACAACGTGAACATGGAGATCAGGGCCGGCGAGACGGTGGTGTTCGTCGGCCCGTCCGGCTGCGGCAAGTCGACCACCCTGAAGATGATCAACCGGCTGATCGAGCCGACCGGCGGCCGGATCCGGATCGGCGGCGAGGACGTCACCGACATCGACGCGGTGAAGCTGCGCCGCAAGGTCGGCTACGCCATCCAGTCCGCCGGGCTGTTCCCGCACATGACGGTCGCCCAGAACATCGCCCTGGTCCCGAAGATGCTCCGCTGGCCGAAGGCCCGGATCCGCGCCCGCGTCGAGGAGCTGCTCGACCTGGTCGGCCTGGACCCCGGCGAGTTCCACGCCCGCTATCCGCGCCAGCTCTCCGGCGGCCAGCAGCAGCGGGTGGGCGTGGCCCGGGCGCTGGCCGCCGATCCGCCGGTGCTGCTGATGGACGAGCCGTTCGGCGCCGTGGACCCGATCACCCGTGACCATCTCCAGGACGAGCTGATCAGACTCCAGCGCGAACTGCACAAGACGATCGTCTTCGTCACCCACGACTTCGACGAGGCGATCAAGCTCGGCGACCGGATCGCCGTACTCCGCGAACGCTCGCACATCGCCCAGTTCGACACCCCGGAGGCGATCCTCACCAACCCGGCGGACGACTTCGTCTCCGGTTTCGTCGGCGCGGGCGCGGCCCTGAAGCGGCTGAACCTCACCCGGGTCCGGGACGTCGAGATGGGGGACTATCCGACGGTCACCCTGGACACCCCGCTCCAGGAGATCTTCAACAAACTGCGCGGCAGCGGCACGAACGAGATCCTGCTGCTCGACAAGCGCGGCCGCCCCTACAAGTGGCTCCGGCGCGGCGACCTGATGCGGGCCAGGGGCTCGCTGGCCCGCGCCGGCACGCTGGTGCACGACACGGTGACCCGGGACGCGACCCTGCGCGACGCGCTGGAGGCGGTGCTGACCGACAACGCGGGCCGGGTCGCGGTGACCGGGCGGCGCGGCCAGTTCATCGGGGTGGTCGACATGGAGACCCTGATGAACTCGGTGCACGAGCTCCTGGAGGCCGACCGCCTCGAAGCGATGGAGCACCAGCACGAACTCGAGGAGGCCCGGGCCGCCCAGACCCATGCCGAACAGGAGGGCGAGGGAGGGGAGCAGAAGGCGTGAGCACGTCCCCCGACGCCCGCCCCGAGGGCGAGCACGAGGTCAAGGGCCTCGCCTTCCGTGACGAGGGCGAGGCCGAACAGGAGGCCCCGCCGCCGCGGCAGGGGCCGCCGGCCCGCCGTATCACCTGGCGGAAGCTGACGTTCCTGCCGGCGTTCCTGGTGGCGCTGCTGCTGGCCACCTGGCTGTGGTTCCAGCAGGCCCACCTGGACACGATCTCCGCGAACGCCCTCTCCCACGGCCAGGTCTCCAAGTGTCTGTGGCAGCAGGTGAAACTCACCGTGATCTCCACGTTCTTCGTGCTGATCATCGCGATCCCGCTGGGCATCCTGCTGACCCGCAAGGCCTTCCGGAAGGCCACCCCGGTGGCGATGGCCTTCGCCAACATGGGCCAGGCGACCCCGGCGATCGGCCTGCTGGCCCTGCTGGTCATCTGGCTGGGCGTCGGCGAGAAGCCGGCCCTGATCGGCATCATCGTCTACGCGATCCTGCCGGTCCTCTCCAACACCATCACGGGCCTCAAGGCGAACGACCCCACCCTCCTGGAGGCGGCGCGCGGCATCGGCATGTCCCCGCTGGGCGTGCTGCGGAAGGTGGAGCTGCCGCTGGCCGTCCCGCTGATCCTGGCGGGCGTCCGTACGGCCCTGGTCCTCAACGTCGGTACGGCGACGCTGGCCACCTTCGGCGGAGGCGGCGGCCTGGGCGTCCTGATCACCACCGGCATCACGAACCAGCGCATGCCGGTCCTGGTCCTCGGCTCGGTGCTCACGGTGGCCCTGGCGCTGCTGGTGGACTGGCTGGCCTCACTGGCGGAGATCCTGCTCCGGCCGCGGGGCCTGGAGGTGGGCCGGTGAGACGGTTCCGTGTGCCACCGGCGCTGGTGCTGACCCTGCTGGCGCTGCTGCCGGCCGCCGGCTGCGGTCTGACGAGCGGCTCCCCCATGGTCGACGACGTGACACCTGGCTCGATCGGATCCGGAGAGCCCCTCAAGGGCGCCCATCTCACGGTCACCTCCAAGGAGTTCACGGAACAGCTGATCCTCGGCGCGATCATGGGCATCGCCTTCGAGGCGGCTGGCGCGGAGGTCCTCGACCGCACCGGCATCCAGGGCTCGATCGGCGCCCGCGAGGCGGTCAAGTCCGGGGAGGCCGACGGGATGTACGAGTACACCGGCACGGCGTGGATCACCTATCTGGGCAACAGCCACCCCATCCCCGACCCGCAGCGGCAGTGGCAGGCGGTCCACGACGCCGACCTGCGCAACGGCCTGACCTGGCTTGCGCCCTCCCGGCTCAACAACACCTACGCACTGGCCATGAACCAGGCCAACTTCAGGAAGTACGGCACGAAGACCCTGTCGGAGGTGGCCGCGCTGGCGAAGTCGGACCCGGGCGCGGTGACCCTGTGCGTGGAGGGCGAGTTCGCCAACCGCGCCGACGGCCTGCCCGGCATGGAGAAGGCGTACGGCATGAGCGTGCCGGCCAGGAACATCACGCAGATGGACACCGGGATCATCTACACCCAGGTACAGAAGGGCAGTTGCACCTACGGCGAGGTCTTCACGACCGACGGCCGCATCAGGTCCATGAACCTGGTGGTGATGCAGGACGACAGGAAGTTCTTCCCCAACTACAACGCGGCGCCCGTGATCAACACCAAGGCTCTGAAGAAGTGGCCGGCGATCGCGACGGTCCTGGACCCGGTGACGGCGAAGCTGGACAACACGGTGGCCCAGACGCTGAACGCGAAGGTGGACGTGGCCGGCGAGGACCCGCACCAGGTGGCACTGGACTGGATGAAGGCGGAGGGGTTCGTCAAGTAGCGGGGCCGGAGCGGGAGTTCCAAAGGACTCGATGCAAAAGAGTGGTTGCAAAGGGTTCTTTGCATCGCTATCTTTGTACGCATGACGGAGCACGAGGACCGGAAACAGCGTCGGCTGGACGCACGTTCACTGCGCGGGCTCGCCCACCCGCTGCGGATGCAGCTGCTGGACGCGCTACGGCAGCACGGTCCCGCCACCGCGTCCCAACTGGCGGAGCGACTGGGCGAGTCCAGCGGCGCGACCAGCTACCACCTGCGCCAGCTCGCCGAACACGGCTTCGTCGAGGACGCTCCCGAGCGCGGCAAGGGCCGGGAACGGTGGTGGCAGGCGGTGGACCAGGGCCTCCGCTTCGACAGTGCGGACTTCGAGGACGCGAGTCCCGAGGTGCGGGGGCTGACGGAGGTGTTCCTCCAGGAGGGCGCCGCACGCCATGCCCGCGAGCTGTCCGCCTGGCTCGGCACCCGCGACCAGTGGCCCCAGGCCTGGGCCCGTTCCACCGACATGAGCGACATGAGCCTGCGGCTCACACCGGATCTCGCCATCGAACTGATCGGCAGGATGCATGACCTGATCGACGGCTACCGCGACCGGGTCCCCGACAAGGACACCCCGCAGTCGGAGCAAGTACGCATCCACACGCACCTCTTCCCCATCGAGACGGACTGAGAGGCACGACATGCACACGCAGACCCAGCTCGCCCAGCACCGGACGACGGAACTCCGCACCCAGGCGGAGGCCTACCGCCTGGCGAAGGAGACCAGGCCTGAGAGGGAGCTGCGCACCCGTCTGGGCTGGGCGTTGGTCGAAGTCGGCCTGCGCATCGCGACTCCGGTGCCGGCAGCGTCCTGAGGGGCGCGGGGCTGTATCACCGTGCGGCTCCGCCGCGCGGGCGCGACCGGCCCCCACCGGCGGGCCGGCCGAAACTCAACAGGCCGGGACGCTCTTCCCCTTCTCCAACGCGACCAACTCGGATACAGCCCCCTTGAGACTGGTCACCGGCACCAACCGCAACCCCTTCGGCAGCTCGGCCTTCGCATCGGCGCACTCGTCCTTCGGCACCAGGAAGACCGTCGCCCCGTCCCGCCGCGCGGCCTGCGTCTTCAGCGCCACCCCGCCCACGGCCCCCACCGTGCCGTCGGCGCTGATGGTCCCCGTACCGGCGATGTTCTTCCCCCCGGTGAGGTCGCCCCCGCTGCCGTTCCCGTCCAGCTTGTCGACGATCCCGAGCGAGAACAGCAACCCCGCACTCGGCCCGCCCACGTCCGCCAGCTTCAGGGTCACCTTGACCTTGTCGGCGCTGAGATCCAGGTACTTCAGCGCGGCCTGCGCCGCCGCGTCCTGCGACTGCTCCATCTGCTCGGTGTTGTGCTGCTCGATCTCCTTGACGTTGTCGCCGCTCGGATACACCGAGTCGCGCGGCATCACCGCCCGGTCCGTGCGGAACCAGTTGCCGAGGACGTCGCCCAGCGACACCCGGGTGTCCGGCCCGGTCGCCTCGATCGTCGTCATCCGCAGCTGCCCGCCGGTGGTCCGGGTGGGCGCCCCGGAGATGGTGATCACCGGGGTGCCCTGGTTGTCGCCGAGCACGTTCGCCGTCATCCCGGGCTGGGCCACCGAGAACGGCAACGGCGCGAAGACGGCCGTACCGATCAGAGCCACGACGGGAACCGTACAGACGGCGACGGCCTGGAGACGCGTGAGACGTGAGAGCACGGAGTCAATCTAACGCGACGACGTGGCAACCACTTCAGGCCATCGCCCCGGCCCATCACCCCGGACCCTCGCCGGACCCTCAGCGCAACGCCTCCGCGACCTCCCGCGCCGCGTCCATGACCCGCGCCCCCACCCGCTCGGGCACGGCGTCGGCCAGCATCACGACCCCGACGCTCCCCTCGACCCCGGTGACCCCGAGCAGGGGCGCGGCCGCACCGCTCGCACCGGCCTCCAGTTCGCCGTGGGTCAGCGTGTACCCGGGGTCGTCCTTCGGCGAGTGCCGTGCGGCCAGGATCGCCTTCCCGGCGGCCCCCCGGTCCAGCGGGTGCCGGAACCCGGCCCGGTAGGCCACGTGGTAGTCGGTCCAGCTCGGCTCGACGACCGCGACGGCGAGCGCCTCGGTCCCGTCGACCAGCGTCAGGTGTGCCGTCGCCCCTATGTCCTCGGCGAGCGACCGCAGGGCCGGCAGCGCGGCCTCCCGTACGAGCGGATGCACCTGCCGTCCCAGCCGCAGTACTCCGAGGCCGACCCGGGCTCGCCCGCCCAGATCGCGCCGTACCAGCGCATGCTGCTCGAGCGTGGCAAGCAACCGGTACACCACGGTCCGGTTCACGCCCAGTTTGTTGGAAAGCTCGGTGACGGTCAGCCCGTGGTCCGTGTCGGCCAGCAACTTGAGGACCCTGAGGCCCCGGTCGAGCGTCTGAGAGGTCTCCGCGGTCACGACGCCCACTCCTTAAGTGGTGAGGTCGGCAGCCTCCGACGCGGCGGATGCGTCGCCGAGTCCCGTCAGCGACGCGCTTCAGAGGCCGCCGATCGGCAGGACGGCCCGGCGGCTCCGGGCCCAGTCGCTTCACGGCTGCGCTCCGCGGCGGCGCTGCCACGGGGCGTGTGCGTAGCCGGACAGTAGCGAAGGGGGTTCGCTGAGCGGAAGCCTCCGTCCAGAATCCGGTCACGCTCGGGTACGGACTACTTCGGTATGTGACGGTATGCGCCCACGTATCGCGCCCAAAGAGGCCAGGTATCGCGGCCAAAGGGGCACGAGGCCCTGTCGACCTGCGGCTCCGCCGCGTGGGCCGGACGAGCCCCCGCTCACCCGCGGCCTGCCGACTACCTCATACGCGTGGCCCACTCCTGCACCTTGGCGATCCGCTGCCGGAGCTGTCCCGCCGTGGCCTCCGCGCTCGGCGGCCCCCCGCACACTCGGCGCAGCTCGGTGTGGATCACCCCGTGCGGCTTGCCGCTCTGGTGCACATACGCGCTGACCATGGTGTTCAGCTGCTTCCGCAGCTCCATCATCTCCTTGTGGGAGACGACGGGGCGCCGTTCCGCGGGCAGTTCCAGCAGGTCGGCCTCGTCGTCCGGCTTCTTGCGGCTGTGCGCGATCTGCCGGGCCTGCCGCTTCTGCAACAGCAGCTGCACCTGGTCGGGCTCCAGCAGTCCCGGGATGCCGAGGTAGTCCTGCTCCTCCTCGCTCCCCGGGTGCGCCTGCATACCGAACTCGGCACCGTCGTACAGCACCCGGTCGAAGACGGCCTCGGACTCCAGCGCCTCGAAGGCGAACTGCTCCTGCTCGCCGGTGTCCTCGTCCTGCTCCTTGTTCGCCTCCTCCATCTCCTTCTCGGACTCGGCGTACGGGTCCTCCTCGCCGTCCTTCTTCGGCTTGTCGAGGGCGTGGTCGCGCTCGACCTCCATCTCGTTGGCGAAGGTCAGGAGATCCGGGACGGTCGGCAGGAACACGGAGGCCGTCTCGCCGCGCCGCCGGGACCGTACGAAACGGCCGACGGCCTGGGCGAAGAAGAGGGGAGTCGAGATGGTGGTGGCGTACACCCCGACGGCGAGCCGGGGGACGTCGACGCCCTCGGACACCATCCGCACCGCGACCATCCACCGGTCGTCGCTCGCGCTGAAGGCGTCGATCCGCTTGGACGCGCCGGTGTCGTCGGAGAGAACGAGGGTGGCCTTGTTCCCGGTGATCTCACGGATGAGCTTGGCGTAGGCCCGGGCCGACTCCTGGTCCGAGGCGATGACCAGGGCCCCGGCATCCGGAATACCCTTCCGCACCTCCGTCAGCCGCTGGTCGGCGGCGCGCAGCACGGCCGGCATCCACTCACCGCGCGGATCGAGCGCCGTACGCCAGGCCTGGCTGACGGCGTCCTTCGTCATCGGCTCGCCGAGCCGCGCGGCGATCTCGTCACCGGCCTTCGTCCGCCAGCGCATGTTGCCGCTGTAGGAGAGGAAGATGACCGGCCGCACGACATGGTCGGCGAGCGCGTTGCCGTACCCGTAGGTGTAGTCGGCGGCGGACCGCCGGATCCCGTCCTGCCCCTCCTCGTACGTCACGAAGGGGATGGGGTTGGTGTCGGACCGGAAGGGCGTACCGGTCAGCGCCAGCCGCCGGGTCGCCGGCTCGAACGCCTCCAGACAGGCCTCGCCCCAGGACTTGGAGTCACCGGCGTGATGGATCTCGTCGAGGATGACGAGCGTCTTGCGCTGCTCGGACCGGTTGCGGTGCAGCATCGGCCGCACCCCGACACCGGCATAGGTGACGGCGACCCCGTCGTACTCCCGGCTGAGCGGTCCCGCGCTGTACTCGGGATCGAGCTTGATCCCTATCCGTGCCGCGGCCTCCGCCCACTGCTTCTTCAGATGCTCGGTGGGGGCGACGACGGTGACCTGCTGCACGACATGGTGGTGCAGCAGCCAGGACGCGAGGGTCAGCGCGAACGTCGTCTTGCCGGCGCCGGGCGTGGCGACGGCGAGAAAGTCACGCGGCTGCTCCTGGACGTACTTCTCCATGGCCCCCTGCTGCCAGGCACGCAGCTTGCTGGCGGTACCCCAGGGTGCCCGGCCGGGGAAGGCCGGCGAGAGGTGGTGGGAGGACGAGGAGGCAGAAGCGGCGGTGGTAGTCACGGTCTCCGTAGTAAGGGGGTCGGGCGGCTACGTATGGGTATGACAACCGGGCCACCCTACCGGCGCCCCGCGGCGGTCAACGCGCGGACAACGCCGCCTCACCCTCGGGTGGGACTCACGTCACAGATCACGAAGCCGGGTCGTCACCCACACCCCGAGGAGCGCCACGGCGGCCATCGGCAGGAACACGACGGCGAAGGCGACCGGATGGGAACCGGAACCGGCCGTCCCGGTCATGCTGCCGCCGCCCAGGGAGGCGAAGGCGGCGCCGGCCACGGCGAGCAGCACGACGTTCGACAGGGCGTCGGAGATCTGCAGGGCGGCCGAGTTGGCACCGGCCTCCTGCGGGGCGGAGAGCCGCAGCATCAGCACGCTCGACGAGGCGATCACCAGGCCCATCCCGAAGCAGCCGAAGGCCCAGGCGACCGCGACGACCCACACCGGCATGCCGTGCAGGAGCACGCTGGGCGCGGTGGCGATCGCCGCGGCGACCAGCACCATCCCGAGGGTCATCAGCCGCTCCCGGTACGGCGCCACGCGCGGCCGCGCCTGCACCCACGAACCCAGCGCCCAGGTCACCCCGCCCGCCGCCAGCGAGAACCCGGCGAGGGTGGGCGAGAGCCCCCGCTGGGTCACCAGCATCAGCGGCACGAAGGACTCGGCGGAGACGAACGCACCGGCCGCGACCCCGCGCAGCAGGACCACCGACGGCAGCCCGCGGGCCGCCCGGTAGGTCCCGCGCGGCAGCAGCCCGAGTACGGCGGGGACCAGCAGCGCACCCCCGACGGCGCCCGGCAGCAGGGAGATCCACCGCTGGTCCTGAGCCGCGTACTGCAGCAGCCCCACACCGGCGGAGATACCGAACGCGAGCCGGATCCGCCGCCGTTCGAAGGTCTCCCGCGTCCGTTCGGCGACCGGCCCGCCGGCCCGGCGCCGTATCTGGGGAAGGGCGAGCGCCACCGGAAAGACCACGAGCGCCGGGATTCCGAGGAACACCCATCGCCACCCGAGGTGCTCGGTCACCGCGCCGGCGGCCAGCGGCCCGACGATGGACGGCACCACCCAGCCGGCGGCGAAGGCGGCCATGATCGCGGGCCGCAGCCGCTCCGGATAGGCCCGCCCCACCACCACGTACAGCGCGACGATGACCAGCCCGCCGCCGAACCCCTGCACGGCCCGCCCCAGGATGAACACCCACATGACCTGAGCGGTCCCGGCGACGACGAGCCCCGCGGCGAAGGCCCCGATCCCCGTGGTCAGCGCCCCGAGCGGCCCCCTCCGGTCCGACCACTGCCCGGACAGCACCATCCCGAACAGACTGGTCGTGTAGTACCCGGAGAAGGCGAACGCGTACAGCGACACCCCGTCCAGCTCCCGGGCGGCCACGGGCATCGCCGTCCCGACGGCGGTCGCCTCGAAGGCGATCAGCAGCACCACGGACACGATCCCGACGCTCAGCGCCCGGTACGACCGCCCCAGCACACCCGCACCACGGGCTGCGTCATCTGTCGTCTCATCTGCGACAACGGCGTCGCTGGGCTCAAGAGCGGTCATACCGACCAAGGTAAGCCCCAATCCCCACCTTGACCCCTGTCCCGAGCCCCACCCCACCTCGGACCTTGGTCGTAGACCTCCCGTCCGCCCTCCCTTCATGAACGCCACATGGCAGTCCCATTGCAGCCCCACCGATTCCCTTGAGCCCCTCCCCCACCCACGCCTACCTTCAGATCACCGACACGGCCGTGTGCCCGAGTGGTTCAGGGGCTCGCCTGCGCTGTATCCCTCAGCGAGCTCCGCTCGCGGGGAGTCACGCGGGTTCATCCCCACCACGGCCGTGACGGAAGAAGCTGTTCCCGGCCGTGTGCCCGAGTGGTTTAGGGGCTCGCCTGCAAAGCGAGTTACGCGGGTTCGATTCCCGCCACGGCCTCCAGCGCCTGACCAGGCAGAACGAAAGGGCGGCACCCCGGAGGGGGCGCCGCCCTTTCGGTCGTCCGTCTCAGTTCGGCTCTCAGCCTGTCCGAGGGTCGGGCCCCGGCCCGGAAAGGGCCGGTGGGTTGGATTCCCGCCACGACCTGATGGCCCGAGCTGCCGTTCAGAGCACCCCGCCCGCCTCGTCCTGGAACAGCTCCGTCCAGTAGTGCCACTCGGCGTCCATCGTCGTGGGGGTCGGGTCGATGGTCGCGAGGGTGTGGAGCATGGTCGCGGCGAGCTGGTCGTAGGCCTCCGTGGTGAGTTCGTGGCCCAGGTGCTCGTCGATGGTGCGCTCGTGGTGGAGGAGCCAGAGGGTGAAGGCGAGCGTGGAGATGTCCGTGTTGAGGGGGTAGAGGGTCGCCTCGGGCTCGGAGAAGTTGAGGATCGCGCCCGTGGTGCCGTCCACGACCAGGCTGTTGTCCTCGACCAGGTAGCCGAGGCGTATGAGGTGGTCGGCGTGGGGCGGCAGGGCGTCCAGGGGGAAGCCGCCCGGCTGTACGTCGGTGAAGAACTCCTTGAGGGTGGGCAGCGGGGCGTCCGGGTCGAGGTGGAAGAGAACCGCGTTTTCCGGCAGGCCGGTCTCGCGCAGGAAACGGCGGGTCGGCAGGTGGGTGAGCGTCGGCGGGAAGTCCACCTCCTCGAAGCGGGCCACCCGGCCCTGCCCGAACTCCTGGTCCAGCAGCCGGGCCGGCAGGTCGACGGCGAGCCCGGAGTCCGTGCCGGGGCCCGCGATCAGGCCGAGCGGGCGGATCAGTGCCGTCGCCTTCCAGTACGGCGGGACCCGGCCTGCCGTGTCCTCCTCGAAGAGCTCCAGGAGCTTGCGGGAGGCCTCGGTGGCCGCCTTGGTGCCGTAGGTCCCGGCGAGGGAGGCGAAGCGGCCGCGCAGGCCGGTCAGTTCCTCGGTGACCGCGGCGAAGCGCAGCAGCGTCTCCAGCGAGGGCGCCAGCGGGCGCGGGTCGGCCGGGTCGACCAGGTACGCCGTGCTGATCTCGCCGGTGCCGCCGTCGAGGAGGATCGACTCCGTGTCCAGGCCGGCCGGGGCCAGCAGTTCGCCTATCACCAGCCGGTCCCGGAGCTCCTCCGCGAGCCGGGACGGGCCTGCCGTGATGTCCGCGACGTCGGCGAGCGTGCGCAGGCCGGCCGTGCGGAGCGGTTCGAACGTCAACAGGCCGCCGGTGTCGGGGAGTCCGGGGCCGGTGAGCCACATGCGGGTCGGTTCGTGCGTGATGTAACGGTCCAGTTCTGCCTCGGTCAGCGTGATCGCCGCCGCACCGCTGCCGGTCGTGCTGGTCGTGCTCATCGCTGCCCCCGCGATCAAAGAGTTCAGGAAATGCAAGTGGGTCGGAGTGGTGTGCCGTAGGCCGTCCTGAGCAGGGCATGGTGTGCCGTTCGGGCTTCCCCTCCGAAACGGCCGTCCCCACTGCCCAGAACACTACGCCGCGCCACTGACAACGCCCCGTGGAAAAGACGTCAGGCGACCCTCGCCCGTTCCGTCCCGGTGAGAATCGCCGCCACCGTCTGTTCCACGGTCAACGCCGAGGTGTCCAGCCGCAGACCCAACGCCTGGGTGCGCAGCCGTAGTTCCGCGTCCAGTTCGGCGATCGTCCACGCGGGCCCGTACCCGGTCTTCGGCCGCCCCGCCTCCCGCTCCGCCACCGCCTCGGGGCTGGGGGCGAGTACGACGACGTACAGCGGGCGGGTGCGGATCCGCTCGACGTACGACGTCAACTCGGGGCCCAGCAGCACGTCCTGGACGATCGCCGTGAAGCCGGCCGCCGCGTACGCGTCCGCCGTCGCCGCCGACAGGTCGTAACGGAGGTGGAGTTGGGCGGTCGCCTCCGCGGCGGCCTCGGGTGTGTACTCGGCCCGGCCGGAGACGATCATCCGGCGGAAGACGTCACCGCGCACGTGGGCCGCCCGCGGAAGCCTTTCGGCGAGCGCCTGGGCGACCGTCGACTTGCCCGACGCCATGATCCCCGCGATCACGACGACCCCGGACAGGCTCACTGGCCGGTGACCACCGCGGCCTGCGGGCGGATCGGGAGGCGGTTGACCGGGCGGCCGGTCGCCGCGCGGACGGCGGAGGCGATGGCCGCCGGTGACGTCACGACCGGTACCGCGCTGACCGACTTGGCGCCGAAGGGCGCGACCACGTCCCGCTCCTCGACGAGCTTGACGATCCGGATGTCCGGCGCGTCGAGGGCGGTCGGCAGGGCGTATCCGGTGAGGTCGGGGTGGCGGACCAGCCCGCGCGGGGTGCGCAGGTTCTCCGTGAGCGCGATGCCGACGCCCTGGGTGACACCGGCCTCGATCCGCGCGTTGAGCTGCGCCGGGTTGAGGATCCGGCCCACGTCCTGGGCGACGGCCAGCTCCACGACGCGTACCGAGCCGAGTTCGATGTCCACGTCGACGACCGCGCGGATCGCGCAGAAGGCGAGGCCGACGAAGGCGTCGCCCTGGCCTTCCGCGTTCAGCGGCTCGGTCGGGTGCGGGCGGCACTGTGCGGTGGCCCACAGTTCCTTGCCGTCCATCGCCTCGGTGACGGTGGTCGACAGGACGCCGTCGTACGACGTGATCTTGCCGTCGGTGATCTGGAGGAGTTCGGTGGACATGCCGAACTTGTGGGCGAGGGGCTGGAGGAGCTGGGTGCGGACCATCTTGGCCGCGCGTTCGACGGCTCCGCCGGAGACCCAGGTGTGGCGGCCGCGGCAGCCGGGGCCGGCCGGCGGCTGGTCGGTGTCGACGGGTGCCACGTGGACCTCGTCGATACCGAGGGTGTCCTGGACGATCTGGCGGGCCAGGGTGGTGAACCCCTGGCCGGTCTCCACGGCCGCGCAGAGCACGGTCGCGATGCCGTCGTGGACCTTGACGGTGGCCGTCGAGACCTCGTCGGCGCCCTCGGCGCCGAGCATGTGGACCATGCCGAGGCCGTAGCCGACGCCCCGGCGCACCGCGCCCGGCTCGCCCGCGCCCTCGGGGCCGCCGGGCAGCAGCCACTCGTCCTCGGGGGTGTCCTTGGGGAGCGCGGGCAGCGGGAAGTCCCGTACCGCCTGGAGCAGCTCGGCGACGGGGGCCGGGCAGGTCACCGTCTGGCCGATGGGCAGTACGTCGCCGGTCGCGAGGGCGTTGCGCAGGCGGATCTCGGCGGGGTCGATGCCGAGTTTCTTCGCCAGCTTGTCCATCTGCGCCTCGTAGGCGGCGCACACCTGCATGGCGCCCTCGCCGCGGACGTGGCCGGAGGGCGGGTTGTTGGTGCGTACGGCCCAGCCCTCGATGAAGGCGTTCGGGACGACGTAGGGGCCGCAGGCGAAGGAGACGGCGGCGGCCAGGGACTCGGCGGAGGTGTCGGCGTAGGCGCCGGCGTCGAGCAGGATCTGGGCCTCGACCTTGACCAGCTTGCCGTCGGCGTCGGCGTGGTGCCGGTAGCGGAGCAGGGTGGGGTGGCGGTGGGCGTGGCCGAGGAAGGACTCCTCGCGCGTGGCGGTGAGTTTGACCGGGCACCCGGTCTTCAGGGCGAGCAGGCCGAGCGGCAGCTGGAAGCCCTGGTCCTCGCGGTCGGCGGTGGCGCCCGGCACGCCGGTGACGACGATCTTCACCTGTTCGAGCGACAGGCCGAAACAGGCGGCGGCCGTGTTGCGGTCGGTGTGCGGGTCGGTGGAGGCCAGGTACAGCTCGACCCCGCCGTCGGGGCGGGGCACGGCGAGTCCGGCCTCGGCGCCGATGGGGGCCGGGTCGGCGCGGCCGATGCGGTACTGGCCCTCGACGACGACCTCGCCGGCCGCGTCCGGGTCGCCGTGGCGCAGTGGGATGTGCCGGATCAGGTTGCCGTCGGGGTGCAGCGGCTCGGCTTCGAAGGCCTGCTCGGGGTCGATGACCGGGTCGAGCACCTCGTACTCGACGATGACGGCGGCGGCGGCCATCCGGGCCGTGTCGGGGTGGTCGGCGGCGACGGCGGCGATGGGCTCGCCGTGGTGCCGTACGACCTCGGCGGCGAACACCGGACGGTCCGGGGTGCCGCGGCCGTGGCGGGGGGTGCCGGGGACGTCCTCGTGGGTGACGACGGCCCGTACGCCGGGCATCTCGCGCGCGTGGCTGGTGTCGATCGACACGATGCGCGCGTGCGGGTGCGGGGAGCGCAGTACGGCCGCCCAGAGGAGGCCCTCGGCCCACAGGTCGGCCGCGTACGGGAAGGTGCCCTCGGTCTTCGCGCGCGCGTCGGCGGGCGGCAGCGACACGCCGAGGCCGTGCGGCAGCGGCTCGGGGACGGGGTCGGCGCTGTCCGCGGCGGTGGTCGTGGTGACGGTCTCGTTGGTCACGCCTGGCCTCCGTCCGAGCCGTAGGGCTGGTCGCCGTAGCTCTGACTCTGGTCGCCGAACGTCTGGTCACCGCCGTACGACTGGTCGTACGACTGCTCGCGCCGGGCGTCGTACGACGACTGCTCGCGCTGGGCGGGGGACGCGAAGGTGCCCGGCGAGTCGAACGCCGACGCGTTGACGCCGCCGGCTCCCGGTCCCGCCTGATGCGGAATACGGGCCTCGTCGCCGTCCGTCTCAGCGTCGGCGGCGGCGTGCGCCTCGCGTTCGGCGACGACCTCCTGGACGGCGTCCAGGACGCCCCGGTAGCCCGAGCAGCGGCAGAGGTTGCCGCACAGGGCCTGGCGGGTCTCCATCTCGGTGGGGGCCGGGTTGCCTTCCAGCAGGTCGTGGACGGTCATGGCCATGCCCGGGACGCAGAAGCCGCACTGGACGGCTCCGCGCAGGGCGAGCGCGCGTTGGACGTCGGAGGGCCGGCCGTCCTGGGCGAGGCCCTCGACCGTGCGGACCTCGCTGCCGGCCGCGGTGACCGCGGGGACCAGGCAGGAGGCGACCAGGCGGCCGTCGACCTGGACGTTGCAGGCGCCGCATTCGCCCTGGGAGCAGCCGTCCTTGGCGCCGGCCAGGCCGAGGCGTTCACGCAGGACGTAGAGGAGCGACTCGCCGATCCAGGCGTCGGTGACGGGGCGGTCGGTGGCGTTGACGCGGAGGACGTAGGAGGCGAGGGGGTGGTCGTCGAGCGCCTCGGCTTCGCCTTCGGCGTGTTCCGTCCCGTCCGCGCCTGGCGTGCGGCTTTCGTCGTCGGGTGCGGCCGGCCCCTGTGCGGGCGCGTCGCCGTCGGCGGTCTGCGGGTCGGCGGTGGGGTGGTGCGGGTCGAAGCGCCCGGTGGGGTGCTGGGCGGGCGCGTCGTGGGGTTCGTCGCCTTCGCCGGGCCGGGCCGGGCCGGTGGCGGTCGCGGGGCCCGCATGGCCGGCCGCGGCCTCGCGCCCGACTGCGGTCTGTCCACGGGGGTCGGCCGGATCTCCGGGCGCGGTCGGCCGGCCGGTCGCGCGCAACCGTCCGGCTCCGGGCGGGGCGCCCGGGTCAGGCGATCCGCCGCCCGCGTACAGAGCGCCGGGGTCGGGCGACTCGCCGAAGTCGCGGCGTGCGGCGGCGTCAAGTGACTCGCCGACTCGGTGCGGTTCGCCCGTATCGACCGGTTCGCCCGGTTCGTCCACCGTGGGCGCGCCGGGCCCAGAAGTCGCCTCAGCGGGCCCGGAGGCGAAGGCGGGGGCCTGAGTGTCACCGTGGCCCGCCGAGGCGCCTGAGGGCGCTCCGGGGGCCTCTGTGGGGTGCTCCCAGGCCTGGACCTCGGTCGCCCAGGGTGCGGACGCGCCGCCCGGCAGGGTCGCCGGCGGTGTGCCGCCCCACTGCTCCATGAGCGCGGATGTGGTGAACTCGCCCGATTCGTCCGGAACATCACCGCCCGCGACCGGAATGGACCACTGCCCGGTCACATCGTGACCGGGCGCGGGCGGCGGCTCCTCGTACGTCCACTGCTGGGTCGCCGCCGGCTGGTACGTGAACCGGTCGTCGGCGGCCCGCTCCTGGGGGACCGCGTTCGGGTCGGGCCACTGACCGCCGTCGGCCGACGCGCCCCAGGTCTCGCTGTCGGGAGCGACCGCTATCTGCGGCGGCACATAGCCGTGCCCTGGCGCGGCCAGGGGGCTGTCACCGGACAGCAGGGCCTCGATGCCGCCCTCGGGGAGTTTCACGAAGGCGGTCGCGCCGTCGTCGTAGTCGCCCTGGGGCAGCGGGTCCCAGCGGCCGCCACCCGAGGGCGCGCCCTCTCCGTGCTGTTCGTCGGTCATGACAGCGCCCTCCCCAGTGCTCGTCGGGCCAGCGCGGCGACAGTGCGCCGCAGGTGCAGTACGGCAGGCGGAAGCGGGGGCACCGAGCCGTCCGGCTCGGGTGCCGGGTCGGGGATGCAGGCGGCCGCGACGTACTCGCCGAAGGCGTGCAGCGCCTCCGGGACGAGCGCGCGGTCGTTGTCCCAGTCGATCAGCCGGGCCACCCACTGCTCGGCCTCCAGCGGCCGCAGCGGCATCGGCGCTATGGCTCCGACGGCGCATCTGACCCCGCGCCGCGCGGGGTCGAGGACGAGCGCCACGGAGGCCACCGAGCGGCCGGGGCCGGTGCGGCCGGTGGCCTTCAGGAAGACCTGCGGGGCGTGCAGCAGCGGCACGCGCACGAAGCCGATCAACTCGCCGCCGCGGAGCATCTCCACGCCGGCCAGCAGGTGCGACACCGGGATCTCCCGGCGGGAGCCGCCCGGCCCCGCGATGATCAGCGTCGCCTCCAGGGCGGCGAGCACCGGCAGCGCGTCGCCGGTGGGCGCGGCCGTGGCGATGTTGCCGCCCAGGGTGCCCGCGTTGCGGATGTGGGGCGGACCGGCGGCCCGCGCGGCGGCGGCGAGCGCCGGGATCAGGGCCGCGAAGTCGGGACGGCCCATGCGCGCATGCGTGAGTCCGGCGCCGAGCAGCGCGTTGCCGTCCTGGTACTGCCAGCCGCGGATCTCGCTGATCCGGCCGAGGCCGACCAGGGCGGCGGGCCGGAGCTGTCCGGAGTTGACGGCGGCCATCAGGTCGGTACCGCCCGCCACGGGGACCGCGGCGGGCATGGCGGTGAGGGCCGCCACTGCTTCGTTCAGTGTCGTGGGCAGCGTGACGGACTGCGCCGCCTGCGGTGCGTGCGTGGTCAAAACCGGCTGCCCCTTCCCGCTGCCCCCACCTGGTCCCACCTGTGTGGCCGTACGGTACGTGCTCACAGGGCGGACGTGGCAACTCTGGCACATCTTCGCAAGCCTCGAACGCACGGGTCCGCTAGGAGGCATTCGCCCACCTCACCGGCAACTTGGTCCGTTTTCGTACGCCATCACCAGTGCATACCGATTGACACTCTTCGGTGACCCTTGAGGTCTTTTTCCCTTCCGCGTTCGGAACGAGGAGCGGGGCCGGAGGAGCCGCGAGGGGGAGCCGGCGAGGAGCCCGGAGGGGACCGGGGCAGGGGGCCCGGGAGGGACCGGGCAGGGGGCCCTGGACAGGGGGCTAGCGCTTCGGGGGCGGGCCGTCGATCGGGCGGCCCGGCACCCCGGGACGCCGCTGCCACGGCAGCGGGCCGGCCGGCGGACGGTAGGCCACGCCCAGGGCGTCCAGACGCAGGTAGTGGGCGCCCATACGGCGCTCGAAACCGGCGAAGTCCCGCTCCCCCGGGGCCGGGAGAGCGCTCCAGGCGACCTCGGCGAAGGCGGCGAGCCGGGGAAAGGCCTGGTAGTCCACGCGCGCGAGGTCCTCCATCACCTCGGTCCAGAGGTTGGCCTGGGTGCCCAGCACATGAGCTGTCTCAGCCGCGTCGAGGCCCGGTGGAACGGGCTCGAACCGGTACACGTCCTCCAGGGTGCGGACGTATCCGATCGGCACGGGCTCGTCCGCCCCGGCGGCCTGCCGGTGGTCCAGGTACACATGCTGCTCGGGGCACATGACGACGTCGTGCCCGGCCCGCGCGGCCGCGATCCCGCCGCCGTAGCCGCGCCACGACGACACGGCCGCGCCCTCGGCGATCCCGCCCTCCAGGATCTCGTCCCAGCCGATCGGTCTGCGCCCGCGCGCGGAAAGCCACTTGGCGAAGTGACCGATGAACCACGACTGCAACGCGTCCTCGTCGGCGAGCCCGAGTTCCTTCATCCGCGCCTGGGCGGCCGGCGAGGCCCGCCACTGGTCCTTGGGGCATTCGTCGCCGCCGATGTGAATGAACGCCGAGAACTCGGCGGCATCGGCCGGGAACAGCTCCAGCACTTCCTCGAACACCCCCTCGTAGAAGCGCAGGGTGTTGTCGGTGGGGGCGAGTACGTTCGGAGAGATCCCCCAGGAGTCCCAGACCGAGAGGGCGGAGCCCCCTGCGATGGAGGCAGTGATGACGTCGGTGTTGCCGAGTTCCGGATACGCGGCGATGGCGGCCTGCGAGTGGCCGGGCACGTCGATTTCGGGGACGACCGTGATATGCCGTGCGGCCGCGTAGGCGACGATCTCCCGGATGTCGTCCCGGGTGTAGTGGCCGCCGTGCGGCTTCTCCTCCCACAGCGGTGAGGCCCGGTGGCCGAATTTCGTGCGGGGCCGCCAGGAGCCGACCTCGGTGAGCCGGGGGTGGCGGTCGATCTGGATGCGCCAGCCCTGGTCGTCCGTCAGATGGAAGTGGAAGACGTTGAGTTTGTGCGCCGCCATGAGATCCAGGTAGCGCAGGACGCCTTCCTTGGGCATGAAGTGCCGGGCGACGTCGAGCATGAGGCCGCGCCAGCGGAATCGGGGGGCGTCCTCGATGATCTGGTGCGGGATTCCGTACCGGATCCCGGGGCGCACGGGCGCTCGGCGGAAGGCCTCCGGCCCCAGCAGCTGGCGCAAGGTCTGGGCGCCCCAGAAGACCCCGGCCGGACCGCCGCCGCGGATCTCGACCCCCCAATTCGCGATCACGCTCAACCGGTACGCCTCGGGCTCCAGCGAGTCGTCCAGGCACAGCCGTACGGAGTCGCGGGCGTCCTCGGTGCCGGGCCGCAGCGGCAGCCCGAGGGCCGCGCCGAGGGTCGAACGCAGCCAGCGTTCGGTCCCCTCGGTGCCCGGGGCGGCCCACAGGGTGGTGTCCGCGTCGAACAGGACACCGCATCGCATCGGTCCCTCGACCGCGCGCGGTGCCGGAATCAGATCCACTTCGGAAGTCATGTCAGTCCTTGACCGCTCCGCCCAGTCCGGAGACCAGCCGTCGCTGTACGAGTACGAAGAACACCAGCACCGGAATCGTCATCACCGTGGAGGCCGCCATGACCCCGCCCCAGTCCGGGTCGTCGGGCTTGAGGAACACCAGCAGCGCCATCGGCAGCGTGGACTGCGAAGTGTCGCTGATGATGAAGGACTTGGCGAAGAGGAAGTCGTTCCAGGCGGAGATGAAGGAAAACACGCTCGTGGCCACCAGACCGGGCAGCACGAGCGGGAAAAGGATCTGCCAGAGAAAGCGCGACCGGCTCGCCCCGTCGATGTAGGCGGCCTCCTCCAGCGCCTGAGGCACCCCTTTCACGAACCCCCGCAGCATCCAGATCGCGAAGGGCAGCGAGAAGGCGATGTGGGGCAGGATCAGCGAGCCCAGCGTGTTCAGCAGACCGAAGGCCCGCATCTGGAAGAACAAGGGGATGGTGAGGGCCTCCACGGGCACCATCTGAGCCACCAGAAACATGATCAGCAGGGTGGTCCGGAAGCGGAACCGGAATCGTGTCACGGCGGTCGCGGCGAGAAAGGCGATCAGCGCCGAGACGATGACCACACTGCCCGCCACGACAAGGCTGTTGACGAAGTAGCGGCCGAATTCCTGCTGCCCGAAGACCCGCCGGAAGGAGTCCGTCGAGGGCGCGAGAGTCCATGGCCGGGGCCGGTCGGACTCGATCTCACCGGACGGTTCGAAGGCGCCCAGCACCATCCAGTACAGCGGGAAGGCGACCACGAACGCGATCGCCAGCGCCGCCGTCTCGGCGGCCAGCCGCCCCGGCCGGCGTATCGACCCGCGCACAAGATTCACGACGGTCACAGCTCCTCCCCCTGGCGGCGCAGCAGCCGCAGATAGCCGAGGGTCACGCCGAGCAGGACCAGCAGCGTGACCACGCCGATGGCGGCGCCGAGTCCGTACTGCGAGGAGGCGAAGGCCTGCGTCGCCGCCCTGTTCTGGCGGCCTGCGCACCCGGACTTCGGGCCCGTCAAAGGAATGCGGGGACGGGGAGCTTCATGGAGTGACCCTCCGGAGCGTGCTGAAGCGTAAGCGTTCAAGACACTGCACACACTGCGCCCATCCGTTGCAACATGCGCAACGACGGTTTCGCTCTGCGCAACACCACGGAGCGTAGGGACAACATGAGCATGCCGACAAGAGGTCTCGACCACTCTGTGACCGGCGGACGCACCCTGTGCAACGCGCGGGTACGACAAAGGCCCCGGAGCACGCCAAAACGCGCCCGGGGCCTCGGAAGATCCGGGGGTGTTACTTGTCCTTGCCGCCCTCGCCGTCGCCGCCGCTGCCCATGGAGTCGTAGATCTCCTTGCACATGGGGCACACGGGGTACTTCTTCGGGTCGCGGCCCGGTACCCACACCTTGCCGCACAGCGCCACGACGGGGGTGCCGTCGAGGGCGCTCGCCATGATCTTGTCCTTCTGGACGTAGTGGGCGAAGCGCTCGTGGTCGCCGTCGCCGTGGGACACCTGTGGCGTCGGCTCTACGAGGGTCCCCGTACCAGTCCCGCGCTCGGGCTCAAGAGTGCTCATAAGGCCCAAGGGTACTGAAGCGCCCGGGCAACGGTTGCGAGAAGGCCCGCCGTCAGTTGAGCGAGGCGTCGTCCGGGTAGGTGGCCACCATCGCCAGCTCGTTGCGCTGGCGGCGGAGCACCTCGCGCCAGAGTCTCTCGGGGGACGGAGAGGAGACGTCTCCGGGTTCCGACTCGACGACGTACCAGGCGCCCTCGACCAGTTCGTCCTCCAGCTGGCCGGGGCCCCAGCCGGCGTAACCGGCGAAGATCCGCAGGGAGCCGAGGGCCGAGGCGAGCAGCTCCGGCGGGGCCTCCAGGTCGACCAGGCCGATCGCGCCGTGCACCCGGCGCCAGCCGAGCGGGGCCCGGTCGCCGTTGCCGCCGCCCGGGATGACCGCGACGCCGAGCGCGGAGTCCAGCGACACCGGGCCGCCCTGGAAGACGACCCCGGGGTCGCCGGTGAGAGCGGCCCAGCCCTCCAGGATGTCCCGGACGTCCACCGGAGTGGGCCGGTTGAGGACGACGCCGAGGGAGCCCTCCTCGTCGTGGTCGAGAAGGAGCACCACCGCGCGGTCGAAGTTCGGGTCCGCCAGGGCGGGCGTGGCCACGAGCAGCCGCCCTGTGAGCGAGGACACCTCGGTCATGCCTGACATGATCCCGCATCTTCCCCTCGCATGGGGAGCCAACGGGGGTGTGGGAGTGAATGCAGCTCAGGGAGGAAGGAAGCACCCCCCGGCGCACGATGACGCGCGGTGACCCCATGTGCCCGACGAGGAACCGTTCGTGTTGTGACACACCTATGACGTAGCTGGGCGGTCCTTGGGCATACGGCAGGGGACCGATGGGCGATTACTCTGTCTCTCCGGCCCTGCCCCACTCCACGGAACGCGAGATTCATGACCGTCAACGACGATGTCCTGCTTGTCCACGGCGGCACCCCGCTGGAGGGCGAGATCCGGGTCCGCGGTGCGAAGAACCTCGTACCGAAGGCCATGGTCGCCGCCCTGCTGGGCAGTGCGCCGAGTCGGCTGCGCAACGTTCCGGACATCCGTGACGTGCGTGTCGTACGCGGCCTGCTCCAGTTGCACGGGGTGACGGTCCGTCCGGGTGAGGAGCCCGGTGAGCTGGTGCTGGATCCGACGTACGTGGAGAGCGCGAACGTCGCTGACATCGATGCCCACGCGGGTTCGAGCCGTATCCCGATCCTGTTCTGCGGCCCGCTGCTGCACCGGCTCGGGCACGCCTTCATCCCGGGTCTGGGCGGCTGCGACATCGGCGGCCGGCCCATCGACTTCCACTTCGACGTGCTGCGGCAGTTCGGCGCGACCATCGAGAAGCGGGCCGACGGGCAGTACCTGGAGGCGCCGACCCGCCTGCGCGGTACGAAGATCCGGCTGCCGTACCCGTCCGTCGGCGCGACCGAGCAGGTGCTGCTGACGGCCGTACTCGCCGAGGGCGTCACGGAGTTGTCCAACGCGGCCGTCGAGCCGGAGATCGAGGACCTCATCTGCGTGCTGCAGAAGATGGGCGCGATCATCGCGATGGACACCGACCGGACCATCCGCATCACCGGTGTGGACGAGCTCGGCGGCTACAACCACGGCGCCCTCCCGGACCGCCTGGAGGCCGCGTCCTGGGCGTCGGCGGCGCTGGCGACCGAGGGCAACATCTACGTCAAGGGCGCCCAGCAGCGCTCGATGATGACGTTCCTGAACACCTACCGCAAGGTCGGCGGTGCCTTCGAGATCGACGACGAGGGCATCCGCTTCTGGCACCCGGGCGGCCAGCTGAAGTCGATCGCCCTGGAGACGGACGTGCACCCCGGCTTCCAGACCGACTGGCAGCAGCCGCTGGTGGTCGCCCTGACCCAGGCGACGGGCCTGTCGATCGTGCACGAGACGGTGTACGAGTCGCGGCTCGGCTTCACCTCGGCGCTGAACCAGATGGGTGCGCACATCCAGCTCTACCGCGAGTGCCTGGGCGGCGCGGCCTGCCGCTTCGGGCAGCGCAACTTCCTGCACTCCGCGGTCGTCTCCGGGCCGACCAAGCTCCAGGGCGCCGACCTGGTCATCCCCGACCTGCGCGGCGGCTTCTCGTACCTGATCGCGGCCCTCGCGGCCCAAGGCACGTCCCGGGTCCACGGCATCGACCTCATCAACCGCGGCTACGAGAACTTCATGGAGAAGCTCGTGGAGCTCGGCGCGAAGGTCGAACTGCCGGGCAAGGCGCTCGGCTGACCGCGACCTCCTGACCCCGGCCCCGGGCGGCGCCCTCCCGGCCGGGGGTCCGGGGGTCGCCCCCGGGCAGACACAGCATGGAGAAGCTCGTGGAGCTCGGCGCGAAGGTCGAACTGCCGGGCAAGGCGCTCGGCTGACGCCCGTAGTAGGTACGACGATGGGGCGGCCCCTGGTGGAGGGGCCGCCCCATCGTCGTGTTACACGCCGTACGCCGTCCCGTGGCCTACGGAAGGCAAGGTCACTTGCCCTTCGCGGATTCCTTCAGCTTCGAGCCCGCGGAGACCTTCACGCTGTAGCCGGCGGGGATGTTGATCGGCTCGCCGGTCTGCGGGTTGCGCGCGGTGCGAGCGGCACGGTGGGTGCGCTCGAAGGTCAGGAAGCCGGGGATGGTGACCTTCTCGTCGCCCTTGGAGACGATGTCGCCGACGACGTCGGCGAACGCGGCCAGCACGGCGTCGGCGTCCTTGCGAGTCACCTCGGCACGGTCGGCCAGCGCGGCCACCAGCTCACTGCGGTTCATGTTGTTACTCCCGTGTTCTTCTTGCCATGGAGGCGTGCCACGCGGCGGAGCCGCATGTTGGGCCGGGACGCATCCTGCCCCCACCTGCGGCGGGAACGCCAATCCGTTGCCGCCCATACCCTACGGGGGGCCCGAAGGGGGGGTTTCACGACGCGCCGATCGGATGGCGTGGCATGTTTCACAGACGTTTACTGGGGGCTGCTGCCCCCAGACCCCCGCAATCATGCGGGCGCGTCGCGTTCTGGTTCCGGTGGGGGCTTGTCGCCCCACGCGGCGGTAGCCGCACATCGACACAGCCCCGCGTCCCTGACGGGGCGCCCTGAAGGGGCGCTTACGCGCCCTTCGCGGCCTCCCGCACCGCGCCCGCCACCGCTCCCGCGACCTTCTCGTTGAAGACGCTCGGAATGATGTAGTTCGGGTTCAGCTCGTCCTCGGTGACCACGTCGGCGAGGGCCTTCGCGGCCGCGAGCATCATGTCCGTGTTCACCGTCCGGGACTGCGCGTCCAGGAGGCCGCGGAAGACGCCCGGGAAGACCAGCACGTTGTTGATCTGGTTGGGGAAGTCGGAGCGGCCGGTGGCGACCACGGCGGCCGTCTGGCGGGCGATCGCCGGGTCCACCTCGGGGTCCGGGTTCGCGAGTGCGAACACGATGGCGTCGTCGGCCATGGCGGCCACGTCGTCGCCGTCGAGGACGTTCGGGGCCGAGACGCCGATGAAGACGTCCGCGCCCCGCACGGCCTCCTTCAGCGTGCCGGTGAGGTCCTCGGGGTTGGTGTTGTCGGCGATCCAGCGCAGCGGCGAGTCGGCCGGGGCCTCCACCAGGTCCTCGCGGGCGGAGTGCACGACACCGCGGATGTCGGCGACGACAGCGTTCTTCACGCCGGCCGCGATCAGCAGCTTCAGGATGGCCGTACCGGCCGCGCCGGCGCCGGACATGACGACCCGGATGTTCTCGATCGCCTTGCCGGTGCAGCGAAGTGCGTTGGTCAGGGCGGCGAGGACGACGATCGCGGTGCCGTGCTGGTCGTCGTGGAAGACGGGGATGTCGAGGGCCTCCCGCAGGCGCGCCTCGATCTCGAAGCAGCGCGGCGCGGAGATGTCCTCCAGGTTGATGCCGGCGAACCCGGGGGCGATCGCCTTGACGATCTCGACGATCGCGTCGGTGTCCTGGGTGTCCAGGCACAGCGGCCACGCGTCGATGCCCGCGAACCGCTTGAAGAGGGCCGCCTTGCCCTCCATGACGGGCAGCGCGGCCTTCGGGCCGATGTTGCCGAGGCCCAGGACCGCCGAGCCGTCCGTCACGACCGCAACGGAGTTGCGCTTGATGGTGAGGCGGCGCGCGTCCTCGGGGTTCTCCGCGATCGCCATGCACACGCGGGCCACGCCCGGGGTGTAGATCATGGAGAGGTCGTCACGGTTGCGGATGGGGTGCTTGGACTGCATCTCGATCTTGCCGCCGAGGTGCATGAGGAACGTACGGTCCGAGACCTTGCCGAGGGTGACGCCCTCGATCTCGCGGAGCTGCCCGACGATCTGGTCGGCGTGGGCGGTCGAGCTGGCAGCGATGGTGACGTCGATACGGAGCTTCTCGTGGCCGGACGCGGTGACGTCGAGGCCGGTGACCGAGCCTCCGGAGGACTCCACGGCGGTGGTGAGCTGCGAGACGGCGGTTCCGCTCGCGGGCACCTCCAGCCGGATGGTCATCGAGTAGGAGACGCTGGGCGCCGTTGCCATGGCCGACTTCCTTCGTTTCACCGTGTAGCGAGTTGTGCCGTCCGATCGTCGCACCTACCGCCGGGTAGGCGGTAGCGGGGCCTGGTTTCGTGCGTATTGTTCGCACGAAAAAGAGGCCCACATCACAGCGTGACGTGGGCCTCTTCGACGTTCATGACACCGGCCCGCCATGCTCGCCTCGCGGCAAGTGGTCGCTCGTAGCGACGAAGGTTGGGCCCGGGGGCTTGGATCGAGCCGGTGTCACGACAAGGCTAACAAACAGATCCCCTAAGGCCATTCCCGTCCGCGGACTTCACAGGAAACCTCCAGCCGAACGGCCCCGCGTTCACTCCCTGAGCAGGTCCGGCACCCCAGCCGCGTCCGGCTCGTCCCGCTCCCCCGAGACCACCGTCAGCTGCTGGGTCGCCCGGGTGAGGGCCACGTACAGCACGCGCAGCCCGGCCGGGGACTCGTCGGCGATCTCGGCGGGCGACACGACGACCGTCGCGTCGTACTCCAGGCCCTTGGCCTCCAGGCTGCCCAGGGCCACCACCCGGTCGCCGAGCCCGGCGAGCCAGCGGGCGGCCTCGGCGCGCCGGTCCATGGCCACGACCACGCCGACCGTGCCGTCGACCCGGTCGAGAAGCTGCTCGGCCGCCGCCCGGACGGTCTTCTCCAGCGAGTCGCGGGCGCCCGTGCCGTGTCCGTTGTCCGCCACCACGAAACGCGGCTCGACCCCGGTGGAGCGGACCGCCGACGGGGACTTGGAGCCGGGCATGGCGAGCGCCAGCACCCTGGCCGCGAGCTCGGCGATCTCCGCCGGGTTGCGGTAGTTCACGGTGAGCTCGAAGCGGCGCCGCGGGCGGCTGCCGAGGGCCTCGTCCCGGGCCTCGGCCGCCTCGTCCGGGTCGGACCAGGAGGACTGGGCGGGGTCGCCGACCACCGTCCAGGTGGCGTGCCGGCCGCGGCGGCCGACCATCCGCCACTGCATGGGGGTGAGGTCCTGCGCCTCGTCGACGATGACGTGGGCGTACTCGACGCGCTCCTGGGCGAGCCGTTCGGCACGCTCGCGCTGGGACTCCTCGCGCGTCGGCATCAGCTCCTCCAGGCCGGTGAGCTGGTCCAGCGGGTCCAGTTCGCGCTTCTTCCTGGGGCGGACCGGGGCGCCGAGGATGGCCTCGAGCTCGTCGAGCATGGCGATGTCGTGCACGGAGTGGCCGTCCCGGCGCAGGGAGCGGGCGACCCTGCGGACCTCGCCGGGGTTGAGGATGCGGCGGGCCCAGCGGCCCAGGCGGCGCTCGTCGGCCATCGCGGTGAGGACCGCCTGCGGGGTCAGCTCGGGCCACCAGGCGTCGAGGAACCCGATGAAGGAGTCCTCCGTGACGATGTCCTCGTCGAAGGAGGAGCGCAGCTCGGCGGCCAGCTCCGGGTCGCTGTGCCGGCCGGCCGCGCCGGAGCGGGCCCACAGGGCGTCCAGCAGGAGCCTGCGGGCCCGGGGCCGCAGCAGGTTGACGGGGGCCGTGCCGCCGAGCGCGTTGTGTCTGATGCGGTCGAGTTCCTCGGCCTCCAGCTCCAGGCGGCGGCCGAAGGCGACGACTCTGAGCCGGGTCGGTGAACCGTTCACCTCCAGGGCTCCGCGGGCGGCCTTGCGCAGCACCCGGAGCATCCGGGAGGAGCCCTTGGCGCGGGCGTTGGCCGGCGTGTCGTACAGGGTCGCCTCGGCGCCGTCGACGAGGGAGCCGATGGCGCGGATGGCGACCTGGCCCTCCTCGCCGAGGGACGGGAGGACCCCTTCGGTGTACGCGACCAGCAGCGGGGTCGGGGAGACGATCAGGATGCCGCCCGCGTACCGGCGCCGGTCCTGGTAGAGCAGGTAGGCGGCGCGGTGCAGCGCCACGGCCGTCTTACCCGTCCCGGGGCCGCCCTCGACGTAGGTCACGGAGGCGGCGGGGGCACGGATGACCAGGTCCTGCTCGGCCTGGATGGAGGCGACGATGTCCCGCATGGAGTGGGTGCGGGCCTGGCCGAGGGCGGCCATCAGGGCGCCGTCGCCGATGACGGGCAGGGTGTCGCCGTCCAGGAAGGCGGTCAGCTCCGGGCGCATCAGGTCGTCCTCGACCCCGAGGACCCGGCGGCCCTTGGAACGGATCACCCGGCGTCGTACGACACGCCCGGGATCCACCGGAGTGGACCTGTAGAACGGCGCGGCGGCCGGTGCCCGCCAGTCGATGACCAGCGGGGCGTAGTCCTGGTCGAGGACGCCGATCCGGCCGATGTGCAGGGTCTCGGCGATGTCGGCGGTGTGGTCCGCGCGGACCGCGCCCTCGGCGGGCTCCACGGCGGTGTAGGCGCCGTCCGGGCCCTTCTTGCCGTCCTTGCCGAGGAGCAGGTCGATCCGGCCGAAGAGGAAGTCCTCGAACTCGTTGTTGAGCCGGTTGAGGTGGACGCCCGCGCGGAACACCTGCGCGTCCCGCTCGGCGAGCGCGCCGGGCGTGCCCACCTGGCCGCGCTTGGCCGCGTCGTTCATGAGGAATTCCGCCTCGTGGATCTTCTCCTCGAGGCGCTGGTACACCCGGTCGAGGTGTTCCTGTTCGACGCTGATCTCACGGTCCCGAACGGAGTCCTGAGCGGAGTCCTGTTCCGAGCCGTGAGGGCCGACCGCGGATTGTTGAGCCTGAGCGGCCACCGGGCCCCCTTCTGACGTGCTGGGCAGCCGTCAACCGTACGCGAAGGGGGCCCGCCGAAGCTACGCGCTGACCGAGACCAGCTTCTTGCCGTCGAACGTCATGACCTCGAAGTGGTCGATCTGATTGGGGGCGAAGGCCGCGCCGCCGTGTACGTAGAGGGGCTCCTTGGCCTTCTCCGACTTGGCGTCCGTGATGCCGTATCCCCAGGTCGGAACGGACCAGGAGGTCACCGTCTCACGCTCGCCGTTCTTGCCGACGGCGATCAGCGAGCACTTCTTCGGGCCGGTGACGTTCTTGAGCTGGAGGACCGCGTGGGTGCCCCAGTCCTTCTTCTCGACGGCGACGGTCGCGGTGACGTGGGTCGCCGGGTCCGTGGCCGTCTTCTTGTCGGACATCGTCTGGAAGGCCGTCTGGGCAGGCCCCATGGCCATGTCCGTGCCGCCGCCGCTGTCCGATCCGCTCAGCGCCACGCCGGCCGCGGTGCCGCCGGCGATCAGCACGACCGAGGCCGCCAGGCCGAAGAGGCTGCGCCGGGTGCGGACCTTCCGCTTGTCGGCGACCTCCACGACCAGCTTCTCGACCATCCGAGGGCTGGGTTTGGCGGACAGCGACTCGCCGATGGACGGCGTGGATCCGGAACCCGGCAGATCGGCCAGGGCCGCCAGCATGGGCTCCATTCCGGCCAGCTCGTCGAGCTGCTGGGCGCACCACTCGCACCCGGCCAGATGGGCCTCGAAAGCGGTTGCCTCGGCGTCGTCGAGAATCCCCAGCGCATACGCGCCGACCGTCTCGTGCTCATTGGGAACCGGAGATTCCTGCATAGCACCAGACATACCCGAACCACCTGTGCCGAACCCGCCGTGTCCCCCGTACACACTCATCACGCCGTCACCCCCCGCTCCTCCAGTGCCAGCTTCATGGACCGCAGGGCATAGAACACCCGTGAGCGCACGGTGCCGCTGGGTATACCCAGCGTTTCGGCCGCCTCGTTGACGGTACGCCCCTTGAAATACGTCTCGACGAGCACCTCCCGGTGGGCCGGGGTCAGGTCGTCGAGCGCGTCAGACAGCGTCATCAGCCACAGCGCCTTGTCGATCTCGTCCTCCGCGGGGATGACCTCCAGCGGCGACGGATCGACCTCCTGCGGCCGGGCCTGCCGGCTGCGGTGACCGTCGATGACGATGCGGCGAGCGACCGTCACCAGCCAGGGGCGTACCGATCCGGTCGCTCGATTGAGCTGGCCGGCGTTCTTCCAGGCACGGATGAGTGTCTCTTGCACGACGTCCTCGGCGCGTTGCCGATCACCGGCGACCAGCCGAAGGACATACGCAAGGAGAGGTCCGGCGTGCTCTCGGTAGAGGGCACGCATCAGCTCCTCATCAGGCTCCGAGGGCTGGGACATGCGATGTCGGGCCCTCGATCCACGTTCATTGGCCACGGCCGCATCCTTGCGCACGCCCACCTCCGGTGTCCGGGGGTTCCCCCAGTCGGTCGCTCCCCCACCGGTACGGAAGTGACTCGCGGTGTGTTCAACAAGGCCTCACATTTTTCCGCGAGGTGACATGACGAGCGGGACATGACCCCACATTCCCACCGCGTGATCTTTACATTTCCGACACATCGCCGAACGCCCGAGCGTTGCCCGAGGGTTGCCACGGACAAACCGAATGTTGTCGAAATCACTTTCGGGGAGCTTCGATGAAGATCCGGCATATAGCGCAAAAGGGACGGCGGTTGAGGAGGCCGGGTCGACTGAGGACCGCTCGGCGGTCATGCCGATACCCATGCCCATGCCGACGCTCACGCCCATGCTCACGCTCGGGCGAGGGCCGCGCGGCGGCGGTGGCGGGCCACCCGTTCGCGGTTGCCGCAGATTTCGCTGGAGCACCAGCGGCGTCTGCGTCCGCGGGAGGTGTCCAGGTAGACGATGGGGCAGTTGTCGCCCTCGCACTCCCGGACGGCCGCCCGTGCGACGGGGTCGGTGAGCAGTTCCACGGCGTCCCGGGCGACGGCCGAGAGCAGCGCGGCGCACTCGGGCGGCCCCGCCAACTCCCGCACCAGGAAGCCGTCCGCGCCGGGTACGGCGCGCGGCGCCGGGGGTGCGGCGGCGCGGGCGAGGTCGTTGACGCCGGCGAGCGCGAAGTCGTACGACCGGGGACGGGTGTTGCTCCGGACGCCGTTCCGGCCGGTGTTCCGTTCGCGCACCAACTGACCCACATGTCCCCTCAGTTCACGGAACGCGACCAGCCAGCCGGTGTCGGCGTGGGCCAGCGGGGTGCCCGGCGGGACGAGTCCGGAGCCGGTGATCCAGGCCCGCAACGGCTCGAGCGCGTCGAGCCGTTCGCCGGGATGCGTGGTCGCCAGCAGATCCAGGCAGATCCGCCCGGCGTCGAAGCGCAGCTCGTACGGGGCCGTCGCCGTACCCAGTGCCATGTGCCCGCCACCGCCTAGGACAGGGAACCGTGTCCTCTCACAGTGCCCGGCCCGGCGGGCGGCCGGAACCCCCCGTACCCGTGTTCCGCGAGGTTCCCGTCCGACCCGCACCCGGCGGGGACGCCGGTGCGTGCGGCGCGGGCCGTCCCCGTCGGGTCCGGATACCCCGGCGGGCCTCGCCATGGCCGCCCCCGGCCGTGACCCTTTGTCGTGCGAACGCACAGCGAGCCGCCCCAAGGGGGACCCACGGGGGACGGCGGTTCAGAAAGGACACGTTCATGAGCATGCGCACCCGGGTCGTCGCGGTGGCGACGGCCGTACTGCTGGGCGCCGGCGGCCTGGCCCTGGCACCGGCCGCGAGCGCCGCCGCGGCGTACCACGGCATCGACGGCGGCGGCGGTGTCACCGACGACTGGCAAGACGAGGAGAACCTCGGCGTCGACGACTACGCCACGAGCAACGCGACGGCCCTGTGGGAGACCGTGCTGTGGGCGGACGGCGCCCAGTGGCAGGACGACGACGGCGACTGGCACCCCTTCACCAGGAGCCAGATCGACGGCTCGTTCGGCCCCGAGACCGAGTCGGCCACCCAGTGGTGGCAGGAGCACTTCGGCCTTTCGGACAACGACGGCGTCGTCACCGACCAGACGTGGACGTTCGCCCAGCAGCGGCTCACCGGCCCGACCTCGTTCCAGACCGTCACGTACCACGGCACCTCGCACAACGCCCCGCTCAAGCGGATCAGCGGCAAGTACCGGGTCCGGATCAAGGGCACCGGCTCCTACAAGATCGCGTACTACGACAAGGTCGGCTGAGCACCCCGCGGGGCAGCGCCCACAGCAGCCCCGCGGTCAGCAGCACGATGACACCGAACGCGGCGAGGGCGGCCGTCCGCCACCGCCGCGTTTGCGGTTCCGGCGCGGGAGGCGGTCCCGGCGCGGGAAGCGGTTCCGGTACCGCAAGCGGTCCCGGTGCGGGAGGCGGTCCCGGTGCCGGTAGCGCTTCCGCCGGCGGCTCCGACGGGCCCTGCGGCCACGCCTGTTCGGCCAGCTCCCACAGGGCCAGCAGCCGCGTCTGGTCGCCGCCGCCCAGCCGGCACAGCACCTGGGCCGCACTCCTCGGCGGCAGTCTGTCCCCACTCAGATAGCGCTGCCACGACGACTTGCTGTACGCGGTGCGCCGGGCCAGACCGGCCAGGCTGAGCCCGGTACGGCCCTTCAGGACGCGCAGTTGCTCGACCAGGTGCCGGGCCTGTCCCGGCAGTGTGGCCGGCAACGGCTGCCAGCGTGTCATGTCCCGTTCCCCCCTGTGCCTCGGTCCGGCGTCAGCGTGCCGCCCGCCCGGCCGGATCCGGCAGAGCGCACGCCCGCGGGCCGGGGCACACACGGTCGCGCGCACGCGTCCGCGCGGGACGACCCGGCGCGGGCGGGGAGGAACGGACCCGAGTGGCGGCCCGGGAGCCGCCGGTTACGGCCGGTTGCCGGGAGACGGTCCCCTGAACGTCGTACGACGGTCAGCCGGACCGCTCATCCCCCATGGCCCCCGTGGCGAAGTCCGGCCCAGGCGACGAGCGGTGGAGAGGTGGTGCGGCGGAGCGGTGGAGACGTGGAGCGGTGGAGACGTGGAGCGGGGCGGGACGTGGAGCGGGGCGGGACGTGGAGCGGGGCGGGACGTGGAGCGGGGCGGGACGTGGAGCGGTGGAGACGTGGAGCGGTGGTCCGAGGCGGGCGGACCGGCCTGGGCGGCCCGGGCGGGGTCCGGCGGCGGCTCACGCGTCCGCGTACTTGGCGTCCGCCGCAGGGTCCAGGGCGAGCCGGTAACCCCGCTTGACCACCGTCTGGATCAGCTTCGGCGCGCCCAGGGCCGTACGCAGGCGGGCCATCGCCGTCTCCACCGCGTGCTCGTCGCGCCCCGCCCCCGGCAGGGCCCGCAGGAGTTCGGCGCGGGCCACCACCCAGCCCGGCCGCCGCGACAGCGCCCGCAGCAGGGACATGCCGGCCGGCGGCACCGGCCTCAGCGCGCCGTCCACGAGGACCGCGTGCCCCCGGATCTCCACCCGGTGGCCGGCGATCGGCAACGCCCGTGCCCGCGAGGGGAGTTCCTGGCAGAGCAGCTGTACGAGGGGTCCGAGCCGGAACCGTTCCGGCTGAATGGTGTCGACGCCGAGGGCCTGGAGCGGGAGCGCGGTGACCGGGCCGACGCAGGCCGGGACGACGTCGTGGTGGAGGGCGGCGAGCAGCTCGGCCTGGAGCCCCCGTTTCCCGGCGCGGGAGAGCAGGGAGGCCGCCGCGGGCGCACTGGTGAAGGTGACCGCGTCGACCGTGCGGGAGACGACGGCGTCCAGGAGCCGGTCGACCGGCCCGAGGTCCTCCGGCGGCATCCACCGGTACACCGGCACCGGCAGCACCTCCGCCCCCGCCGCCCGCAACGACTCCACGAACCCCGGCAGCGGCTCCCCGTGCAGCTGTACGGCGATCCGGCGGCCCTCCACGCCCTCCTCCAGGAGCCGGTCGAGCACCTCGGCCATGGACTCGGAGGACGGCGACCACTGCTCGGTGAGCCCGGCGGCCCGCACCGCGCCCTTGACCTTGGGGCCGCGGGCCAGCAGCTCGACATGGCGCAGCCGGTCCAGCAGCTGCTCGCCGAAGCCCCACCCGTCCGCGGCCTCGATCCACCCCCGGAACCCGATCGCGGTGGTCGCCACGGCCACGTCCGGCGCCTGGTCGATGATCTCCTTCGTGGCGGCGAGCAGTTCCCCGTCGTCGGAGAGCGGCACGATACGCAGGGCGGGCGCGTGCAGCACGGCCGCGCCGCGCCGCTGGAGCAGTGCCCCGAGCTCGTCGGCCCGGCGCGCGGCCGTGACCCCCACGGTGAACCCCGCGAGAGGGCCGGACCGGCCGGGATCCGGCCGCTGCTGTTCCTCGTCCATGACTGCTCTCCTAGCTGGCCCGCATGCCCACCGAGCCTGTCAACGGCGCGTGACAGGCTCGGTTCGGCTCCGTGTCACCCGTGTTACGTCACACCTCGGCGTAGCTGAGCTGCGCCTTCGTCTCGGTGGCGGCTGCGGGGTGCCGCTGCGCGGCGGACCGGCGAAGGTATACGGCCCAGGTGACGGCGAAGCAGAGGCCGTAGCAGACCAGGAAGGCGACGAAGGCACCGGTGCCCGAGCCGTAGGAGAGGAAGGACTGCCGGAAGGCGAGGTTGATGCCGACGCCGCCGAGCGCGCCGACCGCGCCGATCAGGCCCATGGAGGCGCCGGACAGCCGCCGCCCGTAGGCCACGGCCTCCTCGCCGGTGAGCCCCTTGGCGAGGGCCTTGGCCTGGAAGATGCCGGGGATCATCTTGTACGTCGACCCGTTGCCGAGGCCGCTGAGCGCGAACAGCACGACGAAGAACGTGACGAACAGCGGCAGTGACTTCTGCATGCTGGCGGCGACGAGGAGGGCGGTGGCGGCGGCCATGCCGACGTAGTTCCAGAGCGTGATCCGCGCCCCGCCGTACCGGTCGGCGAGCCATCCGCCGACGGGCCGGATGAGGGAGCCGAGCAGCGGACCGATGAAGGTGAGGTACGCGGCCTGGAGCGGCGTACGGCCGAACTGGACCTGGAGCACCTGCCCGAAGGCGAACGCGTACCCGATGAACGACCCGAACGTCCCGACGTAGAGGAAGGACATGATCCAGGTGTGGGCGTCCTTCGCGGCGTCGATCGCGGCGCCGGTGTCGTTCTTCACGGTGGCGAGGTTGTCCATGAAGACCGCGGCGAGGACGGCGGCCAGGAGGATCAGCGGGATGTAGATGCCGAGCAGCACACGCGGGCCGCCGCCGGCCCCGATGATCGCGAGCGCGACCAGCTGGATGACCGGCACGCCGATGTTGCCGCCGCCCGCGTTGAGCCCGAGCGCCCACCCCTTCTTCTGCAACGGGAAGAAGGCGTTGATGTTGGTCATGGAGGAGGCGAAGTTGCCGCCGCCGATGCCGGCCAGCAGGCCGACGAGGAGGAAGGTGCTGAACGACGTCCCCGGTTTCGTCACCACGAAGGCGGCGACGGTCGGGATGAGCAGCAGCGCGGCGGAGATGATCGTCCAGTTCCGGCCGCCGAAGAGCGCGACGGCGAAGGTGTACGGCACCCGGACGACGGCACCGACCAGGGTGACCATGGAGGTCAGCAGGAACTTGTCGGCCGGGGTCAGGCCGTACTCGGGGCCCATGAACAGCACCAGCACGGACCACATGGTCCAGATCGAGAACCCGATGTGCTCGGACAGGACGGAGAAGATCAGGTTCCGCCGTGCGACCTTCTCACCGGTCGCGTTCCAGAACGCCTCGTCCTCCGGATCCCACTCCTGGATCCAGCGACTGCGTGAGGTAGGGGCTGGGGCTGTCATGACGCCTCCACGGTGCTCCGCGTGCTCGGTCTTTCCGACTCCGGATGAGTGACTGAGCCCGAAGGTAGGGAGACGGCGTTTCCGCACTGTGGCTGTGGGTGACCGGAAGGGAACGTTGCTCTCACCCTGGTGGGAGGACGGGTGAGAGGTCGGGTGAGAGGTCGGGTGCGCGGCGTTCTCAGCGCGGGGTGGAGGGAGGCTGCTGGGGCGGGGTGTACGGCCCGTAGGGGCCGGGAGCGTACGGACCCGGTGCGGGCGGCTGCTGACCATGACCGGTGGGGGCGGGCTGGGCGCCGTACGGGCCGTAGGGACCGGCCTGCTGCGGCCACGGCTGCTGATACTGGGGCTGCTGGTACTGAGGTTGCTGGTACTGGGGCTGCTGGTACTGGGGCTGCTGGTACTGAGGTTGCTGGTAGGGAGCCTGCTGCCCGTGCTGCTGCACCGGGGTCGGCTGCGTCGGCATCTGCACCGGCATCGGCATCGGTGTGCCCGGCGGCAGATACCGCACCCGGCCGTTCTCCCCCGTCACCGGCATGAACCCGGCGGCCTGGAGGCGCTGCGCGAACTTGGCGTTGCGGCCGCGGGTGACGAAGAACCCGAGCCCCATGACGGCCATGAGAACGACCCAAACGACACCGGAGACGACGAAGGCCCCGGCACTGCCGCCGGCGCGCGCCGCGGCCAGCACCAGCCCGAGGGTGATACCGCCGGCCCCGAGCAGCATCCGCTTCTCGGCGTTCTTGCCGGTGAGGTCGAACTGGATCCGGGCCTTGAGCAGTTCGACGGCGTCGGGGACGAGCGGCGGCAGGGAGACCCCGTCGGCGGCGTTCGGATACTGCGCCCAGTTCTGCGCGGCCCGCGCCCGGCCCTGCGGGCTGTGGTCGGGGACGATCAGCATCTTGAGGACGTTGTTGCGGGAGCCGGTGTGCCGGGCGTCGGCGTACTCGTACCCGAACTGCTGGGCGATGAAGGCCAGTCGGGCGAGCTTCTTCACGGACGCCCAGGCGTTGGTGAGCTCGACGGGCTCGCCACTGGCCATCAACTGGAACATCTTCCGCACTTGCCGCGCGCTCACAGCATCCACTCCCCGTCGGCTGAGCCACTCTTTTAACTTTGCAACCAGGGAAGTTTTCCATGTGACATGCCATGAGGGGACGGCTGCCCAGCGGATTGACCGGAGCTTGACCTGACGTCAATGCTCGCCGATCGGTACTCACGCATTCACGCGGCATCCACTCACCTCGAACCACAGCAGCTTCCCGGACCTGCGGTCCAGCGGGCCGCCGTCCCCTACGGGCCGGCCGCCCCACGAGTCGGCGTACTCCTGCACGAGGTGCAACCCGCGCCCCTCTTGGGCATCCGCCGGGGCGAGCGGGACACGGTCCGAGGGCGGTGCATCGAAAGGGGCCGGGATGCGCGGATGACTGTCCCAGACGCCGACCCGCAGCCGCCCGTCGGGCAGGGCGGTCAGCCGGAGGGAGGCGGGGCCGTTCGTGTGCCGGTAGGCGTTGGTGACCAGTTCGGACGTCAACAGCTCGACCGCGTCGAGGATTTCGCGCTTGCCATGGCCGCCGAGCACCGCCCGTACGGTCATACGTGCGACACGTGCCGCGCGCGGATCATGGGGCAGGCGAAGGGCGTACGCCCAGGTGTCGGGCAGGGATACGGTTCAGGTTCGGGGCAGGGTCACGCCCTTCGCCTGAGCCCACTTCATCACCAGGCACAATCAGCGCATGGGAACGGACATCCACGGCTGGGTCGAGTGCCGCACCTGGCGGGAAAGCCTGGACCACGACGAGACGGCATGGTCGCCGGCGATCAGCTTGTCGATGCTGGGCATGCCCAGAGACTACGACGCCTTGGCCTGCCTCTTCGGCGTACGCGATTTCCACGGCATGTGGCGCCCGGTGGCGCGGCGGACCGGGGCCTCCCTGCGGACCTGTCCCCCGAGGTCCGTGAGGATCACGCCACTTGGGCCGGCTCGGCCTTCGCGGAGACCTGGCTGACCTGGTCGGAGGTCAGGTCGATCGACTGGACGGAACCGGCACTCCCAGGCGTCACTCACATCACCCGCTACCACCGCGCCGAGGACGGCACCCTCCGTCTGCTCCACACCCACGACTGGAGCCGGGCCTTCGCCCGAGCGAGCGGCATCAACACGCTGACGACATCACCGACCGACCTGGCAACCTCTGCCCCGAAGGCACGGAGTGGACGACGACCACCGCCCTCTACCGAGCCGAACGCTTCCTCCGCCGGGACGCGGTCCCGGCGGAGGGCCCGTGGGCCCCGGTATGGACGGTCATGGAGACACTGGCCGGGGTGCACGGCGAGAAGAACGTGCGGCTGGTGGCCTGGTTCGACGAGTAAGGACTTTGCAGGCGGCCTTCGTCACGGCTGACACTCGACACTGCCGACCTGAGACGTGATGCGGCTGATGACCCAGACGCCCTTCGCGTTCTTCTTGAGATCGGTCCGATAACCGACGTAACTCGTCGCGGTGATCTCCGTCTTCCGAACCTTGTCGGTCGTGAGGTACTTGACGTAGGCCTTGCCCTGGTCCTCGCAGTAGCTGAAGGAGGCGGTGCCGTCCTTCGCGACCGCGACATCGGGGTCGTAGAAGCGATACGCGCCCGTGAGGCCGGCCTTGTGGTCCACATAGTTCTGAATGAACTTCCGCGTCCCCGCGGCGGCTGCACCGTCGTAGTAATAGCGGTACGCCTCGTCGAGCGCGTCCTGGCGGACGATGGCGAGATCCACCGCCTTGATCGACTGCTCACTGTCCGCCAGCACCGCGTCCTTGTCGGCGTCACCGGTCGCGGGCCAGTCGAAGCGGTACGACAGATCGGCCGGCATGTCGATCACCGGCCGACCGTCCGAGCCTGTCGAAGCGGCGGGGCCGGAGGCATCGGAGGCGGAAACGGAGGGGCTGGACGTCCCCGAACCGCCGGCGCCTGCCCCCTCCCTGCCGGTCTCCGACTCCCCACCGCATCCGGCAAGAGCGAGCAGCAGCACGCCTGCCAGACCCACGCCTACCGCCCTCGTTACGGCTGGCACGCCTTGTCACCCCCTATTCGCGACGATGTCGGTGGTCTGCCAGACACCGTCGGCGCTCTTGTCGAGCCTGGTGTTGTACGAGACGTAGCTGTTCTTGGCGACAGGCGTCTTGTTGATCTTTCTGGTCTTCTTGTCCCTGCTGAAGCCCTTGCTCTCGTCACCGCAGAAGGTGAGGATCGCTGACGCCTTGCTCTTGAGCGTCACCTTGCGGTCGTAGTACCGCGCAACGCCGGTGATCGTGACGTCGGCCTTCTTCCACTGGGCGACCCAGGACAGCGCGGCCTCAAGGGCCTTACCGGTGTTGTAGTAGGCGATTCCCTCGCCCGTGGGATCTGTCCCGGCAATGGCGGCGTCGGTGGCTCGCACCCCCTCGGCACTGTCCGCGAGCACCGGGTCCTTCACGGGATCACCCGTCCGGGAGCCCTCGAAGGTCAGGGTGAGATCAGCGGGCAGTTCGATCCTCGGGCGGCCGGTCGTGATCTCCGACGCCGAAACGCTGGGCGAGACCGACGCCCCGGTCCTTGTGGCCGAAGGCGAGGCCTTGTCCGCGGCTTCCGCTCCGCCACCGCCGTTTCCGCCGCACCCGGCGAGAAGGAGTACGGCTGTCAAGCCGGCTGCGGCTGTCGTGGGCAGACGGGAGCGACGGTTCACGAGGGGCTCCTGGTCGGGCGACTGGGATGTGTCATGAGGTACGCGCGCGCTTGGCTTATCGGCTAACCAGTGCAGGCCTTGTCACCGCGGTGGGAGGTCAGGGCCGTGGTCTGCCACACGCCCGAACCGTTCTTCACCAGACGCGTGTTGTACAGCACGTACGGACTCTGGCCCGATGGCGTCCGGTCGACCTTTCCGGTCTTGCGGTTCTTGTTGAAGCCCTTGCTCTCGTCCGAGCAGTAGAGGACCGTCGCCGTGGCATCTCCGGACGACAGGGTGACCTTTGGCGCGTAGAAGCGGGTGGTGCCCGTGAAGGAGAGGTTGGCGTCCAGGTACGCCTGGATCCAGGCGACGGCGCCGCTCAACGCCTTGTCCCGGTAGTAGAAAGACAGGCCCGGCGCGCCCGTGTCGCCGCGCAGGATCGCGTCGTTCGTCGCATCGATGCGCGCGGCGGTGTCGGTGAGGACGGCGTCCTTCTCGGCGTCACCGGTTTTCCAGCCGACGTACTCGTCCGTCACATCCGACGGAAGCGTGATCTGGGGACGGCCAGCCGAAGCGGAGGCCGACGCGTTCGCTGAAACGGACGCCGGTGCCCCCGCGTCCTCGTCCTTGGCGTTCGACTTGGAGCCGTTACTCTCTCCGTCGCCTGAGCCGCAGCCGGCCAGCAGCATTGCGGCCGTCACCCCGGCGGCAGTTGTCGTGAGCAGGCGGGAACGGCGGGTCACGAGGAGCTCCTGGGGGGCGGATGAGGTCAAAGAAAACAGCGGACACGGTAGCGGGGCAGGGTTGGCTACCGCAAAGGATTACCGGCTGGGCAGCACCAGAACTGTCCTGGCCTTCGCCAACTTCCCTATGACTGGCACGACTTGTCCCCCCTGTTGGAAGCGATGTCGGTCGTCTGCCAGACACCTTCAGCGTTCTTGACCAGTTTGGTGTGGTAGAGCACGTAGGACCTTGCGGTCGCCGGTGATTTGTCGACCTTCTTGGTCTTCTTGTTCTTGATGAAGGCCTTGCTCTCGTCGGAGCAGTAGGTGACGTAGGCCTGGTTCGCCCCGGAAAGGGTCACCTTACGGTCGAAGAAACGGACTTCCCCGGTCCATGTGTCGCTGTCATCGATGTAGCCCTGCACGTATGTGATCGACGACTCCAGGGCCTTCCCGGTGTTGTAGAACCCCAGCGCCTTGGTGCCCGTACTTCCGTTGAAAATCGCCTCGTCCACGGAGTTGGTGCTGAGAGCACTGTCCGCGAGAACGGCGTCCTTCGCGGCGTCTCCCGTCTTCGCATCCTCGAAGACGTTCTTGGACTCGGAAGGGAACGTGATCTGCGGACGCCCCGCGGCCTCGGACGCCGAAGCAGAGGCACTCGGCGATACCGAAGCCGACGCCCTCGTGTCCGAGCCCGCGATCCTGTCGTTCGACTTGGAGTTGCCGCCGCCTCCTCCGCCACACCCGGCGAGCAGAAGTGCCGCCGTCGCACCGGCGGTGGCAGTCGTAAACAGGCGCAGGCGGCGGGTCACGGTGGGCTCCTGGTGTGGCGGGCGATGTCGAAGAATGCAGCGGAAGCGGTAGCCGGGACCAGGGGGTACCAGCGCAATTGGCCGCATCTGCTGTGCAAAGGATGCACAGGCTGGGCGTTGGAACATCAGTCGGTCTGCCCTCAACGGGCATTGCTGCCTTCCGTTCGGCGGCAGCCCCGGGGCGGCGGGGGTCACTTCCAGTGCAGCGACTTGGCGACCGCCTCGAACAGATCGACCATGGCATCGGCGAACATGTCCAAGGACGTCGAGAACGTGAGCAGCAGGACAGCCTGGGTGTTCGGCACCCTGACCGCGTAGTCCACCACGGTCACGGGCAGTTGGTTGCCGGTCGGGTCTTCGGCGCCCGGAACCTTGCGGCTCCGCCGCATCGTCGCGGGACCGGCGAAGGGGAGAACGACCTCAGCGATCTGCTGGGACCGACCCTTGGCTTCGAGGCGGACGCGCTCCCCGGCCGGGATCACTGTGACGAGGAGCGAGGCGGAGAGGGGCACAGGGCCGATGGAGGTCGTCGAGATATAGAGCTCGACGCCGCCGTTCTCGTAACCTTCTTCCGCGCGGGCACCTACGGTCTTGGTGAATTCCCGCTTGAGCACCACCGCGTCGTCCTGACCATCGAATACCCGCTCGGCCAGGGCGCGAATGGGCGCTTTCCAGCCGTCGGGTTCGAGCGGAATCCTGAACCAGCCGTCCGGAACGAGCAGGCCGTAGTCACCCGGAGGGTGAATCTCACCGTAGGTGCGGCCGTCGGCGACGGTGTCCGGCATTCCTCAGCCTTCCTTGATCTCGGCGAGCTCCAGCGACTCGGCCAGCGTCTGTGCCAATTCCAGGAGCGCTTCACTGAAGACGAGGTTCGTCCATGTCATCCGGAAGACAAGGATGTTGTCGACCTGCGGCGGAATCACCGCATAGGTGACCGTCTCCATCATCGTCTTCTTCTTGAAGAGCGAACCGGTCTCGACCGAGAGGAGTTCCTGGACGCGTACACCGGGGCCGGCCGGCAGGTTCACCTCGGTCACGCTGCGACGCTCGGGCGACGAGGGCAGAACGGCTTCCAGGAGTTCCGGAAGACGGTCCGTGGACCGGTATCCTTCCCCGTCGAAGTCGTGCACCTCGTAGACGGCGGTCAACGCCTTGGCCGCGTCGATCACATAGGCATAGGTGAAGGTGGGGTCGCCCAGATCAGCCGTGGCCGCCACCCGAGCCAGTACCGAGGTCAGTTCGCGGATCTCGCCCCGGGGAGCATCTGTACCCAGGTATTCCCGGGCAGCCTGCTTGGCCCACTTCTCGAACTCCGCGTTCTCTCCCACGGGGAGTCTGATACTGCCCTCGGGTTCGGAGATCAGGCACTGCCACATCACGTCGCCGCTCCCTTGAAATTCCTTCTGGCCGTCACGAACCCACCGTCCAAGCAGACTTCCACTTGTTGTACGGATTGTCCCATTCCGTGAGGCCGTGGAGCTTGTCATTCCCGTCGATGGCGGTCGCCGCGGCAGTGTAACCGAGCCACCTCTGCCCGGCGGAGCGTACATAGTCGGTGAACTTCACACCGCCCATGCTTTCGAACTTACCGAGAATCGGGACCTCCGCGAGTGCCTTGCTGGACTCGACCCATTCCGGATTACCGAAGGGCCGGGCCCCCCGCCAAGCATCCCTTCCGAAGAGCTTCCCGACGTCCTTGAAGTCCTTGAGGCCCTTCACGGCGTCGACCGTGTCCTGATAGATCGCCTTGGGATTCAGGACGTGCTTGAACTCTCCGAGCTTCCCGAAGGTTCCCGGCAAGTCGCCCGCAAGTCTCTGTGACGCCTCTTCGGCGGCCTGGTTGGCAAGCTTGGTGGCTTTGCCCTTCAGTGTGTTGGCGGCCTTCGACGATCTGCCGGCCAGCGAGTTGGCGGCGAGGAAGTCCGCGCGCGCGGAGCGGCTCGCCGTCTGCACACCCCGCACGCCCGCCGCAGCCGCCTTGCCCGCGCTCAGCGCGGCACGCCCCAGCCCGAGCGTGAGCAGGGCCACGCCGTCCAGAACCAGGTCGGCGATGCTCGCGTCTCCCGAGAAGACGAGCACCAGGTGGCAAGCGAGGGACACGACCGTCGCGAGCAGAGCGATCGCGTCCAGTACACCCGCCAGCGCCCAGCCGATCACCGGGATCCAGCCCACCAGCAGAGAGGCGAGGGCGCAGGCCGTCGCCACCCAGCCGGCGATGTCCGCGATGCTCTTGAGCGCTCCCTTGATGTTCTCCCAGGTGGAATCCTTCAGCTTGTCGTGGTCGATAAGCGCCTCGAGGGCCCGGGCCGCCTTCTCCCCAGCCCGATTGCGGGCGTTCTTGGCGGCGTGCACTCGCTTGATGGCGTCCTTGATACGGCCGTCGACCTCGTCCCGCTTCGTGGTCAGGTCGTGTTTCTGCTGCTCGTAGTCGCCCGCGGACTTGTCCAGGGCGTCGAGCGACTTGTCGAGACGGTCCCGCTCCTCGCGGTCGCGCTCGGCGTCGTTGCGGGCCTTGTCCGCCGCCTGCTGGGAGGAGGCCAGGACGGAGGCGTACTTCTCGTCCGGCAGGTCCGTCTGCTCACCCAGGAGGTCGGCAGCCGTCTCGAAGCGGTCCAGGACCTTCTTCAGCCGTCCGACGGTTCCCTCGGCCGTCTTGCGGAACTCGTTCGCGGCATCACTCTGCCAGCCGTCCACACCGCACAGGGCCTCGATGTTGCCCGTCTGCCTTCTGATGGCGTCGGCCACCGAGCGGAATCGCCGGCCCAGCTTCGCCACGGCATCGGGGTCCCCGGACACCGGGTCGGAGTCCAGCTCGACCGGTGACCAGTCCTTCGGTCGGGACATCATCCCCCTTGCCGCTAGGGCTGCTTCTCCTGCTTGCGGACCGCGTTGGCGAGGTCGGTGTCTATCTGCTCGTAGGCCTGGGCCGCGGCCTTCGTGATTCCCGCGAGCTTGGCCAACTCCCCTTCGAGTTTCCCCCGCTTGTAGTCCCAGTTGTCGGCGAAGTCGTCGAGCCGGTCCGTGAGTTCCTCATGACCGACGACTTCTCGGCTCCAGCCGTACTTGTCCTTGTCGTCGAGCCCCTGTAGTTCCGCGACGATCTTCTCGATGCCGGTGGCAACGCTCTTGAGCACGTCGAGATCGTCGATCCTGGTCCTGTCACCCACGGCGCCCCTTACGGCCGGAGGGCTCCGGCCGGCCCTCACTCACCTGTTGACGGACTGGATCTCCTGGACGACGACATCCTGAGAGCGGCCGAAGGTGCCGTCGGGCAGGTTGTCGCCGTTGCCGTCGCTGCCGGTCCAGCTGATCTGCCAGGTGACCGTGGCCTTCAGCTGGTACGAGCCGTCGCCGGACGAGTGGAGGTACTTCACTCCACAGGGTGGCGTCCTGTCGGCGTCACCCGCGCTGTACTTCTCCCCCACCGTGCCGTTGTTGATCTCGCAGACACCCGACGCCGGGTAGGTGACCGCGTCGGACGTACCCGGGTCGATCTTGAGGGCGACGGGTTTGGCGGTCGTCGTCGCCCACATGCCCAGGGCGTCGATGCGCGCGGTGACCGACACCGGCTTGAACGTCGCCCCGTCCAGCCACGCCCACGTGGGGAGGTTGACCTTTGTCGTGTTCGCGGGCGCCAGACTCACGTCCTTGGAGGGCACGCGGATTTCGTTGTACGCCAGTTTGGCAAGAATCTCAGGCGTGACGGTGTTCGGGATGTTGGCCGGCGGGTCGTCGCCGGTAGCCACCCAGAAGTAGGGCTCATCGCACTTGTCCCAGCCGGGCGGGAAGGACTTGTTGACGTACGAGTCCCACCAGTAGCCCTTGCCGGTCTCGTCCTTGTTGAAGTCCTTGTAGGGATGCCCGTTGACATACCGGTCGCGCTGAGTCGCGTCCCACCCGTCACCCGTCGAACCGGCCTCCCAGATCGGTTCCAGGTACGCCTGCAAATCCGCCGGGGAGTACTTCGGGGCGTACCAGCACGCCGGCGGGGTCCAGGACGTGATGGGAGCGACGGGGCCGACGGAACTACCCGAGCCGTTCTTGGAAAGGTCGTACCGGATCACACCGACGGTCGAGGAAAGCTTGCCGTCCGGGGACGAGTTCCCGTGCTCCTGCGTCTCGCTGGTCGTCGTCCCGTCATCCCCTCGCCCACCCGCATAAGCGTTCTGCGAGACGAAAACCGACACCCATGCGAGCGAGATGATCGCTGCGCCTCTCGCCAACTTCCTTACGGCTGGCACGCCTTGTCCCCCCGATTCGACACGATGTCAGTAGTCTGCCAAACGCCCTTGGCATTCTTCGTGAGCTTGGTGTGGTACAGCACGTAACTGTCCGCCGTCGTTGGCGTGTTCTTGACCTTGCCGGTCTTCCTGTTCTTCAGAAACGACTTGCTCTCGTCAGAACAGTAGGTGACGTACGCGTTCTTGACCCCGGACAGCGTCACGCTGCGGTCGAAGTACCGGGTCTTGCCGATCCACGTGTCACCCTTGTCGATATACCCCTGTACGAACGTGATCGCCGCGCCCAGGGCCTTGTCCGCGTTGTAGAAACCGAGGGCCTTCGTGCTCGTGCTTCCCTCGAAGATAGCCTCATCCATGGAGTTCACGCTCAGGGCACTGTCCGCGAGGATCGCGTCCTTGGTGGCATCGCCGGACTTCTGGTCTTCGAAAACATTTGAGGCGTAAGACGGGAACGTGATCTTCGGACGCCCCGCAGGCTCGGATGACGAAGCCGAAGCACTCGGCGATGCCGAAGCCGAAGCCCCCGTGTCCGCGCCCGCGATCTTGCCGTTCGAGTCGGACTTGTCTCCGTCTCCTCCGCCGCAGCCGGCGAGCAGGAGTGCGGCCGTCACACCGGCGGTGGCTGTCGTGAGCAGGCGGCGGGAACGGCGGGTCACGGTGGGCTCCTGGTGGGGCGGTTGGGGTCTGCGAAGCAGCGAATACGGTATCGGTGTCCATCCGGAACGCACCAGAGCGATTTACTGCGACCCGCCCGCACCAAACCCGCATAGCAGATCATAGTCGGGCAACTGAACGTCCTCACCACAGCTTTGGTGCCGTCCCGTGACATCTCGACGCCCCTCAGTTGACCCACGCAAAGGGCTGTTGACCGGGTCAGGCAGCCCGGCGGCGGTGTCGGCTCCCGCGTGCCGATCACGGACCATCCTTCGCCTCAAACCGGCCAGACCTGTAACTTCACGTGTGCACAGGTTTGTTGATGAGGCGTACGCGACGGGGGTTGCGGGGTTATGGCGGGCTACCGACCGGCGGACTGGCATCCACTCGACCTCGACAAGGACCCCACCCCGGGCGACCCGCAACGCGTCCGCACCCTCGCCGCCCAACTCCACGG
>NZ_JBVHQG010000002.1:0-1398465 GCF_055567535.1 Streptomyces sp. NPDC026538
GCGACCAGATCCAGGCTCCCGGGCAATTTTGCAGGGCCCGGTACGCCACGGCCCCCACAGAAAATGGCCTCTCGATGAAGCTGAAAACCCCTCAAACAGCTCGCCGCCGCGTCTTGCCCGGCTTGCTGGCCTCGGCCCTCGCCTCCACGGTTGCCGCGGCGATGGTCGTCATGACGCCCGCGCAGGCAGTCGCCATCGCCACGCCCGTACCGCTGGCCACGGCCGCGAGCTACTCCGTTCTGGCAGGCGCGGGAGTCACCAACACCGGACCCTCGCTGATCAGCCACGACCTCGGGACGCACCCGACCCCGGCCATCACAGGCTTCCCGCCCGGCCAGGTGCTCGGCGCCGTGCACGCCGCCGACGCCAACGCGCTGAAGGCCAAGTCCGACCTGGTCACGGCATACAACCAAGCGGCCGGCCAGGCAGAGGACTTTGCGCTCGCGGCGGGAATCGGAACCGGCACCACGCTCATCCCCGGCGTCTACACCGCTTCGTCCGGTGTCGGACTCACCGGCGACCTGATCCTGGATGCCAAGGGGAACCCGAATGCCGTCTGGGTGTTCCAGATCCCGGAGGCCCTCACGACAGCGTCCTCCAGCCGGGTACTCCTGACGAACGGCGCTTCGCCGTGCAACGTGTACTGGCAGATCGGGAGTTCAGCCACCCTGGGCACCACCTCGACCTTCGTGGGCACCATCATGGCGCTGACGGACATCCACGTGACCACGGGGACGAACATCGAGGGCCGGGCCCTGGCCCGCAACGGCGAGGTGACGCTCGACAACAACCGCATCTTCCTCAACAACTGCGCGACCAGCACCACCGGCGGCACCACGACCGGTGGCACCACAACAACCGGCACGACGACGGGAACCACCACCGGCACCACCGTTGGTGTGACCGGTGGTGGTCTGGTCAGCGGGGGTCTGGTCACGGGCGGCCTGCTGGGCGGCCCGATCGTCGGGACCGGCGGCACCTCGGGGAACGTCTCCGGCAACACCGCCGGGAACACCTCGGGCAACACCGCGGGGAACAACGGCACGTCCGGGAACACCTCGGGCAACACCGCCGGGGAAACCGCGGGTGGGCACGGCGGCAAGCCCGGTGAGCAGGACAACAAGCCCGGCGGCCCGGGCCACGGCGGCCATCACGAACACGGCAAGCCGGCCGAGGACCAGCAGGGTGGACACGGCAAGCCAGAGCACGGCAAGCCGGAGCACGGCAAGCCAGAGCACAACGAGAACCACGCCGACTACGACTACGGCAAGTACGACTACGACAAGTACGACTACGGCAAGTACGCCAACTACGGCTACGGCAACACACCGGAGTCCGAGGGCCAGGAGGGCCACGAAGACTAGGCGGCAGGCTGCGGGAGGTCCGTACATCGGATGACGGCGCGCGGCGGGATCCCCTCGATCCGCCGCGCGCCGCCGGTGTCAGTCGGTCCGTAACGGCACCCCGGCTTCACGGCACCGCTCGCGGTCGGAGGTCCATTCCTCAGGCAGGTGTAGAGGGCGGCCGATGAAGGCGTGTCCGGCGGCGGTAGTGAACTGGGCAGATCCCGACGACAACTTCATCACCGGCCCCAACATCCCCGTCTGCCTCTCGGAGTCGGACGACTACGCCACCGTGTACACGAAGTCCACGGCCATTCTCCGGGGCTTCCGGAGCCTGGGGGCCAACACCGTCCGCATGGGATTCAACGCGGCGACCACCTCGGGAATCTGGTGGGGCAGCTACACCGCGACGCTGGACGCCGCCACCGCGCTGGGCATGAAGGTCATCGTCGGCCCGTGGCTGCAGAACGGGAAGGTCAGCGACACCGCGTCCTTCTACCAGATGTGGGACGCGATGATCAACAAGTACGGCTCGAAGAGCAACTTCTACTTCGGCATCATGAACGAGCCCTGGGCGTACAACTCCAGCGACCTGACCGACTTCGAGGCCGACTGGCTGGCGCACTACCCCGGCCTGCCCCGTGACCACGTGATCGTCCCCGGCCTGTGGGGCGACGCGAGTCTGTGCGGCGTGGGCTCCGGCGCCCGGCTGTCCGGCACCCTGCTGTCCATCCACACGTACAGCATGTTCGGCGTCTCCCACAGCACCGAGGCCGACTGGGTCAAGGAGTTCACCGACAACGTGTGCGGCTACGCCGACCGCGCCGTGGTGACCGAGTTCGGCGACCCGATGACCACCGGCGTCGACTACAACGGCCCCGAGGACGGCACCAACAACATCTCCTTCCTCTACGCCATCACCGACACCGCACGCAGCCTCGGCATCGGTACGGTCCTGTGGACCGGCGTCAAGGAAGCCGACCAGACTCAGGGCCCCGGGCCCTGTGACAACGCCTCCTGTGCCATCACCTCCCTGAACGGCAGCGGCACCAACCTGTCCCTCACCGTCACCAACCAGTCCGGCCTCGACCGCCTCCAGTGGGGCTGGGGTACCGGCACCAACCCCGGCGGCGGAAGCGGCACAGGCAACGTGAGGAAGCAGTGGTGCTGGGGGCCCGGTGAAGCCGCCAGCACGGTGGTGCCGACGGACTCGCTCACGGACACGGCGCCGGAGCGTCGGCAGCAGATCCGGGGGAATCACGGAGGCCCCGGTCGGTTCCCGCCGGCGGTTCCGCCGGGGCCGCCTGCCCACTCCGACATGTGTCGGACGGATGCGCAGCGCACAGCTCAGGCAGAGTGAGTCAGACCGCCCTCCCCGTCATCCGAATACTCTCCGCTGGATTTCCTGTCGGTAGTCCTCAAGCGTCCTGTCGAGGTGCAGGGCGGTGGCCTGGGCCGCCGCTTCCGGCCGGCCGTCACGTACGGCTTCGTAGATGGCGGCGTGCTCCTCGACGGCGGCCTCGGCATGGGCGCCGAACGTGTCGTGTATCCCGATGGCGCTGGACTGCCTCTGCAGGCGGCGCGCGTCGCGTACGGCGTCGACCAGGAAGCTGTTGCGGGAGGCCCCCGCGAGTGCGGAGTGGAAGTCGTCGTCGGCCTGGTTGAACACGTCGACCTGCCCGTGGACGAAACCGTGACGGCACGTCTGCACGGCTACTTCCAGCGCCCGGAGTTCGGCAGGGGTGGCACGCGTCGCTGCGAAGCTGGCGGCCGCCATCTCCTGGACCCTGCGGAACTCGAACAGCATGAAGATGTGGTCCAGGTCGGTGGGTCGGAAGAAACCGCCCCAGCGACTGGCGCTGAGCATGCCTTCGTCGTCCGCGACGAAGAGACCACGGCCCTTGTGCGCTCGGACCCGGCCGAGCGCGGAAAGGATCTTGACGGCTTCGCGCACGACCGCCCGGCTGGTGCCCAGTTGCCCGGCCAGATCGTTCTCCGTGGGCAGCCGGTCGCCGGGAACCAGACGTGACTCGGCTATGAACTCCAGGATCCGCTCCGCGACGAGTTCATAGCCCGGTCGGTAGCCGTGCCCCGCTTCCGCCCCTCCGCCCAAGGCCGTCGCCCTGTTGGACGTCGACGCCGACGAGGTCCCGGTCGCGGACGTGTCATTCATCTGCCTTACCCCCATCACTGGTCTCACAGAGCGATCCCCCTCCACGCGGAGTCACTCTACTCAGCACCCCGCCACGGAAAATGAATCGTACTTATCATGCGTCCATCGCAGCAACTACGCGCTGACCGCGAAGCAAAATGCGCATCATAATCGGTCATTCAAGCACAAATCACAGGCATACGTGGCAAGTGAATCCGATTTAATGACTGCACATCCCCTTGACCATCGCCCATATAAGCGGCCTAATTTCGAAGCGACGGCGCCGACTCGACCGTCCGCGAAGCCTCCCGCGCACCGTCATCGCTCGCGGCGCCACCACGTTCACCCGTCCCGTTCGCTCCGGACGCCAGCCACGTAATGGAGTCACTCATGACCGCGATGAAGCAGTCCGTTGACCGAAGAAAAGCGCTGGCCAAGAGGCGATCGGTGCTCCTCGCCGGGTGCGTGGCCACCGTGGTCGCGACCGCCACAGCCTGCGGTGGCGGCGCCACGGCCACGAACAGCAAGGACGGCTTCAACCAGGTGTCGCAGAAGAGCGGGGCCCTGACCGTGTGGGTGGACGCGACCCGGCTGGCTGCCGCGAAGCTCTACCAGAAGCTCCACCCGGACGTGAAGCTCGACATCGTCACCTATGACGGCGACGCCAACGGATCGAACTACCTGCAGACGAAGGTGCAGCTCTTCAACCGCACCGGCAAGGGCTGGCCGGACGTCGTCTTCAGCTCGCAGAACAACGAGGTGACGTGGGCGGTCGACGCCAACTTCGCGGCTCCTCTGAACAAGGGGCTCGTCCCGGTGGGGACCCTCGGGAAGTTCGCCAAGGGCGCCAACGACGTCTGCACCATCAACGGCACGGTCTACTGCCTGCGCAACGACCTCTCCCAGGCCGTGCTCTGGTACAACGCGCCGCTGATGAAGAAGTTCGGCTACTCGGCGCCGACGACCTGGGAGGAGTACCAGAAGCTCGGCGAGAAGGTGGCCGCCGAACACCCCGGCTACCTGGTGGGCGACGCCGGCGACTCCTTCACTCCGGAGATCTACCTGTGGGCCGGCAAGTGCGGTGCCAACCACATCACCGGCGCCAAGTCGGTCTCCGTCAACACCACCAGCGCCGACTGCACCAAGATGGCCAGGCTCATGGACGTACTGATCAAGAAGAAGTCCATGTCCATCAGCGGGGTCTTCAGCACCGATTTCGGCAAGAACAAGGCCGACAAGGTGCTGATGATGCCCGGCCCCTCCTGGTACGGCGGTGCGCTGTTCCAGGGCACCTTCAAGACCCCGGCCAAGCAGATCGCGGCGGCGCCGATACCCCAGTGGAGCGGTGAGACGTCTCCGTCCACCGGCAACGTGGGCGGCGGGACCTGGCTCCTGTCCCAGCACTCCGAGCACGTCAAGGCAGCCACCGACTTCCTCACCTGGGTCACAACCGACGAGGCCTACCAGGGCAAGGTCGCACCGGGCTTCCCGGCCTATGCACCGGCGGCGGACGCCTGGCTGACACAGCAGAACGCCTCCGGCTACTACGAAGGAAGCATCAACGTGCTGAAGGACGCCTCGACCCAGGTCTGGCCGGGCTGGGGCTCGGGCCAGTTCAGCCAGGAGGCGATCTGGGCCGCGACCGTCAAGCCCGGTCTGACGCAGGGCAAGACCATCGTCTCGCTGCTGCCCGCCTGGCAGGACTCCATCGTCAAGTACGCGCAGTCCAACGGATACAAGGTCTCCCAGTGACTGTGACCCACTCCCCCGTCGGCTCTGTCCGTCGGCGCCCTCAGGGCGCCCGGCGGCAGAGCCGGGCGGGCGCCGCGTTCGTCGCCGCCTACGTCGTCCTGCTGATCGCGTTCGGTGTGGTCCCCACCGCGTACGCCATCTACTTCGCGTTCAGCAACGCTCAGGGCGCGTTCACCGGCTTCGGCAACTTCGTCACCACGATGCACGACTTCCGGTTCGTGCCGGCCCTCGGGCACGTCGCGCTCTACCTGCTGTTCTGGCTTGTCTCGCTGGTGGTGATCGTGGTCGGCCTGGCGCTGCTGCTGCACCGGCTGGCCACCGGCGGCGCCGGAAAGGCGCTGCGGTTCCTGTACTACATACCGGGCGCCCTCGCCGGTGCCGCGAGCGTGCTGGTGTGGCTGTTCATGCTCGACCCCACGGTGAGCCCGGTCCGCTCCCTGCTGGGTGCCTTCGGTTACGACACGTTCGGCGAGGTCATCGCGCCCGGTCACCTTCCCCTGCTGTTCACGATCATCGCGTTCTGGACCGGCGCGGGCGGCTGGATCGTCGTCATCTACGGGGCGCTCAACAACATCCCCAGGGACGTGATGGAGGCCGCCCGCATCGACGGAGCGGGTGCCTGGCAGACCGCCTGGCGGGTGCAGATCCCCATGCTGCGCAAATGGATCGTCTACATGGTGATCCTCGCCTTCGCCGGCGGCGCCCAACTCTTCGTCGAGCCACAGCTGTTGTCCATGGCCAGCGTCGGAGTGGCGGGACGCGACTACTCGCTCAACCAGCTCTCGTACGACTTCGCCTTCCAGATGAACAACATCAACGGCGCCGCCGCCGTCTCCGTCGAACTCCTGGTCGTCACTCTGTCGGCCGCCGCCCTCTTCGTCGCACGGTCGGGATTCTTCGATGCCGAGTAGAAGCTCCACGCACCCCGGTGTGCGTCCACGTCCCGGAGAGATCAGCGTGAGCCCGAGCCGCACGCCGCGCACCCCTTCTCGCGCCCGCCGCACTCCTGCCCGCCGGCACGCGTCCAGGGTGCTGGTCGCCGCCGTACTGGCCGCGTTCGTGGTGTTCTTCGTGCTCCCCGTGCTCTGGCTCGTGCTCGCCGCCACCAAGACGGATCACCAGCTCGTGCACGGCAACCCGCTCTCCTTCGGCTCCTGGCACGCGCTCAAGGCGAACTGGAACGCGCTGACCGCCTTCCAGGACAACGCAATCCTGCAATGGCTGGGCAACTCCGCGATCTACGCCGGGATCTCCCTGGTCATCACCCTGTGCGTCGCCGTGCCGGCCGGTTACGCGCTGGCGATGACGGAGTTCCGTGGACGTCGCACCCTGCTCATCGCCACGCTGATCGTGATGCTGATGCCGAACGCGACGCTGGTGGTCCCGCTGTTCCTGGAGATCAACGCCGTGCACCTGATCGGCACGATGTGGTCGATCATCCTGCCGTACTCGTTCTACCCGTTCGGCGTGTATCTGACGTACATATACTTCACCACCGCCGTGCCCCGGGATCTGCTGGCGGCCGCCCGGGTGGACGGGTGCACGGAGTTCGGGGTCTTCCGGCACGTCGCCCTGCCCCTCGCGACGCCGGTCATCGCGCTCGTCGGGTTCTTCAGCTTCGTGGCCAACTGGACCAACTACTTCCTGCCGTACGTGATGCTGCCCGAGAGCGACCAAATGCCGGTGCAGGTGGGTGTCGGCACCCTGCTCAGCAGTGTGCCCTCCTTCAATCCGACGGTCGGCTCCCTGGCCATCGAGCGGCCCCAACTCGCCCTGGCCACTTTGGTGGCGATCACCCCGGTCCTGGTCGTCTTCCTCTTCTCCCAGCGTTTCCTGGTCACCGGCATGCTCGCCGGAGCCACCAAGGAATGAAGCCGCGGCCCACCGCTCCGGCCGCCTCCGCGCGCTTCCACTGCTTCCCTCACCCGAACGGAGACCCGTTCCCATGCCCTTCGGTCCTGCCCACCCCGCCAGAAGCGAGGACACCGCCCCGACCAGCGGTCCGGTGTCCTCTCCCGGAGTGCGGGCCAGTGTGCCGTTGCTCGAACCCCCCGGCTGGGCGGTGTCCCAGCGCGCGCTGTTCGACCTGCTCGACCACGCCTGGCGCCGCTTCGAGCGGGACTTCACCGGCCCGGACGGGCGCCTGAACTACAACGGACGGCTCACCACCCGTGACGGCGTCGACGACTTCTACGAAGTGTTCTTCAACTGGCCGCAGCTGTATCTGCTCGGCGGCGCGGGCGACCTGCTGCCCGCCAGTGAGAGGCACTGGGAGGGCGTCACCAGGCAGCTCACCGAACTGGGCATGCTGAGCGACGAGTTCGAGCGCGGTTACGACTGGTTCCACCAGGGCGAGAGTCTGCTGCTGCTCTACTTCCTGTGCATGGCGGCCCCCGGGCGCTGGTCGCAGCGTGCCCTGCGGTTCGCCGAACTGTACGTGGATCCGGCGAAGGGCAACTACGACCCCGACCGCCGCATCATCAAGCGCCCGCACAACGGCAGCGACCTCGAACGCCGCGGTCTGTCCGACGGGGACAGCTACCCCTGGCTGCCCAAGGAAGCCGAGCTGTACGGCTTTCCGCTCGACTGGATCCTGCCGGCCGACGCCCCCGCGCCCCCGCTGTCCGAGGACCCGCGCCTCGGCGGTCAGATGCGCGACCGCATGGGCAGCGGTGACACCGCTGTCAATCTCGCCGCGGCCGGGCTGGTCCTCAACGCCTGGATCCTGTCCGGCGAGGAACGCTACCGCGACTGGATCGTCGAGTACGTCGGCGCGTGGCGTGAGCGCGCGAAGGCGAACGGCGAGGTGATGCCCGACAACGTCGGCCCGGACGGCGTGGTCGGCAGCCTCCTCGAAGGCCGCTGGTACGGCGGGCACTACGGCTGGTCATGGCCGCACGGCTGGCACAGCGTCGGCCACGCGGCATGCGTGGCGGCACTGGCCGCGGCGACGGTCACCGGTGACGACGACTACCTCTCCATGGTCACGACCACCTTCGACACCCTCGTCGGCCACGGCAAGGTGATGGCCTTCACCGAAGCCGATTCCAGCCTCCCCTCCAAGTGGCTGGCCCAGCTCGGCCCGAACATCAACACCCCCACCCTGCACATCCCCTTCCGCCACAACGACTCCGGATGGTTCGACTACAACCCCGTCACCCCTGCCGTACCGGTGGCGCTGTGGCACCACACGGCCGCTCCGGCCGACCGTGCCCGGCTGGAACGGCTGCGCGGAGCCGGCGGATTCGACTGGCGTGACGTGCGGCCCTTCCGGGCCAAGGAGGAATCCGGGCACGAGGAGGCGTGGTTCGCCTTCCTCACCGGCGACGACCCCGACTACCCGGAGCGGATCCTCGCCGCGGCCCAGGCACAGGTCCGCCACCGTCTCGCCCGTATGGACCGGTACCGCGATCTGGACGTGCCCGAGGAGGACATCCACGTGTGGCAGCAGTCGAACCCCGTGGTCACCGAGGCGCTCGTACAGCTGACCTGGGGCGGTCCCCAGGTCCTCTACAACGGCGGCCTGCAGCAGGCGCGGGTGCGCTACTACGACGGCGAGGCGCGCCGTGCGGGTCTGCCGCCCGAGGTGGCTGCCCTGGTGACGTCGATCGTCCCCGAGGCGACCACCGTCGAACTGGTCAACCTCTCCCCCGACCGCGCTCGGACGGTCGTCGTCCAGGCCGGTGCCTTCGCCGAACACACCATCGCCTCCGTGCGTTACACGACTTGCGAGGACGACTCGTGGGTCGGCGACATGTACGCCTACGGCCACGGGGAACCGGCCGTCGCCGAAGCCGAGGCGCCGGTCGACAGCAGCCTGCTCACCGTCGTGCTGCCCGCCTCCACCCGCATACGGCTCACGCTCCGACTGGGCCTGCGGACGCGGACACCCAGCTACCGCACGCCGTTCTCGGCGGATGCCCCGGTGAGGTCCGGCGCCGGCCTTCACAGCGGGGAGGCCGGGGAGTGAAGCGGATCGCCCAGACCATCAGGCTGCGTCCGGAACGCCGCGAGGAGTACCTCGCCCTTCACGCCACCGTCTGGACCGGCGTCGAAGCGGCGCTGCACCGCGCCCACGTGCGCAATTACAGCATCTTCCGCCACCACGACGTCCTCTTCGCCTACTTCGAGTACCACGGCGAGGACTTCGATGGCGATATGGCGGCGATCGCTGCCGACCCGGTGACCCAGCAGTGGTGGAAGCTCACCGATCCGTGCCAGGACCCGTGGCCGGACCGGAAACCCGGGAGCCAGTGGACAGACCTCCCCGAAATCTGGCATCTCGGCGATCCGGGATCCGACGGCCCCTCCCAGGACGCAGCCGGCGTACCCGGCTCCCGGTGACGCGCTGCGCAACGAGGTAAGGAGAACAAGGGCATGAGACCCGGACGACTCATCGTGGGACTACTGCAAACTCTGCTGGTGGCAACAGCCGTCGTCCTGCCCGCGCAGGTGGCGCACGCGGCCGACACCAGCTTCTACGTGGACCCCGCCAACGGCAGTGACAGCAATTCGGGAACCAGTACATCAGCGGCCTTCAAGACGATCGCGAAGGCTCGCGACGCGGTGCGCGCGGTGAACTCGGCCATGTCCGGGGACATCGTCGTGAACCTGCGCGGAGGCACGTACCCCCTCACCAGCGCGGTCGACTTCACCACCGCCGACTCGGGCACCAACGGCCACAACGTCATCTACAAGGCGTACGGCTCCGAGATCCCGGTCGTCTCCAGCGCCAGGACCGTCACCGGCTGGACACCGGCCGCAGGCGGCGAGTACAAGGCATCGGTCGGCACCCTCGCCTTCCGGCAGCTGTACGTCAACGGCGTGCGCGCCACGCGCGCCCGCTACCCGGACGTCGGCTCCAACTTCCAACTGCAGGCCAGCGACAAGACGGCCCAGGTACTGAAGGTTCTCAGCTCCCAAGTCGCGAACTGGAGCCACTTCGACCGGGTCGAGATGGTGCTGCAACTGCAGTGGGCCGAGAACTACCTGCGGCTGAAGTCGTACGCCAACAGCGGTGGAATGGCGAACATCTCGATCCAGGACCACGAGGCCGGCATCCTCTTCCAGCGGCCGTATCCGCTGCTGTCCAACGGCTCTCCCCTGCACTTCGAGAACGCCCATGAATTCCTCACCGAACCGGGCGAGTTCTACCTCGACAAGGACGCGCAGACGCTCTACTACCTTCCTCGGCCCGGGGAGTCCATGACGTCGGCGACCGTGCAGGTCCCGACGCTGCAGACCCTCTTCAGGATCCAGGGCGACAGCCTCGGCTCTCCTGTTCACAACCTGCAGTTCTCCGGCATCACCTTCACCCGGACCAACTGGACCGAGGCCGGCAACAACGGCCTGCTGAACGGCCAGGGCGGCAACTACAACATCTCCGCCGACCCCACCAACAAGCAGTACGTCAACCGGCCGCCGGCCGGTGTCTACGCCGCGAACGCCGACAGCCTGTCCTTCACCGGCGACACCTTCACCCAGATGGGCTCGACCGCCCTGGACCTGCACCACGGCGTCCACAACTCCGCCGTCACCGGCAACATCGTCCAGGACATCTCGGGCAACGGGATCATGGTGGGCAAGTTCTCGGATCCCGACGTCGAGTACCACACCGTGTACAGCCCGCCCACCTCACCCGCGGGCGAGGACGCACGCGAGGTCGTCAGCGGTGTCACCGTCACCAACAACCTGATCAACCGCACCGGTCAGGACTACTACGGCACCGCGGGCATCAACGCGGGCTTCGTGCACGGCACCACCATCGACCACAACGACATCTCCGACTCCCCGTGGACCGCGATCACCCTGGGCTGGGGCTGGCAGTCGGCCGCCAACGCGGAGGGCAGCAACTCCGTCAGCTACAACCGCATCGGCAACGTCGAGAACATGTTGTGCGACACGGCAGGCATCTACCACCTCTCCAACGACCCCGGCACGGTGATCAACAACAACTACATCCACGATGTGCTCCGCTCGCCCACCGCATGCTCCTCGGGCGTGGGCGGCATCTATCTCGACGAGGGCTCGAGCAACATGACTGTCGCGAACAACGTCCTGTCGCGCACCACCGACTTCATCATCCGCAACGCCAACGGCCCCGACGTCACCCTCTCCAACAACACCACCACCGGAACCGCGGTGATGCAGGCCTCGGGTCTGCAGTCGGCCTACCGCGGACTGCTGGCGAAGATCAATCTCGCCTATGGCAAGACGGCCACCGCGTCCTCCGTCTTCAACTCCGGCTGGGCGCCGCCCAAGGCCAATGACAACGACCCGGCGACCGGCTGGTCCCCCACCGGGAGCGACACCTCGGCCTGGTGGCAGGTCGACCTCGGCAGTGCGTACCGACTCGGCCAGTTCTCCTTCACCACCCGTCAGGACGTCGACCAGCCCGAAACCCGCAGCAACTTCGAGATACGGGGCTCCAACGACCCCACCTTCGCCGACTACACGGTGCTGGGACGCCAGGACAGCGCGACCCTCCCGTACACCTCGACGCTGACCGCCAAGACAGACGCACGGCAGAAGTTCCGGTACGTGCGAGTCGCCAAGACCGACGGCAGCTACTTCTACATCGACGACTTCAGCGTGCAGCAGGCCGGCACCGCGCTGGAGAACCCGGGCACCAGTCCGTCCTTCAACGCGTCGACGAACTACACGATCAAGAACGTCAACAGCGGTCTGGTGGCCGATGTCTACCAGGGTTCGACCGCGGACAACGCCAGTGTGATCCAGTGGCAGAGCAACTCGGGCACCAACCAGCAGTGGAACATCGTGCAGGTCAGCGGCAACCTCTACAAGATCGTCAACCGTAACAGCGGCAAGGTCCTGGATGTCCCCAACGGCTCCCGTGCCAAGGGTGCGGCACTCGTCCAGTACACCTACAACGGTGGCAACAACCAGCTCTGGTATTTCGAGTCGTCCGGCGGCGGATACGTCATCCGCAACTTGGAGACCAAGCAGGCCTTGGAGGTCTCGGGCGGCTCGACCACCAGCGGCACAGCGCTCGACCAGTGGACACCGCTGAACCAGAGCAACCAGCTCTGGACGATCCAGTGACATTCCGCGTGTGAGGCGACGGCCCCGCGACGACCGGCAGCTCACCTGTCGGCCCGGGCGGGGCCGTCGTCACGACCAACGCCCTCGCACGACCGCCGCCCAGCCGCCCAGCCGCCCAGCCGCCCAGCCGCCCAGAGCCTCCCATGCCCAAGCCCGACACCGAAGCCTCGTCGACGCCCATCACCATCTCTGGAATCTCGAGCGACGTCCGCACCCATGGCTCGAAGAGCCTGCCCTCTCGCCGATCCGACGTTCCTTCACGCTCGCCGACCTGGCCAGGACGTCTGCCGTCAGTACGCACGCGGATTCGCCGACAGCGTGATCGCGACCGGCTCGCTCGCGCAGCACCTCGTGAGCGGTGCTCCCTTCCAAGGCACGGTCCTACGTGAGTGTCGAGATCATCATCGGCGGTACCGAAGCCCTCGCCGGGGAGCGTGCGACGCGCACCATCAGATGAGTCGGCCGCCCGGTTCAGGAAGCGGCTTCGGCCCGGCAGCAGGCCGGCGCGCCGGGGGCGATGAGTTTGCCGGTTGCCTGACGTCTTCCTTGTGACATTCCCGCCTCGTCGGCGGATCAGGTAACGCCGGATCCCGGTGTCACGTGGGAGAGATGGAGCCCAGGATGAACAATCCGATTCGGCTGTACATGTCGATGTCGCTCGACGGCTATGTCGCCGGCCCGGACGATCGGCCGGGGCAGGAACTCGGACGCGGCGGTGGACGGCTCTTCAACTGGCTCGACGACCGGGAGTCCGACGGTCCGAGCGGCCAGGTCTACCGCGAAGCGCTGGCGACCGGCGCGGTGATCTCCGGCCGTCGGACCTTCGAACTCGCCGGGCGCTGGCAGGGCGACCACCACGACGGCGTGCCGGTCTTCGTCCTCACCCACCAGGTGGATGACGGGGACGTGGCACCCGGCTACGCGCGCTTCGTCACCGATGCCGAGGACTGCGCCCGTCAGGCTCGCGCAGCCGCAGGGGACCGGCCGGTCATGGTCCATGGGGCGGGGGCGGCCCAAGCACTTCTCCGAGCCGGGCAGGTGGACGAGATGGAGATCCACCTGGTTCCGGTCCTCCTCGGGGACGGCCGACGGCTGTTCGACCACCTGCGTAGTGAGCACATCGAACTCGACCTCGTCCGACGGCTCGAGGATCGAGACGTCACACACCTCCGCTACCGGGTGCGTCGCCCCGAGGAGGCCGCGTGAAGACGCTCTTCGTCTCCTACCGCGTCACCGACCTGGACCGCTCGCTCGATTTCTACACCGCCTTGGGCTACGCGGAACTGGGCAGGGTCGAGGTCGGCGACGGGGCTCGCCTGGTGATCCTCAAGTTCCCGGACGAACCGGCGGCCTCGCTCGAACTGGTCCACCGCCCCGGTGCCGGACCGGTCGACGTGGGCAGCGGTTTCGACCACCTCGCGATCCAGGTGGAAACGCTCGCCACCACCCTGGAGACGCTGACCGAAGCCGGCCTGAGGCCCGAATCCCTCCAGTACCCGGACGGCCCTCACGGCCCGAAGACGTCGTGGCTCACGGACCCGGATGGCTACAGGATCGAATTGGTGGAGTGGCCGTCCGGACATCCCGACGGCATCACCGCGGCAGACTTCGCCGGGGCTGGAAGGCGATGGGCGCCGAAGGCGCCAAGGGCGCCGTGGATCACGTAGTGGGCGTCCTTGGTCTGTGCGCCGGTGTCCGGCACGTGCACCGTTGATGTCCATGCCCGGTACGCTAAAACCTGACGTTGACGTCAGAGGCAAGTGCTGGTCGTCAGGGCCGGGGTAAGAGGAATCACCATGACCGTCACAGAGGCCGCGGCCGAGCGGCTGGTCCGCATCGGCGAGGTGGCGCGGGGTGCCGGCGTCTCGGTACGCGCCGTGCGCTACTACGAGCAGCAAGGGCTGCTCATCGCGGAGCGCAGCCCATCCGGCCAGCGCCTCTACCGGCAGGATGCCGTCCCCCTGGTCCGTTTCTTCCAGCAGATGTTCGCCGCCGGCCTGACCAGCCGAAGGATCACGGAACTCCTTCCGTGCTGGGACTCCGGGCACACCGACGCCGAGCAACGAGCCATGCTGCGCGCCGAGCGGGACCGCATCCAGGCCAAGATCGACGACCTGCAGGCTGCCCTGGACCGCCTCGACGAGGTCATCGCGATCACGGACACGCACCCATAGGCGCGGTCGGTCGGACGTCGCACCAGCGATCCACGGCTGGAGTACTAGGGTGACTCGTTGATCCCCGCGTTCTGACACCGAAACCCGACAATCGCGCCCCAACCGAGGACGCTGCAGTTATCCAGGAGAGCGCACGGGGCCCACAGCCTTCGAAGTCGCCAAGTCGTCCTCTTCAGACCGTGTGTCCTACGCGGTGAGGCGATCCAGGGCTCAAGGCTGAGTCAGCGACATTGAACAGCGACTGAGTTCGGAGGTGGACGAGGGCTCGCAGAGCCGTGGATCGGTGAAGGTCCTGCTCCAGCCGGTGAAAGCCTCGTTGGAGGCGATCGCGATACTGCTTGCTGACCTGTCACCAGGTGGGCGGACCCTAACGCGGCCACGTCGAGTTCGTGCACAACATCGTTTGTACGACAGTCCACGGCACCGCGCTCGCCGTCTCGACGTCCCGGGACGACACGCCACGCATCTGGGACCTCAGCACACAGCAGTTCGTCGGGGTCGTGGCTGGCCCCGGCCTCGAAGTGGCCGACCTGACCTCCGAAGGCGACCTGCTGACCGCGATGGGAGCCGCCCTGGCCCTGTACCGTCGCGAGAAGTGGGTGGAGGTTCCTTCGTCCCAGACTAGAACCAGGAGCCCCCGGCGCGGGCCCGTCCCCGGCCGAGCCAAGCAGCAACGGAGCACCCGGCGTCCGTCTCGCCAGGCGAGGTCTGCCACCTTCTACTCCGCGAGACCCGCGCGATCCAGCGCTTCAACGCCGGCGCGCAGGGCCGCGAGCCGCTCGTCGAGGGTGGTGCCGGCCGGGGAGAGGGTGAGCGTGGTCACGCCGACCGCCGCGTAGGCCCGCATGCGGTCGGAGATGCGCTCCACGGAACCCAGCAGGGTGGTGGAGTCGATGAGCCGGCGCGGGATCGCGGCTGCCGCGCCGTCCTTGTCGCCGGACAGGTACTTGTCCTGGATCTCGGCGGCTTCCTTCTCGTAGCCCATGCGCTGCGCGAGCCGGTTGTAGAAGTTCTGCTTGCGGCTGCCCATGCCGCCGACGTACAGCGCGGTGTACGGGCGGAAGAGGTCGGCCAGCGCGTCCACGTCCTCGCCGAGGGCGATGGGTACGGTCGGGCAGACGTCGAAGTCCTCCATGGTCTTGCCGGCCCTCTCGCGACCCGCCCGGATGTGCCGGAGCGCGGTGTCCTCCAGGTGCTCGGCGGAGGGGAAGATCAGCAGGGCGCCGTCGGCGATCTCGCCGGTCTGATCCAGGTTCTTCGGACCGATGGCCGCTATGTAGAGCGGGATGTGTTCGCGCACGGGGTGGACGGTCAGCTTGAGCGCCTTGCCGGGGCCGCCGGGCAGGGGCAGCGTCCAGTGCTCGCCCTCGTACGTCAGCGGCTCGCGCGTCATCGCCTTGCGGACGATCTCCACGTACTCACGGGTGCGGGCGAGCGGCTTGTCGAACTTGACGCCGTACCAGCCCTCGGAGACCTGCGGGCCGGAGAGGCCGAGGCCGAGGCGGAAGCGGCCGCCCGAAAGGGAGTCGAGGGTGGCGGCGGTCATAGCGGTCATGGCGGGCGTTCGGGCCGGGATCTGGAAGATGGCCGAGCCGACGTCGATGCGCTCCGTCCGGGACGCCACCCACGCGAGCACGGTGGGCGCGTCCGAGCCGTAGGCCTCCGCCGCCCAGCACACCGCGTAACCGAGCTGGTCCGCCTCCTTGGCGACAGCGAGGTTGTCCGAGTCCATCCCGGCGCCCCAGTAGCCGAGGTTGATACCGAGTCGCATATCGTTCCCCTCACCCATGGGAATTTCGTCGTCGTTCTCCCGGACCATGTCGACCCGGGGGCGGCGTCTGTCGGGTGCATCACTCGTGACCAAGGACCGCGGGTGACCACTGACCTCAGCCGTCATGGAGCCAAGGCACCTTGGCCGCGCGGGACGCGTGTGCCCCGGCTCCGGCTCGGCACGCTGACCTGGGGTACGACACCGGTGAACCCGATGCCGCGGACCAGCTCAGGACTTTCCGGGAGGCCGGAGGCAGGCTCGCGGACACGGCCGTCATGTACGGGGACGGCGGGGTCGAGTGCCTGCTCGCCGAGGACCTCGTGCCGCGCTCCGACCCGGTGATCGCTCCTTCTTCCATGGGAGCACTCCAGGGCTGCGGCGGCAACCGCGCTCACGGTGCGCAAGTTAAGGGCAGGGTGGGATGCCGCCTGCGCTGACGCAAGGACGGCACCAGCACCAACCCGCCCTCCACACGCTGCCTGCAGTCCTGCCGGTTCGCCCCAGGACCGTGCCCCGCGCCACCGCAGGTGTCGACGCCGATCGGAGAGGTCCTACAACACACGGGTACCACATTGCCGCTGGAGACAACCCGCGAAGGCACGCAGACGGGTGACGCGCCGAAACGCTCCGTAGCACAGCCCCGGGGACCACGGCGGGCGTCTGGTGGCGGAGCACGGGTTCACCGGCAACTACCGGCGCACGAAGCGCACTTGCAGCAGGCCCGGACCAGGAGCGCACGGCATAGCCCGAGGAACTGGCGGTCCTGCAGCCCAGCCCGTCCGATCAAAACGGCCATCCGCCGCAGACGCCGTCCCGGCACGAGGAGGAGCCCGGTTCTCCTGCCCGCGCCTCAAGGTCCGTGAGGAGCTCGCCGGTGGTGGGCTCAGCCGTGGCGCCGCCGCCGCGGCCGTCTCCGATGCCATCCACCACGGAGCGAAGGACCCGTACCAGGGGACCTGGTTCTGGCCTGGATCCCGCAGTTGTACGAGTCGGCGCCCGGGTTTGAATCCACGGTGGCTCGCGCCACGGCGGTCCTCGTCTCGCCCAGGAGCAGTCGGTCCCCCTGGGTCGGCTTGAACGAGTTGGTCCCTCCGCAACAGGACAGCTGGTGCTCCAAGAATCGATCGCTGACGTCGCGGAGTCTTGGTGCCTCCGGAATCCGACATTGAGCAGGACGCCGGGGACCCTTCGTCAGGAAGTGCGGCAAGCTCACTCTCACAGGTGAACGACAACCAGGGCGATGTCGTCACTGGCACCTTTGCTGACGCGGAGGTGAGTCAGGAGAGTGTCGGCGACGTGTTCCGGATCGAGCCCGGTGCACCTTTCCACGAGGGTGTCCGTCAGCCGGTGTATGCCGGTGTCGATGTCCTCGTCGCGGCGCTCGATCAGGCCGTCGGTGTAGAGCACAAGGGTGGAGCCTCGGCTGTACTCGATGCCAGCCTGAGGGCGGGGGACGTGTCGGGGGCGAGCGCCCAGTGGCGGGTCGGTGGCCTGGTCCAGCAACGTGCAGTGACCATCCGGGTGCAGCAGGGCCGGAGGGGGATGGCCGGCGCTGCTGTAGATGATCAGTTGGGAGCGCGTGTCGATCAGCACGGAGACGACCGTGGTGGCCAAGGCCCCGTCGATCGAGCGTGCGTAGAGGCCCAGGAGCTCCAGAGCCTGGGCGGGCCCGGCCACGGCCCGGCTGGCGGCGGACAGCGCGCTGCGCAGCCTGCCCATGACGGTCGCGGCCTCCAAGCCGTGGCCGACCACGTCCCCGACCGCCACCGCGAAGCGGCCGTCGGACAGGTCAACGGCGTCGTACCAGTCGCCGCACACATTCAAGGAGTCGAGCGCGGGCAGGTAGCGCACCGCGACATCCCGGTGCCGGGACAGGTCGGGTGAGCGGAGCATTGCCTCCTGCAGCTTGAGGGCGACCCGTCGCTGGCGGGCGTGGGCCAGGCGCAGCTCTTCGTTCAGGCGCTGCACCTTCCGGGTGCGTTCGTACAGCTCAGCCTCCATCTGCAGCGTACGGTCGGGCTTGTCGTGGACGTACCTTTCACGGGCGTAGGCGGTCACATCCTCCACTCGGAGGAGAATCCACCTCACCTGCCCCTCCGGCCCCAAAACCGGCGTGTTGGTCGTGGACCACCAGCGCTCCTCGAACACCCCGGGTCGGCCCGCGGCGGGGACGTCGTACTTCAGCAGCGCCATCGTCTCCGGCTCCCGGGTGGAGAGCACCCGCTCCAGCGACGCCGCCACCAGGTGGCGCACCTGATCTGTGTCGGGGTCTGCAGGGTTTACCGCGATGGCGTCGAAGAAGGGCTGTCCGACCAGATCATCGCGGGTGCGCCCGCTTGCCTGGCAGAACGCCCTGTTCGCGGCGACGATCACCAGGTCCGGGAGAAGCACCAGGCATGGGCTGGGGGTGGCAGCGAAGAGCGCAGCGTAGTCGACCTCTGCTGTGGCCGCACGCACCGCGTCAGTCGCCGAACTGCCACCCACCCACTCACTGTATGAGCGCCATAAGCGCTTCGCCAACGACCCGTCCCACCGGCACCCCAGCGCCACGCCATGCCGACAACCGCTGACGGCTCAGCCGTAGGCCGGTTCTGTGGCGGGCGCGAGGCATCGACACTCCGGCGGCAGTGAGTAGCGGTGCTGCTTCAGGCCGTAGGACCGCCCCCTCCCGTCCGCGCGATCACACTGCGACGGCCTCGCCCATTTCCTCCTCGGCGTCCGCCTCCGCCAGAGGGACCGGCGCCGGGGCAGGGTTGGTACGCCGCTCCGCCACCGCGGCCGCGACCACCAGCAGCAGGCCCGCGACGAGCCAGAGCGCCAGGGAGAGGATCCGGCCGCCCAGTTTCGCCGAGTCGAAGTAGAGCAGGCTGCGGGCGCCCTCGACGAAGCCGGCGCCGTCCCAGAAGGCATGCAGCGCGCCGAAGAAGCCGCCTTGCAGCTCCGGCTCGAAAATGCCGCCGGAGGTGGTGAAGTTGAGCATGATGAACAGCGCCATGAGGACCAGCAACGTCAAGCGTTTGAGGAACGTGTGCAGACCGATGCCGATGGTCAGGATCCCTGCCGTGTACATCAGGGACATGCCCCATATGCCCCACTGGTCGTGGTCGACGATGTTGAAGCACGGACCCGCCAGTATCGCCCCGATGGTGCTCACCGCCAGGGCCGCGACGATGCCGAGGGAGGCCCGGGTCCACACGCTGAGTGCGGCACCGGCCGCGGCGATGACCGCGGCCCCCTGAACGGCACCGATGCTCAGAGCGACCAGCAGGAAGAACAGGTTTTCGTTGGTGCGGTCACCGTCGGCCATGTGGGACAGGTCGGTGACCTTCAACGGGGCGCCCTGTTCGGCGGCCACCTTGGTGAAGACCTCCTCGGCCGCGGTGACGGAGGTGCCGGAGTTGGCCTCGGCGACCAGCAGCTCGGGGTGCTTGGCACTCGGGACATACGCGCCGACCAGATCCCGGTCCATGATCTGTTGCCGGGCCATGGCCTGGTGGGGCACGGTGATGACGTCCAGCGCGTCCCCGGCCTTGCTCTTCAGCGCCTGTGCCAGCAGCTGGTTGCGTGCCGAGGTGCCGACTACGGCGACCTTCATCCCGTGCATGTGGTCCTGCGGCGCGTGGAAGGCGCCGAGGTAGGACAGGCCCATGCCAAGACACATCACCAGCGGGGTGAGCAGGTGGAGTACCACGTGGCGGACGGTGTGGCGCGGGCCGGGCGGGTTGTCCACCGCATGGCGGACGGTGCGCTGATGACGCATGGAGGTCGTTCCCTTGCAGGCAGAGGTCGTTGTTCGTTCGACGGCCGAAGTGGTCGGTGAAGGGCCGGCCGCGTCCGTGGGACTGCCCGGAGACGGTCGGCCATGCCGACGGCTCGCGAGCTGTCGGTATGGCCGGCTGTCCTGGCGAGCCGCAGCGGTTGGTGGCGTCAGGGGATCAGCACGAGGCGGATCGGGTCTCCCTTCTTGCGTTCCAGCCGGGCGACGGCGTCGGCCGCTTCGGCGAGGGGGATGTGTGCGGTGATGGAGGGTGCCAGGTCGAGGCGGCCGGTGGAGGCCAGCCGAATCAGCTGCTCGACGTACTGGGGCCCGGATCCGTAGTGGCCGCGGACCTGGTTGCGGCGGAAGCTGAATTGGGTGCTGTCCTTGATGGTGAGCGGCTTCGGGGTGAGGCCGGCCAGGACCAGCACTCCGCCCCGGGCGAGGACGGTGGCGGCCTGCTCGCGGACGGCGGGGACGCCGGCGAACAGGCCGGCCTGGACCAGCACTCCGCCCCGGGCGAGGACGGTGGCGGCCTGCTCGCGGACGGCGGGGACGCCGGCGAAGTCGAAGGCCACGTCCAGGCCCAGGCCCGCGGTGGCCTGGTGGACGGCTTCGGCGAAGCCGGGGTCGGCCGGGTCGAAGGCGAGCGCGCGTTCGCGGGCACTGGACAGCGGGTCGACGGCGACGTGGCGGTCCCGCGAGTCGATGAGCCTGCGCGCGACCTTGAGCATCACCGGGTGGTAGGTGCGCATCGAGGCCAGGGCGAAGGCGGGCATGAGGATGTCGTGCGCCTTGGCCCAGTTCGGCTCGTCGTTGTGGGCGGTGAAGAGACCGTCGCCGGCGAACTCCCGCACGTTCACGAGCGCCGGGCCCACGTCCTTGGAGAAACGCTGCTCATCGGCCAGCTCCGTGACCACGTCCAGTCCGCTGACGAAGAACGTGTCGCGGCCGTGCAGGCGCTGGACGAAGACCGGGCCGTGCCGCCGGGCGAGCTCCATCAGTTGCAGGACAGGCGTGTCGCCGGGCCCGGTGGCGGAGATGTCGATCACAGGAACGCCGTCCGGAACGCTGCCGCTCGCTGCCTGCAGCTCGCACCGGGTTTCGGTCATGGAGATGCACCGCCCTCCGCGGTGGAACATTCAGGGACTGCCGCCTCCGGTGGGGCGGTTCTCTCCACCGTCGCGCCGCGAGAATGCCCGGTATCGCACCAGTGCTAAGAATTCTTGTAGTAGCGTCAAAGAGTGAGGGCTTGCGCCCCTCCTGCACCTCGGGGTAAAGGAAATCACTGGGAGTGACGGTGGGCACCCCTGAGCATCAGGTGAGCGGCGAGGACGGCACCTGGTCCCCGACACCGGACGGTGACCAGGCGGTCTTCTGGCGCAACCAGGCCACCGTGCTGTTCGACCGCATTCCGCTTCCCGTCGCCCTCTGCGATGCGAAGGGCACCATCCTCTCGGCCAACCACGCCATGGCCTCGGAGTGGGGCACGCTCGTCGGCCGCCTCGTCGGCCGCAGCGCACGGGACCTCTTCAGCCCGACGGCGGAGCGGCGACTCGATCCGATCTCGGAGGCTCTACGGCTGCGCCGGCGGTCGAGGTACCCGGTCGAGGTGTCCTGGTACCCCGCAGCGGGTTGGGGAACGACGCGGCGAGATGACCATCGACGTGATCGGCGACGTGCCCGACGGCCCGCTGAACCTGCTGCTGATCCTGCACGTCTTCGAGGAGCCGGCCGCCCCGCCCACCGCGCAGACGAAGGGTCCCGGACAGACCAGCGACATCGAGGCCCGCATCCTCGCCCTGGCGGCCGCAGGCTGCACGAGCACGCACATCGCCACGGAGGTCGGCTTGACCGCCGACGGGGTCAATTACCACCTCGCGCGCCTGTCCCGGCGCTGGGGAGTCAAGAACAGAACGGCTCTGGTAGCACGCGCTTACGTCAACGGGGTCCTCTCACCGCAGGCATGGCCACCCGCGCCCGCTGCAGCCGAACCTGCCCGGGGACTGGCGGATCCGCCGCGGTGAAGGGGTTCGGCGGACAGCCGGCGGGCAGCCGGGAATGTCGCGTCGCGATCCCGGATCGCGGCTCCAACTCACCTGCTCTGCAGTGAAAATGGCGGTGGCTCCGCTCTTCACGGCGGACCCACCACCGTCCGAACTGCCATGAGTGGTGCGGGAGCCGGCTGGGCGTCGGCTTGCCGTGACTGCACCGGGTCACCGGGCACCGGCCGGTCACTTTCCGGCGAGCCGTGCGGTCAGGCGGGACAGCAGGGCAACGCAGTCGCGTAGTTGCTGTTGCTCTTCGGGGCTGAACGTGTCGCGGATGGCAGCGTTGAGGGCGCGGGCTCGCTGCGAACGTTCGCACTGCAGGCGGGCGCGGCCGGCGTCGGTGATGTGCAAGAGGAGTTTGCGGCCGTCGCTGGGGTGGGGCTCGGTGTGCACCAGGCCGTCGCTGATGAGTTCTTTCACGGACTTGGCGGCCGACTGGTGCGTCACGCCGCGTCGGTGGGCGAGGTCGGCCGTGGTCAGCGGGCCGCTTCGGTCGAGAAAGCCGAGGGCGGCCGCCTCCCCGGGAGGCATGGTGTCCACAACGCGCACCGCTCGGACCAGCTCCCCGACCGCCTGCCGCAGTTCCTCGGCCAGCACATCCTCGTCCACGCGTGCATCCTACTCGATTCCATGGAACACGGGTGTACAGTTCGATTGTGCAGTCAAGTTACATAGTTTCCTGAGTAGAACCTGAGTAGAAGGGTGCTGGTAGTGCAGCTCACCAAGTTTGGGCACGCTTGTGTCCGCGTCGAGAAGAACGGTCGCCACCTGGTTGTGGACCCGGGTGGCCTGACCGAGCCGCAGGCATTGGACGGCGCCGACGCCGTCTTGGTCACGCATGAGCACTTCGACCACTTCTCGGAGGAGATGCTGCGCAGGGCTGCTCAGCACAACCCGGCCCTGCACATCTGGACCAACTCCTCTGTCACCAAGCAGCTGGACGGCCTCGGCGCCCGGGTCACCGCCGTCGGAGAAGGCGAGACGTTCACCGCGGCCGGCTTCGATGTGAAGGTCCACGGCACCTGGCATGCGGTCATCCACCCCGACATCCCGCGCATCGCCAACATCGGCTTCCTCATCGACGACGTCCTCTTCCACCCTGGAGACGCCCTGACCGTCCCCGACGCCACCGTCGGCACGCTGCTGCTGCCGGTGCACGCCCCCTGGTCCACCGTCGGCCACCTGATCGACTACGTCCGCGAGGTCGCCCCGCACGACGCCTACGCCATTCACGACGGCGCCCTCAACGACATCGGCACCGCGATGGTCGGTGGCTTCCTGGGCGACCACGGCCCCGGTGTCGCAGCGCGCTACCACCGCCTGCCCTCAGGCGCGACCGCCCAGATCGGCTGAGGCCCCCGCATCCGGAGGCGTAACCGCCACTCCTTGCAAGCGTGTCAGGCGGCTTCGCGGGGAAGCCGCGCACAGGTCCCCCCAGTGATCACAGAGCGTCGTAACTCCATGATCACCAGGACCTGTGCCCGTTCCGTTCTGTTGCCGGGGTCCCCCACCACGCCTGTCTGCGCGACCTCCAAAGGAAAGTAGCCCTGCACGCGGATGCCGACATGAGGCCGAATGCGGAATGTCGGATGGTTGGTTGATGGACGAATGGCCAAGTGCGTGGCCAAAGCATGTTCCTCTGCTGTGCGATGGAGAGGCACCGACGCAGGGCGTAGCGTTGCGATAGGTAAGAGGCAATGGTTTCCCGGACCAGTCCTCGGGCGACGGAGGGATACGGGTCATGTCTGACACCGCTACCGCCCCAGTGGAGAGCGCAGGCCGAGTGGGTAGGCGCCAAGGCAGGGTCAGCGAGCTGACCACCATTTTGCCTCTCAAACCCGGCGGTGCCGAACGGCTGCGCGCCAAGCTCGCCGACCCGCGGGCCTACGGGGCCGCGGAGCGCGTCGGCACCGTACACGACATGCGCTACGTCATCTTCGACAACGACACCAAGTTGCTCTTCTGCACCGCCTACGACGGTGACTGGGACCCCTACATCAACGACTTCGCCACGCTCGTTCCCGAGATGCTGGACTTTGTCTTCGAAGAAGTCGAGGGGTGGCCGGGGCTTCGCGACAATCCCAAGCAAACCGCGGATTTCATCGCCGAGCACCAGGTGACGGCCGACGGCTGGTACTGCGCCTATCCGGACGCCACCGTGAAGGATGTGCGCCGGGGACAGCGGATCGCCAAAGCTTTCGACAAACTTCTCGACGAGGCACAGGGCTGAGAAAAACACCGCCCGTCCAGCTGAAGGAACTGCGCCGCGTCCCGGCCATCTCTTGAGTGGTGCTGCGCCGCTTCCATCCCGCATGGGGCTGCCGGGGGTCCCGGCGAGGTCGGGCGCGGCCGGTCCGGGTTCTGACCTGGCAAGAGCCGGACGTAGAAGGGACGGTTGAACAATGGCGACGAAGTTCGTCAGGTATACACCGGACGTCGAAACCGATGACCCGCAGTTTGACAAGAATCTGCAGATCGCCATGCGGGATTCCGGGCGGTTCGTCGCCGACTCGGTAACAGCCGAAGGCACCGGTCAGGCTGTCCGCTCCGCGCATGCCAAGGGCTACGCCCTGGTCAGGGCCGAGGTGGACATCCTGGACCAGCTCCCGGCCGAGTATGCGCAGGGCATCTATGCCACGCCGGGACGCCACGACGCACTCATTCGCTTCTCCAACGGCTCGGGCCATCTCGGGACCGATGCCCGGCTCGGCGGCGTGGCCGGACTGGCGCTGAAGCTCTTCGACATCGACGGTCCCACCCTGCTGGAGGACGAGCCCGACACGCGCACCTTCGACTACGCCAACATCAACGCGCCGATCTTCTTCTGCAACACCGCCGAGCACTACACGTTCATCCAGGAACTGGTCGCTGACGCGCCGACCTATCTGGCCAAGGGCAAGCCCGGCTTCCATCAGTTCCTCCACGACTTCGTCACGGGGAAGGGAGCCCTGCCTCCGGAGCAGTGGGCCTGGGAGGAGCTCCGGGCTTTCCTCTCCGTCTCACAGCGGCCGCTGGTGAACCTGTTGCTGTCGACCTACTGGACGATGGGCTCGGTCCGGCACGGCGACTACATCGCCAAGGTGCGCATGGCGCCCGTCCCCGCCTTCGCCGACAAGGTGACTCAGCGAAGTGTCGATCCGGCATCGGCACCGGAGGTCTTCCGGCCGGCTCTGGTGGCAGAACTGCGTGAGCGTCCCTACGAGTTCGATATCCAGGTCCAGCTCTGTGTCGACCTGGAGCAAATGCCGGTGGAGGACGTCACCGTGGAGTGGCCCGAGGAACTCTCCCCGTCCGTCACGGTGGCAAAGCTCCGGATTCCGCAGCAGGACATCTCCGGCGAGGACAACCTCAGGAAGCTGGACGCTCTTTCCTTGAATCCGTGGCGGGTGACGGCGGAACACCGTCCCCTCGGCAACATCATGCGGGTCCGCAAAGAGGTGTACCGGAATTCCTCCATTCTGCGACACAAGCTCAACAACCAGGAGCGCAAAGAACCCCGCAGCGCCGACGACGTGCTTCCGTTGCCGTAGAGACCTGACCGCCAGGACGTGAACGGCGTGTCTGTTTCCGCAATGGGCCGACGTGGCATGGCAAGAGCGAGAAGGAGTGACGTGGCGACGACGGGGACGACGCACCAGGAACAGGTACTGGAGCTGGCGGACATCCAGGGCACGGTGCTGCGGCAACGGCCCTCGCCCTACACCGGCGCCTACTTCTTGCTCCGCGTCGACGACCCGGCGGACGGCCGCCGGATGCTGCGGCGTCTGGCACCCGATGTGGCCACGGCGGTCGACTGGTGGGATCCGCCGGAGCGGGCCTGGCTGAACGTGGCCCTGAGCCATTCCGGACTGCGCGCCCTGGGCGTTCCACAGGAGTCGCTGGACAGCTTCCCGGCGGAGTTCCGCGCGGGGATGGCCGCCCGTGCCAAGACCCTCGGTGATGTCGGTGAGAGCAGCCCCGAGCACTGGGAGCCTCCCCTGGGCGACACGGACGTGCACGTGGCGCTGGCCCTGTTCGCCCCGGATGACGCCACGCTGCAGTCCGTGCTGGACATCGCCCACCAGGCTCACCACGATCTGCCGGGCGTGTCGGTGATCTACCGGATCGACACGCCGCAACTGCCCACCGGGCGTACTCATCTGGGGTTCGTCGACGGTATCGGCGAACCCGACATCGAGGGCAGCGGCGTAGCCGACATCTTCCAGACGAGCCCCGACCACTACGGCTACCTGCCCGGCTTCGGCGACGCCATCAAGGCCGGCGAGTTCCTGATGGGTTACGTCAACCAGCTGGGCGAGCCCGCGCCCATGCCGCAACCGAACGTCCTCGGCCGCAACGGCACCTACGTGGCCTTCCGTAAACTGCACACCCGGGTCGCCGCCTTCCGCCAGTACCTGAACGCCAACGCCTCCTCGCCGGAGGAGGAAGAGTTGCTGGCGGCGAAGATGGTCGGCCGCTGGCGCAGCGGAGCGCCCCTCATGCTCGCCCCCGAGCACGACGACCCCACTCTCGCCGCCGATCCTCAGCGAGTCAACGACTTCGCCTACCACGAGCAGGATCCGCGCGGCCTGTGCTGCCCCCTCGGCGCCCACATCCGGCGCGCCTACCCGCGCGACTCCCTGGTGGAGGGGCTCGTCGACCCGACCATCCACCGCGCCCTGCGCCGAGCCGCCACCTACGGCCTCCCGCTCCCCGAAGGGGAACGGGAGGACGACGGCGCCGACCGCGGCATCGTGTTCATCTTCATGGGAACCGACCTCGGCCGGCAGTTCGAGTTCATCAAGTCCCAGTGGATCAACGACGGCGATTTCACCGGCCTCGACACCGAAAAGGATCCGCTGGTGGGAGCCAACGACGGCACCGGTGTGTTCACCATCCCGGAGCGCCCCATCCGTCGACGGCTGCAGCAGCTGCCCCGCTTCGTGATCACCAAGGGCGGAGAGTACTTGTTCATGCCCGGAATCCGGGCCCTGAACTGGTTGGCCGAACTCGGCGCCTGAGCGACATGGCGAGTGAGTCCGGTCCGAGCCGATGTCGCGGGAAGGGATGACGACCATGGTCGAGCACCGCACCGTCACTGTCGGGGAGGTTCGGCCGCACATTGTGGGGGAGGGTGAAGGGCCCCTGGCTCTTGCTCCCGCCTTCCCGAGTGCTGGTACAACCGGCGTCACCGGTTCACACCCTCGGCCCCGGCCGGATACCACGTCGCCGCCCCTGACCAGCCGGTTAGGGCCGCAGTGACCGCCCCGCCGCAGTCGAGGAATACACCACCCTGCACATCGTCGGCGACATCATCGGCCTGATCCACGCACTCGGCACACAGCAGGCCATGGTCATCGACCACGACCTGGGCAGCGGGGTCGCCTGGTCCACCGCACTGATGCGGCCCGACGCCATCCCGGGGGTCGTCGGCCTCAGCGTCCCGCCGCCGTAGGGCGGTCCGGTCCCTCCCTCCACCGCAGGCTATGCGCGAGCGCTTCGGAGGCCAGTTCTACTGGAACTACCTCCAGGCTCCCGGCGTCGCGGACACCGAGCTCGCGCAGGACCCGCACCCCCCTTCCGCCGCGTGATGTAGGGGCTCTCCGGCGACGCGACACACAGTGACCCGCCCGCCAAGCCGCTCGTCCCACCACGTGCGGGATTCCTGGACGCTTCGAGGACCCTGAGGAACTTCCCGCCTCGCTCACCGAAGCCGACATCGACCCTCTCGCGACGGAGTACGCCGAAGCCGGCTCACCAGCGCTCTCCACTGCTACCGCAACTTCGAGCGCAACTGGCAGCTGACCGCCCCATGGGAGGGAGCCCAGTACGAGATGCCCGGCCGCTACCCAACCGGCGATCGTGACCTCGTCCACGCCTTCCTGGGGATGGATCAACTGATTCCCGTCCTGCCCAATGACGCAGTGCGTCCGGCGTCTGTGGAGCAGGGGAGGGCGGCTTTCGCGGCATCCTCTTCAGGAGTTCGATCAGCCTGCCCTGACAGCTTGAACCACCAGGTCGGGTTGCCGGGGGACCACCACGCGCTTGAACTGGTGGAGGGGTGCACTGCGCAGATCGGGAGGTGCACGACCCGGGGATGCGAGCGGGAGGTGTTTTCAGTGCCCGACCGCGACGTGCTCATGACCATCGCTGAGGACGGACGGGTGATCGATTGGCAGCGTCTCGCTGAGGAGCTGTTCGGATGGTCCACCGAGGAGGCCGTTGGCCAGTCCGTCCTCGCGCTGATGCGTGAGATCAACGCGGGTGACGGAGGGCGCCGAGGCCGCCTCTCTGACGGAGCCCCGGTACTGGTCACGCCCGAGCTGCGCGGCACTTCCGTTGTCTGGCAGGTACGTGCTGCAGCGGACGCCGTTTCCCAGCAGGACGTGGCGGTCTTGAAGGCCATGTTCACCCAGTCCTCGGTGGGACTGCACGTCCTGGACAACCAACTCCGCGTGGTCCGCATGAACACCGGCACCCGTTGGCTGCGCGACACGCCAGTGGCAGACCTGCTCGGCAAGCGGTTCACCGAGGCGTTCGAACTCGAAGACCCTGACGAAACGCTCGCGGTGGCTCGCAGGGTCTTGGAGAGCGGAGTGCCGGTACTGAACCTGCTCGTCCGGGCCGGCGAGGCGCCTGGCCTGCACAGACGCCGCATCTACTCCGTCTCCTTCGCCCGCTTGGAGAGCGGCCGCGGGGACGTGCTCGGTCTGGTGGCGTCCGCAGTCGACGTCACGGAGCGTGAGAACGCGCTGAAACGCCTGGCCCTCCTGGACGCGGTCCGGGCGCGGGTGGGGCGGCGGCTGGACGTGCTGGCTGTGTGCCGAGAACTGGTGGACGCAGTAGTGCCTGCCTTCACCGGCATCGCCGTGGTCGAAGTCATCGACGACGTCGTCCGCGGTGAGGACCCTCCACCGGTCCCCGTCCACCAGGACGTTCCCCTACGCCGAACAGCCTTCCGGGGACGGATCTCGGCATACCCGGTGGGAGACGTGCGCCCGCTGCCGTCCGGCACCCCCTACTCGCGAGTACTGTCCGACCTCCGCCCGCGGCTCGTCCCGATCGACGCCGACAGCGCGTGGCTCGCCGCCGACCCAGCCCGAGCGGACTCCATCAGGCGGTCCGATGTCCACTCTCTGATCGTGGCACCGCTGGCATTGCGCGGTCATGCCCTGGGCGCAGTCAGCTTCTACCGCCACCAACAAGAAGATCCCTTCGAGGAGGAGGACCTTCAGCTCGCGTCCGACGTATGCGCGCACGCCGCTCTCTGCATCGACAACGCCCGCCGGTACACCCGCGAGCGGACCATCGCAGCGACTCTCCAGCGCAGGCTTCTGCCCCAGCATCCAGCCACGCCAAGCTCCGTGGAGGTCTGCCAACTGCACTTTCCCGGTCCGGAGGGTGGCGGCGTATGGTTCGACGCGATCGCGCTGCCCGGCGCACGGACCGCGCTGGTCGTCGGCGACGTCGCCGGACGAGGCGTCGCCGCGGCGGCCACCATGGGACAGCTTCGGACGGCCCTCCACTCACTGGCCCCGCTGGACCTGGGGCCCGACGAGCTACTGGCCCGGTTGAGCGACACCGCGATCCGTCTCGCAGCCGAACGTGCCGCACTGCCCCCTGGGGATCCCCTGCACCATGAGCCGCTCACTGCCAGCTGCGCCATCGCGATCTACGACCCGGTCACTCTCACGTGCACCCTCGCCCGTGCCGGTCTCCCGGAGCCAGTCGTTCTCTTCCCCGACGGCAGTTCATCCACCGTGGCCGTGCCTCCGGGCCCCCTGCTCGCCGGAGCGGGCAGCGCCCCGTTTCCCGCGACCACGGTCGGCCTCCCCGAAGGCACCACCATGGCCATGGCCACGGCCCCACTCGCAGACAAGCTCCTGGCTGGTCCACTGCGCCCGCTCCTGGACCGCGGCAGCCAGCGGAGTCTTCCCGAGCTGCGCGACGACATCACGCATGCGCTCACCCACGGCCACCCGCCCGACGAGACACTGATGCTGCTCGCCCGTACGAAAGCGCTGCCCTCGGATCAGGTACTGGCCCTCTCCCTGCCGCCGGGTCCCGAGGCCGCCCCGATCGCCCGTGCGGCTGCCCGGTGCCAACTGGATGCCTGGGGTGTGGACGAGGAGATTACGTTCACCAATGAGCTCATCGTCAGCGAACTCGTAGGCAACGCGGTCCGCTACGGCGCCCCGCCCCTGCAACTACGCCTGATCCTTGACGAGATGCTGACCAGCGAGGTCAGCGACGCCTCGACCTGCGCTCCACACGTGAAACACGCCCGCACCATCGACGAGACAGGCCGAGGACTGTTCATCGTCGCCACCCTCGCGGACCAGTGGGGTACCCGTTATCGGGATCAGGGAAAGACCGTCTGGGCAGAGCAGCCAAAAGGGAGGACGCCCGAGGAGGCACTGTCCTGACATGATCAGGTGATTCGCAAGATCCTGGACCAATGGCAGGTCGTCGTCCTGACGGGAGTAGACGGCACCGGCCGCTTCAGCACCGCCCTGGACGTACTGTGCCGTCGCGTTGGCGACACCATCCGCCAAGTGCGCAGGGAACCGGATGCGCCGTTCGACATGGCAGGACTCCAAGAGCCCCGTACCGGATGGATCCCGGACCTGCGCTTGGAACAGCCCCCAGTCGGCTTCGGCCGCGCACTGATCGAGGACGCAGACAAGCTGCCAGAGGGATCCTGTCTCGTCGTCTCCCGGTCGCCACTCGCCTCGACAAGGCGGCCTGGGGGACCGAATGACCGGTGCCTCGCGGAGGCCTGTGGCCGAGCGCCCCACCTTGCCCGTACGCGGCAGGTCGGGCGCTCAGCCCGTCCGCCAGGCCGGTGCGGAACGCGCCTCGTGTGACGCCACGGCTGCGCCGGTTTCTACGGGCCCGGACACTGCGAGGCTTCCTGGCCCATCGACATTGGTCGAAGCGATGTCGGCCGTTACGGCCGGCGGCTGGGTAAGCCGCCCCCAATCGGGGCATCGCGGTATCCCGCGGCGGCCGGCCTGCTGAGACAACTGACCGGTGCAGGTTCGGGATGGCCGCAGGCCCGTACAAGCAGGCGTCGTCGGGCGCATCGACCCAACTCTCGAGTTGCGCAGACCTACCACGCGTGATGCGTTGGTAGCGACCCTTTGCTCCATCAGGGAATGCATCTGCACAGCATCGACGTGGCCTTCTCCCGCGTGCAGGTCGCCGCATCGTCCCCGCCGAACCTTCAAGGGTGCAAAGAGAGGGCTTCTTGAAGAGAGGCCTCTTGTGGACACCGAGAACGAGCTCCCCAGTGCGCTGTCGGGCATTCGGGTGCTAGACCTGTCGACCGTGGTCATGGGGCCCTACGCCGCGCAGATCCTGGGCGACCTCGGGGCAGATGTGATCAAGGTCGAAGCCCCGAGCGGCGACGTGTCCCGGTCGTCCTTCCCGCAGTTGCACCCGGGCATGTCCGCTCTGGCACTCCACGTCAACCGCAACAAACGCAGTCTCGGCCTGAACCTGAAGATGCCGGAGGGCCGCGAAGCATTCCTCAAGCTGGTCGAGACCGCCGATGTGGTGGTGACGAATATGCGCCCCGGCGCCCTGCAGCGGCTGCGGCTGGAGCATCCGGTCCTGGCCGAGCACAACCCTCGTCTGGTGTACTGCCATGCGCAGGGGTTCCGGAGCGATTCACGATTCGCCGACCGAGCCGCCTACGACGAGGTCGTCCAGGCGGCGTCCGGGATGGTCTACCTGATGCAGCGCCTCACCGGCACCCCGTACTACGTACCCACCATCCTGGCCGACAAGCTCTGCGCGCTGACCATCGTGTACTCGGTGCTGGCCGCGCTGGCGCACCGCCTGCGCACCGGCGAGGGGCAGCACGTGGAGGTGCCGATGACCGACACCCTGCTGACCTTCAACCTGCTCGAGCACCTCGTGGGGAACACCTTCCTACCGGCGGCCGGACCCATGGGTTACTCCCGGACCATCACACCCATGCACCGTGCCTCCGCCACCAGCGACGGCTGGGCGTGCATCATGCCCTACACGCCGAAGAACATCAGGGACTTCTTCCACGCGGCTGGCAGACCAGAACTGGCGGAGGACGAGAGATTCGCCTCCACCCGCAGCCTCGCTCAGCACGCTGCCGAGCTGTACGAACTTATCGAGGAACTGGCCGGGGAGAAGACCACAGCGGAATGGGAGCAGCTGTGCGTCGCGTACAGCATTCCCTTCGCGCCGGTGCTCACGGCCGCGGAGGTCACGCAGGACCCCTACATCACGGAGGGCGGACTGCTGACGGTGGAGGAGCACCCTACCGAGGGCCCCCACCGGGTGATCCAGCCACCGGTACGGTTCTCCGCCTCCCCCTCCCGAGTACGCCGCCACTGCCCCACCATTGGCCAGCACACCACTGAAGTCCTCACCGAACTGGGCTACAGCGAAGACGAGATCGCACGGCTCATCGCCGAAGGAGCAGCGGGCGGCTCGGCACAAGCGGCCAGCCCCTGACCCGAGCGTCCCAGACGGAAGGCAACAGCATCCGACCCGAACCTGGTGTACGCGAGGCCAGAGAAGGCGTCCTGACATTGGAGATCAACCGACCGGAACAGCGAAACGCGGTCAACCGGCAAGCCGGGGAGGGAATCGCCACCCTGGACGAACGGCACTCCCCTGCGGACTGGAACACATCAGCTGCTTGAGCCCTTTCAACAGGGCTGCCCGAACGGCAAGGGCGGGTGTTACTCGCGTGCGCCGCGCCCTGCGTCGCAGCCGACCTTCACGACTACCAGTTCCGCCTGACCGTAGAACACGACTATCCGGTGCAGGGCTAAGGTTGACCACGTGGAATTGCTGCATTTGCGGTATTTCGTCGCGGTTGCCGAGGAGCTGAACTTCTCTGCCGCAGCTCGTCGGCTGCACATGGCGACCTCGCCGCTGAGCCGGCAGATCCGCAATCTGGAGCGCGAGCTCGGCCACCAGCTGTTCGATCGCGATACCCACCACGTCACCCTCACCCCGGCCGGCACAGCACTGGTGCCGCTGGCGCAGGAGATGCTGGAGCAGGCCAATTCCCTCCAGTGGCGGCTGAACGAGGCGGTCCGGCCTCGGCTCACCACCGTGTTCCTCGGCATGCCCGATGGGGTGCACCCCCTGCTGCGGGCCCGCGTCAACGCCCTCACCGAGCGTGTCCATGAGCGGTTCGAGCTCAAGCGCTGGCCCGGCAGCACCTCCGCGCTGGTCACTGCCGTGCACGAGGGCAAGCTGGCACTGACCCTGGCTCGGCTCCCGGTCAGCGACCCCGCCCTGGACCAGCTGCACGTGATGTCGGAGCAGCTGGGGGCGCTGATGCCGGCCGACCAGTTCGCCGGGCAGGACTCCGTCTCACTGACCGAGCTGACCGACCTGCCCTATGTGGAACCTCCGAAAGAATTGCGGCCCGCGTATTTCGACCTGCTGGACCGCGAATTGTGGGAGCACGGGATCAAGAAACGCATAAATCTGAGCGAAAGCGACACCGGATATCGCGGCGTCTACGAGGTAGTTTCCAGCGGAATGGGCTTCAGTATTTCGATATTCGACCCGGAAAGCCCAATGCGGGGCTACCAGGTGGAGGGCATCGCGGCACTTCCGTTCACGGATTTCCATCCCCATCTGGAAACCGCCCTGCTCTGGCGTCGCGACCGCGCCGAGGGCGGCGACCTGGGCGAACTGATCGACGCGGCCCGCGAGGTCTTCACCGACCGCCCCATCCACACCTGACCAAATCCTCGACAAATCCGCCTGGAAAACGGTGTGCCCCCTAGGGTCACACCGTTGTTGACCAAACAGCAATTCCACCCTCCGCCATTCTGCATTAGCGTCTGTGTTGAGCAATGGAGCAGCTCGAAAGGAGCGAAGAATGGCGAACGCAACTGCTGCTGGGCCGCTGGACGGGGTGCGCATCATCGACATGTCCACCGTGGTGATGGGCCCGTACGCGGCACAGATATTGGGTGACCTTGGCGCCGATGTGATCAAGATCGAGTCCCCCGGGGACACCATCAGGATGGGTCCGTACCGGACCACGCCGGGTATGACGTCGCTGCATCTGAACGTGAACCGCAACAAGCGCAGTGTGGCACTCAATCTGAAGGATCCGGCCGAGCATGAGCAGGCTCTGCGGTTGATCGACACCGCTGACGCGCTGATCACCAACATGCGCCCCCGTGCGCTGGCTCGCCTGGGCATGACCTATCAGGACGTCGCTGCTCGCAACCCTGGCTTGGTCTACGCGCAGGCGCAGGGTTTCCGCAGCGATTCGGACCGAGCCGGCATCGCGGCCTACGACGAGACGGTGCAGGCGGCTTCCGGGCTGGTCGACATCGCCGACCGCGTGCTGGGCACGCCGATGATCCTGCCGTCCATCCTCGCGGACAAGGTCGCCGGGCTGACCATCCTCTACAGCCTGCTGGCCGCTCTGGTGCATCGCGGCCGCAGCGGTCAAGGCCAGCACGTCGAGATCCCGATGACCGACACGATGATCGCGTTCAACCTGGTCGAGCACCTCGCCGGGCACGTGTATGAGCCGGCCGAGGGCCCCACCGGCTTCCCGCTGTCGATGCTCCCTGGCCACAGGGCACGCCGTACCAAGGACGGTCTGGCCTGCGTGATGCCCTACAGCGCGCAGAACTATCGCGACGTCTTCAACGCCGCCGGCCGCCCCGACCTGGCCGCCGACCCACGGGTGAACACCGAGAACTTCAACCTCATCGACAACGACCTGTACGACCTGGTCGACGAGTGCGCCCAAGCGCTCACCACGGAGGAGTGGGCCGAAGTGTGCGCCAAGCACAGCATCCCGATGGGACCGGTGCTGGAGCTGGAGCACGCGCACGAGGACGACTACGTCCGCGACGGCCACCTCCTCGACGCCGTCGAGCACCCCACCGAGGGCCTGATCCGCCAGATCGGCATCCCGGTCAGGTTCTCCGCCACGCCAGGTTCCATCCGCCGCCCGGCCCCCCTGCCGGGCCAGGACACCGCCGACGTCCTTGCCGAACTCGCCGGCTGAATCCAGGGAGGAGAACACAGCCATGAGCACCACCGAAGTACGCGCCGAGCGGGTCGGCTCGACGCTGCTGATCACGATCGACCGTCCCAAGGCCCGCAATGCCGTAAACGCGGCTGTGGCAGCCGGCCTGGCCGCCGCGCTGGACGAGCTGGAATCCGACCCCGCGCTTCGCGTCGGCGTCCTGACGGGGGCGGGGGGCACCTTCTGCGCCGGTATGGACCTCAAGGCTGCCCTGAAGGGCGAGTCGCCGGAGGTCGAGGGCCGAGGCTTCGGCGGACTGACCGAGGCCGAGCTGACCAAGCCACTGATCGCCGCCGTCGAGGGCTTCGCCATGGGCGGAGGGTTCGAACTGGCGCTGGGCTGCGACCTGATCGTCGCCGCCGGAGACGCGAAGTTCGGACTGCCCGAGGTCAAGCGCGGACTGATCGCCGCGGGGGGCGGCGTGATCCGGCTGCCCAAGCGGATCCCCTATCACCTGGCGATGGAGTTCCTGCTGACCGGCGACCCGGTCAGCGGTCGTCACGCCGCGGAGCTGGGCTTGGTCAACCGGGTCGCCCTCAGCGGTGAGGCCACCGCCGTCGCGCTGCAACTGGCCGAGCAGCTCGTGGCGAACGCTCCGCTCGCGCTTGCCGCGGTCAAGCAGCTCGCGCGAGCCGCGGACGGCCGCCCGGAGAGGGACGCGTTCGCCGCACAGCGCACGATCATGAACGGCCTGATGGCCTCGGCCGATGTCCACGAGGGCATGACCGCCTTCGCCGAGCGCCGCGCCCCGAAGTGGACGGGAAAGTAGAAATGAAGATCGAAGACGTTCGCCGTCTGGTGGACACCCCGCTGTCGAACCCGGCGTATGCGCCGGTGGTGGCCCGGTTCACCGACCGCGAATACCTCAACATCGTCTACCGCACCGACGCCGACGCGCTGCGCGCCGTCGTCCCCGAGCCCCTGCAGATCGACGCCCACGAGCCGCTGGTCCGGTTCGAGATCATGAAGATGAACGAGGTCACCGCCTACGGCCCCTACACCGAGGGCGGCCTGGTCATCCCGGTCACCTTCGAGGGCGAACGGGGCGAGTATCTGCACTCGATGTACCTCGACAACTTCCCGGCCACCGCGGCCGGACGCGAACTCAGCGCCTACCCGAAGGTCATCGGCGCGCCGAAGCTGTACGTCGACGGCCCCACGCTGGTCGGCACCATCGACTTCGGCACGCTGCGCGTCGCCACCGCCACCATGGGCTACAAGCACTACGAGCTCGACAAGCGTCAGGCTGAAGCGCAGATCACGACGCCGACCTTCATGCTCAAGATCATCCCCGGCTACGACGGCACCCCGCGCGTGCAAGAACTGGTCCGCACCCAGATCACCGACATCGTCGTCAAGGAGGCCTACACCGGACCCGCCCGGCTGCAACTGTTCCAGCACGCCCTCGCCCCCCTGGCCGATCTGCCCGTCCTCGAGGCCGTCTCCGCCAGCCACATCAACACCGACCTGACCCTCGCCGGGGCCAAGCCGGTCTTCGACTACCTGAAGGAAGGCGCGCGATGAGCCGGCCGTTCCGCACCGCCGCCGTGATCGGCGCAGGAACCATCGGCCTGTCCTGGACAGCCCTGTTCGCCGCCCACGGCATGACCGTCCGCGTCAGCGACCCGCGCCCGGACCTTGCCGAAGCCGTCGCCGACGCACTGGAGCAGTTCGCCCCGCACCTGACCGCCCAGGGCTTGGACGTGAGTGGCCTCGCTGCCCACGTCCACATCGCCGCGGGCGTCACCGAAGCGGTCCGCGACGCCGACATCGTCCAGGAGAACGGCCCGGAGAACGTCGAGTTCAAGAAGGACCTGTTCGCCACCCTGGTCCGCGAGGCGCCGAAACACGCGCTGCTGCTCAGCTCCTCCTCCGCGATCCCCGCCACCGCCTTCACCAAGGAGATCCAGGACGCGGACCGGATCCTCATCGGCCACCCCTTCAACCCGCCCCATCAGATCCCGCTCGTCGAGGTCGTACCGGGTGAGCGCACCAGCAAGGACGCCGTCCAGAAGGCCGTCGACTTCTACACCTTCCTCGACCGCACCCCCGTCGTCCTGCACAAGGAGATCCCTGGCTTCGTCGGCAACCGCCTGCAGCACGCGATCAGCCGCGAGGCCACCTACCTCGTCCAGCAGGGCGTGGTCAGCCCGCAGGACATCGACAAGGTCCTCACCAACTCCCTCGGCATCCGCTGGGCCACCGTCGGACTCTTCCTCGGACAGCACCTCGGCGGCGGCCCCGGCGGCTACCGGCACATCGTCACACACATCGGCAAGTCCATGAGCAAGTCGATCACCCTCGGCGAACCTTCCCAGGACCCCGAACTCGAGGAGCAGGCCATCAAGGCCGTCGAAAAGGCCTACGGCACCTCCCCGTCCACGGAGCTCGGCGAGCTGCGCGACCGCAAGCAACTCGCCGTCCTGTCCGCACTGCAACAGGCAAGCAAAACAGGCAAAGAGAGCACTTGAGACGGGAGCCGCTATGGCCCCGCCGGACAACAAGACCCGCACTCATAAGGATCACGCAATGTCTAACGACCTACTTCTCAACCCGCGCACCTACGACCCGAAGCACTTCGACCCGGAGACCCGTCGACTGCTGCGGGCCACGATCGACTGGTTCGAGAACCGCGGCAAGAACCAGCTGATGGACGACTACAACGATCATGTCTTTACGGCGGACTTCCTGGAGTTCGCAGCCAAGGAGGGGCTGTTCGCCACCTTCCTCACCCCGTCCTCCGACGCCGAGGGCGACGAGAACAAGCGCTGGGACACCGCCCGTAACGCCGCCCTCAACGAGATCCTCGGCTTCTACGGCCAGTCTTACTGGTACACCTGGCAGGTCACCATCCTCGGCCTCGGCCCGGTGTGGCAGAGCGCCAACGAGCAGGTGCGCGCCAAGACGGCGAAGCTGCTCTCCGAGGGGCATGTGGCGGCGTTCGGCCTGTCCGAGAAGACCCACGGCGCCGACATCTACCAGACGGACATGGTCCTCACCCCCGACGGCAAGGGCGGCTTCCGCGCCAACGGCTCCAAGTACTACATCGGCAACGGAAACGTCGCAGGCGTGGTCTCCGTCTTCGGCCGCCGCTCCGACATCGAGGGCCCCGAGGGCTATGTCTTCTTCACCGCCGACAGCCGTCACCCGAACTACCACCTGGTGAAGAACGTGGTGAGCGCGCAGCACTACGTCAGCGAGTTCCGTCTCGAGGACTACCCGGTGTCGGCCGAGATCATCATGCACACCGGTGAGGATGCCTTCTCCGCCGCCCTCAACACCGTCAACGTCGGCAAGTTCAACCTGTGCGCCGACGGTATCGGCATCTGCACGCACGCCATGTACGAGGCGGTCACCCACTCCCACAACCGCTACCTGTACGGCAAGCCGGTCACCAACTTCCCGCACGTGCGCCGGGAGTTCACCGACGCCTACGTCCGCCTGATCGGCATGAAGCTCTTCAGCGACCGCGCCGTCGACTACTTCCGCTCCGCCAACGCCGACGACCGCCGCTACCTGCTCTTCAACCCCATGACCAAGATGAAGGTCACCACCGAGGCCGAGAAGGTCATCGACCTGCTGTGGGACGTCATCGCGGCCAAGGGCTTCGAGAAGGACACCTACTTCGACAAGGCCGCCAAGGACATCCGCGGCCTGCCGAAGCTGGAGGGCACGGTTCACGTCAACCTCGCCCTGATCCAGAAGTTCATGTCGAACTACCTGTTCAACCCGGTCGAGTACGCGCCCGTGCCGACCCGCCTCGAGGCGGCGGACGACACCTTCCTCTTCCACCAGGGTCCGGCGCACGGCCTGGGCGCCATCCGCTTCGCCGACTGGCGCGCCCCCTACGACCGGTTCGCCAAGCTGCCCAACGTCGCCCGCTTCCGCGAGCAGGCCGACGCGCTGTGCGAGCTGCTCACCGACAACGCCCCCACCAAGGAGCAGCTGAAGGACCTCGACTTCTCGCTCTCTGTCACCCAGCTCTTCGCTCTGGTGGTCTACGGCCAGCTGATCCTGGAGCAGGCCGAGCTGACCGGCCTGGACACCGACGTGGTGGACGAGCTCTTCGACGTGCTGATCCGGGACTTCTCCGGCTTCGCCACCGACCTGTACGGCAAGGCGGCCGCCACCGACGCCCAGGTCGCCTGGGCCAAGGCCGCCGTCCGCCGCCCGGCCCCCGACGCGGAGCGCTACGCCCGCGTCTGGTCCCAGGTCGAGGCGCTGTCCGGCGCGTACGAGATGCAGCCGTAGCCCCTACCCGCCCAAGCCCGCTGCCTGACCGGCCCCGGACGGGTCAGGCAGCGCCGGGAAACTTCCCTAGTCGCCACGAGCCGCAACCGGCGGCTCGTAATTATGGATCAATCACTAACCTAGGAGTGGACAATGATACGGACAGCGTTCTGTGACGTCTTCGATGTCGAGTACCCCATCGTTCAGGGCGGAATGCAGTGGGTGGGCCGGGCTGAACTGGTCTCGGCGGTCGCCAACGCCGGCGGACTCGGTCTTCTCACGGCGCTGACCCAGCCCTCGCCCGAGGCCCTGGCCAAGGAGATCATCCGGTGCCGGGAGATGACCGACAAGAACTTCGGCGTCAACCTGACGATGCTGCCCACGATCAACCTGCCGCCGTACGCCGAGTACCGCGACGCGATCATCGAGTCCGGAGTCACGGTGGTGGAGACGGCAGGCTCCAGCCCCGCGGAGCACATGCCCGCGTTCAAGGCGGCCGGGGTGAAGGTACTGCACAAGTGCACCAGCGTCCGCCATGCCGTCAAGGCACAGGGACTGGGCGTGGACGGCATCTCCATCGACGGGTTCGAATGCGCCGGTCACCCGGGCGAGGACGACGTTCCCGGCCTGGTCCTGATCCCCGTGGCAGCTCGGGAGATCTCCGTCCCGATGATCGCGTCCGGCGGCTTCGCCGACGGCCGCGGCCTGGTCGCCGCGCTCGCACTGGGCGCCGACGGCATCAACATGGGCACACGGTTCCTCGCCACCGCCGAGGCACCGGTGCACGAGAAGGTCAAGAAGCAGATCGTCCGGTCGAGCGAGCGGGACACCGAACTGATCTTCCGGACCCTCGGCAACACCGCCCGGGTCGCCCGCAACGCGGTGAGCGTGGAAGTCGTGAAGAGGCTCAACGCCGGCGCCAAGTTCGAGGACGTGCGCGAACTGGTGGCCGGAGCCCGCGGCCGCAAGGTCTTCGAGGTCGGAGACCTCGATCTCGGAATCTGGACCGCAGGCCTGTCGCAGAGCCTCATCCATGACGTCCCCACCGTGGAGGAGCTGATCCAGCGGATCGTCACCGAAGCCGAGCAGCTCATCACCGACCGGCTCCCCAGCGTCGTCCGCTGACCCCCCCCACCGGAACCCTAGAGGTTGCCGTGACCGCATCCCTCACCAACCCGTCTCCCGACCAGGCCGAATGGGCCCGCATGGGCACCCGCCTGGACGTCGAGGACGCCCTCGCCACCGTCACGCTCTGCCGACCCGAGCAGGGCAATGCCCAACACCCCGGCACCTGGCGCGCCCTCGCGGCGGTCGGCCGTGCCCTGCCCGGCCCCGTACGGGTGGTCCTGCTCCGTGCCGAGGACGTCTCCTTCTCGGGCGGCCTGGACCGGGCCAAGCTCACTCCCGACGGCGTTCCCGGCGAGCTCACGCCGAGGAGCCCGTACGGATGGTCTGGCCTCCCTCGCCGTGCCCGGCGGAAAGCTGGACGCCGCCGCTCGCGAGCTGGCCGCGGTGGTGCTCAAGGCCCCGCGTAACGCTGTGGTCGCGGCCAAGGCCCTGCTCCAGGGCACCGCCGACCGACCTACGCCGAGCAGCGCGCCGCCGAGCGAGCAGCCCAGGCCGGCCGTGTGCGCGCCCTGACGGGCATCTGGGGCTGATCGAACTGTCGCGGCCGACGCCGGGCCGCTCATCACCCACCGGCGGCCCGGCGTCGTCCGCCCGGCCCTCGGCTCACCAGAAGTCGTCCGCCTACCTTCGACTCCAGAAGGAGAACCAACAACGTGTCCGACACCGTGGACTACGAACTTGACGGCCCCCTCGCCGTCATCACCATCACCCGTCCCGAGGCGATGAACGCCCTGGACACCCCCACCCTGGTTGCCCTGCGCGACACCGTGACAACCGCTGCCAAGGACCCCGCCGTACGCGCCCTTCTGCTCACCGGCGCCGGCGACAAGGCCTTCTGCGCCGGGGCGGACCTCAAGGACGACGCACTGCGCCAGGCCAAGGACGGCTCCAGCATCCCCGCCGTCTTTTCGAGCGTCAGCGAGTACTACAACCCACTGGCCAGGGCGCTGGCAGGGATGCGCAAGCCCACCGTGGCCGCCGTCAACGGGGCGGCCGCCGGAGCCGGCGCCGGGCTGGCCTTCGCCTGCGACTTCCGCCTCGTCGCCGACTCAGCCGGCTTCAACACCGCCTTCGCGGGCATCGCGCTCACCGCCGACACCGGCGCCTCCTGGACGCTGCCGCGACTGATCGGCCACGCCAAGGCCACGGAGCTGCTGATGCTGCCGCGTACCGTCAAGGCAGCCGAGGCGCTGGAGCTGGGCCTGGCCACCCGGGTCGTCCCGGCCGCCGAGATGGCCCAGGCCGCCCGCGACTTCGGGAGACAACTGGCCGAGGGGCCCACGCTGGCGCTCGGCGCGCTGAAGGAGTCGCTCGCCTTCGCCGCGTCCCACTCGCTCAGCGAAACCCTGGACAAGGAGGACGAACTGCAGACCCGTGCCCTCGCCTCCCAGGACCACGCCATCGCCGTTCAGGCCTTCCTCGACAAGGAACAGCCCACCTACCTCGGCCACTGAACGGCCGTCAGTTTGGCCGCCGCCGCACTGTTGCCCTGGCAGGGACTGCCCTAAGGATTGCGAATGCCCCGGTGTGACCCAGATGGCATGAGGTGTGACCTCTGCCGGGAAGGATCACACATGGGGATCAAGGAAGAACGCCCCCGCGACAGCGCAAACATCGTACGGACGGGGGCGGAGTTGGCGAGAGCGGCGCAGCTGGACCGGGATCCGGCCGAGCAGTTGATCGAGCGGGCCCGCCGCGAGGGGGTGAACCTCATGGGGCGGGGGCGGGCTGCTGTCGGGGCTGGTCAAGCTGGTCCTGGAAGGAGCCCTGGAGACCGAGATGACCGGAGATGACCGAGCATCTCGGCTACGAGAGGGGTGATGCGTCCGGCACCGGCTCGGGCAACTCCCGCAACGGAACCTCCCGCAAGAAGGTGCTGACCGACGTCGGTCCGGTCGAGCTGGACCTTCCCCGGGACCGGGCCGGGTCCTTCACGCCGGCCGTGGTGCCCAAGCACTCCCGGCGGGTGCAGGGCTTTGACGCCGCGATCCTGTCGTTGTACGCCAAGGGCCTGACCACCGGGGAGATCCAGGCCCACCTGGCGGAGATCTACGACGTCGACGTCTCCCGGGACCTGATCTCCCGCGCCACCGACAAGGTCAGCGAGGAACTGGACGCCTGGCGCAACCGCCCGCTGGACGCCGTCTACGCAGTCGTCATGATCGACGCCATCGTCGTGAAGATCCGGGTTCTGTCGACGATCTTGTGATCCGGGCGGCTGAGCAGCTCGTGCCGACTGTTCGCGATCCGGACCACACACGGGCCAACACCGCCTCTCGGGCCTCAACATCTGCCATTTCCGCTGGTCAACGAGGTGTTGAGTCCGTACCACCAGCAGACCAAAAACCTGCTTGCGACTGCAGCCCAGACCGCACGGTTCAGCGACCACTTTCACAGTCACCCGGTTACGCCTTCCAAACACGACCGTGACCTGCGAAAACACCCCTCGCGGGCGAATTCGACCCGGATTCGCCCCGGAAGCCTCCGATCAGAGCGACGCTCCTTCTTGATCTGCAGATATACAACTTCTGCCGCTGTACCAGCCGTATGCCGCCAAAGAAGCGTCAGAGAAGCAATAAAACGGACATTATATCTCAATGAGATGGTCACCGATGAACGCGCCCGTCACCGCGGGCGGACGGCATGACTGCTGTCTCTCTTGCCGGCGCGCAGCGGCACAGTGCCTCGCATCAGCGCTCCCACCAGGGAGTTTCCAAGCACTCTTCCGTGACACGGAAGCCGTATTGCGCCCCCGCACAGCCCTTCCCGACGATGTCGCCACCACCCAACGACGGGAGCCGCAACGATGCCGCACATCACCGCCTTCGCCAGGAACCAGTGGTACGTCGCCGCCTACAGTCACGAGGTCGGGCGGCAGTTGCTCGGGCGGACGGTTCTCGGGGAGCCGCTCGTGTTCTACCGCGCCGAGGAGGACGGCCGCCCCGTCGCTCTCAACGACCGCTGCGTGCATCGGCGTTACCCGCTGTCGGAGAGCGGGCTCGACGGTGACCGGATCGTGTGCGGGTACCACGGGTTCACCTACGACCGCACCGGCGCGTGCGTGTACGTGCCGGGGCAGAAACGCGTCCCGCGCACCGCCCGGGTCGCCTCCTACCCGGTGGTCGAGCAGGACTCCCTGGTCTGGGTCTGGATCGGCGACCCCGGACTCGCCGACCCGGACGCCATCCCACGGGCCCGGCACCTCGACGCCCCGGGCTGGACGACCGTACGGGGGATGGAGCCTATCGACGCGGACCACGGCCTCCTCGTCGACAACCTCCTCGACCTCTCCCACGAGACCTACCTGCATGGTGGCTACATAGGCACCCCGGAGGTCGCCGAGACGCCGATCACCACGGAGGTCGACGAGGGCGCGGGGGTCGTGCGGGTCCGCAGGCACATGGACGACGCCGAGTGCCCGCCGTTCTACGCCCGTTCGACCGGGATCGAGGGGCGGATCACCCGCTGGCAGGACATCGAGTACCACGCGCCCTGTCTGTATCTGCTGCACAGCCGGATCGCACCGGTGGGCGTGGTGCCGGAGGCCGACGGCAGCGACCCGAACGGCTTCCACACCGAGATCACCTACGCGATCACCCCGTCCTCGGACGGCAGGGTGTACGACTTCTGGATGGTCTCCCGGGACTGGGCGACCGACGACACCGAGGTCACCGACTTCCTGCGGAACAACAACCACACCGTGGTCATGCAGGACGTGGACGCCCTCAACCTCCTGCAGCGGACGCTCGGTTCGGAGCGGGCCGGCTACCAGGAGCTGAGCATCAACATCGACACCGGCGGTCTCGCCGCCCGCCGTATCCTCGCCCGGCTGGTCGAGGAGGGCGACAAGCCCGCGGAGAAGGTCCTGTGAACACCCCGACCGGTGAGATCTACCGCATCGACTGGCTGCCGGGCACCGACGTGCTGCACGGCACCTGTCACTGCGGAGCCGAGCACACCGCGCAGGACCCGGTCGAGATGTGGGAGTGGATGCTCGGCCACCCCGAAGGACACCGGCCCCCGGAGCGCACGACATGAGCCTGTACGAAGCCGAACTCGTCGTCGGCGAGCGGACGTTCGCGGCCGACGGGGTGGTCTCCCTCACCCTTCGGCATCCACTCGGCGAGGAACTTCCGTACTGGGAACCGGGGGCGCATGTCGATGTCGTGCTCGGGCCCGGGCTGGAGCGCCAGTTCTCGCTGTGCGGGGATCCCGGGGACCGTTCCGGGTGGCGGGTCGCGGTGTTGCGGGAGCCCGACGGGCGGGGCGGATCCGCCTTCGTCCACGACCGGTTGGGCGTCGGCGGCAAGGTGCGGGTGCGCGGCCCGCGCAACCACTTCCGGCTGGAGCCTGCCCCGCGCTACCGGTTCGTCGCGGGCGGTATCGGCATCACCCCGATCCTGCCGATGCTGGCCGCCGCCGAGGCCGCGGGCGCCGAGTGGACCCTGCTGTACGGCGGCCGGACGCGGCGGTCCATGGCGTTCACCGGCGAACTGGCGCGCTACGGCCGGGAGCGGGTCACCGTCGCCCCGCAGGACGAGACCGGGCTGCTGGATCTCGGCCCGGTACTGGACGACGTTCCGGACGGCACCCTGGTGTACTGCTGCGGTCCGGGGCCGCTGCTGGACGCGGTGGAGGAGCACTGCCCGGCGGGCGTCCTGCGGGTGGAGCGGTTCCGGCCGAAGGCCCGGCGCGCGGGCGGGGACGTCGAGTTCGAGGTCGTCCTCGCGCGGAGCGGCCGTACCCTCACCGTCACACCCGGGGTCTCCGTGCTCGACACCGTCCGGGGCGCCGGGGTCGAGGTGCTCTACTCCTGTACCGAGGGCACCTGCGGGACGTGCGAGACGGATGTCCTCGAAGGCGACCCGGACCACCGGGACTCGGTGCTCTCCGAGGAGGAGCGGGCGGCCGGGGAGACCATGCTCATCTGTGTGTCGCGGTGCCGAGGGGAGCGTCTGGTGCTCGATCTGTGATCCGCAGGTCCGCCTCGATCCGTGCCACCGCCGCGACCAGCGGCGGCAGCAGGTCGCGGCGGACCGCGGCGGTGGACATCCGGCCGGAGTGCACCGCCAGGACCACCCCGGCCACCACCTGGCCGCTCCGGTCCCGCAGCGGGGCGGCCAGTGTGCTGACGCCGTCCTCCAGGTCGTCCTCGAACAGGGCGTATCCCTGACGGGCAATAAACTTCGCGTCGGCCAGACCGGATGCGCCGGGCCCGGACGCGTGGGCGAGCAGCACCGCCCCCGCCGCCGTCCGGTGGGCCGGACAGCGCGTCCCCACCGCCACGGTCGCCGCCATCGCCCGCCGGGCCGGGGCCGCCGCGACCCACCATGAAGCTCCAGGGCGCCACCGAGATCGCCTCCCCGTTGGTCGACGTCGCGAAGAACCTCACCGTGGCCATGTACTTCACCTCGGCGACGTACGCGCAGAAGAACCCCGACGTCGTGAAGAAGTTCCAGGAGGCCACGGCCGAGTCGCTGGCCTACGCGGACGCGCACCCGGACGAGGTCCGGCAGATCGTCACCACCTACACCAAGACCCCCGCGGACGTGCTGGCCGCGGTGACCCTGCCGAAGTGGCCGGCCGATCCGAACCGTTCGTCGATCGAGACCCTGGAGAAGCTGAGCGAGCAGGACGGCCTCTTCAAGACGGCACCCGACCTGGACAAGCTGCTGCCGTGAAGGATGTGAAGGGGCTGGACACCGCACTCGGTGCGGCCGGGCTCGCGGCCTTCCTCGCCCTCGGCGAGGCGCTGCCGCGACTCGGTCTGGTCAAGGCGGACTACTTCCCGCCGACCAGCCGGATCGCCCGTGCCCTGGGCACCGAACTCGCCGACGGGGCCTTCTGGTCGGCGCTCGGCGACACCCTCACCGGCTGGGCCGCGGGCCTGGCCATCGCGGTCGGCGCGGCATCCTGGCGGGCGTCGTCCTCTCGGTCGTCCCGCATCTGCGCGAGGCCATCGCGTCCACGGTCGAGTTCCTCCGCCCGATCCCCTCGGTCGCCCTGATCCCCCTCGCCATCCTGCTCTACGGCACCGAACTCCGCTCGGTCCTGCTGCTCGTCGTCTACGCCTCCTTCTGGCAGGTCCTGATCCAGGTGATGTACGGCGTCCAGGACGTCGACCCGGTCGCCGAGGAGACGGCGCGGTCGTACGGACTCGGCACCTGGGCCCGGGTCCGCCATGTGCTGTGGCCGACCGCGCTGCCGTATGTGATGACCGGCGTCCGGCTGGCCGCCGCGGTCGCCCTGATCCTCACCATCACCGCCGAACTGGTCATCGGAGCACCCGGGTTGGGCCAGCAGATCGCCGTCGCGCAGACCTCGCAGGCGGTGCCGGACATGTACGCCCTGATCGTGGTCACCGGTCTGCTGGGCCTGATCGTCAACGTGGGCGCCCGGTCGGTGGAACGGCGGGCGCTGGCCTGGCACCAGTCGGTGCGCGGGGAGGTGACGGTGTGAGGCGGCTGCTGCTCACGGCGGTGTACCTGCTGGCCCTGCCCGTGGTACTGGTCGCGCTCTGGTGGGTGGCCTCCGACGGCAGCACGAACGTCTACTGGCCGCCGCTGCGCACCATCCTGAAGACCTTCCCGGACGTCTGGACCGGGCAGCGGCTCCGCGACGACCTGCTGCGCAGTGTGCTGCGGCTGCTCGCCGGATACGCCACGGCGGCCGTGCTGGGCATCGGCCTGGGCACGGTCGTCGGCTCCTACCGGCGGGTGCGGGCGGTCTGCGAGCCCGTCCTCGAATTCCTGCGGGCGGTGCCACCGCCCGTCCTGGTCCCGGTCATCATGCTGTTCGCGGGCATCGGCGACTCCATGAAGATCGTGGTGATCGCCGGCGGCTGCGTCTGGCCGATCCTGCTCAACACCGTCGAGGGCGTACGGGCGGTGGACCCGGTGATGGCGGAGACGGCCCGTTCCTACGGCATCACGGGCCTGGCCCGGCTGCGTACGCTGGTACTGCGTTCGGCGAGTCCGCAGATCTTCGCGGGCCTGCGGCAGGCGCTGTCGATCGGGATCATCCTGATGGTCATCAGCGAGATGTTCGCGGCCAGCAACGGGCTCGGCTTCCCCATCGTGCAGTTCCAGCGCGGCTTCGCGATCCCCGACATGTGGACCGGGATCCTGCTGCTGGGCCTGCTCGGCTTCGCGCTCTCGGTGGTCTTCCAGCTGGTCGAGCGGCGGGTGCTCGGCTGGTACCACGGGCTGCGCGCGACAACCCGGCGGTCCTGAGTGAGCATCGTGAAGGGGCGGTCCATGCTCGACGTACGCGGCCTGAAGAAGGTCTACGACGGTGTCGGTCGCCGCATCAAGGCGGTGCGCGACCTCACCTTCACCGTGGGGGCAGGCGAGCTCGTCTGTCTCGTGGGCCCGTCGGGTTGCGGCAAGACCACTCTGCTCAAGTGCATGGGCGGCCTGCTCACCCCGACCGGTGGTGAAGTCCTCCTGGAGGGCCGGAAGGTGACCGGCCCGCCGCCCGGGACGGCGTTCGTCTTCCAGGAGTACGGCCGCAGCCTGTTCCCCTGGATGCGGGTCGCGGACAACGTCGAACTCCCGCTGAAGCACAAGCGGTTGACGCGGGAGCGGCGCAGGGAACTGGTCTCCGACGCGCTGCGCTCGGTCGGCCTCGCGGACGCCGCCGGCGCCTATCCCTGGCAGCTCTCGGGCGGTATGCAGCAGCGGGTCGCGATCGCCCGGGCCCTCGCCTACGAACCCCGGGCCCTCTTGATGGACGAGCCGTTCGCCGCCGTCGACGCCCAGACCCGGGCCGATCTGGAGGATCTGGTCCGCGGGCTGTGGCGGGAGCGCGGCATCACCATCCTGTTCGTCACCCACGACATCGACGAGGCGGTCTATCTGGGCGAGCGGGTGATCGTCCTGTCGGCCTCCCCGACCGTCGTCCAGGAGCAGCTGAAGGTCGATCTGCCGGACCGGCGCGACCAGTTGCACACCCGGGTCGCCCCGCGCTTCGCCGAACTGCGCACCCATGTCTACGAGCAGATCCAGGCGGCGAAACGCGGGGCTCCCAAGGCGGCCGGGGTCACGACGTCAGATACGCCTCCACCTCGCTGAACTGCGCGGCAGGCCAGCCGTTGTTGGCGGTGACGGTCAGCCGCAGATAGCGCAGGTCGGTGCTGCCGGGCAGGGCGACGGTGACGGTGTTGCCGGTGGCCGGGTCGAACCGGTAGCCGGTGGACCCCACGACGGTCGAGTAGTTCGAGCCGTCGGTGCTGCCGAGGACGGTGACGGTCTGGGTGCGCGCGCCCCAGGCCGAGGACGGCGGCAGCTTCAGCACCAGCCGGCGGGCCGCGTAGGAGGAACCGAGGTCGACGGTCAGCGACTGCGGGAAGGCGTTGTTGGCGGACTCCCAGTAGCTGTTGGCGTCGCCGTCGACCGCCTTGCCGGGCGTGTACACGTCCTGCGAGCCGGTGGCGGTCGCCGGGCGGCCCTTGGCGAGGTTGCGGCCGGGATCGGGGTCGGGGTTGCCGGTGCCGGGCTGCGGCCAGCTGGAGCAGTCCGACCAGGTGCTGGACCAGCCGGAGTTGCCGCCGCCGTCGGTGAGCGCGAAGGAGCCGGAGTTCGCCGGGTAGGGGCAGTTGTAGATGCCGGCCGCGCCGACACCGGTGGCGGTGACGTTGCGGAAGGTGGCGGCACCCTGCGCCTCGGCCTGCACCACGACCGTCCCGGTGTTCCGCACGGTCGCGCCGGTCACGTTGACGTTCCGGACCGGGTATCCCTGGCCGCCTCCGGAGACGAACTCGAAGGCGCTGTACGGGCTGTCGGTGATCGTGGTGTTGGTGATGTTGACCGTGGCGTTGATGGCGCTGTCGTAGGAGTCGACGCGCAAGGCGCCCATCGGGTGGTTCCAGTTGGGGTTGATCGCGCCGGTCCGGACCAGTGTGTTGCCGTCGACGGTGATCGTCCCGGACAGCGGTGAGAACGGGTCGGCGAACTTCTGGTTGGAGACGGCGATACCGCTGCCCAGCGCGTTGGTGTCGGAGATCAGGTTGTTCCGCACGGCGATGTCGGTGCCGCCGTAGATGGCGATGCCGTTGGCCAGGTTCGGCTGGGAGATGGTGTTGCCGGTGAAGCTGGAGTTGGTGTCCGGCGAGTACAGCGACCACATGGCCAGGGAGTCGTCGCCCTGGTTGCGCAGGAAGTTGTTACGGACCTGGACGCCGTGGGCGGTGCCGTTGAGGTTGAGGCCGTCGGCGGTGGTGTCGAGGATGCGGTTGTTCTCGACGACCAGGTTGTCGTTGTCGCCCGTCAGCCAGAAGCCGCACTTGAGGTGCTGGATCCACATCCCGGAGACCGAACTGTTCGGCCCCAGGGATCCGTTGACGAAGTTGTCCGGGTTGGAGTCGACGCGTTCGGTGACCTCGCCGATCACCGCGAAGTTGTTGATGTGGACGTTCCCGGCGGAGCTGGACTGGTCGATGAAGCGCGAGGTGTGCACCACCGAGTACCAGCTGCCGGCGCCCTGGAGGGTGACGTTCTGCACGCCGCTCAGGGAGGACGTGAGCTTGTAGTCGCCCGGCGGGATCCACACCGTCCCGCCCTGGGCGGCGGCGATGGCGTCCCGGAAGGCCTGGGTGGAGTCGCCGTTGCCGCTGGGGTCGGCGCCCTTGGAGGTGACCGAGACCGACCCGGCGGGCTGGGCGGCGGCGCCGGCCACCTGCTCGAAGTCGGCCACGTCGACGGTGACCTGGGTGCCGGTGGATTCGAAGGCGACCTTGTCGCCCGCCTGGATGTTCTGGCCGAGCAGCAGCCGGGCGTTGTCGAAGAAGTGGTGCTGCTTGGCGCCGGCGATCCAGCCGGTGTCGACGTAGGAGTACTTGGAGGTGACGGTCAGGGTCTTCGCCAGTCTGACCCCGTTGACGTACACGTTCAACGTGCCGGACTGGCCGTCGGGGACGCTGTAGGAGACGTTCACGGCGTTGGACGCCTGGGGTGCGGTGAACTCGATGCGCTGTCCGGAGGTGAGGCGCACGGCCTGGCGTCCCGAGGCCTCGGAGGCGAGGGTGCCCTGGGTGTAGTCCGGGCCGATCCTGGTGCCGGTGGTGGTGGTCGCCGCCTCCGCCTCGACCGAGGTGAACGGCAGGCTCGCGCCCGCCGCCGCGCGGGCGGCGGGCGCGACGGCGACGAGCATGCCGGCGGCGAGCGCGACAGCGGCCGCCACTGCTGGCATGCTCCTGACAGACCTGGTTGTGGTGCTGTGCATCTGCTGATCCCTTCGGGGTGGGGGGAGGGGGATAGCGCGAGCGGTACCGGTGGCTCAGGTCGTCAGCCAGGCCGCCGTGTCCTGCGGCAGACGGCCCGCGCCGTCCAACGGGCCGCTGGTGAGCACAAGCTGGGTGTGGGCGGGGAGTTCGGCGGGCTCTGGGGCGAGGTTGACCACGCAGATCACTCCCTCGGCGCGGGTGAAGGCGAGGACCCCCTCGGGAGCGGGCAGCCAGGTCAGCGGGCCGGACCCGAAGAGCGGGCGGGCGGCGATGGCGCGGCGGTAGAGGCTGAGCATGGAGTCGCCGTCATTCTGCTGGCGGTCGGCCGCGTACGAGGCCCAGCCGGCCGGCTGCGGCAGCCACGGCTCCTCGCGCGAACCGAATCCCGCGTACGGCAGGTCGGCGGCCCAGGGCATCGGCACCCGGCAGCCGTCCCGGCCGGGATCGGTGCCGCCCGACCGGAAGTACATCGGATCCTCGATGCGGTCCACCGGGATCTCGGCCTCGGGCAGCCCCAGCTCCTCTCCCTGGTACACGTACACCGCGCCGGGCAGCGCCAGGGACAGCAGCGCGGCCGCGCGGGCCCTGCGGGTGCCCAGTTCCAGGTCCGTGGGGGTGCCGAAGGCCTTGGTCGCGAAGTCGAAGGCGGTGTCCTCGCGGCCGTAGCGGGTGACCGTGCGGGTCACGTCGTGGTTGCACAGCACCCAGGTGGCGGGCGCGCCGACCGGGGCGTGCTCGGCGAGGGTGGTGTCGATCGACGTCCGCAGCCGGCCGGCGTCCCAGGGGCAGGACAGGAAGGAGAAGTTGAAGGCGGTGTGCAGTTCGTCGGGGCGGAGGTAGCGGGCGAAGCGCTCGGCGTCGGGGAGCCAGACCTCGCCGACGAAGACCCCGTCGTAGGCGTCGGCGACCGCGCGCCACGCGCGGTAGACGTCGTGCAGGTCGTCACGGTCGACGAAGGGGTGCGGCTGCGGGTCCGTGGCCAGGTCGGGCAGGTCCGGGTCCTTGGCGAGCAGGGCGGCGGAGTCGATGCGGACGCCGGCGACGCCCCGCTCGAACCAGAACCGCAGGATGTCCTCGTGCTCCTGGCGGACGGCGGGGTGGGCCCAGTTGAGGTCGGGCTGTTCGGGGGTGAACAGGTGCAGGTACCAGTCACCGTCGGGCAGCCGGGTCCACACCGGTTCGGTTGAGCCGAGGAACTGCGACGGCCAGTCGTTGGGCGGGAGTTCGCCGTGCTCGCCACGCCCCGGGCGGAAGTGGAACAGCTCGCGCTCGGGGCTGCCCGGGCCGGCCGCCAACGCCGCCCGGAACCAGGGGTGCTGGTCGGAGACGTGGTTGGGGACGATGTCCACGATCGTCCGGATGCCCAGCTCGCCCGCCTCCGCGATGAGCTTCTCGGCCTCGGCGAGGGTGCCGAACGCCGGGTCGATGGCCCGGTAGTCGGCGACGTCGTAGCCGCCGTCCTTCAGCGGTGACAGGTACCAGGGGTTGAACCAGAGGGCGTTCACGCCAAGTTCGGCGAGGTACGGCAGCTTGGCGCGGACGCCCGCGAGGTCGCCGGTGCCGTCGCCGTCGCCGTCCGCGAAGCTGCGGACGTACACCTGGTAGATGACGGCGGAACGCCACCAGTCGAGGTCCTTCGGGGCATGGCTGGGCTGTCCCACTGTGCGTGCCTTTCTGTCGGAGGAAGGGCGTCAGCCCTTGGTGCTGCCCGCGCTGATCCCGGCGATGATGTGCCGCTGGAAGACGAGGAACAGCGCGACCATCGGGATGCTGGCGATCACCATCGCGGCGATGAGCACGGTGAGCTGGATGTTCTGCGACAGCTGGACCAGGGCGACGCTGATGGGCTGCTTGTCGGTGTCCGAGAAGACCATCAGCGGCCACAGGAAGTCCTGCCACACCGCGACCAGGGCGAAGATCGACACCACCCCGAGCACCGGGCGGGACATGGGCAGCACCACCGACCACAGGATGCGCAGCTTTCCGGCGCCGTCGATCTCGGCGGCCTCCAGCACGTCACGCGGCAGCTGGTCGAAGAACCGCTTGAGGAGGTAGAGGTTGAAGGCGTTGGCGACGGCCGGGAGCCAGATGCCGAGCGGGTCGTTGAGCAGGCTGGTGTGGATGAACGGCAGGTCGGCGGCGGTCAGGTACTTGGGTACGACCAGGGCCTGGGCCGGGACCATCAACGTGGCCAGGATCCCGCCGAGGATCACGTTGCCGAAGGCCGGCTTCAGTTTCGACAGGGCGTAGGCGGCGGCCGTGCAGAACACCAGCTGGAAGGCCCAGGCACCGGCCGCCTGCACCACCGTGTTCCACAGGTGCTGGGGCAGCTGCATCAGGTCCCAGGCGTCGGTGTACCCGGTCAGGTGCAAGTGCTTGGGGATGAGGTTGGGCGGGGTCTGGGCGACCTCGTCCGGGGACTTCATCGCGCCGGTCACCATCCAGTACACGGGGAAGAGGAAGGCGAGCGCGAAGAGCAGGACGACACCGGTGAAGACGGTCCAGTAGATCGCCTTCCCGCGTGGACGGGCCAGGGTCGCCGGCGAGATCAGGGTTCGGGTGGCGCTGCTCATCCGTCCTCCCCGGAGCGGGTCAGCCGCAGATAGCCGGCGGAGAAGACACCGAGCAGCACCAGGAGCATGACGCTGAGGGCGCAGGCGCCGCCGAAGTCGTTGTAGAGGAAGGCGTACTTGTAGATGAGGTAGAGCACGGTGACCGTGGCGCTCTCCGGGCCGCCGCCCGTGATCACGAACGGCTCGGTGAACACCTGCATGGTGGCGATGATCTGCAGGAGCATCAGCATCAGGATGACGAACCTGGTCTGCGGAATCGTCACGTGGCGGATGCGCTGCAGGAGGTTCGCGCCGTCGAGTTCGGCGGCCTCGTACAGCTCGCCGGGGATGGACTGCAGGGCGGCCAGGTAGATCAGGACGGTGCCGCCCATGTTGGCCCAGGTGGCCACGATGACCAGGGAGACGAGCGCGGTGTCGGCGCCGTTGGACCAGTTCGAGGTGGGCAGGTGCAGGAAGCGCAACGTCTCGTTGGCGAGACCGGCCCCGGGGTCGTAGAACCACTTCCACAGCAGGGCGCTGACCACCGGCGGGATCATCACCGGGAGGTAGACCACGACCCGGAAGAACGCCTTCGCGTGCCGCAGCTCGTTGAGGACCAGCGCGAGAACGAACGGGACCGCGAAGCCGATCAGCAGGGCCAGCAGCGTGAAGGTGAGGGTGTTGCGCCAGGCCGCCGAGAACTCGGGGTCGTGCAGGACCCGGGTGAAGTTGGCGGTGCCGACCCATTCCGGGGACGAGCCGGGGGTGTACTTCTGGAAGGCGATCACGACCGCGCGGATCGCCGGGTACCAGGAGAACAGGGCGAAACAGATCAGTCCGCCGAGCAGGAACCCGTAGGCACGGGCCTGGTCGAGGAACCGGCGCCGCCTCCGGTCCCCTGCCGGGGACGGCGCCGGGGCCTGACGGGCGCCGACCGCCGCGGGGGCAGGTCGGCGCTCGGCCGTCTTGGTCATCGCGGTCAGCCCCGGGCCAGGATGCCGGCGATCTTCTCGTTGGCGTCCTTGAGGAGCTGGTCGATGTCGGCGTCCTTCTTGGTGAGGACGGCGGAGACGGCGCCGTCGAGGACGGAGTAGATCTGCTGGGCGTTGGGCGGCTCGATCTTCATCTGGAGGGACTGGTTGCCGTCCAGGAAGGCCTGGTAGTTCTCCACCGGGACATTGGCGTTGGCCTTCTTGACCTGCTGGTCCTTGGCGTCGGCGGCGCCGGTGAACAGCCGCGGCTCGGGCAGGCCCACGGGTGCGTTGTTCTTCTTGGCGCGGGCGTAGTCGCCGAGGAAACCGTCACCGGGGGTGAGGAACATGGAGTCGAGCCACTTGAGGCCGGCCTTGATCTGCGCCGGGCTGTCCTTCTTGTTGAACATGTAGCCGTCGCCGCCGATGAGGGTGCCCTGGCCGCCGGGCATCGGGGCGAGGGCGAGGTCCTTGTAGTTGCCGCCCTTCTCCTTGACCAGGATCGGGATGTTGTCCGGCGCGGAGAGGTACATGCCGAGCTTGCCCGAACCCATCATCTGCTGGACGTCGTTGATGATCAGCAGCTGCTTGCTGCCCATCGAGTTGTCGGTCCAGCGCATGTCGTGCAGGTTCTGCAGGACCGCGTGGCCCTGGGGGGTGTCGACGGTCGCCGTCTTGCCGTCGGCGGAGACGACGTCACCACCCTGGGAGTACAGCTCGGCGGTGAAGTGCCAGCCGCCCTGGTTCTGCGCGCTGTAGTCGGCGTATCCGACGGTGCCGTTGCCGAGGGCGGCGATCTTCTTGGCGTCGGCGCGGACCTCTTCCCAGGTCGCCGGCGGCTTGTCGGGGTCGAGACCGGCCCTCTGGAAGAGCGCGCGGTTGTAGATCAGGCCCATGCTGTATCCGGTGCGCGGGATGCCGTAGACCTTGCCGTCCACGGTGTAGATGTCCCGCAGCTGCTTCTGGATGGTGTCGTAGCTCTTGAGGTCCTTGAGGTACGGCGTGAGGTCGGCCGCCTGGTTGATGTCCACGACGTGCTTGGCGTCGGTGAAGTACGTGTAGAACACGTCCTCCATCTGGCCGCCGGCGAGCTTGGCGTCGAAGGTCTTCGGGTCCTGGCAGGGGAACGCGTCGTGCATGACGACGTCGATGTCCGGGTTCTTCTTCTCGAAGTCGGCGGTGTCCTGATCGAAGAACGAACGGTCGACCTTGGCGCTCTTCGGCGGCTCGCAGTTGACGGTGATGCGCGTCTTGCCGCTCCCCGCGTCGTCGTCGCCCGACCCGCAGGCCGAGGCCGAGAGCGCAAGGGACGAACAGACACCTATCGCGACGAGAGCACGGCGGAACCCGGTGCTGGACATCGGTGGACCCCCCAGAACAGGAGCAGTGGGCGCCGCACCGGGACCGGTGGGCGCCGCACACTCAAGCACCGGCGACAGGCGTGCGCAAGATGTCGCGCAGAATCTGTAATTATTCGACAGCAGATTGGATCTGCTGACACTCAGACCTTGGGGACTTGCGCTGTCGAGCCGCGGACCACCAGCTCCGGCTCGAACAGCAGCTCCTCCGGCGGTACGGCGGTACCGCCGATCTGCACGTTCAGCAGCTCCACGGCCGCGCGGCCCATGGCCTCGATGGGCTGGCGGACGGTGGTGAGCGGGGGTTCGGTGCAGTTCATGAAGGCCGAGTCGTCGTAGCCGACGACGGAGATGCGGGAGGGCACCTCGTACCCCTTGCGACGGGCCGCGCGGATCGCGCCGAGCGCGAGCGGGTCGCTGGCGCAGATGATGCCGGTGACACCCCGGTCGATCAGCCGGGACGCGGCGGCGTGGCCGCCCTCGATGGAGAAGATCGCGCGGGCCACGTACTCGTCGGGGACCTCGCCGATGGCCCGCGCGGCGGCGAGTTTCCGGGCCGAGGGGACATGGTCGCCGGGGCCCAGGACCAGGCCGATGCGTTCGTGCCCGAGGGAGGCGAGGTGGCGCCAGGCCTGCTCCACCGCCACCGCGTCGTCGCAGGACACGGCCGGGAAGCCGAGGTGCTCGATGGCGGCGTTGACCAGCACTACCGGGATGTTGCGGTCGGCGAGCAGCCGGTAGTGGTCGTGGGGCGCGTCGGCCTGGGCGTACAGACCGCCGGCGAACACCACCCCCGAGACCTGCTGTTGCAGCAGCAGCTCGACGTAGTCCGCCTCGGAGACCCCGCCCTTGGTCTGGGTGCACAGCACCGGGGTCAGCCCGAGCTGGGCGAGCGCGCCGCCGATGACCTCGGCGAAGGCCGGGAAGATGGGGTTCTGCAGCTCGGGCAGGACCAGACCGACGAGTCGGGCGCGCTCGCCGCGCAACTGGGTGGGGCGCTCGTAGCCGAGGACGTCCAGGGCCGAGAGCACCGCCTGCCGGGTGGCCTCGGAGACCCCGGGCTTGCCGTTGAGTACCCGGCTGACCGTGGCCTCGCTGACCCCGACCTTCTTGGCCACTTCCGCAAGTCGTCGTGTCATGAGCGCAAGGGTAGCGCAATTTACGCAAGCTGCTTGCGTAGGCTCCGGAGCCGGGGTCAGACGCGGCTGCCGGTCGCCGTGTCCGCCGACAGTCGCTGGGCGAGGTAGATCGGGACCACCGACAGCAGCACGAGCACCGCCGCCACCACGTTCACCACCGGTGCCTGCTGGGGGCGGGTCATGTTGTCGTAGATCCACAGCGGCAGGGTCTGAACGCCCGGTCCCGCGGTGAAGGTGGTGACCACGATCTCGTCGAAGGAGAGCGCGAAGGCGAGCAGTCCGCCCGCGAGCAGCGCCGAGCGCACCAGGGGGAAGGTGACGTCGGCGAAGGTGCGGAAGGTGTCGGCGCCGAGGTCGGCCGCCGCCTCCTCGTAGGTGCCGGAGGTGCGGCGCAGCCGGGCGACCACGTTGTTGAAGACGATCACCACGCAGAAGGTGGCGTGTCCGACGACCACGGTGAACAGGCCGAGTCCGACGCCGAGCGGCGCAAGGACCGTGCCGAAGGCCGAGTTGAGGGCGATACCGGTGACGATGCCGGGCAGCGCGATCGGCAGGACGACCACGAAGGAGAGGGCGTCCCGGCCGAAGAAGCGGTACCGGGCGACCGCGAAGGCGATCAGCGTGCCGAGCACCAGGGCGATCGCGGTGGCGCCGAGCCCGGCCTTCACCGAGGTCCACAGGGCCTCGCGGGCACCGGAGCTGTGCCAGGCGGCCGACCACCAGCGGGTGGTCACACCGGGCGGCGGCCAGCTCGCGCTGCGGTCCGGATTCAGGGAGTTGACGAGGACCAGCAGCAACGGCACGTAGATCACCGCGAAGCCGAGGCCGGCGGCGACACGCACCGCGATCCGCGCGGAACGGGAGAGTTGCACGGCGGGCTCCTCTACAGGCTGCTCAGCGCGCCCGTGCGGCGCATCGCGAGCAGGTACAGCACGATGACGACGACCGGGACGGTGGCGAGCGCGGCGGCCATGGGCAGGTTGAGTTCGATGTTGGCGTAGACGAGGTTGCCGATGAGCTGGGTCTTGCCGCCGACGATCTGCACGGTGATGTAGTCGCCGAGGCTGAGCGAGAAGGTGAACACCGACCCGGCGGCGACCGACGGCAGCACCATCGGCAGCACCACGGACCGGAAGGTCCGCCCGGCGCGGGCGCCCAGGTCCGCGGAGGCGTCCAGCAGGTTGTCGGGCAGCTGTTCCAGCGCGGTGTGGATCGGCAGGATCATGTACGGCAGCCACAGATAGGTCAGGGCGAGCACGGTGGCCGGCAGCCCGAAACCGGGCCCGCTCAGCCCGAAGGGTTTCAGCAGCCAGTCGGCGAGCCCGCCCTCGGACAGGATCAGCCGCCAGGCGTACACCTTGACCAGGTAACTCGCCCACAGCGGGGTGAGGATGGCGACCACCAGGAGCGGGCGCAGGCTCGGCCTGGCCACCCGGGCGGTGTAGAAGGCGACCGGGAAGGCGATCACCGCGCACAGCGCGGTCACCGCGAGGGCGACGCCGACGCTGCGCAGGATCACCTGCCGGAACACCGGGGTGGTGAACAGCTCGTGGAAGTTGTCGGTCGACCAGACCTTCACCACCTCGGAGGTGAAGGAGTCCGTCGTCCAGAACGCGGAGACGAACAGCACCGCCAGGGAGCCCAGATAGAGCACGGCCAGCCAGAGCAGCGGGGCGGTCAGCAGCAGGGCGAGGCGGAGCCGGGGGCGCCGGTACAGCGCCCCCGCGGTCCGGGTGGGCACGGTCATGGCTCAGCCCTTGATCTCGGTCCAGGCCTGCACCCACTTGGCGTACGGCACGCACTTGACGTCGGTGCGGCCGTCCAGGCACTGCTCGATGGGCGTGTTCCAGAAGGCGATGTTCTTCCAGTAGCTCTCGTCGGCCGCGTGATAGGTCGTGCAGAAGCTCTTGTCGCTGGTCAGATCGCAGGCCTTGGCGTTGGCCGGGGCCTCGCCGAAGTACTCGGCGACCTCGGCGTTGACCTTCGGGGAGACGATCCAGTCGAGCCATTTGTAGGCGCAGGTGGGGTGCTTGGCCTTGGCGGAGACCATCCAGGTGTCGGACCAGCCGGTGGAACCCTCCTTGGGCACGAAGGCCCTGACCTTCGCACCGTCGTCGGCCGCCAGGTTGGCGATGACCTGCCAGCTGGTGCCGATCACGGAGTCGCCGCTCTTGAAGGCGGAGATCTCCTTGAGGTAGTCGCTCCAGTACTCGCCGACGTCCGCGTTCTGCTTCTTCAGCAGGGCGACGGCCGCGTCGAACTGCTTCTGGTCGAGCGCGTAGGGGTCCTTGATCTTCAACTCGGGCTTGGTGGCCTTGAGATACAGGGCCGCGTCGGCGATGTAGATCGGCGAGTCGTAGGCGGTGACATGGCCCTGGTACTTCGCCGCGTCGTCGAAGACGGCCGCCCAGGAGGTGGGGGCGGGGCTGACCTTCTGGGTGTTGTACATCAGCAGGTTGGCGCCGCGGCCGTGCGGGATGCCGTACATCTGGCCCTTGACCGAGTTCCAGGCGCCGTTCTTCAGGCCGCTGAAGATGTCCTTGTAGTTCGGCACGAGCTTGGTGTTGACCGGAGCCGCGTCACCGGAGGCGATCAGGCGCAGGGAGGCGTCGCCGGAGGCGGAGACGGCGTCGTACTCGCCGGTCTTCATCAGTTTGACCATCTCGTCGGAGCTGGCGGCGACCTTGGAGTGGACCTGGCAGCCGGTCTGCTTCTCGAAGTCGGTGACCCAGTCCACCTTGGGGTCGTCGGAGCCGTCCTCGACGTAGCCGGCCCAGGCGATCAGGTTGACCGAGCCCTCGCTCTTGCCGAGCTTGGCCAGGGGCTTGAGGTCGGGCGGGTTGAGTCCGGTGGAGGAACCGGAGCCGGAGGAACCGCAGGCGGTGGCGGCCAGCAGCAGCGCGACGGCGGCGGCCGCGGTGAGAGGTCGGGTGAGGCGCACGACGTACTCCAGAGGTGAGGGACGGCGGATCCGGGCGGGACGGGCGGCCGGTCAGCCGGGGACGTGGACGGTGTGCCGGCGCTGCCAGCGCAGCCGGACGCGGGTGCCGCGGTAGACGGCGACGTCCTCGGCGGAGGTGTCGAGGTTCTGCTGGAGCGCGGTGAGCCGGCCGCCGCCGTCCACGTCGACCAGGAAGCGGGTGGCGTCGCCGAGGTAGACCACCTCGGCGACGGTGCCGACGGCGTCGGCGTGGTCGGGTTCGCCCGGGCCCGCGGTCTCCTCGAGGACCCGGATCTTCTCGGGCCGGATGCTGTGGGTGCCGCTCTCGCCGAGCAACCGCCGGGCGATGTCCCCGGTGAGCAGGTTGGAGGTGCCGACGAAGGAGGCGACGAAGGCGGTGGCCGGGCGTTCGTAGATCTCCGCCGGGGTACCGACCTGTTCGATGCGACCCTGGTGGAAGACGGCGACACGGTCGCTCATCGTCAGGGCCTCCTCCTGGTCGTGGGTGACGAAGACGAAGGTGATGCCCACCTCCCGTTGCAGGGCCTTGAGTTCGAGCTGCATCTGCTCGCGCAGCTTGAGGTCGAGGGCACCGAGGGGCTCGTCGAGCAGCAGGACGCGGGGCCGCCCGACGAGGGCGCGGGCGAGGGCGACGCGCTGGCGCTGGCCACCGGAGAGCTGGGCGGGACGGCGGCCGCCGAAGCCGTCGAGGCGGACCTCGGCGAGGGCCTTGCGGGCGCGGACCAGGCGTTCGGCCCGGGGGACCTTGCGGACCTTGAGGGAGTAGGCGACGTTCTGTTCGACGTTCATGTGCGGGAACAGGGCGTAGTCCTGGAAGACGGTGTGCACGTCCCGCTCGAAGGGGGCGCGGCGGGTGACGTCCTGCCCGGCGAGTTCGACCACGCCCGAGGTGGGGCTCTCGAAGCCGGCGATCAGGCGCAGCACGGTGGTCTTGCCGGAGCCGGAGGGGCCGAGCATCGAGAAGAACTCGCCGTCGCGGATGTCCAGGTCGACTCCTGCCACGGCGCTGGTGTCGCCGAACGACTTCCGCAGATCCCGCAACCGGATCGCGCTGGCCTCCATGGGCGGGAACCTTTCTGGCGCTCTCTTGCGTTGCATGTGGTGACGGGAAAGATATGAAGTCATAGTTCAAAGCTCAAGACCCTTCTGAGGTAAAGCTTGGGTCAACGCATAGGGTGGTGGGCCGTGAAGCAGCAGCAGACGGACGGCGGCGCCCGAAAGGCCGTCTTCGCCCCGGTGGACAGCGGGGCCCGGGTGGCCGCCGTCGTACGCCGGATCGGCGACGCCATCGAGCTCGGACTGCTCGCCGACGGGGAGCAACTGCCCGGCGAGACGGAGCTGGCCGGTCAGCTCGGGGTGTCCACGGTGACCCTGCGGGAGGCGCTGATGGCCCTGCGCCAGCAGGGCCTGGTCGTCACCCGCCGGGGCCGCGGCGGCGGCAGCTTCGTCTCCCTGCCGGACCCGCCCGGCCGGGAGCGGCTCCTGGAGCGGCTGCGCGGCTGGAGCCCCGAGGAACTGCGCGACCTCGGCGACCACTGGGCGGCCCTGTCCGGCACCGCCGCACACCTCGCCGCACAGCGCACCGAGGACCACGACCTGGACCAACTCCGCCGGACCACCGAGGAACTGCGCAAGGCCCGGGGCACCTCGGCACGTTGCCGGCTGTACGGCCGCTTCCACGTGGAACTGGCCGCCGCCGCCCAGTCGGCCCGGCTCACCCGGGAACAGGTCGCGCTCCAGACGGAGGTCGGCGCCCTGCTGTGCCTTGTGCTCGGCGACGACGAATATCGTGAAGAGGTGGCGGACCGTCACCGGTCCGTAATCTCGGCCGTGCAGGATGGGGCGGACGCATCGGCCAGGGAGCTGGCCGAGCGGTGCGTGCGGGACTCGACGGCGCGGCTCATCGCCCTGCGGCTGACCCTGTAGCCGCGCCGCGCCCGCTCCCCCGTCCACCGGAGGGCAGCATGAGCCGCGGCACCGTCCCCTCCACATCCGTGACCAGGGCGCCGGCCGCCACCGAGGAGTACGTGGCCGAGCGGGTCGGCCGCGCCCTGGAGGCGGTGTTCGACGCCGTCGCGCAGACCCGCGCCGACACCGCCGCACTGCTGGCCCGGGTGGCCGCCACGGGCCGCCGGCCGGTCACCGCCGACCTGGCCGCGCTGCGCCCCGGGCTCCATCTGCGCCTGGCCCGGCAGGAGTTGGTCTCCGGCGTCGGTTTCGTGGCCGCGCCCGGACTGCTCGCCGACGTGCCGGCCTGGCTGGAGTGGTGGCAGACCGACGCCGGCGGGGACGTACGACCACTGCTCCTCGACCTCGACCCGCGCACCTCGGCCTACTCCGACTACACGCACTGGGACTGGTTCACGCTGCCCCGGGACACCGGGCACCGCGCGGTGGCCGGGCCGTACGTCGACTACCTCTGCTCCGACGAGTACAGCCTCACCCTGTCCGCGCCGGTGGAACGGGCGGGCCGCTTCCTGGGCGTGGCCGCCGCCGACGTGTACCTACGGCACTTCGAGGCGGCCGCGCTGCCCCTGCTGCGCGCGCTGCCCGGCCCCGCCCGGCTGGTCAACGCCCGTGGCCGGGTGGCGGCGTCGGCGGACCCGGCGCACCTGGCCGGCTCACTGACCAAGGGGCCGGACTTCGCGGCCGTGCTGGAGAGCGGACGGCCGGGCACGTTCGGCGCGCTGCGCCTGGTGCCCTGCCGGGGCGTACCGCTGGTCCTGGCCGTCGCCGCGACCTGAGTGGGGAGCCTCGTGCGGGCGCCGCGGCACGAGCGGGGACCCACGTGCGGGCGCCGCGGCACGAGCGGGGCCCGTCCGGACGGGTGGTGGTGGGGAGTGCGGGCCGGTGCCGGGGTGGGCGTCCGGCCCGGCGCCGTCGGCGACCTGAACGCCGACGGTGCCGGGTCAGGCGTCAGGGGTGGGAACCACGGTCAGATGAGCGCCCAGGCCGCCGGGCCGGCGGGAGCGGCGCGGGGCGGCGGGGCGGGGAGCGGCGCGCAGCACCAGGGTGTAACGCGCGTAGCCCATGTCGTGAAGGGTCCTGGCGGTCTCCCCGACCACCCGGCACTCGGTGGCCCCCAGCAGCGGGTCCGGGTGCAGCACCGGCCGGACGGCACCGTCGAGCCGGGCGCCCTCCTCGCCGACCGCGCGCAGCCAGTGCGGCAGACCGTGCCGGAACGCCGCCTCCATGATCGGGTCCTGGGCGATCTCCCGGCGGATCGACTGGAGTTCGTGATCGTGGCCGTACCGCTCCAGGGTGGTCTTGAACTGGGCCAGCATCGGCAGGCACCAGCCCGACTCGTGCGCGCCGAGCACCGAGCCGGCGTCCGGGTGGAACAGGACGAACCGGAGGAAGTTGTCCCCGGGCATGGCCGTGGGATGCGGGGCGACCCCCCCGAAAAGTGTCTCGAACGCGCCGTTGGCCAGCACCACGTCCCAGCGGTGGTCCACCACCAGGGACGGAAAGGGAACGGCGTCCAGCAGCAATGCGTAGTCCTGTAGGTATGCCTGGGCCTCAAGACTTTCGGGGACGGGCCGCGGCGCCGGCCGCTGCCCACCTGCCTGATATGCCATCGGGAGGTCACCCCTCTTGCCTATGCGGCCTTCTCGCGGCGATGTGATCCTGCTGCCCCACTCGGATGCATGTCAACTATCGTGGCATTTCATGCCTGTTGACGGCCGAAATTGGCCACAGTTGTGGCGACACCTGGATGTGAGTTCGAACGACCCGCTAATCTCCGGGAAGTTCATGCCGGGCGGTCCACGGCGACCACCTGTGCGAAGCCCCTGATTCCTCTGAGAGACGTAGGAGTTCTGTCGGTGACGGATGGCTACGAGGATCCGGGCGCCACGGCGACCGCCCAGCTGCCGGCCGTCGTCTCCCGCGTCAGCGCGCTCGCCGACCGGCTCGGCGTGGCGTACGCCGAGGTCTACGACATCGGGCGGCTCTCCTACGCCTGCGGTGTCCCCGAGCCCGTGGTCAGGGCCCTGCTCGCCGGCCGGCCCGCGGGCGAACCCGATGTCCAGGAACGCTTCCTGCAACGTCTGGACCTGCTGCGCCGCACCCGCCTCAAGCCCAACGGCCGAAAACACACCCAGCAGGAGATCGCCGACGGCGCGGGCATGTCCCGGCAGCAGGCCGGCGCCCTGCTCAACGGCGACCGGCGGCCGACCATGGAGCACTGCGACGCCCTCCAGCGCTTCTTCCGGGTGCATGCCGGCTTCCTCACCGCCGCGGACCCCGAGGCGCTGGCCGGCGCCCTCCAGCGCGTCGAGCAGGAGCTGCTGCAGAAGCTGGCCGACCGGGAGCGGGCGGCGGCCGCGGCCGCGGCGGACCCCCTGGAGCGGCTGCTGCAGGACCACGGGGTGCGCGGGATCGCCTGGCGGGCCGCCCAGCTCCCCACCGACCAGCACCGCGACAAGGTCGCGGAATGGCTGGACATGCTCCTGGAGAGCGTCAAGCGGCCCGAGTCGTGAGCTGAGGGGGAACGGGAGAACATGGCCATCGGCAGGGACATGCGCCGGCTGAGCGGCGAGCTGGTCGGGGAGCTGACCCTGCCCGCGCCCACCTCGCCACAGGAGCTGTACCGGGCGCTGTGCGACGCGATGAGCCGCCGCCGCGGCCGCCCGGTCCTGTTCCGTACGGCCGTCTTCCCGCCCGGCACGGCCAGCGGGCTGTGGCTCGACCTGACCGACCGCGACCTGGTGGTGGTCGAGGAACGCACCGCGCCCGACCACCAGTTGGTGATCCTCGGCCACGAGCTGTGGCACATGCACGCCGACCACCACGGCCACGACGTGGAGGGGGTCGCGGTCGCGGCACGGCTCGTCGACGAAGGCGCGGGCGGCGCCGCGGTCAGTGACCGGGCCGCGGTCCAGGCAGCCGTCCGTCGGATGGCCGCCCGCACCCGCTTCGACCAGGCCGAGGAACAGGACGCGGAGACCTTCGGGCTGCTGCTGGCCAGCAAGTGCCGGACCTGGCTCGCGGGTTCGGCCCTGCGCGGCCCGGTACGGCGGCACGACGTGGCGGGGCGCATCGAGGTCTCGCTGGGCTACCCGGGGAAGTGAGCCCGACCCGGCCGGGCACCGGGGCCGACCGGATCCCGTTGCGGACCGGATGCCGACGCGGGTCGGATGCCGATCGGGCGGATCGTGTCGGGGACCGGACGCCGACGCGGACCGGATGCCTGTCGGGCGGATCGCGTTGCGGGCCGGATTTCGTCGCGGCCGGGCGAAGGGACGTTCCCTCAGGAAGGGGCCGCGGGGCGGTTCGGGGTCGGCTGAGCGGGCGAACCGAGCCGTAGCGGGCAGGCGTTGTCAGTGGCGGACGGCAAGCTGGTGGGTGCGCACCGCACACGCGGTGCGGCCGCGCCGTCCGGGCGCGTGACCGTGACGACCGACGGGGAGAGCCGAGCCATGCCCACCGCCGTACTGACCGACCGTGAGCGCACCGCCGTCCAGGCCTATCTGCGGCTGCTGCACACCGTCCGCGCGGCCTTCGACGGACCTCCGGACGGCGCCCCGCGCCCCTTCCTGGTCCCACCCGCCGTGCTCGCCGAGGCCGAGGAGGCCCTGGCCCGGGCCGGACTCGCCGGCAACGAGGAGGCGTTCTTCCGCCTCCTGCACGACTGGTGCACACCCGTCTGAGCCGACGGAGCACGACCAGGGGCGCTGTCAGGGGTGCGGCACGATCACGGCCGAGGTCAGCATGCCGTGCCCCACGCTCCAGCGGCCCTCGAAGGCCTGCAACCGCTGCCCGCCGACCTGGGGGCCGGGAACCAGGAGGCGGGCGTACAGGGTGCCGTGCGGCCGCTCGCCGGGCTCCGGGAGGAGCTCGATGTCGGCCTCCATGAAGTCCAGCCACTTCCCGGTGAGGGGGAACCACGCCTTGTAGACGGATTCCTTGACGCTGAACAGCAGGCGGTCCCAGTGCACACCGGGCCGCTCGGCCACGAGCCGGCGCAGCCGCTCCTGCTCCGAGGGCAGCAGGACGGACTCCGCGACGCCCTCGGGCAGCGGGGCGTGCGGTTCGGCGTCGATGCCCAGGGAGGCCAGGTCGGTGGCGCGGACCAGGGCGGCAGCGCAGTAGCCCTCGCAGTGGGTCATGCTGCCGACCAGCCCGTCCGGCCAGCGCGGTGCGCCGCGCTCGCCGCTCAGGACGGGCTGCGGCGGAACCCCGAGCTTCTCCATGGCACGCCGGGCACAGGCGCGCACGGCGGAGAACTCGCGGCGGCGCTTGGGCACGGCACGCGCGACGAGCGCCGCCTCCTCGGGGTAGAGGGGGGCTTCCCGGATCGCCTCGTCACCGAGCATCTCCACGGCCACCACCGAGTCCGGGAGCAGCTCCTCGATCACCGGTTCCGACCTCCATCGGCAGAATGCGGCGCAGCTTGCCCGGGGGCTGGGAGCGCTTGCGCCACTCGCGGGGGTATCCCACGGAGACCTCTTCGAAGCGGACCCCGTCGTGCCAGGTGGTCCGGGGGATGTGCAGATGACCGTAGACCATGGTGTCGACGCGGAACCGGCGGTGCCAGTCGGCGGTGCGGGTGGTGCCGCACCACATCGCGAACTCGGGGTACCACAGGACGTCCATGGGGTGCCGGTCCAGCGGATAGTGGGCCGCCAGCACGGTCGGCAGTTCCTCGGGCAGCTCGGCGAGCCGGCGCTCGGTGGCCTCGACCCGGGCCCGGCACCAGTCCTCGCGGGTCGGGTAGGGGTCGGGGTGGAGCAGGTACTCGTCGTTGCAGACGATGCCGGTGCCGCGCGCGTACGCGAGGCCCTCTTCCTTGGTGGTGCAGCCGGCCGGCAGGAAGGAGTAGTCGTACAGCAGGAAGAGCGGGGCGACCACGACCGGGCCGCCCGGGCCCTCCCAGACCGGATAGGGGTCCTCGGGGCTGACCACGCCGAGTTCCCGGCAGAGGCCCACGAGGTGCTCGTAGCGGGCGACGCCGCGCAGGGTGACCGGATCCTTGGGGTGGGTCCACAGGTCGTGGTTGCCGGGGGCCCACAGCACCTTGCCGAAGCGGCCGGCGAAGGTCTCCAGGACCCAGCGGATGTCGGCGACGGTCTCCGCGACGTCACCGGCCACGATCAGCCAGTCGTCATCCGTCTCGGGGCGCATCTTCTCGACGAGCTCACGGTTCTCCGGATACGAGATGTGCAGGTCGCTGATGGCCAGCAGCTGCCCGGCACCGGCCGTTGACTCCACCCCGTACCCCTTCCGATCATGTCGTCACCACCCACCTCAACACATGACGGGTCGACGGAACAAGGGGACTTGTCGGCCTGTCGGCGGGCACTCGCCCGGCCGGGCCCCGGCGGTCCGCCGGGCCGGTGCCCGTCAGTCAAGGAAACCGACGCGGACGGTGCAGGAAAACGCGCGTGGACAGTCCCGCGAAATCCGTAACACTGGCGTTGCACGCGAGGCCCTTTGAAAGCCGTATGATCCCCCCAACACCACCGCCACGAACTTCCCTTCGTCCAGGGCGGTTTGGTGACCCTCCAACCACCCTGCCCGGGCACGGGCCCGCTGAGCCCTGCCCGAAAACCCCGGAAGGCGGCATTAATGCGCTCTCGCGTACGCGTCTGGCTCAACCGCACGTACGCGGAGAACGTGTTCTTCATGGATCAGCTGCGGAAAAATCCCAGCGACCGGGCGGTCGAGATCCATGCGACGCACGGTGACGCCGACTCCCCGGTGCTGGCCGCCGCCGACACCGCCGAACTGGAGCCGGAGGGCCTGTCCCCGGCCGGCTACGTCGAGTACGCGCTCGACCAGTGCCAGCGCCGTGGCATCGATGTCTTCGTGCCCCGGCTGCACCAGTCGGCGATCGTCGCCCACCGGTCCGACTTCGAGGCGGTGGGAACGGCGCTGCTGGCGCCGACGCCGGAGGGCACCGCGGTCTTCGAGGACAAGGCGACCGCGTACGAGGCCGTCGCCTCGGTCGGTGTCCCGGTGCCGCCGTGGTGGCGGGTCCGCACGGCGGACGAACTGGTCGCCGCGGTCGAGAAGCTGGAGACCGACGGGCACAAGGCCTGCTTCAAGCCGGCCGCCGGTGCGGGTGGTGTGGGCTTCCGGGTGATCACGCGCGCCCCCTTCTCGCTCTTCCACCTCAACGGGTTCCCGGGGCCGTACGTCCAGCTCGACCTGGTCGTCGACGCGTTGCGGCGGGCCGACCAGCCGGTGGACTGGCTGGTGATGCCGCGGCTGGAGGAGCCGGAGGTGTCCGTGGACTGCCTCACCGGGCCCGACAACCGGGTCCGGCTGGCGGTGGGCCGCACGAAGAAGGGCCGCCGTCGTGGTTTCACCCTGGACGAGCGGTGGCTGGAGCCGGCCCGGCTGATCGCCGGGGGCTTCGGGCTGCACTACCTGTCCAACATCCAGTTCCGGATGTACGGCGACGAGCCGGTGCTGCTCGACGTCAACACGCGTCCCGCCGGGGGGTTGCACCAGCTGTCACTCTGCGGGGTCAACGCTCCGTGGGCGGCGGTGCAGTTGGCGCTGGGCGAGGACCCCGGGGTGATCGAGCCGCCGTTCCTCGGGCAGGACTACGCGGTGGTGTCGGGGCCGCGTCCCGTGCTGCCGTCCGTGCCGGCCGTGCGGGAGGAGGCCGACGTGGTGCTGGCGCCGCCGGTTCCCGTGGAGGTGGAGTCGGTCGACGCCGCGGCCGCGGTGCTGCCGCTCTAGGTCGGCGGCCGGGTGCGGCGCCGTCGTGGTTTCTCGCCCCCACGGTGGAGCCGGGGATCGAAGACAGCCCCGCGCCCCCAAGTCATTCACCACACCGGTATGGACCAATTCGCGCTCGTCTCCTTGACAGCTGGATTGGTCCATACCATTTTTGTTGCGCACCCCCTTTCGCACCTTCGTGCAACTCCCGAACACCCCCATTCCTCCAGGGAGATCGCGTGCGCAACTCGCTCAGACGTTCCAGACGTCGGATACTCGCACTGCTCGGGTCCGCCGCCCTCGCGCTCGCCGGGGCCATCGCGCTCCCCGGCACCGCACAGGCGGCCAACGTCCTCTCCAACCCCGGCTTCGAGTCGGGGAGTCTCTCGCCCTGGTCCTGCACCGGGAACCTGGGCTCGGTCGTCTCCTCCCCCGTGCACGGCGGGTCCAGGGCCCTCGCCGGGGCCGTGAGTTCCAGCGACACCGCCCAGTGCACGCAGACGGTCGCCGTGCAGCCCAACACCACGTACTCGCTGAGCGGCTGGGTCCGCGGCTCGTACGTCTATCTAGGGGTCACCGGTGGCACCTCCACCTGGACCACATCGCCGTCCCAGTACAGCCGGCTGAGCGTCTCCTTCACCACCGGGGCCTCGCAGACCAGCGCCCAGATCTACATCCACGGCTGGTACGCGCAGGGCACCTACTACGCCGACGACATCAGCCTCGACGGGCCCGGCGGCGGCAGCTCCGACACCCAGGCGCCCACCGCGCCCACGAACCTCGCCTCCACCGGGAAGACCTCGTCGAGCGTGTCCCTGTCGTGGTCGGCCTCGACGGACAACGTCGGGGTGACGGGCTACGACGTCTACAGCGGGTCGAGCCAGGTGGCGAGCGTCTCCGGAACCTCCGCCACGGTGAGCGGACTGTCGGCCAGTACGGCGTACACGTTCACGGTGAAGGCGCGGGACGCGGCCGGGAACGTGTCGGCGGCCTCCAACGCCGTGTCCGTGACGACGAGCGCGGGCAGCGGCGGCGGGACCGGCTTCAAACAGGCCGCGCCCTACCTCTTCGAGGGCTGGGGCGATCCCCCGAGCCCGTCCACGGTGATGAGCGCCACCGGCATCAAGAACTTCACCATGGCCTTCGTGCTGGACTCGGGCGGCTGCACCCCGGCCTGGGACGGCAGCCGGGCGCTGACCGGCGGCGCCGACCAGACCGCGATCAACCAGATCCGGGCGGCCGGCGGTGACATCACCCCGTCGTTCGGCGGCTGGCAGGGCAGCAAGCTCGGCGCCAACTGCTCCTCCGCGAGCGCGCTGGCCGGAGCGATCCAGAAGGTGATCGACGCCTACGGTCTCAAGTCCGTCGACATGGACATCGAGAACACGGACGAGTTCGAGAACGAGGCCGTGCAGGCGAAGATCCTGACCGCCCTCAAGACGGTCAAGGCCAACAACGCCGGCCTGAAGACGATCGTCACCTTCGGCACCTCCACCACCGGGCCGACGTACTACGGCAACCGGCTCATCGAGCAGGCGCAGTCGCTCGGCGCGAACATCGACGTCTTCACGATCATGCCGTTCGACTTCGGCGGCGGCGCCGACATGTACGGCAACACCGTGGCGGCGGCCGAGGGGCTGAAGACCAAGCTGAAGTCCACCTTCGGGTGGGACGACGCGACGGCCTACGCGCACATCGGGATCTCCGGTATGAACGGTCTGTCGGACCAGCAGGAGACCACGACCCCGGCGATCTGGACGCAGATCCGTGACTGGGGGAACTCGCACCACATCGCCCGGCTCGCGTTCTGGGCCGTGAACCGGGACCGCGGCTGCGCGGGCGGTGGCGTGGTGAGCAACTGCTCCGGGATCAGCCAGAGCAACTGGCAGTTCACCTCGATCACGGCCGGCTTCACCGGCTGAGCGACGGCAGCGGTGGCGTGGGGGTGCCTAGACCGGGTACCCCCACGCCTTCGCTATCTCGCCCAGCCGGGGCGGGAGTTCGGCGGTGGGGTCGGCCTGGCGGGCGGCCTGGATACGGCCGGACTTGATCTGGCTGCTCCAGTCGCCCAGCTTCGGCCTGAAGGTGCCGTGGTCCTGCTTGCCGTAGTCGAGCATGCCGCTCTCCCAGGGGACGCCGAGGTACCCGCACAAGTCGCGGGTGACCCGCTCCGGCGCGGCGGTGAGGTCCTCGTACGTGATCACATGGACGCCGGGGAGGTTCAGACGCGCCTCTTCGAGCTTCTCCGCGTAGCTCAGGACCTCGGCGCGGATCGCCTCGTGGTCGGGATCGGCGCGGCGGCTGGTCAGGGACTGGATGACGGCGCCGGGGTGGCGCAACAGCAGGACGAACCGGGCGTCGGGCCAACATCGGTGCAGCCGGGGCCAGATGAGGGTGTTCGGCGGGGTCTTGTCGACGATGACGTCCTTGCCGCTGCGGCTGAGCTCCAGGTGCAGCACCCGGTCCCACAGGACGTGCTCCAGCTCCTCGCGGTCGAGGGCGAGTTCCTTCATGGCGTCCGCGGTGAACTCCCGGGACATCTGGACGTGGACCGTGCGCAGATGCATCTCGTGCGGGGCGCGGATGCGGCTGTGGCTGTTCAGCAGGACGCGCAGCAGCGTGGAGCCGGAGCGCACCGAGGAGAGGACGAAGACCGGGGCCGCCACCAGGCGCGGGGCGCGGGGGGCCACGTAGTCGGCGGAGGTCCGCGGCCGCACCGGACGCTGCGTCGGGATCGCGTCCAGGGTCCTGCGCGGAGGGCTCACCGCCTGCGCCATGAGCCGTCCCCGGCGCCTGAGCCCCTTGGCGATCGCTGACATTCGCGGGTCTCGCACGGTGATGCCTTTCTCTCGTCCCTGCCGTTCCGCATCCCAGGGGTGGCAGGCGAACTCGAGATGTCCGAAAGGCGAACCGAAGGGGTCACGGTGGCCCGAAAAGCCGCCGTGACCAGGCAACTTACCGTTCTCTTAATTCTTCATATGAGAATTCCCGACTTTTGGCGCCGAACCGGACCTAACCGGATCGGAATCGGATCGGAATCGGATCGGAGTCGGATCAGAACTGGATCGGGAGACCGGCTCAGGACCCCATCAGAACCGGCCGGATCCCCGGTACAGCTCCAGCTCCCCGTCCAGTTCGACGGCGAGGACCGTGGCGTAGGGGTCGAGGTCGGCCGCGGCCGGCGGGTCGATCCACAGCACGCCGACCGCCTCGTGCAGTCCGCCGACGACACGGTGGGCGAGTTCGCTGCCGGTGCCGAGCACGCTGACCTTCCGGACCGGGGTGACCAGGCCGCGGACGCCGATCTCGGCACGCGGGATGTCGTACAGGGTGAGGTAGAGGGTGCGGCGGTCGGCGGAGAGGGTGCTCGGCCCGTAGTGGTGCCCGGCCGGCAGCCCGCGGACCGTGCCGTACACGGCCTCGGCGTGTCCCCGGATCCACTCCCCCAGGCCTTCGAGGCGCTCGACCTGCGGCTGCGGGATGGTGCCGTCCTCCGTAGGGCCGACGTCCAGGAGGAGATTGCCGCCACCGCCGATGGTCTCGGTGAAGTAGCGGATCAGCTGGCTGAGCGACTTGTGGTTGTGGTCGTGGTGCTGGAAGCCCCACGAGTCGTTGATGGTGAGGCACAGCTCCCAGGGCCCGGCGGGGGGTTCGACGGGTACGCCCTGTTCCGGTGTCGCGTAGTCGCCCTCGCTGAGCATCCGGGCGTTGAAGACGACGTGCGGTGCGTAGGAGCGGACGAGCGCGGCGAGTTCCCTGATCCGCCACTGCTCCTCGCTGCGGTCCCACTCCCCGTCGAACCACATCAGATCGGGCCGGTAACGGGAGGCCAACTCGCGTATCTGGCCGTCACGGTAGGCGATGAACCGCTCCCAGGCATCGAGGTCCTCGTCCTCGGCCGAGCACTCGGAGTACCGGTTGTCCTCCTGCTCGGGCGGGCGGCCCGGCTTGCGGGTGCTGGCGTAGTCGGGGTGGTTCCAGTCCGAGTGCGAGTAGTAGAGACCGACCTTGAGGCCCTGTTCACGCAGGGCGTCTGCGTAGCCGGTCAGATAGTCCCTGCCGAGGTTGAGATCGCCGAACTCGGTGTCCCACAGCGCCACTCCGTCGTGATGACGGCTGGTGAGCACGGCGTACCTGGCGCCGGCGCGGGCGAACAGGTCGGCCCAGGCGCGCGGGTCGTACTTCGCGCCGGTGAAGCGGCCGAGCTGGGACATGTACTGGTCGTGCGGCACGATGTCGTCGTAGAACGACCAGGACTCCTGGACGCCGTCGACGGCGTAGATCCCCCAGTGGACGAAAATGCCCAACTTGGCGTCGGTGAACCACGGTTGCATGGGCACGGATGGACTCCCGTCGGATACAGGGTCGGTCGGGGTAAGGGGCGGGCCGGGCGCACGACCGCCGGGCCCGCCCCCGGGGGCTACCGGGCGGTGGCCGCCCGCTGCAGCCGGAGCGTCAGGATCTGGAACGGCCGCAGCGCCACGGCGACGGTGTCCCCTTCGGTGTCCGCCGTCTCCAGCGGGCGCTCCAGGAGGTCGGTCACCTGGGCGCCCGCGAGCGGGAAGCCGGTGCGCAGGACGCCCTGGGCGCGGCCGCCCCGGGACTCGTAGAGCCGGACCACGACATCGCCGGAGGCGTCGTCGGCCAGTTTGACCGCCTCGATCGTCACGCCCTCGCCGGAGACGGAGACCACCGGCTCCGGCGCACCCGCCGCGTCGGCCACCCGGAGCGGGAGGTTGAGGGCGTAGCCCTCGGCGACCGCGTCCCCGATGCTCGCGCCGGGGAGCAGGGAGTAGGTGATGCGGTGCCGGCCCTGGTCGGCGCCCGGGTCCGGGACCCGCGGGGCACGGACCAGGGAGAGGCGGACCGTGGTGGTGGTACCGCCGTCCTCGCGGACCGTACGGGAGACGTCGTGACCGTACGTCGAGTCGTTGATGACGGCGACGCCGTAGCCGGGCTCCGCGAGGTGCACCCAACGGTGGCCGGATACCTCGAAGCGGGCCGCCTCCCAGGTGGTGTTGGTGTGCGTGGGCCGCTGGACGTGACCGAACTGGATCTCCGCGGAGGAGTGCGCGGCCCGGATGTCCACCGGGAACCCGGCCTTGAGGAACTTCTCGGCCTCGTGCCAGTCGATGTCCGTCTCGAAGTCGATCCGCGGGCTGCCCGCGCGGACGGTGACCGTCTGGGTGATCGTCGAGCCGTTGCCGAAGGGGCGGGTGACACGGATGGCGCCGAGCAGCGGGTCCGCGTCGACGACGGTGATCTCCGAGGGGTCCAGCAGGTCCGTGTAGCGGTTCTTGTAGTGCTTGTCGACGTCCCAGGCGTCCCAGTAGTTGGGGAGGTCGGTGTGCAGGCGGAGCAGGTTGCCCTGGCCGGCCAGGACCTCACGGCCGGCCCGCAGGTCGTGGACGGACGACAGGGTGCCGTCCTCGGCGATCTCCACCCGGACGAGCCCGTTGTCGATGACCCGGCCGTCGACCGTCACCGGCTGCGGGGCTCCGGCGGCGCCGGTCAGCGGCGCGCTGCCGCTCGCGGGGACCTCGACGAACACCGGGGTGCCCGCGCTGTCGCGGACGACCTCGGCGCGGTCGTAGGGGCTGGTGTTGAAGACCCGGGCGGTGCCGCCGCCGAGCGCGGTGACCGCCTCGGTGGTGAGCGCCTCCAGCTCCTGGGCGACCCTGGCGTACTCGGCCTCGGCCTCGCGGTGCACCCAGGCGATCGAGGAGCCGGGCAGGATGTCGTGGAACTGGTGGAGCAGGACCGTCTTCCAGAGCCGGTCGAGCCTCTCGTGCGGGTAGCGGTAGCCGGGCGCGTGCAGCGCGGCCGTCGTCGCCCACAGTTCGGCCTCGCGCAGCTTGTGCTCGCTGCGCCGGTTGCCCTGCTTGGTGCGGGCCTGGGAGGTGTAGGTGGCGCGGTGCAGCTCCAGGTAGAGCTCGCCGACCCAGACCGGCGCGTCCTCGTACTCGGCGCGGGCCTTGGCGAAGAAGGCGTCCGGGTGCTCGACCTCGACGCGCGGGGAGCCCTCCAGGTCCCTGAGGCGGCGCGCCCGTTCCATGATCTCGCGGGTGGGGCCGCCGCCGCCGTCGCCCCAGCCGAAGGGGGCCAGCGAGCGGGTGGCGCCGCCCTTCTCGGCGTAGTTGCGGACCGCGCGGGACATCTCCTCGCCGCTGAAGCGGGCGTTGTAGGTGTCGACGGGCGGGAAGTGGGTGAAGATGCGGGTGCCGTCGATGCCCTCCCACCAGAAGGTGTGGTGGGGGAACTTGTTGGTCTGGTTCCAGGAGATCTTCTGGGTGAGGAACCACTCGTTGCCCGCGAGCTTGGCGATCTGCGGGTAGGCGGCGTTGTAGCCGAAGGAGTCCGGCAGCCACACTCCCTTGGTCTCGACACCGAAGTGCTCCATGAAGAAGCGCTTGCCGTGGACGAACTGGCGGGCGACGGCCTCGCCGCCCGGCAGGTTGCCGTCGGACTCCACCCACATGCCGCCGACCGGCGCCCACTGGCCCTTCTTGACGGACTCCTGGATCCGGGCCCAGACCTGCGGGTAGTTGTCGCGCACCCATTCGTACTGCTGGGCCTGCGAGCAGGCGAAGACGAACTCCTCGTACTCGTCGGCCAGCGAGGTGACGTTGGAGAAGGTCCGGGAGGTCTTGCGCTTGGTCTCGCGGATCGGCCAGAGCCAGGCCGAGTCGATGTGCGCGTGGCCGACGCCGGAGATGCGGTGGGCGCTGGCGTGCGCGGGCTTCGACAGTGCCGGCTTCAGGGCGGCGCGCACGGCGGCGGCCGAGCCGGAGATGTCGTCCAGGTCGAGCAGGTCCATCGCGTGGTCGAGGGCGTGCATGATCTCGTGCCGGCGCGGGTCGTGCTCGCCGAGCTCCAGCATCAGCTCGCGCAGCACCTGGACGTCCAGGTCGAGGTGGAAGACCTCCTCGTCCAGGACGGCGATGTCGGCACGCTTGAAGGTGTAGAGCGGCTTGTCGCCTGCCGTCAGCACGTCGCCGAGGGGGGTCGGCGCCGCGAAGTCGTTCGCCAGGATGTCGGGGTTGGAGGCGGCCTCGACCAGGTAGTCGACGACCTCGCCGCCGGCCGCCGGGTTGGCGATGGCCACGTACTGGTTGAGCGGGTTGACCGCCTTCAGCGGGGTCCCGTCGGCGAGGTGGACCAGGGCCTCGGCCTGGTTGCCGGGCCAGTCGCCCACGAAGCCGAGGTCGACGACCGCCTCGACGCGGCGGCCCGCGAACTCCGCGGGAACCTGTCCGCGCATCCGGAACCAGGTGGTGCCCCAGGGCGGACCCCAGGGGGTGTCCATCGCGAACGGTTCGTACGCGGCGGCCGCGGCCTCCTCGAAGGACACCGGCTCCCCCGGGGCCTGCCAGGCGGACACCTCGAAGGGAACGGCGGCCGCATGGATCGCGGGCTTGATGCGCTGGTTGTGGAGGCGCTCTACGCGCTCCTCGATCCGGCGGCGTTCGTCGTGCATGGAAGTCTCCAGAAGAGGGATGGAAAGCGCTTTCCGAGCGGCTGGTTACTTAAGATACGCGAGGCCGGGGTGGACCTCGGTGTACCCCTCCACCAGCCGGCGGGCCACGTTCACCGAGTCGACCAGCGGGTGCAGGGCGAACGCCTTCACGGCCGTCGTGCGGGAGCCGGACTCGGCGGCGGCGAGCACCTCGCGCTCGACCGCCTTGACCGAGCAGACAAGTCCGGTGGCGTGATCAGGAAGCGGATCGACGGCGACCGGATGGGCCCCGTTGGCGTCGACCAGGCAGGGCACCTCGATGACGGCCTCGCCGTCGAGCACCGCGAGGGTGCCGCGGTTGCGGACGTTGAGGATCAGAGTGGTGCGCTCGTCGCGGGCGATGGCCCGCATCAGCGCCAGGGCGACCTTCTCGTAGCCGCCGGACAGGTCGTCGGCGTCGCGCTCGCCGGCGCCGGCGGTCTCCCGGTTCTCGGACATGTAGGTGGCCTCGCGCTCGGCGCGGGTGCGGTCCCAGGCCGCCAGGGCCGCGGCACCGGGGTCCCGGACCTCTTCGTAGAAGTGCGCCTGCTGGTCGCGCAGGAAGGCGCCGCGGGTCTTCTCGGCCTGCTGGTAGGCGCGGACCGCCTCGCGGTTGAAGTAGTAGTAGTGCAGGTACTCGTTGGGGATCGCGCCGAGGGACTGCAGCCAGTCGACGCCGAAGAGCTTGCCCTCCTCGAAGGAGCCGAGCAGGCCGGGGTCGGCGAGCAGGCGCGGGAGTTCGTCGCGGCCGGCGACGCGCAGGCCGCGCACCCAGCCGAGGTGGTTGAGGCCTACGTAGTCGATCCAGGCCTCGCGCGGGTCGGCGCCGAGCACCCGGGCGATACGGCGGCCGAGGCCGACCGGCGAGTCGCAGATGCCGATGACGCGGTCGCCGAGGTGGCGGGACATGGCCTCGGTGACCAGTCCGGCGGGGTTGGTGAAGTTGATGACCCAGGCGTCGGGGGCGAGCCGGGCCACCCTGCGCGCGATGTCGACGGCGACGGGGACGGTCCGCAGCCCGTAGGCGATGCCGCCGGCGCCGACCGTCTCCTGGCCGAGGACGCCCTCGGCAAGGGCCACCCGCTCGTCGTCCGCCCGGCCCTCCAGGCCGCCGACGCGGATCGCGGAGAAGACGAAGTCGGCCCCGCGCAGGGCCTCGTCGAGGTCGGTGGTGGCGGTCACCGTGGGCGCGTCGGGGACACCGGCCGCCTGTTCGGCCAGGACCCGGGCGACCGCGGAGAGCCGGCCGGCGTCGAGATCGTGCAGCACGACCTCGGTGACCCGGCCCTCGCCGCGGTCCGTCAGCAGCGCCCCGTACACGAGCGGCACCCGGAATCCGCCGCCGCCCAGAATGGTCAGTTTCACGCTTGAGCCTTTCCTGCCAGGACCACGTCGACACCGGCCTCCTCCAGGGCGGACCGGGTCGCCGGGTCGACCGGCGCGTTGGTCACCACCAGGTCCAGGTCCTCGGGACCGCAGACCTTCGCCATGCCCGTACCCGGGAACTTGGCGGCATCGGCGAGCAGCACCACCTTGTCGCTCGCCTTGATCATCGCGCGCTTCACCGGCACCTCCACGACCGTCGTGTCCATCACCTGGCCGCCGGGGCGCACCCCGCTGGTGCCGAGGAAGAGCCAGTCGGCGTGCAGCTGGCGCAGGTTGTCCTCGGTGAGGAAGCCGACCAGGGAGCGGTACTCGCGGCGGACCATGCCGCCGAGCAGCACCAGCTCGATGCCCTCGTCGTCGGCGAGCTCCTCGTAGACCACCAGGTTGCTGGTGATGACGGTGAGCCGGCGGCCGTGCAGCTGGCGGGCCAGCCGGTAGGCGGTGGTGCCGATGTCCAGGAGGACCGACTGGCCGTCCGCGACCAGAGCCGCCGCGCGCGCCGCTATGGCGTCCTTCTCCGCGACCCGCACCTCGGCGACCTCGGCGAAGGGCTGGTCCCCCTCGTCGGCGACGGCACCGCCGTGCACCCGCGTCAGCAGCCCCTCCTCCTCCAGTTTCAGCAGGTCACGCCGGACGGTGGCGGGGCTCACACCCAGCTGCTCGGAGAGATCGGTCACGGCCGCGGGGCCGCCCGAGCGCAGGGCCCGCAGGATGAGTTGATGTCGTCGTTCTGCCAGCACACGATGAACACTACTCGTCATCTTCAATCATTTCTATGCTCAGTTCTGCTCGTGTATTGACCAATCTCGCGTGGCAGCGCACGATTCCGTCATCGAAATTGACGAGTTTTGACGAGAGGGTGGCGTGTGGACGACGACATGCCCGACGTGCTGCTGACCGGGCTGCTCTTCTACGACCTCGTCCTCACGGGGCTCGGGAAGCCGCCGACACCGGGCGAGGAGGTCTGGACGGCCGGCATGGGCTGCGGCCCCGGCGGCATCGCGAACCTCGCGGTGGCGGCGTCCCGCTTCGGCCTGCGCACCTCGCTGGCCACGGTCTTCGGCGACGACTTCTACGGCGCCTACTGCCGGCAGGTCCTCGCCGGGCAGGAAGGCGTCGACCTCTCCCTCTCCCGGGTCGCGGACGACTGGCCCACCCCGGTCACCGTCGCCCTCGCCCACGGACAGGACCGGGCCCTGGTCACCCACGGCTCGGAGCCGCCGTACTCGCAGGACGTGCTGATGGGCGACCCGCCCGAGGCCCGCACCGCCCTCGTCCACATCGAGGCCGACCCCCGCGAGTGGATCGCCAAGGCCGCCGCCAACGGCACCCGGATCTACGCCGACGTCGGCTGGGACCCCACCCAGCAGTGGTCCCGCGACCTCCTCGACCAACTCACCCTGTGCCACGCCTTCCTCCCCAACGAGACCGAGGCGATGGCCTACACCCGCACCGACAGCGCGGTCGCGGCCCTCGGCACCCTCGCCGAACTGGTCCCGGTGGCCGTGGTGACCCGCGGCGGCGACGGCGCGGTGGCCGTCGACCAGACCACCGGCGAGTTCGCGGAGGTCCCGGCCCTCGCCGTGGACGTCCTCGACGCGACGGGCGCCGGCGACGTCTTCGGGGCGAGCTTCGTCACCGCCTCGCTCGCCGGCTGGCCGCTGGACGAACGGCTGCGGTTCGCCGTACTCGCCGCCGGTCTCTCCGTCGGCCACCACGGCGGGGCACTGGCCGCTCCCGGCTGGTACGGCGTCGACCGCTGGTGGCGCTCGCTCACCGACCCCGATCTGAAACGCGCCTACGGCTTCCTCACGGACCGCCTGCCGGCCGACCCCGGCCCGCCGGTCCGCCACGCACCCGTCACACCCCCAGCACGGCAGTACTGAGCCCCCCACGCTCCATATGAAAGTCCCGAACAGATCCGAAAGATCCGAAAGGCGGTGGGAGCTGTGCGGCTCTCACGTAGAGGCCTGCTGCGCGCAGGCCTGGCCGGTACGGCCGCCACGGCACTCGGCGGCCTGGCATCCGGCTGTGCCGTTCCGACCGGTTCCACCGGCCGGAACATGGTCCTGTGGTACTGGGACGGCGGCCTCGGCGACACGGTCATCAAGAACGCCAAGGCCCGCTACGACGCGAACGTCGATCTGCAGGCCATCAAGATCGGCGGCTACTACCGGTCGAAGCTGCTCACCACGATGACCGGCCGGGCCCGCATCCCGGACATCGCCGGACTAAAGGGCGAGGACATGGCGTCCTACCTGCCCAACGCGAACCAGTTCGTGGACCTGCGCACGCTGGGCGCGGACAAGTACAAGAACCAGTTCCTGTCCTGGAAGTGGGACCAGGGCATCGCCGACGACGGCACCATGGTCGGCTTCCCGATCGACTGCGGCCCGGTCGCGCACTTCTACCAGTACCAGGTCTTCCAGAAGGCCGGACTGCCCTACGAACCCGACGACGTCTCCGCCGAACTGAACACCTGGGAGAAGTTCTTCGCCGCCGGCGAGCAGCTGAAGAAGCGGATCCCGGGGACCTGCCTGCTCTCCGACGTCAACGCGGTCTTCGAGAACGTGGTGCAGCAGGGCAGCCGGCGGTACGTCGACAAGGACCGGCACTTCATCGGCGACCAGGACCACGTCCGCCACGCCTGGGCGCTGGCCGTCGAGGCGAAGCAGCGGGGGATCGTCTCGGACCTGGTCAGCGGCACGCCCGACCAGCTCTCCGCACTCCAGGACGGCAAGCTGCCCAGCCAGCTCAACGCCTCCTGGGCCACCAACGACATCAAGACCGGCGTCCCGAAGACCAAGGGCCGCTGGCGGGTGGCCCAGATGCCGGTACGGCCGTCCAACAACGGCGGTTCCTTCCTGTCGATCACCAAGGAGTGCCGCGAGCCCGAGCAGGCGTTCCGGATCATCGCCTGGATGCTGAACGCCGCCAACCAGGCGCAGGGCTTCGTGGACGCGGGGCTCTTCCCGTCCACCCCCGCGTCGTACGCCATGAAGACCCTGCGCGCGCCCGACCCGTTCTTCGGCGGCCAGGTGACGATGGACGTCTTCGGGCCCGCCGCGCAGAAGATCGCGGTCGCCTACAACAGCCCGTTCGACGTGGCGCTCTCGCAGCCCCTCAAGGACGAGATCAAGAACGTCGGCGTCCTCGGCAAGAACCCCGAGCAGGCCTGGAAGGACGCCATGAGCAAGTGCCGGCGCATCGCCAAGCACCTGGGGGTGAGCTACTGATGGCCACCGCACTGGAGAAGCCCCCGGTGACCGTGGAACGGACCACCACGGCCGGTCCCCGTACCGGATTCCGCAAGTACTGGCACCTCTACGCCGCGATCTCCCCCTTCTATCTCCTCTTCCTCTGCTTCGGCCTGATCCCGGTCGGCTTCTCGCTCTACGTCTCCCTGCACCGCTGGGACGGCCTCGGCTCGATGGAGTGGGCGGGCCTGTCGCAGTACCGGTACCTGGTGAGCGACACCGACTTCTGGACCGCGGTCGGGAACACGATCATCATCTGGGCGCTCGCCACCTTCCCCATGATCTTCCTGGCGATGGTGACGGCCGTGATGCTCAACTCGGCGGTCCGCTTCAAGAACGTCTACCGCTTCGCCTACTTCCTGCCCAACGTCACCTCGGTGGTCGCGATCGCGATCATCTTCGGTTCGGTGTTCTCCACCAACTTCGGCCTGGTGAACGCCTTCCTGCAGGCGGTGGGACTCGACCAGGTCGCCTGGCTGAACACCCCGTGGGGCATCAAGGTCGCCATCGCCACGCTGATGACCTGGCAGTGGACCGGTTACAACGCGATCATCTTCCTCGCCGGACTGCAGACCATCCCCGGCGAACTGTACGAAGCGGCCCGCATGGACGGCGCCGGGCCGATGCAGACCTTCTTCCGGATCACGCTGCCGATGATGCGGCCGGTGCTGCTGTTCGTGCTCGTCGTGTCGACCGTCACCGGTCTGCAGAGCTTCTCCGAACCACAGGTCCTGCTCCAGACCACCGCCAACGACTCGACGTTCGCGGGCGGTCCGGGCCACGCCGGCCAGACCATGGTCCTCTACTTCTTCCAGCAGACCTTCGACAACAACGACTTCGGCTACGGCGCCGCCGTGGCCTGGGGCATCTTCCTCGTCGTCATCATCTTCTCGATCATCAACTGGCGCCTGGTGCAGCGCCGGGGCGAAGACTAGGGAGGCCGCACACCATGGCATCCATACGCACAACCCGCCCCAGGGCCATCAAGGGCACCCGCGGCCGCGGTATCGCCCTGCACGCCGTCCTGATCGTCGGTCTGCTGCTCTCGGCCTTCCCGTTCTACTGGGCCGTGATCATGTCGACGCACACCTCGTCGGAGATCTTCTCCTACCCGCCGAAACTGCTGCCCGGCTCGCACTTCCTGGAGAACGCCCGCAGCCTCTTCGACAACATCGACTTCTTCGGGTCGATGTGGAACTCGCTGCTGGTCGCGGGCTCGGTGACCTTCCTGGTCCTGTTCTTCGACTCGCTGGCGGCCTTCGTCTTCGCCAAGTTCGCCTTCCCCGGCAAGAACGTGCTGTTCGCCCTGCTGATGGTCATCTTCATGGTGCCGGCCCAGCTGTCCGCCATCCCGCAGTTCGTGATCATGGCGAAGCTGGGCTGGATCGGCTCGATGACCTCGCTGATCGTGCCGGCGGCGGCCAACGCGTTCGGCATCTTCTGGATGCGCCAGTACATGAAGGGCGCCATCCACGACGAACTCCTCGACGCCTCCCGCATCGACGGGGCCAACTTCCTCCGCCAGTACTGGCACGTGGCCCTCCCGGTGGTCCGCCCGGGCCTCGCCTTCCTCGGCATCTTCACCTTCATGGGCCAGTGGAACGACTACGCCTGGCCGCTGATCGCCCTCACCAACCCGGACAACGTCACCCTCCAGGTCGCGCTGTCCCAGCTCAACGGCACCCACGGCACCACCGACTACGGAATGGTCATGACCGGCGCACTGCTCGCCCTCGTCCCGCTGCTGATCGTGTTCGCGGTCGGCGCCCGTCAGATCATCGGCGACCTGGCCAAGGGAGCCATCAAGTGACGGACCCGCTGGTGGCCGTCCGCCCCTGGGAGGCACCCGAGGTGACCTCCTGGGGGCGATTGCCCATGAACGCCGTCGACCGGCGCTCCGGAGCACTCCCCCTGGACGGCGACTGGCGCTTCCGGTTGCTGCCCGCTCCGGACGCGCCGGTCGGCGGTGCGTGGACGACGGCACACGTCCCCGGCCCCTGGACCACGCAGGACACGGACGACCTGCCGCAGTACACGAACGTGCGGATGCCGTTCCCCGAATTCCCGCCGCACTCCCCCGCCGCCAACCCGACGGGCGTCTACGAGCGGGAACTGGACGTCCCCGCCGAGTGGGCCGGGCGCCGCGTCGTGCTCCAGGTCGGCGCGGCGCAGAGCGTGCTCCTCGTGCACGTGGACGGGCGGCCCGTGGGCATCTCCAAGGACTCCCATCTGGCCGCCGAGTTCGATCTCACCGAGGTCGTACGTCCCGGCGAGCGGTCGGTCCTGCGGCTCACCGTCGTCAAGTGGTCGGACGCCTCGCACATCGAGGACCAGGACCACTGGTGGCACGGCGGGATCACCCGCTCCGTGCTGCTGTACGCGACCGACCCGCTGTATCTCGCGGACGTGACCGTGCGGGCGCGGCGGGACGGCGAGCTGCGGGTGGACTGCGCCGTTCGGGATGACGGCGGTGCGCTGCCGGACGGCTGGTACGTCACCGGCGACCTGGACGGTGAACTCCTCGCGCAGGACGCCGAGTTCGACCGGCTCAACGCCGAGGACGACCGGATCTCCGACTTCCTGGGCGAGGCCCGCATCCACGCCACCGTGCCCCAGGTGCGCACCTGGAACGCGGAGCAGCCCGAGCTGTACGGGCTGACCGTCCGGCTGCACCGCGCGGACGGCACGGTCACCGACACGTCGTACCACCGCATCGGCTTCCGGGACGTCGAGATCGTCGGCCGGGACCTGCTGGTCAACGGCGAGCGGATCTTCGTTCGCGGCGTCAACCGGCACGACTTCCACCCCCTCACCGGGCGGACGGTGTCGTACGACGACATGCGCGCGGACCTGGTGGTGCTGAAGCGGTTCGGCTTCAACGCGATCCGCACCTCGCACTACCCGAACGACCCCGCGCTCTACGACCTCGCCGACGAGCTGGGCTTCTACGTCGTCGACGAGGCCGACATCGAGTCCCACGACCACGCGCACGAGATCGCCGACGACCCGCGCTATCTGAACGCCTTCGTGGACCGGGTCTCCCGCATGGTGCTGCGGGACAAGAACCATCCGTCGGTCATCATCTGGTCGCTGGGCAACGAGTCCGACTACGGGGCGAACCACGACGCGGCGGCGGGCTGGGTACGGCGGCACGACCCGACCCGGCCGGTCCAGTACGAGGGGGCGGCCAAGCGCGGCTGGGCGGACCGGGACGTGGCCTCCGACATCGCCTGCCCGATGTACGCGCCACTGGAGGACTGCGTGGCGCACGCGCTGTCCGGGGAGCAGACGAAACCGCTGATCCAGTGCGAGTACTCGCACGCCATGGGCAACAGCAACGGCACGCTGGCCGACCACTGGGCTGCCATCGAGTCCACTCCGGGTCTTCAGGGCGGGTTCATCTGGGAGTTCTGGGACCACGGAATTCTCCAGCGGGTGAGCGACGGCAGACCGGTCGGGCGCGCGGGCGCCGGACTGTACGACAACGGTGTCGCCGCGCCCGGCCACCGCTGGGCGTACGGCGGCGACTTCGGCGAGGCCCTGCACGACGGGGCGTTCGTCGCGGACGGCATGGTCTTCCCCGACCGGACCCCCAAACCCGCGATGTACGAGCACCGGGAGATCGCGGCGCCGGTCCGCATCCGGTGCTTCCGGCACGAGGGCATCGTGCTCGCCAACCACCAGCACTTCCGGGGCTTCGACTGGCTGACCGGCACCTGGGAGCTGGCGCTGGCGGACGGCCGTACCCTGACCGGTCCGGCCGAGCTGCCCGAGCTGTGCCCCGGCGAGACCGCGGCCGTACCGCTGCCCTTCGAGGTGCCGGCGGACGGCGGCGAGGCATGGCTGACGCTGCGCGTGACCACGGCCGAGGACCAGGCCTGGGCGCCGGCCGGAACCGAGGTGTGCGCGCCGCAGATCCGGCTGCGGGCCCCCGACCCGGTGCGGGCGACCGTCCCGGGCGGGGCGCGGGTCGAGGTGGACGGCGAGGGCCTGCTGCTGCACCCGCTGCTGACGGCCGCACCGACGCTGTCCCTGTGGCGGGCGCCCACCGACAACGACGAACTGGGCGGGATCGCGCTGCGCTGGCGGGCCTGGGGTCTGGACAGCCTGGTGCGCAAGGCGGTCTCGGTGCACCGGGAACGCGAGCGAAGCGAGACGGGGGTCCCCCCGGCCGAAGGCTGGGGCAGGGTGACCGTGCTCGCCGAGTACGCCGGTACGACGGGAGTCGTCCGGCACCGGCAGGAGTTCACCGCGGTCGCGGGCGGCCTCCGGGTCGAGGAGTCGGCCGAGCTGCCCGCGGAGTTCGACGACGTGGCCCGGGTCGGCTCGGTCTTCGAGACGGTGGCCGGGCTGGATCTGCTGGAGTGGTTCGGTCAGGGTCCCTGGGAGTCGTACCCGGACCGTGCCGCCGGCGCCCCGGTCGGCCACCACTCGCTCCCCGTGGACGAGCTGTTCACCCCGTATCTGCGGCCCCAGGAGAGCGGTGGCCGCCATGGCGTACGACGGTTCACGCTGTCGGCGCCGGACGCCACCGGACTCGCGGTCGAGCTGGACGAGCCCCGCCAGGTATCCGTCAGCCGCTACCGCGCCGAGGACCTCACCGCCGTCACCCACCACGACCAACTCGTGCCCCGGGCCGGCTGCGTGGTCCACATCGACGCCGCGCACCGGGGCCTCGGTACGGCCTCGTGCGGTCCCGACACCTTCCCCTCCTACCTCGTCGCACCGGGCGTCCACCGCTGGAGCTGGACCCTGCGCGTCCTCTGAGATCCCCCCACGCCCTTCGCCGTCACTTCTCCTTATCCACGGAGCACACGTGTGTACGTCGCATGACCACGCCCAGGGCGAGGCCGCACAGGCCGGAGCCGGCAGACGCAACTTCCTCAGGGCCACCGCGCTGCTCGGCGCCGCCGCCACCGCCGGTGTCGCGCTGCCGGCCGTCGCCGAGGCGTCCGCCGGCTCCGGCCGGCGGCCCGACCCGGAGAGCCGTCGCTTCACCCTCGCGGTGATGCCCGACACCCAGTACCTCTTCGACGGGCCGAGCATCAACCCGGCGCCGGTCGAGGCGTCCCTGCGGTATCTCCTGGAGCAGGGCGGTGAGGCCGACGAGAACATCGTCTTCCTGAGCCACCTGGGCGACCTCACCCAGAACGGGGCCGCGGAGGAGTTCGCGGCGATCAGCAAGGCCTTCGGGATCCTGGACCGGCGCGGGGTCGGCTACAGCGTCCTGGCCGGCAACCACGACATCAGGTCGTCCACGGACGACCAGCGCGGGGACACGCCGTACCTGGAGGCCTTCGGGCCGCAGCGCTTCAAGGACAAGCCGACGTTCGGCGGAGCCTCTCCGGACGGCTACAACACCTACCACCTGTTCCGGGCGGCCGGGCGCGAGTGGCTGGTGCTGGCGCTGGACTGGCGGCTGTCGGCGAAGGGGTACGCCTGGGCGAAGGACGTCATCGCCCGGCACCCGAAGGCGCCGGTCATCCTCACCACCCACGAACTGGTCGTGGACGACGACACGTTGTCGGACTACGGGCAGCAGCTGTGGGACCAGCTGATCGACGAGCACGACCAGATCTTCCTCACCCTGAACGGCCACTTCTGGCCGGCCCGCCGCGCCACCCGCGAGAACGCGGCCGGCAACGACGTGCACCTGCACCTGACGAACTACCAGAACCGCTACTTCGGCGGCGCGGCGATGATCCGCCTCTACCACTTCGACCTGGACCGGAACGTCATCGACGTGGAGACGGTCTCGCCGTGGATCCTCGGCCGGGCCAAGAAGGGCCTCAACGAGCTGGAGCGGCAGGAGATGGAGCTGAGCGGCGACGGCGACCGCTTCTCCGTCGACATCGACTTCGAGGACCGCTTCGCCGGCTTCGCCCCGGTGCCGGTCCGTCCGGCGCGGCCCGCCTCGCAGCTGCTGGTCCGGGGCACGGCCGCCTACTGGAGGTTCGACTCGGCGGTCTCCGGTACGGTCCGTGACCTGTCCGGCCACGGCAACGACCTCACCGTGGTCTCGGTGGGCGGCGGCACCCTCGGCTGGTCGGCGGACCACCACCCGGACCAGCCGGGCCACGGCAGCCTGGAGTTCACCGGCTACAAGTCGCCGCTGCGGGGTGCGTATCTGCGGACGATCGACGGCGCCCCGCTCAACTCGGCGACTTTCAAGGACGGTTACACCATCGAGGCGTTCTACTGGCTGCCCGCCGACTGGGACGCCTCGCACAACGCCTGGTCGGGCCTGGTCAGCCGGACCGGCCGCAACGGCTCGGTCGGCACGGTCACCGACGACCCGGACGAGCCGCTCGCCACCCTGTCCATCTCCGACGGGCCGGGTCCGCAGTGGGCGATGCACCCGCTCAACCAGCAGCAGCTGGTCACCAACTGGGGCGACGAGACCGCCCGTGAGACCTGGTGGCACCTCGCCGTCGTCAACGACGGACGGCACACCACGATGTACGTCCAGGGCTGCCCGGTGGCCCGCAACCCGCACGCCGCCGCGACCGGCATCGCCTCGGCCGGGAAGCCCTGGCTGCTCGGCGGCTACGAGTACGCGGACCGGATCGACCAGATCCTGCACGGCCGCCTCGGCGACGTCCGGATCGTCTCCCGGGCGCTGCCCGTCTCCTCCTTCATGACCCACTGACCCCCGTCACGAGGATCATCATCATGACCGAGCAGCAGCTGCCCAGCTGGGCCGATCCTGCCGTCTCCCCCGCCGACCTGGACGCCCAGGGCGTGTCCCGCCGCGGACTCCTGCGCCGCGCGGGCCTGTTCGGTGCCGCGTTCGCCCTCGGCTCGGCGGCCACCCCCGCGTCGGCCGCCACCGGACGGGGTCTCGGCGGCGCCGACCCCCGCCTCGCCTACCTGGTCGGCGACCACCACGTCCACTCCGTGTACAGCCACGACGCGAAGTACACGTTCTCCCAGCAGGCCCGGGCCGCCGCCCGGTTCGGCCTGGACTGGATGGTGTTCAACGAGCACTCCAACTTCGGGCACGCCTACTACGGCGCGAAGCTGGAGCACGCGGAGATCCTCGAGGCCCGCCGGGAGAACCCGCGTCAGCTGATCTTCCAGGGCCTGGAGTGGTACATCCCGGCCGCCGAGCACGCCACCGTGTTCGCCGCGCCGGGTCGCCACGAGACCGACCTGCTCACGCAGTTCGAGCTGGCCTACGACGGCAAGCTGCTCGGCTACGACAAGGGCGGCGCGGCCGACGCGGACACCGCGCGCAACGAGGCGCACGCCGTCAAGGCCATCAGGTGGCTGGCCGAGCAGCGCCGTACGGGCTATGTCGACGACGTCCTCGTCCTCGCCAACCACCCGCTGCGGCTGGGCATCGACTCGCCGGGCGAGATGCGCAACTGGCGGGACGCGGCCCCCGAGATCATGATCGGCATGGAGGGCGCGCCCGGCGCCCAGGGCGCCGCGATCCCCGGCTGGCGCGGCGCCACCTCGATCCGCGGCGAGTACGAGAACAAGCCCTCCGCACAGTCCTGGGCGGGCTACCCGGCGGACGCGTACCTGACGTACGGCGGTTTCGACTGGGCTACGGCGACGGTGGGCGGCCTGTGGGACGCGATGCTGTCGGAGGGTCGTCTGTTCACCATCACCACCAACTCCGACAATCACCGGACGGTCTTCGACACCTGGAAGAACGGCGACTGGCCGCCGGGGCAGAACTTCGACAACACCGGCCGGCTGCCGGACCCGGTGAACACCGACACGCCGCAGCCCGGCAGCGACTTCTGGCCCGGCGAGTTCAGCCGCACCCACGTCGGCGTCACCCGGTACGGCTACCGTGCGGTGATGGCGGGGCTGCGGGCGGGCCGGGTCTGGCTGGACCACGGGCATCTGCTGGACGGCCTGGACGTCCGCCTGAAGCGGGACCGCGACCACGGCGACGGCGTCACCCTGGGCGGCCGGCTGCGGGTGCGCAGGGGCGAGCGGATCACTCTGAACGTGACGGTGACGACGGCGTCCCGGGTCAACGCCCGGGGAATCCTGCCCGGGTTGGCGCACGTGGACGTGATCCGGGGCGCGGTGCGCGGTCCGGTCGCCGACCGCGACACCTGGCAGGCACCCGACACCAGGGTCGTCCAGACGAAGGACGTGTCCGGCCGCGAGGGCACGTACACCCTGCGCATCCCGCTCACCGCGGGCGACGAGTCCTTCTACGTCCGGCTGCGGGGCAGCGACGGCAACCGGAACGGCACCGGCTACCTGGGCGCGTCCGTCGACCCGCACGGCCCGATCACCCACGAGCCGGGCAACGGCGACCCGTGGGCGGACACGTGGTTCTATTCCAACCCCATCTTCGTGGATGTGGTGGGTTCCTGACGATTCGTCGTCCATTCGCTCACCTTGCGTGACCGCCGGGGCGTGGTAGGCGTGCGTGAATCGTGTCCGACTCGCTACAGAGAGTTGGAGAACGATTGCCTGCGGCGCCCCGGCGCTGCCATTTCACCGCCGGCCCACCATCACGGAGAACGTTGCCAATTCCCGGCGGGACGCCATTCCGCGAACGAAGAACCTGACCCGGGAACAGGGTCGACAATTCTCGGGACCATAATTCGAAACAAAGCGGGCCGACACCCCGGGAATAACCGTCGAAATCACGCCGGGCGATCGTACGCGGTCTCATATGCGCCGGAAAACAGCCCCCTCCACCGCGTAGATTTATGCAGCGGGCGACCACATACTGCATACATCGAACAGGTAAGCGGAACCGTTCCGCGCCAAGCGGACCCCTCATCGAGCGGTCTGGAGCGATCCTCAAGCGATCGTCATTCACCACTCACGCACTTACCCACACGACGAACGACACAAGACGCGGAACATAACCGGACCAGAGCCGCAACACGGACTTTCTGCCCGCGAGGGCGGGCCGCTGGGCGTCGTCGACCCCGTCGTAGAAGTCGATGCGGCAAACCCCTCCCCATGGGGGCTCCGGCCCGGGGAGTTGCCATCCCGTGCCGCCGTTTCCGAGCAGGTGGTGTTTACTGGGTGTCGGTCTGAACCTCGACGGGTCCAGGCCCTTTCCGGGAGGCTCCGGGGGTGGTTCCCCGGGGCCTCCTCATTTTCCCCCGCGTTTACATCTGGGCCCGCCGCCGCTCATCTGCGGGAAATATTCGTACCGCGAACCGCATAGGCTTTCAATGGTGCACTCCCGGAAAAACCCGTATCGATCATGCTCCACCAGGGAGATGTGATGGAGGCCACAGCCCTGTCGAGCCGTGTACGGGAACTCCCTCTCGCGAGGGAGATGATTTCCCGGGGACCCGCGACAGGAAAGTTCGCTCTCTGTCATCCGTGACTGGCGATTTCCTCGGGCAGGGGGGTAGCTTGTGAAAAGTCTTCGCCTCGCAGCCCGGACTAACCACCCGGGCCGACAACGCGAGGGAGAGGACCTGGACCCGTCGTCCGGGTGTGCCGCAGCCAGCGTCACACCCGGGATCCCCGCCCGCACCGGCAAGAAGGACCTCAGACCGATGAACACCGCCATCGCCGATGGCTTCGGCACATCTCCCGTCCCGCGCCCGCACCGGGACGTCCCGTCGCATCTGACGCTGCGTGACCCCCAGGACCCGGTACGGCGGCCCGGCCGCCCGCCCGTGGCCACGGCCCGCGCGACCCGGGCCTGACCATGGTCCCCAGGGTCGACGCCTTCCGGACCGGCGACGTCCTCAACGGACGCCAGCCCATGCCCGCCGGCAGCTTTCTCGCCCGACTTCCCGGCGCCGACTGGCCGTTGCTGGTCAGCGAGTGGGGCGCGGACAGCCGTGTCTACGAACGCGACGAGGAACTGCCCATCGGACCGGCGGACGAACAGGTGCACATCGTCCTCGGCGGCTGCGTCCGCCAGGAGCGTCACCCCTTCGGCGCCGCCGAGGGCGCGCCCCGGATCACCCGCTTCCGTGGCGTCGGTCAACTGCTCGGCGAGGCCAAGCTCATCGAGCCGGGCGCCGCGGTCCGGACGACCTGCCTCACCACGACCTGGGTCATGCCCTGCCCCGTGCAGCCCATGAACATCCTGCTGCGCAGGCGCCCGCGGATCCAACTGGCCCTGCTGCGCAGCCTGGAGGACCGCAGCCGCACCGACGAGAAGATCTACGGCACCATGACCCGGACGCCGCTGGCGCGGGTGGGCGCGCTGCTCGTCCATCTCGCCGAGATCGCCGGCACGACCGACGCCGCCGCCCCCGGCCACATCACCATCCTGGGCCCGAGCCAGAAGGACATCGCGGACGCCCTGCTCCTCGGTGTCTCGACCGTGGAGAACACGCTCCGTCGGCTGCGCACCCCCGACCAGGACAGCGGTCTGCCCGCGGACGGCATCCTGCGCAGCGGGTACCGCCAGTTCGTGGTGACGGACCTTCCGCTGCTCCGCACCATCGCCACGATCTCGTAGCTCCCGCCCGACCCGCTCCCCCGTCCCCACGCCACGAGCCTTCCCGGCCCCTTCCCGAGGGGTGTTCGTGCGTTTTCATGAACGGATCACCGCCATGATGTCCAGTTCCACCGCGTTGGCCTCCGCCGACACGGCCACCGTCCTGGTGAGCGCCGCCTCGGGCGCGGCCGCCACCGCCCTCGGCATCCTCGGTCTGCTCCACTACCGCAAGGTGCTGGCCTGGGTGAAGCGGATGCGCGAGGCCGACGACGACGCCCAGGACTTCGAGGACGCCTCGACCTACCTCAGGAGGCTCGTCGAGATGCTGTGCGAGTGGGCCCACAAGCCGTGCCGCGCGGCGGACTTCGAGCCGTTGCACGGCCTGCGCCATCTCCTCGAGGACGCGGCGCAGGCCACGGAGCCGATCCGCCCCGAACTCCAGGCCGTCGTGGAGCGCCTGGACCGCTATCTGCCCACGGTGCTCCCCGCGCCGCCGACCGCCGGAAGGGTCGAGATCACCGCGCTCAACACGCAGCTGGCGGCCGCGATGACGCAGGAACACGCCCGCATCGAGCTCAAGAAAGCGGTCAGCACCGCACAGCAGCGGATCCGCACGCTGCGCAGGCCCACCTGATCAGGCGTAGAACCGCGACAGACTCTGCAGCACGGCGGCCGGCTTGGTGCCGCCCTCGATCTCGATGGTCCCCTCCACGGCGATCTGCACCCCGCCCGGCACCTCCTCGACCTCCGCCAGCCGGGCGGCCAGCCGGATCCGGGAGCCGGCCTTCACCGGGGACGGGAAACGCACCTTGTTCAGGCCGTAGTTGACCTTCGTGGTGACGCCCCGGACGTCCAGCAGCTCGGTGAAGAGGGGGATGAACAACGACAACGTGAGACAGCCGTGGGCGATCGGGGCGCCGAAGGGGCCCTCGGCGGCGCGCTCGGGGTCGACGTGGATCCACTGGTGGTCGCCGGTCGCGTCGGCGAAGGTGTCGATGCGGTCCTGGGTGACCTCGATCCACTCGCTTTCCCCCAGGTCGCTGCCCGCGAGCTTCTTCAGTTCGTCGAGGCCGTTGACGGTGACGCTCATGTCGCTGTCCTTAGCTATGAGTTGGCGGATCCGTAGCGTTTGCGCACACGGGACTTGAGGAGCTTCCCGGCGGCGGTGCGCGGGAGTTCGTCCGCGAGCACCACCGACTTCGGGAGCTTGTACTTGGCGAGCCGGCCGGACAGGGAGGCCAGCACCGCGTCGGGGTCGAGGGCGGCGCCTTCTCGGGGGACGACCACCGCACGCGGCACCTCGCCCCACTTGTCGTCCGGCACGCCGATCACCGCGCACTCCACGATGTCGGGGTCGGCGAGGAGCAGGTCCTCGATCTCGGCGGGGTAGATGTTCTCGCCACCGGAGATGATCATGTCCTTGAGGCGGTCGACGATGTAGACGTAACCGTCCTCGTCGACCCGGGCCGCGTCCCCGCTGCGGAACCAGCCGTCCGCGAAAGCGGCCGCCGTCTCCTCCGGCAACCCCCAGTAGCCGGGCATCACATGCGGGCCGCGGACCATGACCTCGCCGGGTTCGTCGACGTCGGCCGGGGTCAGGTCGGGCCGTACCACCCGTACGTCGCTGAAGAAGTGCGGCACGCCCGCCGAGCCCGCCTTGCCGATCGCGTGCTCGGCGTCGAGGAAGAGGGTGCCGGGCGAGGCCTCGGTCATGCCGTAGCCCTGGAGGAAGGTCAGCCCGCGTTCCTGGTAGGCCGCGATCAGCGGGGTCGGGACCGGGGAGCCGCCGCAGGTGAGGATGCGCAGGGAGGAGAGATCGGTGGCCTGCCAGCGCGGGTGGCGGGCCACCTGGTCGAACATCGTCGGCACCCCGAACATGAAGGTGATCCGGTGTTCCTCGATCAGGTCGAGGGTCGCCTCCGGGTCGAAGGCCGCCACCAGGACACAGGTACCGCCCTTCAGGAGGACCGGCAGGGTGAGCATGTTGAGGCCCGCCGTGTGGAACAACGGGGCCGAGACCAGGGCGCGTTCGTCGGCGATCAGGTCGGTGTCGACCAGGACGTTGACCGCGTTCCAGGTCAGGTTGGCGTGCGTGAGCATCGCGCCCTTGGGGCGGCCGGTCGTCCCCGAGGTGTACATGATGATGCAGGTGTCGTCGGGGGAGACGGGTTCGTCGATCGGGTCGTCCACCGCCGACGCGAGCGACTCCTCGTACTCGGGGCCGACTTCGACGTACGTCCGGACGTCGGTGGTGCCGGGCAGGCCCGCGACGAGACCGGCGTGCGAGGGGCCGTACAGGAGGGCCTTGGCGCCGGAGTCGGCGAGCTGGTAGGCGATCTCCGGGCCGGCCAGGCGGGTGTTGAGCGGGACGAAGACCGCGCCGAGGGTGCCGGCCGCGAAGAGGGTCTCCAGGTAGGCGGGGTGGTTGGGGCCGAGGTAGGCGACGCGGTCGCCGCGGCGGACGCCCCGGGTGCGCAGGGCGTGCGCGAGACGGGTGGTGCGCGTGTACAACGTGCGGTAGTCGGTGGTCTGTTCACCGTGTACCAGCGCCGTGCGGTGCGGGGTCTTGCGGGCCCGGCGTGCGGGCCACGACCCCAGTCCCTCGTTGCGCATCTCGGCCCCTTACGGCTTGGTCAGTCCGAGCAGACGGGCGGCGTTCTCCTTGAGGATCTTCGGCCGGACCTCGTCCTTGACCGGCAGCTTCGCGAAGTCGGCGAGCCACCGGTCGGGGGTGAGGACGGGGAAGTCGGAGCCGAACAGCACCTTGTCCTTGAGCAGCGTGTTGGCGTACTGGACCAGTTGCGGCGGGAAGTACTTCGGCGACCAGCCGGACAGGTCGATGTGCACGCCCGGCTTGTGGGTGGCGACCGCCAGGGCCTCGTCCTGCCAGGGGAAGGACGGATGCGCCAGGATGATCTTCAGGTGCGGGAAGTCGGCCGCCACGTCGTCCACGTGCAGCGGGTTGGAGTACTTCAGCCTGATCCCGCCGCCGCCCGGGACGCCGGCGCCGATGCCGGTCTGGCCGGTGTGGAAGAGGGCGATGGTGCCGGTCTCCTCGATCACCTCGTAGAGGCCGTACGCCACCGCGCGGTCGTCGGGGAAGAAGCCCTGGATGCTGGGGTGGAACTTGAAGCCCTTGACGCCGTACTCCTCGACCAGGCGGCGGGCCTGCCGGACTCCCGCCTTGCCGCGGAAGGGGTCGACGGAGGCGAAGGGGATCAGGACGTCCGCGTTGGCGGCGGCCGCCTCGGCGACCTCCTCGTTGGGGACGGGCGCGGTGCCGGTCGCGGACTCGGCGTCCACCGTGAAGATCACGGCGGCCATGTTCCGCTCACGGTAGTAGGCGGCGGTCTCCTCGATGGTCGGCTTCCGCTTGCCCTCGACCTTGAAGTAGGCGGAGGAGGCGTCGTGCAGGTCGTCGTCGAGGGAGGAGTGCCCCTTGGCGGAGACCTCGGCGTGGGTGTGGACGTCGATCGCCGTGAGTGCCTCGATGTCCATCACGCCTCCGGGAGTCGGGGCGCCGGGATGCCGACCGTCTGGAGCTCGGCGCCGATCGTCGTGGGGAAGGCGTCGGCCAGGGTGTCGGGGGTCCAGCCGCCGTCGGCGTAGGCGGCCCTGATCTCCTGCGGGTGCGACCAGAGTGCCACCTTGTCGCCGCCGATGCCGATGGCCTGGCCGGTGATGGAGCGGGCGGCCGCGGAGGCGAGGAAGGGGACGACGGCCGCGCAGTCCTCGGGGGTGCCGAAGCCCTCGCCCTTGCGCAGCAGGTCCGGCAGCGGTTCACCGTTCTTCATGGCCTCGACGTACGGGGCGAAGGCGGGGATGGTCTCGGTCATCGCGGTGGCGGCCACCGGGACGATCGCGTTGACCGTGATGTTCGCCCGGCCCAGCTCCATCGACCAGGTACGGGCCATGGCGGCGATGCCGGCCTTGGCGGCGGCGTAGTTGGTCTGACCGAAGTTGCCGCGCTGGCCGGCCGGGGAGCCGACAAGGATCAGGGTGCCGCCCTCGCCCTGCTCGCGCATCCGGACGGCGGCGGCGCGGGCGCAGGTGAAGGTGCCCCTGAGGTGGGTGGTGAGCACCGCGTCGAAGTCGTCGTCGGTCATCTTCCACAGCACCTTGTCGCGCAGGATGCCCGCGTTGGTGACCAGGACGTCGAGCCGCCCGAACTCCGCCACGGCCCGGGCGACCAGCCGGTCCGCGGCCTCGCTCGTGCCGACCGGGACCACCTCGGCGACGGCGGTGCCGCCGGCCTCGGTGATGGACTTCACGGCCTGCTCGGCGACGGCCTCGTCCACGTCGTTGACGACCACGCGGGCGCCGTGGGCGGCGAGTGCGTGGGCGTAGGCGAGGCCGAGGCCCCGGCCGCTGCCGGTGACGACGGCGGCCTTGCCGGTGAGATCGATGCTGGGCACGGGCGATGTCCCTTCGGGTACGACGGGTGCGGCTTGCGGGTACGACGGATGCGGCTTCTCGGATGAGAGGCGAGGGGGGCTTCGAGATCGAAGCTAAGAGCAATAATTGTTGTCGTCAATAGTTGTTGCCCATCCACGGGTGCGCCATGCTGGAATCCGCGCCACAGACCGCCCCGCCGCCGGGGCCCGGAGCAGGGAGACGGCCATCACCCGCCAGCACACCGAGAACCCGACCTCGATCGACGCGGACGAACCGTGGATGCGCGGGCTGCACGCGGACACGGGCTACCTGCTGTACCGCCTGGGCCTGCGCTCGGGGCAGCTCTTCAACACGTTCCTGCAGGAGTCGGGGGTGCGGCTGCGCCACTACGCGGTGCTGCGTTTCCTCGCCACCTCGGAGGGGGCGCTCCAGCGGGAGCTGAGCACCCGGCTCGGCTACGACCCGAGCGCGATCGTCGGCCTGGTCGACGACCTGGAGAAGCTGGGCTTCGCCGAGCGGCGCCCCTCCCCCGACGACCGCCGCAGCCGGATCGTCGTCCTCACCGAGGCCGGCGGTGCCTTCCTGCGGGACACCGACGAGGCGGGCCGGCGGGTCACCGACGATCTGCTGGGCCCGCTCGACCCCGCCGAGCGCCAGGCGCTCCACGCTCTGCTGCTGCGCGTCGCCGACCGGCCATGACCGCCGCCGCCCGCTCCGCACCCGAGCGGCTGCTGTCGGTGCTGGCCGCGTTCGACCACGGGCATCCGGCGCTCAGCCTGAGCGGCATCAGCCGCCGGGCCGGGCTCTCCCTGACCACCGCGCACCGCCTGGTCGGCGCGCTCACCACGTGGGGCGCGCTGGAGCGGGACGCCGACGGTTTCTACCACGTGGGGCTGCGGCTCTGGGAGCTGGCCGCGCTGGCGCCCCGGGGGCTGGCGCTGCGTCAGGTCGCGCTGCCGTATCTGGAGGACCTGTACGAGGCGACCCATGAGAACGTGCAGTTGGCGGTGCGGGACGGCTCCGAGGTCGTCTACATCGAGTGGCTGTCGGGGCGTTCGGCGGTGGGCGTGCACATCCGGGTGGGCGCCCGCTGGCCGCTGCATGCGACGGGGGTGGGCCTGGTCCTGCTCGCGCACGAGAGCCCTGGGTTCCAACTGGATTACTGCGCCAGCCCGTTGGACTCCTTCACCCCGTACACCATCACGGATCCGGGCCGGTTGCGGCGCTCGCTGGCCGAGGTGCGGCGCACCGGGGTCGCGGTGAGCAGCCGTCAGGTGACCGACGACGCGCTGTCGGTGGCGGCTCCGGTGCGCGGGGCGGCGGGGCAGGTGCTCTCGGCCGTCTCGGTGGTGGTGCCCCAGGCCGACGCCCAGGTACCGGCGCTGGTCCCGGCGGTACGGCTGGCGGCCCGTGGCATCTCCCGGGCCCTGGGCTGGCAGCCGGAACGCCCGGAAAGGGCCGGGTAGCGCCGCCCGTTCCCGGCCAGTCGCGGTGGGTGTGGAGAAAGGCCGAGCGCGTGTAGGGAGATCAGGTCGGGGGCGTGGACCTGCTCTGGGCGCCGCCCTTGCCGGCCGGGATCTCCTCGCGGATGCCGTGGGCCACCGGTACTCGGGAAGCAGTCGCAGGCCTGGGCGAAGCCGACGGCGGGGGTGTCCGGGTGCGCGTCCCCGCCGGTCGTCCGGCGGGGACGCGCACCCGTGCCGTCGGCTCAGGCGGGCAGTGCCGCGCGCAACCGCCGGTCGCGGGGCGCCGGTTTGCGGTCGAGGCGGGCGTCCAGCAGACGCCGGGCGGCGTCGCAGCGGCCGCCCGCGACCAGCGCGTACAGCAACGTCTCCGCCACGACCTCCCGTTGGGCCGCGCTGCCGCCGACCCTGCGCAGCACCGGCAGCAGGGCGTCGAGACCCCGGGCCGCCTCGTGGAAGCGCTCCTCGACGAGATCGGCGAAGGCCTCGCACAGCGGCGCGATCACCTCCCGCTGCACCGGGTCGGCGGCGGCCGCGTGGTCGCGCAGCCGGCGCAGCGCGGGCAGGTCGCCGGCGGCGGTGAGGGCGACGGCCACGTGCAGCGCGGTGAACGCGGTCGCGGGCCGCTCCAGCACCTCCCGGGCCACCGAGTCCAGGACGTCCGCCGCCGGCAGGTCCCCGTCCCAGCTGTCGCTGAGCCGGGCCCGCCACAGCAGCGAACCGGAGTCCACCAGCGCCCGCACCCCGCCCACCCGGCCCGGCTGGAGCTGGGCGAACCAGCGGCGGCGGACGGCGGCCGGGTCGTCGAGGGCGAGTTCGTGCAGGGCGATGTGCCAGGAGAAGTGCGCCCGGTGCACCGCGCCCCGTCCGCGCCCGGACACCCAGCCGTCGAGCCAGTCCCGGCCCGCCTCGTGCGCCCCGGACTCGTAGTGGACGTGGGCCAGGGCGTGCACCGCGTGCCCGGAGGCGGGCTCGGCGGCCAGCGCGCGGTGGGCCAGCTCGGCCGCCTCGTGCAGCCGGCCCTGCTCCTGGCGCAGGAAGGCCAGCAGCGAGGTGTGGAACCAGTGCCCGTCGTAGGCCGGCGAGGTCAGGTCGAGCAGGCGCAGGGCGTCGTCGTCCTGGAGATCGCTCACCCCGGAGAACGCGATGGTGGGCACGGCGGCCGCGAGCGCCAGCGCGTCTCCCGGGTGCTCCCGCAGATGCCGTACGAGCGCCGCGTCCCCGTCGTCGCCGGTCACCCGGCGGGTGACCACGTCCACGAAGGACCGTTCGCGTTCGTCGGCGCGCTCGCGGGCCGAGCGCTGGGCGTCGGCGAGGGCGCGGGGCACGTCGACGGCGGCGGCGCACTCGTGGCCCAGCAGGGCCAGGGCCGCGTGGCCGAGGGCGAAGCCGGGGTCGAGGGCGACCGCGCGGGCGAGGGCGTCCTCGGCGCCGGAGCGCACCTTGAGGACCCGGTCGAGACCGCTGCGGTAGGCGGCGGCCGCCTCGGCGTGGGTGGAGAGCGGCAGCCCGTGGCCGTCGAGGGGACGCCGGGAGGCCCGACTGCGCCCGGGCAGCGGCAGCAGCCGCTGGGCCAGCTCGGCGGCCTGCACGCGGATCTCGGGGATCGCCGTGGTCTCCCACAGCTCGCCACGGCGCGGGGCGCCGAGCGTGAACAGGGGCCCCGCGGCGCGGCCTTGGGCATCGAGGAGCCGTCCGTCGCGGGTGGCCGCGCCCATGCCCAGCGGTCCGGGCACGGCGAGCCCGGCGGTGAACAGGGCCTGCCACAACGGCGCGTCCAGACGGCGGCCGGGTCCGGTGCAGTCCACCACCCAACCGACGTGCACCACATGGCCGTTGGACAGCTCGACGGCGAGAGGGCCGGACTCGCCGGCCGTGACACGGGCCACGGTGCCGGTGTGGACGTGCAGGCGGCGTGCGGTGCGGGCGCGGGAGACGTGTTCCGCGGTGGCGGGGGCCATCCGGTGGCGGTGGGTGTTCCACAGGGCGCCCTCGCGGGCCAGGAACTCCTCGCGCTCCTCGGGGGTGAGGCTGCGCCACAGCCGAGCGGTGTGCGGGCGGAGGCTGTCCAGGCCCGGGCGCCAGTCGCCGTGGGTGCGTACCGAGCGGCTCACCTGGCGGTAGACCGCGCGGCGCAGCCGGCCCAGCGACGTGTCGTCGAGGCCCTCCGGGGCGGGCATCGCGCCGGCCGGGCCGAGGGCGTGCGGCTGGGGCAGCAGCCCGCTGCGGGACAGGGCGTGCATGGCACGGCCGGGGCGGTCGAGGGTGAGGGCGAGGTCGACGGCGGTCAGACCGGTGCCGACCAGCAGGACGTCCTCGGGGCTGTCCAGTACGGGGTCCAGGGCACCTGGCGCCCACGGGGTGCCGACGAACCGGTCCGAGGCGCGCAGGGCGGGCGGGGCCCAGCCGCCGGTGGCCCCGGCGGGACCGGTGGCCAGCACGGCGCTGTCCGCCGGCACGGGTCCCCCGGCGGCGAGGTGGAGTTCCAGCCGACCGTCGGGGGTGCCGGTACAGGACTCCGCGCGGGTGCGCAGCCGGCGGACCGCGACCGTGCCGTGGGCACGCACGAGGGCCTGGCCGAGGGTGTCGGCGAGGTAGGCGCCGTAGCGGTAGCGGGTGGCGAAGTCGGCGCCGGTGACGGTGGGTTCGCCGTGCCGGCACAGCCAGCGCAGGAAGTGCCCGGGGTCGTCCGGGTAGGCGCTCATGTTGCCGGCGGGCACGTTGAGGCGGTGCCGGGGGTCGCGAGTGGCGTAGGCGGTGCCCCGGCCCGCCTCCGGGGCCGGGTCGATCAGGACGAGGTCGAGCGGGGTCCGGCGGCGGTGCGCCGTCTCGCAGAGCTGGACGGCGGTGAGGGTGCCCGCCGCTCCTGCTCCCACGATGGCCACGCTCTGCCGCTTGCGGACGTCGGTCACGGAATACCTCCGGCGGGGGATCGGCGTACTGGTTCTTCACTCTTCCGATCGGATAGGTGGGGAAGCCCTTCCGGGAGGGGGATCTCACCGGAAACTCAGGCCGCCGGTCGGGCGTTCATACTCTGTTCACGAACCAAGCCGCGGACAACCGGAGTTCCGGTCGACTCGTTCCGGCTCCGCAGGGCGACACCCGGAGCTCCTCATGGGAATCTCAGGGATCACCCCCGCGATTCAAAGGAACCGCCCATACAACCGGCGCAGGATGCCCTGACACAGGTGGACAAGTCAGGAAGGCGTGTCGTGGGCGTCCAGCACATATCGAACGGGTCCGGTCGGCAGTCGCGGAGGTGGTCCCGGCGCGGACTCCTCGCCGCTCTCGGCGCGGTGCCCGCGGGGGTCGCGCTGGCCGGATGCGGTTCCTCGGCGGACGCCTCGGCCGCCACCGACGGCAAGGGCGCGACGGCCCCGGCCAAGTCCGCGACCAAGAAGGCCACGATCACGGTCACCCCCGTCTCCGGCACCAGGAAGGCCGACTTCACCAGCCCGGTGGAGGTCACGGTGACCGACGGCACGCTGGCCTCCGTGACGGTCGCGGGCAACGACGGCTCTACGCTGTCGGGCACCTTCGACGACGCGAGGACGACATGGACGTCGGCGAAGAACCCCTACTCCGGCACGAAGTACACGGTGACGGCGAAGGCGCGGGGCGCGACCGACGAGACGGTGGCCACCTTCACCACGAAGTCCCCGGGTGAGACCTTCCTCGGCTACTTCACGCCGGAGGCGGACTCCACGTCCGGTGTCGGCATGCCGGTGTCGATCAACTTCACGCACGCGGTCGCGGACCGGGCGGCGGTCCAGAAGGCGATCACGGTGACGGCCGAGCCGCAGGTCGAGATCGTCGGGCACTGGTTCAGCGACACCCGGCTCGACTTCCGCCCGGAGACGTACTGGGCGGCCGGCACGAAGATCACCCTCAGTCTGCGGCTGAAGGACGTCGAGGGCACCGACGGTGTCTACGGCACCCAGTCGAAGGACGTCACCTTCCACATCGGCCGGGAGCAGATCTCCACGGTCGACCTGTCCACCAAGCAGATGGTGGTCAAGCGGGACGGCGCCACGTACGCCAGTTACCCGGTCTCCGGCGGCGACTCCGACCACACCACCTGGTCCGGGATCATGGTGATCAGCGAGCGGTTCAAGCAGACCCGGATGGAGTCCTCCACGGTCGGCCTCGGCGACGAGTACGACATCTCCGACGTCCCGCACGCCCAGCGCCTGACCACCTCCGGCACCTTCGTGCACGGCAACTACTGGGCGTCCACCTCGGTGTTCGGCAGCCAGAACACCAGCCACGGCTGTGTCGGCCTGCACGACGCCAAGGGCGCGAGCGGCTCCTCGGTGGCCGGCTACAAGTTCTACGAGAGCTCGATGCTCGGCGACGTGGTGATCGTGAAGAACTCCGGCGAGAGGACCGTCGAGGCCTCCAACGGCCTCAACGGCTGGAACCTGCCCTGGTCGGACTGGAAGGCCGGCAGCGCGGTCTGACCCGCAGCCGCCTTCACCGCCTGAACTCCCGTGGGAAACAAGGAGATTCTTTGTTTTAACTCTTGACGGCCGCAGGCACGGAGAGCACATTGGGCCCACTTTGAGAGCGCTCTCAGCAACGTCTCCCGGCGCTCTCGGAGGCATCCCGCGCACCCCCACTCCGTACCCGAGAGGCACCCCATGAGCGAAACCTCCGGTATACCCCCCGCGGATCACAGACGGCGGCGCTCCCTCCGCCGCGCCCTCGTCGCCGTACTCGCCACGATCGGTCTGGCGGCCGCGGCCGCCACCACCGCCACCCTGCCCGCAAGCGCCTCCGCGCCCGGTACGCCGTCCGGCTGGAGCCAGGTCTTCCTCGACGACTTCAACGGCACCGCCGGCACCGGCGTCAACACCTCCAACTGGCAGTACGACACCGGGATCTCGTACCCCGGCGGCGCGGCCAACTGGGGCACGGGCGAGGTCGAGACGATGACCTCGTCCACCAACAACGTCGCGCTCGACGGCAACGGCAATCTGACGATCACCCCGCGCCGCGACGCGTCGGGCAACTGGACGTCGGGCCGCATCGAGACCACCCGCACCGACTTCCAGCCCCCGGCCGGCGGCAAACTGCGCGTCGAGGCGCGGTTGCAGATGCCCAATGTCACCGGCACGGCGGCGCAAGGGTACTGGCCCGCGTTCTGGATGCTCGGGGCGCCGTTCCGCGGCAACTACCAGAACTGGCCGTCCGTCGGCGAGCTGGACATCATGGAGAACGTGCAAGGCCTGAACACCACGTGGGCCACCATGCACTGCGGCACGAACCCGGGCGGTCCGTGCAACGAGACCACCGGTATCGGCAACTCCACCTCCTGCCCCAACACCACCTGCCAGTCCGGCTTCCACACCTACACGATGGAGTGGGACCGCTCGGTGAGCCCCGAGGCGATCCGCTTCTACGTCGACGGCGTCAACTACCAGACGGTGACGGCCAACCAGGTCGATGCCACGACCTGGTCCAACGCCACCAACCACGGCTTCTTCGTCATCCTGAACGTGGCGATGGGCGGCGGTTTCCCCGGCGCGTTCGGCGGTGGCCCCTACAGCACCACCGAGCCGGGCCACCCGATGGTCGTCGACTATGTGCAGGTGCTCCAGTCCAGCGGCAGCGGTGGCGGCACCACGCCCCCGCCGTCCGGTAACCGTGACGCCTACAGCGCCATCCAGGCGGAGTCGTACGACAGCCAGTCCGGCGTGACCGCCGAGACGACGACCGACACGGGCGGCGGCCAGGACATCGGTTACGTCGCCAACGGCGACTGGGCGCTGTACAAGGGCGTCAACTTCGGCTCGTCGGCGGCCACTCAGTTCAAGGCGCGAGTCGCGAGCGGTGCGGCGAGCGGTGTCAGCGGGCTGGTGGAGGTCCGTCTCGACAGCCGCAGCAACGCGCCCATCGGCAGTTTCGCCGTGGGCAACACCGGCGGCTGGCAGACCTGGACGACGGTCCCGGCCAACATCAGCGCGGTGACGGGCACCCACGACGTCTACCTGACCTTCAGCAGCGGTCAGCCGGCGGACTTCGTGAACGTGAACTGGTTCGACTTCGGTCACTGACGCGGGAGTCGGACACGCGGCGCCGGGGTTGCCTCCGGCGCCGTCGCCGTGTCAGCGCAGTTCCGCGCGGAACGCCACCGGCGTCTGCCCCGTGTGCAGGTGGAAGAACTTGGAGAAGTTCGCCGCGTCCGGGAAGCCGATCGCCGCGCCCACCCGGCCGATCGGGAGGTCCGTGTGGGCCAGCAGGCGTTTGGCCTCCAGGACGACCCGCTTGTCGATGAAGCCCTTCGGGGTCTCCCCGGTGGCGGCGCGGACCGCGCGGACCAGGGTGCGGCGGGAGTAACCGAGGGCGTCGGCGTAGGCGCTGACACTGTGGTTGGTGGCGAAGTCCTCCTCCACCGCGTCCCTGAAAAGGGTGAAAGTCGTATCGGCCTGGCGGCGGGCCGCCTCCGCCGAGCTGGCCGCGAGATGCGCGAGCCGCAGCAGGAGCGCCGTGAGCGAGTGCCGCAGGACCGAGGTGTGCAGACTCAGGGGGAGGGTCTCGTTGTCCTCGTACTCGCGTTGCAGGTTGGCGAGCGATGCCCGCAACGCGGTGAGCTGCGGCGCGTCGGGACGGAGCAGGGGCGGCAGGTCGTACCGGTAGAGGCCGGTCGCCTCCACGATCGCCCTCGGCAGGAATCCGGGCTGCATGGTCAGGACACTTCCGCGGTACTCGCAGGTCCGCGAGAAGCGGTGCACCTGTCCGGGCCGGATCCACAGCAGGTCACCGGCTTGTGCCTGGTACTCGGCGAAGTCGATCATGTGACGGACCGGGCCCTCGGTGAAGAGCATGACCACGTGGAAGTCGATGCGGTGGACGCGTTCCAGGGGGGCGTCGGCGTGCCACATGCGCTCGGTCCCCATCGGGCCGACCTGTATGCCGACGCCGCCGACGCTCAGATCCACCGGGAAGGGGAAGGTTCTGATTCCGTCACCGTCGCCTGCCCCTTCGGGCGTTCTGTCCGCCATGTCCTTCTCGTGCCGTCCCTGTCGAAGATCCGTGTCCCACTTTCACCACAGGCTGACACACTCCAACCTTCCTTCCTAAAAGTCAGACTTTTAGTTTTGAACGCGTCAGGCCAGCCAGAACGCTTCTAACGAGGACTTCTTGAAGATGAGCACGCAGACATCAGACGGCTTCGAGTGGACCGACCTGGACCGGCGTGCCGTGGACACCGCGCGCCTGCTCGCGGCCGACGCCGTGCAGCAGGTCGGCAACGGGCACCCCGGCACCGCAATGAGCCTGGCCCCGGCCGCGTACACGATCTTTCAGAAGGTGATGCGGCACGATCCGGCCGACCCGGAGTGGACCGGCCGGGACCGTTTCGTGCTCTCCCCCGGCCACACCTCGCTGACCCTCTACACCCAGCTGTTCCTCGCCGGGTACGAGCTGGAGCTTGACGACCTCAAGGCCTTCCGGACGCACGGCTCGAAGACGCCGGGTCACCCGGAGTACGGCCACACGGCCGGTGTCGAGACCACCACGGGACCGCTCGGCCAGGGCGTCGCCAACGCGGTCGGCATGGCGATGGCCGCCCGCTACGAGCGCGGCCTCTTCGATCCGGAGGCCCCCGAGGGCACCTCTCCCTTCGACCACACGATCTGGGCGATCGTCTCCGACGGGGACCTGGAGGAGGGCGTCTCCGCCGAGGCCTCCTCGATGGCCGGCCACCAGAAGCTCGGCAACCTGGTCTTCCTCTACGACGACAACCACATCTCCATCGAGGGCGACACCGCGACCGCGTTCTCCGAGGACGTGCTGGGTCGGTACGAGGCCTACGGCTGGCACACCCAGCGCATCGAGCCCACCGCCGAGGGTGACGTCGACGTTCACGCCCTGTACGCGGCCCTGAAGGCGGCCCAGGCGGAGACCGAGCGGCCGTCGATCATCGCGATGCGCACGATCATCGCCTGGCCCGCGCCGAACGCGCGGAACACCGAGGCCTCCCACGGCTCCGCGCTCGGCGCGGACGAGGTCGCCGCCACCAAGCGCGTCCTCGGCTTCGACCCGGAGCGGAGCTTCGAGGTGGCCGGCGAGGTGCTGGCCCACACCCGCCGGGCGCTCGACCGGGGCGCCGAGGAGCACGCCGCCTGGGACAAGCGGATCGCCGAGTGGCGCACCGCCCGGCCGCAGCAGGCGCGGCTCTTCGACCGGGTCGTCGCCGGCCAGCTCCCCGAGGGCTGGGAGTCCGAGATCCCCGTCTTCGAGGAGGGCAAGTCCCTCGCCACCCGGGCCGCCTCCGGCAAGGTCCTCCAGGCGCTCGGCCCGGTACTGCCCGAGCTGTGGGGCGGCTCCGCCGACCTCGCGGGCTCCAACAACACCACCATCGACAAGACGTCCTCCTTCCTGCCGAAGGGCAACCCGCTGCCCGAGGCCGACCCGTACGGCCGTACCGTCCACTTCGGGATCCGCGAGTTCTCGATGGCCGCCGAGATGAACGGCATCGCGCTGCACGGCAACACCCGGATCTACGGCGGCACCTTCCTGGTGTTCTCCGACTACATGCGCAACGCCGTCCGCATGGCCGCGCTCATGCAGCTCCCGGTGACCTACGTATGGACCCATGACTCCATCGGTCTCGGCGAGGACGGCCCCACCCACCAGCCGGTCGAGCACCTCGCCTCGCTGCGCGCCATCCCGGGCCTGAACGTCGTCCGCCCGGCCGACGCCAACGAGACCGCGACGGCGTGGGCCGAGATCCTGAAGAGGCACGCCACGCACCCCGCCCCGCACGGGCTCGCGCTGACCCGCCAGGGCGTGCCGACGTACGCGCCGAACCCGGACGCGGCCAAGGGCGGCTACGTGCTGCGCGAGTCGTCCACCGAGACCCCGGAGGTGATCGTCATCGCCACCGGTTCCGAGGTGCACCTGGCCGTCGAGGCGCGGGACCTCCTGGAGGCCGAGGGGATCGGCACCCGGGTGGTCTCGATGCCGTCCGTGGAGTGGTTCGAGGAGCAGCCCCGCGAGTACCGCGAGAGCGTCCTGCCGCCGGCCGTGAAGGCGCGGGTCGCCGTCGAGGCCGGGATCGGCCTGACCTGGTACCGGTTCGTCGGCGACGCCGGACGGATCGTCTCCCTGGAGCACTTCGGTGCCTCCGCCGACGCCAAGACCCTGTTCGCCGAGTTCGGGTTCACCGCCGAGCACGTGGCCGCCGCGGCCCGCGAGTCGCGCGCCGCCGCCCGTACCGCCTGATCCGCCCGACTGAAGCCCCGACAGCAGTACCAGAAGAGCCAGAAGAGTTCCGGTAGAGGAAGATGATCACTGTGACCGAAGCAACCGCCACCGCGGGAGCACTGAAGAACCTGTCCGACGAGGGCGTCTCGATCTGGCTGGACGACCTGTCGCGCAAGCGGATCAGCACCGGCAACCTGGCCGAGCTCGTCGCGACGAGGAACGTCGTCGGCGTCACCACCAACCCCTCGATCTTCCAGGCCGCCATCGGCTCGGGCGAGGGGTACGAGGAGCAGCTGGCCGACCTCGCCGTGCGGGGCGTCACGGTCGACGAGGCCGTCCGCATGATGACCACGCAGGACGTGCGCGCCGCCGCGGACGTGCTGCGCCCCGTGTACGACGCGACGGGCGGCCGGGACGGCCGGGTCTCCATCGAGGTCGACCCCCGGCTGGCCCACGACACCACGGCCACGGTCGCCGAGGCCAAGCAGCTCAGCTGGCTGGTCGACCGCCCCAACGTCATGATCAAGATCCCGGCGACGAAGGCCGGCCTCCCGGCGATCACCGAGGTCATCGGCCTCGGCATCAGCGTCAACGTCACGCTGATCTTCTCGCTGGACCGCTACCGCGAGGTCATGGCCGCGTACTCGGCCGGCCTGGAGCGGGCAGCCGCCAAGGGCCTGGACCTCTCCACGATCCACTCGGTGGCCTCCTTCTTCGTCTCCCGCGTCGACGCCGAGATCGACAAGCGGCTGACGGTCCTCGGCACCGACGAGGCGCTGGCCCTCAAGGGCCGGGCCGCGCTGGCCAACGCGCGGCTCGCCTACGAGGCCTACGAGCAGGTCTTCGCCGGTGACCGCTGGACCGCCCTGGAGTCCGCCGGCGCGAACCGGCAGCGCCCGCTGTGGGCCTCCACCGGCGTGAAGGACCCGTCGTACAAGGACACCCTCTACGTCGACGAGCTGGTCGCGCCGGGCACGGTCAACACCATGCCGGAGGCGACGCTGAACGCCACCGCCGACCACGGCGACGTCCGCGGTGACACGGTGACCGGCGGCTACGACCGGGCCCGCGCCGACCTGGCGGCCGTCGAGCGGCTCGGCGTCTCCTACGACGAGGTCGTGGGCAAGCTGGAGGACGAGGGTGTCGCCAAGTTCGAGGTGGCCTGGCAGGAGCTGCTGGACGCCGTCACGAAGTCCTTGAACAGCAAGGGAGTTGACGCGTAATGAGCGAGACCGCCAAGGAGGTGCGGGTGCCCGTGGCGCCCGCCGCCGACTGGGACAACCCGTTGCGGGACGCGCGCGACCGGCGGCTGCCGAGGGTCGCCGGGCCGTCCGGCCTGGTCATCTTCGGGGTGACCGGTGACCTGTCCCGCAAGAAGCTGATGCCGGCCGTCTACGACCTGGCCAACCGCGGTCTGCTGCCGCCGGGCTTCTCGCTCGTCGGCTTCGCCCGCCGGGACTGGGAGGACCAGGACTTCGCCCAGGTCGTCCACGACGCCGTGCGGGAGCACGCCCGAACCCCGTTCCGCGAGGAGGTCTGGCAGCAGCTCGCCGAGGGCATGCGCTTCATCCCCGGCGACTTCGACGACGACACGGCCTTCAAGCAGCTGAAGGCCGCCGTCGACGAGCTGGACGGCTCCCGGGGCACCGGCGGGAACTTCGCCTTCTACCTCTCCGTGCCGCCGAAGTTCTTCCCGAAGGTCGTGCAGCAGCTGAAGAAGGTCGGCCTGGCCACCCCGCCGGCCGGGTCCTGGCGGCGCGCGGTCATCGAGAAGCCGTTCGGCCACGACCTGGCGTCGGCGCAGGACCTCAACCGGGTCGTGCACGACGTGTTCGACCCGGAGCAGGTGTTCCGGATCGACCACTACCTGGGCAAGGAGACCGTCCAGAACATCCTGGCGCTGCGCTTCGCCAACCAGATGTACGAGCCGATCTGGAACCGCAGTTACGTCGACCACGTGCAGATCACCATGGCCGAGGACATCGGTATCGGCGGCCGCGCGGGGTACTACGACGGCATCGGGTCGGCCCGTGACGTCATCCAGAACCACCTGCTCCAGCTGATGGCCCTGACCGCCATGGAGGAGCCGATCGCGTTCGACGCGGACGCGCTGCTCACCGAGAAGCTGAAGGTCCTGAAGTCGGTGCGGCTGCCGGAGGACCTGGGCAAGCACACCGTGCGCGGCCAGTACGCCGAGGGCTGGCAGGGCGGCGAGAAGGTGATCGGCTACCTCCAGGAGGACGGTATCGACCCCAAGTCGAAGACCGACACCTACGCCGCGGTCAAGGTGGAGATCGACAACCGCCGCTGGGCGGGCGTCCCCTTCTACCTGCGCACCGGCAAGCGGCTCGGCCGCCGCGTCACCGAGATCGCCGTCGTCCTCCAGCGGGCCCCGCACTCTCCCTTCGACTCGACGGCCACCGAGGAACTCGGCGCGAACGCGATCGTCATCCGCGTCCAGCCCGACGAGGGCATGACGGTCCGGTTCGGCTCCAAGGTGCCGGGCACCTCCATGGAGATCCGGGACGTGACGATGGACTTCGCGTACGGCGAGTCGTTCACCGAGTCCAGCCCCGAGGCGTACGAGCGGCTCATCCTGGATGTGCTGCTCGGTGACGCCAATTTGTTCCCCCGTCACCAGGAAGTGGAAGAGTCCTGGAAGATCCTCGACCCGATCGAGACGTACTGGGCGAAGCATGGCAAGCCCGCGCAGTACGAGTCGGGCACCTGGGGACCGAAGGAAGCCGACGAGATGCTCGCACGAGACGGACGGAGCTGGCGCAGGCCATGAAGATCGACCTGACCGACACCACGGCAAGTAAGATCAACAAGGCGCTGGTGCAGGGTCGCCGCGCCATCGGAACCCCTGCGGTGGGCATGGTCCTGACGATGGTGATCGTCACGGACGAGGAGAACGCCTACGACTCGATCAAGGCGGCCGAGGAGGCCTCGCACGAGCACCCCTCGCGCACCCTGGTCGTCATCAAGCGGCACGCCCGCACCCTGCGCGACCGCACCGCCTCCCGCCTGGACGCGGAGGTCCGGGTGGGCTCCGAGGCCGGCACCGGCGAGACGGTCGTGCTGCGCACCTACGGCGAGGTCTCCGACCACGCCGACTCGGTGGTGCTGCCGCTGCTGCTGCCGGACGCCCCGGTCGTCGTGTGGTGGCCGGTGGAGGCCCCGGACACCCCGTCCAAGGACCCGCTCGGCGCCCTCGCCCAGCGCCGGATCACCGACCTGTACGCCGTCGAGCGGCCGATGGAGGTCCTGGAGGCCCGCGGCCGCAACTACGCGCCAGGCGACACCGACCTCGCCTGGACCCGGCTCACCCTGTGGCGGTCCATGCTGGCCGCCGCCCTCGACCAGGCCCGGGTCGCCGTGACCTCGGCGGCCGTCGAGGCCGAGGCGGACAACCCCAGCGCCGAACTCCTCGCCCGCTGGCTGGAGGCCCGCCTGGGTGTCAAGGTGGACCGCGTGGTCTCCCCCGGCCCGGTCGTCACGAAGGTACGGCTGGGCACCGCGACCGGCGAGATCGTCATCGACCGCCCCGAGGGCCCGCTGGCCACCCTGACCCTGCCGGGCCAGCCGCCGCGCACCCTCGCGCTGAAGGTCCGCGCCACCTCAGAACTGATCGCCGAGGAGCTGCGCCGCCTCGACGCCGACGAGATGTACGCCATCGCTCTCCGGGGCGAGGGCACCAAGGAGACCGCTTCCGATGTCTGACAATCCCCGGCTCACCCAGCGGCCCGAGTGGGCCGCCCTGGAGGACCACCGCGCCCAGGGACAGCCGGTCCTGCGTGAGCTGTTCGCGACGGACCCGGCTCGCGCCGAGCGGTACGTCGTACGGGTCGGCGACCTGTACATCGACTACAGCAAGCACCTGATCACGGACGAGACCCTCGCCCTGCTCCAGGAACTGGCCACCGCCACCGACGTGTTCGGGCTGCGGGACGCGATGTTCCGCGGCGAGAAGATCAACGTCACCGAGCGGCGGGCGGTCCTGCACACCGCTCTGCGCGCCCCGCGTGACGCGGTGGTCGAGGTGGACGGCGAGAACGTGGTGCCGGCCGTGCACGCGGTCCTGGACAAGATGGGCGACTTCGCCGGGCGGGTCCGCTCCGGCGAGTGGACCGGCCACACCGGCAAGCGCATCAGGAACGTCGTCAACATCGGCATCGGCGGCTCCGACCTGGGCCCGGCGATGGCCTACGAGGCCCTGCGGGCCTTCACGGCACGGGAGTTGACGTTCCGTTTCGTGTCCAACGTGGACGGCGCCGACCTGCACGAGGCGACCCGCGACCTGGACCCCGCGGAGACGCTGTTCATCGTCGCCTCGAAGACGTTCACGACGATCGAGACGATCACCAACGCGACCTCGGCGCGGAAGTGGCTGCTCGACGGTCTCGAAGGTGACGAGAAGGCGGTGGCGAAGCACTTCGTCGCCCTCTCCACGAACGGCGAGAAGGTCACGGACTTCGGCATCGACCCGGACAACATGTTCGAGTTCTGGGACTGGGTCGGCGGCCGCTACTCCTACGACTCCGCCATCGGCCTCTCGCTGATGATCGCGATCGGCCCGGACCGCTTCCGCGAGATGCTCGACGGCTTCCACCTGGTCGACGAGCACTTCCGCACCGCCCCCGCCGAGGCCAACGCGCCCCTGCTGCTCGGCCTGCTGGGCATCTGGTACGGCAACTTCTTCGACGCCCAGTCGCACGCGGTGCTGCCGTACTCGCACTATCTCTCCAAGTTCACCGCCTACCTGCAGCAGCTGGACATGGAGTCCAACGGCAAGTCGGTGGACCGGGACGGCCGTCCGGTGGACTGGCAGACGGGTCCCGTGGTGTGGGGCACGCCCGGCACCAACGGTCAGCACGCCTATTACCAGTTGATCCACCAGGGCACGAAGCTGATCCCGGCGGACTTCATCGGCTTCGCCGAGCCGGTCGCCGAGCTGAGCGGTGAACTCAAGGCGCAGCACGACCTGTTGATGGCGAACTTCTTCGCCCAGACCCAGGCGCTGGCCTTCGGCAAGACGGCCGAGGAGGTCCGCGCGGAGGGCGTCGCGGAGGAGCAGGTCGCGCACCGCACCTTCCAGGGCAACCACCCGACGACGACGGTCCTGGCCCGTGAGCTGACTCCGTCCGTGCTCGGCCAGCTGATCGCGCTGTACGAGCACAAGGTGTTCGTCCAGGGCGCCGTCTGGGACATCGACTCCTTCGACCAGTGGGGCGTGGAGCTCGGCAAGGTCCTCGCCAAGCGCATCGAGCCCGCCCTGACCGAAGGCGCCGACGTGCCCGGCCTCGACCCGTCCACCACCGCTCTGGTCTCCACGTACCGCACGCTTAGGAAGTGAACTGACATGCAGCTCGGACTCATCGGCCTCGGCAAGATGGGCGGCAACATGCGCGAGCGGATCCGCCGCGCGGGCCACACCGTCATCGGCTACGACCGCAACCCGGACGTCTCCGACGTCAAGAGCCTCGCGGAGCTGGTCGACAAGCTCGACGCCCCGCGCACGGTCTGGGTGATGGTCCCGGCCGGCACCGCCACCCAGTCCGTCATGGACGAGCTCAAGGACCTGCTGTCCGAGGGCGACACGGTGGTCGACGGCGGCAACTCCCGCTGGACGGACGACGAGAAGCACGCCGCCGAGCTGGGCATCAAGGGCATCGGCTTCGTCGACGCCGGTGTCTCCGGCGGGGTGTGGGGCCTGCAGAACGGGTACGCCCTGATGGTCGGCGGCGACAAGGAGCACGTCGCACGGCTCCAGCCGATCTTCGAGGCGCTCAAGCCGGAGGGCCCGTACGGCTATGTGCACGCGGGCCGGGTCGGCGCCGGGCACTTCTCCAAGATGGTCCACAACGGCATCGAGTACGCCATGATGCAGGCGTACGCCGAGGGCTGGGAGCTTCTTGAGAAGGTCAAGTCGGTGGACAACGTCCGCGAGGTCTTCCGCTCCTGGCAGGACGGCACCGTCATCCGCTCCTGGCTGCTCGACCTCGCGGTCAACGCCCTGGACGACGACGAGCACCTGGACAAGCTGAAGGGCTTCGCCCAGGACTCCGGCGAGGGCCGCTGGACCGTCGAGGCGGCCATCGACAACGCGGTGCCGCTCCCGGCGATCACCGCCTCCCTGTTCGCGCGGTTCGCGTCCCGCCAGGACGACTCCCCGCAGATGAAGATGATCGCGGCCCTGCGCAACCAGTTCGGCGGCCACGCGGTCGAGTCCGCGAAGGAGTGACCGACGGTGGGGGACCTCCTTCTGGTCCGCCACGGTGAGACGGAGTGGAGCCTGTCGGGACAGCACACCAGCTGGACCGACCTGCCCCTCACCCAGCACGGCGAGGAACAGGCCAAGTCCCTGGCCCCGCTGCTCACCGGACGGACCTGCGCACTGGTACTGGCCAGCCCGCTGAACCGTGCGATACGCACGGCGGAACTGGCCGGACTCACCGGGGTCGTACCCGACCCCGACCTGCACGAATGGGACTACGGCGGCTACGAGGGCATCACCACGGTGGAGATCCACCGCTCCCGCCCCGACTGGTACCTGTGGACCGACGGCGTGCCCCCGGGCCCGGCGGGCCACCCCGGCGAGTCGCCCGAGGAGATCGGGGCGCGGGCCGACCGGGTGCTCGCCAAGGTGGACAAGGCCCTCGCGGGCGACGACGGCGATGTGGTGCTGGTGGCCCACGCCCACTTCCTGCGGGTGCTCACCGCCCGGCGCCTGGGGCTGCCGCCCGCCGAGGGCCGGCTGTTCCAGCTGGCGACCGGGACGGTCAGCAGGTTGTCCATGGAGCACGGGTGGCCCGTGATCGCCGAGTGGAACAAGACGCCATAAGAAACCTCGTGACGGCCCGCCAGTAGCAACTGGCGGGCCGTTTCGACGTGTTGGACCGACCCTGGCAACACCCGCCGTTCGCGCCGAGGCCCGAGACGGAACGCCGTGGGTTTCTACGGCCCCTTTCCTAACCCCTTGTCGAAAGTCCGGCGAAGCCCATAGCCTTGCGCCGCGCCGGTGCCGTCGTGCGACCGGGCCCGGTCGTGACGGGATGGGAGGGGCAGCCGCGTGAAGCGCACATCGCGTGACATCCGCACCGCGAACCGCTACGAGGTGCTGCGCCAGATCATCGCCCGGTCCCCCACCTCCCGGCAGACGCTGGCCGCCGCCACCGGACTGAGCGTCGCCACGGTCGCCACGCTCGTCGGTGAACTGCTCGACCTGCGGATGATCACGGAGGTCGGTTTCGAGGACTCCGCGGGCGGCCGCCCCCGGGGACTGATGGCCGTCAACACGGCCGGCGGCGCGCTGATCGGCGTCGACATGGCGGAGACATACGTCCGGGTCGAGCTCTTCGACCTGGGGCTGAACGTGCTGGCCCGCGCAGTGGAGGAGATGCGTCCCGGGGAGAGCCGGCCCGAGCAGGCGATCGGCCATGTCGCCACGGCGGTCGGCTCGGTGGTGGCGCAGGCCGGGGTGGAGGGCGCGCGGGTGCTGGGCGTCGGGGTGAGCGTGCCGGGCCAGGTCGACCGGGACACCGGGATCGCCGAGTACGCGCCCAACTGGGACTGGCACGACGTGCCGTTGCTGGATCTGCTGGCCGAGCACATCGCCTACCCGCTGTACCTCGACAACCCGTTGCGGGCGAGCGCGGTGGCCGAGCTGTGGTTCGGGGCCGCGCGCGGGCACGAGAACGCCGTGGTGGTGAACCTCGGGACCGGGGTGGGCGCCGGACTGGTCCTGGGCGGCGGGCTCTACCGAGGCGTGAGCAACAGCGCCGGGGAGTGGGGGCACACGACGCTCGTGCTGGACGGCCGGCTGTGCCACTGCGGCAACCACGGCTGTGTCGAGACCTACGTCGGCGCTCCCGGCATCATGCTCAATCTGCGCGAACTCAGCCCGAGCAGCACGCTGTTGCACCCCGAGGACCAGACGGCGACGATCGACGCCCTGGCCCACGAGGCCGGCGTGGGCGATCCGGTGGCCGTCAAGGTGGTCCGCGACACGGCCCGCTACCTGGGCGCGGGCATCGCGGACCTGGTGAACCTGTTCAACCCCGAGGTGGTCGTGCTCAGCAGTTGGGTCGCCAAGAAGCTCGGCACACCGCTGCTCGACGAAGTGCGCGGGGCCGTCCGCCGGCACGCGCTGAGGCGGCCCTTCGCCGCCACCGAGATCGTCCTGTCCCCCGTCCCCACCGACCCGGTGTGCCTCGGCGCGGCCACGTTCGCGCTGGAGGGCGCCCTGCAGTCGGTCGGGCAGCGGACCCCCAGACGCACCACCCCCGCAAGGAGCCGTACCGCACCACCTTCATGACGACGGAAGGGATGCCGTTTTGAACCGCACGACCCGTAGGAAGAGATCGGTCCTCGCCGCGGCCACGGCGGCGGCCGTACTGACCGTCGCAGGGGGCCTGATCGGCTCCCCGCCGGCGAGCGCGGCCGACACCTCGGACACCACCGGCACGGCCCCACCGCCGACGGCAGCAGGGTGATCCTCTACAGCTGCAACAGCGGCGCCAACGAGTCCTGGACCAGGCAGTAGCCGCACCACTGCGCACGAACCGAGCGCCGCCGGCGACCCCCTGATCCGGCGGCCTTCAACTCCCCCTGCGTTCCCGTCCGTTCGCCATTCCGAACCGGGTGCAACGTTTCGCGCAGACTTCGTCCAACCTCTTGCCGAAGTATTAGCCGAAGGTTAACGTCCCGCACCGCAGCGCAATTTCAGCCATCTGGCTTCCGAGGTTCCCCACGGCCGTAGAGCCGCAGCCGCACTCGACAGACAAGGACGTCAGCATGTCGGCACTCAGCAACAACAACTGGTCCCGCCGGTCTCTCTTCCGGGCGGCCGCGGGCATGGCCGCCGCCGGCACACTGGCCGCCTGCGGCGGCAACAACGGGCGGGGCGGGGGGTCGGGGTCGGGCACGCAGCTCACCCAGATGTTCCACGCCTACGGCGAGGCGGGGACGGAGCAGGCCATCAAGAAGTACGCCGCCGCCTACAAGGACGCCAACGTGACCACGCAGTGGATCACCAGTGCCGACTACGAGAGCAAGCTGTTCGCGACCCTGCTCACCAAGAGCGCCCCCGACCTGTTCGAGTTCCACCCGCAGATCCAGATGGTCAAGAGCGGGCAGGTCGCCGACCTGAGCGACCTCATCGACCCGGTCAAGGACGACTTCAACCCGGCCGACATCAAGTCGCACACGGTGGACGGAAAGATCTACGGCGTCCGGATGATCGACGACCCGCAGTTCTTCTTCTACCGGCCCTCGCTCTTCGAGAAGGCCGGCGTCAAGGTCCCGGAGACCCTCGACGAGCTGATCGAGGCCGCCGCCAAGCTCACCACCGGCAAGGTCAAGGGCCTGTACGTGGGCAACGACCTGCACGCGGTCGTCAGCCCCCTGATCTGGTCCGCGGGCGCCGACACCCTCGACGACAAGAACCAGATCGCCTACCACACCGACGGCGTCGTCGAGGGCCTCAAGAAGATGCGCAAGCTGTTCACCAGCGGCGATCTGCTCCTGGGCGCCCCGACCGACTACTGGGACCCCTCCTCGCTCAGCCAGGGCCTGTGCGCCATCCAGTTCTGCGGTATGTGGGCGATGCCGCAGTTCCAGAAGGCCCTCGGCGACGACCTCGGGATCTTCCCCTTCCCGAAGACCGTCGACTCCGGCAAGCAGTCCGTCTACAACGGCGGCTGGTCGATGTTCGTCAACGCCAAGGGCGACAACGTCGACGCGGCCAAGGAGTACGTCAAGTGGCTGTGGATCGACCAGAAGAAGTACCAGGAGGACTGGGCGACCTCGTACGGCTTCCACATCCCGCCGCGCGCCTCGATCGCCGCGTCGGCCACCAAGCTCAAGTCCGGCCTGCCCGCGGAGGGTGTGAAGCTCTTCAACGAGTTCGGGCACTTCGACAACATCGGCTGGACCCAGGCGATGATCCAGGCGACGTGGGACGTCATGGCCAACTGCGTCCGCAAGGACGGTGACCCGGAGAAGGCGCTCGACCAGTGCGACAAGACCGTCAACCGTGAGCTGAAGAAGCTCTTCGGATAGGCGGGCGGACGGACCGGACCATGTCGACGACCACGACGCGCGACCTCGCGAACCCCGCCCCGGCGAAGGCCAAGTCGGTCAAGCCGCGGCGGGGCCTGCGGGGCAGTCGCACCCTCAACTTCTGGCTCTTCATCAGCCCCTTCCTCATCGGGCTGATCGTCTTCATCTACGTGCCGATCGGCTGGAGTGTCTACCTCAGCTTCTTCGACGCACGGTTCACCGTCACGCCGGACAAGTTCATCGGCATCGACAACTACACGTACATGCTGACGGACCCCAAGTTCGTCGGTTCCCTCGGCACCTTCACCGTGTTCGCCGCGTTCATCGTGCCGATCACCTGGGCGGTGTCGCTCGGCCTCGCCCTGCTGGTCGACCGGATACGGTTCATGCGGGCGTTCTTCCGCTCGGTGTTCTTCCTGCCGACCGCATGCAGCTATGTCGCCGCGTCCCTGATCTGGAAGATGTCCATCTTCAGCGGGGTCCGCTTCGGCATGATGAACACCGTCATCGGCTGGTTCGGCGTCGACAACATCGCCTGGCTAGCCTCTCCCAGCCCGCCCTGGTACTGGCTGGTCATCGTCACGGCCCGGCTGTGGCTGCAGTCCGGCTTCTACATGATCCTGTTCCTGGCCGCCCTGCAGAACATCCCCGGCGAGCTGTACGAGGCCGCCGCCATCGACGGCGCCAAGCCGGGCTGGCAGACCTTCCGGTACATCACCCTGCCCCAGCTGCGGGCCACCTCGACGGCGGTGATCCTGCTGCTGCTCATCGCCGCCTACCAGGCCTTCGACGAGTTCTACAACCTGCTCGACAAGACCACCTGGGGCCGGCCTCCGCTGGTCGAGCTCTACTACACCGCCCTCGGCACGGAACAGGACTACGGCGCCGGCAGCGCGGGGGCGGTCATCCTGACCGTGCTGATCATCATCGTCACCCTGTTCCAGGGCAAGATCATGGGCTTCGGACGGGGGGAGGAGGCGAAGTGACCACCACCACGCCCGACACGCACAGGGCCACGCCCACGAAGGGCCGCCGCTCCGGCCGGCGCGGCGGTGGAGTGATGGGCAGCACCGGCCTCTACATCGCCACCGGTGTCGCCACCCTCCTCTTCCTGGTCCCGTTCTACATCCTGCTCCGCAACGCCCTCTCCACGGACCCCCAGATCACCGGAGAGCACTGGGAGTTCTTCCCCACGCACCTCCAGTGGGGCAACGTCAGGGAACTCTTCGACGACCCGCAGGTGGACTTCGCCCGGTCGATGTGGAACTCGCTGGTGGTCGGCGTCTCCATGACCGCCGGCATCCTGCTGGTGTGCTCGCTGGCCGGCTACGCCCTGGCCCGCATCCCCTACAAGCACGCCAACAAGATCTTCTACGTCGTCCTGGGCACCCTGATGGTCCCGACCTCGGTGACCTTCGTGCCCAGCTTCGTGCTGGTCTCCTCGCTGGGCTGGGTGGACACCTACCGGGGCCTGATCATTCCGGGCCTGTTCAGTGGTTTCACCTGCTTCCTGTTCCGGCAGTACTTCCTGGGGTTCCCGAAGGAGCTGGAGGAGGCGGCACGGGTGGACGGGCTCGGCTACTGGGGGGCGTACTGGCGCGTCGTCGTACCCAACTCGCTGAACTTCTTCGCGGCCATCGCCACCATCACCTTCATCAGCGCCTGGAACGCCTTCCTGTGGCCCCTGGTCATCGGTCAGGACCCGGGAGCGTGGACCGTCCAGGTGGTGCTCTCGTCCTACATGACCAACCAGACGGTCGTCTTCCACACGATCTTCATGGCCACCGCCATCTCCATCCTGCCCCTGGTGTTCGTCTTCCTCTTCCTCCAGCGCTGGCTGGTGCAGGGGATCGCGCAGACCGGCATCAAGGGCTGACACGCTTCGAACGACCTGGAGACCGATGTCTTTCCGAACCTCCGCCACCGACTACGTCGAGGACGTCTCCCCGGGCTCCGGCGCCCTGCCGCCCCGCGCCCGGTACCCACGCTCGGACGCCGGGTCGCTGTCGCTGAACGGCAGTTGGCGCTTTCGGCTGTCACCCACGGCCGACGCCGAGGACGACGCGTTCGCCGCGCCGGGGTACGACGCCAGCGGCTGGGCGGAGGTCTCGGTCCCGGGCCACTGGGTGCTCCAGGGCCATGGCGCACCGATCTACACGAACCACCTCTACCCGTTCCCGGTCGACCCGCCGAGGGTCCCGACCGAGAACCCCACCGGCGACCATCTGCGGGTCTTCGACCTGCCCGAGGGCTGGGACCTGACCAACGGCGGGGCGGTCCTCCGCTTCGACGGGGTCGAGTCCTGCGCCCGGGTCTGGCTGAACGGCACGGACGTCGGCGAGTTCAAGGGCTCCCGGCTGCCGCACGAGTTCGCGGTCGGCCACCTGCTGAGGCCGGCCGGCAACGTGCTCGCCGTGCGGGTCCACCAGTGGTCGGCCGGCTCCTATCTGGAGGACCAGGACCAGTGGTGGTTGCCCGGCATCTTCCGTGACGTGACGCTGCTGCACCGCCCGGCGGGCAGCGTCCTGGACTTCTTCGTCCACGCCTCCTACGACCACCTCACGGGCGAGGGCACCCTGCGCGTCGACTCCGATGTCGACGGGCGGGTGTCCGTGCCCGCCCTGGACATCGACGTCGCGACCGGCGAGCCGGTGACGGTCCCGGTCGAGGCGTGGACGGCGGAGACCCCGAAGCTGTACGACGGGGTGCTGGCCACCGAGGGCGAGCGGGTGCCGTTGCGGATCGGCTTCCGGACGGTGGCGCTCGCCGACGGGCTGATCAGGGTCAACGGCACGCCCGTCCTCTTCAAGGGCGTCAACCGGCACGAGTGGCACCCCGAGCGGGGCCGCGCCCTCGACCTGGAGACCATGCGCGAGGACGTGCTGCTGATGAAGCGGCACAACGTCAACGCGGTCCGCACCTCCCACTACCCGCCGCACCCGGACTTCCTGGACCTGTGCGACGAGTACGGCCTGTGGGTGATCGACGAGTGCGACCTGGAGACCCACGGCTTCACCGAGCAGGCCTGGCGGGACAACCCGGTCGACGACGACCGCTGGACCCCGGCCCTGCTCGACCGGGCGGCCCGGATGGTGGAGCGCGACAAGAACCATCCGTCGGTGGTGATCTGGTCGCTCGGCAACGAGGCCGGCACCGGCCGGGGCCTGACCGCGATGGCCGAGTGGATCCACGGCCGGGACTCCTCCCGCCTGGTGCACTACGAGGGCGATGTCAACTGCCGTGACACGGACGTCTATTCACGGATGTACGCCGACCACGCCGAGGTCGAGCGGATCGGCCGGGGACTGGACGGCGGCACCCACGGGCGCCGTCGGCTCCCCTTCATCCTGTGCGAGTACGGGCACGCGATGGGCAACGGCCCCGGCGGCCTCGCCGACTACCAGCGGATCTTCGAGTCGTACGACCGGATCCAGGGCGGCTTCATCTGGGAGTGGATCGACCACGGCATCAAGGACGACCGTTACGGCTATGCCTACGGCGGCGACTTCGGTGAGGAACTCCACGACGGGAACTTCGTCTGCGACGGACTGGTCTTTCCCGACCGGCGGCCCTCCCCCGGTCTGGTCGAGTACAAGAAGGTGATCGAGCCGGTCCGGTTCGAGGGCGACGGCACCGCCGTCCGGGTCACCAACAAGCAGGACTTCGCCGATCTGTCCGCGCTGGCCTTCGAGTGGTCGTACCAGGTCGGCGGCGAGACCGTGGAGTCGGGCCGACTGGCCGTACCGGCCTTGGCGGCCGGTGAGTCGGCGGAGGTGAAGCTGCCGGAGCCGCCGGTCGCCACCGGCAGCGGCGAGACGCAGTGGACGGTGCGGGCGGTACTGGCCGCCGACACCGCCTGGGGACCGCGGGGGCATGTCGTGGCCTGGGGCCAGTTCCCGGTCTCGGGCCGGCAGTTGCCGCCCTTCGCCGCCTCGGCCGGACCGGTGGTGTCCGGCGACGGGCTGATCACTCTCGGTCCGGCCGCCTTCGATGCGCGCAGCGGCGCGCTGCGCGGGATCGGCGCCGTGGCAGTGACCGGGCTGCGGCTGGACGTATGGCGGGCGACGACCGACAACGACGAGGGCGCCGCCTGGCAGAGCGGCATCCGCTACGGCACGCTGTGGCGGAAGTTCGGTCTGCACCGCATGCGGCACCGCCTGGACGCGGTGGAGCCGACCGGCGACGCGTTGACCGTGCGCACCCGGGTGGCGCCAGCCGCCTGGGAGTTCGGGCTGGTGACCGTCTACCGCTGGACCACGGACGGCAGCCGCCTCGGGCTCACCGTCTCCGTGACCCCCGACGGGGACTGGACGGTACCGCTGCCCCGGCTCGGCGTCCGCTTCGGCCTGTCGGCGGCCGACCGTGTGCGGTGGTTCGGCGGCGGCCCGGGCGAGGCGTATCCGGACACCAAGGCGGCCTCGATGGTGGGCCGTTGGCAGTCCACGGTGGACGACATGCAGACCCCGTACCTCCGCCCGCAGGAGAACGGCGCCCGGGCGGACGTCCGTTGGGCGGAGATCGGCGGCCTGCGGATCGAGGGGGACCCGGAGTTCTGGTTCACCGCCCGGCGCTGGACCACCGAGCAGCTGGACGCGGCCGCTCACCGCGGCGACCTCACCCCGGGTACCGCGTCCGACGGCGGCTCCGCCGCGGGGGTGTGGGTCAACCTGGACCACGGCCAGCACGGCATCGGCTCGCAGTCCTGCGGCCCGGGGGTCCTGCCGCAGTATCAACTCCACGCCGGACCGGCCGAGTTCTCCTTCGTGTTCTCGGACGTCGGCTGACCCTTCGGCCCGGTCACCCGCCGTGCCCCGGCCCGCAGCGGTACACCGTGAAGGCCGGGACATGGACCGGCGAACAGTGGCCGATGACCCAGCGCATCAGGGCCCGGCCCGGGGTCCTGGCGCCCCGGGCACGGTGGGTGAGGTCGGCGCGGCCCAGCAGGACGTACCGGAGCCTGCCGGTGTCGATCAGCTGGTGGAAGGTGGTGGCGGCGGGGTAGGGCACATGGGCGGTGAAGCCGCCCACCGGCAGGACCGGGGCGTTGGCCGTGAGGATGTACGGTGCCGCCGCCTGCCAGCGGGGTACGGCGGCCAGATAGCGGGCGCCGTCGCGGTGCGCGGTGAGGTAGGCGAGGACCCGCCGCTGGGCCGGGGTCAGGGCCGAGGTGGCGTTGTGGACACGGACGCTCTCCGGGCCGACCCGGCCGAAGCCGCCGGGCTGGTTGTACCGCAGGGACAGCGCGGACGCGGACCACACGGTGGGGATGAAGAGCACGGCGGTGAGGGCGACGGCCAGGCCGGTCCGGTGCCCGCCCGGCCGGTCGGCGACGAGCAGGGCCAGAGCCGGCAGGGACAGTCCCGCGGCGACGGCGACCGACCAGACGAAGAAGTGCGGATAGGTGAGGGCGAGGGCCGCGCACCAGGCGACGTTGACGGCGAGCACCGCACACAGCACGCCGCGCCGGCGCACCTGCGTGACGCCCGCCCCGGCCAGTGCCGCCAGGGCCACCGCCACCACGCCCATGTAGTAGGTGTGTCCGGTCACGCTGCCGAGGCTGAAGACCAGGAAGAAGGTCACCAGCCACACCCCCCACATCAGGTACCCGGCCAGGGCGGGGTCGGTGCGCGGGACGCGGCGGCGCCACAGCGCCGACAGCCCGGCCGCCAGGCCGAGCGCCGCCAGCGGATACAGCCAGCCGGTCTGGGTGGCGATGCCGGGGCTGAACATCTTCCAGACGCTGTCCCCCATCCCCGCCGACAGCCTGCTGTGCGCCCGGTCGGCGACGATGCTGCCGGTACCAGCCGCGTCGACGCCCAGCGCGCGGAACCGGGTGAGGAAGTTGTAGCCGACGACCAGCCCGAACGGCGAGTTGTCGGTCGTACCGTCCAGGTACGGGCGGCCCGACGCCGGAGTGAGCGTGGCGACCAGCATCCAGGACAGGGACACCGCCAGCATGACCGCGCCCGACACGGCCAGGTCGCGGATCCGGCGGCGCAGGGACGTCGGCGCGGCCACCAGATAGGGCACGGCCAGCGCGGGCAGCACCGCCCAGGACTCCAGCATCTTGCACTGGAAGGCCGCTCCGACCCAGACGCCCGCCAGGACGAGGGTGCGCGTCCGGGCGCGGGCGGTGGCCCGTTGGGCGGCCTCGGCGGCGAGCAGCAGCAACAGCACGAACGGCGCGTCCTCGGTGACGGACCGGGCCAGGCCCACGGCGACCGGGGTGAGGGTGAGGAACACGGCGGCCGACAGCCCCGCCGCCACCCCCGCCCACCGCCGTACCACCACGTGCAACAGCACGACGACGGCCACGCCCTCCAGGCCCTGCGGGATCACGAGGGCCCAGGGGTGGAAACCGAAGGCCAGCGCCGACAGGGCCTGCGGCCACAGGAACCCGGGCAGTTTGTCCAGGGTGATCGAGCCCGCCGGGTCGAAGGAGCCGTAGAAGAAGGCGACCGGGTCGTCGGTCATGCTGCGGACCGCGCTCGCGTAGAAGGCGTGGTACGCGCTGTGCCAGATGCCCCAGAAGTAGAGGAGCGCGGCGAGGGCGGCGACGGCGCCGAGCAACGGGCGCTCGTGGCGCTCGGTGCGGGTCCGCGTCGGGGTCGGCGGAGGCGGCGGACCCTGGACACGGACGAGTGGCGCGGTGACGGCAGGGCTCGGCATCGGAGGCGGCCTCCAGGACTCCCGGGTTCCAGGACTTCCGGTACGTCCTGGATTGCTACGGCCTCTAGGACGGGTGGAAATCCACGAAGGTCGCATCCGGAACGGTGAGAACATTCCGGATCTTCGTGAGTATCCGCCGCAACACCTGTGAGCAGCCTGGATCCGGGGCGTGTCTCACCGGCCTCTCACCGCAAGCTCACCCTGTGCGCTCAGCGGGCCGGCCGGCCGGCGTGCTGGGCCGCCAGGCGCACCGCCGCGTTCGGGGCGCCGTAGCCGCGATAGCCGGGATCGCGCTCGACCAGTTCGAAGAAGACCCGTCCGACGGTCCGGGTGTACCAGTGCCGGAAGACACCGCCGGCGTCCCGGTCGTAGAGGATGCCGAGGGAGCGGTACGTCTCCAGCTCGCCGTCGGCGAACTCGTACCGGGCGGCCAGGTCGTCGTAGTAGTTGGCGGGGATGGCCAGCGGGTTGCCGCCGGCTGCGCGGAAGGCACGGGCAGCGGCGACCACGTCGTCGGTGGCCAGGGCGATGTGCTGGGCGTGCAGGGTGTCGTCGGCCGGGGCCGCGCCGACGCCGAGGACGATCCGGACACTGCCGTCGGCGTTGGTGACGGCCCGGGAGCGCTGCAGGCCGTAGGGGTCGGCGACGTCGACGCTCTCCTGGGCGTGCAGGCCGAGGACGCTGCGGTGGAAGAGGGTCGCCTCGTCGTACTGGTGCCAGGGCTGGGTGAGTGCGAGGTGGTCGATGCGTGCCGGCCCGGGGCCCGGGGTCTCCGCGATGTCGGCGAAGTCGGAACGCCAGTCGGGGAGTTCGGGGCTCCGGCCGGTGGCGCAGAAGAACAGTTCGGTGCCGTCGGGGGCGGCGACCGCGTCGAGCGTGGCGTCCTGCGGGTCCCGGCGGCGGGGCAGTACGGGAGCGAGCAGGGCCTCGGCGCGGCGGGCGGCGGCCGGGGGATCGGGGGACTCCAGGCCGATCGCGGCGAGTTGGGTGCCGTCGCGGCGGGCGGCGGGACCGGTGTTGACCAGGATCCGGGCCTCGCCCCGCTCCCACAGGTCGACCGGCTTGCTGCGGTGCCGGGCGGTCCGGGCGAAGCCGAGGGCGCCGAGCAGCGCGGTGACGGGTTCGGCGTCGGGGGTGACGAGTTCGGCGAAGGCGACGCCCGTCGGCACCACGGACGCGGGCAACTCACCGACACCTACGGCCTCCTGGAGCACCAGCAGTGAACGGTGCGCGTCGACGGCGGTCGGCCCGGCCTCGGCCTGCCGGAAGACGTCGTTGAAGACTTCCAGGGAGAGCGGCCCGTCGTACCCGGTCCGCAGTACGTGCCGGACCAGCCCGGCGACGTCGAAGCCGCCCTGCCCCGGGAAGCACCGGTAGTGACGGCTCCACTGGAGCACGTCCATGGCGAGCGACGGGGCGTCGGCCAGCTGGAGGAAGAAGATCTTCTCGCCGGGGATGGCCTCGATGCCCTTGGGATCGGAGCCACGGGACAGGATGTGGAAGCTGTCGAGGCAGGTCCCGAGGGCGGGATGGTCGGCCGCCTCCACGATCCGCCAGGCATGGTCGTACGTGCTGACGTGCCGCCCCCACGCGAGCGCCTCGTAGGCGACACGGATGCCGGACTCCTGGGCGAGCGTTGCCAGTCGGGAGAGCTGTTCGGCTGCGAGATCGTCGTCGTCGATCCCGAGCGGGGAGACGGAGGAACAGACGAGAACGGTACCGGCCCCCAACTCCCCCATCAGCTCGAACTTGTGCCGGGCGCGACGCAGATTGCGCGCGAACTCGTCGGCGGGGACGGCTTCGATGTCCCGCATGGGTTGGTAGAGGTCGATACCGAGTCCCAGATCGGCGCACCGGGCCCGTATCTCGCGGGGCGAGAGGGGACTGGCGAGCAGGTCGTTCTCGAAGATCTCCACGCCGTCGAACCCGGCCCGGGCGGCGGCGGTGAGCTTCTCGGTGAGTGACCCGCTGAGCGAAACAGTCGCGATTGAAGTGTGCATTGCGGCATTCCTTACGTGTTGTACCGCACCCCTTCTTTTGGGGGCGCGGGGCTGTATCGGCATGCGGCTGCGCCGCGTGGGCGCGACCAGCCACATCCGGTCCGCACCCGTCACACGACATCGCGCTCCGGCACACGAGCCAACGCCGCGATGTCAGCAAGCATCCGCACGCTGTCCGCCTCCCTCCCCGTGAACAGCCGAAAGGCGTCGGCGGCCTGGAACACCGCCATCCCGCCCCCGTCCAGCACGGCGCACCCCGACGCCCGGGCGGTTCGCACCAGCTCCGTCTCCAACGGCCGGTACACCACCTCGGCCACCCACAACCCGGGACGCAGCGACTCCGCGGCCACCGGCAACCCCGGATGCGCGGCCATCCCCGTGGGCGTCGCATGCACCAGCCCGTCCGCACCGGCCAGCAGTTCCGGCAGCCGGTCCGGCGTCCCGGCCGCCGCCCGCCCCGCGCCGAAGTGCCGGTTCAGGGCGCCCGCGAGATCCGTCGCCCGGTCGGCCAGCGAATCCACCACGGTGACCCGCTCCGCCCCCAAGGTGAGCGTCGCGTGCGCGACGGCGGCCCCCGCACCCCCCGCGCCGAGCTGCACGACCCGCTCCAGCGAAGCGTCCCGCAGCCCCCGCGCGAAGGACGCCGCGAACCCGGTGACGTCCGTGTTGTGGCCGACCGCCCTTCCGCCGGCCTCGAAGACCACCGTGTTGACCGCGCCCAGCGCCTCGGCCTGCGGGGCGAGCGCGTCCAGGTGCTCGATGACGAGCTGCTTGCAGGGGTGGGTGATGTTGAGCCCGTCGAAGCCGAGGTCACGCGCGGCCCGCACCAGATCCCCCACGGCCTCGGGCGGCACGCCCAGCACGTCGATGTCGATCAGCCGGTACAGGTACCGCAGGCCCTGCCGGTGGGCCTCGCGCTCGTGCAGGGCCGGGCTGAGCGACGGTCCGACTCCGGAGCCGATCAGTCCGACGAGAAACGAGTCCTTGGCCACGGGGACCTCCTGAGCTGAGCTCTAATGTACGAACTAGTACGTTAGCTATATCAGGCGGACCACCCTCCGGGAAGACCCTGGCCGCCGGGCCCGGCCCGCCTTCTAGAATCTCCGGCACCGGAGCCGTACTCCCGAAGGAACCCGATGACCAGCGTCGAAGAACCGGCACAGACCAACGGGCGGATCCGTGACGCCGCCCGCACCCAGGCCGAGATCCTCGACGTGGCCACGCAGGAGTTCGCCCGGGCCGGCTACGACGGTGCCCGCGTCGACGAGATCGCGGCCCGCACCCGCACCACGAAGCGGATGATCTACTACTACTTCGGCGGCAAGGAACAGCTGTTCACGGCGGTCCTGGAGCGGGCGTACGGCGTGATCCGGGAGGCCGAGCAGCAACTGGACGTCGAGCATCTCGACCCGGTCGCGGCGATCCGCCGGCTCGCGGAGCTGACCTTCGACCACCACGAGCAGCACCCGGACTTCATCCGCCTGGTCAGCATCGAGAACATCCACGGCGCCGAGCACATCGCGGCCTCCGAGAAGCTCGGCAGGATCGGCTCGCCGGCCCTGGAGGTGATCCGCCGGATCCTGGGCCAGGGCCAGGAGTCCGGCCTGTTCACGGCCGACGTCGACGCGGTCGACCTGCACGCGATGATCAGCTCGTTCTGTTTCTTCCGGGTCGCGAACCGGGCCACCTTCGGCGCCCTGTTCGGCCGTGACCTGGTGGACCCGGCACAGCGCGCGCACTACCGGACCATGCTCGGCGACATGGTGATCGCCTACCTCACCGCGGAGCGCGCGGCGGGCTGACCCCCGCGGCGGGGCGGCGGCCCGACCGCCGCGGGCGGGGGACCCGCACGACCTCTTGACAGCGGGGAAACGCGAGCGCAACATCCCTACCCATCGCGACTAACTACCCAGTGGGTTAATTAGCACCCACCCGCTGGGTCCGCCGACCCGTCATCCCTGGGAACCGGCCCTCTCCCCCGCCGCTCTCTCCGCCTACGTCGGAGTTCTCCGAAGGAGCACCGCCGTGTCCGTCCCCGCCCCGCCCGCCGCCACCGCCGTACCACCCGGCGGCCAGCCCAGGAAGGCCGCTCTGGCCGCCTGGATCGGCAGCGCCCTGGAGTACTACGACTTCTTCGTCTACGGCAGCGCGGCCGCGCTGATCTTCCCGAAGGTCTTCTTCGACGAGTCGGACCCGGCCACCGCCACCCTGCTCTCCCTGGCCACCTTCGGTGTCGCCTACGCGGCCCGCCCGGTCGGCGCCCTGTTCCTCGGCCACTTCGGGGACCGGGTCGGCCGTAAGAAGATCATGCTCTTCACGCTGCTGCTGATGGGCCTGTCGACGTTCCTGATCGGCTGCCTGCCGACCCGCGCCGAGGTGGGCGGCCTGGCGCCGGTGCTGCTGGTGCTGTGCCGGGTGCTGCAGGGCGTCTCGGCCGCCGGCGAGCAGGCCAGCGCCAGTTCCATGAGTCTGGAGCACGCGCCGCCGGACCGGCGTGGCTTCTTCACCAGTTTCACGCTGAGCGGCACCCAGGGCGGTCAGTTGATCGCCACCCTCGTCTTCATCCCGGTTTCCCGGCTGCCCGAGGACCAACTGCTGTCCTGGGGCTGGCGGGTGCCGTTCTGGCTGAGTGCCGCGGTGGCGGTGGCCGGCTGGTTCATCCGCCGCACGGTCCAGGAGACGCCGGCCTTCGCGCGGCAGGCGGCGACCGACGGTGTCGTACGGCTGCCTCTGGTGACGCTGCTGCGGCACCACTGGGCGGACGTCCTGCGGGTGATCGGGGGCGCGCTGATCGCCTCGGTGAGCACGATCTTCACGGTGTGGGCGCTGGCGTACGCGACGAGCGACTCGGTCGGGATGTCGAAGACCTCGATGCTGTGGGTGAGCGCGCTGGCCAACCTGGTGGCGCTGGGCGCGATCCCGGCGTGGGCGACGCTGTCGGACCGGATCGGCCGGCGGCCGGTGTACCTGATCGGCGCGGTGGGCAGCGCGGCGGCGATGTCCGGCTACCTGTGGGCGATATCCACCGGCTCCTACCCGCTGGTCCTGGTCCTCGGCGTCGTGGCCTTCGGTGTCGTCTACAGCGCGGCGAACGGGGTCTGGCCGTCCTTCTACGGCGAGATGTTCTCGACCCGGGTGCGGCTGTCCGGCATGGCGATCGGCACTCAGATCGGGTTCGCGGTGGCCGGGTTCGCGGTGACCTTCGCGGCGCAGATCGCGGGTCCGGGCGGGGACGACTGGTCGGCGGTGGCGCTGTTCGCGGCGGCGTTGTGCGTACCGCCGGTCGTCGCCGCCCTCTCGGCGCGCGAAACCCACAAGCTGGCCACGGAGGACCTCGGCGCACGCGGCCCCCGGGAGGCGTCCCGCCCGGAGACGGTCACGGCCTGAGCCTCCCTCGCGGGTGCCCCGGTGACGGTCACGGCCGGAACCTCCTCGCGGGGTGCGCGGAGCAGGCGTACGTCCGCCCGGACCTGGGTCCGGGCGGACCGGGGCCGTCAGCCTTCGGCGGTCTGCCGGATCAGCGGCTCGAACTCCCGCCGCACATAGGCGTCGAACGGCTCCGACAGCGCCCCGTCGATCACCCGCCGCACCTGGTGACCTGCCGCGAACTCCTTGATCCGGGCGCGGGATTCGGGCCCCACTCCGCCACCGATGATCAGCACCTCGAACTCCCCGGTGGCCAACAGCTTCCGGGCCTCGTCGTCGGTGCTCACCCCTTCCGCGTCGAAGCCGTCCGCACGCAGTGTGGCCAGCACGGCCGTCACCCTGGCGGGCGTCCTCCCCAGTACCAGTGTCCTCATGGCCGTTCCCCTCCCGTACATCGGCGTCAGCACTCTCGACCCTAGAACCTCAACCGGACTTGAGATCAAGCGTTCCCCCGCCAAGGGGCGACGGCGATTTGGTCCCGTGCCGTTCACACCCTGGACATGAGCGATGACCTGCGAGGATGCCCTCGGGTGCGATCGTGTGACCTAGGCCGCCGAGCATGCTGCACAGCGCACGCGTGTGCCTTCTCCCGGTCGGTCCGGCACCGTGTCCGACACCCTTGAGCAACGGCGGGGAACCGATGAACCCGAGCAGCACCGACCGTCCCGAACAGGTCGTCACCGAAGGCGACGCCGACACCGCGGCCGGGGTCAGGCCGCTACTCGACGCCCCGCAGACGGCGGCGGCGGGCATCGCGATGTGGATCTTCGTGGTCGGCCCGCTGATCGGTCTGGTCGCCGCGGTGCCGCTGGTGTGGGGACGGGGCCTGTCCGCGCTGGACGTCGCCATGGCCACGGTCGCCTACCTGGTGTCCGGCTTCGGTCTCACGGTCGGCTATCACCGTCTCTTCACGCACCGCTCGTTCAAGGCGAAGCGGGGTCTGCGCATCGCCCTGGCCGTCGCGGGCTCGCTGGGGGTCGAGGGCTCGCCGGTGCAGTGGGTGGCCAACCACCGCCGCCACCACGCCTTCGCCGACCGCGAGGGCGACCCGCACTCGCCCTGGCGCTTCGGCACCGACACGCGTGCGCTGCTCAAGGGGCTGCTGCACGCGCACATCGGATGGATGCTCAAGCGTGAACTGAGCAACCGGGCCAGGTTCGCGCCCGACGTCGCCGCCGATCGCGACCTGCGGCTCGTCGGCCGGCTCTTCGGACCGCTGACCGCCGTGTCGCTGCTGGCTCCCGCGCTGGTCGGCGGGCTCGTCACCGGCACCTGGACCGGCGCGCTGACCGGGTTCTTCTGGGCCGGCGTGATGCGGATGGCGCTGCTGCACCATGTCACCTGGTCGGTGAACTCGGTCTGTCACGTCGCGGGCAGGCGCCCGTTCGCCAGCCGGGACAAGGCCACCAACTTCTGGCCGCTCGCGCTGCTCTCCTTCGGCGAGAGCTGGCACAACTCGCACCACGCCGACCCCACGGGCGCGCGCCACGGTGTGCTGCCCGGCCAGCTCGACCCGTCGGCCCGGCTGATCCGGATGTTCGAGAAGCTGGGCTGGGCGTACGACGTCCGCTGGCCGAGCGCGGACCGTCTCAGCGCCCGCCTGCTGCCCGAACCGGCCGCCCAGCAGGAGTCCGCGGCCTGACGCCGCGCAGCGAGGACCCCACCCTCGGCGAAACCGCTGAGGGCGGGGTCCTCGGGCCTGCCCGGGAGGATGCGAACGGGCAGGCTGCTCGGGGAACGCGTGGCTCAGCCGGACACCAGCAGCTCCGTCCACTCCTTCGCCACCCGTTCCAGCGAGAAGCCCTCCCGAACCTGGCCGCGGGCCGTTTCCCCGGCCGACCGCCAGCCATCCAGCTCACCCAGTCCGGCGATCGACTCGGCCATCGCCTCCGGGGTGTCGTGGATCCAGCGCCGGTCGTAGATCTCGTCGGCGCCCGGCCACGGCAGCAGCGCGGGTACCGCACCGGAGGCCATGCCCTCGGCCGGGGCGAGGTGGAAGCTCTCGTCGTCGCTGGTGGAGAGCACATGGCCGATGCGGCGCAGCCAGTTCGGCACGTCCGGCCCGAACTGGTCGAAGACGACGGCCCCTTCGAGCAGCGGCGAGGTCTGCATACGGCGCAGGATCGCCTCGTAGTGAGCGCGTTCCTCCGGCTTGTTCCAGATCCACCAGTACTCCCACGGCGGCTTGGACTTGACCGAGAGGTGCCAGCGCCGGTCGTGGGCCCGCAGTACCTCCAGGACGTCGAGGCCGAGGTCGAGGCGTTTGCGGCTGGGCGCGATGCCGATCATGCCGAGACGGTGCCGGGCGCCGGGCGCCTTGGGCCGGTCGAGCTGGTCGACGTCGACCCAGTTGCCGATCGTGGTGATCTTCGAGGCGGGCCAGCCGGTCCGCTCCCGGGTGCTGCGGGCGTAGTAGGGGCTGACGCAGACCACGCGGTCGACGGCGTCGATGTCGACCTGCTGCGGGTAGCCGGCGTCGAGTTCGAAGCGGTGCAGGCGGACGATCAGCCTGCTGCCGCGCCGCTTGTGGCGGCTGTACCAGACCGCCGCCGGGCCGCACCACTCGACGACCACCACATCGGCCCAGTCGGCGAGTTCACGGCTCGCGGCCGGGTCGTGCCGGGCGAGCGCGGGCCAGGCGTCGACGCGTACGTCGAGGCCGGGCAGGGCGCGGAAGTGGTCGAGCAGCCGGGTGAGGAACTTCAGGTCGTGGCCGGCCACCCCGATCCGCAGCGGGCGCCCGCGGCCGGCGACGGCGGCCGGCGCGGCGGGGAAGGCACCGTCGAGGTGTGCGCGCCAGCGGGCGGCCGCGGCCTCCATGGTGTACTGCCGGGCCGCGGCCGCACACCGGTCGGCCGCGAGACGCCTGGCCTCGGCGTCGCGTACGGCGACGGTGACCGCGTCCACCGCGTCCGCGAGGGCCGCGTCGCCGGGCACGAACAGCGGGTAGTCGGTGCCGAGCAGCGCCTCGTGCGCGGGGGTGCGGTTGAGCACGACGGGCAGGCCGAGGGAGCCGAACTCCAGCACCTTGGTGGAGAGTTCGAGGCTGGCGTCGAGTGAGGCGTCGCGCCAGCCGAGGCCGATGTCGCAGTCGGCTGCGATGCGCATGGCCTCCTCGCGGGGCACGCCTCCGTGGTGGCGGACCTCGGGGGTGGTGTGCAGTGCCTCGGCCATGGCGGTGTCGAAGCCGGGGTGGGCGGCGTCCTTGTGGATCTTGTCGCCGACGGCGTGGAGTTCCGCCCGGATGCCGCGTTCGGCGAGCCGGGCGGGCAGCCGGGTCATGGGCAGGGTGTTCCAGCGGGGCGCGAACTTGCCGGTGTAGACGAGGCGCACCGGATCGTGCAGTCCGTCGCGCTGCGGGACCGGGAGGCCGGGTTCGGGCACCGCGGGCGGGCAGAGCACGGCCCGGCCGCAGGCCTCCGGCACCCAGGCCTCCAGGAAGCAACGCAACTCCTCGGTCTGGCAGAGGAGTTGCCGGGACGCGTTGGCGATGCGGACGAGGTCGACGCGGTCCTGTTCGGTCATCTGGGCCGGGGACTGCGGGATGTCGGTGAGGTAGGCCCAGATGCGTCCGTGGAAGTGACCGTCGCCGACGATCTGCTTCACCAGCCGGCGGCCGCGCAGCACCAGCAGGTCACAGGGCTCCTCCTCGTCGAGGCGAGCGAGCAACTGCGAGGCCTGGTAAGGGGACAGGGGGTGCGCGCCCTGGCCGGGGACGAGGTGTTCCTCGTACGGGCGGACCACGGTGACCCCGGGCAGTCCGGCCAGCGGGTCGGTCAGCCGGCCGGTCTCCACGGGGGCCTTGAGGACGAGCCGGGTCCGGCAGCCCGCGCGGGACAGCGCCTGCACCGTCGACTGGGCCCAGACGGCGGATCCGTCGATGAGATTGAGGTCCACGTCGCCGTAGACGAGCGCCCTGAGGGTGCGGGTCATGACGGCTCCTTTCCACGCACGGCGAACAGGCGGTGCCCGGCCCGCGACCAGGTGTCCGGTGGGGTGCCGGTGTCAAGCAGCGACCGGCGGACGAGCAGCGGTTTCAGGGTCGGTACGAAGGCGTAGTCGTCGGCGGCGGGGGTGTGTCCCACCGCGTCGGCGCCCGAGAACTCCTGGGCGCAGAGCAGGTCGAGCAGCAGGGTGTCGGGGCGGTCCTCGGTCAGATCCGTCCAGTCGGCGACCCACGGTGCGGTGGGCGGTCCGGAGTGCACGGTGACGGAGGCGGCGGTGAGTTCGCCGAGGTCGAGCCCGGCCGGGTCGGCGACGACGACCTCGGAAGGCCGGTGCAGCTGGCCGAGCGTCTGGGCGACGAGCCGGGCGACGTCGGTGGCGTCCCGGGGGGCGGCCATTACGGCGACCCGGCGCTCGGCCGTCGGGGCGGGGGCGCCGGCCAGTTCGGCGAGGCGGGCCAGCCGTACCCGGGTGCTGTCCTGCTGGAAGACGTCCCGGAGCCGGTCGCGGCCGTCGGCGACCGGGTCGAGGCGGGAGAGCGCGGTCCCGGTGTCGCCGTCGAGGACGGCGTCCCAGGGCAGTTGGGACAGTCCCGGTGCCAAGGACGCCGGGCCGTCCCGCCACAGCACCGCCGTCCGGCCCAGTCCCCGTGCCTGGCTGATCAGTTCGGCGAGGCGGCGGTCCAGGTCGGGGGCGTGTCCGGTGCCGGTGAGCGTCCAGGGGCCGGCCTCGGCGGTGCAGGCGCCGAGCTGCACGAGGAAGACGTCCGGGTCGGTGCGCTCGACCAGCAGCCGGCCGTCGTGCGGCAGCACCCGGCTGACCACGGCGTCCGCCGCGAAGTCGGCGGCGGTGCGGTCGGTCAGCACGCCGGTGATCACCAGCCGGTCGCGGGGGGCCACGGACAGCGCCCGGTGGGAGAGGTAGAAGCGGTCGTCGGCGGGCGCCTCCGGTGCCGGGGCGGCGCTCGCGGGCCGTGCCGGCCGTCCCTTGACCTTCCGCTGCCGCCACAGCCCGTACAGCTCTCCGGGCAGCCTGGCCGCGCCCCGCTTGGGTGAACGGGCCGCCGACACCAGCGCCTTGCCGACCCGCAGTGAGGTGGAGCCCTCCAGCATCGCCACGCGGGCCTCCAGCACGCCGGTCCGTTCCCGGGCCCCGCGCAGGGCGGAGGCGAGCTGGTCCTTTTCCCGCAGGGCGGTGGCCAGCCGTTCTGCCAGGCCGTCCTCGCGGCCGCTCTCCAGGGCGCGGGCGGTCTCCTCGGCCGCCCGCTCCAGGTCGATCAGGCGGGCCCGCTGGGAGCGGGAGACGAAGTCGGCGAGCACGTACTCGTCGGCGATCCGAAGGGCCGTGGCGAAACCGTCGGCCGGCAGCGGGTGGCCGAACCAGTCGTGCGGCGGCAGGAGTTCCTCGGTGCAGGCGAAGACCGCGCCGGCGTGCAGATGCGTGTAGCCGAGCGCGGCGGCGTGCAGCACCTGGCAGCGGTGGGCCACCAGGGCGTCGAGGAGGCGGTGGTAGGGCAGGTCGGTGCCGGGGTGGCCGAAGACGATCAGGCCGCGGCCGCCGGGCCGCATCCGTTCCAGTGCGGCGAGACAGTCCGCCTCGTCGCCGTGCAGGGCGGTGTCGGGGCCGTAGCAGAGGAGCATCAGCTCCCCCTCGCCCACCGGCTGTTCGTGCCGGGTCGAGTCGACGCCCGGCGGGAGGTGCAGATAGGGGTCGAGACGCAGGCCGCCGCTCGTCGCGTCCACGACCGAGGTCACGTCGTCCAGGTGCGGGTGGAGCAGATCGGTCAGGCGCATCAGCGGGTCCTCGTGAAGACATGGAAGCCGACCCGGTTCTCGCGGAAACCGTAGGGCCGGAAGAGGGAGTGGCTCAGGCCCAGGGGCTCGAGTTCCTTGCGGTAGGCGGCGATCGGCCGGTGCACGATGTAGTCGCCGCGCGGGACGGGCTCGTCGGTGTGCTCGTCGGTGACGATCAGCCGGCCGGTGATGCGGACCAGCGAGGCGAGGTTGCGCAGGCCGGCCGCCCACTCCGCGTCGTCCATGACGTGGAAGAGGACGTCCACGCACATCACCACGTCGTAGAGCCAGGGGCTGCGCCACTCGTCGAGGGTGGCGAGGGCGTAGCGGGGTCCGCCGCCCTCGGCCCGGGCCTGTACGACGGCCTCCTCGCTGGCGTCGAAGGCGTCCACGTGGTGGCCGCACCGGGCCAGGGCGCGGGCGAAGTGCCCCTTGCCGCAGCCGGCGTCGAGCACGAACAGCGGGGACGCCGGGCTGGACAGGTCGCCGATCAGGGTGAGCAGCTGGCCGAGCCGTACCGCGTAGAAGATCTCGTTGCCGGGCCGGTCCAGGCCGATGTGGCCCCCGGAGGCGAGGTCGTCGCGTTCGCGGTGCCGGGTGTCCCAGTAGGTGCGGACGGTGTGCCCGACGGGGCGGGGACCGTCGGGACGGGTGCGGGTGGCGTCAGTCATGGCGCTCCAGCCACTCGGTGAGGACGCGGGCGATGCGGGGGCCGGCCTTGCCGTCCCACAGCGGCGGGCCTTCGGGGTCGGCCGCCGGCGGTCCGTCCAGGACCTTGCGCAGGGCGGGCACCAGTTCGCCGTGGTTCACCAGGCGGTTGGTGCCGTGGGTGACGGTGACCGGGCGTTCGGTCGTGGTGCGCAGCGTCAGACAGGGGACGCCCAGCACGGTGGTCTCCTCCTGGACCCCGCCGGAGTCGGTGATCACGGCGGCGGCGCCCCGGACCAGGCCCATGAACTCGACATAGCCGAGCGGTTCGAGCAGATGGATACCGGGTGCGTCGGCGAGGCCCGCCTTGCGCAGCGCCTCCCGGCCGCGCGGGTGCAGGGGCACGGCGAGGTCGAGGTGGCCGGCCGCCTCGGTCAGGGCGCGGGCGGCGGCCGCGGCGGCCTCGGGGTCGTCGACGTTGGCCGGGCGGTGCAGGGTGACCACGCCGTACCGCTCGGGCAGTGCGTGCGCGGCGCGAGCGGCGGCCGGGTCGAAATGGTCCAGATGGGTGAGCAGGGTGTCGATCATCGGGTTGCCGACGAGGTGCACCCGGCCCGGGTCGACGCCCTCGCGGGCCAGGTGTCCGACGGCTTCCGGGCTGGTCGCGAAGAGCAGCTCGGCCAGCTGGTCGACCAGGCGCCGGTTGACCTCCTCCGGCATCGCCATGTCGAAGCTGCGCAGGCCCGCCTCGACATGGGCCACCGGGATGCCCAGCTTGGCGGCGGCCAGCGCCGCGGCGAGGGTGGAGTTCACGTCGCCGTACACGACGACCAGGGCCGGGGCACGGGCCAGCAGCTCGCCCTCCAGCGCCACCAGCAGGTCGGCGGTCTGCCGGGCCTGGCTGCCGGAGCCGACGCCCAGGTCGGTGTCCGGGGCGGGCAGGCCCAGCTCCCGGAAGAAGATGTGCGACATCCGTTCGTCGTAGTGCTGACCCGTGTGCACCAGGACCTGGTCGTGCCCGGTCGCGCGCAGGGCGGCGACCACGGGCGCGGCCTTCACGAAGTTCGGTCTGGTCCCTACGACATGGAGTACGCGGCCGTTCATGTCGTACGTTCTCCGCTCTGTCGGCCTACCTTGACGACATGGCCCGACTTCTGTTCCGTCCCATGCCGCGCCGTGTTTTCTGGATCCCCCGTGCACTCAGCTTGGCCGCATCCGTCGCATGGGGCGAGTTGCGGAACGATCCCGCGCGGGCCGCGCTGCTCGGCGTACGGCTGCTGCCGGGGCGGGTGCGGCGCGGGCTGCGGCCGGTCGAGCGGCGGCTCGCCGCCCGGGCCCGGTCGGCCGGGCCGACCGCCATGCCGTCCGCCGCCCGGATCCCGGGGCCCGCCGGGCGGCCGGTGCGGCCCGAGCCGGGCCGGGTGCTCCACGTGGTCACCAACGGGCTGCCGTTCAAGCACGCCGGTTACACCGTGCGTACCCAGGCGCTCGCCGAGGCCCAGCGGGCCGCCGGGCTCGATCCGCACGTGGTGACCCGGATCGGGTTCCCGGTGGCGCAGGGCGTCCTGGACGCCCGCCCGCTGCAGATCGTGAACGGGGTGCCGCAGCACCGGCTGCTGCCGCTGAACCTGCCGTACGGGCAGGGCCCGGTGCTGGCCCGCAACGCCGAGCTGGCCGGGCGCCTGGTGGAGCGGCTGCGGCCCGCCGTGCTGCACGCGGCCACCGACCACGGCAACGGGCGGGTGGCGCTGGCCCTGCGGGAGACCTACGGGCTGCCGGTGGTGTACGAGGTGCGCGGGTTCCTGGAGGAGACCTGGCTGACCCAGGCGGCGGGCCGCACTCCGGACGACCCGACCTACCGTGCGCGGCGCGCCCTGGAGACGTACTGCATGCGCCAGGCCGACCTGGTGCTGACCCTGGGCGCGGCGATGCGGGCCGAGATCGTGTCCCGCGGGGTGCCCGAGGAGCGGGTCCTGATCGTGCCCAACGCGGTGGACGACGCCTTCCTCGCCCCACCGCCGGACGGGGCGGAACTGCGGGTCCGGCTCGGTATCGCGGCGGACGACTACGTGGTGGGCACCGTCAGCAGCCTTACTCCACACGAGGGAATCGGCACATTGCTCCATGCGGGTGCCGAGCTGCGCCGCCGAGGGGTTCCGCTGCGGCTGCTGATCGTCGGTGACGGACCCGAGCGCGGGGCGCTCGAGGCGCTGGCCCACCGGCTGGGACTCGGTGCCGGCGTCGCGCTGTTCACCGGCCGTGTCCCGCACCACCAAGTGCGCTCCTACCACGCGGTTCTGGACGTTTTCGCGGTGCCGCGCACCGATGAACGGGTCTGCCGACTGGTCACCCCGCTGAAGCCGGTCGAAGCGATGGCGAGCGGTGTTCCCGTGGCGGCCAGTGATCTCACAGCCCTGCGAGAACTGGTCGAATCGGGAGTCACCGGCCAGCTGATCTCGCCTGAGTCTCCGCATGCTTGGGCAGAAGCTCTCGAAGTATTGCTTTACAGTCGAAAACGGCGGCATGAATGGGGAGCATCCGCCCGCGCTCTGGTAGCGCGTGATCGCACCTGGAAGAGGGTCGCTGCCACGACCCGAGACGCGTATCGCGCTCTTGGATGTGTCTGAGGCCCCCGTCGCCCGGAATCGCACCGTCCGGGCCCTTCGGATCCATACGGCGTCTGCCGTTGAGGGCGGAGAATCCCTATGCAGGTCGAAAAGGCCGTACCGCTCGGGGAATTGAGCGAATCGCTCGGGGACGCAGAACGGACCGACGGCTTCGAACTGGCCGTCATCGGGCTCGGCTACGTCGGGCTTCCGCTCGCGCGGGAGGCGTCGCTGGTCGGGCTGAGAGTGGCGGGGCTCGACCTCGACCCACGGGTCGTGGAGGGCCTCAACGCCGGACACTCCCATGTCGACGACGTCTCCGACGGCGACGTCGCCCGCATGCAACTGGCCGGCTTCACCGCGTACACGGACGACGCCTGTCTGGCCCGTGCGCAGACGATCGTGATCTGTGTGCCGACCCCGCTCAGCGAGGACGGCGGTCCCGATCTGAGCGCCGTGACCTCCGCGGCGCGGGCGGTGGCGCGCAGGCTGGGCCGCGGACGGCTCGTCGTCCTCGAATCCACGACCTATCCGGGCACCACCGAGGAGGTGGTGAAGCCGATCCTGGAGGAGTCCGGGCTACGGGTGGGCGACGACTTCTCGCTGGCGTTCTCACCGGAGCGGATCGACCCCGGCAACACCACCCACGGGCTGCGCGAGACCCCGAAGGTGGTGGGTGGCTGCACCCCGGCGTGCGCGGCCCGGGCGGCCGCCTTCTACGGCAAGCTCGTCGACACCGTCGTGCAGGCCAAGGGCACCCGGGAAGCCGAGATGGCCAAGCTGCTGGAGAACACCTACCGGCACGTCAACATCGCCCTGGTCAACGAACTGGCCATCCTGTGCCAGGAGTTGCGCGTCGACGTCTGGGACGCGATCCGCTGCGCCGGTACCAAGCCGTTCGGCTTCCAGGCCTTCCGGCCGAGCGCCGGGGTGGGCGGCCACTGCATCCCCATCGACCCCAACTACCTGTCGTACAAGGTGCGTTCGATCGGCTACGAGTTCCGGTTCGTGGAACTCGCCCGGGAGATCAACGCGCACATGCCGGAGTACGTCGTCCGGCGTGCGCAGGATCTGCTCAACCACGAGGGCCGCGCCCTGCACGGCTCCCGGGTGCTGCTGCTCGGCGTCACCTACAAGCCGGACGTCGCGGACCAGCGCGAGGCGCCGGCGGTGCCGGTGGCCCGGCTGCTGCGGGCCCGGGAGGCCGATATCGCCTTCCACGACCCGTTCGTGCCCGCCTGGTTCGTGGACGGGGAGGCCGTGCCGCGCGTCACCGACGTCATGGCCGCCGTGCGCTCGCACGACCTGACGATCCTGCTCCAGGACCACTCCGCCTACGACCTACCGGCCATCGGCGACGAGGCCCGGCTGCTCTTCGACACCCGCGGGCGGATCTTCCGGCCCGGTGTCGAGGTGCTGTAGGCGACCTCGGCGGCAACTCCCTTCCCGCCGCCCGGAGTCCGAGGGCTCCGGGCGGCGGGGTCGAAAGGCGCTCAGATGCGGATACTCGTCGTCACCGTCGTCCACCACCCCGAGGACGCGCGCATACTGCACCGGCAGATCACCGCACTCCGGGAACGGGGCCACCACGTCGTGTACGCGGCGCCGTTCTCGGCCCGTGAGGTGCGCCCCCGCGCGGACCTCGAGGGCATAGACCTGCCCCGGGCGGCGGGCCGCAGCCGCCGGGCGGCGGTGGGCGCGGCCCGCGCCCTGCTCGCCGACCGCGGCCGCGAGGCGGACGTGATCCTCCTCCACGACCCGGAACTGCTCCTGGCCCTGCCCGGCACCCTGCGCCGCTGGCGGCGGTCCGAGGCGGCACCGGTGGTCGTCTGGGACGTCCACGAGGACACCGCCGCCGCGCTCGCCATGAAACGCTGGGTGCCCCGGGCGCTGCGGCCGCCGCTGCGGCTCGCCGTGCGGGCGGCCGAACGGCTGGCGGAACGCCATCTGCGGCTGCTGCTCGCCGAGGACGCCTACCAGGAGCGGTTCCGCCGTGCGCACCCGGTGGTGCCCAACTTCACGACGGCGCCGGTGCAGGCACCCGAACCACCGGGCAGCGAACGGGTCGTCTACGTCGGCCACCTGTCCCGGGCGCGCGGCGCACTGGACCTGATCGAGACCGCCCGGCACCTGGGGCCCGGTCTGCGCGTCGAGGTGGCCGGCGCGGCCGACCCGGACGTCCGTGAGGCGCTGGCGGCGGCCCACCGGGACGGCGTGCTGCGCTGGCACGGCTTCCTGCCCAACGACCGCGCCCTCGCACTGCTCGCGGGTGCCCTGGCCGGCCTCTCCCTCCTGCACGATCAGCCCAACTACCGTCATTCACGGCCCACCAAGGTCGTCGAGTACATGGCCCACGGCGTCCCCGTCGTCACCACGCCCACCCCGCTGGCGGCCGACATGGTCGAGCGGCACGGCTGCGGTCTCGTGGTCCCCTACGAGGACCCGCGCGCTGCGGCGGCGGCGATACGACGGCTGAGCACCGACGCGATACTGCGCCACACCGCGGCCCAGCGCGGCCGTGAGGCGGCCGTGACGTACTACAACTGGCCCGACAAGGCGGCCGAGTTCACCCACCTGCTGGAGACCTGGGCACGGGAGGAGGCCGGCGTCGGGCGCACGGGTGGCGAGGCCGGTACAAGGCGGCCTCGCCTCCGCCCGGCGACCGGAAGCCGGTCACCCGGCCCCAGGCCGCGTCCTGGACGGGTCGGCTGAACTCGACGCGCGCGGATCACCACAGGGACCACGCCGATCACGCGCGGAGGCCGGCGGCGGGCGGGGCGAGCGGCAAGCGCTGCCGGCTACGCGTTGGACCAGCCCCGCTCGCAGAGCACGAGCCGGTATCCGTCCGGATCCTCGACGGTGACGCCCCACCGGTTCCAGTACGGGTTCGGTGACGGCACCCGCTTGCCGCCGTGCTCCTCCAGCCGGGCGACCAGGTCGTCCGGCACCGGGCCGTCGAGGTAGACCACCAGCAGGTCCTCCTCGGTGGGCCGCGGCTCGACCGGCCGGGCCTGTTCACGGACCAGCTCCAGATGCCAGCCGGCGTCCGGCCAGCCCAGCATCAGCAGATCGTGCTCGCCGGGTTCCGGTCCGCCCTCGGCCCGCCACACCACACCGAGGCCCAGCCCGCGCACCCAGAAGCGCTCGGCCGCGGCGAGATCCCGGGAGGGCCGGGCGACGCGGATGTGACTGCGACCGTTGAGGGGCATCGTGACCTCTTCCTGAGCTGCCGATCCTGCTCAGCAGCCTAGGCGTCCGCCCCCGTGCGCGGCCATCGGCCGATCGCCCTCGGTCACAGGTCCTAGGGCCGGCCCCCGGGATCCGCTCAGGCGCGCGGAATGCCGTACGCCCGCTCCACGCGCAGCCGCAGCACCAGCCGGCGGTCGCGGACCATCGCGGCACGGTAGTCGTCCCAGTCGGGGTGCTCACCGCGGACGTCGCGGTAGAGGCGGACGAGTTCCTCGACGGTCCCGTCGTACGGGTCCCGCGCGACCGGCGAGAGCTCGGCGATGCCCTCGGCGACCGTGTACGCCCAGCGGTCGGGGCTGGTGACGTGGTAGGAGGCGCGCGGGTCACGGCGCAGGTTGCGGGTCTTGGCGCGGTCGTCCGTGATCGAGACCCGGACGGTCCGCTCGTCCGGGTAGTACGCGTGATTGACATTGGACAGCTGGGGACGGCCGTCGCTCTTGAGGGTGACCAGCACCCCGTCGTGGCCTTCGGCGAGCAGCTTCAGAAGAGCGTCCTGGGTCATGGAAGGGAAACCCCGCCGGACCCGCACCGCATTCCCGCCGACCGGTCCGGCGGGGAGACCGCCCGCCGGGCCGGGTGTACCCGGAGTGCACAGGGGAAGACGGGGGCATGTACACGTGGACGCTCTGCCGGGGGCCGGGCCGTGAAACCGCTGCCCGTACTGGCGTTCCCGGCGTGGCGGCCGCGTCTCCCTCACCCGGCGCCTCTTCTATAGCGTCCGTCACACCACACGCGGATGAGCGGGTCGGTTCCCCGCTTCCTGCGCAACGATGAGGTCCGAGGTCGGACCGCACAGCGGGACGACACGACCGGAGGAGAGCGATGGCACAGCTGCGACAGGAAGTCGACCCCAGTGAGGTCGGGCTGGACGTGAAGGCTTTGGACCGCCTCGACCAGCACTTCGCCCACTACGTCGACGAAGGGCGCCTGCCCGGCTACCTGGTGGCCGTGGCGCGCGGCGGCCGGATCGCCCACCTCACCACGCAGGGCCACCGTGACCGCGAGGCCGGACTGCCGGTCGAGCCGGACACCATCTGGCGGGTGTACTCGATGACCAAGCCGGTCACCGCGGTGGCGATACTGCTGCTGGTGGAGGAGGGCCTGCTCTCCCTGGACGACCCGGTCGGCCGCCTGCTGCCGGAGTTCGCCGATCCCCGGGTGTACGTGAGCGGTTCGGGCGCGGACATGGTGACCCGGCCGGCCGACGGGCCGATCCTGATCCGGCATCTGCTCACCCACACCGCCGGACTGACCTTCGCGTTCTACCACTCGCACCCGGTGGACGCCCGCTACCGCGAGGCCGGCCTGGACTTCTCGGTGCCGGCGGGCGCGGACCTCGCCGAGACGATGGAGGTGTACGCGCGTATGCCCCTCCAGTTCGAGCCGGGCACCCAGTGGAACTACTCCGTCGGCTTCAACGTGCTCAGCCGCGTCATCGAGGTGGTCTCCGGGCAGCGGCTCGACGAGTTCTTCGCGGACCGGATCTTCCGCCCGCTCGGCATGCCTGACGCGGGCCTGCACATCGTGCCCGAACAGGCCGACCGGCTCTCGGAGTTGTACGGCGAGACGGAGGACGGCGGCCTCGCGGCGATCCCCGGCCTGCCGTTGCGCGGCCGCCCCCGCCTGCTGTCCGGCAGCGGTGGCCTCGCGGCGACGGCGTACGACTACCACCGGTTCACGGAGATGCTGCGCCGGGGCGGCGAACTGGACGGCGTCCGGCTGCTCTCCCCCGCCTCGGTAGCCCTGCTGTCCAGCAACAACCTGCCCGGCGGGGCCGATCTGCGTACCTTCGGCGCCCCGCCCCACCAGGAGCCCGGCAACGACGGCCTCGGTTTCGGCCTGGGCGTCTCGGTGGTGATCGACCCCGGCCGCACCCTCTCGCCGAGCAGCCCCGGCACCTACGGCTGGACCGGAGCGGCCACCACCGCCTTCTGGGTGGACCCCACGCACGACCTCACCGTGCAGTTCCACACCCAGGTGCGCCCCAAGACCCTGAAGGTCCTCCCGGAGCTGCGCCGGCTGGTCCACGAGACGATCCAGGACTAGCACGATCCAGGACTCCACGATCCAGGACCAGCACGACCCAGGATCAGGAGGGTCCTGGACCAAGGGGTGTCCGGTCAGACCAGGTTGGTCTCGGGGCGGGACGCGTCGGCCGCGAACCGGCCGGCGCCGAGCGGGCGGACGTCCAGGAAGGGGGCGCGGCCCAGGTAGAGGTCGCGGATCACCTCGCCGACGGCCGGGCCCTGGAGGAAGCCGTGGCCGGAGAACCCGGTGGCGTACAGGAACCGGGAGACCGAAGTCGCCTCGCCGATCAGGGCGTTGTGGTCCGGGGTGTTCTCGTACAGGCCGGCCCAGCCGCCGGTGCGGCGCAGGTCGAGCAGGGCGGGCGCGCGCCGCTGCATCGCCGCGCACAGACGCGGGACCCAGCGGTCGTGCGGGTCGGTGGCGAAGCCCGGCTGCTCGTCGGGGTCGGACATGCCGAGCAGCAGTCCGGGGCCCTCGCCGTGGAAGTACAGGCTGGTGCTGAAGTCGATGGTCATGGGGAGCGTCGGCGGCAGTCCCGGGACCGGTTCGGTGACCGCGATCTGGCGGCGCAGCGGCTGCACCGGCAGGTCGACACCCACCATCGCGCCGACCGCCCGCGACCAGGCACCGGCCGCGCAGACCACCGTCTCGGTGGCGATCCGGCCGAGAGTGGTCTGCACGGCGGTGATGAGGGCGCCGTCCTGTTCGATGCCGGTGACCTCGGTGTGACGCAGTATCCGGGCGCCGTGGGCGCGGGCGGCGGCCGCGTAGCCGTGCACGACGGACTCGGGGGTGCAGTGGCCGTCGTCCGGGGAGTAGGCGGCGGCCACCAGTCCGTCGGTGGCGACCAGCGGGGAGAGCCGGGCCGCCTCCTGCGGGGTGAGCATCCGGCTGGGCACACCGAGGTGGTTCTGGAGCCGGACGCCCGCCTCGAAGGAGGCGACCTCCTCGGGGGTGGACAGGAGGAAGAGGTAGCCGACGCGGCGCAGCCCGATGTCGTACCCGATCTCCTGCCCGAAGCGGGCGAAGGCCTCTAAGCTGCGCGCGCCCAGCTGGATGTTGAGCTCGTCGGAGAACTGGGCGCGCACCCCGCCGGCGGCCTTCGAGGTGGATCCGGCGGCGAGTTCGTCCCGTTCGACGAGGACGACGTCACGGACGCCGGCGCTCGCCAGGTGGTAGGCGATGCTGGTGCCCATCACCCCGCCGCCGATGATCACGACCTGGGCCCGAAGATTCACGCGTGCGCCTCCTGTCGGTCTCCCCTGTTCCTTCCCCGGGAGGCCACCCGGTACCTCAGGACCAGTGCGCCACCGCGTCCAGGTGGGGCAGCACGTGGTCGAGGCGCTCGCGCTTGGTCCGCAGGTAGGTGATGTTGTTCTCGCACGGCTCGATCAGCAGCGGGACCGTCTCGGCGACCTCGATGCCGTGGCGGACCAGGGACTCGCGTTTGCGCGGGTTGTTGGACATCAGGCGTACCGAACCCACCCCGAGGTCGCGCAGGATGCCGGCGGCGACACCGTAGTCGCGGGCGTCGACGGGCAGACCGAGCGCGAGGTTGGCCTCGACCGTGTCCAGGCCCTCCGCCTGGAGCGCCATCGCGCGCAGCTTGGCGAGCAGTCCGATGCCGCGGCCCTCGTGCCCCCGCAAGTAGACGACGATGCCGCTGCCTTCGGCGACGACCGCGCGCAGGGCGGCGGCCAGCTGGTCGCCGCACTCGCAGTGCTGGGAGCCGAACGCGTCACCGGTGAGGCACTCCGAGTGCAGCCGGGTCAGTACCCGGTCGCTGTCGATGTCCCCGTAGACCAGGGCGACTTGCTCGTCACCGCGGTCGTGGTCCAGGTAGCCGATCGCCTGGAATTTCCCGTAGACGGTGGGCAGCGGTGCATTGACGACGCGTTCCACGCCCGAACGCCGTGGGGACTTCTTGCCGAGTACGCCGATGTTCTCTGTCATGATCTGATTCCTAAGAGGAGACGAAAGGCCGTGAAAAAGATGAATGGTTCGGGCGCGCGTACGGCGGCATACGGCTGGTTGCCGACGGACACCACGGAAGAGGTACGGACCAGGGGGGCGGGCGTTTCAACTCAGGTCGCCGTCCTTCCCGTGGGGAGCTTCGAACAGCACGGTCCCTTCCTTCCGCTGGCGACGGACACGCTCGTCGCCTGTGCCGTCGCCCGGGAGATCGCCGACGCGTTCCCGGTGCACCTCCTTCCGCCGGTGACGATCTCCTGCTCGCACGAGCACGCGGCCTGGCCGGGGACCGTCAGCATCTCCTCGGTGACCCTGCACGCGGTGGTCCGGGACATCGCGGAATCGTTGCGCCGCTCGGGCGTCGAGGCGCTGGTCGTGGTCAACGGCCACGGCGGCAACTACGTGCTGGGCAACGTCGTCCAGGAGGCGTCCGCGCGGGGCGAGCGGATGGCCCTGTACCCGGCCGCGGAGGACTGGGAGACAGCGCTTGCGCGGGCCGGGGTGGAGACCTCGGCGCTCACCGACATGCACGCGGGAGAAATCGAGACCTCGATTCTGCTGCACGCTCATCCCGAATTGGTCCGCCCTGGTCACGAGTCCGCCGATTTCACCGCTGACGACCGCCGTCATCTCCTCACCCTGGGAATGTCCGCCTACACCGAGTCGGGCGTCATCGGCCGTCCCTCCCTGGGGTCGGCGGAAAAGGGGAAGGAACTCCTGGCGAGCCTCGCCGATTCCTTCGGCGCGGTTTTCGAACTGCTCGCCTCGGAGCGGGAGTAGCGCATCCCGGTGTACCAGCGGACGACCAGGACCACCAGCCCCGGCAGGGCCGCCACGAAGCTGAGGACGCCGTAGACGACGGCGGTGGCGAGCCCGCTGTCCGCGCCGAGGCCTGCCGCGGCGAACGCCCAGGCGGTGACGCCCTCCCGGGGGCCCCAGCCGCCGACGTTCAGCGGCAGGCCCATGGCGACCAGGGCGAGCACCGCGATCGGCGTCAGCGTGGCCACGGAGGCGGCGGAGCCGGCGACCCGGGCGGCCACCACGAACATCCCGACGTGCCCGGCGAGGATGACCGCCGAGGACAGCGCGACGCCCGGCCCGGTCCGCCGTGACAGCAGCGCCCGGCGGGCCTCCGCGAGCGTCGCGCGCAGGGCGCCGCCACGCTTGCCCGTGGCCCTGTTCATGCGGACCGCGACCACGACCGCGCAGGCGCCCGCCAGGCCGGCCGCGACCAACGGGGCGAAGCTGCGCGCCTGGTCGCGGACCGGCGAGGGCAGGATCAGCAGCGCGCCCGCGCCGAACACCGTCAACGCGATCTGCCCCGCGGCCCGTTCCAGTACGACCGCGCGGACCCCGCGCCCGATGTCGCCCTCGCTCTGCCCGTGCCTGACCGCCCGGTGCACATCGCCGAGGACCCCGCCGGGCAGGGCCGCGTTGAGGAACAGCGCACGGTAGTAGTCGCCCACGGCGGGCCCGAGCGGCAGCCGCAGCCCGAGGCTGCGGGCCACCAACTGCCAGCGCCAGGCGCTCAGTACGGTCGTGACCGCCCCGATCGCCAGGCCGGCGACCAGCGTCGGGGTGTCGATGCGGCGCAGTCCGTCGACGAAGACGCCGGTGCCGAGCCGCCACAGCAGCACGGCGATGATGGCGACTCCGGCGACGGTGCCCAGGTGGGCGCGGACGGCACGGAAGGTGAGACGCCGGGGCACGGTCACCGGGGCGACGGGGGCGGTCCCGCGGACCAGGGTGGGGGTGGTCATGAGCTGCCTCCGGTCGGCCGGGCGAGCGCCAGCAGGTCGCTGTGGTGCAGGACGACCCGCAGTTCACCGGCGGCGCAGGCGGCGAGCCGCTCGGCCAGGTAGGCCTCGGCGCGCTCGGCCAGTTCGGGACGCTCCTCGACGGCCGCGCCGACCCAACCGCGCAGCCACTGCTCGGTGAGCGCCTTCTCGTCGGGGCCGAGCCGCCAGGGGCTGGGGTTCACCTTCACGGTGGCGCCGCGGTCGGCGAAGGCCTCGCAGGCGGCGGTGACGGCGTCCGGGCCGAGCATCCCGCCGCGCCGCTGGTGGGCGTTGAAGGCCTCCGTCAGCTCCGCGTCCAGCGGGTGGGGGGTGTCGAACTCGACCCGTCCGGCGACCGAGAGGGTGAGCAGGGCGGGGCAGCCGGCCCCGGCGCAGGCCTCGGCGAGGGTGTCGATCTCCTCCCGGGTGAGCACGTCAAGGAGTGCGGACGCGGTCACCAGCGAGGCGCCTGTCAGCGCGTCGGGGGTGAGCCGGGCGACGTCACCGCGGCGGGTCTCCACCGTGACCCGGCTGCCGTCGGCGGCCACCCGGGGCGAGGCGACGGCGGCGAAGTGCAGGAGGTAGGGGTCGCGGTCGTGCAGGATCCAGTGCTGGGCGCCGTCCAGACGGGGCGCCAGCCAGCGGCCCATGGAACCGGTGCCGCAGCCCAGGTCGTGCACGACCAGACCGCCCGCCTTGCCGGGCAGGTTGGCCAGCCGGATCCGCAGCGGGTCCAGCAGATCGTGTGCCCGGGCGGCCGCGTCCGCGCTCTCCCGCAGCTCCAGCCACTCGGGCGCGTACCGCGCCGGCTCCTCGGGCTCGCTCTCGCGCAGGCGTACGGTGGCCCGCTCGCCGAGGCGTACGACAGGTCCGGCCCCGGCTATGACCTCGGACCGCCCGGGCTCCCCGGGGGCTGCGGCATCCATGTGCTCTCGTCCCACCCCTGCATCGGTAACATCCGTGGGCCCGGGCTGCGCGGGGATCGCGCCGACCGGAGTAGTGGTGGTCGTCTCGCTGGTCATGCCGCCCTCCGGGGTTCGTCGGGGAGTCTCAGCAGGACTCCGGCCAGGCTGCGGGCGGTGGTCGCCCAGCCGTCGAGCGCCGCCCGCCGACCGCGCGCGGCGGCCTTCAGACGACGGCGTACGTCCGCCTCGCCGAACCAGCCGCGCAGTTCGGCGGCGAGCGCGGCGGGGTCCTCCGGCGGCACGAGGATGCCGGGTACCCCGCCGTCAGGAGCTCTACCGACCGCCTCCGGCAACCCGCCGACGTCGGTGGCGAGCACCGGGATGCCCCGGGCGAGGGCCTCGGTGACCGCCATGCCGTAGGTCTCGGCGTACGAGGTGAGAACCATCAGGTCGGCGGCGGCGTAACTGGCGTCGAGGTCGGCGCCGGAGCGGGGGCCGGCGAGGTGCAGCCGGTCCGTCAGCCCGTGCCGGGCGATCAGCGACCGCAGATGGGCGACGTACTCGGGATCCTGGCCGAGGCCGCCCACGCAGGTGCAGGTCCACGGCAGGTCCCGGACCGCCGCGAGCGCCTCGACCAGCCGGTGCTGGCCCTTGCGCGGGCTGACGGTGGCGACGCACAGCAGGTGCGAGACCCCGTCGGTGCCGCCGGCCAGCGGGGCGATGTCGGCGCCCGGGGCGGCGACATGCACCCGTTCGGGTGCCAGGCCGTGGTGCGAGACCAGCCGCCGTACCGCCCAGTCGCTGGTCGCCACCACGGCCGGCACGGCGCGCAGCACCGTGCGCTCCCGGGCGTCCAGGTCGGCGGCCACCGCCGGGTCGAGCCCGGTCTCGTCGCCCAGCGGCAGGTGCACCAGGACGGCGAGCCGCAGCCGTTCGGCCTCCGGTACGACGACCTCGGGGACCCCGCACGCCACCAGGCCGTCGAGGAGGACGACGGCGCCGTCGGGCAGCTCCCGCAGGGTGCGGGCGAGGGCGTCCCGGTCGGCCGCGTCGGGGCGCGGCCAGGAGCCGGGCACGGGGTGCCGGGTGACCTGCCAGCCGAAGCCGGGCAGGTCCAGGCAGACCCGCCGGTCGTAGGCGTTGCCGCCGCTCGGGGTGGCCAGGTCGTCGACACCACCGGGCATGACGAAGTGCACGATGCGCAGGGACATGGGCAGGATCCCGATGTTCGCGGGGGCGTTCTCGACGGCCGGGTCGGTGGTCGCCGCGCGCTGCGCGGGCACGTAGGTCAGGGCCGGTGCCCGGCCGAGGGACACGTCGGTCACAGGGCACGCTCGTAACTCGCCCAGGCGACGTGTGACTCGTGCAGGGTGACGGTCAGGCCCGCGAGGCCCCGGGCGCCCTCGCCCAGGGCACCCTTCTCGATGCGCTCGGCCAGCCGGTCGGCGATGACCTTCGCCAGGAACTCCGTGGAGGTGTTGATCCCGGCGAAGTCCGGCTCGTTGTCGAGGTTTCTGTAGTTCAGCTCGCTGACCACGGCGCCGAGTTCCTGGGTGGCAAGACCGATGTCGACGACGATGTTGTCGTCGTCCAGCTGCTCACGGCGGAAGGTGGCGTCCACCAGGAACGTGGCGCCGTGCAGTCGTTGCGCGGGCCCGAACACGTCGCCGCGGAAGCTGTGGGCGATCATGATGTGATCGCGGACGGTGATGCTGAACAACGGACGACCCTCCAGGTGCGGCGCGTCTGGTCCCCCGGCTGATCCCTGCCGGGGGATGCCCTTAATACGGCTCTTGGCTTCCCCGTGTTCAGTCCACTCTCACTCTTTTCTCAGGTCAGGACCTCTTGGCGGCCCGCATTGGACATTCCGTCAGCCGACGTCGCCGTAGCGGACCCGGTGACAGAGCGCCGGGATCTCCCCCGAGGCGAGTTTCGGCAGTACCTCCGGGAGCTCTTCGAACGCGCTTTCCCCGGTGATGAGGGCGTCCAGTGCCGGGTCGGCCAGCAGGTCCAGGGCCAGGGCGAGCCGGTCGGCGTAGGTACGGCCGGCCCGGCGCGGGGAGACCGTGCCGACCTGGCTGCTGCGCACGGTGAGGCGGCGGGAGTGGAAGGCCTCGCCGAGCGGGAGGGTGATCCGCCGGTCGCCGTACCAGCTCAGTTCGAGGACCGTGCCCTCGGCGGCGAGGAGCTCCAGGGCGCGGGTGAGGCCCTGCTCGGTGGCGCTGGCGTGCACGACCAGGTCGCAGCCGTCCAGGGCGTCCTCGGGCGTCGCGAAGTCCACCCCGAGGGCCTCGGCGGTCTTGGCGCGGGCCGGGTCTGCGTCGACCAGCTGGAGCCGTACGCCGGGGAAGCGGGCGAGCAGGGCGGCGACCGAGCAGCCGACCATGCCGCCGCCGATCACCGCGATCCGGTCGCCGACCAGGGGCGCGGCGTCCCAGAGGGCGTTCACGGCGGTCTCCACGGTGCCCGCGAGCACCGCGCGCGCCGGTGGTACACGATCCGGTACCACCGTCACCGCGCTCACCGGAACGACGTAACGCGTCTGATGCGGATACAGGCAGAACACCGTACGGCCGACCAGCTCAACCGGGCCCGCCTCCACGACGCCGACGCTCAGGTAGCCGTACTTCACCGGCCCGGGGAACTCGCCCACCTGGAACGGCGCCCGCATCACCGCGTGTTGGCTCTCCGGTACCCCGCCGCGGAACACCAGCGTCTCGGTCCCCCGGCTGACTCCGGAGTACAGCGCGCGCACCAGCACCTCGCCCTCGGCGGGCTCCGCGAGGGTGACGTCACGCAGCTCTCCGTGGCCCGGAGAGCGGAGCCAGAACGCGCGGGCCGAGCGGTTCATCGGCATCCTCCTGAACGATCGGGAAGTTGTTCACGTACCGAGATGTGCACAGCGAGAAGTGCACAGGCCGCGCACAGTACGCGGCGTTGATCGACTCTGTCACTCGGCCGGAGGACGTGCGGTGGCCCTGAACAACACTTACGAAGCCAGGCTGGTCCAGCAGGAGACCGCTGTGGGAGCGGGCGTGCAGATCCTGTTGCTGACCTTGCTCGGGTCGGCGATCGGCATGGGGCCGGCCGGATGGCTGACGGGGCTCGCGTTCGCGATAGCCACCTGGGCGGTGCTCTCCCGGGCCCTGCACCGCACCCGGCCGCGCTCGTTCGGCCCCGCCAACCGGGTGACCCTCGGCCGCGCGATCCTGGTCGGCGGTGTGACGGCCCTGGTCGCCGACTCCTTCGAGAGCTCCCCGCCGGTCACCCTCCTGGTGGGCCTGACCGCCGTGGCCCTCATCCTCGACGGCGTGGACGGCAAGGTGGCCCGCCACACGGGTACTTCCACGGCCCTGGGCGCGCGCTTCGACATGGAGGTCGACGCGTTCCTGATCCTGGTGCTGAGCGTGTACGTCTCGACGCAGCTGGGCCCGTGGGTGCTGCTGATCGGCGCGATGCGCTACGCGTTCGTCGCGGCGGCGAAGGTGGCGCCCTGGCTGAACGCTCCGCTGCCGCCGTCGATGGCCCGCAAGACGGTCGCCGCGATGCAGGGCATCTGCCTGCTCCTCGCGGGCGCGGACCTGCTGCCGTACCTGGCCAACCTGGCCGTGGTCCTGCTGGCGGTCGGCTCGCTGCTGTGGTCGTTCGGACGCGATGTGGTGTGGCTGTGGCGCAACTCGCCGACGGCGGAGGCGACGGTGCCGGAGCGGGAGGCGGCGCCTGCGGTGGCCGCGGTCGCGGAGGAGGAGCGGGTGGCGGCCCGGGCGGCCGAGCTGCGCCTGACGGTGCGCACCGAGGCGCGGGTCGAGGTGCGCACGGAGGAGAGGGAGATGCTGGAACTGGCGGTCCGGTGAACTGACCGAGCACGGCACAGGGGCCCGGACCGGGGGATGGTCCGGGCCCCTGCTGTTTGCCTACGAGCGTGGGCCAACAGGCGTTGCGTCGACGGGCGGTGCCTCACCAGCCGGTACAGCAACGCCCGATGGCCTACGGGCGTTGGCCCACGGGCGTTGACGTACGCGTGTGGGCCCACGCGTGTGGGCTCACAGCCGTTGACGCCTACGAGCGTGCGCCCCGCGTCCGGACGAAGGCGAACGCGGCCGCCGCCAGGCCCAGGGCGCCGACGACCAGGCCCGCGATGCCGAGGCCCCGCGCGGTGGAGTCGCTGGAGTCGGCCGAGGCGGTCGTCGTCGCCCTGGCGCTGCTCTGCGTCGCCGGTGCCGTCGAGGCCGTGGCGTCGTCGCCCGCCGTGAGCTTGAGCGTCGGCGCCGGGTTCTCCGGCTCCTCGCCGCCGCTCTGCGCCTCCTCGATCCAGCGCACGACCTTGCCGTCGGAGTAGGTCTGCAGGGTCTTGAAGGCCAGCTGGCCGGTGTCCTCGGGCAGCTGGCCGAAGGCGACGTCGAAGTCCTCGAACTGGCCGGCGCCGATCTTGCCGCCGGTCCAGGTGATCTCGGAGGCGGCCTCGGTGATGGTGCCGTCGTCGGTCTTCACCGGGGTCTTGAGCTTGGTGGTGGTGACCTTGGCGGTCCAGCCGTCCCGCGGCGAGACGAGGACGCCCAGGACCGGGTGGTCGGTGGGCAGGAAGACCTGCACCTTGGTGGTGGAGGCCGTGTCCTCCTCGTTGGGCACCCGGAAGGTCAGCACACCGTCGGTGGCTCCCTTGGCGTAGCTCTCGGGGTGGACGGTGACGTGCGCGGAGGCGACGCCGGCGGCGGCGAGGACCGACGCGGCGGTGAGCGCGGTGACGGTGGCGGCGCGGCGCAGGGCAGAGTGGGCAGACATGGGTGAGTGATCTCCGTACGAGTGAAGTCTGTTAGAGGGTCTTACGGGTGTGAGACCGGGTACGGGATCGCGAAAGGGGGGCCGCGTCGGCTCACCGCGTGCCGCAGGGCGAGCAGTCGGCGGGGGCGGGTCGGACCGGCCGGGGCCGAATGCGGGCCGGCGGCCGGGCCGGGCAGCGGGGCGTCGCGCCACCAGGCCGCCAGACCGGGCACGAGGGCGACCGCGCGGCGCAGCAGTGACCACAGCGCCGCCTCACCGCACCGCAGCCACCAGGAGGCGACCAGGGCGGCGAGGACATGGGCGAGGGTGGCGTGCGCGGTCAGGGCGTGGGCGTGCGGGTACTGCTGCATCACTCCACCCATACCACCCATACCGGCCGCATCAGTCATACCTGCCATACCGGCCATACCGGCCATGACATGACCGTGCACATGAATGGGGGCCATGGTCATGGTGGGCGCGGGAGCCGGGGACACCGCGCGGGCCGCGTCGAAGCCGAAGTGCAGGCCGGCCTGGGTGAGCAGCATGCCGGCGCCGATCTCCGGCAGTCCGCGCTCACGCCCCGCGAGGGCGCGCCCCAGGCCGAACACGGCGACGAACCCGGCCGCGTCGGCCCACAGCGGCGGCATCTGTCCCATGGCCAGCGCATGTCCGGCGGCAGCCAGGAGCACGCACACCGCGGCGAACACCGCGGCACGCAGGCTCCGTACCGCCGGTGACGCATTCATGGTGAGCGATCCTCCCACGGTCGGGGGATACGCGAGGCGCGGACGCCCCGTTCACTCACGGCTGGGGTTTTCCCGTGCGACGGCCGCGGTTTGCTGTGAGGCGGGCCGGGCGACGGCGGACCGCCGCCCGGCCGGGAACCGCTACTTCTTCTGCTCCACCCGCACCCAGTCCACCTCAGCCTGCACTCCCCCGGCCGCGATCTTGTCCACGCTGGACTGCGGCAGGCCCCAGTAGGGGCTGGTGACCTGGTTCCAGCCGGCGGGGTAGGCGCCGCCGAGGGCGAGGTTGAGGATGACGTACTGGTTGTGGTCGTAGACCCACTGGCCGCGCGTGGACTCCACCTTGTTGCGGGTCGTCTCCTGGACCAGGGTGTCGTCGACGTAGAAGCGCATCGCCGTCGGCGTCCACTCCACCGCGTAGGTGTGCCACTGGTCGACGGTGCCGCCGTTCGGGAAGGTCTGGCGGGCGCCGATGTTGCCGTCGGCCGAGTACCCGGGCCCGTGCAGCGCGGTGCTCGTCCACGTCGGGTAGCCGATGTTCTCCATGATGTCAGTCTCGCCGGAGGCCGGCCAGGAGACCGAGGGGTTGTCGACGTTGCTGCCGAGCAGCCAGAAGGCGGGCCAGAAGCCGTCGCCGACCGGGAGTTTCATGCGGGCGCTGACCTTGCCGTACGTGAAGTCGAAGTGGGTGTTGGTGTCGATGCGGCCGGACGTGAAGTCGTAGGTGCCGCCGCCCGCCTGGGTGCAGCCCTTGCAGTACTTCGCCTTGAGGATCAGTTCGCCGTTCTGCGTCAGGACGTTGTTCGTCGAGTCGACGTACGCCTGGGACTCGCCGTTGACCGGGCCCATCTCGGTCCCGGTGCGGACGACCCGCCACTTGGAGCGGTCGAGTGCGGCGCCGGTGAAGTCGTCGAAGAACGTGGTCTGGTAGGTGCCCGACTGGTCGCCCGGGAGGGCGGGGTAGGCCGCCGACGCGCTGCCGCCGGTGCCCCAGACCTGGAACTCGTAGAGGGAGTAACCGAACTGCGCGGTGTAGGGGGCGGGGTTGTAGAAGCTGCGGCGCTCCTTGCCGAGCATCCTGACGTACCGGCCGGTGGCCGGGGAGGGGAGGGTGACGGTGTCGTGCAGGCCCGCCGCGTCCCCGGGGGCCGCGACGTTCGCGCGGCGGGCGGCGATGGCCGCTGCTGTGGGCTCGTACACCGTGCGCCAGTTGACGTTGTCGTCGGAGACCTGGAGCAGGTAGTCGACCGCGAACGCCGACTCCCAGTACAGGTCCACGGAGGAGATCGTGGAGGTGGCACCCAGGTCGACCGAGATCCAGCGGTCGGCGTTCCAGTCGCTCGACCAGCGGGTGTAGTCGCCCTTCAGGTCGGCCGGCCAGCCGCCGTCGGTGGCGAACGCCGGTGAATTTCCCGCGTGCTGGTAGTAGTTGGAGTACGCCGGGTGGTTCAGGGCGAGGTTGGTGACGGTCGAGGACGCGGGGGCCGGTTCGCCGCCGTAGACCTTGAAGTTCCAGAGCGAGTAGCCGTAGGGGGTGGCGCGTTCGATGCCGCGCATCCTGACGTAGCGGCCGGTGACCTCCTGCGGGTAGGTGCTCGCGGTGACCGAGCCGCCGGTGCCCGCGGTCTCGGTGTAGAACGGCGTCCAGTCCGTGCCGTTCTTCGAGGCCTCCAGGACGTACCTCTTGCCGTAGGCGGCCTCCCAGTCGAGGACCACCCGGTCGATCCGGATCGTCGTGCCGAGGTCGATCCGGATCCAGGCGTCGTCCGCGAAGTTGCTGGACCAGCGGGTCGCGCCATTGCCGTCGAAGGCCAGGCCGGGGGTAGTGCCGCCGTTCTCGCTGCCGGAGGCGGTGACGGCGTTCGGGTTAGCCGTGTAGGCGGTGGTCGCGCGGTCGGTGTCCCAGGTCACGGCGGCAGCGGCGGCGGACGCCGGTACGGCCAGGACCGGGCCCGAGGCCAGCAGGGCGGCCGTCGCGAGGGCGGCCAGGAGGGTGCGGGGAATGCGGGTCGGCATGCGGGTCTCCTGAGTGTCGATGGCACGTTGTTGCGTTCATGACAGATCGGAGGGTGGTGTCCATGGACCGTCGTGCATGCGTGTGACAGTGCGGTGCGGTGGACGCGGAACTCCCCTGTGCCGCGCCCACCGCCGTTTCGGTCAGGCCGCCCGGCGGGCCTGTCCCCGGTGGTCGCGGATGATGTCCGCGTACCGGTGGCCGCTGCCCTTGATGGTGCGGACCTGGGTCTTGTAGTCGACGTGGACCAGGCCGAACCGCTTCTCGTAGCCGTACGCCCACTCGAAGTTGTCCAGCAGCGACCAGGCGAAGTACCCGGCCAGCGGGGCACCCTTGCGGGCCGCCGAGGCACAGGCGGCCAGGTGGCCGGCCAGGTACTCCTGGCGCTCGGGGTCGTCGACCGTGCCGTCGGGGCGGACCACGTCCGGGTAGGCCGAGCCGTTCTCGGTGACGTAGAGCTTGCGGGCGCCGTACTCGTCGGTGAGGCGCAGCAGCAGCGTCTCGATGCCGCTCGCGTCGATCTCCCAGTCCATGCCGGTGCGCGGGACGTCGGGGCGGCGCACCGAACGGGCGTACGGAGCGGGCCCGTCGGGGTCGTCCTCGACGTAGGCCGGGAAGTAGTAGTTCAGGCCCAGCCAGTCCAGCGGGGTGGCGATGGTCGCCAGGTCGCCGGGGCGCTCGGGGAGTTCGACGCCGTAGGTCTCGACCATGTCGGCCGGGAAGCCGCGGCCGTGCACCGGGTCGAGCCACCAGCGGTTGACGTGTCCGTCGTGGCGGCGGACGGCGGCCTGGTCCTCGGGACGGTCCGAGGCGGCGAACACCGTGGAGAGGTTGTTCACGATGCCGACCTCGGCGCCGGGCGCGGCGGCGCGGATCGCCTGGGCGGCCAGGCCGTGGCCGAGGAGCAGGTGGTAGGAGGCGCGGACGGCGGCCGTGAGGTCGGTCAGGCCCGGGGCCATCTTGCCCTCCAGGTGGCCGATCCAGGCCGAGCAGGAGGGCTCGTTGAGGGTGGTCCAGTGCCGGACCCGGTCACCCAGCCGTTCGGCGACCACGGAGGCGTAGGCGGCGAAGTGCTCGGCGGTCGCCCGCTCGGGCCAGCCGCCCCGGTCCTGCAGGGCCTGCGGCAGGTCCCAGTGGTAGAGCGTGACCGACGGGGTGATCCCCGCCGCCAGCAGGGCGTCGATCAACTCGTCGTAGAAGTCGAGGCCCTTGGCGTTGACCGGGCCGTCGCCGCCGGGCCGCACCCGCGGCCAGGCGATCGACAACCGGTAGGCGTTGGTGCCGAGCCGGCCCATCAGGCCGATGTCCTCGCGCCAGCGGTGGTAATGGTCGCAGGCGATGTCGCCGTTGTCGTCGCCCGCGATCTTCCCCGGGGTGTGCGAGAAGGTGTCCCAGATGGAGGGTGAACGGCCGTCCTCGGCGACGGCTCCCTCGATCTGGTACGCCGCGGTTGCCGTGCCCCACAGGAAGTCGTGCGGGAGTGCGGCGAGGTCGATGGTCACGTAATTCCTTTCGCGACAAGCTTCGGAACTAGGGGGGTTCACTTGACGGCGCCCGCCGTCAGCCCCGCCACGAGGTAGCGCTGGAGCAGCAGGAAGCCGGCCACGACGGGAACGCTCACCACGAGCGAGGCGGCCATGATCTGGTTCCAGTAGACGTCGTACTGCGTGGAGTAGCCCTGCAGGCCGACGGCGAGGGTGCGGGTGGTGTCGTTGGTCATGACCGACGCGAAGAGCACCTCACCCCAGGCGGTCATGAAGGCGTAGACGGCGACCGCGACGATCCCCGGGATCGCGGCCGGCACCACCACCCGGAACAGCGCGCCCAGCGGCCCGCAGCCGTCCACCAGCGCCGCCTCGTCCAGGTCCCTGGGCACCGAGTCGAGGTACCCGATCAGCATCCAGATCGAGAACGGCAGCGAGAACGTCAGGTAGGTGAGGATCAGGCCGCCGCGGGAGCCGAACAGCGCGATGCCGGTGGCGTTGCCGATGTTGACGTACATCAGGAACAGCGGGAGCAGGAAGAGGATGCCCGGGAACATCTGCGTGGACAGCACGGTCACCGTGAAGATCCGCTTGCCGCGGAACTCGTAGCGGCTGACCGCGTAGGCGGCGAACACCGCGACCACGACCGAGCAGACGGTCGCCGCGACCGCCACGATCAGCGAGTTCACGAAGTACCGCGCGAGCGGGACCGTCGACCAGATGTCGATGTACGGGCGGATGGTCAGCCCGCTGGGCAGCCAGCGGAACTTGCCGGTGACGTCCGCGAGCGGCTTCAGCGAGCTGGAGATCATCACGTACACGGGGATCAGCACGAACCCGGTGAGCAGCGTGAGGAAGATCGCGCGGGCCCAGAGGAAGGAGCGCGGCGGGGCCATCGGCGAACTGGGGCTAGACATCGGCGGTCCTCCGTCCGCGTGAGGTGAGCGCGAGGTAGACGCCGGTCACGACCAGCAGGAAGAGCAGCAGGAGCACGGACATCGCCGAGCCGGTGCCGAAGTTCCAGGTGACGAAGGAGGCCTGGTAGATGTGGACCGAGATGAGGTCGGCGGCCTCCGGAGCGGCCTTGCCGAACAGGACGTACGGCGTGTTGAAGTCGTTGAACGTCCACAGGAACAGGACCAGGACCAGCACCTGGTTGACCGGGCGCAGCGAGGGCAGGGTGATCCGGCGGATCTGCTGCACCATGCCGGCGCCGTCCAGGGCGGCCGCCTCGTACAGCTCCTTGGGAATGTTCTGGAGTCCGGCCATCACGATCAGGAAGGCGAACGGCCAGCCCTTCCAGACGGACACGGTCAGCAGCGCCCAGAAGCTGTTGTCGCCGATCAGCCAGAAGGACGGCTTGTCGGTGAGATGCAGCTGGTCGTGCAGGACGTGGTTCACCAGGCCGTTGTCGTGCTGGAACATGAACACCCAGGTGATGACGGCCGCGTAGACCGGCAGCGCGTACGGCACCAGGAACAGGGTCCGCAACAGGCCCCGGCCGCGGAAGGCGTCCTGCATGAACACCGCGGCCGCGGTACCGATCAGCCAGCACAGGCCGACCGAGAGCAGGGTGAAGCCGACGGTGACGAGGAAGGAGTGCAACAGGGCCTTGCCGACCGGCGCGTTGAACTCGATCGACGTCCGGTAGTTGTCGAACCCGGACCAGGGGGCGGTGCCCCAGTCGCGGATGTAGAACTGGGTCAGCTCCTTGAAGCTCATCACGACGCCGATGACCATCGGTATCAGATGGACGAGGAGTTCGAGCAGCAGAGCGGGCAGGAGCAGCAGGTAGGGCAGTCCGATCCGGCGGATCCGCCCGGGGCGGCGGCCCGAGCCGCCCGCCGCCCCGGGGGAGTTCGCACGCACCGGCTCGTGCACGGCGGTGGTGGTGGTCGTCATGGTGCTCAGGCCGCCGGCATCTGCTGCTGGGCCTTCTCCAGCTCGGCCTTCACGGAGTCGGTGGTGACGGCGTGACCGGCGGCCGCGGCGGCGAACAGGTTCTTCACGGCGGTGCCGACGGTCGTCTCGAACTGCGACTCGGCGGCCACCTGGGGCAGCGCCGCGGCGCTGGTGGCGAGCGTGTTCTTCAGGACCGAGTTGGCGGGAGTGTTGAAGGCCTGGTCCTCCTGGGCGGTCTTGACCGGCGGGATGGAGCTGTAGGCGGTGTTGAGGATCTTCTGCTCGTCGTCGCTGGTCATGAACTTCACGAACTTCGTCGCGCCGTCGAGGTTCTTGGTGTTCTTGAAGACCGCCAGGTTGATGCCGGCGACCATCGAGTTGACCTGGGCTCCGGTGCCGGGGGTGCCGGACTGCACGGGCACGGGGGCGATGCCGTAGTCGCTGTCGCTCATGCCCTGCGACTTGAGGTTGGAGGACGCCGACTGCCACAGCAGCATCGCCAGCTTGCCCTTGGCGAAGTCGCTCACCGACTGGTTCTGCGCGTACTCGGCGTCGCTGGTCGGGATGGCCTTGTCCTTGGCCATCAGGTCGACGTACTGCTTCACCGCGGCGACGACCTTGTCGTCGGTGAAGTTGGGCTTGCCGTCGGCGGTGAAGAAGTCGGCGCCGTGCTGCTTGGCGAAGACGAAGGTGTGGTGGATGTTCTCCGACACGTTGCCGCCCTCGGCGCCGAGCACCGACTTGCCCTTGGCGGATATCTTCTTGCCGTCGGCGACCAGCTCGTCCCAGGTGACCGGCGGCTTGGCGATCCCCGCGTCGGCGAAGATCTTCTTGTTGTAGTAGAGGGCGTAGGCCATCGAGTACAGCGGTACGGCCGCCGGGTCCTTGCCCTCGGCGCCCGTGGAGCCGAGCGCGGAGTCGACGAAGCGGTCCTTGCCGCCGATCTTGCCGAAGTTCTTGGCGTCCCAAGGCAGCAGCGCGCCGGTCGCCTGCAGCGAGGCGCTCCAGGTGTTGCCGATGTTCAGCACGTCGGGGCCCTGGCCGGAGGTGGTCGCGGTCAGGATCCGGTTGAGCAGGTCCGACCAGGGCACGACCTCCAGCTTGACCTTGATGCCGGTCTGCTTCTGGAACTTGTCGAGTTCCGGCTGGAGTACCTTCTTGTCGATCTCGATGCTGGCACCCTGGTTGGAGGCCCAGTATGTGAGCGTCTTCGGGGAGTCGTTGGACCCGCCCCCGGTGGACGAACCGCCACCGCAGGCCGTGGCCGCGAGGGCGAGAGACATGGTGACGGCGCCTACGGCCGCGGCTCGGATGCTGCGCATGGCTCCAGCTGTGCCTTTCCGGGAGTCGAGAACCCCGAGAGGGCTTCGCGAAGGCCGGCACCCGCGATTGCGAAGGCCGAGACCACCGTTCGGCTTCCGAAGCCCCTCATGGCTTAATTTAGGACGTGAGTTAATCCCCCGAACAGGAGCTCGTCAAGGGATCCGGCACGGGTATCCGTGCAGGCGGGCCGGGGAACACCCGGTTCCGGCCCGGTGGTCTCGCCACGCCAGGCGGCGTGACCTGCGCCGAAGCCGGGCGACCTGGGCGGAGAGCGCTCACGGGCCGTTCCACAACGGTTGTGTTTCGACGGGGGCGCGGTGCGGCGAGCGGCGGGTCACCCGACTCGGCGACGGGGCCCGGGGAGAGTGTCCCCGGGCCCCCTCCCGGTGTCACCGAGCGGTTGCCGCGGCCGGTGCCGGTGCGTAGCCGGTCGGGCGGGTGGTGAAGGTGCCTCGGCCCTGGGAGCGGCCGCGCAGCCGGGTCGCGTAGCCGAAGAGTTCGGCCAGCGGCACGGTGGCGGTCAGCACCGCCGACCCGCCCCGGACCGCCGAGCGGGTGACCCGGCCGCGCCGCGCGGACAGGTCGCCCAGCACCGCGCCCACCGCGTCCTCGGGCACGGTGACCGTGACCTCGGCGACCGGCTCCAGCAGGAGCATCGCGCAGCCGCGCAGGGCCTCCCGGAGACCCAGCCGGCCCGCCGTACGGAACGCCGTGTCGGAGGAGTCCTTCACGTGCGTCGAACCGTCGGTGAGGGTGACCCGGAGCCCGGTGACCGGATGCCCGCCGAGGGGGCCCTCGGTGAGCGCGTCCCGGCAGCCGGCCTCGACCGCACGGACGTACTCCTGGGGCACCCGGCCGCCGACGACCGCCGACCGGAACACGAAGCCCGCCTCGTGCTCCAGCGGTTCGACGTCCAGGACGACATGCGCGAACTGCCCGGCGCCGCCGGTCTGATGGACATGCCGGTGGACGAAGCCGGTCACCCCGCGTGCCACGGTCTCCCTGAGGGCGACCCGCGGCCGGCCCACCGCGACCTCGGGGCCGCCGTCCCCGCGGATCTTCGCCACGGCGACCTCCAGGTGCAGTTCGCCCATCCCGGACAGCACGGTCTGGCCGGTCTCCGGGTCGGTGCGCACCACCAGCGAGGGGTCCTCCTCGGCCAGCCGGGCCAGCGCCTGGGCCAGCCGGCCGGTGTCGGTACGGAGGCGGGCCTCGACGGCGACGGACACCACCGGTTCCGGGGCGAGGGGCGGCTCCAGGAGCAGCGGGGCGTCCGGCGTGCACAGCGTGGAGCCGGGGCGGGCCGACTTCGGTCCGACGACGGCGACGATGTCACCGGCCACCGCGCGGTCGACGGGTTCGTGGCGCCCGGCCATGACGCGCAGGATGCGGGCGACGCGTTCGGTGCGGCGGGTCGTGGGGTCCCACACGGTGTCTCCTTTCTCGATCGTGCCCGAGTAGACGCGGACATGGGTGAGGCGACCGGTGGGCGTCGCGGTCACCTTGAACGCGAGCGCCGCGAACGGCCCTTCGGGGTCGGCGGCCCGCCGCCGCTCGGCGCCCTCGTGGGTGCCGCGTACGGCGGGGACGTCGAGCGGCGAGGGCAGATAGGCCACGGCCGCGTCCAGCAGCGGTTCGATGCCCCGGTTGCGGTAGGCCGAGCCACACAGGACGACGACGCCCTCGCCGCTCAGGGTGAGGTCGCGCAGGGCGGAGCGCAGTGTGCGGTCGGACAGCCGGCCGGCCGGCGCGCAGAACTCCTCCAGCGCGGCCGGGTGCAGTGCGGCCACCGTCTCCTCCAGCGCGCGCCGCCGGCGGCCCGCTTCCGCCCGCAGCCCGTCGGGGACCGGTCCCGGCACCGCCGTACCGCCGTCGTCCGGCCAGACCAGCGCACGCATGCGCACGAGGTCGACGGCGCCGGTGAAGCCGTCCTCCACGCCGATGGGCAGCTGGACGACGAGCGGGGCCGGGTGCAGCCGGGTACGGATCGACTCGACGGCTCCGTCGAGGCCGGCGCCCGCACGGTCCAGCTTGTTGACGAAGGCGATCCGGGGGACGCCGTGCCGGTCGGCCTGCCGCCACACCGACTCGCTCTGCGGCTCCACGCCGGCCACCGCGTCGAACACGGCGATCGCGCCGTCGAGGACGCGCAGGGAGCGTTCGACCTCGTCGGCGAAGTCGACATGGCCGGGAGTGTCGATGAGGTTGACGCGGTGGCCGTCCCAGGCGCAGCTGACGGCCGCGGCGAAGATGGTGATGCCGCGGTCGCGTTCCTGGGGGTCGAAATCGGTGACGGTGGTGCCGTCGTGCACCTCGCCGCGTTTGTGGATGGTGCCGGTGGCGAAGAGGATGCGTTCGGTGACGGTGGTCTTTCCGGCGTCGACGTGGGCGAGGATGCCCAGGTTGCGAACGGCCGCAAGGGAGTTGACGGAGTTCGGGGGGAGTTCGGCGCGCATGGCCCGTTGCCTTTCGAATGCGGCCCCAAGGACGGGACCTGGAATGGGCAGCGCAATTTCCGTGCCGCGAAGTTCACCGAGTCACAACTGACGGAACGTCAATTAACTGGCACATGCCAGATGTTGCGGAGTCCGGTCGGGCGTCACGGAGTCCGGTACCGGCCGCGCAGCGGGTACCGGAGAGTCGGGGACACGAGGATCACCTCGTAGCGGGAACGGGAAGAGACGGCAGTCGCGCGGTCGCGCATGGCCCTCTCCCCTCATCGTGCGAACTCGTCACGGTAAAGCGCCGTGACCGCCTTCCACGGCTACGGTGCGTGATACGGAGCGAGTGTAGGCAGGGGACGCCGGACACGGCACGCGCTTTTCCGACCAGGGGACTTGCGCTTCCCGGAGATACCGGTTCGTTCGCTTTTCGCCACCCCTCGGGGAAAGGGGCGACTCGCTGCCCCGACATTTTCCGGACATTCACGCGGCCGGCATCCATAACCCCGCCGCCCCGGAAGGCGCTTTCCGGTTCGGCGAACGACGCGGAGCAGGCCCATCGGAAGAGAACGCCGCAACTCCAGCGATTGGCCGAAAACGCGCTTTACGGCTCCCAGCGGGACATCGGGACGCTCCCACCCGCACCGGTCCGGCCGACTCGGGAAAGGACGTCCGGAACGCCCCGGATGCGCATCGTCGCGGGTGGCACGCGGAACACGCCGACCTCTTCCGGTCCGGCCGGAGTTGATGTGGAACATGTGTGGACATTCGGTGAAGTGCTGCTTGTGGCTGAGAAATTAGGATCGCCACCGGGATCCGGCAGAGGACCCAAAGGCCGGAAAGCACCCCGTCCCGGTGGCCGGTGGATGCTCCACCACTCGACGAACAGGCCTAATCTGATCGGCGAGCAGACCGAATGCGTACGGCAAGTGGACGGATTGGACTGGATTGGACACGCAAAAGACGCGGAGAGCGCCGTTCGCCGCGCTGCGCCGGGGTACTGCGATGCCGGTCGCCGCGCAGGTGCTCATCGCGGGAACGTTGTTCTCCCGTCTCGGCGACACCCTCGCCTCGCTGGGGCTGGTGCTGAACGCGGCGGACCGGGACTTCCGCTTCGGGGTGACCGAGGTGATGCTCGCCGAGCTCATCCCCACGGTGCTCGCGGCACCGCTGATCGGCTCCGTGGTGGACCGGTTCAGCGCGCGCACGGTGTGTCTGTGGGCGCTGCTGGCCCAGTCACTGTCCCTCGCCGCGGCCACCGCCGTCGGCGGGTTCCATGTGCGGGTCGCGCTGATCGCCCTGTCCTCTCTGGCCGGAGTGGCCTCGGTGGCCGCCGGGTTCAAGATGCTGCCCGCGGTGGCCGGTGACCGGTACACAGGCCGGGCGAACAGCCTGCTGATGGCCGGAATGTCCGTGGCGGGGCTGCTCGGGCCCGCGCTGGCCGGCTTCCTCAACTCCCGGTGGGGCACCGGCGTGCTCCTCGGGGCGGACGCCGTGTCCTTCCTCGTGCTCGCGGGCTGCACCCTGGTGGCTGTGCCGACCACCGTGGACGTGGTGATCGGCCGCCGCCCCGCCACGAAGTTCGGGGACGGCTACCGGGCGCTGCGCGACGCCCCGGTGGTGGGCACGCTGATGCCCGCGCTGGCGGCGGCGATGCTGGCCACCAGCATCGAGAACGTCGCCGGCGTCTTCTACCTGCGCGACGTCGTCAACGGCAACGACACCGTCTTCGGCCTCTTCCTGGCCACCTGGGCCCTGGGGTCCGTCCCCGGCGCCCTGCTCGCGGGCCGCGCGGGCTGGTCGGACCGGCACACCCTGCTGATCGTCGGCGGTATCACCGGCATCGGCCTGGGCCTGCTCCTCACCGGTCTGATCCCGGTCGCCGCGGTGATCTTCCCGCTGTTCCTGATCGCGGGCTTCGGCAACGGCGCGTGCAACGTCGGCCTGCGCAACGCGGTGCACTCGCGGGTACCGGCCGAGGTGCACGGCAGTGCCTGGGCCTGCTTCCAGGCGCTGTCCCGCAGTTGCATCGGCCTCGGCTATCTGCTGGGCACCCCGAACCACCTGGTCTCCAGCCAGGGCCAGGTGATCGTCTCGGGTGTCATCCCGCTGGCCGCCATGGCGTGGGCGGGTCTGGTCTTCGTCCGGCGCGGCGAGCACACCGTGACGGAGCCCTCGGCCTGAGCGTCCGACCGGCCGGTCGGACAGCAGCCGGGCCGAACGACGGCGCAGGCGCCAGTCTTTCGATCCCGGACAGCCGCCCGGCCTTCGCTCGTCATCTGCTGTCCGCCCGCCCACGGGCCCTTCTGGGTAGCGTCGTCGCCGTTCGGACCATCGACCCGGGAAGGCCCCATGTCCATGCAGGATGACACTCCGTCACAAGAAGCGGCCGGACAGAGCAGGCGTGGTTTCCTCCGCAACGCGGCGCTGGCCGGTGCGGGCGCGGCAACCGTGGGCGCGGCCACGCTCGGCGGCACACCCGCGTACGCCGCGGACACCGCCGCCGGCAGGACCGGCACCTGGAGACCGGATCCGACCGCCCTCCGGTTCACCCTCGCGGTGATGCCGGACACCCAGTTCCTCTACTGGGGCAGCCAGGACAGTGTCGACCGGGCGCCGCAGGAGGAGTCGTTCCGTTACGTCGTCGGCAACAGCGGCAGGGCCTCCGACGACAACATCGTGTTCATGGCCCACCTCGGCGACCTGACCCAGGACGCCGACCCGTCCTCGTTCCAGGAGGTCGACAAGGCCTTCGGCCTGCTGGACGCGCATGGCGCCGCCTACAGCGTGCTCGCCGGCAACCACGACGTGAGCGGCGACGACAGCCGCGGCGACACCGCGTACCTGCGGACCATGGGCCCGCAGCGGTTCAAGCGCGCGAAGACCTTCGCCGGGGCGGACGCGACCGGCTACAACACCGCGCACAGCTTCGAGGCGGCCGGCCGCTCCTGGCTGCTGCTGGCCCTGGACTGGCGGACCAGCGAGCAGGGCTTCGCCTGGGCCGACGGCGTGATCAAGGCGCACCCGAAGCTGCCGGTGATCCTCACGACGCACGACCTCGTCTACTCGGACTACGATGACAACGTTTTCCCGTACGAGTCCGGTGACCCGGAGGACAACGCCGTACTCTCCGACTACGGCCGCACGGTCTGGGACCGGCTGATCAACGACAACGACCAGATCTTCCTCACCCTCAACGGCCATTACTGGCCGCCCGCGCGTACGACCGCGAAGAACGCCGCCGGCAACGAGGTGCACCTGCACATCACCAACTACCAGAACCGCTACTTCGGCGGTGGCGGCATGATCCGGCTGTACCACTTCGACCTGGCCCGGAACACGATCGACGTCGAGACGGTCAACCCCTGGATCCTGGCCCAGAAGCCGGAGTCCCGCACCGAACTGGCGGCCCAGCACGCCCGGATCACCGGCCCGGTCGACAACTTCTCGGTGCCGATCGACTTCGCCGAGCGCTTCGCCGGCTTCGCCCCGGTGCCGGTCCGGCCGGCCCGTCCGGCCGCCCGGGAACTGGTGAAGGGCACGCTGGCGTACTGGCGCTTCGACGGGCAGGGCACGCCCGGCAGCGCGCTCACCGCCGGCCAGACCGTCCCCGACCTGTCCGGCAAGGGCAACGACCTGACGGTGGTGACCCTGCCGGGCACCGCCGCCTCCGCGCTGACCTGGTCCGACGACCACCACCCCGACCAGCCCGCACACGCCAGCCTGACGTTCGCGGGCGGCCGGAACCCGCTCCACGGCTCGTATCTGACCACCGGGGCGAAGGCTCCGCTGAACGCCGAGACGTTCACGTCCGGGTACACCATCGAGACGTTCGTACGGATGCCGCTGGACTGGGACGCCGGCCGCAACGGCTGGGCGTCGATACTCAGCCGCCGGGGCTCGGCGGCGGACGCCGGCAAGCACGGCAAGAACACCGACCCCGGCGAGCCCGTGCTCCAGCTCGCCATCTCGAACAACGGCCGCGAGCCGCAGTTCAACCACTACCCGCTCAACGACACCTACCCGACCACCAACTGGGGCCACGGCCTGGTGGAGCTCAGGTGGTGGCACCTGGCGGTGGTCAACGACGGCCGCCGCACGAAGCTGTACGTCGAGGGCGCGCCGGTCGTCGACAACCCGAAGCGCCTGTCGGTCGGCCTCACTTCGCTCGGGCTGCCCTGGCTGGTGGGCGGCCACGAGTACGCGGGCGCCGTCGACATCGTGTTCCACGGCGGCATCGGGGACATCCGGATCGTCGACCGCCCGTTGTCCGCCGACGAGTTCCTGACCGCGAAGTAGCCCGGTGTCCCCCGTCTCCGGCCCGGCCACCGCCTGCCGGAGACGGGCGGCACGCGTCTTGGCAGAGCCTTTGGTCTAGTCCTCTTGACGGCGGAGACCTCGGGGAGTTTGGTATGTACCAATACCTGTCCGGCCCCTCCCCCACACCTCCGCCCTCCCCGGGCATCCCGAAAGGGCCACTGTCATGCACCTGGCAAGACTCGCGGCTTCCGTGTGCGCCCTGGCCCTCACGGCCACCGGCGCCGCCGTCGCACTGGCCCCCACCGGCAACGCCGCGGCGGGCAGCGTCTACTCCGTGGCTCCCTACGTCGACATGTCGAACGGTCAGGAAGGCCTGCTCGACACCGCCATCACCGGCCACCACCTCAAGGCCTACACGGCGGCCTTCGTCCTCGGCGTGGGCTGCAACCAGATCTGGGGCGACACCCTCCCCATCGGCAACGACTCCTACACCGACCCGGAGATCGCCAGAGCCAAATCCGAGGGCGCCTCGGTGATCATCTCCTCCGGCGGGGCGAGCGGTGAGCCGCTCGCGTGGACGTGCTCGAACCAGAGCAGCATCGACGCCGGCTATCAGGCCATCATCAACGACTACGGCGTCACCCAGCTCGACTTCGACGTCGAAGGCGCCGCCGTGGCCGACACCGCGGCCGTGGCCCGTCAGATGCAGGCGATGAAGGACCTCAAGGCATCCAACCCGGGCCTCCGGTTCTCCATGACCCTGCCGGTGCTGACGAGCGGACTGACCGGCGACGGGGTCAACATCCTCAAGGCCGCCAAGAACGCCGGCGTCAAGATCGACGTCGTCAACATCATGACCATGGACTACTACGCCGGCACCGGCACCGAGATGGGCCAGGGCGCCCTCTCCGCGGCCCGCGCCACGCTGGCGCAGATGCAGTCCGTCGACTCCGGCTACGGCTACGCCAACCTCGGCATCACCCCGATGATCGGCAAGAACGACGACGGGTCCACCTTCACCCTGGCCGACGCCCAGACGGTGGAGAGCTTCGCCGCGCAGAACGGCGTCGGGCGGCTGGCGTTCTGGTCGGCCAACCGGGACCAGCCGTGCAGTGGCAGCGCCAACTCACTGTCCACGTGCAGTGAGATCAGCCAGAACCCGCTCGCCTTCACCGACGCGTTCGTGCCCTACGAGGGCAGTTCGGGCGGCGGCGGAGGCGCCACCACCGACTTCTCCCTGGCCCTGTCGCCCGGCTCCGCGTCGGTCGCCCAGGGAGGTTCGGCGACCGCGGCCGTCTCCACCGCCGTCACCTCCGGCGGCGCCGAGTCCGTCGCTCTCACCGCGTCCGGCGCGCCCTCCGGGGTCGGCGTCTCCTTCAGCCCGGCTTCGGTGACCGCCGGGGGCAGTTCGACGCTGACGGCGACGGTCGGCGCGTCGGTGGCCGCGGGCAGCTACCCGATCACCGTCACCGGCACCGCCGCGAGCGGCAGCCACAGCGCCACCTACACGCTCACGGTCACCTCGTCCGGCGGAGGTGGCGGGGGCGGTGGCTCACTGACCAACGCCGGCTTCGAGACGGGCAGTGCGAGCCCCTGGACCTGCACCGGCGGCAGCACGGTCGTCTCCAGCCCGGTCCACAGCGGCAGCCACGGCCTCCAGGTCACGCCGAGCTCCAGCGGAACCGGCGAATGCGACCAGACCGTCACCCTCTCCCCCAACCACACCTACACGCTCTCCGGTTGGGTGCAGGGCCCGTACGCCTACATCGGTGTCAGCGGCGGTGCCACCGCGAGCACCTGGTCGAACAGCGCGAGCTGGAACCAGCTCAAGGTCGGCTTCACCACCGGCAGCAGCGGAACGGTCACCGTCTACGTCCACGGCTGGTACGGCCAGGCCGCCGTCGACGCCGACGACTTCAGCCTCACCTGAGCGAAGTCCGCGCACAGGAGGGGCGGTTCCCGGACGCGCGTCCGGGAACCGCCCCTCCTCGTCGGTGCCGGGGTGCTCCTACTGGCCGAAGCCGTAGGAGAACAGGTGGTCGGTGCCGGTCGAACCGGTCACCGGCAGCGTGACCGACGCCACCTGCTTGGACGGATCCAGCGGGACCTTCGTGGCGAAGACGTAGGTCTTCACGTTGTCCCGGCCGCCGCTCCCGGTGTTCCGGTAGGCCGTGGTGAGGGCCGTCGTGTCACCCGGCAGCGGCTTGCTCGGACCGCCGTTGAGCGTCCAGTCCGAGAAGCCGACCGTCGCCTGCGAGGTGGTGCCGTCGGTGTAGGTGACGGTCAGCGTGCCCGAGACCCCGCTGCCGTCGGTCGGCGCGTTGACCGCCGCCCCCAGCAGACCCAGCGACGCGCCCGAGGTGCCGGCCGGCATGGGGATGGTCTGGCCGGCCATCTCCAGGTTGTCGGGCTGCCCGGACTTCGCCGTCGGCCAGGTGTAGGAGACCCCGTCGACCGTGAGGGTGGAGCCGCTGGTGACACCGGCCGCCGACAGCGCGTTCTGCGAGAAGGCCCAGCCGCCGCCGTCGAAGCCGCCCGAGTAGCTGCTGCCGTCGGGGTAGATGCCCTCGTTGGTGTCGTACGGCCACAGCGCACCGGCCTTGGCCACGGCGACCCGGAGGGCCGCCCCGGACAGTGCCGCACCGGTGTCGTGGTCGGTCAGGGCGAAGGTGACCGGGAACGTGCCCTCGTCCGGGCCCGCCGTCACGTGGACCTTCGCCTCGGCGCTGCCCGAGGCCGGCACGGTCAGCGAGCCGGACGCGGTGTCCACGGCGACGCCGGCGGGCGCCGTCGCCGTCCAGTCGACCGTGACGGCCTTGCCGCCGAGGTTGGTCAGGTCGAGGGTGCCGTCATCGCTCGTGCCCGGCTGGAGGACCAGACCGTTGCTGGGACCGGTCGCCGCCAGTACCCGGCCGCCACCCGTGGTGTCCGACGGCGGCACCGCCGACGGGCCGGACGCCCAGGAGGTGTCGGGCTCGGTACCGAGCGTGAAGTCCATGGTGCCCGCACCCCTGAACTGCTGGTACGTCAGCCAGGAGGCGTTCCACGCCTTGCCCTTGACGTCGAGGGACTGCACGTACGGCGCGTCGGTCGCGGCCTGCGGGGCGTTGATCCGCACCGTCTTGCCGCCGAGGGTCACCTGGGCCACGGGGAACACCGGGCTGCCGAGCACCAGGGTGTCCGCACCCGGGGTCTCCGGGTACAGGCCCAGCTCGGACCAGACGTACCAGGAGCTCATGGCGCCGAGGTCGTCGTTGCCGAACGAGCCGACCGGGGCGTTGAAGTACAGGTTCTGCTGGGCGTCACGGACGGCCGCCTGCGTCTTCCACGGCTCGCCGGTGTAGTCGTACTCCCAGGGGATCTCCACGCTGGGCTCGTTGCTCAGGTCGGCGTCGGTGTTGCCCGGCCGGGTGATGTCGTCGAGCAGGCTGTCCAGGTAGGACGAGTACGCCTTGGTGCCGCCGCGTGCCTGGATGAGCTGCTTCAGGTTGAAGGGGACCATGGGGGTGTACTGGGCGGAGGTGCCCTCCACGAAGCCGTTGGAGGTGCCGGGGGTGAAACCGGTCGCGAACTGGCCGTCCTTGTTCTTGGCCTGGAGGTAGCCGGTCTGCGGGTTGAAGACGTTCATCCAGTCCTGGGCGCGGGTGGCGAACTTCTCGTAGACGGCCGTCCTGCCGAGCGACTTGGCGAAGGCGGCGAGGGCGTAGTCGGCGGAGTCGTACTCCAGCTGGGTGGAGACCGGGCCGTAGAAGTTGCAGCAGCCGTAGCTGTCGTCCAGCGGGAGGTAGCCCTTCGCGTCCCGCACCGACTCGCCGGGGCGGTCGTTGTTCGGGACGGTGGCCTCGTGCTGGAGGGCCGCGAGGGCCTTGTCCGTGTCGAAGCCGGTCGCCCCGAAGGCGTACGCGTCGGCGATGATGCCGGCGGCCGGGTCGCCGACCATCACGTAGCTCTCGCCGTTGTTCGATGCCCATTTGGGCAACAGCCCGGTCTGGTCGTAGCCGTTGAGCATCGAGGTGACGACGTCGCTCGCCACCTTGGGCTCGACCAGCGCCATCAGCTGGGTCTGGGAGCGGTAGGTGTCCCAGCCCGAGTAGTTGGCGTACTGGGCCTGCTGCCCCTTGGCCAGCTTGTGGACCTGGTTGTCCATGCCCATGTACTGGCCGTTGGCGTCGGAGAAGACGTTCGGGTGCAGCAGGGCGTGGTAGAGCGCGGTGTAGAACTGCGTCTGCTGGTCGGTGGATCCACCGCCGACCTGGATGTTCTTCAGCACCGTGTTCCACGCGTCGTGGTTGGCCCGCTCGACGGCGCCCACGTTCCAGTTCCCGATCTCGGCGCTGAGGTTGGCCGCCGCGTTCGCGTCACTCGTGTACGAGATACCGACCTTCGCCGTCACCTTGGGGTTCGACGACGTGTCGAAGGTCAGGTACATGCCGTTGGCGCCGGTCGTGGGAGGCTGGGCGGCCTTGGCGGCCTTCGACAACCGGGACGCGGTACTGGCGCTCGGTGTCAGGGAGGCCGCGCCGGAGGTCTTGGCACCGCTCCCGTGGATCGTCGGGGCCGGCTTCGCCGGGACGGTGAAGTGCTTCTCCTTCAGCGGCGCCGACTGGGACGCCTGCGGGGGCCGGCCGACCTTGCCCGCCTTCAGCGACGTGGCGTCGGGGGTGATGGTGGACCCGACCCAGGTGCCGCTCGCGGTGAACGGCCGGTCGAACTTGATGTCGAAGTGCAGCGTGTACCGGTTGGCCGCGCCGCAGAAGTGACCGCTGTCGACCGCGCCGCTGATCTCCTTGCTGTTCACCACCTGGACGCGGGTTCCGTCCACCTGGGTGGCGCCCCCGCTGAGCTTGAACAGCAGGTTCGCCTGCTGGTCCGACGGGAAGGTGAAGCTGCCCAACCCGGCGCGGGTGGTGTCGGTCAGTTCGGTCTTGACCCCGTGGGCATCGGTGACCCGGTAGTACCCGATGCCGGCCTGTTCGTCGGCGTGCCCGAAGCCGACGGAGGTGCTGCCGAGGTCGCCGGAGAGCGCACCGGTCACCGGCAGGACGGGCAGGTCGCCCGCGACGGGGCAGCCGGGCCCGGAGACATGGGTGAGGCTGAAGCCGGAGATCTTGCTGTCGGCGTACTCGTAGCCGCCGCCGTCCGTGCGGTGGGGCGTGGTGTCGGGGCCCCACTGCACCATGCCGGCCGGCATGTCGGGGCCGGGGAAGGTGTCCACCGCACCGGAGGTGCCGATGAGAGGGTTGACGAGGGACGCGGGGTCCTTCACGAGGGGCGGCGTCGCGTTGCCCGCGGCCTGGGCGCTTCCGACCGCCTGAAGCGGCAGCGCTGCCATGCCGAGGACACACATCGCGACGAGGCGTCGGCGGAATCTTGCTCGGTCGGCTGGTGCAGCTGGACGTCGGGGTCTCACCATCGGTTGCCTCCGCAGCAGTTCGTGCTTCGCACATCAGGTGTCGGCGCGCCGAAAAACACCGGAATGCCGGCGACAGGCAACGGTTCGGGTCGCTCCCACGGCCTGACAACGTTGCCATGCACGAGTGTCGAGTGAAACGCCTGTGCTTGTGGCGTGTCAACGAGGCCAACAAGACTTTCTGAGTGCGAAGTTCACGGCCGGCCACGCACCGGACCCGGCGGCCGCGGCCCGGGCCGGTCCGTCCGCGCGGGCCCGTGCCGTCGCGGACGGGCCCTGGCCGGTCCGTCCATCCGGGTCCATGCCGTCGCGGACAGGCCCTGGCCGGTCCGTCCATCCGGGTCCATGCCGTCGCGGACGCGAGCCCGCCTTCGACGCGGGAGGGGCCGGGAGCCGCGCCGAACCATGCGATTCCTTGCGGGAGTTACGGCCTCCCAGCAAAGGCTCCTCTCCCGGCGCGGGCGAGCCTCGGCCGGGGCGGCGGCAGCGCCTCCGGAACGTCGGGCGGCCCGGCCGAGCGCCAGGTCACGGTCGGTGCGCGGGGCCCGGTCGGTGCGCGAGGTCACGGTCGGTGCGCGGAGCCCGGTCGGCGCGCCAGGTCCGGTCGGCGCGCCAGGTCCGGTCGGCGCGCGGGGTCCGGTCGATGCGCCAGGTCCGGTCGATGCGCCGGGGGCGAGGGGTGAAAGGGCGGTGTCCTTTCACCCCTCGTTCTCATCCCTCGTCGCGCAGCTGGGCCGCCAGGGAGGTCAGCGACTCGGTCTCCTCGGTATGGCCCAGCGCGGTGAGGCGGGAGACCGCCGCGTCGAGGCGGGTGAGGGCGGGGGCGGGGCGCTCCAGGTAGAGGCCCTCCACGACGGACGCGAGCCGTACGCACTCGGCCCACTCGCCGGCGTGGTCGTCCTCGGGTCCCGGTTCGCCGAGCAGGGTGAGAGCCCTTTCCAGCGCGGCCAGGGCGGTGTCGTACGCACCGGCGTAGGCGTTGACCCGCCCGTGTTCGTAGGCGAGGGCGCTGTCCAGGGAGCGGTCCCGGGCCTCGTACCCCGCGGCCCGGGCCTCGTCGGCCACCCTGCCCGCGTCGGCGAGGAGGGCGAGGGCGTCGGCCAGCCCCTCGGCACCCTGCCGCTGGGCCTGGAGACGGGCGATCTCGCGCAGGCATCCGCTGAGCTGCTCGTAGCGCGGGGCCAGGGCGTGGGCGGCGAGGGCCTGGTCGGCGGCCTCGCGGGCGCGGCCGAACTCGCCGGACTCGGCGAGGAGTACGGCGGTCTCCGCGGCGATCGCGGCGTGGCTCGCGGGGTCGTCGTCCCAGCCGGCCGACTCGGCCGCGAGGGCGGCGAACTCCGCCGTGGCGGCCTTGAGGTCCTCCCCCGCGTGCAGCGCGCGGGCCCGGTACAGACGCAGCTGGGCAACGAGACGGTCGTCCACCTCGCCGGCGGCGACGTCCGGTTCGGCCAGGAGGGAGTCGAGCAGCGCGATGCAGTCCTCGACGCGGCCGAGTTCGAGGCTGAGCTGGGCCACGTTGCTGTAGGTGCAGAACGCCTCCGTCCGGCTGCCGTGGCGCAGTTCCAGCTCCGCGGAGCGCGTCAGGTGCCGCAGCGCCTCGTCGGGCCTTCCCAGGCGCATGCAGGCCTGGGCCAGGTCACCGTGCAGGCGTGCCGTGTCGGTGGAGTCGGACGGCCAGTCGGCGGCCAGCCGCAGGCCCTCGGTCAGGTCCGTGTACGCGGCCTGCGCGTCCCTGAGGCCGAGCCGGAGCCGGCCGCGCAGGCCGAGCGTGCGGGGCAGGTGCCAGGCGGGGCCGTCAGCCGTCAGCCGGTCGAGGAGGGCGTCGACCTCGGTGACCGCGGCGGGCAGGTCGCCGGTGAGGGCGCGCGTGGTGGCCCGCAGCAGCCGGGCGCCGGAGACCTGTCCGGCGATCTCGTGCCGGGTGGCGAAGGCGAGCAGCAGGTCCACCTCGGCGAGGACCGGCGCGATGTGCTCCTCGTCCCCCGTCGTCTGCAGCCGCAGGCCGAGCGCGCTCGCCCGCAGCCGCAGCACACGGGCCTCCTGGTACGGGGCGAAGCCGGTCGTCTCCTCGTGCAGCCGGACGAGGGCGTCGTGAGCGGCGGTCAGCGCGGCGGCCTTCGCCTCGGGTCCGTCGCCGCCCTCCGCGGGGATGTCCCCCGTGGGGAGTACGGCGCAGGCACGGGCGAGCGCGGCGTGACCCGGTGCTCCGGCCTCGTCGTACAGGCTCGCGGCCGCCTCCCACAGGGCGGCCGCCCGGTCGAAATCGTCCTGCTGGCCGACCCGGCCCGCCTCGTCGGCCAGCAGGTCCGCGCGCAACTGTGCGAGCGGCCCGACGGCCGGGTCGTCGGGGTGGGCGTAGCCGGGGTCGGCGACGAGCGTGCGCAGCCGCGCCCAGCAGACCACCGCGTCCGGATGCCCCTGCTCATCCAGCTCCCGTGACCGGACGATGAGTTCGGGCAGCGACTCGGGGACGGCGGTGGTGGCGGGGCGGGCGGCGGGCGCGGCGGCCGGGGCCACGTCGTCGAGGCCGCGGGTGCGCAGGGTCAGCTCCAGGGCGTCCAGGAGAGGGGCGCGGTCGAGGCGGGCCTGGCGCCGGTCGGCGTGGGCCGTGGTTCCGTTGCGGGCGTCGAAGCGGGCGGCGAGGTCGTCGGCCCGGCCGCGCACCTCGGCGCGCAGGCCGGCCACCGTCCAGCTGCGGCCCGCGTATCCGGCGGCGGGCAGGTCGCCGTGGCCGAGGAGTTCGACGCGCTGCAGGAGGACCTCGACGCCGGTGAGGAAGGCGAGCAGGTCCAGCGGCGAGTCCACGTCGTCGAACAGGTTCCGGTTCTCCGCGAGGAGTTCCAGGCCGCGTGCCTCGTTGCCGGTCAGCGCACAGAACTCCAGGTGCCGGCCGACCTCGCCGGACATCGAGGGGTTGCGGCGGCAGCCGCGGTAGCCGGCCAGGTGCAGCTCGCGGGCCCGGTCGGCGCCGCCGGTGCGCAGCAGCGGAAGCAGCGCGTAGGAGACGGAGCGGGCGGGTTCCTCCTGGCAGGACTCCTTCCCGGCCAGGACGGGCTCCCAGGTGCGCAGCGCCCGTTCGTCGTCGCCCGCCGCGAGGTGGTGCAGGGCGCGCTCGCAGATCTCGCAGGCCTCGCAGTCGCTGAGCTGGGTACGGTCCCGTCCCGCCCACAGCTCGTAGGCCAGGTCGGTGCCCTCGCCGACGTGGGCGGCGAGGTGGTACGCCTGTCCGTAGTAGGGCTGGAGTCCGAGACCGGCCTTCTCGTACCGGTCACGCATCTCGGTCAGCCACTGGCGCAGGCTGGCCAGGGGTATCTCGGGCAGGGCGAGCAGGGCGCCTGCGACCCACTTGAACCGCCAGAACAGCGTGTGCCGCAGCCGCTCGTCGAAGACGTCGGGCTGCTCGTCGAAGAGGGTGAGCACGCGGGCGAAGACGACGGGCGACTTCCTGGGCTCGGAGCCGTAGTTGTACGCCTTCTGGAGTGCGAGGAGCGCGTGGACCAGCGGGCGGGGCTCCGCGAACTGCTCGGCGGCGTCGACCAGTTCCTCGGCCGTGACGGTGCGGGTACGGCCGTAGGGGCGCCGGTCGTTCTCCTGGAGCGCCTGGTACAGCTCGTCCGTGCTCTGGGAATGGGGTGCGGTCGGCATCGTCAGCTGTCCTTGCGGAGGGCGTGGGCGAGGAGGTCGAGGAAGGAGCGGTTGATGAGGCTCGACTCGGCGGGCCTGAGCGGGCGCCGGGACAGCATCGCGGCCTGCCCGTAGAGGGCTTCGGCGCTGGTGCGGGCCAGTTCGGGCTCGTCGATGGTGACCGCGGTGCGGACCAGCGGGTTGAGCTGGTTGAGGATCAGCTGGGCTCGCGGGGCCTCCTGACGCAGGTGGCCAAGGATGTCGCCCCACACCCCGCCCTGCTGTTCGCGGGCGAGCTGGGAGCGGGTGCGCTCGTGCCGGGCCTCGCGGCTGTCGAGGAGGAGAGCGGGGGCCGAGGCGGGCTGGAAGGTGCGCAGCGCGACGTCGCAGTCGAAGACAGCGAGGGCGTCACGGGCCTGGGCGAGGTAGGCCGCGGCGGCGAGTTCCGTCTCCCGGTCGACGGGGTCGAGGTGGGCGGTGAGCGTGGCCGGGTCGAGGTCGGCGACGCTGACCTCGGGCCTGATCTCCGGGAGCCGGTGGACCAGTTCACGGTCGTAGGTGTAGCCGCCGTTGACGACGCCGAGCCCGGCGGCCGACGCGATCGCCGCGACCTGCCGGAACTCCTCGACGCTGGAGGTGACGAGCACGGTGCGGTGGGTGCGCGCGAACTCGTCGAGCGTGGCGTGCCCGGCGGTGGTCTCGAACGGCAGCCAGGGCAGCAGCATCCGCAGGATCTCGTCGTCGTGCACGGCGAGGGACTTCACGGCCAGGTGGTGGGCCTGGAGGAAGCGGCCGAGGAGGTCGGGGTCGCTGGCGGCGGTGCGGGCGATCCAGGCGCGCAGCCGCTCGGCGAGGGCGTCACGGACGGCGGCGAGGGTGTCGTCCTCGTACAGGGACTCCCGGGACGCGGTCGGGCGCAGGCTCTCGGCATCGAGGACGCAGCGGACGAAGAACGCCCACTCGGGCAGGATCTCCTCGGCCTGCTCGGACAGCAGCATGCCCTTGACGTGCACGCGGTGGCCGTGACGGCGCCCGGCCGGTACCGCGTCGGGCAGTACGCACGCGATGCCCTTCAGGCCCACGGCCGGCAGGTCCAGCTCGATGGTGTCCAGCGGAGTGAACCCGAAGGTCTCCTCGCCGTAGGCGGCCAGCGCGCGGGCGCGTGCTCCCGGCGTGGGATGGGTACGCGCCCAGGGTGCGGGCTCGGGGTTGACGGACGCGCCCCGGCCGCCGGTGCCGTCGTCGAAGGTCACCGGGTGGCGCAGCAGGGAGCCGAAGTGCCGGGCCAGCGCGTGCACCTGGGCCGGCCGGGTCCAGTCGCCCGTGTCGGCGCGGGGGGTCAGGGTGACGGTGGTGCCGGGCTGGGGGCGGGCGGAGGCGGGCAGGGTGCGGACGGAGTAGCTGCCGTCGCCGCGGCCCCGCCACTCCACGGCGGGGGCGTCGGGGGTGCGGGCGGACCGGCTCAGGACGTGGATCTCGTCCGCGACCAGGAAGCAGGAGAGCAGGCCGATGCCGAACTGGCCGATGAAGTCGCCGCGCTGCTCGGCGATCTTCTCGGCACGCTTGCTGCTGCGGCCGATGGTGGCCAGGAAGGCGTGCACGTCGGCCTCGGTGAGACCGACGCCGTCGTCCTCCACCCGGACCACCGAGCCGTCGGCGTACAGGCGGATGCCGAACGCGTCGGCGGGGGCGCCCGGTTCGAGGCCGTGCCGCGCCGTCAGCGCGTCCACCGCGTTCTGCAGGAGTTCGCGCAGGTAGACGCGGGGGCTGGAGTAGAGGTGGTGGGAGAGGAGGTCGACGAGGCCGCGCAGATCCACCTGGAAGGTGCGGTCGGCGCCGGGGCTCGCGGGGGTGTGGGGCAGAGTCATCGAGGAGTCCGGGGTGGGGTGGTCGAAGGGTGGCGGGAGGGAGGTGTGCCGGGCGGTGCGAGAGGCACCGGCGACGGTGGCCTGCTCAGGCGTGGCGCCGGAACCGGGCGTACGCCTTCTCCGGCTGCGCCATGTAGGTCCAGGGCCACCGGGTGAAGGCACCGTCCAGCTCGTGGTAGACGCGTGGGGCCACCACGCTCTCGGAGGCCAGCGACAGGGCCATGGCGAAGATGTTGAAGTCCTCCTGCCAGCCCGGGCGCCGCTCGTAGCCGGGGTGGAGGATGCTGCGCTTGGCCGCGTCGCTCAACTCCCGCTGGATCTGAGGGGTGTCGAGGCGGTTCTTGTCGTCCGACTCCACCCAGTCCTCGATATGGGCCATGGCGACCACACAGCCGAGGCGATGGCCGTCGGGGGCGTCGGCGAACGCCTTGCGCGCGAACTCCAGGGCCTGGCCCGGCTCACCGTGCCACCGCGGCTGGAGGTGCGACACCCACTCGATGTGGGTCTCCAGGTCCAGCGGGTCGCGGCGCAGCGCGGCATCGAGCCGGGCCTCGTTGACGGCGGTCCCCAGCGACATGCCGCGGCCGGAGGTGAGCAGGCGACGCCACGGCGTGATCCACTCGGGCCGCAGCTCGGCGGCTTCGAGCAGGTGCTCCTCGGCGATGCGGAGCCGCTCGTAGAAGACGCGCCACTGATCCCGCGAGACGTGCGAGGCACGCGCGGAGGTTCGCGCTTCCCAGCCCCAGATGATGTGGCGCGAGCCGGATATCAGCAGGGCCGTCGCGCGGTGTTCCTTGTCCTCCTCGACGGCCCGGCCGATCCAGTCCTGCACTCCGTCCACGTCGGACAGTTCACCCAGCACCTGGTGGTCGCGGCCGAGGTCGAAGCGGGCCGACGCCATCTTGACCGCGTCCCAGTCACCCGACTCCGCCGCCACCACCAGCGCCATCACCCGGGTGTCTCCGAGGGCCTGCAGTTTGTAGACCCCGTTCTGCCTGCGCGGCACGGGAAGGGCGTGCGGGTCCGCCGCCGGTCTCTCCCCGCCTCTGCCGAACAGCTTGCCGAACATGCCGCGCCCTCCCCAAGATCCGCGTGATCATCGGGTGCAGCATAGGCGGCACCACCGACAGCACTTCCACAGGGTTTCCACCGGTGGTTCACGCGCCCCTCGGCGGACCGCCGGCCGTCCGGCGGGCGCGAGGGTGATCAGGGTGTCCGGCGGCGGTGCACGCTGACGGCGTAACCGCCGCCGTCGTAGGGGTCGGCGTCCCAGGTGGCGAAGCGGTCGGCGAGGGTGAGGCCGGCCGCGGCGCAGCAGTCGTCGTACTCGGCCAGGGTGATGCCGGGCGGCACGGGCAGGTGGGCCTCGTCCAGGCCGAAGCCGGCGACCAGCAGGCCGCCGGGGCGCAGGGCCGCGGCCAGGCGCTCGACCACCGCGGCTTCGGTGTGGGGCGCGAGCAACGGGAAGATGTTCCCCGCGGCGACCACCAAGTCGAAGTCCGCCGCGATGCCGAGCAGGCCGGCGTCGAAGGCGGTCAGATCTCCCTGGAACCAGGGCAGTCCGGGTGCCTGCCGCCGGGCCACCGCGAGCATCGACGCGTCGAGATCCACTCCGACGCAGTCGTACCCGAGCTCCGCGAGCCGGATCATGACCCGTCCGGTCCCGCACCCGGCGTCCAGCACCCGCGCTCCGGCGGGCACGAGCGCGGCACAGAACCGCGCCTCGCCGTGCACGTCCTTCCCGCTGCGGGCCACGGCCGCGAACCGTGCGGCGTAGTCCGCCCCGGATGTGCCCCCGGTCAATTCGTGCCAGCGACTCATGCGACGAACTATAGGCCGGGGTGGGCGGGGTATCAGGCCCCGAAGACCTGGAACTCCGAGACCTGCCCGGCCGGCCAGCCGTTGTTGGCGGTGATGGTGAGTCGTACGTAGCGGGTGGTGACGGTGGCGGGGAGCGTGAGGGCCGCGGTGTTGCCGGTCGCCGGGTCGAAGGTGTAGCCCGCCGAGGCGAGCAGTTGGGCGAAGGTGCCGCCGTCGGTGCTGCCCTGGACGGAGAGCGTCTGGGTACGGGTGGACCAGGCGGTCGCCGGGGGGAGTTTGAGGACGATCCGTTTGATGCCGGTGGCGGCGCCCAGATCGACCTGGATCCACTGCGGGAACGCGTTGTTGGCGGACTCCCAGTAGGTGTTGGTGTCGCCGTCGGTCGCGTTGCCCGAGGCGTAGACCTGGGTGTGGCTGCTCTCCGAGGTGGGGCGGTGCAGGGCGAGGTTGGTGGTGCCGGAGGGGGCGTCGGTGGTGACGGTGACCTGGTTGGAGGGCTGGGACACGTTTCCCGCCGCGTCGAGGGCGACGACATCGAAGGTGTACGCGGTGGACGCGCCGAGTCCGGTGACGGTGAACGAGGTGGCACTGGTGGCGCCGACCTGTGTGCTGGTGGAGCCGGAGACCTGAAGGACGCGGTAGCCGGTCACGCCGACGTTGTCGGTCGCGGCGTTCCAGGCCAGTGCGACGGAGGTGCTGGTGTGCCCGGTGACGGTCAGGCCGCCCGGTGCGGCGGGCGGTGTGGTGTCGCCGCCGGTGGGAAGGGTCGGCTGGGTGGGGCGGGTGGCGGTCAGCGCGATCTGGCCCTTGAGCATGCGGCCGCCGTCGCCGGTCAGGCGCAGGTAGTAGTCGGAGGAGCAGGCGGTGCCGTCCTCGTCGAGGGCGAGGAATCCGGAGTTGGTGGGCACCCAGGCCTGGGTCTCGGCGGTCTTGGCGATCTGGTTGCCCTCGTTGTACTCGTCGAACATCGAGATGTAGATGCCCTGCACCCCGGCCCGCACCACGTTGTAGAACTGCCGCCACATGAAGTCGCCGTGCGCGCGCTGCCGGCCGGAGACGTCGCCGGGCAGCACGCAGGGCTGGTAGTCGATGCCGTTGGCGTTGCAGTCGGCCTGGTCGGGGACGGTGTAGGTGTTGTAGGCGTTGTCGGCCTCGGTCACGTTGCCGATCGCGCCGACCATCCACGGCGAGATCATGTTGAAGGCGTGGTAGACGCCCAGGAAGCCGGGCTGCGAGCCCCCGGTCCCCGTCCGCCATTCGCGCGGGACGCCCCCGATGACGTAACACCCCTGGCTTTTGAACCAGTTGACGACGTCGAGGCAGGCGTCGGCCGGGAAGGGGTGGTTGGGGTCGTTGAAGCCGAAGCCCCAGATGCAGACGACCGGCTTGCCGTTCTGCTTCGCGTACGCCGGGGACGCGGTGTGTGCGGACATCTTGTTCGTCCAGTCCGTCTTGATCTCGGACTGCATGTTCGTCCAGTTGGAGACGTCGTACATGATGTAGAACTTCCGGCCGTACGACTCGGCGGCGCCGCGCACCCTGGTCGCCATGGCGTCGCGGGTGGGGCCCTCGCCGCCGGTGGGGTTGAAGCGCTGGAGTGCCGCGGTGTCGATGTTGTTCTGCTGCATCCACAGGAAGTGGGTGTTCACCGTCTGCTGGTCGTAGGAGGAGAACAGCGTGGCCGGCCGGCCGTTGCCGAGGCTCGCGTACGAGGTCTGATAGGTCTTGGTGAACTCACGTACGTCGGGCCAGCATTTGATGTTGGTGTTGGTCGGGGACGGCGACCGGCCCCAGTCCTGACTCCAGTGCCACCAGCCGTTGATGGGCGCGCCGTCGCCGATGCAGGCGAACCAGCCCTGGTAGCCGACGGTGACCTTGCCGACCACGTCGCCCGGCGCACTGGCCGCTGACGCGGTGGGGGCGAGCACCGTCCCGGTGGCTCCCACGGTTCCCACCGCGGTGGATGCGATCGCGGCCCTCAGGAAGACTCTGCGTGTGACACCCATCTGGACTCCTCTGGTCGAGTGGCCTTCGGTGGTCGGTGCCGCCGGGCACGCCCGCGCCCGGCGGCACCGCAGCTCGGGTCAGGTGTTCCAGACCTGGAACTCGGAGATCTGACCGGCGGGCCAGCCGTTGTTCGCCGTGATGTTCACCCGGACGTAGCGCTGGGTGGTCGCGGTGAACGTGATGGTGACCGTGTTGTTGGTGGCAGGGTCGAAGGTGTACGTGGCCGACGACTTGATGGTGGTGAAGGAGGAGCCGTCGGTGCTGCCCGACAGGGAGAGCGTCTGGTTACGGGCGCCCCAGCCCGCGGGGAGCTGGAGGACGACACGGCTAGCGCTCTGCGCGGAACCGAGGTCGGCCTGGACCCACTGCGGGAAGGCGTTGTTGGCGCTCTCCCAGTAGGTCCCCTGGTTGCCGTCCGTCACGTTCGACGACGGGTAGACGTCGGTGTGGCTGGACTCGGTGGTGGCCGCGCCGGCTGCCAGGTTCCGGCTGGTCGCGCCCGCACCGGTGCCGGTCAGCGCGACCGTGGTCGTGCCGTTCGACGCGTTGCTGGCGATGCTGAGGTCGCCGGTGCGGGTGCCGGACGCGGTGGGCCTGAACGTGACGTTCACGGTGCAGGAGGCGTTCGCCGCGATCGACGTACCGCAGTTGTTGGTCTGCGAGAAGTCGCCCGTGACGGTGATGCCCGAGACGGTGGCGGCCGCGGTTCCGGTGTTGGTCACCGTGACCGCCTGCGCACTGCTGGAGGTGTTGAGCGCCTGGGTGGGATACGACAACGACGTCGGGCTGGCCGACAAGGTCGCCGGCGAGGAGCCGCCGCCGCTGGGGAACACCTCGAAGTCCGACAACTGGGCTGCGTTCCAGCCCGTGTTGGCGGTGATGTTCACCCGCAGGTATCTCGCCGTGGCGGCGCTGAACGTGATGGTCGCCGTGTTGTTGTTGGCGTTCGGGTCGAAGGTGTACCCGGCCGATGCCTTGATCGTGGAGAAGCTGGAGCCGTCCGTGGAGCCCTGCACCGACAGTGTCTGGGTGCGGGCCGACCACGCCGTCGCCGGCGGGAGTTTGAGCACGACCTTGCCGACGCCGTAGTTCTGGCCGAGGTCGACCTGGGCCCACTGCGGGAACGAGCCGTTCGTGCCCTCCCAGTACGTGGAGGCGTCCGGGTCGGTGAGGTTCGAGGCGACGTAGGGGCTGCTGCTCGAACTCGCCGTCGCGGGCCGCCCGGCGGCGATGTTGGTGGTGCTGTCGATGCCGCTGCCGGTCAGGGAGACGGTGGTGGGGCTGTTGTTGGCGTTGCTGGTGACGGTCAGGTTGCCGTTGCGGGTGCCGCCCGCGGTGGGCTTGAAGCCGACGGTCACCGTGCAGGACGCGCCGACCGCGAGGGTGGCGCAGTTGTTGGTCTGGCTGAAGTCACCGGAGGCCGAGACTCCCGAGACGGTCGCCGACGTGGTGCCCGAGTTCGTCACCTTGACCGTCTGCGCGGTGGCCGACGAACCGACCACCGTGCCCTCGAAGGACAGGCTCGCCGGGTCGGTGTTCAGCACCGGGCCCGGCGCGGTGCCGGTACCGGAGAGGCTGACGGTGCTGGTGTTCCCGCCCGCGTTGACGGTCAGAGTGCCGCTACGGCTGCCGGTCGCGGTCGGCGTGAACTTCACGCTGACCGTGCACGAGCCGTTCGCCGGGATCGACGAGCCGCACGTGTTGGTCTGGGAGTAGTCGCCGCCGACGGAGATCGACGAGACGGACGCGGCGCTGTTGGTCGGGTTGGAGACCGTCACGGTCTGCGCCGCGCTCGTCGAACCGGTCGCCACCGAACCGAAGTTGAGCGCGCCGGGGGTGGCCGTCACGCCTTCGGACGGGTAGGGCGGGTAGACCGGAGCGGGCCACCCTCCGCAGTACGGCGTGCCGCTGATGCCGGAGTTGCCGCCACCGTCGGTCACGACGAAGTTGCCGCCCGAGCAGTTGTACACGGGGGACGAGTAACCGACGCCGGTCGCCGTGACGTTGGTGAACTTCGCGGCGCCTCCGGTCTGTTCCTGAAGGGCGAAGGTTCCGGTGCCGGCGATGGTCACGTTGTTGAGGTTGACGCCGCTGATGGTGCCCTCGACCCACTGGATCGCCTCGTACGGGCTCTGCTGGATCAGCGCGTTGGTCACGTTGATCGGCCCGTTGATCGCGCCCTGGCTGCCGTCGAACCAGAGTGCGCCCACACCGAACTGCCAGTTCGGGTCGAGGCTGCCGTCCCGGATCAGGGTGTTGTCGGAGATGGTGGTGGTGCCGACCGGCGTGGACGTGAAGCGTTGCCCCACGTGGATGCCGCCGCCCTGGGTGATACCGGAGTCCACCACCCGGTTGCCGCTGACGGTGTTGTCGTGGCCGCCGTAGATCGCGATGCCGTTGGCGAGGATCTGCAGGGACACGGTGTTGTTGGAGATCGTGTCGTTGGCGTCGGCACCGAGGGCGGAGTCCGCCCAGGTGGCGATGCCGTCGTCGCCGGTGTTGCGGATGTCGCTGTTGGTCACCTTGGAGTTGGTGACGCCGCCGTGGAAGTTGATGCCGTCGGCGGTGGTGTCCCGGATGCGCAGGCCGGTGAAGGTCAGCCCGTCCATCGGCCCGTCCATCCAGGCGCCGACCTTCATGTGGTCGATCCACAGGTTGGAGACGGTCGAGTCGCTCATCGCGCCGCCGATGCCGTTGACCTGGGCGCTGTCGTTGCGCTCCTGCACGTTGCCGAAGATGGCGAAGTTCTGGAGACGCACGCCGGTGCTGGCCGAGGGCGCGGAGTTGCCGTAGAAGCCGGGTGCCGTACCGGTGACGGTCGAGTACCACATGCCGGCGCCGGCGATCGTGACGTTGTTGACGCTGATGTGCCCGGGGATGTTGTAGGTGCCCGGCGGGATCCAGACGGTGCCGCCGGGTCCTGCCGCGCTGATCGCGGCGTTGAACGCGCTGGTCGCGTCGCTCACGCCGGTGGAGTCGGCGCCTTTGCTGGTCACCGACACCGCTCCCGAGGGCGCGGTCAGGGCGGCGCCGACCTGCTCGAAGTCGGCGAAGTCGATCGTGTACGAGGAGGCGGTGTCGCCCGCGTCGACCTGGAGCTTGAAGGTCGTGCCCGCCGGATAGGTGGTGGAGAACAGGCGGTGGGCCTCGTCGTAGAAGTGGTGCGGGTTGCTGCCCGGTGTGTTGGTGAAGGGGTAGCTGCCGTAGTACCAGCTGTAGGCGTTGGTCAGGGTGAAGTCGGGCTGCTTGACGCCGTTGATGTACAGCGACAGCGCGGCGGTGTAGACCGAGCCGCCCGAGGTGTCGGGGATGCTGTACCGGAAGTTGATCGAGTTGGTGGCCACCGGCGTGGTGAAGGTGACGTACTGGCCGGTGCCCTGCAGCGTGGTCGCCTTGCGGTACGACGCCTCGTCGGCCAGCTGGCCCTGGGTGTAACTCGGTCCGATGGGCGTGCCGTTGCTGGCGGAGTTCTCCGCCTGTACCTCGACGTACGGCAGGCTCGCACCGCTGCCACCGGTGGCGGCGGTCGCCGCCGCGGCCGGTTGGGCGGCCAGCGCGAAGACGCCGACGACAGTCAGCATCGCGGTGCTGACCGCCCAGACGAGGGCTCGTCTCAGATCTCGGATGGAATGGAACACTTGCCACTCCTTTGATCACGAAATGCCGGAACTGTGCCGCTGACACCGCCAGAAAGGGAGGGACGGGACGCAAAGAGAGAGAGGGGGGATACAGGAGGCGGTAACGACGCGAGGGGGACCGTAATATCCTCGACATGGACACGCAAGAAGTAGACAGAGCATTGCAACAATAAAAATTCAACCCGCAAGATCTAATGTGCCTGTCGAGAGTCGCGCCCGGCGCCGGGCCGCACACATGCCGGTGCCGCAGGACCGGGTGTCCGGCGGCACCGGCGGAGGACGGGGTCAGGAGGTCCAGATCTGGAACTCGGACACCTGGCCCGCGGGCCAGCCGTCGTTGGCGGTGACGGTGACGCGGAAGTAGCGGCGAGTGGCGGCGGGGAAGGTGAGCGTGACGGTGTTCCTGGTGCCCGGGTCGAAGGTGTAGGCGGCCGAGGACTTCAGGGTGGTGAAGGTGGTGCCGTCGGTGCTGCCGCCGAGGGTCAGGGTCTGGGTGCGGGCGCCCCAGGCGGCGGGCAGTTGCAGGACCACGCGGGAGGCGGTCCGGGCCGCGCCCAGGTCGACCTGGACCCACTGCGGAAACGTGTTGTTGGCGCTCTCCCAGTAGGAACCCTGGTTGCCGTCCGTCACGTTCGACGACGGGTACACGTCGGTGTGGCTGGACTCGCTGGTGGGCCTGCCGGCGGCGAGGTTGGTCCCGGGGGTGCCGGTCGTCGCGGCGAAGTCCAGGTGGTTGATGTTCCAGCCGCCGGTGTCCTGGTCGAGAGTCAGGGTCTGCCGGCCGGCGGGCAGGGTCACGCGGGTGGTCACGGTGGCCCAGGTCTGCCAGTCGCCGGTGGCGGGCAGGTCGACGGCTCCGGTGAGGTCGGTGCCTGCGGCGTTCGACAGGTGCAGCGCGCCGGTCACCGCGGAGGGGGCCGCGACGCGGAGGCCGAGGGTGTAGGTGCCGGCCGTGGCGACGTCCACGGTGTAGCGGAACCACTGTCCGCCGCCGGTCCAGCCCAGGTCGTAGCCGCCGCCGGTGTCCGAGGTGCTGTCCAGGTCCACCCCGTCGGCGCGGTAGGCGTTGCCGTTGACGGAGGTGACGTTGTAGGCCACCCCCTGGCCGCCGGTGTCGTAATCCTCCGCCTGCACCGTGCCGGGCACGGCGGCCGGGGTTCCGCCGTAGGGGCCTTCGGGAGCGGCCGGCGGCCAGTGGTTGTCGCTCAGCGTGGCGACGAACCCGCTGGAGTTGTTGACGTAGGCCGAGGCACCGGCACTGAGCCCGGTGACCGTGTTGCCGGTGATCGTCGCGGAACCGGTCGGCGCGGGGTAGAACGACGGCGAGATCGCGATGCCGTTGCGGCCGGGATCGCTGACGGTGTTGTCCTGCAGCAGGGTGTTGGTCGAGGTGGAGAAGCCGATCCCGTCGTAGAGGGAGTCGGCGACGGTGTTGCCGGTCACCGTGACCTTGTCGACGATCCCGGTGTTCTGCCCGTCGCCGCCGTTGCCGATGTGCAGCGCGGGCTGGCCCTGGCTGTAGGCGTTGCCGCCGGAGCGGACCACGGTGTTGCCCGTCACGGTCGCGGAGAGCAGGTCGCTGCCGTTGACACCGAAGCGGCCGGCGCCCAGACCGATGTAGCGGGCCGTGTCGCTGATGTAGTTGTCCTTGACCTGGTGGCCGTTGCCCCCGTAGATCCCGACACCCTTGCCGCCCCACGGCGCGATCGAGGTGTTGTCGCTGACGGTGACATCGGTCATCGGGTTGTAGTAGGTCTTGGAACCGTCGCCGTTGGTGTTGTAGTTCACCGAGTTGATGGCGATCGCGTCGTCCCCGGTGCCGCGGACGAAGTTGTCGGTGACCGTCAGGTTGTTGCCGGTGTCCGCGCCCAGCGACACGTTGTTGACGTTGATCCCGTCCGCCCAGATCGACGTCAGCCTGCTGTTCTTCACCGTCCCGCCGGTGCCGGAGGCCCAGAAGCCCGACATGGTGTGCTGGGTCCAGATGCCCTCGGCCAGCCAGTCGGTGCCGGTGGTGTCCATCGCGCCGCCGTCCCCGCCGATGGTGCTGCGGCTGACGGCGTTGGCGTCGATGTGGAAGTTACGCACCGTGCAGGACGTCAGGTCGAACAGGGCTGCCAGCGGTGTGCTGTTGGGGACCGGGACGTCCCGGTAGATCGTGCTGTACCAGAGCCCCGCGCCCGCGATGGTGATGCCCTGCGCGTTGAGTCCCGCGGTGCCCTTCACGTAGAAGGTGCCCCGCGGGATCCACAGGATCTCTCCCTGCGCCTCGGCCTGGTCGATGCAGGTCTGGATGGCGGCCCGGCTGTCCACCGAGTGGCTGTCGGCCGCGCCGTTGGTCGGGTTGTCGTCCGCCACCGCGCCGCAGGTCGTGATCGAGATCGAGTTCGCGGGCTGCGTCTGCGGCGCCGGCGGGTTCTCCACGTCGACGGAGTCCACGTCGTAGAAGGACGCGCTGTTGGCGGAGTCCTTCCGCAGCGAGAAGGTGGCGCCCGCCGGGATCGGGGCCCCGGTGACGAAGGTGTGCGACTCGTCCCAGAAGACCCTCGGGTCGCCGTCGGCAGGGTTCTGGTTGTCGCTCGTGTTGTAGTTGCCGTTGCCCTCGTACACCCAGCTCTGCCGCGAGTTGAGGTTCAGGGCCTGCCGGAACACGCCGTCGACGTACAGGTCGAGCGTCCCGGTGGCACCGCCGCCGGACGCCGAATCCGGGATGCTGGCACGGACGTTGAGGAAGGAGATCGGCTGCCCGGTGGTGTTCGTCCACTGCACCGACTGGCCCGTGTCGTCCAGGTGGACGTAGGAATGGCCCGACGCCTCCAGGGCCGCGCTCGAGTACTGGGTCGTCGGCGCCGAGGTCAGCGACCGGACGGCCGCGCCCCCGGCCGGCGTTCCCGCCTCGGCCTCGTAGACCGAGAACGGCGTCGTGGCGCCCACCGCCGCGCCGGCCTGCGTCTGCGTCTGCGCCTGCCGGGGCGCCCTGAACGGGGGCGCCCCCGGTGTGGCGGCGGCCGGTAATACGGACACGCACATCGCGCCGACCGCGGCGACGGCGGCCACCGCCAGCCGCCGGGGTCTGAAGATCGTCAGCATCTGAGGCTCCTCAACGGTGTGTGGGGGAACTGGCGCCCCGACCGTACAGAGCCCTCATGCGGCCCGCTAGATTCTGACGAAGCAGAGAATTAACCGTGCAAAGTTCTGCAAGTTTCTTGCCAAAGCCCGCAAATCCCGGATGAAGCGGTTCTCGACGCAGGGAGGCGGCCGGAAGTCCCGCCATGGAGGTGGCGAGAAGTCCCTGGCCGTGGCGGATCTCCCGGCCGGTGGGTGGGCGTTGTCAGGTCCGTCTCGGCAGCGCCGGCACGCACCGCCACGCGAGGCACGCGGCGGCCAGGTAGGCGAGCGCGCCGATGGCCATGCTGGTGCGCAGCCCGGTGTTGTAGTCGGTGGCCGTGGCGAGCAGGCTGCCGCCGAGCGCGACGCCGGTGGCGCTGCCGATCTGGCGGGTGGTGTTGAACAGGGCGGAGGCGGCGCCCGAGTACGCCGAAGGCGCGGCACCCATCACGGTGGCGGTCGAACCGGTGAGGGCGAAGGAGGTACCGAACCCCGCGGCCATCATCGGGGCCACCAGCAGCGGGTAGCCGGGGTCGGCTCCCGCGGCGGCCCAGCCGGCCAGCCCCAGGGCGGCCAGGAGCATGCCGGTGACCACCAGCGGGCGGTCGCCGGTGCGGCGGGTCAGCCGCCCGGACAGGACGGAGGCGAACATGGTCATCACCACCGCCGGGAACAGCGCCAGCCCGGTGCCGAGGGCGCTGAAGCCGCGCTGGTGCTGGAATTCCAGGCTGGCGGTGAACACCATGCCGTAGAAGCCGAAGTTGAACAGCAGGCCGATGGCGGCGCCACCGCTCATCGCACGGGACCGCAGCAGGCTCGGCGGAAGGACGGGAGAGCGGGCCAGCCGCTCACGTACCGCGAACGCCGCGGCGGCCAGCACGGCCAGGACCACCCCGGCGAGAACGGCCGGATCGGACCAGCCCCGCCGTCCGGCCTCGTTGAGCGCCGCGGTCAGCAGCGCCACGGCCGCCACCACCGCACACTGTGCAGGCCAGTCCAGGGCCCGGTCCGCGCGCCCGGGCGAGCGTGCCACGTGCCGCAGCGTCAGCGCCAGGCAGGCCACGCCCACGGGCAGGTTGATGAGGAACACCCAGCGCCAGCCCATCGTGGAGACGAGCAGCCCGCCCAGCAGCGGGCCGGCGGCGGCCGCGATGCCCGCCATCGAACCCCACAGCCCGAAGGCCCGCGAGCGCTCGGCCGGCGCCGGGTAGGCCTGCTGGAGCAGGGCCAGGGAACCGGGCACGATCAGAGCCGCACCGAGCCCCTCCGCCAGCCGGGCCGCGACCAGGAACGGGGTGCTCGCGGCGAGCGCGCACGCGGCCGAGGACAGCGTGAACACGGCGACGCCCGAGCAGAAGACCCGGCGATTGCCCAGCCGGTCGCCCAGCGCGCCGCCGGTCAGCAGGAACCCGGCGAAGACGAGGGTGTATCCGTCGGTGATCCACTGGATGCCGGTGAGCGAGGCCGACAGCTCCCGGCCGATCACCGGCACGGCGACGTTGATGGCGGTCACATCCAGGATCACCATGAAATACCCGGCGCACACCGCCAGCAGCGGCGCCCAGGACCGTCGTCCGGACTCCGGGTGCGGCCCGGTACGGGACGTCGGCTCACCACCGTCGGCCGGCTCCGCGAACGCCACGGCACCATCTCCATCCCGTCCGTCGAGACGCACCCAGAAGTCACCATAGGGGACATGTCTCGCGAACCCGGGAAGCGCTTCGGGCGCCGTCCCGATGATCACGTCGGCGCGCGACCGGCTTCTCGATCGTCGAGGCAACCGTCAACCGAAGCCGGCCTCGGGCCGCGGGTCGGGGGCCCCGGGATCCCAGCGCTCCCGCGTGGGCCGCCGCGGGCGGTGTCAGCGTGCGAACTTCTCCTTGGCGGCCGGGGTGATGGGGGTGAAGAAGTTGACGAGGTTGCCGTCGGGGTCGCGGAACAGCAGCGACCGGTTGCCCCAGGGCATCGTGGTGGGCTCGGTGACGAACTCGGTGACGAAGCCGGTCAGGTTCCGGTGAACGCGGTCCACGTCGTCGACGAGGAACTCGGTGATCACACTGCGGTTGTCCGCCGGGCGGGCAGAGCCCGGGGCGAACAGCGGAACCGTGCGGGTCCCGGCGATCGCGAGGGTGGCGCCCGCGGTCCTGAGTTCGGCGAAGTCCGCGGTGGCCCACGTCGCCCGCGCCCCGGTGGCTCGCTCGTAGAACTCGACGAGGCGCGCCACGTCGCCGGTGATGATGCGGATCGAGACGAAGTCCATGGGATCTCCTTGGCTGCTGTGCTGAAGGCGTGCACTGCGCAGGCTAGGGAAAATAGTGGACAGAATCGGTCCGGTATCCGCGCTAGATTATGACCATGCCTCGCCCCACCGGCCGCGTGCTGACCCTCCTGGAGCTGCTGCAGTCGGGCGGCACCCGGACCGTGGCCGAACTCGCCGACCGGCTCGGCGTCGAGGGGCGCACCGTGCGGCGGTACGTGAACCAGCTGATCGACCTGGACGTGCCCGTGGAGTCGGTGCGCGGCCGCTACGGCGGGTACCGGCTCGCCCCCGGGTACCGCCTGCCCCCGCTCATGCTCAGCGACGACGAGGCGCTGGCCGTGCTGCTCGGCCTGGTCTCCGGCCGCCGGGCGGGATTGACGACGGCGGAGCGCACCGCGAACGAGACGGCGTCGGCGAAGATCCGGCGGGTGCTCCCCCAGCACCTCGCCCGTCGGCTCGACGCGCTCCTGGAGACGCTCGCGTTCACCGAGCGGCCCGGCGGTTTCGACACCCCGGACGCCGGTGTCCTGCTCGCCGTCGCCGATGCGGTGCGCCACCGCCGACCGGTCTCGATCCGCTACACCGACCGCGACGGACAGCGCAGCGAACGCACGCTGCACGCGTACGGGATCGTCGCCCACTCGGGCCGCTGGTACGTCACGGGCCGGGACGCCCGGATCGGCGAGGACCGGACCTTCCGGCTCGACCGCATCGCGGACGCGAGAACCCTGCCCGGCTCCTTCGAGGTGCCCCCGGGGCCGGGTCCGGCACAGCGCGTGCTGTCCGGGTTCGCGACGGCCGAGTACCGGCACGAGGTGACCCTGCGGATCCACGGGACGGTCGAGCAGATCCGCGCCCGTCTTCCGGCCGGCGTCGCGAGCGTCGAGGACCACGAGCCGGTGACGGACCAGGACCGGGCGGCCGGACGCTGGCTGCGCGTCGAACTGCGGGTGGAACGGCTCGACTGGCTGCCTCCGGTACTCGCCTCGCTCGACCGGCCGTTCGTCGTGGAGCGCCCCGACGAACTGCGTCACCTCGTCGCCGCGCTCGCCGACCGCCTCGCGTCCTACGCCCGCGAAGCGTGACGGCGAAGGCGGCCGAGGTGAAACAACTTGTGCGGGCCGAGCCTCAGCTCGGCCCGCACAAGTTGGGGTGATGCGTCTGTGTCCGAGGGGCGAGTTGACCGCTGACGATACGGTCGTGGTGGCGCAAGGGCGGCTCTACCCGCGCCAGGATGATGTGCCCTCGGCACTCTTCCTACGCCGAGATGTCCGCGTACCGGGAACGGACTCAGACCAGTGGGCGACGGGCGGAGGCCGGTTCACGCACGACTGCGTCACCCCGGTTTACGGGGCGCTTCTCAGGGGTCGCAGGGCGGCGGCGCCGGCCCGCACCATCGCGGACACCGGTGCCCCTGCCCATTGCACGAGGTCACGCGGCAAGCCGGTGTCGAGCTCGATGGTCAGCCGCACGTATCGGGTGTGCAGCTGAGTGACTTTGACGGGACGCGGTACGACGGCGTCCGGTCCGCGCTGCAATGCGGCTCGATAGGTGTCCTTGCGCTGATTCATGCCTTGTCCTGTCGCTTGATGAGTTCGTCTGCGAGGTCCATGTACGCCGAGCCTTTGACCTCCACCGGACTTCCGAACGACTGGGCGTACAAGTCGAGCCGCGGAATGTGCGTGGACAACACGTCGAATCCCCGCTCGGTGAGGGCTTCGCGGGCGTCGGCATCGGGACCGGTACGCGTGGCTTCGGCACGATTCGTTCGGTTCAGCAGAACGGCGGCGTGGGCCGGCTGGACGCGCAAGGACTGTACGTCGCCCATCTCCCCGCCGATGGGCGCCATGCGATCCAGCTCGATGGGAGCCGGAGTCACCGGCACGATCCATTCGCTTGCGTACCTCATGATGCTGCGGGCGATATGCGCGTGGTCCTCCAGCTGCGGAGCGTCGAATACGACGGCCTGCCGCTCGCCCAGGAAGTCGTTCACGCGCCGGTGCACATCGCCCACCGGAAGAGCGACCACAGGAAACGGGAAGCCACCTGCCAATTCGCTCCAGCGCAGCGCGGAGGAAGCGGGGTCGCTGTCGACCAGTAGTGGTGGGATACCCCACTCGTGAAGTGCGTGGGCCAACCAGACTGCGCTGGTCGTCTTTCCCACCCCGGGCTTAAGGTTCACAAAGGCGTAGCTCAGCGACACACAGTCAACGTATGTTCGCGAGCGGCTGTCGGCCGCCGACCCGGGGCACACAGTGCCATCATTCATCCTGCGGCGCCGGTGAATCATTCGTATGGGCCAGTACGGAAGTCGCAAGGCCCGAGGGGGACCGGCAGGGAGCCGGCAGCTCTCGCCGGGACGATGGTCGGCTCGTCAGACGGCTTCGTGGAGGATGTGGGGGCCGGAGTCGTGTCGCTGGTCTTCTCGGCGTTGGTGACGGTCACGATGACCAGCTCGCCGGGCTGGGTGGTGAAGCTCTTCGAGGACTTGTAAAGGCGCATCCGGCGAGTGCCGTCGTCTGCTTGGCCCAGAAGCTGGTGCCGGTGCTTCGCTGAGACGGTGCCGCTGGACCCGGTGGTGAGGGTGAGTAGCGTGGTGTCGCCGGTGCCGATGTTGACGGTGGATCCGGGCGCTAGCCTGCCACTCTTGCCGTCCCTGGGCCGGCCGGGCCGCGCTCGTGGATCTTGCCAAGCACCTCATCCGTGCCGGCCAGGCCGCATGCGGTACTCGCGAGCACGCCGCCGCGTCCCTCGGCCACGTCCTGCTCGTGACCGAGGCCCACGCCCGGCAAGTCCTCGCCGACTTCGAACGGCACTACAACGCGCATCGACCCCACGGGCCCGAGATCAGCGCCCCCCTCACGCCTCCGGGCAGCCCTGGGCCGCACCTAAGGCTCGCCCAGCGGCCCGAGGCACTACGCGCTGCCCTCGAGGACAACCTTGTGAGTCTCGAGCTCCCACAGCTCCCATGGCTCCGCCTGGTCAACTGCGCTGCGGGCGCGAGTGCCCAGCCGGCCGGACTGTCGGCCTGACCCCGGTCAGCGTTTGATGCCTACGCCCGCCAACAGGCTGATCTCGGCGTCCGCGATCTCCGTACCGTCGGCGGGTCCGGCGGGCCGCCAACGGTGGCAGCAGACGATGCCGGGTTCGATCAGGTCGAGCCCGTCGAAGAAACGGCGGACGTCGCTGTGCGAACGGAACTGCACCGGAGACCCGGAGTTGGTGTAGGCCTCCGCGACCTTGTTCCAGGTGACGGGATCGAAGTCGGGCGTGCAGTGGTTCATGGCAAGGGCACTGCCCGTCGGGAGCGGGTCGAGCAGCCGGTGGACGATGGCGTACGGGTCGTGCGGGTCTGTGACGAAGTGCATGAGCGCGTTGAGGGAGAGGGCGATGGGCTGGTCGAAGTCCAGGATGTCGGAGTCCTCCACGGCGCTCATCAGCGCATCGGGGTCGGTGACGTCGGCTTCGATGTAGGCCGTGCGTCCCTGCGTCGTGCTGCGCATGAGGCGTTCGGCGTACTTGAGGACGAGGGGGTCGTTGTCGGCGTACACGACGCGGGCGTCGACCGCGACGGACTGGGCGACCTGGTGCAGGTTGGGCTCGGTCGGGATGCCCGTGCCGATGTCGAGCCACTGGCGGATGCCGTGCTCCTGCGCCAGCACGCGGGTGGCCCGGTGCATGAACGCCCGGTTCTCGCGCGCGGTCACGGGGAGGCCGGGGTGGGCCTTGGCGGCGACCAGGGCGGCCTCCTTGTCGACCTCGAAGTGGTCCTTGCCGCCGAGGAAGTAGTCGTACATCCGGGCCGAGTGCGCCCTGCTCGTGTCGAGATTCCGGCTGGCCTGACTGGTGGACATGTTCTCCCCTTCATGCGTGTGTCTGTCGGCCCGCAGGCCAGGAACGGGACCGGTGTCGTCGTCCCTTCTGCCCGCCGCCGGTTCACCCGGCGGCCAAGTGATCGGCCAGGCACTCTTTGACCCCGCGGACGAACGCGGCGATCTCCTCCGGCGGGTAGATCCGCGCCGGTCCGGCCGGGTCGGTCGACTGCCGTACGGCCACGCGGCCGTCGGCGAGTTGTTTCGCCTCGACGCACCGACCACCGTTCGGCCTGCTCCAAGGCCGCTCCCAGCCCTGTTCCCCGAGACTGTGGGCCGGCGTCCCGTGGTGGATGCCCTCGTCGGCGATCGTCATGAGTACTCCTTGCGCATGCGGTTCAAGAGCGCCCTGCTGTCCTCGGACGACGTCAGCAGCGCCATACCGTCTCCAGGAGCTTCTCCACGTAGAGAGGCTTCAGCGCGACCTCGGCCTTGTCCAGCCGACGGGTCGTCAGAGTCTTCACGCACAGGTGCTTTTGCCGCGTCCTCCAGCGAGACACCGGCACCGAGCCGCAGGTCCTGCAGCCGGCGGCCGAGGATCATGCGCAGGACTGTCGGCGCGCTGGTGCCGGAACGGGCTTCACTCACGCCCAACCTCCTGAGTGATCACCAACAACACCATTCTTACAGTGACTTGATGAGGACGCCAGCGTGATAACCGACTTCTGAAATTATCAGGGAGTCGGTTGCAGCGTGAGCACGATCACGCGCATAGTTGACATGTGAGCGGTCAAGTCACAGCTCTGACGCAGCATCCGGCCCGGACGGGACGCGTGCTGCTGATGCCGTCGTCGGCACCCCACCGCACAGCGCCTGCCTCTCACCGCTCGAGCCGCAGCCCGCATCCCCACAGCGCGCCCGCCCCCCGGACGGCACTGGAAGGCGACATCCGTGACTCTGCCCACGCCCTCAGCCCCGGCCTTGCCCCCCGCCTTGGCCCCGACCGTGCCTCGTCGGGAGTACTGGTTCGGCCTGCCCGCCCTGCGCACCAGCGCAAGATCCGCCCGCGACACCGTACGCGACCGGCTCCGTGCGTGGCTGCTCCGCACGCTCGACGCGAGCCGAGGCAAGGTCGTCTGGGCGGAGTTGACGGCCTGCCCCTGACGCCATGGGCACCGGCCGGCGCCGAATGGGGCGCCAACCCCGGCAGCGACAGCCCGGATGCGGCGTGGCCAGGCACGGCCTGCTGCGCAGCAGGCCAGTTCCTCCGTCCAACGGCAGAGACCGCTGTCGGCACCGCACGGCCCCGTTACGTCCCCTTCACGCGGCGAGGAACCCCTTCTCCTCGATCGACCTACAGAAGGCGCCCATGAGCTCCCACAGCGAAGCCGCTCCTCCCGTCGTGCTGTACGTATGCGCGGACCGAGCCCCGGGTGCGCGCGGGGCGGCCACGCAGTGCGCGCAGACGGAAGGCCAGGCGTTCGCCCAGGAGCGCGGACTGACGATCGCCGAGGTCGTCACCGACACGTACGGTGAGCCCGACCCGGCCCGGCGCAGAGGGTGGCAGCGTGTGAGGGAGCTGGTACAGACAGGCCACGTCGCCGCGGTACTCGTCCGCTGGCCCAGCGCCATCGCCCCGGAGTCCGCGCACGAACTCCGGAACCGCGAGACCACCTGGCTCCACGACCACGGAGTGCGCATCCGTTACACCTGGGCGCCCTTGTCTTCGAGGAGCGATGAGGCGCGGTGATCCCACTCGGCGATGTCCGGATCTTTGATTCACCTGACCAGTGACAGCAGCAGCCGTCCACCGGCGGTTCTGATAACCCCAGGAGGGCGAGGGACGTCGAGCTGCTCGCACTTCGCCATGAGGTCGCGGTACTGCGCCGACAGCTCGGTATCCGTCCGCGACTGACCTGGCCGGAGCGTCGCGCCTGCCGAGAATGTCATCCGTGCAGCTCACGGGCTTGCCCGGTGCTGCGGCAGGATGGGCACTCGTGTTGCTTCGTCTCGCCTACCTGACCGCCACCAACACGTTCGCTGTACTCCGGCTGCTACCCATGAGCGACCGCGACAAGAAGGCGGAGATCCTGGCCCTGCGCCACCAACTGCTCCGTAATTCCCTCTCGAATCCTTCCTGACCGACAGGGGAACTCCTGCCGCCACGTCGCCCCATCCGGCCCCGTCACTGTGGTGGGGAGACCTCGACGGACGCGCGTGCGGACCCCGTTTCCCGAAATCGCCCCGCTCCGTGCGACGGACCCGCCGCCCTGCCCCGTAGAGCAGACGACATCAGCTCACAGGGAAGGGAGCGCGACGTGGCAGGGCACAGAGTCAGAGGTGCCAGGGGTACGGCGATCGCGGCGGTGGCCATGGCGGCGCTGACCGCGTCGCAGGCGCCGGGGGCGGTCCCGGCACAGGCCTCCGTACCCCCGCGGCAGACACCGGCCGAGCAGGGGCCGAGCGTGTCGGGCGACACCCGGTACCGCACCGACCTCCCGCGGCTGGGGACCCGGGAACGCAAGGGCGAGGCGTCGGTGGCGGGCGCCGCGCTGCCCGCGGGCGTGTTCGGCGCCTACCGGCACGCCGAGGCGGAACTCGCACGCACCGCGCCCGGCTGCCGGCTGCGGTGGCAGTTGCTCGCCGCGATCGGTCAGGTGGAGTCCGGGCAGGCGCGCGGCGGTCGGGTGACGGCGGACGGTACGACCGTGGCGCCCATCCTCGGGCCGCGGCTGGACGGCGGCGCCTTCGCTGTCATGCGGGACACCGACGGCGGCGCGTACGACGGGGACGCGGCCTACGACCGGGCGGTCGGACCGATGCAGTTCATCCCGTCGACCTGGGCCCGCTGGGGCACGGACGGCAACGGCGACGGGCGGGCCGACCCGGACAACGTCTTCGACGCGGCGCTCGCCGCCGGGCGCTACCTGTGCGCGGGCGGACGAGACCTCTCCGACCCGGTCGAGCTGGACCGGGCGGTCCTCGGCTACAACCACTCGGAGGCGTATCTGCGCACGGTCAGGGCCTGGTACGCGTACTTCCTGGAAGGGTGCCGGGTGGTGCCGGACAGCTCCGCGAAGTCCTCGGCGCACCCGGAGCCGTCGCGGCCGCCGTCCACGCCGAAGCCCTCGCCGACACCGTCCGCCCGTCCGAGCGCCGTCCCCTCCCCGACACCGTCCGCACGTCCCTCGCCGGCCCCCGGCACGTCCCGTCCGGCGGGCGGGGCCGCTCCGACGGAGGAGCCCCAACTCCCCTCGCCGGGCGTGGACATCGAACTGCCCGGCGACGACCTGCTGCCCAGCGGCGGTCCGCTGACCAGTAACAGCGGCGATTCGACGACCTCCGCCCCCTCCACAACCGCGACTACCGGGCGGTAATGTCACCACCCGCCGGACGGCACAGGACCGGCGGGTGAGCGCAAAGGGGCCCTCATGGCGACGGACATGCCGGACATGCCTGCGGAGATACAGGCGGCCCACGACCGTTGGCAGCACATGTGGAGCCACCGCGAGCAACTGCTCAAGGTGGCCCGGCGCAGGTCGATGAGCCCGGAGGACGCCGAGGACGCGGTGCACGAGGCCATGCTGCGCGCCGCGGAGCGCCCCGACCTGGACGACGAGCGCCTCGGCGGCTGGCTGACGACCGTGACCATGCGGCTGTGCGTCGATCGGTATCGCCAGGTCAACCGTGAGGCCGAGGTACACCGCAGCCCCACACTCGCCGCGCCGGGTCCGGTGCCCGTTGAGGAGGCGGTGTGCGACCGGGCCGAGGCCAGGTGGCTGGCCGTGCGCAGCGGGGAGCTGCCCGCGCGCCAGGCCGAGGCGCTCCGGCTGAAGTCCGAGGGCCTCGACGTCGGCCAGGTCGCCGTGCGCATGGGACTGAGCTATCGCACCGTCGAGTCGCTGCTCGCCCGGGCCCGGCGCACGCTGCGCAACTCGCTGGCCGGAACGCTGGGCCTCGCCCTGTTCCTGTGGGGGCGCGGCAAGCTGCGCGCGGGCGGACACGCGCAGGCCGTGGCGGTGACCTCGACGGCCGCGACCCTGGTGGTGGCGGGGTTCGTGTTGCCGTACGTCCACGACGGGGACAGGCAGGGCACGACTCCCCGACCCTCCGTGTCCCGCATGGCCCAGGCGACCACGCAGACCGGCCGGCCCGACGGCGTCGGCCGGGAGGCCGCCCCGAACGCCCGTGATCTGTCGGCCGCCTCGGCGTCCCACGCAGCGACGCCGACGGTGCCGCCCGGCGATGACGACCGGTCGTTGCCGCCTCTGTCGGTGCCAACGCCGGACGCCTCGCTGTCACCAGTGCCGTCCGTCCCCGACGTCCCCGGCGTGTCCGACCTGCCGAGCGTGCCCGACCTGCCCGATCTGCCGGCCACGGTCCCGATGACGCCTCCGGCCCTCCCGGAGGCTCCCGCCACGCCCTCCGCCCCGGTCGACGTACCGACCCCGACCGCGCTGCCGTAGAACCGCCGGACAAAGGACTGCCGTAGAACCAGCGGAAAGCGCGGCCGTCGAGCCGCCGGAAACCCGCCCGCAAGACCCCCGAAAAAAACCGCCTCCGTCGCGACGGACGCCCGGCCCCTCCCCGTAGAGCAGATGTCGGAGCTGCTCCACGGCCGAAGGGTGGACCGGATGGGTGTCGAGATCTGTGTGGAAGGGCTGACCAAGTCCTTCGGTCACCAGGTCATCTGGCAGGACGTCTCGCTGACGCTGCCCGCCGGGGAGGTCTCGGTCATGCTCGGCCCCTCGGGCACGGGCAAGTCGGTGTTCCTCAAGACGCTCGTCGGACTGCTGAAGCCGGACCGGGGTTCCGTGAAGGTCGCAGGCCGGGACGTCACCAAGCTGCGCGAGCACGAGCTCTACGAGGTGCGGAAACTGTTCGGGGTGTTGTTCCAGGACGGCGCGCTGTTCGGCTCGATGAGCCTGTACGACAACATCGCTTTCCCGCTGCGCGAGCACACCCGCAAGTCCGAGAGCCAGATCCGGCGCATCGTGCTGGAGAAGATGGACATGGTCGGGCTGATCGGTTCGGAGGGGAAGCTGCCCGGCGAGATCTCCGGCGGCATGCGAAAGCGAGCCGGTCTCGCCCGAGCCCTGGTCCTCGACCCCGAGGTCATCCTCTTCGACGAACCCGACTCCGGCCTCGACCCCGTACGCGTCGCCTATCTCAACCAGCTGATCGTCGACCTCAACGCGCAGATCGACGCGACGTTCCTGATCGTCACGCACGACATCGCCTCGGCCCGCCAGGTGCCGGACAACATCGGGCTGTTGTTCCGCCGTGAGCTGGTCATGTTCGGGCCCCGTGAGGACCTGCTGACCAGCGACGAGCCCGTCGTACGGCAGTTTCTGAACGGCCGGATGCAGGGGCCGATCGGAATGGCGGAGGAGAAGGACGCCGCGCAGGTCGAGCAGGAGCTGGCGCGGCTCGGCGACGCGGACCGCACACCCCGCCACGTCGGCAACGAGATGACGCCGCGCCTGATGCCGGGCCCCGGCATCGCCCGTCCGCCCCGCTGGGAGGCGATCGCGAGACGCGAGGCCGAGCTGCACCGGAAGGCGGTGACCGGCGCATGAGGCTGTCACCCACCGGGGCGCTGAGGCACTCGGGGAACCTCTTCGCGATGGCGCTGGACGTCGTCCGGACCATCCCCCGACGGCCGTTCCAGGCGCGGGAGTTCATCCAGCAGGCCTGGTTCGTCGCGAGCGTCGCCATCCTGCCGACGGCCCTGGTGTCCATCCCCTTCGGCGCGGTCATCGCGCTGCAGATCGGCAGCCTGACCCGGCAGCTCGGCGCCCAGTCCTTCTCCGGGGCCGCCTCGGTCCTCGCGGTGCTGCGGGAGGCCTCGCCGATCGTCACCGCGCTGCTGATCGCGGGCGCCGGCGGCACGGCGATCTGCGCGGATCTCGGGGCGCGGAAGATCCGCGAGGAGATCGACGCGATGCAGGTGCTGGGCATCGACCCCATCCACCGGCTGGTCGTCCCGCGGGTCCTGGCGTCGATGGTGGTGGCAGTGCTGCTCAACGGCCTGGTGTCGGTGGTGGGCGTCGCGGGCGGCTACTTCTTCAACGTCGTCCTGCAGAACGGCACGCCGGGCGCGTATCTCGCTTCCTTCACCACGCTCGCCCAGCTCTCCGACCTGTGGGCGGCGGAGATCAAGGCGCTGGTGTTCGGCGCGATCGCCGCGATCGTCGCCTCGTACAAGGGACTCACCGCGAAGGGCGGCCCGAAGGGTGTGGGCGACGCGGTGAACCAGTCGGTGGTGATCACCTTCATGTTGCTGTTCGTGACGAACTTCGTGATGACCGCCGTGTACTTCCAAGTCGTTCCGCAGAGGGGCTGAGTCATGGCGCTGCTGAATCGTCTGGAGGAACTGGGCAGCCAGCTGTCCTTCTACGGCCGCTCGTTGGCGTGGACGGGCCGCACCGTACGCCGGTACAAGAAGGAGATCCTGCGGCTGCTCGCCGAGGTGAGCTTCGGACGCGGCGCCCTCGCCGTCGTGGGCGGTACGGTCGGCGTCATCGCCTTCCTGTCGTTCTTCACCGGCACGGAGGTGGGCCTCCAGGGCTACGCCGCGCTCAACCAGCTCGGCACCTCGAACTTCGTGGCGTTCCTCTCGGCGTACTTCAACACCCGGGAAATCGCGCCGCTGGTGGCGGGGCTCGCGCTGTCCGCGACGGTGGGTGCCGGGTTCACGGCGCAGCTGGGCGCGATGCGGATCAGCGAGGAGACGGACGCCCTGGAAGTCATGGGCGTGCCCTCGCTGCCGTTCCTGGTGACCACCCGGATGATCGCCGGTTTCGTCGCGGTGATCCCGCTGTACGTGGTCGGGCTGCTGTCCTCCTACTTTGCCGCCCGCACCATCACCACCGGCTACTACGGGCAGTCGGCGGGCACCTACGACCACTACTTCCAGCAGTACCTGCCGCCGGTCGACGTGCTGTGGTCCTTCGGGAAGGTGCTCGTCTTCGCCGTCCTGATCATCCTGGTGCATTGCTACTACGGCTACTACGCGAGCGGCGGCCCGGCGGGCGTCGGCGTCGCCGTGGGCCGCGCCGTGCGCACCTCGATCGTGGCGATCAACGTCCTGGACTTCTTCCTGTCGCTCGCGATCTGGGGCGCCAACACGACCGTACGGATTGCGGGATGAGCCGTATGAGAGTGCTGAGACTGCGGTTGTACGGCGTCGTGTTCCTCGCCGTGCTCGCGCTGCTGCTGTCCCTGTCCGTCGCCGTGTACCAACAGGTGTTCACCCCGGCTGTACGGATCGAGCTGGAGGCCGACAGCATCGGCAACCAACTCGATCCCCGCGCCGACGTCAAGCTGCGCGGGCTGCTGGTCGGCGAGGTGCGCGCGGTCCACGCCGACGGGACGAAGGCGACGCTCGACATCGCGCTCAAGCCGGAGTACGTCGCGTCCATCCCGTCCGACGTGCACGCACGCCTGCTGCCCAAGACCCTGTTCGGCGAGAAGTACGTCGACCTGGTCGCGCCCGCGCGCTCCTCGGGCCGGCCCATCCGCGCCGGGGATGTCATCACCCAGGACCGCACCCGCGTCGGCATCGAGCTCCAGCAGCTGATGAACGACCTGCTGCCGCTGCTGCGGACCGTGCAGCCCGGCAAGCTCAACGCCACGCTCTCCGCGTTCGCCACCGCCCTCGAGGGGCGCGGCGACCGGATCGGCGACAACCTCACGCGTGTGGAGGACTATCTGCACCGGCTCAATCCGCACCTGCCGTCCCTCACCGAGGACTTCGCCCGCTTGGCCGACGTCGCCGAGGTGTACGGCGACGCGGCCCCCGACCTGATGGAGATCCTGCGCAACACCGTCACCACCAGCCGCACGCTGGTCGAGCAGCGGGACCGGCTCGCGTCCGCGCTCACCACGACGGCCACTGCCGCGGGCACAGCGGACGACTTCCTCGACGCGAACGGCGACCGGCTGATCACCCTGGGCCGGGTCTCCCGCCCCACGCTCGATCTCTTCGCCCGCTACTCGCCCGAGTACCCGTGCCTCTTTGCCGGCCTGGTGCGCGAGGAGCAGGCATCCGAGCAGGCTTTCCGGGGCGGCAAGATGCACATCACGCTCGAAGTCGTCCGCCAGCAGGGGGCGTACGAACCCGGCGAGTATCCGCGCTACGACGATCGGTCGGGGCCCAACTGCCGTGACCTGCCCCATCCGCCGGTGCCCGCGCCCGGGGTCCACCTCGACGACGGTTCGGCGAAGGGCGGTTCGTCCGGCCCGGCCGGCGTCTCCGCCACCCGGACCGAACAGCGCGCCGTCGGCTCGCTCGTCGCGCCCGTCATGGGCGTGCCCGCCGACGAGGTACCGCCGGTCGCGACGCTGCTGTTCGGACCGATGGCGCGCGGGACGGCGGTGAGCGTCGCATGAGGATCACGAGGATCATGAAGACCGCGAAGACCGCGAAGACCGCGCGGACTACGAGGTCCACGAGCACGTCAGGAGCCCGGCAGGCCGCCGCCCCGCTGATCAAGTTCAGCCTCTTCGCCCTGGTGACGATCCTGGCGACGGCCCTGCTCGCCGCCACCATCGTCAACATCTCCTTCACCCCCGAACACACGTACCGCGCGGTGTTCAGCGACGTGACGGGCCTGGAGAAGGGCGACGACATCCGGGTGGCCGGGGTGCGGGTCGGCGAGGTCGAGGGCATCCGGATCAAGGACCGGACGCTGGCGGAGGTCACCTTCACTGTCGGTGCGGACCGGCCGCTGCTGAACAGCACCGGCGCGGTCATCCGCTACCGGAACCTGGTCGGACAGCGTTACGTCGCCCTGACCGAGGGCGCGGGAGACGGCACCCGGCTGAGGCCCGGCGCCACGATCCCGCTGTCGCGCACCCAGCCCGCGCTGGACCTCAACGCGCTGCTGAACGGCTTCAAGCCACTGTTCGCGGCGCTCAGCCCGCAGGACGTCAACCAGCTCGCCACCGAGATCATCCGGACCCTCCAGGGCGAGGGCGGCACTGTCAACAGCCTGCTCGCGCACACGGCTTCGCTCACCACGACGCTGGCCGGCCGCGACAAGCTGATCGGCTCGGTGATCGACAACCTGAACACCGTGCTGGGGACGCTGGACAAGCGCGGCGCCCGTTTCTCCGGGCTGCTCAAGCAACTGCGTCGGGTGATCTCGGGGCTGTCCGCCGACCGCAAGCCCATCGGGCAGTCCCTGGTGGGCATCGGCGATCTGACGGACGCCACCTCGGGGCTGCTCAAGGACGCGCGTCCGCCCCTGAAGGGCGACATCGCCGAGCTGACCGATCTCACCGGAACGCTGAACAAGAACGAGAACACCGTGGAGGGCGTCCTGAAGCGGCTGCCGAACAAGCTGGGCGAGCTGACGGGGACGGCGTCCTACGGCTCGTGGTTCAACTTCTACCTCTGCGACTTCGACGGCCGGATCGTGCTGCCGAAGACGAAGCAGGTGCTCACTCCCGAGCTGCACGTGGCGAGGGCGAGGTGCGGCGCATGACAAAGCACTTCCTTCCGCGCAGGACTGGTAAGCGCCGCCCAGAGCCGCTGGTCAAGGTCCGCATCGACCCGCCGAAGCTCCCGAGGATACGGCTGCTTCCGCGCCGGGCACCGCGCCCCCGTCGCCCGGAACCCCTGCTCAAAGTCGGCATCGACCCGCCCAAGCTGCCCCGCATACGGATACGCCGCCCGCGGTTGACCCCGTTCCGTGAGCGGAACCCCGTGGTGATCGGAGCCGTCGGTCTCACCTTCCTCGCGCTGCTGACCGTGGCCGCGTTCAACGCCGACAGCCTGCCGCTGATCGGCGGCGGAGACACGTACAGCGCGGCCTTCTCGGAGGCGGGCGGCCTCAAGCCCGGCGACGAGGTGCGGATCGCCGGCGTCAAGGTCGGCAAGGTCAAGGACGTCGATCTGGACCGTGACCACGTCAAGGTCACCTTCAAGATCAAGGGCGGTCCGGGGTTCGGCACCGAGACCGGCGCCTCGATCCGGGTCAAGACGATCCTCGGCGCGAAGTACCTCGCGCTGCATCCCAAGGGACCGGGACAGCTGAAGCCCGGCAGCGAGATACCGCTGAAGAGGACGGTTCCGGCGTACGACGTCGTGCAGGCGTTCAGCGATCTCACCACGACGACGGAGAAGGTCGACACCAATCAGTTGGCGAAGGCCCTGGACACCATCTCCACCACGTTCCAGGACTCGCCCGCCGAGGTACGGGCATCCATCAAGGGCCTGTCGAAGATCTCCCGGACGGTCGCCTCGCGCGACAAGGCGCTGGGCGAACTCCTCGACCATGCGAATGGTGTCACGGGCGTACTGGCCGAGCACTCCGAGGACTTCACCGCGTTGGTCAAGGACGGCGACCAGCTGTTCAAGGAGATCAGCAAGCGGCGCAAGGCGATCCACCAGCTGCTGAAGAGCTCCGCCGTGCTCGGCATCGAGCTCTCCGGCCTGGTCGAGGACAACGACAAGGAGATCGGGCCCGCGCTCAAGGGCCTGAACACCGTGGTGCGGATGCTCGAACGGAACCAATCCAGCCTCGACCGGAGCGTCAAGCTGCTCGCGCCCTACGTCCGGGTCTTCAGCAACGCCCTCGGCAACGGCCGCTGGTTCGACAGCTACGTCCAGAACCTGGTCGCCGCTCCCGTGGTGCCGCGCGCGGGAGGCACCCGGTGAAGAACCTGAAGAGGCGCGTGGCCGTGGTCACCGCACTCGCCCTCGTCGCCGCGCTCACCTACGTGCTGTGGCCGCGCTCCGAGTCCGTGCACGTCACCGCGTACTTCCCGCGCACCGTCGGCATCTACCCCGGCTCGGACGTCCGCGTCCTCGGCGTCCGGATCGGCGAGGTCGAGAAGATCACGCCGGAGGGCGACCGGGTGCGGGTAGAGCTGAAGTACGACGAAGGCCGCAAGGTGCCGGCGGACGCCAAGGCCGCCATCATCAACTCCTCGGTGGTCAGCGACCGTTACGTACAACTGCTGCCGGTGTACCGAAAGGGCCCGGTTCTGCGGAACGGCGCCGTCATCCCCGAGACACGGACGGCCGTACCGGTCGAACTGGACCGCATCTTCGACAGCCTGCACACGACGGCCGACGCGCTCGGCCCCCAGGGCGCCAACAAGGACGGCTCGCTGTCGCGGCTGCTCGGGGTGAGCGCGGACAACCTCGACGGCCAGGGCGAGAACCTCAACCGGACGGTCGAGGACCTCTCGCAGGCCGTCACCACGCTGTCCGACGGCCGCACAGACCTGTTCGGCACCGTGCGGAACCTGCAGGTGTTCACGGCCGCGCTGGCCGCCGACGACAAGAGCGTGCGGTCCTTCAACACCAGCCTCGCCGAGGTCGCCGGACAGCTCGCGGGCGAGCGCAAGGACCTCGCGGACGCACTCAAGAACCTGGGGACGGCGCTCGGCGACGTGTCCGCCTTCGTGAAAAACAACAAGAAGTCGCTGACCTCGAACGTGCAGGGCCTCAGCAAGGTGACGAAGGTGCTCGTCACCCAACGGGCCGCACTGGCTGAGCTGTTGGAGGTCGCTCCCACAGGGCTGTCGAACCTGAACAACGCCTACAACCCGTCCTCGGGCACCCTCGACACCCGCAACAACGCGCAGCAGGCACAGGATCCGGCCTCACTGCTGTGCTCCGTACTGAAGACGACCGGCGACGAGGGCGGCAAGAACCCCGACTGCAAGGAGCTCAAAGACCTCTTCGACTCCCTGCCGAAGGTGCCTCAGGGCTCCGCGGTGACGGGAACGGTCGACCGGACGCTCGGCGGAATTCTGGGGGCGAGCGCATGAGCGCGCTGCGCAAGGTCGGGGTGGTCGCGTGGGCCGCGGTCGGCTCGCTGCTGCTGTCCGGCTGCGAGTTCAACGGCTGGTACGACGTCCGGCTGCCCGGCGGAGCCGCCGCCGACGGCCACGCGTACCACGTCACCGTCGAGTTCCGCGACGTCCTCGACCTGGTGCCGCAGTCGGCGGTGAAGGTCAACAACGTCACCGTGGGCGCGGTCGAGAAGGTGGAACTGGACGGCTGGCACGCGCGCGTACGGCTGCGGGTCGCCGACTCGGTGAAGCTGCCCGCCAACACGGTCGCCGAGTTGCGGCAGACCAGCATGCTCGGCGAGAAGTACGTCGCGCTCTCCGCCCCGACCGGCACGGCCCCCATCGGCCGGCTCGGCGACGGCGACCGCATCCCGCTGTCCCGCAGCGGCCGCAACCCGGAGATCGAGGAGGTGCTGTCCGCGCTCTCCGCGCTGCTCAACGGCGGCGGGGTGGCCCAGCTCAAGACGATCACCGTGGAGCTGAACAAAGCCCTCGACGGCCGGGAGAGCCGGGTCAGATCGCTGCTCAAGGAGCTGAACACCTTCATCGGCGGCCTGGACGACCAACGGAAGGACATCGTCCACGCCCTCGAGGCCGTCGACCGGCTCGCGGGGCGGCTCGGCAAGGAGAAGAAGTCGATCGCCCAGGCCGTCGACACGATGCCACCTGCCCTGAAGGTCCTGGCCGACCAGCGCCGTGATCTGACGAGGATGCTCACCGCCCTGTCGAAGCTGGGCAAGACGGGCACCAAGGTGGTCAACGCCTCGCACGACGACACGGTCGAGAACCTCAAACAGCTGCGGCCCATCCTGCGACAGCTGAACAAGGCGGGCGATGATCTGCCCAACTCCCTTGAGCTGCTGACCACTTACCCGTTCCCCCGCAACGCGGTGGACTCCGTCAAGGGGGACTACGTCAACCTCGACATCACGGCTGACCTCGATCTGTCCGACCTCTACGGAAACCTGACGGACGGCAACTCCGGCCGGGGCAGGGGCGATTCCCAGAAGCCCGGCACTCCTGACGTACCGGATCTCCCCGATCTCCCCGATCTCCCCGATCTGCCGAGCGTGCCGGCACCCACCGCGCTGCCGAGCACACCGAGCCTGCCGACGTCACCCTCGGTGCCGTCGGCCCCCTCGGGCGGGGGCGGGCCGCTGTGCCCGCCGGTGTGCACCAGCAGCTACACCACCCGAGGCGGGCTGCCCGAGGGGATAGACCTCGCGCTCGCGGAGCTGATGCTGAAGGGAGTTCAGCCGTGATCACCCGTACGGTCAAGGCTCAGCTCCTGGCCTTCGCCACCGTCACCGCCGTCGGGGTGTCGTACGTCGGCGCCGAGTACACCGGTCTGGTGGACGACGTCCTGGGCCGCGGCTACACCGTGCAAGCGGACTTCGCCGACTCCGGGGGCATCTTCCCCGGCGCCGAGGTCACCTACCGTGGGGTGCCGGTGGGTCGCGTCGGCGCGCTGCGGCTGACCGGCTCCGACGGCGTCTCGGTCGCTCTCGACATCAAGGACGGCACGCCACGCATCCCGGCGGACACCCTCGCCGTGGTGGCGAACCGTTCGGCGGTGGGCGAGCAGTACGTAGATCTACAGCCACGTACTTCGCATGGCCCATACCTCCTCGACGGCAGCGCCATCCCGCGCGGCAGCACGCGCGTGCCACTGCCCACGACGGACCTGGTGCTGAGCCTGGACCGGCTGGTGAACTCGGTCGGCAAGGACGATCTACGAGTCACCGTGGACGAGTTGGGCAAGGCATTCTCGGGCACCGGCCCGAATCTGAGCCGACTGGTGGACTCGGGCAACGCGCTCGTGGAGTCGGCCTCCGAGTCACTCCCCCAGACGATCTCGCTGATCGAGGACTCGCGAAAGGTCCTCAAGACGCAGTCCGACCAGGGCTCGTCCATCAAGTCATTCGCGCACGACCTGGCGGCTCTCACGGCACAGCTGAAGTCGAGCGACGGAGACCTGCGCAAGCTGATCGGCAACGCGACACCGGCCGCGCAGCAGGTGAACTCGCTGCTGAAGAACATCTCACCGCGACTGGCGGTCCTGCTGGCCAATCTGATCAGCGGCGGCCAGGTCACGCTGGCCAACCTGCCCGGCGTGGAACAGTCCCTGGTCACCTTCCCGGCACTGGTCGCGGGCAGCTACACGGTCGTCCCGGGCGACGGCACCACCCACTTCGGCCTGGTGGTGAACGCCGACGACCCGCCGCCGTGCACGCAGGGGTACGGCACGGCACGGCGCGACCCCTCGGACACCCGCCCGCGCGAGGCGAACACCGACGCGCACTGCACGGCCCCGCGCGGAAGCAAGACGTCAGTACGGGGCGCGCAGAACGCCCCCGGCGCGTCGGCCGCTTCCGGCGATGCGAACCAGGCGGCGTACGTGACGCCGTACATCACGCCTTACGACCCGGAGACCGGCACCACGACCGGCCCGGACGGAAGACCGGTCGAGATCGGCTCGACGGGTGGCCAACAGGCGGTGTTCGGAAAGGAGTCGTGGCAATGGCTACTAGTAGGGCCGATGGCATGAGCGGGACCATGAACAGGACCATGAGCGTGACCGTGTCGGGCAAGACCCTGTCGAGCAGAGCGTGGTCGGGCAGGGCGTGGTCGGTGGCGCTCGCCGTGGCGACCGTCCTCACGACGGCGCTGACGATCTGGCTGATCCTTGGGCTGTACGACCAGCACGACACGGCGCAGCGGCGCCAGGACATCCTGGTCGCGGCACGCCAGTCGGCGCTGAACTTCACGTCGCTCGACTACCGGCACTACGACCGGGACAGCGCGAACGTCCTCCGGGGCGCCACCGGCGACTTCAAGAAGCAGTTCGCCGCGCAGACCGAGCAGCTGACCAAGCTGGTCGCCGCGAACGAGTCCGTGTCCGAGGGCCAGGTCCTCGACGCGGGCATCGTCCGCTCCGACGAGCACTCGGCCCGCGTCCTGGTGGTCGCCGACAGCAAGGTGACCAACACCGCCGCCCCCAAGGGCGAGGCGCGCACCTACCGCCTACAGCTCGACCTGGTGCACCGAAACGGCCGCTGGCTGACCTCCGACGTCGAGTTCGTCGGCTGACCGCGCCCTCCCCGCCAATACGACCCATGAGGACATGAGGAGTAAGACCGTGGCGAAGACGACCACCAGAAGCCGCGGCTCCGGTTCCGGATCCGGCACCCGGCACACCATGACCGCGGCCGCCCGCGCGGCGGCCAAGCGCGCGGAGCGCGGCCACCTCGAACCGGACCCGGCGGCCACCGAAGAGGAGGCCCCGGGACGGCCCGCGGCACCGACCGCCGGCCGCACCGTGCTCATCGAGGCCCCCGATGAGGACGGCTGGGACGACCCGCCCGAGCCCTCGCCGGAGTGCTTCGAGGAGGACCCACCGCAGGAGGAGGGCGAGCCCGGCCCCGCTACGGCTACGGCTACGGCTACGGCTACGCGGCACGGTCGGCGGCGGCTGCTCACTGCCGCCCTGTGTGTCCTGCTCCTGGCGGGCCTGGTCGCGGCCACCGTTCTCGGGTGGCGCTACCGGGAGGGTGTGCGGGCCGAACAGGCACGCGGTCAGGCACTCGCGGCCGCACGCCAGGCGGCGCCGGTCGTGCTGTCGTACGACTACAGGCACCTGGACCGCGACTTCGCCGCGGCCCGCGCCCGGCTCACCGGGCACTTCCGCGACGAGTACCGGAAGACCACCACGACGGTGGTCGGGCCGACGGCCAGCAAGTATCACGGGGTGGTGAAGGCCACGGTGGCGCAGCCCCCCGGCGGCTCCCCGGCGGCCTCCGTGATCTCAGCCTCGGCCGACCGAGCCGTGGTCCTCCTCTTCGTCAACCAGGTGACCACCAGCACCCAGGTCTCGGGCTCCCGCGTGGACCTGAACCGGGTGCGGATGACAGTGGCCCTTACGTCCGACGGCTGGAGGGTGAGCGGGGTCGACGCACTCTGACATCTACTTCTTCCGGGGGCTGAAGGGCAGACGAGGCCGGTTGCATGCCGAGGACGGCTGCGCGATTCGTGGATGCGGCCTCTGCGCTGTGCGGACGTTTCGTGTGGCCAGAGGCGGTGCAGATGGCGTGCACGCCGACCTGGGGACGTCGCGCAAGCAAGTACACCAGCTCCTTCGACGCCGTCTTCGAAGCGGAGGAGATGGAGGTGCTGCTCAGCGCGCCACAGGCGCCGCGGATGAACGCTCACTGCGAGCGCGTGATCGGCACGATCCGCCGGGAGGCACTCGACCACGTTCTGATCATGAACGAGGGCCACGCCCGAAAGACTCTCGCCGAGTACCACCACCACTACAACAGGCATCGACCACACCGGGCCCGAGACCAACGACCGCCCGAAGCTCAGGACCAGCCCGCTGCCGGGAACGACCCCCACGCGCAAAGGCTCCTACGCATCAGCGTCCTCGGCGGAATCGTCCACGAATACAGATACGCCGCTTGAGCTGCAGCGATGACTTTGTGAGCCCCCCAGGCCGTGGCACGCTCACGTCGCGGGCCGATCCAACATGGCGCGCGCCGGCCCTGCGCCGCGGTGCCCTGTCCCACCGACTGCTCCCAACGGTGATCGAAATGCCGGCGCGCTGGCGGCCGGGTCCGAAAGCGCCGGTCACCGCCCGTCCTCTTCGCCTTCCTCGGTAAAGGGGCGCACCGCGTCCAGCAGGGCCCTCAACGCACCGGTCACCATCCCGAGCTCGGCGACGCGCTGCGCGTACGGTTCCTGCCGCTCGGCCTGCTCGGCCTGCTCGGCGGCGTTCGCCAGGATCTGCTCGGCGGCCTGAGCCGCGGCGCGCAGCGCGGCACGTTCGATATTGCCGGGCATGTGATCTCCCATGGACTCGGCTGGCGGGCACAGGTGCGCGCCGGACAGCAGAAATACGCGGACATCGAGAACGCCGCCGCGCACCTGCACGGACTGCTGGACGGCAGGCGGGCCGGGAACCGGTGACACCGCCGAAAAAAGTGCACCCTCACCCGGCCCCCGGCGGCGGATCGTCCAGTGGCGCTAGGCGTCGTCGCCCCGCTCGCCCTCCGCCTGGGACGGCTCACTCCGGGGAACGTCCGGGTGCTGTTCCCTTGCGGTACCCTCGCCCGTCTCATCCCGCTCGCCCTCGGCCTGCGAGGGTGTGCGCGAGTACCAACCGTCGTAGTCAGGGGCTCCGGATTTCATGACGGGCCTCCTTCGTCGCTCACGTCCATCCTTCCCTCTCAGGCCGTGGTGGAACGTCTGCGGCCTCACCGTGCGAACGGCAATCCAGCATCGTCCAGAGAGGCGATCCGCGGCCGGACAGCGCACGCACCATCGGCCGTCGCCAGGTCGTCGGCGCCGTCGCTGTCGGGCGCTGGTCCCTCACCCAGGGAGAATGCGAACGCATCAGCTACGAAACCCAGGGAAGAACCGGTGAGCCCACGACCTCGCAAGCGGGTAACACCAGAACCGAGGGTGAACGGCCTGCAGCCGAAGATCACCGAGTCTGAAAGCGCCGGCCCGGACAAGTACAAGCTCGAGTGCCCCCTTGTGCGCCGAGATCGATCGGGAGGCGCGGATCCTCATCGGAGATCACACCCAGCTCGTCAGTGCCGCCCTGGCGACAGCCGCCACCATTCAGCTGCGCCACGGAACCCCGGCCAACGTGGCCTCCCTGATCGGCCTTGGCGCGGTGGGAAGCGTTCGGGCGCGCAACAGCATTCACTCCTCTCCGGCCACGTAGGGCCGGGCCTTGCTCCGCAACGGAGAAGTCTTGTCCCACACGTGCCAGCGTGCCCCACAGACCGGATCGGTCCCGTACGTCGCCTCTCCGGGAAAGTCCGGAACAGCCACCCGCTCGGGTCGCGGACGCTCGCGCAGATCCCGTCCGCACTTCGGGCACTTCTCCGGGTGCGCCATCGGATACATGCCCACCGTCGTCTCCACTTCCTCCCGGACCGGCATGGACTGTCGTTCTGTCAACCACCCTCACCGTATCTGCACTTCGTTGCCTCATTACCCTGAGGGCCACGTATGGAAGGACCGGGACGGAGATGAGTTGAGCGAGATCGAGCGTGAGGTGCATGCGCGGGTACAGGCTGCCGCCGACAAGGAGATCCATGTCAGTACCGTCTGGTCCCCTGACGAGTACCCCGAGGCTGGGTTGTGTGCGGAAGTACGCGAGTACAGCCCGTCGACGGAGTCCTTCGGTCGCGGCATCACGTTCCCGCTGAACAAGCTGCATGGCGTCATGGAGGGCCTGGAAAGCGTCTGGTTCAGCCACGGGGCCGGGGCAGAGGGGGAAGCGACTGATCCGGGCCATGAGGTGACCCGGTGAGCCCTGAGAGCCGCTGGACTCGGAACACGGCCGTGTGGCATCATCACGGCCGCCGGGTGCTCAGCACCTGGTAGTTGAGATCGTCCCGCATCAGCGGCCCGTAGATCTCCCTGCCGGCAGGTAAGGGGGTCCCCTTTCGAAGGAGACTCCTGTGCCTGCCGTTTCTCATTCCGCCGAGCCCACGCAGTGGGCGAACTATCGGCGCGCGGTCGTGGACATCGCCTTCCCCGCGTACAGCATCCGCGTCACGCCGGATCCCTCGGACGGCATGTCAGATCTTCAGTATCCGCTCGGCAGCGGGCACACGATCCACATCGTCACCGCCTTCAACCCCCGTGGACGCAACACCGCCGTGCGGGCCAATCTGCGGGCGCAACACGAACTGGTGCGGACCCTCGACCTTCGAGGCCTGCAGTGGTGGCCGGCCGTCGGAGGCGACGCGGCCGGTACCCACGCCGAAATCAGCGCTGCTGTCGTGGGTATGGACGACGCCCAGGCCAGGGCTCTGGGCCGGCGGTTCGGCCAGGACGCCGTGTTCGCCTGGTCACCGGCCTCGTGGCGACTGCTGGGCTGCGCCGAGGCGACCCACCACACGGTCGTCACCGGCTGGCACGCTGCCCTCCCGTAGGTCCACCGGACCTCTCGGTCGCCTGCCTCGCAAGCGACCCCACTGATCAGCCGAGCACGCCACGACAACTACCTCGCACCCCAAAGGAGCCACGCGGGTCTGCTGCAGGTTCGGGTGACAGGTTCGGCCACGCGGCCTGGAGGGCCATGCGCTCCTCCGGCGACGGCTCGTACCAGCTCAAGGCCACGGTTATGTGGAAGATCCACTGGACCGGCACCGGCGTGAATCGTGAACGGCCCCTGCCAGACGGCACGTTCGGCGCTGACCAGGATGTCGTCCTCCAGGAGATCCAGGCCGTCAACCGCTGAGCCAATTCCAACCGGGGGAACGATGAGTGACATCCGCATCGACATCGATGTACTCAACCGTGTCCGCAGCGACATCAAGCGCATCGGCGAGATCATGGAGCAGCCGGGCCGGGAGATGGACGAGGTCGACGGCGACTCCATGGGTGTGAGCTTGCTCGCCTCGCGTATGAACGACTTCGGGGACGAGTGGTCGTACGGGATCAAGCAGATCAAGAAGTATTCCGGTGCGGCGGTCAAAGCCCTCGACACGAAGAAGAAGGAGTTCGAGGAGCTCGACGACAAGTTGGCTGAGGCGCTGCGGAAGCCACGGGAGGGGGAGGCGTGTGAGTGATGTCTTCTCCTGGACTTCGCCCACGCAGATCTCACCCCTGAGGGGTCGGTTCACGAGAACTTCAGGCCCAAGGTCGACAAGGCGAACGCTCCTTCAGCTAGGCCGCGACGGCTCTGAGTGACTGGGTCGACGCGATGCCGGAGTGGCAGCGCAAGGCCGAGGTCCTGGAGCAGCACGCGCAGGACGCGTTGCACGCGGCGAAGCAGAAGCTGGCCGGTCTGCCGCCCAAACCCCTGATCGACCTGCCTGCGAAGGACGACGCTGAGGCGAACAAGCGGGAGAAGACCGAGAAGGACAGGTCCTCGGCGGAGCTGTCGGCCGCTACCGCACAGTCCGATCTCGACCTGTACCGCGCTCAGGCCCGCAAGCTGGCCGGCGACTACGACCTGGAAGGCCAATCGGTCGCCCGGCGCCTGGACAAGGCGATGGACATCGCGCCGAACGAGCCGGGTCTGATGCACAAGCTGGACGACGCCTTCAAGGGCCTCGGGAAGGTACTCGACGCGCTCGACGACGTCGTCGCCAAAGAGTACCTGTGGCGCGGTTCGTCGCCGACTGGGTGCGGAGCCGGCCGAGGTCGTCGAGCGGTTCGCCAGAGTGAGGGGTTACGAACACGCAGGTAGGGCCGCGACCGTTAGGTCGAGGCCCTCATCCGCGTATCGCTGTAGCGAGTGAGTGTCCGAGGGGGGACTTGAACCCCCACGCCCGATAAAGGGCACTAGCACCTCAAGCTAGCGCGTCTGCCATTCCGCCACCCGGACCAGGTGTCTGCCACCTGACCGGGGGTGTTCCCCGCGGCGACATGGACAACAATACCAAGCTTTCGGAGTGCCCTTCACCTGCGTTTCCGTCGACATATCCGCAGGTCGGCACCCCCTCACCGTACGTACCCGACCCGCTACCGGCTCAGTCGGCGGCGGCCGCGACCGTAGGCCGAGTACGCCCGGTACGCCGACGTGCGGGCCGCGCCCGGGGCGCCGCACAACACCGTGGGTTCGCCGCAGGGCGCGCCCGGTGCCGGACGCGCGCCGCGCCGGACCGGGCCGGGGTCCGGCGGAGATCGTCCGCTCGGTCCAGGTCCAGGTCCAGGTGTCGTGCGACGACCCGGCGGCGAACCGGGCCACGATCGCCGCCCTGTCCTCGCCCTCAGGGCATGAGCTGGTACTCCGGGAAGTTCCCCGGCAGCCGCTCCCCCGCCGGCCCCTGCGTCACCGCGCGCACCAGCAGTTCGCCGCCGACGAAGGCGCCCCGCCAGGACGCGCCGAAGCCGCCGAACAGTTCGTCCCGGTCGCCTCGGGAGCGTGGCTTGCCGTGGCCGACCTTGAAGGCTCGGATCTGCGGGGCCAGCCGCGCGAAGGTGGCCTCGTCGTCGGTGGAGAGCGTGGCGACCAGCGCGCCGTTGGACGCGTTCATGGCGGCCAGCAGTTCGGCCTCGGTGTCGACCAGGACGATCGTGTCGACCGGGCCGAACGGTTCCGCGTGGTGGAGCGGGGAGGACCGGGGCGGGTTGAGGAGGGTGACCGGGTGGACGTACGACGACGTGTCCTGGCCGGGCAGGAAGCGCGCGTCGGCCGGGCGGCCGCGGTGCAGTGGGACGGCGCCGCGGTCGACGGCCTCGGCCACCTGGTCGGTCAGGTCCTTGGCCTTGGCCGCGTTGATCACCGGCCCGAAGTCCAGCTCGGGCAGCGAGTCGGCGGGGTCGCGGACCGCAAGGGGGTGGCCCACGCGCAGCCCCCGGACCGCCGGGAGGTAGGCGGTCAGGAACTCGTCGAACAGCTCGCGCTGGACGACGAAGCGCGGGTAGGCGGTGCAGCGCTGTTTGCCGTAGTCGAAGAGCTTGGGGACGACGGCGGTGAACGCCTCCCAGCCGGTGAAGTTCCAGATGCCCCAGGTGTTGAGCCCCTCCTGTTCGAGTACGTGCCGCTTGCCGAGGTCGGCGACGGCGGTGGCCACCGCGGCTCCGGTGTCCCGGCCTCCGACGAAGGAGACACAGCCGATCTCCGGCGCCCGCACCAGCACCTCGGACAGCTCGCCCCCGCTGCCGCTCAGCAGCGTCACCGGCAGGCCTTCCCGGGCGGCCAGCGCGCAGGCCAGGGTGAGACAGGCGACGCCGCCGTCGGTCGGGGTCTTCGCCACCACCGCGTTGCCCGCCAGGGCCTGGACCAGTACCGCGTGGACGAGCACGCTCATCGGGTAGTTCCAGCTGGCGATGTTGGACACCGGCCCGTCCAGCGGGGCGCGCCCCGCGAGCATCGGCCCGATGCCGTCGACGTACCAGCGCACCCCGTCGATCGCCCGGTCCACGTCCGCCTGGGCCAGCCGCCAGGGCTTGCCGATCTCCCAGACCAGGAGCAGGGCGAGCAGTTCGCGGTGTTCGGTCAGGGCGTCCAGGGTGGCGGCCACCCTGGCCCGGCGCTCGTCCAGCGGGACGTGCCGCCAGGCCCGGTGCTGGTCGAGGCAGGCGCGGACGGCCCGGTGGGCGGTGCCGCGGTCGAGCCGTGGGGCGCCGGCGATGGGGCTGCCGTCGACGGGGCTGGTCGCGGGCAGCGGCCGGCCGTCGGGCTGCCAGGTGCCGGCGTGGAGGTTGAGGACTCGGTCGTCCTGGAAGGCCTCGGGGGCGACAGCGAGACAGCGCGCCCAGGCGTCGCGCCACCCGGTGCCGGGCTTCTGGACCAGAGTGCCGAGGGCCATGGCTCAGCTCCCTTCCGGCTGCCGCGCATCCAGCAGGTCCAGGACCAGCCGCGCGGTGGCGGTCGGTGTGCTCCCCACCCGCACCCCGACCGCCTCCAGCGCCTCCTGCTTGGCCCGCGCGGTGCCGGCCGAACCGGAGACGATGGCGCCCGCGTGGCCCATGGTGCGGCCCTCGGGCGCTGTGAACCCGGCGATGTAGCCGACGACCGGCTTGGTGACGTGGTCGCGGATGTAGGCGGCGGCCCGTTCCTCCGCGTCGCCTCCGATCTCCCCTATGAGGACGACGAGTTCGGTGTCGGGGTCTTCCTGGAAGGCGGCCAGGCAGTCGATGTGGCTCGTGCCGACGACCGGGTCACCGCCGATGCCCACGCAGGTGGAGAAGCCGATGTCGCGCAGTTCGTACATGAGTTGGTAGGTCAGGGTGCCCGACTTGGAGACGAGTCCGATCCGGCCCGGCTTGGTGATGTCGGCGGGGATGATGCCCGCGTTGGACTGGCCGGGGGTGATCAGTCCGGGGCAGTTGGGGCCGATGATCCGGGTGCCCTTGCCGCGGGCGTACGCGGTGAAGGCGACGGAGTCGTGGACCGGGATGCCCTCCGTGATCACCACCGCCAGGCCGATACCGGCGTCGGCGGCCTCCAGCACCGCCGCCTTGGCGAAGGCGGGCGGCACGAAGACGACCGTGACGTCGGCGCCGGTCGCGGCCACGCCCTCGGCGACCGTGCCGTAGACCGGGACCGCACGCTCGTCGAAGTCGACGCTCTGGCCCGCCTTGCGCGGGTTGACGCCGCCGACGACGTCCGTCCCGGCGGCGAGCATCCGCCGGGTGTGCTTCATGCCCTCGCCGCCGGTCATGCCCTGGACGAGGACCTTGCTCTCCTTGGTGAGGTAGATCGCCATGTCGTCCCGTCTCCTCAGGCTGTGGTGGCGAGTTGGGCCGCGCGGTGGGCGGCGCCGTCCATGGTGGTGGCCTGTTCGACCAGGGGGTGCGCGCGGCCGTCGAGGATCGCCCGGCCGCGGGCCGCGTTGTTGCCGTCGAGCCGGACCACCAGGGGCTTGGTCAGCCGGACGGTCTCCAGGGCCTGCACGATCCCGTCGGCGACCGCGTCGCATGCCGTGATTCCGCCGAAGACGTTGACGAAGACCGACTTCACGGCCGGGTCGGAGAGGATCACCGACAGTCCGTCGGCCATGGTCTGGGCGGAGGCTCCGCCGCCGATGTCCAGGAAGTTGGCGGGGGCCGCGCCGCAGCCGGCCACCACGTCCAGGGTGGACATCACCAGGCCGGCGCCGTTGCCGATGATGCCGACAGCGCCGTCCAGCTTGACGTAGTTGAGGCCGCGGGCGGCGGCCACCGCCTCCAGCGGGTCCCGGTGCCCGCTCTCCTCCGCGCCCCAACGGGCCTGCCGGAAGCGGGCGTTGTCGTCCAGGGTGATCTTGCCGTCGAGGGCCAGGATCCGGCCCTCCGTGGTCCGCACGAGCGGGTTCACCTCGACGAGCAGGGCGTCCTCGCGGACCAGCACCTGCCAGAGCCTTACCAGGACGTCGACGGTCTGCGGCGGCAGTCCGGCGGCGCCGGCGATCTCCTGGGCCTTGGCGGAGGTGACGCCGACCGCGGGGTCGACGGGGATGCGGGCCACCGCCTCCGGCCGGTTCGCGGCCACTTCCTCGATCTCCATGCCGCCCTCGGCGGAGGCGATCGCCAGGAAGCCGCCGGCCGCCCGGTCGAGGACGTAGGAGAGGTAGAACTCGCTCTCGATGTCGACGGGTTGGGCCAGCATCACCTTGCCGACCGTGTGCCCCTTGATGTCCATGCCCAGGATCTGTCGGGCCGTCAGTTCCGCGGCGGCCGGATCGGCGGCTAGCCTGACGCCGCCCGCCTTGCCCCGGCCACCGGTCTTGACCTGCGCCTTCACTACGACCCGGCCGCCGAGCCTGCGGGCGATCTCCCGGGCCTCCTTGGGCGAGTCGGTGACCTCGCCCCTCGGCACCACGATGCCGTGTTCCTCGAAGAGTTCCCTTGCCTGGTGTTCGTACAGGTCCATTCCGGCTCCTGTCTGCGAAGTCATCCAGAAGTCATCGCGAGGCCGAACTCCGATGACTGAAAAGTGCCGCACGCCCCCTGGACACCACCCACCGGATGCGGGATAACAAGCTTCATACAGTATTCGTCGACTGTATGCAATGTACGAAGACGGCATCCCACCCCCTACGAAGGGACAGGACTTCGCCATGCCCGACGACACCCAGGACGTGATTTCCGGTGGTCATCTCGTTGCCAAGGCACTGAAGGCCGAGGGGGTCGACCGCATCTACACCCTCTGCGGCGGCCACATCATCGACATCTACGACGGCTGCGTAGACGAGGGCATAGAAGTCGTCGACGTCCGCCACGAGCAGGTGGCCGCGCACGCCGCCGACGGCTACGCACGCATCACCGGCAGGCCAGGCTGCGCGGTCGTCACCGCGGGGCCGGGGACGACCGACGCCGTCACCGGGGTCGCCAACGCCTTCCGCGCGGAGTCCCCGATGCTGCTGATCGGCGGCCAGGGGGCGCTCACCCAGCACAAGATGGGGTCCCTGCAGGACCTGCCGCACGTCGACATGATGGCGCCGATCACCAAGTTCGCGGCGACCGTCCCGGACACCGCCCGCGCCGCCGACATGGTCTCGATGGCGTTTCGCGAGTGCTACCACGGCGCGCCCGGCCCCTCCTTCCTGGAGATACCGCGCGACGTCCTGGACGCCAAGGTCCCGGCGGAGAAGGCGCGCGTCCCCCGGTCCGGCGCTTACCGGGCCTCCACCCGCTCGGCCGGCGACCCCGACGCGATCGAGAAGCTCGCCGACCTCCTCGTGCACGCGGAGAAACCGGCCATCCTGCTGGGCAGCCAGGTCTGGACGACTCGGGGCACCGCGGCCGCCATCGAGCTGGTCAGGACCCTCAACATCCCGGCGTACATGAACGGCGCCGGACGCGGCAGCCTGCCGCCCGGCGACCCGCACCACTTCCAGCTCTCCCGGCGGTACGCGTTCTCCAACGCCGACGTCATCGTGATCGTCGGCACGCCCTTCGACTTCCGGATGGGCTACGGCAAGCGTCTCTCCCCCGCCGCCACCGTCGTCCAGATCGACCTCGACTACCGCACGGTCGGCAAGAACCGGGACATCGACCTCGGGATCGTCGGCGACGCGGGGCTGGTCCTGAAGTCCGTGACCGAGGCCGCCTCGGGCCGCGTCAACGGTGGTGCCTCCCGGCGCAAGGAGTGGCTCGACGAGCTGCGGGCCGCCGAACAGACCGCGATCGAGAAGCGGTTGCCGCAGCTGCGGTCGGACGCCTCCCCCATCCACCCGTACCGCCTGGTCAGCGAGATCAACGACTTCCTCACCGAGGACTCGATCTACATCGGCGACGGCGGCGACATCGTCACCTTCTCGGGGCAGGTGGTCCAGCCCAAGTCGCCTGGCCACTGGATGGACCCGGGCCCGCTCGGCACCCTCGGCGTCGGCGTCCCCTTCGTGCTCGCCGCCAAGCAGGCGCGGCCCGACAAGGAGGTCGTCGCCCTCTTCGGCGACGGCGCGTTCTCCCTCACCGGCTGGGACTTCGAGACCCTGGTCCGTTACGACCTGCCCTTCGTCGGGATCGTCGGCAACAACTCCTCGATGAACCAGATCCGTTACGGCCAGGCCGCCAAGTACGGCAAGGAGCGCGAGCGGATCGGCAACACCCTCGGGGACGTCCACTACGACAAGTTCGCCCAGATGCTGGGCGGTTATGGCGAGGAGGTCCGCGACCCCGCCGACATCGGCCCCGCCCTGCGCCGGGCCCGGGAGTCCGGCAAGCCGTCGCTGATCAACGTCTGGGTCGACCCGGACGCGTACGCCCCCGGAACCATGAACCAGACCATGTACAAGTGAGGTGAACGCCGATGACCACCAAGGCACTCGAAGGCATCCGCGTCCTCGACATGACGCACGTCCAGTCGGGGCCGTCCGCCACCCAGCTGCTCGCCTGGCTCGGCGCGGACGTCGTAAAACTGGAGGCGCCGACCGGTGACATCACGCGCAAGCAGCTGCGTGACCTCCCGGACGTCGACTCCCTCTACTTCACGATGCTCAACTGCAACAAGCGGAGCATCACCCTCAACACCAAGACCGAGCGCGGCAAGGAACTCCTCACCGAGCTGATACGCCGCTCGGACGTGATGGTGGAGAACTTCGGGCCGGGTGCGGTCGACCGGATGGGGTTCACCTGGGACCGCATCAAGGAGATCAACCCCCGGATCGTGTACGCGTCCATCAAGGGGTTCGGGGAGGGGCCGTACACCGACTTCAAGGCGTACGAGGTCGTCGCCCAGGCGATGGGCGGCTCGATGGCCACCACCGGCTTCGAGGACGGGCCGCCACTGGCGACGGGCGCGCAGATCGGTGACTCGGGCACGGGGGTGCATACAGTAGCCGGGATACTGGCGGCGCTCTTCCAGCGGGAGCGGACCGGACGCGGCCAGCGGGTTAACGTCGCCATGCAGCACGCCGTGCTCAACCTCTGCCGGGTCAAGCTGCGCGACCAGCAGCGGCTGGTGCACGGGCCGCTCGCCGAGTACCCCAACGAGGACTTCGGCGACCAGGTGCCCCGCTCCGGCAACGCCTCCGGCGGCGGTCAGCCCGGCTGGGCGGTGCAGTGCGCGCCGGGCGGGCCGAACGACTACGTGTACGTCATCGTGCAGCCCGTCGGCTGGCAGCCGATCACCCGACTGATCGGCCGGCCGGAGCTGGCGGAGGACCCGGAATGGGCGACCCCGGAGGCCCGTCTGCCCAAACTCAACAAGATGTTCCAGCTGATCGAGGAGTGGTCCTCGACGCTCCCCAAGTGGGAGGTGCTGGAGAGGCTCAACGCCCACAACATCCCGTGCGGACCGATCCTCTCCACCAAGGAGATCATCGAGGACGAGTCGCTGGTCGCCAACGAGATGGTGGTCACCGTCCCGCACCCCGAGCGCGGTGAGTTCGTCACCGTCGGCAGCCCGCTCAAGCTCTCCGACTCCCCCGTGGACGTGACCAGTTCACCGCTCCTGGGCGAGCACAACGCAGAGGTCTACATCGGCGAACTCGGTCTGGGCGACGAAGAGTTGCGCCTGCTCAAGTCGAACGGAGTGATCTGACGTGATGGCAGAGGACCGGGAGCTGCGGGTCCGCGCGCTCCTCGACTCCGTGCGCGCAGCGGGCCGCAACGCGCTCACCGCGCCCGAGGGCAAGGTGATCGCCGACGCGTACGGGATCGCCGTACCGGGCGAGGAGCTGGCGAGGGACGTCGACGAGGCGGTGGCGTACGCGGCGCGCTTCGGCGGACCGGTCGTCATGAAGATCGTCTCACCGGACATCCTGCACAAGACCGACGCCGGCGGGGTGATCGTAGGGGTCGAGGGCGCGGCGGACGTGCGCGCGGCCTTCCATCGGATCGTCGAGAACGCCAAGGCCTACGACGCCGACGCGAGGATCGAGGGCGTCCAGGTCCAGGAGCTGCTGCCGAAGGGCACGGAGGTGATCGTCGGCGCGGTCACCGACCCCACCTTCGGGAAGGTCGTCGCCTTCGGGCTCGGCGGGGTGCTGGTCGAGGTCCTGAAGGACGTCACCTTCCGGCTGGCGCCCGTCTCCGCCGACGAGGCGCTCTCCATGCTCGACTCCATCCAGGCGGCCGAGGTGCTGCGCGGGGTGCGCGGGCAGGCCGGGGTGGACCGCTGGGCGGTCGCCGAGCAGATCCGGCGCGTCTCCCAACTGGTCGCGGACTTCCCGGAGATCGCCGAGGTGGACCTCAACCCGGTGATCGCCACCCCACAGGGCGCGGTCGCCGCCGACATCCGGATCATCCTCGCCGGGAAGCAGCCGCCGCCGCGCCGGAAGTACACGCGCGAGGAGATCCTCACCTCCATGCGCCGGCTGATGCAGCCCCGCTCGGTCGCCGTGATCGGCGCCTCCAACGAGCCGGGCAAGATCGGCAACTCGGTGATGCGCAACCTGGTCGACGGCGGCTTCGCCGGGGAGATCCATCCGGTGAACCCCAAGGCCGATGACATTCTGGGCCGCAAGGCGTACAAGAGTGTCACGGACGTTCCCGGAGAGGTGGACGTGGCAGTCTTCGCCATTCCCGCCAGGTTCGTGGCAGCGGCGCTGGAGGAGGTGGGCCGCAAGAAGATCCCCAACGCCGTCCTGATCCCCTCCGGTTTCGCGGAGACAGGCGAACACGAACTCCAGGAGGAGATCGTCGCGATCGGCGAACGGTACGGCGTCCGCCTCCTCGGCCCGAACATCTACGGCTACTACTCCACCTGGCAGGACCTGTGCGCCACGTTCTGCACGCCGTACGACGTGAAGGGCGGCGTGGCGCTGACGTCCCAGTCGGGCGGCATCGGGATGGCGATCCTCGGCTTCGCGCGGACCACGAAGACCGGTGTGTCGGCGATCGTGGGCCTCGGCAACAAGTCGGACCTGGACGAGGACGACCTGCTGACCTGGTTCGGCGAAGACCCGCACACCGAGTGCATCGCGATGCACCTGGAGGACCTCAAGGACGGCCGCGCCTTCGTCGACGCGGCGCGGAACACCGTACCGAAGAAGCCTGTCGTGGTCCTCAAGGCGGGGCGTACGGCGGCCGGCGCCAAGGCGGCCGGTTCGCACACCGGGGCTCTCGCGGGTGACGACGCGGTGTACGACGACATCCTCCGGCAGGCCGGGGTGATCCGGGCGCCGGGCCTGAACGACATGCTGGAGTTCGCGCGCGGCCTGCCGGTGCTGCCTGCCCCGCAGGGCGACAACGTCGTGATCATCACCGGTGCGGGCGGCAGCGGGGTGCTGCTGTCCGACGCCATCACCGACAACGGCCTGTCCCTGATGGAGATACCGCCGGACCTTGACGAGGCGTTTCGCCGCTTCATCCCGCCGTTCGGGGCCGCGGGCAACCCGGTGGACATCACGGGCGGCGAGCCGCCGTCGACGTACGAGGCGACGATCCGGCTCGGTCTTGAGGACCCGCGCATCCACGCCCTGGTCCTCGGCTACTGGCACACCATCGTCACCCCGCCGATGGTGTTCGCGGAACTGACCGCGCGGGTGGTCGCGGAGTTCCGGGAGCGGGGCATCGAGAAGCCGGTCGTCGCCTCGCTCGCGGGGGACGTCGAGGTCGAGGAGGCCTGCCAGTACCTGTACGAGCGGGGGGTCGTGGCGTACCCGTACACGACCGAACGGCCGGTGGCCGTGCTCGGCGCCAAGTACCGCTGGGCGCGGGCGGCCGGACTGCTGGGGGGCGGCTCATGACCTAGCCGAGGAAGGGGCCGGCCGGCGGTGCGCTGCGGCCGGCCCCGGGACCCGTGCGCGCACGAAAGGCATTGGACAGGGGGCGCTGGCCAGAGCTTTCGACGCAAGGGGTGCTGAACGAACATGTCATCCATCGATCTAACGGCGTCCGTCCCCTTCAGGGAGGTGACGGACCGCAACGGCCGCACATACCGGATCGGCGAGACCGACGTCGATCTGATGGGCCGCGCACGCAAGTGGATGGTCATCCTGCCCTGGGTGGGCATGATGGGCATCAGTTCCGCCGAGTACGCGTTCACGTCGGCGGAGGACACGCTGCACGAGGCACATCTGTGGAGCAGCGGGCACATCTTCTGGCTGATGGGCGTCTGGGTGTTCTTCCAGGCGGCCGTGGCCTTCCCGGCCGGGCAACTGCGGGAGAGCGGACGTCTTCCCGCGCGTACGGCCATGCTGATCGGCGCGGTCGGCACGCTGCTGGGCTATGCGGCGCTGGCGTTCGCACCGAACGTGGTCGTCGCCTATCTCGGCTTCGGCATGTGCAGCGGTATCGGCGCCGGTCTCGTCTACGCGACCTGCGTGAACATGGTCGGCAAGTGGTATCCGGAGCGCAAGGGCGGCAAGACGGGCTTCGTGAACGGCGGTTTCGCCTACGGGTCCGTGCCGTTCGTGTTCCTCTTCACCTCCGTCCTCGACCTGGGCAACTACAAGGTCCTGCTCACCTCGGTCGGCGTCGGACTGTGTCTGGTGGTGGCGTCGGCCGGCTGGTTCTTCAAGGACCCGCCGAAGAACTGGTGGCCGCCGCACGTCGATCCCCTGAAGGCCACTCAGGATCCGCGGATCAGGCGGGCGTTGGAGAAGAACCCGCCTGCGGTCAAGCAGTACACCCCGAAGGAGGCGGCCCGTACGCCCGTCCTGTGGATGATGTGGTTCTGCCTGCTGTGCACGGCCGGGATCAACATCTTCGGCATCGCCTTCCAGGTGCCGTTCGGCAAGGACATGGGGTTCGCGGGCGGGATCGTGGCCACGGCCATGTCACTGAAGGCGATCGTCAACGGCACCGGCCGCGGGGTCATCGGCTGGATCTCCGACCGCTACGGCCGCCGCAACACCCTGATCATCGTCTGCATCGTGCTCGGCAGCGCACAGTTCGGTGTGCTGGTCTCCGGCCAGATGGGCAGCATGCCGTTCTTCCTGTTCTGCTCCATGGTCTCCGGGTTCGGCGGCGGGGCGATCTTCCCGCTCTTCGCGGCCATGACGGCGGACTACTTCGGTGAGAACAACAACGCCACCAACTACGGGATGGTCTACAGCTCCAAGCTGATCTCCGGTCTGGTGGGTTCCGGTCTGGGCGCGGTCGTCGTGGGCGAGTGGGACTACCACGGCGCGTTCGTGCTCGCGGGCTCCGTCGGCCTGGCCTCCGCAGTGCTGGCCCTCTTCCTCAAGGCACCGGGCAGGCCCAGCGCCCGGCGCATCGTCCCCAACCCGCATCCGCTCGGCGAGGAGATGGCGTGACATGACGGCAGACCCTGTAGCCACGAACAGCACCGGTGCCGAACGACGTCCGTACCGTGAGGTGACGGACGCCCGCGGCCGCGTGTACCGGATCGGGGAGACCGACCGGGACATCCTCGGCCACTCCCGCAACCTCATGGTGTATCTCCCGTGGGTGGCCATGATGGCCATCAGCGTCTTCGAGTACGCGTACGGCTCCGCGGAGGACACCCTGTCCCACGCGCACGGCTGGACGCAGTCCAACACCTTCTGGATCCTGAGCATCTGGGTGTTCTTCCAGGCCGGTATCGCCTTCCCGGCGGGCTGGCTGCGCGAGAAGGGCATCCTCACGGCCCGCCGGGCGATGTACACCGGCTCCGTGATGTGCCTGATCGGATTCCTGGCCCTCTCACACATCAGCGAGATATGGCTGGCGATCATCGGCTTCGGCGTGATCGGCGGTCTCGGCTCCGGCCTGGTCTACGCGACCTGCATCAACATGGTCGGCAAGTGGTTCCCCGAACGCCGGGGCGCCCGCACGGGATTCGTGAACGGCGGCTTCGCCTACGGTTCACTCCCCTTCATCTTCATCTTCAACTACGCCTTCGACACGGCCAACTACCACCGCGTCCTGGACCTCATCGGCGCCTACGTGATGGTCGTGGTCCTGGTCACCGCGTTCTTCTTCAAGGACCCGCCGAAGAACTGGTGGCCGGCCGACATCGACCCGCTCGCTCCCTCGGGCGACACCAAGAACGCCACGGCTCTCGCCAAGAATCCGCCCGCGGTACGGCAGTTCACCCCGAAAGAGGCGATCCGCACGGGCATGCTCCCGCTGATGTGGATCGCGATCGTCATGACGGCGGGCGTCTCGATCTTCGGTATCTCCTTCCAGGTGGACTTCGCCAAGGACGTCGGCTTCGGCCCGCTGGTCGCGGCCTCCTCCATGGGCGTGATGGCGGTCATCAACGGCATCGGCCGCGGCGTGGTCGGCTGGCTCTCCGACCGCCTGGGCCGCAAGCCGACGCTGGTCTTCGTCATCGTCGTGCTGGGCCTGGCCCAGTTCGGCGTGATCTGGGCCGGTGACGTGAAGAGCGAGTGGCTGTTCCTGTTCTTCGCCTTCCTCTCCGGCTTCGGCGGCGGCGCCTTCTACCCCCTGTTCGCCGCCCTCACCCCGGACTACTTCGGCGAGAACTACAACGCCACCAACTACGGCCTGGTCTACAGCGGCAAACTCGTCAGCGGCCTGTTCGGCGGCGGCCTCGGCTCCATGGTCGTCGGCGCCTGGGGCTACAACGGCGCGTACGCCCTGGCCGGCGGCATCTCGATGCTGGCGGCGGGGGTGGCCCTGCTGCTCAGGCAGCCGGGCCACGGCCCGAGCGCCAGGGAGAAGGTGGGCACGGTGCGTCCGCAGACGGCGGTCTGAGGCTTCCCACCGAACCTCGGGTCGAGGTCTTCCCAGTGCTGAGTCCCGGACCCGTGTCCGGGACTCAGCCGCTCCCGGAACAGGGGCGTTCTCCTCCGCCTTCCCGGACAACACCGTGCCCGGTCAGGAGGGCGGCGGACCTCAACGGACAGCCTGGAGTATCCGAACCCGGCCCACCAACGAGGCCCGGCAGAGACGGAGTTTGCCAGAGGACCAGGCCCACCTGGCCGCCGGTCGACCGTGAGCAGCGCACGATGATGCACCTCGACTTCCAGGTCGTCGACCTGGACACGGCGGTGGCCGAGGCCGTCGCCTTGGGAGCGGTGCTCGCGCGGGATCAGCCGCAGGACGACGTGCGTGTGCTGTTCGATCCCGCCGGTCATCCCTTCTGCCTGTGCCGCGACGACCAGTAGAAGCAGGAGTGGAGCAGGCCCGCGAAATCCGTAGGCGCTGACTGGACGGCGGCCCGTAGATTCCCGGCGGGGGCCTGCCCGAGGTGCTCCGATTCTTGTGGGGGGGGGCGTCGATGACCATGGAGTCGATACCGGTGAAGTCGGCGCCGAAGTCGCTGGCGTGGCAGGGCGACGAGCTGGTCTCCGCGACCGGGGGCGGGCGGCGTTGGGGCCGCGACGGGGTGGAGCGCAGGGCGCCCTTCGCCTGGAGCTTTCCGTTCGACGCCGGGACGACCTCCGCCTCGGGGGCATACTCCGCCGTGTACCAGGAGCGCGGCACCAAGGCGGTGCTGCTCGGGGGTGATCGGGCCGTGCGGGAGCTGAACCGTCCTGCTGCTGCCCCGTGGCGACCAGGTGATCTGTTTCTCCGGCCACCCGCGCCTGCTCGACACGGCCACCGGGGTCGTCGTCGCGGAATGGCCCGAGGTGAGCGTGCCGCTCAAAGCCGGGTGCTTCGGCCACCGCCGCGTCCCGGCCCCCGTCGCCGCCCTCCACCCCGACGGCACCCGGCTCGCCGTCGCGCAGGCGGACGGCATCGCCCTCATCACGCTGCCCTGATACGCGTCACACTGCCATGAGCCCGCGCCCGTTCAGGGCTTCGCGCGCTCGTGGTACGACCGCCGGGTGTGCTCCGTGTGTTCGCGCATCAGACGGGTCGCCAGCTGTTCGTCGCGGGCCGTGATCGCCGCGATCAGTTCGCGGTGTTCGATCCAGGACTGGTGGCCGCGCTGCCGGGCCACCGGCGTGTAGTACCAGCGGACCCTGCGGTCGACCTGGGCGGCGAGTTCGGCGAGGACCGTGTTGCCGGCCAGGTCCATGATCTTGGCGTGGAACGCGGCGTTCAGGGCGACGGCCCCGTCCACGTCGTCCGCGGCGACGGCCTTCTCGCCCTCGGCGCACAGGGATTCCAGCGCGGCCACTCCCGCGCTGCCCGCCTCGGCCGCCGCCAGCCGCGCGGCCTCGGCCTCCAGCAGGGTGCGTACCGTGAGCAGTTGGTCGGCCTCCGCCTCCGTCGGCTCGTGGACGAACGCGCCCTGGGCGGGCCTGAGGTCGACCCAGCCCTCGGTGTTCAGCCGCTGGAGCGCCTCGCGCACCGGCTGCCGGGAGACGCCCAGGTGGCCGGCGAGTTCGCTCTCGACCAGGTGCTGGCCGGGCTGGAGGGCGCGGGTGGTGATGAGTTCCAGCAGTGCCTCGTAGACGCGGTCGCGGAGCGGGCCGGGGCGTTCGAGCTTGGGCACCGCGCCCTGCGGCAGTCCGGCTGACAACATCGGGTCCCCCTTCGGCAGACACCCGTTACGAGCGGACACTCAGTATCGATTGTCTTTCGTCTACAGTCTACGGCGCACAACTGCCAGGGGAAGCGGGAGTTGAGCACGTCACACCACGGAACGCGCCCCTCAGGGACACCGCACGACCTGCCCCGCGTACGACAGGTTGCCGCCGAAGCCGAACAGCAGGACCGAGTCGCCGCTGGAGACGCTCCCCTGCTCGACCAGCTTGGACAGTGCGAGCGGGATGCTCGCGGCCGAGGTGTTGCCCGATTCGGTGACGTCCTTGGCGACCACCGCGTTGACCGCGCCGATCTTCTGCGCGAGCGGCTCGATGATCCGGAGGTTCGCCTGGTGCAGCACGACGGCCGCGAGGTCGGCGGGGGTGACCCCGGCCTTCTCGCAGGCGCGCCGGGCGATGGGCGGCAGCTGGGTGGTGGCCCAGCGGTAGACGCTCTGCCCCTCCTGCGCGAACCGCGGCGGGGTGCCCTCGATGCGTACGGCGTGGCTCATCTCGGGGACGGAACCCCACAGCACCGGCCCGATCCCGGGCTCCTGACCCGGCCCGCACGCCTCGACCACGGCCGCGCCCGCCCCGTCGCCGACCAGGACGCACGTCGTGCGGTCGGTCCAGTCCGTCACCTCGGACATCTTGTCGGCGCCGATGACGAGCGCACGGGTGGCGGCGCCCGCGCGGACGGTGTGGTCGGCGGTGGCGAGGGCGTGGGTGAAACCGGCGCACACGACGTTGACGTCCATCGCGGCGGGCTGCGGGATCCCGAGCCGGGCGGCGACGCGAGCGGCCATGTTCGGGGAGCGGTCGATCGCGGTGGAGGTGGCGACCAGGACCAGGTCGATGTCCGCGGGGGTGAGGCCGGCCGCGGCGAGGGCCTTGGCCGCGGCGTGCGCGGCGAGTTCGTCGACGGGTTCGTCGGGCCCTGCGATGTGCCGGGTGCGGATGCCCACCCGGCTGCGGATCCACTCGTCACTGGTGTCCACCAGACCCGCCAGGTCCTCGTTGGTGAGCACCTTGGCGGGCTGGTAGTGGCCGACGGCGGCGATGCGCGAGCCGTTCATGGGTGGTGGGTCCCCCTCGTTGCCTCGGTGTGGGCCCACCAGTCTGTTCAGTGACTCACGGGTACGACGGCACGTAAGGCCACAGGAAACGGGCGCCCGAGTTGTCGGCTTCTTGCAGACCCTCGGACGCCCGAGCACTCTCCCGGTTCACCCGTTGAACAGCTGTGTCGCTTTCTGCACGAGTTCATACACGCCGTAGGCGAAGGGCGCGCCCACCCAGAGCCAGGCGACGGCGATCAGCCAGCGGCGGTCGGGCTCATGCAGGCTGCTGTCGTTCGACATCGACGGCCTCCCTGGGTGCGGGGATGTGGTGGCGGACGTTGACGGGCCGGATCAGCTCGTTGGCGACGAACCCGATGACGAGCAGGCCGATCATGATGCCGAAGGACAGCGTGTACAGGTCGGCGCCGTGCTTGCCGGCGTCCTTCTGGTGGTCGGCGATCCAGTTGACGATCAGCGGTCCGAGCACACCGGCGAGGGACCAGGCGGTGAGCAGCCGGCCGTGGATCGCACCGACCTGGTAGGTGCCGAACAGGTCCTTCAGATACGCGGGGACGGTGGCGAAGCCGCCGCCGTAGAAGGACAGGATCACCAGCGCGCAGAGGATGAACAACGGCTTGGACGAGTCCCCGAACAACGTGATGAGCAGGTACATCAGCGCGCCGACACCAAGATAGACGCGGTAGATGTTCTTACGGCCGATCAGGTCGGAGGTGGACGACCAGCCGATGCGGCCCGCCATGTTGGCGGCGGACAGCAGGGCGACGAACCCGGCCGCCGCGGACACCGTCACCGGGGTGGAGCTGTCGGCGAAGAAGTCCGTGATCATCGGGGCGGCCTTCTCCAGGATGCCGATGCCCGCGGTCACGTTCATGCAGAGCACGACCCACAGGCACCAGAACTGCGGGGTGCGGATCGCGGTGTTCGCCGAGACCTGCACGCCCTCGAAGGCGCTCGGCGCGCCCGCGACCGGCTTCTCGCTGCGCGGCACCCGGATCAGCAGCACTCCGAGGGTCATGAAGACGGCGTAGGTCAGCCCGTGCACCAGGAAGGCGAGGGCGATGCCATCGTTGTCACTGCCGAAGGACGAGAGCATCTGCGCGGACCAGGGCGAGGCGATCAGCGCGCCGCCGCCGAAGCCCATGATGGCGATGCCGGTGGCCATGCCGGGCCGGTCCGGGAACCACTTGATCAGGGTGGAGACGGGCGAGATGTAGCCGATGCCGAGGCCGATGCCGCCGACGAAGCCGTAGCCGAGGACGATCAGCCAGTACTGCTTGGTCTCGGCGCCCAGCGCGGAGATCAGAAAGCCGGTGGAGAAGCAGACCAGGGAGACCGTCATGGCCCAGCGCGGTCCGTTGCGTTCGACGAGGGTGCCGCCGAACGCGGCCGACAGGCCGAGCATCACGATCGCGAGCTGGAAGGGCAGCGCGCTCTCGGTGCCGCTGAGGTTCAGCGCGGATTCGAGCGGCGGTTTGAAGACGCTCCAGGCGTAGGCCTGGCCGATGGAGAGGTGGACGGAGAGGGCGGCGGGCGGGACGAGCCAGCGGCTCCAGCCCGGCGGTGCTACAGGGGGGCTGCTCATGAGTCCCGAACGGTAGGGCCGGGCCAGGGTGGTTGAGAACCCGACGACTCGATCGTATGCGATGAGCGGTATCCAGAATGCGCCGAACGGTCGCTGTCCGAACCCTTGCCCGGCCTGACTCCATACTGTAGACAATATTTCGTCGACATGATTCGGCCGACGGCCGGACCGCCTTACACGGCCGGACCGGCTTCACACGGCCGGACCGCTTCACACGACCCGGTCTCCCCGAGGCCACCTCCGCGGTATCCCTCAAACCGAACGGAGTGTTCCGTGAAAGTCGCAGTCCTCGGCGCCGGTGCGATCGGCGCCTATGTCGGTGCCGCGCTCCACCGCGCGGGCGCCGATGTGCATCTCGTCGCCCGTGGACCCCATCTGACGGCCATGAGGCAGCACGGAGTACGGGTGCTCAGCCCGCGCGGCGACTTCACCGCGCACGCCCACGCCACCGACGACCCGGCCGAGATCGGCCCGGTCGACTACGTCTTCCTGGGCCTGAAGGCCAACTCGTACGCGGCGTGCGGGCCGCTGATCGAGCCGCTGCTGCACGAGCGCACGGCGGTGGTCGCCGCCCAGAACGGCATCCCCTGGTGGTACTTCCACCGGCACGGTGGCCCCTACGACGGCCACCGCGTCGAGAGCGTCGACCCGGGCGGCGCGGTCAGCGCCGTACTCGCCCCCGAACGCGCCGTCGGCTGTGTGGTCTACGCGGCCACCGAGCTCGAAGCCCCCGGCGTGGTACGGCACCTGGAAGGCACCCGGTTCTCGATCGGCGAGCCCGACCGCAGTGCGTCCGAGCGCTGCCTGCGGTTCAGCGAGGCGATGCGGAGCGGCGGGCTGAAGTGCCCGGTGGAGCCGGAGCTGCGCAACGACATCTGGCTCAAGCTGCTCGGCAACATCTCCTTCAACCCGATCAGCGCGCTGGCCCGGGCCACCATGCGGCAGATGTGCCTGCACGGCGGCACCCGCCGGGTCATCGAGGTCATGATGCGCGAGACGCTCTCCGTCGCCGAGGCGCTCGGCTGCGAGGTCGGTGTCTCCATCGAACGCCGGCTCGCGGGCGCCGAGAAGGTCGGCGACCACCGCACCTCCACGCTCCAGGACCTGGAGCGCGGCAAGCCGCTGGAACTCGACGTGCTCCTCGCGGCCGTCGTCGAGCTGGCGGAGATCACCGGCGTGCAGGTGCCCACCCTGCGCACCGTGCACGCCATCTCGGACCTGCTCGCGCTGAGGAGCGCCGCATGAGGAAACGGCAGCAGAAGACCTACACCCGGCTCACCCACCCCCTGGTGCGGGACTCCCGTGACGAGCCGTTCCGGCGGGCGAGCTGGCAGGAGGCCCTGGGCCGCGCGGCCTGCGGCCTGGACCGCAACCGCGGGGCGTTCGGGCTGTTCTCCTGTGCCCGCGCCACCAACGAGATGAACTACGTGGCGCAGAAGTTCGCCCGGGTGGTGATGGGCACCAACAACGTCGACTCCTGCAACCGGACCTGTCACGCCCCGAGCGTGGCCGGTCTGAGCGCCGCCTTCGGCTCCGGCGGCGGCACGTCGTCGTACGAGGAGATCGAGCACACCGACGTCATCGTGATGTGGGGCTCCAACGCCCGCTTCGCGCACCCGATCTTCTTCCAGCACGTGCTGAAGGGCATCAGGAACGGCGCCCGGATGTACGCCGTCGACCCGCGCCGCACCTCCACCGCCGAGTGGGCGGAGAGCTGGCTCGGGCTGAACGTCGGGACGGACATCCCGATGGCGCACGCGATCGGCCGGGAGATCATCCACGCGGGGCTGGCCAACGAGGCGTTCGTCGAGCGGGCGACGACCGGCTTCGAGGAGTACCGGGCGCTCGTCGAACCCTGGACGCTGTCGCTGGCCGAGAAGGTGACGGGCGTCCCGGCCGCCGCGATACGGGAGTTGGCGCACGCCTACGCCCGCGCCGAGCGCGCCCAGCTGTGCTGGACCCTCGGCATCACCGAGCACCACAACGGCACCGACAACGTCCGCGCCCTGATCAACCTCTCCCTGCTCACCGGCCAGGTGGGGCGCTACGGCGCCGGGTTGCAGCCGCTGCGCGGGCAGAACAACGTGCAGGGCGGCGGCGACATGGGCGCGATCCCCAACCGCCTCCCCGGCTTCCAGGACATCCTCGACCCGGACGCCCGGCTGAAGTTCGAGTCGGCCTGGGACACGGTCATCCAGCCGCACTACGGGCTGAACCTCACCGAGATGTTCGAGGCCATGGAGGAGGGCACGCTCAAGGCGGTCTACTGCATCGGCGAGAACCCGGCCCAGTCGGAGGCCGACAGCGAGCAGGCGATCCGCCGGCTGAGCGCCCTCGACTTCCTGGTCGTCCAGGACATCTTCCTCACGAAGACGGCGGAGCTGGCGGACGTGGTGCTGCCCGCGACCGCCGGCTGGGCGGAGACCGAGGGCACCACCACCAACAGCGAGCGGCGGGTGCAGCGGGTGCGCCGGGCCGTGACCCCGCCCGGCGAGGCCCGCGAGGACATCGACATCCTCTGCGACCTCGCCACCCGCCTCGGCCACGACTGGAAGTACGCCGACGCCCAGGCCGTCTGGAACGAGCTGAGGTCGGTCTCCCCGGACCACTACGGGATGACGTACGACCGGCTCGTCGAGCACCAGGGCATCCAGTGGCCGTGCCCGAGCACCGAGCGTCTCGAACCGGCCTATCTGCACGGCAGGCTGTGGGAGAAGGACCCGGCGCGGCGCGGCCTGCCGGCCCCCTTCGGGCTGGTCCGGCACGATCCTCCGGTCGACCTCACCGACGAGGAGTACCCCGTCCGGCTCACCACCGGGCGGCGGCTGGACTCCTACAACACCGGGGTGCAGAGCGGCGGTTACGCCTCCCCGCTGCGGCGCGGCGAGTACATCGAGCTGTGCCCGGAGGACGCCGAGCGGTACGGGGTCGTCGTCGGCGAAAAGGTCCAGGTGTCCTCGCGGCGGGGCTCGGTCGTGGCCCCCGTCTGGATCGACACCGCCCTGCGCCCCGGTCTCGCCTTCATGACCATGCACTTTCCCGACGAGGTGGACACCAACCAGCTGACGATCGAGGCCAACTGCCCGATCGCGGGGACGGCGGAGTTCAAGGCGTCGGCGATCCGTATCGAGAAGCTCCCGGTCGCGACCATCGTGAGGTGACCCAGGTGGACCTGCACTTCGGCGACAGCAAACCGACGGACGAGGAACGGGCGGCCGTGGACGCCCTGTTGGGTCCTCCGGAGTCCTCCTGGGAGGGCGCCGCCCGCGATGGGGCGAGGACCGCGGATCTGCGCTGGGCACGCGGCGGGCGTCCCGCCCGGGACCGGCGCGACCTGCTGTTGCCGGGGCTGCACGCGATCAACGACCGCGTCGGCTGGATCAGTGAGGGCGCCCTCGGCTATCTGTGCCGCCGCCTGACGGTCCCGCCGGCCGAGGCCTACGGCGTCGCCACCTTCTACGCGATGTTCTCCGTCAGGCCCCGCCCGGCGACCGTCCTGCACGTCTGCACGGACCTGGCGTGCACGGCGGCCGGGGCGTCCGCCCTGTGCGCCGGGGTCGAGGAGGGTCTCGGTCCCGGGGTGCACGTCGAGCGCAGCCCCTGTCTGGGCCTGTGCGAGCGGGCCCCGGCCGCCCTCGCGGTCCGGGCCGGGGATCCGGTACGCACGGCGGTGGCGGCCCCGGCGAAGGTCAGGACGGCCGTCCTCGCGGCCACCGCGCCCGACTCGGCCCCCGAGGAGCCGTCGGCCGCATCGGCCGTACCACAGGCGGGACAGGAAGGTCTGACCCTGTTGAAGCGGGTGGGCGTGGTCGACCCGTCCTCGCTCGACGACTACCGCGCCCACGGCGGCTACACCGCCCTGCGCCAGGCCTTCGCCCTCGGTCCCGCCGGGATCATCCGCGAGGTCACCGACTCCGGTCTGGTCGGACGCGGGGGCGCCGCCTTCCCCACCGGCCGCAAGTGGCAGGCCACCGCGTCCCAGCCGGACCACCCGCACTACCTCGTCTGCAACGCCGACGAATCCGAGCCGGGCACCTTCAAGGACCGCGTCCTCATGGAGGGCGACCCGTATGCGCTGGTGGAGGCGATGACCGTCGCGGCGTACGCGATCGGCGCGCACCGGGGTCTCCTGTACATCCGCGGCGAATATCCGCGCGCGACACGGCGGATACGGCACGCGGTCGACCAGGCGCGTGCCCGTGGCCTCCTCGGCGACGACATCCTCGGCCAGGGCTTCGCCTTCGACATCGAGATCCGGCGCGGGGCGGGGGCGTACATCTGCGGTGAGGAGACGGCCCTGTTCAACTCCATCGAGGGGTACCGGGGCGAGCCGCGCTCGAAGCCGCCGTTCCCGGTGGAGAAAGGGCTGTTCGCCAGACCGACGGTCGAGAACAACGTGGAGACGCTGGTCAACGTCCTGCCGATCCTGACCACGGGCGCCGCGGCCTACGCGGCGATCGGCACCGCCGGGTCCACCGGACCCAAGCTGTTCTGCGTGTCGGGGAGCGTGGCCCGCCCCGGTGTCTACGAGCTCCCCTTCGGTGCCACGCTCGGCGAGCTGCTGCAACTCGCCGGAGTCCGGGACGACTTGCGGGCGGTGCTGCTGGGCGGGGCCGCCGGCGGCTTCGTACGGCCGGACGAACTCGGCATCCCGCTCACCTTCGAGGGCACCAGGGAGGCGGGCACCACGCTCGGCTCGGGTGTGGTCATGGCCTTCGACGGCACCGTGCCGCTCCCCCGGCTCCTGCTCCGCATCGCCGAGTTCTTCCGGGACGAGTCCTGCGGGCAGTGCGTGCCGTGCCGGGTGGGGACGGTCCGGCAGCAGGAGGCGCTGCACCGGATCGTCGAACGCACCGGCCCCGGCGCGGCCGACGACATCGCGCTGCTGCGCGAGGTCGGCCGGGCGATGCGGGACGCCTCGATCTGCGGTCTGGGTCAGACCGCCTGGAACGCCGTGGAATCCGCCATCGACCGTCTGGGAGCGTACCGATGACCGTCACACCGCTGGGGATCCCGCGCCGGCTGCTGGAGTTCACGATCGACGGCGAGGAGGCCCGGGTCCCGGAGGGCTCGACGATCCTGGACGCCTGCCGGGCGGCCGGGACGGACGTCCCGACGCTGTGCGAGGGCGACACCCTGCGCCCGAAGAACGCCTGCCGGGTCTGCGTGGTCGAGGTGGAGGGGGCCCGGACCCTGGTCCCGGCCTGCTCCCGGAAGGCCGAGCCGGGGATGGTGGTGCGCACCGGCACCGAGCGCGTCCGGCACAGCCGCAGGATCGTCCTGGAGCTGCTGGCCTCATCGGTGGACCTGTCGACAACCCCGCGGGCCGCCGAGTGGATCAAGGAGTACGAGGCGAAACCGGACCGCTTCGGCCCCGGCGCCGCCCGCCTGGACGAGGAGCCCAGAGTCGACAACGATCTGTATGTGCGCGACTACGACAAGTGCATCCTCTGCTACAAGTGCGTGGACGCCTGTGGCGACCAGTGGCAGAACAGCTTCGCGATCTCGGTCGCCGGGCGCGGCTTCGACGCCCGGATCGCCGTGGAGCACGACGCCCCGCTGACCGACTCGGCCTGTGTCTACTGCGGGAACTGCGTCGAGGTGTGCCCCACCGGGGCGCTGTCGTTCAAGTCGGAGTTCGACATGCGGGCGGCGGGTACCTGGGACGAGACGCGGCAGACGGAGACGACCACCGTGTGCGCGTACTGCGGTGTGGGCTGCAACCTCACGCTCCACGTGCAGGACAATGAGATAGTCAAGGTCACCTCGCCGCACGACAACCCGGTGACCCACGGCAACCTCTGCATCAAGGGCCGTTTCGGCTACCAGCACGTACAGAACCGGGGCTGATCAGACCATGGGACGAGTCACGGAACGACGCAAGGTCCTCCGCATCCGCGACGGAGCGGTCTCCGCCCGGCCGGACACGCTCGTCGCCGAGGAACCGCTGGAGATCAGGCTCAACGGGAAACCCCTGGCCATCACGATGCGCACACCCGGCGACGACTTCGCGCTGGCGGCCGGGTTCCTGGTGAGCGAAGGCGTCCTGGCGACCGCCGACGACCTGCAGAACATCGTCTACTGCGCGGGAGCGACGGTGGACGGCTCCAACACCTACAACGTGGTCGACGTACGGACCTCGCCGGGCGTCACGCTCCCCGACTTCACCCTGGAGCGGAACGTCTACACCTCCTCGTCCTGCGGGCTGTGCGGCAAGGCGAGCCTGGACGCGGTGCGTACGACGGCTCGCTGGCCGATAGCCGACACTCCCCCGGTCCGGGTCGGACCCGAGCTGCTCGCGAGCCTCCCCGACCGGCTCCGCGCGGCCCAGCGGGTGTTCGACCGGACCGGGGGGCTGCACGCGGCGGCCCTGTTCACCGAGGACGGCGAGCTGCTGGACATCCGCGAGGACGTGGGCCGGCACAACGCGGTGGACAAGCTGGTCGGCCGGGCCCTTCAGAACGGGCAGCTGCCGCTGTCCCGGGCGATCCTGCTGGTCTCCGGGCGGGCCTCCTTCGAGCTGGCGCAGAAGGCGGTGATGGCGGGCATCCCGCTGCTGGCGGCGGTCTCCGCGCCGTCCTCGCTGGCGGTGGACCTGGCGGCGGAGACCGGGCTGACCCTGGTCGGTTTCCTGCGCGGCCCCAACATGAACGTGTACGCGGGCGAGGACCGCATCGCCCTGCGGGCCGCGGCCGCCCAGGGCTGACCGGTTCCCCGCGGCACGGCGGCGGGGCCCCGACCGGCGGGGAGCGCCCCCTGCGCCGCAGGGGCCCCGCCTCAGTCGGAGCCGGGCGCCCCGACGCCCGCCGCGGCCTCGGCGAACGCGGCGACCAGCGGGGAGCGGCGACCGGCGGCCCAGGCCAGCAGCACCCGGTCGGGTTCGGCGTCGACGACCGGGACGTAGACGATGTCCGGGCGGGAGTACTGCTCGGCGGCCGAGCGGGGCACCATCGTGATGGCGGTGCCGGCGGCCACGCACTCGAACTTCTCCTCGATGGTGCGCAGCGGCAGGTCGCCGGGCCGCGGGTCGTTGTAGCGCAGCCACTGCTCGCCGTCGAGGTCGGCGAGCGAGATCTCCTGCTTTCCGGCGAGCCGGTGCCGGTCCGGGAGCATGGCCACGCGGGGCTCGCTGTACAGGGTCCGCAGTTCGAGTCCGTCCTCCCGGACCGGCAGCCGCACGTAGGCGATGTCGACGGTGCCGTCGAGGATCAGCTGCTCCTGGTCGTCCCACTCGACCCGGCGGGCGCGCGCCTCGATGTCCGGGTGGCCCGCGTTGAAGGCGCGCAGCGCCTCGGTGACCACGACGCCGGCCCGGAAGCCGACGACGAGCCGCCGCCGGCCGCGTGCGGCCTGTACGACCCGGCGCCGGGTTCCGTCGGCGACGGCCAGCAACTGACGTGCGTCCTCGAGGAGTTGCCGCCCGGCGTCGGTCAGGGTCACGCCGTGGCTGTCCCGTACGAACAATTCGGCGCCCAAGTCCTTCTCCAGCGACCGGATCTGACGGCTCAGCACGGGCTGGGCGATGTGCAGCCGCTCCGCCGCCCGGCCGAAGTGGAGGAGTTCGGCGACCGCCGTGAAGTAGCGGACCTTGCGCAGGTCCAGGTCCATGACCGCGGCTCCTTCCCGGGTGGCGATGTCTTCAGGGTATCGCCACCGCCGGAAGAGGTCTTGGACGGCCGCTGGGGTGGGGCCGCAGGCTGGAGATGTCCGAACGGGACGGAACACCGGCGTGGAAAGGGATCTGCCATGGGTCTGACAGGACAGCGTGTCGTTGTCATCGGGGGTACGGCGGGCATCGGGCTCGCGGTCGCCGAGGGCGCGGCACGGGAGGGTGCGCGGGTGGTCGTCGCCTCGCGGCGGCAGGAGAGTGTCGACGCGGCGCTGAAGGTGCTGCCGGAGGGCGCCGAGGGGCAGGTACTGGACGCCACGGACGAGGACGCGGTGCGCGGCTTCTTCACGCGGGTCGGAGCCTACGACCACCTGGTGTACACGGCCGGTGACTCGCTCCTGCTGGAGACCGTGGCCGACACGGAGATCGCGGCGGCTCAAAGCTTCCTGGACACCCGGCTGTGGGGTGCGTACGCGGCGGTGAAGTACGGCGTCGGCTCGATCCGCCCCGGGGGTTCGGTGGTGCTGACCACGGGTACGGCGGGACAGCGGCCGTTGCCTGGTTCGAGCGTCGCGTCGGCGCTGTGCGGGGCGATGGAGTCGCTGACCCGGGCGCTGGCCGTGGAGCTGGCGCCGGTGCGGGTCAACGTGGTCTCGCCGGGGGTGGTGCGCACGGAGCTGTGGCGGGAGCTGCCGGAGGCGGCCCGGGAGGAACTGTTCCGGTCGTCCGCCGAGTCGCTGCCGGTGGGGCGGATGGGCGAGCCGACGGATGTGGCGGAGGCGTACCTGTACCTGATGCGTGGGGGGTACAGCACCGGGTCGGTGGTGGTCGTGGACGGCGGCGGGACGCTGGTCTGAGCGGTCAGGCGGGGGTGAGGCGGACGTCGGCGGCGGTCACGACCGTGCCGAGGCGCGGGAAGTCGAGCCGGACGGACGCCTCGTGCTCGGCCCCGGTGAGGGCGGCCATGGCGTCCTCGACGAAGACCAGGTCGTAGCCGAGGTCGGCGGCGGCGCGGGCGGTGGACTCGACGCCGAGGTTGGTGGCGATGCCGCCGAACACCAGCCGGGTGATGCCGAGCCGACGCAGCCGGGCGTCGAGCTCCGTGCCCTGGAAACCGCCGATCGTGCGCTTGACGATCTCCACGTCCCCCTCTCTGCGGAGTCCGGCGACCAGCCCGCTGCCCGGCGGCTGCTCGGCGAGCGCGGGCCGTTCCACGCGGAGCAGCACCACGGGTGCGCCGGCCGCGCGGAAGGAGTGGGCCAGCTGCTCGGCGGTGTGCAGGACTTCGGTGCCCTTGCGGGGCTCCAGGGGCAGCGCGACGATGCGGTCCATCAGGTCGACGAGGACGAGAGCGGTGCGCGCCGGGTCGAGCGCCAGAGGTGCGGTCATGACGGAACGTTAGCCGTCATCAGCCGTCCGTACCGGTAATCCGGATCAACAGGCCCGTGAACTGGTGGCGTTCGGCAGCCGACGGCGCGGCGGGGCAGCGCCGCTGAGCCACGACCGCGGCCACGGCTCAGCGGCGGAGCGGCCCGGTGCCGACCGCGGACCGTGACTCCGCAGGGGGGGCGGCCGGGGCTTCGGGCGCCTCCTGGGCCTCCGGGTCGTGGGCGCGGCGCCTGGCGATGACGGCGCACACCATGAGCTGCATCTGGTGGAAGAGCATCAGCGGCAGCACCGCCAGCGAGGCGTGGGCGCCGAACAGGACGCTGGCCATCGGCAGCCCGGAGGCGAGGGACTTCTTCGATCCGGCGAACTGGATGGCGATGCGGTCCCCGCGGCCGAAGCCGAGCGCCTTGGCGCCGTACCAGGTCAGGAGGAGCATCACGGCGAGCAGCACGGCCTCGACGGCGAGCAGCCCGGCCAGCCGGACGGCGCTGACCTGGTGCCAGATGCCCCGGACCATGCCCTCGCTGAACGCGGTGTAGACGACCAGCAGGATCGAGCCTCGGTCGACCAGGCCGAGGATCTTCTTGTGCCGGGCGATGAACTCCCCGATCCACCGGCGCAGCAGTTGTCCGGCGACGAACGGCACCAGCAGCTGGAGGACGATCTTGACGACCGAGTCGGCGGAGAAGCCGCCTCCGCTGCCGCCGAGCAGTGCGGCGGCGAGCAACGGGGTGAGGACGATGCCGATCAGCGAGGAGAAGGAACCGGCACAGATCGCGGCGGGCACGTTGCCCCGGGCGATCGAGGTGAAGGCGATCGACGACTGGATGGTCGAGGGCACCAGGGTGAGAAAGAGGAATCCTTGGTAGAGCGGATGGGTGAGCAGTACGGGCACCAGGCCGCGGGCGGCCAGGCCGAGCACCGGGAAGATCACGAAGGTGCAGACCAGGACCGTGACGTGGAGCCGCCAGTGCCGCAGTCCGTCGACGGCCTCGCGGGTGGACAGGCGGGCGCCGTAGAGGAAGAAGAGGAAGGCGATCGCGGCCGTGGAGGCGCCGGAGGCCACGTCGGCGGCGGTGCCCCGGGCCGGGAGGAGCGCGGCGATGCATACCGTCCCGAGCAACAGCAGGACGTACGGGTCGATCGGCATCCAACTGGGCCAGCTCAGGCGTTTCACGGTGCTCCACTTGCGGTCGGTCCATGGTGTCGGGCCGGCGCGTACGCCGGGCTCTCGCGGGGGCTCTCGCCGGTGGCCGGAAGGCCCCTCCCCATCGTCCTCCTCCGGCAGGCGATCGGGAATCCGGTATACCGTTCTGACTGCCATCGCGTTCCGCGATAACATGTTCGAGTGTATGACCCTTCGCAGCTGCGGACCTTCCTGGCGGTGGCCCAGACCCTCAGCTTCACCCAGGCCGCCCGCCGCCTGGGACTGCGCCAGTCGACCGTCAGCCAGCACGTGCGCCGGCTGGAGGACGCGGCCGGCCGCCAGCTGTTCTCGCGGGACACCCACTCGGTGGAACTGACCGAGGACGGCGAGGCGATGCTCGGCTTCGCCCGCCGGATCCTGGAGGTGCACGAGCAGGCGGCGGCCTTCTTCACCGGGACCAGGGTGCGCGGCCGGCTCCGGTTCGGCGCGTCGGAGGACTTCGTCCTCACCCGGCTGCCGGAGATCCTGGAGGGCTTCCGCTACGACCATCCCGAGGTCGACCTGGAGCTGACCGTGGAGCTGTCGGGCACCCTGCACGAGCAGCTGGCCGCCGGGAAGCTGGACCTGGTGCTGGCGAAGCGGCGCGCGGAGGATCCGCTGGGCGAGCTGGTCTGGCACGACGACCTGGTGTGGATCGGCGCGGAGCGGCTCCGCCTGGACCCCGACCGTCCGGTCCCGCTGATCGTCTATCCCCCGCCGGGCATCACCCGCGCACTGGCCCTGGAGGCGCTGGAACGCCAGGGCCGCCCATGGCGCATCGTGTGCACCAGCGGCAGCCTCAACGGGCTCATCGCGGCGGCGCGGGCGGGCCTGGGCGTGATGGCCCACTCGAAGGGCCTGATCCCCCCGGGCCTGTTCCGCGTCCCGGACCGCTCGGGCCTCCCGGAACTGGGCAAGGTCGACTTCGTCGTCGTACACGGCCCGAGACGCACACCGGCGCAGGCGGCGGCGGACGCACTGGCGGCGGCGATCCTGAAAGGAGGCGCGCGGTTGCGGCCCGCACGGGCGCGGGGCTGAAGAGGTGCGGCTGCCGCCGCGTGGGCGCGACCGGCCGCCACCGCCCGCGGACTCACCACGGCCCGTGATACGTCAACTGCTTCACCCTCCGCAAAAACGGCATGGCCTCCACATGCTGCACCCCCTCCAGCTGCCCCACCGGGCCGCTCAGATACGCGTACAGATGCGCCGTATCCCGCAGCACGGCCGTCACCACGACGTGCGACGGCCCGGCGGTGGCCGCGGCGAACGCCACCTCGTCATGCCCTGCCAGCGCCTGGCCGACGGAGTGCATCGCGGCCGGCGTGGTGGTGATCCACAGCACCGCGGCCTTCGAGAACCCCAGCACCTCGGACCGGTACTCGACGTCGATGTACACCGCCCCGGAGGCGAGCAACGCGGCCAGCCGGCGCTTCACCGACGACTCGGACCGTCCCGTCGCCCGTTGCAACTCCGGGTAGGTCGCGCGCCCGTCCCGCTCCAGCGCGGCGAGCAGCGGAGCGTCCTCGGGTTCCAGCCGCGCCGGCCCGTCGGACTCCGGCGCCGCCGGGCGCAACGCGGCGACCTGGTCGTCCGTCAGCGCCCGGAACTTCAGCACCCACCCGGACGGCCCGCCGTAGAACCGGTGCAGGAGCTGCTGGGCGCGGATCTCCACCACGCTGGGGGTGCGTGGCAGTTTGCCGAGCAGCAGGTCGTCGTGGTCGCCGGGGTGGCGCGGCCGGGTCATGCAAGCGATCTCGGTGCCGCCGGCGGCCAGCCCGATCCAGGCGGTGTCGGGACGCTTGGCGAGGGCCTCGGCGATGACGGTGGCGCCGTCGGGCGCACAGCGCAGCCGGAGCATCCACTGGTCCTGGCCGAGCCGTTCGGGGTCCCGGAGGGCGACCACCCGCAGCCCGGCCTCGGCGCACAGTCTGCGGTAGCGGCGGGCGATCGTCTGGTCGGAGACGCCGAGCACGGCCCCGATCCGGCTGAAGGAGGCCCGGCCGTCGACCTCCAGCGCGCTGAGCAGCCGCAGGTCCAGGTCGTCGAACGTGTCGGATTCCAGCGGCAGCATGGTTTCTCCCATCGGATTCGGCCGATCACCCCGGCCGCACCGCCCTGATCGGCCGGATTGACCCCATGGTACGGAGCGACAGCAAGCCATTCGGCCGAGGAGTGAAGAGATGCGCAGGTGGGGGCCGCTGACCGCGGTATGTCTGGGAACGTTCATGTTGTTGCTCGACGTGACGATCGTGGTGGTGGCGCTGCCGGACATGGCGGCGGCACTGCACGCGTCGCTGAGCGACCTGCAGTGGGTGGTGGACGGGTACGCCCTGGCGCTGGCCGCGCTGCTGCTGGGGGCGGGGGCGGCGGCCGACATCCTCGGCCGCCGCCGGGTGCACGTGGCCGGTGTCGTGCTGTTCGCCGCGGCCAGCCTGCTGTGTGGGCTGGCGCCGGGTCCGGGGACCCTGGTGGCGGCACGGGCCGTGCAGGGGGTGGGCGCGGCCGCGATGTTCGCGACGACACTGCCGCTGCTCGGCTCGGTCTACCAGGGGCGGCAGCGGTCGGCGGCGCTCGGCGTGTGGGGTGCGGTGAGCGGCGGGGCCGCGGCGGTCGGTCCTGTGGTCGGCGGGCTGCTGACGGCGGGGCCCGGCTGGCGGTGGATCTTCCTGGTGAACCTGCCGGTCAGCGTGGTCGCGGTGTGGCTGACGCTGCGGGTCGTACCGGAGTCGCGGGGACCGCGGGGGATGCGCGTGGACTGGGCGGGTACGGCCGCGTTCGCGCTGTTCGCCGGTGGTGTGACCTACGGGGTCGTACGGGCCGGGGAGGACGGCTGGACGGCCCCGGCGGCGCTCGGCGCGTTCGCCGCGGCGGCCCTGGGGCTGCTGGTGTTCGTGCTGGCGGAACGGCGGGCCGCGCATCCGCTGCTGGAGCTGTCGCTGCTGCGCGGGCGGTCGTTCACCGGAGTCATGGTGGGGGCGTTCGCGTTCAGCGGGGTCGCGTTCGGGGCGCTGCCGTACGTGTCGATCTGGATGCAGACCCTGCTCGGGATGACCCCGGTGCGGGGCGGGCTGACACTGCTGCCGATGACGGTGGCGGCGATGGTGGTCGCGGTGCTGGTGGGGCGGCTGCTGCACGGGGCGCCGGCCCGGCTGACGGTCGGCGGCGGGCTGCTGCTGATCGGCGCGGGCGACCTCTGCCAGGCGGTGCTGGGCGCGGGCTCCTCCTGGACCGCGCTGATACCGGGGTTCGTGCTGGTGGGGGTCGGCACCGGGCTCGTGTCGCCGACGGTCGCGGGCGCGGCGCTGGCCGCGGTGCCCGCGGAGCGGGCCGGGATGGCGGGCGGTGCGGTGAACACGGTCCGGCAGCTGGGGTACGCGCTCGGGGTCGCCGTCTCCGGGACCGTGGTGACCTCCCGGATGACCGGCACGCTCCCGCCCGACGCGGCGCACAGGCTGGCGGGCGGCGGCGCCGGAGCGCTGCGCGGGACGTTCGCCGAGCACACCCTGCGCACGGCCTTCGCCTCCGGTCTGAACGGCGCCCTGCTGGTGCTGGGCGGCGCCTCGGTGGTGGCGGGCACCCTGGTCCTGGTGCTGGTACGGGCCCCGCGCACGGACGGCCCGGTGACGAAATCGGCGCCGGCGGCGCAGTCCTCGAAGGGCACGGCAGTGCCGCGTACCTGACCGGCCGGTAACCGGCCGGGGGCGGTAATCGGGTCGTACAGATTCAGTGGAGATTACGGAGACGGAACTTACTCAACCGTAAGGATTCTGTCCGGCCCTTCCCCATGTGTGGGTATTTGCCAGGCCATGGCGGGCCCATACGAGAGCAATGCTCGTTTTCGCACCCCCCTCCCGAACGGTCTGCCGGTGGGGTAGCTTTCACGGCGCTGTGCGGAGCGTGACTGGGGAGCGAGAAGCGGGAGCGGGGTTTGCGCGAGTTCACCAACCCGCCGTTGGCGTCGGCGCCGCCGGTCGGCGGTCTGGCCGACTGCGTGTTCGAGCATGCCCTGGCGGACCCGCTGCACATCGCCCTGGGCCGCAAGGACGACCTCGGCCAGTGGCGTGAGGTGACCTCCGCCGAGTTCCGCGACGAGGTCCTGGCGCTCGCCAAGGGGCTGCTGGCGCGTGGCATCCGGTTCGGCGACCGGGTCGCGATCATGTCCCGCACGCGTTACGAGTGGACACTGTTCGACTTCGCCCTGTGGACGATCGGTGCCCAGGTGGTGCCGGTCTACCCCACGTCGTCGGCCGAACAGTGCTTCTGGATGCTGTACGACGCCGAGTGCACGGCCGCGATCGTGGAGCACGAGGACCACGCGATGACGATCGCCACCGTCATCGACCGGCTGCCGCAGCTGCGCCAGCTGTGGCAGCTGGACTCCGGCGCGGTGCAGGAGCTGTACGACGCGGGCGCGCACCTGGAGGACGAGGTCGTGCACCGGCACCGGCAGGCGGTCACCCCCGACTCGGTCGCCACGATCATCTACACCTCGGGCACCACCGGCCGCCCGAAGGGCTGTGTGCTGTCGCACGGGAACTTCATGTACGAGGCGGACGCGGTCGTCGGCCGCTGGGAGTCGGTGTTCCGCGCGAAGAAGGGCGAGGAGGTCTCCACCCTCCTCTTCCTGCCGCTCGCGCACGTCTTCGGCCGCATGGTGGAGGTCGCCGCGATCCGGCACGGCGTGCGTTTCGGCCACCAGCCGCAGCTGAACGCGGCCGCGCTGCTGCCCGATCTGGCCGCGTTCCGGCCGACGTTCATCCTGGCCGTGCCGTACATCTTCGAGAAGGTGTTCAACGCGGCCCGGCGGAAGGCGGAGAAGGAGGGCAAGGGCGGGCCGTTCGAGAAGGCGGTGGAGATCGCGGTGAAGTACGCGGACGCCGTCGAGGCGAAGGCGTGGGGCACCGGGCCCGGCCCGTCGGCGTCACTGCGGGTGCAGCACCAGCTCTTCGACAAGCTCGTCTACTCCAAGGTGCGGGCGGCGATGGGCGGCCGGATCCGCAACGCCATGTCCGGCGGCTCGGCCATGGACCGCAGGCTCGGCCTGTTCTTCGCCGGCGCGGGCGTGCAGATCTACGAGGGCTACGGCCTGACCGAGTCGACGGCGGCCGCCACCGCCAACCCGCCCGAGCGCACCCGCTACGGCACGGTCGGCCAGGCCGTACCGGGCACCACCGTGCACATCGCGGACGACGGCGAGGTCTGGCTGCACGGCGGCAACGTCTTCCAGGGCTACCTCAACAACCAGAAGGCCACCGACGCCTCCCTGCACGACGGCTGGCTGGCCACCGGCGACCTGGGCTCCCTGGACGAGGACGGGTATCTCACCATCACCGGCCGCAAGAAGGAGATCCTGGTGACCTCCGGCGGCAAGAGCGTCTCCCCGGGTGTCCTGGAGGAGCGGGTGCGCGACCATCCGCTGGTCAACCAGTGCATCGTCGTCGGCAACGACCGCCCCTACATCGCGGCCCTGGTCACGCTGGACACCGAGGCCGTCGAACACTGGCTGCAGATGCGCGGCAAGCCCCGGATGTCCGAGGCCCAGCTGGTGCGCGACACCGACCTGGAGACCGAGGTGCGGCGCGCGGTGGTGGCCGCCAACACCCTGGTCTCACAGGCCGAGTCGATCCGTACCTTCCGTATCCTCGCCCAGCCGTTCACCGAGGAACACGGCTTGCTGACCCCGTCGTTGAAGCTCAAGCGCAAGGCGATCGAGAACGCCTACGCCAACGAGGTCGAGGCCCTCTACCGGGCCTGACGGCCCGTCAGCCTGTCACCTGATGTCGATCCGGAAGACCTTGTCGGATCCGTCGGGCTCGTTGCCGTTGTTGTCGCAGTTGGTGGTGGACAGCCACAGCTGGTCGGCGCCCGGCACCTTGGTCACGGTCCGCAGGCGACCGTACGTGCCCACGTAGTACGCCGTCGGTGTGCCGACACTCTCGGCGTTGCCGTTGACCGGGATGCGCCACAGCCGTTCGCCGCGCAGCGACGCCATGTAGACGACGTTGCGGACGATCGCGATACCGCTCGGCGAGGCCTCCGAGACGTTCCAGGTGGCCTTCGGGTTGGTCATCCCCGCGACCGAGCAGGTGCCCTCGCAGGTCGGCCAGCCGTAGTTGGCGCCCGGCTTGATCAGGTTCAGCTCGTCCTTGGAGCTGTTGCCGAACTCGGCCTCCCACAGCCGCCCGTTGCGGTCGAAGGCGAGGCCCTGCGGGTTGCGGTGGCCGAGGCTGTAGACGTAGTTCCCGAACGGGTTGCCCGGCGCCGCCTTTCCGTCCGTCGTCATCCGCAGGATCTTGCCGTTCAGGGAGTTCTTGTCCTGGGCGAGGTCGGGTGTCTGGGCCTCACCGGTGGAGACGTAGAGATAGCCGTCGGGGCCGAAGAGGAGCCGTCCGCCGTTGTGGTAGCGGTTCTTCTTGATGCCCTGGAGCAGCACCTTGTAGTCGCTGAGCCTGCTGCCGTCGTAGGTCATGCGCACGACCCGGTTGCCCTCGGCCGCGGTGTGCATGAAGTAGACGTAGTGGTTCGTTCCCCACTTGGGGTCGACCGCGACCCCGAGCAGCCCGCCCTCCCCGTTGGTGGTGACGGCGTTCGGGACGGTCCCGACCTGGGTCCTCGTACCGTCCTCGGTCACCTTCCAGACCCGGAAGTCGTCCCGCTCCGTGACCAGGGCGGTCTTGCCGTCGGGCATCCAGTAGGTGCCCCAGGGGATCGTCCAGCCGGAGGAGAGGGTGGCGACGGAGGAGGGGACGCCGCCGTCGGTGGCACAGGCCTTGGTGGTGAAGGTGACGCTGTTGCTCGGCTCGGAGACGTTCCCGGCCGCGTCCCGGGCGACGACGTCCAGGGTGTACGGGCTGTCGCAGGCGAGGCCCGTGAGGGTGCCGGCGGTGGCGCCGGTGACGGTCCGGTAGACCGTCGTCCCGCTGCGGATGTCGTACGCGGTCACCGCCCGGTCGTCGGTGGACGCGCCCCAGGAGAGGTCGACGGTGTTCGCCGTGACGCCGGCCGCGGACAGGGTCCCGGGTCTGGTGGGCGGTGTGGTGTCGGAGCTCGGCTTGGTGGTGCAGTCGACCACCGGGCTGGCCGGTGAGGTGTTGCCGGCCGCGTCGCGGGCGATGACGGTGAGGTCGTAGGTGGTGTCCGGAGTGAGGCCGGTGAGCGTCTTGGAGGAAGAACTCCCGGGCGCCTCAGCGATCTTGTTGCCGTGCTCGTAGAGGTCGTACGCCGTCACACCCACGTTGTCGGTGGCCGCGCCCCAGCCGAGGGTCAGCCCGTCCTCGCCGATGTCGGAGCAGGACGGCTGGCCGGGCCTGGTGGGGGCCTGGGTGTCGGCGGCCGCGTTGAGGCTGATCTTGTCGAGGTTGGGACCGCCGTTGGCGGTGGTCGCGGTGGCGCGGATCTTGTTGGAGCCCGCCGCCAGGGGGACGTTGACGGTTTTCGTGGTCCACGTGTTCCAGTCGGCGGTGGCCGGGAAGGACACGCCGGACGCGACGACCGTGCCACCCACCGAGATGTCCATCGGCCGGTCGACGGCGGTGCCGTTGGCGAAGCGGAGGGCGAGCGCCCAGGTACCCGCGGCGGACGCGCTCACCGTGAACTCCACAGAGGAGCCCTTGATGTTGGTGTAGTCCACGAAGCCGGTGCCTGTGTAGCCGGTGTGGTTGGTGGCGACCGTGCCCTGGGAGATCGTCGCGCTCTCGGCCTGGTAGTCGGTGGCCGCCAGGGCGGTGCCCTGGCTCAGCCCGGCCAGTGGCAGCGCGAGCATCGCGGCCAGCCCGTAGGGCAGAACTTTGCTGGTTTTCATGGAGGTTGGCCTCTCTCAGCCGGTGTACCGGTAGGGGGCGACGGGCCTGACGCGGATCAGACGGGTCTCACCCGGCCGCAGGGTGGCGCTGTAGGAGTCGGCCGTCACGCCCTTGTGGGAGCCGGACCACAGGTCGGTGACGTCACCGGAGCCGGAGAAGCCGACCTGGGACCAGTTCACCGAGACCGTGGAGCTGCCGGAGGTACCGGTGTTGAAGAGGGCGACGGCGTACTGGCCGTCGCTCTCCTTCTTGCTCCACACCTGTTTGACCCCGCTGTTCACGATCCGTTTCGCGGCGGCCCCGTCCTGGTCGACGCCGATGAGCCGGTCGTTGGTGAGCATGGCCTTGTCGACGGTGTCGAGACGGGTGAGGTCGGTGCCGAGGAGGAGGGGCGCGGCGGCCATCGCCCACAGGGTGAAGTGGGAGCGCCGCTGGTCGGCGGTGAGGCCGACCTGGTCGCCGTTGCCGATCTCCAGGGAGTCCAGGTCGTTCCAGCCGCCGGGGCCTGCGTACGGCTGCCAGTTCGCGGCCGTGCCGAAGCGGGCGGAGACATGGGACCAGTCGGTGAGCGGATAGCCGCTGCCGTGGTCGCCGGGACCGCAGTAGCACTCGACGTCGCCCTGGGTGCGCCAGCTGTTCGCGAGCTGCCGCCAGGTCGGGGCGTCGGCGATCGGGAGGTTGTTGGAGAGCCCGAAGGTGACGGGCCGTCCGGTGGAGCGCAGCGCCTGGGACCAGGCCTTCACGTCCGGGACGTCCTGGCTGCCCACCCCGTCGATTTTCAGGTAGTCGACCCCCCAGGAGGCGAACTGGTTCGCCCAGGAGTTCACGAACTCCTGCGCGCCCGGCTTGGAGTAGTCGATGTAGTACATGTTCTTGCAGTTGTAGTTCTTCTCGCTCTTCGAGGTGTCCGCGATGTCCTTCGCGTGATACGACGTGCCCTCGATCGGGGTGTTCTTGGTGACGGCGTTCTTGGCGATGCCCGGTGTGACGTAGAAGCCGAACTTCAGGCCCTTGGAGTGGACGTAGTCGGCGACGGCCTTGATGCCGCCCGGGAATTTGGCGGTGTCGACGGCCCAGCGGCCGTAGGAGTCGACGGTGAAGCCGTTCGAGTCGCACTTCTGCCAGAAATCGTCGAGGTTGACGTGGACGAAGCCGTGGTCCTTCAGCCCGCTCGCGACCAGCGCGTCGGCCTGGGCCTTGATCTTGGCCTCGGTGGGCCCGCGACGCACATAACTCCAGCTGCTCCAGCCCATGGCGGGCCGGACGGCCTGGCCGTTGTCGGAGGCGGCGGCCGGGTGGGCGGTGCCCACGAGCGGTACCGCCGAGGCGACCAGTAGTCCGGCGACCGCCGCTGTCAGTGCTCTGATCCGGATCACGGTCGTCCTCCGTTCACGGGCGTCGCGTAGGCCGTGCCGATCCAGGCCTCGTCGACGCGCAGCCGTCGGTAGCGGGTGGTGTCGGTGGCGGCGGCCCAGGTGGAGTCCACCTCCAGGCGGACGTAGCGGGCGGTGGCGGCGGCCAGGTCGATGCCCTGGATGCCCCGTCGGCTGGGCAGCTCCCCGGACTTGACGGCGCTCCCCCAGTTCGTGCCGTCGTCGCTGAGGAACACCTTGTACGCCTTGATGCGCGCCGACTGCTCGGTGCCGGAGCGCGCGTAGGCGACCGAGTCCTCGCGCTGGTTGAGGCCGATGTACCGGACCTTCTCGGCCGAGCCGAGGTCGAAGGTCAGGTTCACGGGCAGCGTCTTGTTGCTGTCCCAGTAGGTGAGGTAGTCGCTGTCACCGGCGGCGGAGCCCGCGTGACCGCTCGCCGAGGCGCTCGCGGTGACCTTGACGCCGGACAGGATGCCCTGACGGCCGGCGGTCATGACCTTGAAGACGGTGTCGTACGGATCCCAGTCGCCGAGACCGGTCAGGGTCAGCACACCGCCGGACTGCGACCAGGAGACCGCCTTGCCCGTACGGAGGTTGGTGACGGAGGCGATGCGGTAGCCGTTGTCGCGGATCCGCAGGGTGCCGGTCGAGGGCGGGGTCAGGACGTGGACGTACTGGCGGGCGGAGTCGCCCTTGGCGATGGTGGTGACGCCGTGCGCCCCGTCGTTCCAGAAGCCGGGCTTGAGGCCGCCGTACAGGTAGCCCCCGCCCTCGGTGCCGTGCAGGGACTCCCAGATGGGGTCGAGATAGGAGTCGACGAAGGTGTTGAAGTTCGCCTGGTTGGCCGGGAACCTGCCGTTGACCTGGGCGGTCTCGGCCATCAGGGCCTTGATCGAGGAGCCGGCGTTGGTGACCAGCCGGCCCAGGGTGAGTGCGCGGTCGACGGTCGGGTCCGAGCCGTCGTACCACCAGGCACCCGTCGAGGGCAGCTTGAAGTCGGCTTCGGTCAGGCGGGGTTGGGCCGTGTAGAGCGCCTGCGGGTAGTCGTAGGACGGGGTCATCCCGGTTTTCTGCTCATTGCTGATCATGTCCATGATCGGCGTGTCTTCGTTGTTGTTGCTGAGCGTGTACCCGGGGCGCTTGTGCTGGATCTGCGCGTACAGGTCGTGGCTCTCCCAGTACGCGTTGTCGTTGTCGATCCAGAAGCCGCCGAGGTCGGGATAGCGGTCCATGACCTCGAAGAAGTTGTCGTAGCTGAACTGGCCGAAGCCGTCGCGGGTGGTGAGGTCGACGTCCTTGCCCTTGTAGGCGGAGTAGGCGGCCGAGTCGAGCCACTCGTGGCCGCCCTCGTCGTGCCACTGGGGGTCGTCGGTCATGTAGAGGATGACCTTCATGCCCTTGGCCTTGGCGGCGGTGATCAGCTCGCCGAGGAAGTCCCGTTCGGTGGCGCAGGAGCCCGGGATCTTCGAGGGCCAGGGGCGGGCGTAGCCGAGGCGACTGTGGAAGGTGGCGAGGACCAGGTACTGGGTGTGCAGCTTCTGGGCCTCCTTCACCCAGTAGTCGGGGGTCCAGCCCCCGCCGGTGACGTCCTTCTCCCAGGCGGTGCAGCTGGTGTGGGCGGGGGCGGTGCGCAGACCCCAGTGCAGGAAGAGGCCGCCTACGGAGCCCCGGAGGAAGTCCTGCCGGGGATTCTCCAGGTCCGACGGCTTCGCGGCCGTACCGCAGTCCTGGCCGCCCGAGACGCGGAGGGCACCGCCGGAGGTGTTGTGACTGTCCGTCAGGCAGGCGCCGGTGACGTCCTGGAGGCCGATGTCGTACGGGGAGTCGCCGCCCTTCTGCGCCGTGAAGCGGGTGAGGCGGATGCCGCTCGCCGCGTTGGCGATGACCGCCGGCCGCCCGTCGTCCGACGCGAACTTCACGGAGCTGTCGGTGAACCGGACGTCATTGGCGTTGTGCAGGTACCAGCCGTAGGCCGGCCGGGTGCCGATGGCCTTGGGGTTGTAGTCCTTGGGGTCGTTGCCCGGTACGGCGGTCGACATGGTGCCGTTGCCGCCGGGCACGGTGATGTCGACGTGCGTGAAGGTCACGCCGTGGATCCGGTGTCCGCTCTCGCCCCACAGGGTCGGGCTGAAGGAGGGGGTGGTGCCGGTGGCGGTGATGTTCTCGTACGTCACATCGCTGATCGAGCCGGTGCCCGGGGTGTTTCCACAGCGCTTGCGGGTGCCGATCTTCTCCATGATCGGGGAGTGCACTCCGGTCATGGTGATGTCCTTGTAGTGGACGTCGGAGATGTTCGCGCCGTCCATGGAGACCATGCCGAGCCCGGACTTGTCGGCGCCCTCGATACGGATGTTCTCGAACTGGTAGTCCGAGAAGTCCCCGCAGGTCTCGGAGCCGAACATCAGGGCGTTGCAGCACTTGGCCGACAGGTGGGAATCGCTCACCCGGACATGGCCGTTGGGGAGCTTGGCGCCGAGGGCGTAGTCACTCTTGAAGACCAGGGCGTCGTCGTTGGCCTTGATGTTCGCGTCGGTGACCGTGACGTTCGTGGTGGAGATGATGTTCCAGCCGTCGCGGTCACTCGCGGTGTCGATGGTCAGGTGGTCGGACGTGACGTTCGTGCAGCCGTTGACCAGGGCCGCGAAGTGGCCGCCGCGACGCAGGGTGAGGCCGTCGCCGATCCTGAGTCCGTCGCACCGGGTCAGCGAGATGATCTTGTCGGCCTCGCCGGACTTCGGGTTGCCGGTGATCAGGTTGCCGGCGCCGTCGATGACGCCCTGGCCGACGAACCCGATGTCGGTGAGCTTGTCGCCATAGATCATCGCGTCGTGGAAGTGGCTGTGGCCGTAGTCCTGGTAGGCGTCGTTCGGGTTGGACTCGGCCTTGTCGTAGGTGTCGGCGCTGGAGCCCTGCAGGGTGGCGCCCTTGTCGAGCTGGAGCGTCACATGGCTCTTCATGTGGATGGTGTTCTTGGACTTGTAGGTGCCTGCGGTGAAGCGGACGGTGCCGCCACCCGCCGAACCGGCCGCGTCCACGGCCTTGTCGATGGCTGGGGTGTCGTTGGCCGAGCCGTCGCCCTTGGCGCCGTAGTCACGTACGTCGTAGACGGCTGCGCGGGGCGCGGTGTGCGGGGATGCCAGGGCCGCGGGGCGGGAGAGCCCGAGGACGACGGCGAGGACCGAGAGGACGATCGCGGCAGCTCTGCGCCGCGCGGCAGTGGGGGGTTTCATGGTGACGGTTCCTCACACCAGCTGGTGGTCGCGGAGATCGGTGAGCAGGAGGCAGGTGTCCTGCGAGTCCGAGATGCCGCCGAGCGAGCGCCGGACGCCCACGGCGTGTGCGGTGTTCGCGGGCGGCCCCACGGCGGCACCGGCGACTGCGGCTCCGAGGACCGTCCTTATTAATGTCGTGCTCATGACACTGACTCACCTCTCAGTTGCTCGTTCATGATCAGGAAGGCCCCGAGGCCGTGGAAGTCGTTCGTGGCCCGGGTGCGGGCGGCGTAGTACGCGTAGTCGCCGACGTTCGTGCCGACGGAGATGCCGGCGAGGTCGGTGCGGCCGTCCGCGCCTACAGACAGCTCGGCGAGCACGCCCTGGTAGCCGCGGCGGGCGACATCCGCGTAGTGCGGGTCGAGGTAGTGCTGCTGGACGCCGCGGGACAGGGCGTAGGTGAACATGCTGGAGCAGGACGTCTCGGTCCAGTTGTCACCGCGCCCGCCCTTGTCCATCACCTGGAACCAGCGTCCGGTCGCCGGATCCTGGTACTTCTCCAACCCCGCCGCCAGTTTCCGGAAGATGGTGAGAAGTTGGGGCCGGCGCGACTGGTTCGCCGGGACGGCGTCCAGCACGTTGACGATCGCCATCGCGTACCAGCCGACGGCGCGGCACCAGTGTTCGGGCGCGAGCCCGGTCGCCGGATCCGCCCAACTCGCGCTCCTCGACTCGTCGTAGGCGTGCTTGAGCAGTCCGTTCGCGACCTGAAGGTGGCCGCCGTAGACGGCGAGCTGCCGCGCCGCCTCGTCGTCGGCGTACGCGCTGTCCCCGAACTCCTTGCCGTACTCGACGAGGAACGGGTTCACCATGTAGACGCCGTCCGCCCACAGTTGGTGCGCGCGGCTGGAGTTGTCCGCGTGCCAGAAGCCGCCGTCGCCGGTGCGCGGGTAGGTGTTCAGGCGGTCGCGGATCTTCTTGGCCGCCTTGCGGTAGCGGTCCTGGCCGGTCTCGTGGTGGAGGATGACCAGGAGCCGGCCCGCCTGCATGCTGTCCAGGCTGTTGAACGACTGGTCGATCGAGCCGTCGCTCCTCACGAACCGGTCGGCGTAGCTCTTGAGGTAGGCGAGGTAGTGGGGGTCGTGGGTGCGCCGGTAGGTGAGGTACTGGCCGTAGAGGTAGAGGCCGACCGGGTAGGACCAGCCGCCGATGGTGCTCGGGGTGTAGCGGGCCATGGTGGAGTCGACGACCGCGGTGGACCAGTCGGGGGTGGCGGCGGGCCTGGTCGCGGCGGCGGGCCCGGTCTCGGTGGCCGCGGTGGCGGGCGGGGATACCGCGGCGGGGAGCATGGCCGCCGCGGCGGTGGTGAGTGCGACGGCCGCCAGGGCGGCTCGTAGACGTCTCATGGTCCTCCTTCTCGGTAGGCGGCGGCCTCGGTGGTCCGCCGGAGGGGTACGGCACGGTGGCCCGGTGCGTGGCGGCAGGCCGGGTCGGTGTTGCGGGCGTCTCCGGTGAGCGCGTACGCCTGGCAGCGGCAGCCGCCGAAGTCGGCGGTGCGCAGGGCGCAGCCCCGGCAGGGCTCGCGCATCCAGGACTCACCCCGGTAGGCGTTGAAGGCCTTCGACTCCCGCCAGATCCGGGCGAGTTCGCACTCCCGGACGTTCGGCGGGTCCAGTTCGGGCAGGGTGGCCGCGGCGGGGCAGGGCAGGACCGTGCCGTCGGGAGCCACGGTGAGCGAGATCCGGCCCCAGCCACCCATGCAGGGCTTCGCCGTGCCGCCCGCCAGATCGGGGGCGACCCAGACCAGCTCGGGTTCGTCCAGGCGCCGGCGCCAGCGCAGGACCGTCTCCCGGGCCCGCTCGACCTGGCCGGGGAGCGGCAGCAGGGCGGCGCGGTTGCGGGCCGCCCACCCGTGGTACTGGGTGTTGGCCAGCTCGATCCGGTCCGCGCCCCACGCCACGGCGAGTGCGATCAGATCCTCGACGGCGTCCAGGTTGCCCCGGTGCAGGACGACGTTGAGTCCGAGGGGCAGGCCCGCCGCCCGGACCAGCCGGGCCGCGCGTTCCTTCGCCGCGAACGAGCGAGCGCCGGCGATGCGTTCGGCGGCCGTCGGTTCCGGGTGCTGCACGGACAGCTGCACACTGCGCAGCCCGGCGCCCGCCAGCCCGGCCAGCCGGCGCTCGCTCAGTCCGAGCCCGCTGGTGACGAGCTGGGTGTAGAGGCCGGCGGCGTCGGCGGCGGCGACCAGCTCGGGCAGATCCCGCCTCAGTAGCGGCTCACCGCCGGACAGATGGGTCTGCACCACGCCCAGCTCACCGGCCTGCCGGAACACCTCCGCCCACTGTCCGGTCCCCAATTCAGCTGACCGACCGGTCAGTCGGACGGGGTTGGAACAGTACCCGCAGCGCAACGGACAGGCATGGGTGAGCTCGGCCAGCAACGCCCAGGGCGGGGCCACGGGGGTCGGTGAAGCTCGCCTTCCGCCCGGATCGACCGGGACCGGTGGGTGCCGGCCCGCACCCCGCTCGGCGGTGTTCGCCCAAGGTGGATCCCTGTCCGGGCGCGCCGTGCTCATTTCAGCCACCCCTCTCTTCGCAACGCCGTGAGAAACTCGGGGACTTCGGTGGCGACCGGGGCGTCCGGGAACGTCCTGGCCAGTTCGGTGACGATGTCCGCCACCGCACGGCTGCCGTCGCACAGGCGCAGCACCCCGCCCGCCCGGCCGTGCAGGACCACCACCCGCTCGGGCAGCAGTAACAGGTCGGTGCCGCGCACCCGGTCGTGGCGCAGCACGACCGCGCGGGCGAGGGCGGGCCGCCAGGTCATGACCCGCCCCAGCCGCCGGTGTCCCCGCGGTCCACGGCGTCGAGCAGCGCCCACAGCACCTCGCACTTGTAGGCGAGCGCGGCGACGGCGCGCTGCTGCTGCTCACGGGTGCGGGCCCAGTCCAGGACCAGGCCGAGCGCCTCTTCGCCGTCCCGGGCACCCTGGTCGACGCGGCCGCGGAAGTAGGCGAGTCCCGCCGGGTCGATCCACGGGTAGTGCCGTTCGAAGGCGGCGATGCGGGTGCGCATCAGGCCGGGCGCGGACAGCTCCGTCAGGGAGGCGGCGACCGCGTCCAGCGCGGGGCGGACCCGGCAGAAGGTGACGTACCCCTCGACCGCGAAGCGCACCCCGGGCAGCACTCGGGAGCTGTCCCACAACTGGTCCCGGGCGAGCCCGGCCGCCTCGCCGAGGCGCAGCCAGCGTTCGATACCGCCCTCATCCTCCGCGGTGCCGTCGTGGTCGCGGATGCGGCGCAGCCAGGAGCGGCGCAGCGCCGGCCGGTCCAGTTTGGCGAGGATCAGGGCGTCTTTGACGGGGATGTGCCGCTGGTAGTGGAAGCGGTTGGTGATCCAGCGGCGCAGTTCGGCCGGGGTCAGTTCGCCCCGGTGCATGCGCTGGTTGAAGGGGTGGCGGTCGTGGTAGCGGTCGGCGGTGACGGCCCGCAGCCGTTCGGTGAACTCCGTGACCGGCCAGGGGCCGGCGGTCGTCCCGGCGCGGACGCTGGTGAGGGTCATCTTGCGGGTCAGCGGTCGCCGAGGGCGTAGCCGGTCACTTCCAGGGCGGTCTCCACGACCTGATAACCAGGGCTTCGCCAGACCTTTTCATCGGATGTCTGCCGAACAATGGGTTCGGCCTGGACGTCTTCGGTGATCGTCTCGTTCATGGGCGCATACCTGCTTTCCTGAGGTTGGGGGCTCTCAGAGGGCAGAGAGGGAGTCGCGTTCACAGGGATCCGCTGGAAAACCCACAGGATGGTTCACATCCCTGTATCGGGTTCAGCGATACGTCCGACGATGCGACCAGAGTCTCGGCAGGAACGGGCCGCGGTCAATGGTCCGGACCCATGAGGTCGGATGCATTTCCGGCCAATCTCCGTCCCAGAGGCCGACTCACCGCTCGGTTCCGGCGGATTCCGGACTCAGGAATGCATCACGGCCGATGATCGTTGACGATGGGTGTACCACCTGTCGACAACCTTAAGGATCGAAAGCTCGTGAGCAGCAAGGTCCCCCCGAAAATCCTCAACAACGGCGTCGAGATGCCCCAGCTGGGCTTCGGTGTGTGGCAGGTGCCGGACGACGAGGCCGAGCGGGCCGTCGCCACGGCACTGGAGGCCGGGTACCGCAGCATCGACACAGCGGCGATCTACGGCAACGAAGAGGGCACCGGCAAGGCCATCGCCGCCTCTGGCGTCCCCCGCGAGGACTTGTTCGTCACCACCAAGCTCTGGAACGCCGACCAGGGGTACGACGCCACGCTGCGCGCCTTCGACGCGTCGCTGGCGAAGCTGGGTCTGGACCACCTGGACCTGTACCTCATCCACTGGCCGCTGCCCGCCCGGGGCAAGTACATCGACTCCTACAAGGCGTTCGAGCAGCTGCTGACCGACGGCCTCGTCAAGGCGATCGGCGTCTCCAACTTCCTCCCGGAGCACCTGGAGCGGCTGATCGAGGAGACGTCGGTCATCCCCGCGGTCAACCAGATCGAACTGCACCCGCACCTGCAGCAGCACGCGGCCCGGGAGTTCCACGCCGAGCAGGGCATCGCCACCGAGGCCTGGTCCCCGCTCGGCCAGGGCAAGGGCCTGCTGGAGGTGCCGGCGATCGTCGCCATCGCGCAGAAGCACAACCGCACCCCGGCCCAGGTCGTGCTTCGTTGGCACATCCAGCTGGGCAACGTGGTGATCCCGAAGTCGGTCACGCCGTCCCGGATCAAGGAGAACATCGAGGTGTTCGACTTCAGCCTGGACACCGAGGACCTCGCGGCGATCAGCGCGCTCAACGAGGACCGCCGCATCGGCCCGGACCCGGCCACCTTCGACATGGGCTGACCCCATGAATCGTGCCCACATGGGTCGAGCGCACATGGGCCATGCGCACGTAGGCCGAGCGCACATGGGCCATGCGCACGTAGGCCGAGCGCACATGCATCAAGCCCACATGGGTCGAGCGCACACGGGCCGGGCAACCGACATGGACTGAACGGCAGCCCCGCACACACCGGCCGTCCCGTCGTGACCACGGCGGGACGGCCGCTCGTGTTCCCCGACTCCCGTGCGGATGCGGAGCGCGTCAGTAGGTGTGCACGTCCGCGTGGACGACCTCGAACTCCTCCAGGGCGACCACGCTCACATGCGCCTTGGCGACGTCCTGGCGCCGGGCGGCCGCCTGGCCGCCGCGGGACGCGGCCATCGAGGCGCGGTCGACGAAGAGCACGCCGACCATGCCCCGGCCCAGCTGCCGGTCGACGAACAGGGCACACCGCGCGTAGCCGGGCAGCGTCTCCAGGCGGGGTATACCCGAGGACCGGAACGTCTCGATGAACAGGTCCGTGTCGGCCGGGTCGAACTCCACCCTGGTCATCCGCATGCCGCCGCCCACCCTCGGCAGCTGCACCGAGTGGAAGACGGCCACCTCGTAGTTCTCGACGGCGACGGTGCCCGCGAACGGCTCCAGCATCGGCCCGCGCCGCTCGCGCATCACCTGGTCGCTGTTGCGCCGGGCCTCCTCGGATCCCCACCAGCTCACCGCGAGCAGTTTGCCCAGATCCCGGTCGACGAAGACGCCCGCGCCCCGGTACTCGGGACGTTCCTCCAGCAGACTGCGCCCTTCGCTGTTCAGCGCCCGGATGGCTGCCTCGATCTGCGCCGGATCACCGGTGACGTACACCGTCCGTACGAACATGACCCCTCGCCTCCCAGGAGCCACCGGAGCCACCGCTCAACCCTCGCACGGCTCCTGCATAAATGTTCGGAATGTCCTGCTCCACCAGTGTTCCCCGGGGAACATTTCGCCGCAATGCATGACAATTCTCCGAGTTCACACTCAGGGGTTGACGCGGACATGCAGCCGGGTCCACCTTGTACGGCACCCGGTCAGGAAACTTTCCTAACAGAAGGGGACCCCCCACAGTGCGCATCCGAACACTGACCCTTGCCGCGGCCTCCGGGGCCGCACTGCTGGCCGCCGGAGTGCTTCCCGCGAGCGCGTCCGGCGCCACCGTCCCGAAGTCCGCTCAGGAGGGCTCGGTCAGCGCGGCCGACCTGCTCGCCAAGGTGACCTCCTGCTCCCAGATCTCCAGCGGCAAGTACAAGACCGACGACGAGACCTCGGCCACGATCCCCGTGTGCGGCAAGAACGGCGCGGTGTTCTGGAAGTCCGACATGGACATCGACTGTGACGGCCAGCGCACCACCAACTGCAACGAGGACCGCGACCCCTGGTACCAGGACGACACCGCGTTCCACCAGTCCGACGGCAAGCCGCTCAAGGCCGAGTCGCTGCCGTACGTCGTGGTGCCCAGCTCCAGCAGCATCTGGAACTACTCCAGCGCCGGCATAAAGGGCGGCGGCGTGGTCGCCGTCATCTACAACAACAAGGTCGAGTACGCGGTGGTCGGCGACACCGGCCCCACGAAGATCATCGGCGAGGCGTCGTACGCGACCGCCAAGGCGCTCGGCATCGACCCCGACCCGGCGACCGGCGGTGCCGACTCCGGCGTCACCTACATCCTGTTCAAGAACTCCAAGGTCTCCCCCATCGAGAGCCACAGCGCGGCGGTGTCCCTCGGTGACCAGCTGGCGAAGCAGTTCCTCGCCAACAACTGACCGGGGGGGCGGGCGGCCCGGTACCACGCGGTACCGGGCCGTCGGGTACGTCAGTTGGGCTGCCCCAGCGGGCGTACGACGAGGGTGTTGACGTCCACGCCGGCCGGCTGCCGGATCGCCCACACCACCGAGTCGGCGATCTGGTCGGCGGTCAGCAGCAGGCCGGGCGGCAGGTTGGCGTCCCAGAACGGGGTCTCCACCCGGCCCGGCGCGACCAGCGTGACGCCGATGCCGAACTCGGTGACCTGGCGGCGGGTGTTCTCCGCGAGCCCGGTGACCGCCCACTTGGTCGCGCCGTACAGGTTGCCGGGCGTGTTCACGAACCCGGCGACGCTGCCGACCAGGACGATCCGCCCCCGGCTCGCCTTCAGGGCGTCGACGGAGGCCCGGATCAGCAGGGCCGGGCCGAGGACGTTGGTGAGGACCATCTCGGCCCAGCCCGCCGGGTCGCCGTCGGCGACGGTGTCGTGGGTGGCGAAGCCGGCGTTGGCGACGACGGTGTCGAGCCGGCCGAACGCCTTGAGCGTGCTGTCGACCGCGGCCTGCACGTCGGCGTACTCGGCGGTGTCGCCCACGACGGTCAACAGGCCTGCCGGATCACCGAGTTCGCGGGCGAAGGCGCGCAGCCGCTCCGCACCCCGCCCGGTGACGGCCACCCGGTGGCCCGCGTCCAGCAGTTGACGCCCGACGGCGGCACCGATACCGCTGCCGCCACCGGTGATGAGCGCGACCGGAGAGTCGTTCATGGTTTCCCCCTGTGGTTGGTGATCGACCGGAGTCCATCACTTCGAGCGCTCTCGATGTCAAGAACCGCAGGTGGGGCAGTACGGCACGGAGGGGAGGTACCGCCGTCACCGCGCCCGCGTCGGACCGCCGTCCGCCCGGGCGCACAGCTCGCTCGCGCTCTCCTCGGGCCGCAACGGAACGCTCCGGTCGGGGAGATGCGGGGCGGCCACGTGCAACTCCGCTCCGGCCGCGGTGAATCCGAGGGCGAGGACCGGTCCGTCACCGGCCGGTGCGGTCGTCGGGGCCGGCCGGGTGCGGGCCGTCCCCCAGATCTGCGCCGAATCGTCGGCGATGCTCGCCGCGAGCAGTGTCCCGTCGGCGGAGAACGCCAGGGCGTGCGCACGGCGCTCGCCGGGCGGTTCGAGGAGTGCGGGACGCGGGTGGTGCACGGAGCGCGGGTGAGTGTGTACGCGCTCCGCTGCTAGACGGGCCGAACGGCCGTGTGCACCGTGCGGGCCCCGAGGACGAACACGTCGGCCCTGCGGTGCACGCTCGCCGGGTCGGCCGGGTCCAGGAGGCGGTCCAGGGTGGTGCGGTCCTCGGCGTCCAGACCCTCGCCGACGCTGTCGCGCAGTCGGGCGAGGATCTCGGTCACGTAGGCGCGGACCCGGTCGGGGGCCGGGGCGGGCAGGTCGATGAGGAAGCTGCGGCTGCGGGCGTACCTGAGCCCGGCGGAGTTGAGCAGCGCGGGCCAGTCCTCGGCCTCGGTGACGGCTCCGGGCAGGTCGGTGCGCATCTGCGCGAACCACTCCTCCTGCAGCGCGTCCAGCCGTGCCTGGAGGCCGGGCCGGCCGATGCCGATGTCCCGGGGCAGGAAGCGGCTGGGCAGGCCGCCCTCGAGGACGGCCAGGGTGCCGCCGGGGGCGAGCCGCTCGCCGAAGGCGGTGAGCGCGGCCCGCTGGTCGGCGAGGTGGTGCAGGCTGTGCCCGGCCCACAGGAGGTCCGCCGGGTAGTCCAGCTTGTCGAGGACGCCCGGGAGTTCACCGGCGAGGACGTCGAAGCGGTCCCCCACGCCGAGCCGCTCGGCGCGCGCCCTGGCCCGGTCGAGGAGCGGTTCGCTGCCGTCCACGGCCAGGACCCGCGCACCCGGGAAGACCTCGGCGAACAGACACGACACCACGCCCGGCCCGCTGCCCACGTCGACGATCAGGCCCGGCTCGGTGACCTCCCTGCCCAGCCAGCCCAGGGCGTTCTCGTAGAGCGGTGCGAACAGCTCGGCCTGCGATTCGAGGTGCGGGGCCATCTCCGCCCAGTCGATGTCGGTGTGCGCGTGGGTGTGCGCGTGGGTGTCGGTGTGCTGGTGGTGGTGATCGTGCGCCATGGGAGCAGCCTCTCGTCCGGGTGCCGCCAGGGTGCGCCGACGCACCGCCCGGAGGCCAGCCCTGTTGCCGGTGCGGCAAAAAACAAGATGCGGACGGCAAGGCCGGCGGGCCACCATGCCCGGATGGACGACGAGCTGGTGGAGCGCTTCCTGACCGACGGCTTCGTGAAGATCGAGGGGGCCGTCGCGCCCCGGGTCGCCGAGGGCTGCGCCCGGCGGCTGTGGCGGGAGACGGGGTACGACCCCGAGGACCCGGGCACCTGGAAGGATCCGGTGGTCTGGGTGGCCGGCCTGGCCGACGGCCCGTTCGCCGCCGCACCCAACTCCCCCGCGCTGCATGAGGCGTTCGACCTGCTGGTCGGTGAACGGCGCTGGGACCCGCGCTACTCGCTGGGTGCCTTCCCGCTCAGGTTCCCGCACCGTGAGGAGCCGGATGACGCGGGCTGGCACATCGACACGAGTTTCCAGCCGGAGGGCACCACCGACTGGTACGCCAACGTGTGGTCCAGGGAGCGCGCCCTGCTGATGCTGTTCCTGTTCAGTGAGGTGACCGAGGAGGACGCCCCGACCCGCATCCGGGTCGGCTCGCACCTGGACGTGCCCCGGATCCTGGAGCCGTACGGCGTCGAGGGTGCCACGCTGGGCGAGCTCGGCCCGCAGGTGGCGGCGGCCTCCGCGCACCGCCCGGTCGCTCTCGCCACCGGCCGGCCGGGTGACGTGTACCTGTGCCACCCGTTCCTGGTCCATGCCGCCCAGCCGAACCACGGCACGCGACCGCGCTTCCTGGCCCAGCCGCCGCTGTACCTGAACGCGCCCCTGGACCTGGACCGCCCCGACGGGACCTGCTCGCCGGTCGAGATCGCGGTCCGCCGGGGCCTGTCCCTGGGCTCTGCGCAGGGCTGACCCCGGCGGACGGTCACCGTCCTACGACAGCGGCGGGTAGGCGTTCTGCATCAGTTGCTGGAACTGGGCGGAGAACCAGTGCCCGGACAGCGGCGCGTTCGGCAGGGCGCCGGACATGCTGTTGCCGTTGCGGGCGTTGCCCGTGTACGTCGGGTCGCACATCTGGTCGAAGCCCTTGCCCTCGTCGTTCGGGATGGCGGTGCTGGAGCCGTCGGACTCGCCCGGGGGCTTCATCCAGACGTAGGCGTCGATCCCGGTGGCCGGGGCGGCCTGCGGGCGCTCGCCGAGGCCGGCTCCGGCCTGGTTGCACCAGTTGCCGACGTGGATCCGGCGGTCGTAGCGGCCGCCGTCGACGTAGGTGTCCACGCTGGTCGTCGCGCCGGGGCCGGTCGGGCGGGCGCTGCCGCCCCAGCCGTTGCGGGAGGTGTCGATCAGCATGCCGATGCCGGAGTTGAAGCCGACCGAGACCAGCTGGGTGCGGAAGGCCTGGGCGAAGGACAGCTCGTCGACGTACCGGTTCCAGTCGACCCACTTGGACTGCCGCACGGAGGTGCCGTTCACCGTGTCGTTGACGGTGAAGTTGTTCTCCTTCAGGGCGCTGTAGTTGGCCGTGTTGGTGATGAACCCGGCGACGTCGTCGACGGTGGCGCCCTCACTGGTCGCCGCCTGCTTGAAGATGGTGGCCGCCGGGGCGAAGTTGTCGTCCCAGCCGAGCCAGCCGTGGTGGCCGGCGTCGAGGTAGTTGTAGACGTTCGGGATGGCGCCGAGCTTGGCGAGGGCGTAGCCGACGCCCTTCACGTAGTTGCCGTTGGCCAGCATGGTGTCGCAGTTGGCGGTGGCGGTGGCCCGGCTGCCGGTGTTGGTCACCAGGTTGGGCAGCGAGTCGATCTCGATGGTGGTGACGATCCGCAGCGAGGCGTACTTGGGGTCGGCGAGGATCGTCGCGATCGGGTCGATGAACTGCGTCTTGTACTTGTCGATCTCCGTCGGGCCGAGCTCGCCGTTGGACGCGAGGGCCGCGCAGTCCCGTCCGGGCAGGTCGTAGACGACCAGCTGGACGACCTCCTCGCCGCTGCCCTTCTGGGCGAGGGCGGCGTCCAGGTGGGCGCGCAGACCCATGCCGGTGCCGGTGCCGGCGATCGCGGCGATACGGTCGAGCCAGACGCCGGTGGGCTGGTTGGAGACCCGGCTGCCGCCCGGTTCGGCGGCGGCCTTCGCGGACCACTCGGGGTTCACGTACACCTTGGCGCCGGAGTACGGGTTGTCGACGCGGGTGCCGCTGCCACCGCCCCCGTTGTCCCCGCCGCCCCCGCCGCTGCCGTCGTCGACGTTGCAGGTGACGCCGTCGAGGGTGAAGGCGGTCGGGAGCGCGTTGGTACCGCTGTAGGACCCGTTGAAGCCGAAGCTGACCGAACCGCCGGTCGCCAACGTGCCGTTGTAGGTCTCGTTGGCCGCGGTGACGGCGGTGCCGTTCTGGCTGATCTTGCTGTTCCAGAAGCTGGTCACCTTCTGGTTCCCGGCGTACGACCACTTCACCGCCCAACTCGACTTCGCCGCCGAGTTGTTGGTGACGGTCACGGCGGCGGTGAAGCCGGCGCCCCAGTCGTTCTGGATCTTGTAGTCGACGGTGCAGGGAATCGCGGAGATCGCCGCCTGCGAGGAGGTGGTGACGGCGACCGCCGGACCGGCCACCCCGGCGACGAGCGCCAGGGCGGCGAGTAACGAAGTTCTGGTACGGCTCATGAGTGCGGGTTTCCTTCTTCTTCGGTGGATGGGCTAGGAGTTGACGGCCCGGAGGTGGTCGCGCAGACCGGCGCCGTACGCCGTCGGCGTACCGCTGTAGTCGGAGATCAGGGACGGGCCGGAGGAGCAGTCCCAGGTGTTCCAGGTCCAGCCCAGGTAGGACAGGCCGCGGTCGTCGAACCACTTCATGACCTGGTCCACGAAGGCGTGTGAGCAGGTGTTCTCGCCGATCTCCCCGGCGACCAGCGGCACCTGGGCCGCGACCGGGGCGAGGGTGGAGTTCCAGCAGCTCTCACTGGCGCAGGTGTTGAAGTTGTAGACGTGGTAGGAGGCGACGAGATTGCCGGCCGGGTCGGTGGGCTTGTACGCCGGCCACTGGCTGAGGTCGTTGGAGTACGCCAGCCCGCCGATCATGATCACGTTCTTCGCGCCCGCCGACCGGATGCCGTTCACCAGATCCTGCATGCCGGCGACCTCGTACCCGATCCCCGGGCAGGTGCCGCCGTCCCGCCAGCACGCCCAGGCCTGGGCGGTGGTGGCGGTGGCCCGGTCCGGGTACGGCTCGTTGAACAGGTCGAACACGGCCGCCGGGTCGTCCTTGAAGGTGCCGGCCACCGAGGACCAGAAGGACGGGCTGTACTGCGCGTCCGGCATCGGCTTCTGGCAGGTGGCGTGCACGTCGGAGCAGCCGGCGGAGTTGCCGGTGTACTGGCCGTAGGACCAGTGCAGATCGAGGATCGGTGTCATGCCGAACGACTCGACGCGGGCCACCAGGTCCTTGACCGCGTTGATGTAGTTGGCGCCCGCGTACTCGGGCTTGACGTTGGACAGGCCAAGCCAGCACTCCTCGTTGAGCGGGATGCGGACCGCGTTCGCCTTCCAGTCGGCGATCGCCTTGATCGCCGCGTCGTCCACCGGGCCGTCCCAGATCCCGTAGCCCTGCACGCACATGAACTCGCCGCCGGAACGGTTCACGCCGAGCAGCCGGTGGGCCGTGCCGCCCGCGTCCACGAGCTTGCTGCCCGAGACGTGCAGGGCGGGCGCCGTGCCGGTGCCGGGCGGCCCGGTCGGGGCCGGGGTCGGGGTCGGGGTGGGTTCAGAATCGACGTTGCAGGTCGTGCCGTTGAGCGTGAACGCCGTCGGCACGGCGTTGCTGCCGGACCAGGAGCCGAGGAACCCGGCGCTGACACTGGCGCCGGTGGCCAGCGAACCGTTCCAGCTCTCGTTCGCGGCGGTGACCGCGGTACCGGACTGGGACCACTTGGCGCTCCAGCCCTGGGTGACCTTCTGACCGTTCGCGAAGCCGAAGCCGAGGCTCCAACCGCTCATGGCCGCCATGTTGTTGGTGATGGTCACGGAGGCCTGGAAGCCGGTGTCCCACTGGCCGGTGACCGTGTACTGCACCGTGCACGCCGGCGTTGCTCCGGACGCCGACACCACCGGCACCAGCGCGGACCCGACGAGGGCTACCGCACCGGCGACGGCTAAAAGAACTGAACGCGGGGGGTGTCGCATGAGCGACTCCTTGCAGCTCGGGCGCGTCGTGACCGACGCGTCGACTGAACGGAATCGCTCCCACTGGTGCGAAGGAAGGTAGCGCCAAGTGCCGTTGAAGACCAGGGCAGTTGCTTGACTTTTCCGCAGCGGCGTCCGTCGAATCTTTTCGACTCTTCGACAGCCTTGACCGAACCATGTCACGTCTCCACTATGGGAGCGCTCCCACTGGTTCAAGCCTTGACTTCTCCCCGAGCCGCAAGCGCAAGGAGGAACCAGCACATGTATCCCGCACACCCCCCGCACCCCGGGCGCAGGCGCAGAGCCGTACGACGGTTGTGGACGGCCGTCGTCGCCGCCCTCGCCCTGCCCCTGTCGATGCTCGCCACCGGCACGACCCCCGCCCACGCGGCGACGGTCCAGTGCAGCGTCGATTACAAAACCAACGACTGGGGCACCGGCTTCACGGCCGACCTGACCCTCACCAACCGCGGCACCGACGCGATCAACGGCTGGACGCTGACGTACGCGTACACGGGCAACCAGAAGCTGACGAACGGCTGGAACGGCACCTGGTCCCAGTCCGGCACCTCGGTCACCGTGCAGAACGCGTCGTACAACGGCACGATCGCGGCGGGCGCGGCGGTGTCGACGGGCGCCCAGTTCTCGTACACCGGCGGCAACGCCGCGCCCACCGGTTTCGCGGTCAACGGCACGACCTGCGCCGGGGCGCACCAGCCGCCGGTCACCGTGCTGACCAGCCCGAGCGCGGGCGCGGTCTACACACAGGGCGACGCGGTGCCGCTGGCGGCGACCGCGGCGGCGGTCGACGGCGCGACGATCAGCAGGATCGAGTTCTACGACGACACCACCCTGCTGGGGACGGACACCACGTCGCCGTACTCGCTCTCGGTCACCGGTCTGGCCGTGGGCAGCCATTCGCTGGTGGCGAAGGCGTACGACAGCCTGGGCGCGTCCGCCTCCTCGACCCCGGTCGGCATCACGGTCGCCTCCGGTCCCGCCGTGGTCGCCTCGCCGACCCAACTGGGCATCCAGCAGGGCGCGACCGGCACCTTCGGGGTGAGCCTGTCCAAGCAGCCGGCCGCCAACGTGACGGTGTCGGTGGCCCGGACGGCCGGGAACACCGGGCTGTCGGTGAGCGCCGGATCGTCGCTGACCTTCACCCCGTCCAACTGGAGCACCGCGCAGAAGGTGACCGTCGCCGCGGACACCGCCGGCACCGGCACCGCGACCTTCACCGCGTCCGCGACCGGCTACACGAGCGCCGCGGTCACCGTGACGGAGCTGGCCGCGTCGAAGGCGTACGACGCACGCTTCCTGGACCTCTACGGGAAGATCACCAACCCGGCGAACGGCTACTTCTCCCCCGAGGGCATCCCGTACCACTCGGTGGAGACACTGGTCGTCGAGGCCCCGGACCAGGGTCATGAGACCACGTCGGAGGCCTACAGTTACCTTCTCTGGCTGCAGGCCATGTACGGCAAGGTCACCGGTGACTGGTCCAAGTTCAATGGTGCGTGGGCCCTCATGGAGAAGTACATGATCCCGGCCCACGCCGACCAGCCGACGAACTCCTTCTACAACGCGTCCAAACCGGCCACCTACGCACCGGAGCTGGACACCCCGAACGAGTACCCGGCGAAGCTGGACACCTCGGTGCCGGTGGGCTCGGACCCGATCGCCGCCGAACTGAAGACCGCGTACGGCACGGACGACGTCTACGGCATGCACTGGCTGGAGGACGTGGACAACGTCTACGGCTACGGTGACACTCCGGGCGGCGGCTGCGAGGCGGGCCCGACGGCCGACGGGCCGTCGTACATCAACACCTTCCAGCGCGGCGTGCAGGAGTCGGTGTGGGAGACGGTCCCGCAGCCGACCTGCGACGCCTTCAAGTACGGCGGGACGAACGGGTACCTGGACCTGTTCACCGGCGACTCGTCCTACGCCAGGCAGTGGAAGTACACGGACGCCCCGGACGCCGACGCGCGGGCGGTGCAGGCCGCGTACTGGGCGGACGTGTGGGCGAAGGCGCAGGGCAAGGGCGCCGACGTCTCCGCCACCGTCGGCAAGGCGGCGAAGATGGGCGACTACCTGCGTTACGCCATGTACGACAAGTACTTCAAGAAGATCGGCAACTGCGTCGGCCCGTCCACCTGCCCGGCCGGCACCGGCAAGGACGCCTCGGACTACCTGCTGTCCTGGTACTACGCGTGGGGCGGGGCGACCGATACGAGTGCGGGCTGGGCGTGGCGGATCGGCTCCAGCCATGTGCACGGGGGCTACCAGAACCCGCTGGCCGCGTACGCGCTCAGCTCGAACGCCGACCTGAAGCCCAAGTCGGCGACCGGGGCGGCGGACTGGAGTACGTCACTGACCCGGCAGCTGGAGTTCTACCGCTGGCTGCAGTCCTCCGAGGGCGCCATCGCGGGCGGGGCGACGAACAGCTGGCAGGGCCGGTACGCCAGTCCGCCGGCCGGTACCTCGACCTTCTACGGCATGTACTACGACTGGGAGCCGGTCTACCACGACCCGCCGTCCAACCAGTGGTTCGGCTTCCAGGCCTGGTCGATGGAGCGGGTCGCCGAGTACTACCAGCAGACCGGGAACGCCACGGCCAAGGCGGTACTCGACAAGTGGGTGGCCTGGGCGCTGTCCAAGACCACGATCAACCCGGACGGCACCTACCAGATCCCCTCGACCCTCCAGTGGTCGGGCCAGCCCGACACCTGGAACGCCTCAAGTCCCGGCTCCAACAGCGGACTTCACGTCACCGTCGCCGACTACACGAACGACGTGGGCGTGGCGGCCGCGTACGCCAAGACGTTGACGTACTACGCCGCCAAGTCCGGCAACGCGACGGCCAAGTCGACGGCCAAGGCGCTGCTCGACGGCATGTGGGCCAACTACCAGGACAGCCTGGGGATCGCGGTACCGGAGACGCGGGCCGACTACAGCCGCTTCGACGACAGTGTGTACGTCCCGAGCGGGTGGTCCGGGAAGATGCCGAACGGCGACACGGTCAACTCGTCGTCGACGTTCGCCTCGCTGCGGTCCTTCTATCAGAGCGACCCTGCGTGGTCGAAGATCCAGAGCTATCTGGCGGGCGGGGCCGCGCCCGTGTTCACGTATCACCGGTTCTGGGCCCAGGCGGACATCGCGCTGGCGATGGGGTCGTACGCGGAGCTTCTCGAGTAGTCCCGGTGATTGCGGTGGCCGGCTGCGGGTTTCGTCGTGGCTGGTCGCGCAGTTCCCCGCGCCCCTTCGGGGCACGGGGGCCAGGTCGGCCGGGCGTCCCCCACCCGCACTGGGGGACGCCCGGCAACTGTCACACCGCGCAGTAAGCGCTTGCCGCCGACAGCTGACGGCCGGGGCGTGATCTACGGCGACACGTCCGGAGGCGGTGACGACGGCGGAGGCGGCACGGATCCCACCCCGACCGGCGCCTGCACGGTCACCTACGGCGTCACCAGCCAGTGGACGGGCGGTTTCCAGGCGGACGTACGACTCACCAACACCGGCTCGGCGCCCTGGACCGGCTGGTCCCTGGCCTGGTCCTTCCCGAACGGCCAGACCGTCGGCCGGCTCTGGAACGCCGACTGGACCCAGTCCGGCGCGTCGGTGACGGCGAAGAACGTCAGCTGGAACGGCACGGTCGCCGCCGGCTCCTCGGTGTCCGTCCAGATAGGCGTTGATGGCGGCCTGCTGGCCGGGCGCGGCTTCACGGGTACCTGGGCGGGGGCGAACACCGAACCCACGTCCTTCGAACTGGGCGACCAGACCTGCACGGTCGCCTGACGGACGAGGGCGCGTGCCGCACCGGGCACGCGCTCTCCCGGCCGCTCGGCGGGTGGGATCAGCGGACGATCAGTCGGTGCGGTCCCGCCGGGACCAGTTCGCCGATGACCGGAGCACCCGGGACCTCGCCGGCGACGAGGAGGCCGCCGGAGGTCTGGGCGTCGGCGAGGAGGAGCCGGGTCAGGTCGTCGGCGTCGCCGAAGTCGGTGTGCGGGGTGACCCATGCGAGGTTGCGGCGGGTGCCGCCGCTGATGTGTCCGGTGCGGGCGGCCTCCCTGGCACCGTCGAGGAACGGCACCGCGGCGGAGTCGACGACGGCGGTCACGCCCGAGGCGCGGGCGAGCTTGTACAGGTGTCCCAGCAGGCCGAAGCCGGTGACGTCGGTGGCGCAGACCGCCCCCGCGGCCACCGCGGCGCGCGCCGCGTCGCCGTTGAGCGCCACCATCGTCTCGATCGCCTGCGGGAAGACCTCGCCGGTCGTCTTGTGCAGGTTGTTGAGGACTCCCAGGCCCAGCGGTTTGGTCAGTGACAGTGGCGTCCCCGACCGTCCCGCGTCGTTGCGCAGGAGACGGTCCGGATCGACGGTGCCGGTCACCGCCATGCCGTACTTGGGTTCCGGGTCGTCCACGCTGTGGCCGCCCGCCACGACGCAGCCCGCCGCCGCGGCGATGTCCATTCCGCCGCGCAGTACCTCTCGTGCCAGATCGAACGGCAGCACGTCACGGGGCCAGCACAGGAGGTTGACCGCCACGAGCGGGGTGCCGCCCATGGCGTAGACGTCGGAGAGCGCGTTGGCGGCGGCGATGCGGCCCCAGTCGTAGGGATCGTCGACCACCGGGGTGAAGAAGTCCGCCGTGGCGACGGCGGCGGTCGCGGAGGCGTTGCCCGGCAGTCGGATGACCGCCGCGTCGTCGCCGGCTTCGAGGCCCACGAGCAGGTCACCCGTGGCGACGCCGGACATCCCCGGGGCCGTCAGTCCGGCGACGATCTCCTCGAGTTCACCAGGGGGAATCTTGCAGGCACAACCGCCGCCGTGTGCGTACTGCGTGAGCCGCACGGTCCCCTGCTTCTGTGGCTCGTGGACGCCGGTTCGTGTGCCTGTCATGGCTGCATCAGTCCTTGCGGGTGAAGGGGGAGCGCCGTGTGGCGCGTTGACTTGCCCCGGAATGCGACGGTTCGATGACCCTGCGGGGAGGCGTAAGGGTGCCTGGTGGCCCTCCCGGTCTTCAAAACCGAGGTGTCCGAGCAACTCGGGCAGGCGGGTTCGATTCCCGTCCGTCTCCGCCGATCAGCGCGTGATGTCCGTGTCACCTGCCGTCCAGGCCCGTGGCGGGGCAGCGGCGCAGCGCGGCGTCCACCCGTACGGTGTGGCCGTGCCGGTCCAGGTATTCCAGCAGCGGGACGGCGACCCGGCGCGTGGTGTCCAGCGCCTGGCGTGCCTGGCTGGTGGTGAACGGCTGCTCCAGCCGGGCGAGGACGGCCGCGGCCCGTACGTCCGCGTCCGGCAGCAGCACGATCCCCTGGCCGATCCGCAGCAGGGTTCCCGCGGCCTCGGCGGCCGCCAGCAGCTTGGGTGTGAGGCCGAGTTGGTGCAGCCGCTCGGCGTCCGGGGCGTGGAACGGCGCACGGTCGAGGTCCGCGCGTACGGCTTCCACCGCGGCCTCGATCGCGGGCGGCAGCGTGGGGCCGCCGTGGCTGCCGTAGAGCCGGCCGTCGCTGTACCGCAGGCCGGGCGCCTGTGCCCGGAGCGCGTCGACGAGGCCGCGCTCCGGCAGCCCGAGCGTCCGGCGGGCCGTCTCCAGCGGCAAGCCGGGTTCCAGGGGGTTACGGACGGCGTGTTCCTCGACCGCCTCGGCCAGCCGCACGCGCAGCGCCGCCCAGTGGGCCGGGTCCGCCAGCCACTCCCCCGCGACCGGCTCCACCGGCGGTTCCACCCCCATGGCGAGCAGCTCCGAGCGGCGGATCAGACCGCGCCGGCGCAGTTCCCCGGCTCCGTCGGCGCGTCCCGGCGCCGCCGCCAGTTCCCGGGCCCGGGCCGCCGCAGCACCGCGGCGGGTCAGCCGCGGCGGGCGGACGTCGAGCACGGTGATCCCCGCCGGGACGCGGTGCAGTCCGGGGTCGCGCAGCAGCGCGCCGTCGCCGACGCGCAGCGGCAGCGGTGCGGCCAGCCGCAGGCGCGCGGTGTCCGTGCCGAGCGGGCGGACCGTCACCGGCACCGCCGCGGAGCCCGCGTGCAGGGTGAGGTCGCGCGGCAGGTCGCGGGCGGCGTCGCCGCGCAGCCGTACGTCCATGATGTCGGTGGTCAGCCAGCGGTCCGGGGTGAGCAGCGCGTCCCCTCGGCGCAGCTCCCCGGCGCCCGGTCCGGTCACGTTGACCGCGACCCGCGCGACCGCCCCGGCCTCCTGGCACGGCTCCTTGAGGCACTCCAGCCCGCGTACCCGCAGCGTCCGCCCGTCGCGGGCGAGCCGGAGCCGGTCGCCGACGCGCACGGTCCCCGCGCCGAGGGTGCCGGTGACGACCGTGCCGTGGCCGCGCACCGTGAACGCCCGGTCCACCCACAGCCGTACGTCCGCGGCGAGGTCGGGGGCGGGCAGGTCGCCGGTCATCCGGACCAGGGCGGCGCGCAGCGCGTCGAGGCCGGTACCCGTCACCGCGCTGACGGCCACGCCCGGCACTTCGCCGAGGGACGAGCGGGCGATCCGGGCGAGCGCCCCGGCACGGGCCGTGTCCGGTCCGGCCAGGTCGCAGCGGGTGACGGCGAGGACGCCGTGCCGTACGCCGAGCGCGTCCAGGACGGACAGGTGCTCCTCGGACTGCGGTTGCCAGCCCTGGTCGGCGGCGACGACGAAGAGGACGGCGGGGACCGGGCCGACCCCGGCCAGCATGTTGCCCACCAGGCGTTCGTGCCCCGGTACGTCCACGAAGGCCACGTCGCCCGCGCCGGGCAGCCGCGTCCACACGAAACCCAGGTCCAGTGTCATGCCCCGGCGCCGTTCCTCCGCCCAGCGGTCGGGCTCCATGCCCGTCAGGGCGCGCAGCAGCGCGGACTTGCCGTGGTCGACGTGTCCCGCGGTGGCGACGACGTGCACGGGTCAGCTCCCCGTTCCCGGCCCGGCCGCCCCGGGCGGGACCTCGGCCAGGCGCACCGCCCGCGCCAGGAGCGCGTCGGCCTCCGGCGGCAGGGCCCGCAGGTCCAGCAGGCAGCGGCCGTCCTCGACGCGGGCCATGACGGCGGGGTCGGTTCCGCGCAGCGGGGCCGCGTAGGCGGCGGGCAGGGAAACGGCGGCGCTCGGCAGCGTCACGCCCGGCGCGCCGCCACCGCCGACCACCGCCTCGGTGTCGACGGCACGGCTGTCGAACCCGTCCGCGCGCAGGCCCGCGGCGAGGTCCCGGGCGCGTTCACGCAGCCGTACCGGGTCGGCGCGCAGCGCGAGGACGGCCGGCGGGACGGGGCCGCGTACGGTCGCCTCCAGCGCGGCCAGGGTCAGCTTGTCCACGCGCAGGGCACGGGCCAGCGGGTGCCGGGCCAGCCGCCGTACCAGTTCCGCGTCGCCCAGCACCAGCCCGCACTGCGGTCCGCCGAGCAGCTTGTCGCCGCTGGCGGTGACCAGGGACGCCCCGGCCCGCAGCCAGGTCGTCGCGTCGGGCTCCCCGGGCAGTGCGGGCTCCGGGGTGAGCAGGCCCGAGCCGATGTCGGCCACCACGGGAACCCCCAGCGGGGCCAGTTCGGCCACGGACGCCTCCCGGGTGAAGCCGGTGACGCGGAAGTTGGAGGGGTGGACCTTCAGGACGAAACCGGTGTCCGGGCCCACGGCCGCGGCGTAGTCGGCGGGTGTGGTGCGGTTGGTGGTGCCGACCTCGCGCAGCCGGGCGCCGGTGGAGACCAGCAGGTCGGGCAGGCGGAAGCCGTCCCCGATCTCCACCATCTCGCCCCGGCTGACGACGATCTCCCGTCCCTGGGCGAGCGCGGTCGCCGCCAGGACGAGCGCCGCCGCGCCGTTGTTGACCACATGGGCGGCCTCGGCGGCCGGCACGGCGCGCAGCAGGGCGTCGAGCGCGGCTCGCCCCCGCCGGGACCGGCTCCCGGTGACGAGGTCGAGTTCGACGTCCGTGGTGCCGGACGCGGCCAGCACGGCGTCCCGGGCGGCCGGCGAGAGGGCGGCCCGGCCCAGGTTGGTGTGGAGCAGTACGCCGGTGGCGTTGACGACCGGGCGCAGGGCGCAGGCGGTGGCGGGGAGGGCGGCCACGGCACGGTCGGCGATCTCGTCGACGGGTACCTCACCCGCCCGCGCCCGGGACTGCACGCCCGCGACCACGTCCTTGACCAGCTCCCGCCCGAGCCGCCGCGCCGCCGCGGTCAGCCGGGGATCGGCCAGCAGCACATCGGTGCGCGGCAGCCGCCGCCTGTCGACGGGCGGGCCGGCGTCCGCCGCGCCGGCGGGCTCGCGCGCCATCTCGTGCACCTCCGCTCCGGCCCTGCTGACGGCAACCCGGCCAGGCTAGGTCGGCGGCCGCTCCCGGAGCCCGCGCCGCACCGTGCGCGGTCCGGCCCGGACCGGTACGGCTCATGACCCCGGCGGGTCGGGGGGCCGGTGCGCTGATCCGGTGCGGACCATGACGAGGACACGCGGGCCCGACACGGGCCGTGACGAGCGTGAGCGGCCGGGCTGCCGCGCGCCCGGACGACCGTCACGAGGTCACGTGCCGCCCTCGGCCTCGCGCCGGGCGTCGAGGCGTTCGCGCTGCGGCTTCACCACGTACGCCGGGTCCTTCGTGGACGCCACGCCCGCCTCGAAGGTCCCGAACCGCTGGAACCCGCTGCCCACCAGGAGCGCGAGGCCGCCGAGTGCGGCGGCGACCCGGCTGCGGCGGGCGAAGGTCAGCGCGGTGCATGCCCCGCCGATGGTCAGGTACTCCGACGCCCTGCGCATCCGGTGGGCGGCGCCGTGGGTGAACGCCGAGGTCTCGAACTGCGGCCTGCGGTCGATGAGGTGGGCCGCCACGATCTCGATCGCGGCCCCGAGGAGCGCCAGCCGGCGGGCCGGGGCCGCCTCCGCAGGCGGGGCGCAGATCATCGCCAGACCGGCACCGCTCGCCGCGGCGGACCCCGTGAACACGAACGGCAGCTCCCGGTGGGCCTCGTGCCAGGCGGGCACCGCCGTCTGGGAGAGCAGAACGGCCGTGTACGAGGCCAGCGCGGGCGCGATCGCGGCCGCGGAGACGCCGCCGAGCCGGGCCGCCCACTTCACGGCGGTGGTGAGCCCGGCCCGGTCCAGCCAGGCCTTCGGCACGAGTTCGGCGATGCCCGCCAGCGAGCAGCCGGGGCCGTAGGACATCAGGATCCAGGTGCCCACCGACATCGGGGAACTCGGCTTCGCCACCCGCATCATGTGGTGGAAGCGCAGCGGCCGGCCGAGGTCGCCGATGAGGAGGTAGCTGCTGGCGAGCAGTGCCCCGAAGCTGCCGACGCGGCAGGACCTGCGCATCTCGGGCCGCCCGGTCAGGTCGGCGCCGACGGCCAGCAGGGCGGCGCCCGCCGAGAGTCCGCCGGTGAGGAGGTAGGCGGGGACCTTCCACTCCCAGACCGGCGGCTTCAGGACCGGGCGTCCGTAGTAGGACCGGAATTCCGCGCGCGGGACCACCGACTCCTCGCCACCGCCGCCCCTGCGGTGCTTCCCGTCCCCGCCGCGTCCGGTCATCGACGGCCTCCCTTGACGAACACCGCGGCGGACGCGGCCACCATCATCCCGGCCGCGACTGCCGCGTGCTTCCACATGGATCCCAGGTCACGGGTGGTGACGACCGGGTCCGGTGGCAGCCCGTAGACCTCCGGCTCGTCGAGGAGCAGGAAGAAGGCGCCGTCGCCGCCGACCCCGTCGTCGGGGTCGCGGCCGTACAGCCGGGCCTCGGGCACGCCTGCCTCGTGGAGCTGTTCCAGACGGGCGTCGGCGCGCTCGCGCAGTTCGTCGAGCACGCCGAACTGGATGGAGTCGGTCGGGCAGGCCTTGGCGCAGGCCGGTTCCAGACCGCCCTTGAGCCGGTCGTAGCACAGGGTGCACTTCCAGGCCCGGCCGTCGTCGGGGCGGCGGTCGATGACGCCGTAGGGGCAGGCGGAGACGCAGTAGCCGCAGCCGTTGCAGATGTCGGGCTGGACGACGACGGTGCCGAACTCGGTGCGGAAGAGCGCCCCGGTGGGGCAGACGTCCAGGCATGCGGCATGGGTGCAGTGCTTGCACACGTCCGACGACATCAGCCAGCGGAAGTCCGTGCGGGTCTCCGCGCCGCTCCCGGCGCCGGGCAGGTCGAAGCTGGGGAAGCCCAGGTCGACGGGTTCCGTGCCGAGTTCGGCGCCGGCCCGGTGGCCCGCGTCGTGCAGCGCCTCCGCGACCACCTCGCGGGTGGTCTCCGTCCCGGACGGCCCGGTGGGCAGGCCGACCAGACCGGAGTCCTGGTCGCCGAGCCGCAGGTCCTGCTCGATGAAGGCGACGTGCCGCCAGGTGCTCGCGCCGAGCGAGCCGGTGTTGTCGTAGGACATGCCGAGCAGGTCGAAGCCGTCCGCCGGGACGCCGTTCCACTCCTTGCAGGCCACCTCGCACGCCTTGCAGCCGATGCAGACGGAGGTGTCGGTGAAGAAGCCGACCCGGGGCGGGTGGTCCTCGGGGTGGCCGGCGTCCCCGGCCGGGTCCGCCAGCGGGCCGAAGAAGCTGTTCTCGTGCTCGCTCATCAGGGTTCCTCCGGCCCTTCAGTGGTGGCCGGGCGGCCGTCGTCAGGAGGCCCGTCCGTCCGGTGGCCGTGGGCCGTCACCTCGCTGGTGCCGGTCCTCGTGGTGATTCCCGCGCGGCGCCGGTAGTCCTCGACGTACGCGAGGAGTGCGGGGCCGCGCGGGCGCCGCCCGGGCCGGATGTCGCAGGTGAGCACCTTGCTCTCCTGGATCAGCACGTTGGCGTCGGCCACCACGCCGATCAGGTCGTTGACGACGTCGCCGGTGGTGATGCCGCGGCTGCCCCAGTGGTAAGGCATCCAGATCTGGTGGACCGTGTGGCCGTCGAGCCGCAGCGGGGCCAGCCGGTCGGTGACGACCACCTTGGCCTCCACCGCGGTCCGGCTGGTGATCACGTGCGCCCAGCCCATGTGGTGCAGCCCGCGCTCGGCGGCGAGTTCCGGGGACACCTCCACCGTCAGTCCGGGCTGGAGCTCCGAGAGGTAGGGGAGCTGACGGCTCATCGCGCCGGCCGTGTGGTGCTCGGTGTACCGGGAGGCGGTGAACACGTACGGGAACACCTCGTTGTGGGGCTCGGGAGGCGAGGGGTTGTACGGGTTGTCGGTGCGCGGGTAGGTCAGCCGGGTCGGGTTGGACTGCTGCGTGTAGAGCGCGTTGCGCACCGGGGACTCTTCGGGTTCGTAGTGGGTGGGCAGCGGCCCGTCGACCAGGCCGGTCGGTGCGAACAGCGCCGCCTTCCCGTCTCCCATCATGATGAACGCGTCGTCCCCGGCCAGCGCTTCCGTACCGGTCGCCTCCGGCGGCGGCTGGTGGTGCGGCGGCTTGTGCAGCTGGAAGTCGGGGATGTCGTGACCGGTCCACTCACCGCGGTCCCCGTCCCACCAGACCAGAGCCTTGCGCGCGCTCCACGGCCGGCCGTCGGGGTCGGCGGACGCCCGGTTGTAGAGGACCCTGCGGTTGAGCGGCCACACGAAGCCCCACTGGTTGTCCGTGATCGGGTGCTCGAACCGCGAGCTGCGGCGCCGGGCCTGGTTCGTCTCGTCCGCGAAGACGCCGCTGTAGATCCAGCAGCCGCAGGCGGTGGTCCCGTCGTCCCTGAGCTCCTCGTAGGAGTTGACGGTGCGTCCGGTGGTGAGGTCGATGCCGTTGATGTGGCGCAGGACGTCCTCGGCGGACGGTTCGTCCCCGTGCTCCAGCGCGTAGTCCCAGGCCAGATCGAGGACCGGCCGGTCGCGTTCGTCCTGCGACCCCGCCAGCTTCTCCCGGACGATCCGCCCGAGGTGGTAGAAGAACCACAGGTCGGAGCGGCGGTCGCCGATCGGTTCGATCGCCTGGTCGCGCCACTGGATCATGCGCTGGGTCTGGGTGAACGTGCCGCTCTTCTCGACGTGCGAGGCGGCGGGGAAGAAGAACACCTCGGTCTTGCAGGTCCCGGTGGAGATCTCGCCCGTCTCGATCTCGGGGGCGTCCTTCCAGACCGTGGCGCTCTCGATCATCGCGAGGTCGCGGACGACCAGCCACTCCAGGTTGGCGATGCCGAGCCGCTGGAGCCGGCCGTGGGCCGACCCCACCGCCGGGTTCTGCCCGACCAGGAAGAAGCCGTACACCGTGCCGGCGATCATGTCCATCGCGGTGCGGTAGGTGCCGTGGTCGCCGTTGATCCGTGGCAGCCAGTCGTAGCGGAAGTCGTTCTCCGGGGTGGCCGCGTCACCCCAGTACTCCTTCAGCATGGAGACCATGTACGTCCTGGCGTTCGCGAAGTACCCCTTGCGCATCACATGGCGTACGTCGTCCACGAACCTGGTCAGGCTGGTGTGGGTGACGTTGGGCATCGGCAGGTAGCCGGGCAGCAGGTTGTACAGGGTCGGGATGTCCGTGGAGCCCTGGATGCTGGCGTGGCCGCGCAGCGCCAGGATGCTCCCGCCGGGCCGCCCCATGTTGCCCAGGAGCAGCTGGACGATGGCGCCGGCCCGGATGTACTGAGCGCCGACGGAGTGCTGTGTCCAGCCCACGCTGTAGACGAGCGAAGTGGTCCGCTCCCGGCCGGAGTTCTCGGTCCAGGCGCGGCACACGTCGAGGAACTGCCGCCGGGTGATGCCGCAGACCCGCTCCACCATCTCCGGGGTGTACCGGGAGAAGTGCCGCTTGAGGATCTGGAGCACACAGCGCGGGTGCCGCATCGTGGGGTCCGTCGCGATCCGGCCGGCGGTGCCGGGCAGCGCCTCGTGACCGCCGGCCGACTGCGCGGGGGTGGCGGAGATGAGTGTGCTGCCCTGCCTGCCGTCGCCCTCGCCGCCGACGCACTCGTACGCCCAGCTGGTGCTGTCGTACTTGCCGGTCTCCGGGTTGTAGCCGCTGAACAGGCCGTCCAGGTCCTCGGTGTCCTCGAAGTCCTCGTTGACCAGGAACGTGGCGTTGGTGTAGGCCCGCACGTACTCCTCGAAGTGCAGGTCGTTGGAGAGGATGTGGTTGACGACACCGCCGAGGAAGGCGATGTCACTGCCCACCCTGATCCGCACGTGCTGGTCCGCGTGCGCGCTGGTGCGGGTGAACCGGGGGTCGATGTGGACCACCCGGGCACCGAGCTTCTTCGCCTCGATGACCCACTGGAAGGCGACCGGATGGGCCTCGGCCATGTTGGAGCCCATGATGATGACGCAGTCGGCGTCCGTCAGGCTCTCCGGGGTGTCCGTGGCACCGCCACGGCCGAGCGAGGTTCCCAGACCGGGAACCGTGGCGGAGTGTCAAATGCGCGCCTGGTTCTCGATCTGCAGGGCGCCCAGGGCGGTGAACAGCTTCTTGATGAGGTAGTTCTCCTCGTTGTCCAGCGCCGCTCCGCCCAGGCTGGCGAAGCCCATGGTGCGGCGGAGCGGGTTGCCCTGCCCGTCGGTGTCCTGCCAGCCCCGGCGCCGGGCGTCCAGGACCCGGTCGGCCACCATGTCGAGGGCCGTCTCCAGGTCCAGGTCCTGCCATTCGGTGGCGTAGGGGGCCCGGTAGCGCACCTTGTCCTCGCGCTGCGGTCCGGTGACCAGCTGCTTGCTGGAGGAACCCTTGGGGCACAGGCGGCCACGGGAGACCGGGCTGTCCGGGTTCCCCTCGATCTGGGTGACCCGCTCGTCCTGGACGTAGACGTTCTGGGCGCAGCCGACGGCACAGTAGGGGCAGACCGAGTGCACGACCCGGTCGGCGTCCTCGGTGTGGGGCGTGAGGGTCCTCGACCGCTTCGACTCGACCGCCCTGCCCCGGCCCAGCCGGTCGGCTCCGGTGATCTGCCGGTACACCGGCCACAGGTCCGCCCACCGTTTCACGCCCATCCGCCCGCTCCTTCGCGTCAGGGCCCCCGACCTCGTCTCCACGCTACCCGGGGGGCGGGCCGCGGCAAGTTCAGGGCGCCGCGGGCAGGGACCCGACCGGACCCGCGGCGGCGAGCGAGCGTACGGCGTCGGCCGGCATCCCGGCCGCCCGGTCCACGTCGGCCGGTGCCGTCGCGGACGAAGCCGGGTTCACGGAGCCGGGTTCTGGGTGTGGGCGTGGCTACGGCTACGGCTACGGCTACGGCTACGGCTACGGCTACGGCTGTGACGCCCGTGGCTGTCACATGAAGTTGCGGGTGTGCAGTGCGGACAGGGCCGCCGCCTCCTCGTCGGGGAACCCCAGGCGGGCCAGGCGGTGGCGGCGTCCTTCGTCCATCTCCTTCTGCAGTCGCTGCACCGCCTGCCAGCCGCGGGCGATGTCCCGCGGCGCCCAGGAGCCCGCGGCGAGCAGCACCAGGGAGTCGAACACGTCCTCGTTGAGTCCCGCGGTGCCGGTCAGCGCGTCGTGCCGCCGCTCCACCGCGGCACGCAGCCGGCCGTGCAGCAGCGGGTCGACCGTGGCCCGGTGTTCCAGATGCCCGACCCCGAACGCGACGTGCCGTGCCTCGTCCTGGCGGACCAGATGGCCAGATGGGGCAGGAGCGCCGGGTCCGTCCCGAGCACGTCGACCCGTGTTCCGGGCGGTGCCTGCCGCAGGGCGCGGCTCAGCAGCAGCCGCGCGCCCTGCTCGAAGCCGAGCGCGCCGAGGTCGGCCGAGACCGCGCCGGCGGCTGTCACGGCCGGTAGCCGACAGCGGTGATCCGGCCGTGCGCGTCGTAGAAGCCGGTGGCGTCGACGGCCGCGGTCAACTGGCCGAAGCCGGTCTCCCGGCCGGGCAGCCACCGGGTGAGCCCTTCCAGGTCCAGGAGTCGGCGAACCTCGGGATCGCTGTACGACATGGAGAGCAGCAGCGCCGAGAACCGGTCGCCGCGCTCCTCGTCCAGGGACGGTCCGGCCGCCAGTACGCAGTGGTCGTAGGGCTCGGTGCGCGACAGCAGCCGGGTACCGCCGGGCTGCAGGGTGCCCTCCTGCCCGAACAGCAGATGGCTGGTGTCGATCATGCAGGCGGCGTCCGCCTCCCCCGCCACCAGCGCTCGGGCCGCGTCCCGTTCGCCGCCGATGTGGTCGCCGTGCAGGCCCACCCCGGTGTCATGGCGGCGTACCTCGAAGTCGGTGCCCGCGACCAGGCCGAGATCGGCCAGGTGGTGCAGGGGGATCAGGGTCGACTGAGGCGAGTCGACCGCGCCGACGGCAACCGTCCGGCCTTTCAGATCGGCCGTCGAGCGGATCTCGCCGTCCGCCCTGACCACCACCACGGAGGCCAGGTCGCGGTCGGTGTCCCGCATCACGAGCGGCGTCACCTCCGCGCCCGCCGCGGCGGCCAGCCGGCGGGTGCGCAGCCAGGCCAGCGGCGAGTGCCAGGCCGCGTCGATCCGCCCGTCGACCAGGTCCTGTGCCTGCCGCTCGTAGTGGGCGTAGAGCACGAAGTCGAAGGGCAGACCCTGCGCGAGGAGCCAGGACCGGAAGCCGGACCAGATGGTCACGACCTTCGGATCGTAGGCGACGGCGCCGAGGACCAGCTCCTGCATCAGGCCTCCTCGAAGAGCGGCAGGCCCAGTTCCACGCGGCCGCAGAAGTCGTGCAGCGCCTCGGTGGTGGGTGCCATCACCCGGGCGGCGAGGGCGTCCCGGAACCGTCGCTCCACGCCCGTCTCACGCCGGAAGGCGGCGCCGCCGCACAAGCGCATCGCGCCGTCCGCCACCTCGGCGGCGGTCTCCGCGGCGAGGGCCTTGATCTGCAGGACCCGCAGCGTCGCCTCGGGTCGACCGGTCTCCGTGGCGGTGAGCGTCTCCTCCAGCAGGGCGCGCAGCGCGTCGGCGCGCAGTCGCAGCCCCGCGAACTGGTTGCGGGTCATCGGCTGCTGGGCCAGCGTCTGGTCCAGGTGCGCCAGGCGGGTGTGGCGAAGGTGCGCGGCGGTGAGGCCGAGCAGCGCTTCGGTCACGCCGAGCGAGAAGGCCGCGCTCAGCACGAGGAAGCACGGCAGCACCACTTCGAGGGCGGTGCTCAGCCCCTCCCCGTCGGCGGCCAGCAGCGCGGAGCGGGGCACGGCGACGGCCTTCGCCGACACGGGGCTGGACGCGTTGCCGCGCAGGCCGAACCCGTCGTAGTCGCCCTGTACTTCGAGTCCGGCGCTGCCCGCGGGCACCAGCCACAGCGACATCGGGCCGTCCGCCCGCAGCGGCCTGCTGGACCAGACGTAGCTGTCGGCCTCGCCGGCCGAGGTGACCCAGGACTTCTGCGCGTCCAGGCGCACCGCGTCGGCGCCCTGGGGCTCGGCGGTGCTCACCGGGGCCCAGAAGTGGCTGCGGGAGCCGCGCTCGGAGAACGCCAGGGTGGTCAGATGGTGGCCGGCGGCGATCTCGCGCCGGACGTCCTCGGGAGCGTGCCGGTCGAGGACGGTGACGGCCGAGTAGTGCATGAGCAGCACCATGGCCGTCGACCCGCACGCACCCGCGAGCCGTTCGATCACCTGGGCGGCCGCACGCAGTCCCGCGCCCGCTCCACCGTGCTCCCGCGCGCTGAGCAGCCCCAGCAGCCCGGCCTCGCCCAGCGCCCGGATCCCCTCCCGTGGGAAGCGGCCGCTCCGGTCCACCTCGTCGGCGAGCGGTCCGACGAGCTCGCGGATCAACGCGTCGAACGCGTCGGCCCGGAGGTTCGGGGATTCGGTCATGATCGTCTGCACGATTTCGCACCTTGATGTGGAGTGATTGCTAAATGTCCAATTCCTCCAGTTAGTCAAGCATTCCGTCCGGTGCACGCGACGGAGCGCTCGCCGAGTGACCGACCGGAAACCGGTGCGATGCGGCACCACGCACGCCGTCGAGCGCGGGCGCGTGCCACCGCCGGCACGCGGCCGCCGCCGCTCAGGGCGTGTAGACCGTCGGGCGAGGGGCCGTTCCCATCCGGTCGCCGATGAAGAAGCTCGGGTGCGGTGGTTGGTTGAAGGCGGTGTTCTGCCAGGCCAGGGCCGTGCGGTACTGGGTGTCGTGGAGAAGGGTCGTGATCCTCGTACTCGTCTCGTACGGCGTGGAGTAGATGCGCACGGCCGTGTTGTCCGTCGTCGGCCAGACGGCCTCCTCGCGCCAGTCGCCGAGGATGTCCCCGGAGAGGGCCGGGGTCGCCTTGGTGCCGTTGTCGGAGAGGACGTAACCGCTGGAGTTGCGGTGGTCGGCCGACGCGCACCGGGCGCAGGAATTCGGCGACGCGTGGTCCGCCGACATGGCTCAGTGCGCGCCGTGGCCTGGGGCGATGTCCTCCACTCTGCGGGCGAGTTCGATGTCCAGGCCGGTGACGGCGCCGCCCACGCTGTGGGTGTTCACGGTGAGGGAGACCGTGTGATAGCCGAGGGTGAGGTCGGAGTGGTGGTCGAGCTCGTCCTGAATCCTGGCGATGTGCACGACGAGTGCGGCGGCGGCGAAGTGCGAGTCGAGACGGTAGACGCGGGCGAGCCGGTCACCGTCCAGCGACCAGCCCGGCAGCTCGGCCAGCCGGTCCTCGATCTCCTGCTGCGCCAACGGTTCGACGGCCATGGTGCGGCTTCCTTCCCTGAGGTGCCCGGAGGCGTACGTGGGCTCAGCCTGCCACGACAGGGCCCTCCGGGCGCGTACGCACGGCGGTGCGCGTCGCCGGGCGGCCGGCCCAGTCGTCCGGCCCCTCGACGCGGGCCGCCGACTCGGCCCGGTGCCCCGCGCACCGAGGGCTCGGCCCGATGCCCGAGCGCACCACGGCCACGGTCGCCCGGGCCCTCCTCGACTACCGTCGTCCGCATGACCACTGTCGCGCCCGGCCCCGCCGCCTCCCCGCCCGCCCCCGACGGGAAGGGCGTCGGCCCGCTGCTGCGCGCCTGGCGGGAGCGGCGGCGGGTCAGCCAGCTGGAACTGGCACTGCGTGCCGAATCGAGCGCCCGGCACATCAGCTTCATCGAGACCGGCCGGTCGCGGCCCAGCGAGGAGATGGTGCTGCGGCTCGCCGAGCACCTGGACGTGCCGGTCCGGGAGCGCAACGCGCTGCTGCTGGCGGCCGGTTACGCCCCGCACTACCCGGAGACCCCGCTGGACGACCCCGCCCTGGACGCGCTGCGCGACGGCATGGAGCGGCTGATCCAGGGCTACGAGCCGTACCCGGCGCTGGTGGTGGACGCCACGTACACGGTGGTCGCCGCCAACCGGGGCATCGCGATGCTGCTGGAGGGCGTGCCGGAGTCGCTGCTGACGCCCGCGCCGAACGCGATGCGGCTGACCCTGCACCCGGAGGGACTGGCACCGCGCATCCGCAATCTGCGCGAGTGGCGCGGGCATCTGCTGGAGCAGATGGAGCGGCAGATCGCGCTGCACCGCTCGGACGCGCTGCGGGAGTTGTACGAGGAGGTCGCCGGCTATCCGGCCCCCGCGGGCGTGGACGACGGTCGACCCGCCGAGCCGGTGGCCTGGTTCGCGCTGCCGATGCGGATCGAGCACGAGGGTCGGGTGCTGTCGTTCGTGTCGTCGATCTCGACGTTCAACACACCGATGGACGTGACGGTCGCCGAACTGGCCATCGAGACGTTCCTGCCGGCGGATCCGGCGACGGCCAAGTACCTGCACTCGCTGGCAAGTTGACGTAAGAGGTCGCCTCGACCAGGTGTGCGAGACGGCATCGCGTGACACACTGCTCCCCGTTACTTGTGCGCGTAGGGGAGGCGTGGCGTGAGTGAGCGGCGTGCTGCGCCCACCGTAGGTCAGGTCGTACTCGGCAAGCGGTTGCAGGAACTGCGGGAGGCCTCGGGCCTCGGCCGGGACGAGGCGGCGCGGGTGTTGCGGGTGGCGCAGGCGACCGTGCGGCGGATGGAGATGGCCGAGGTCGCGCTGAAGATCCCGTACGTCCAGGTGCTGCTGGAGACGTACGGGGTGCCCGAGGAGGAGCACGCCGCGTTCGTGCGGCTGGCCGAGGAGGCCAACCAGCCGGGCTGGTGGCAGCGGTTCCATGACGTACTGCCGGACTGGTTCAGCCTGTACGTGAGCCTGGAGGGCGCGGCCCGGGTCATCCGCTCCTACGAACCGCACTTCCTGCCCGGCCTGTTGCAGACCGAGGCCTATGCGCGGGCCGTGCTGGAGGCCGGGACGATAGGCCACAGCGACCCCGCGGCCGTGGAACGGCATGTGTCGCTGCGTCTGACCCGGCAGCGGCTGCTGGAGCAGGACGATCCGCCCCACCTGTGGGTGATCATGGACGAGACGGTACTGCGTCGCCCGGTGAGCGCCGACTGCGCGGTGATGCGCGAGCAGGTCGACAAGCTTCTCGCCTTTGTCGAACGGGACCGGATCACGCTCCAGATAGCCGAGTTCGCGAGCGGCCCGCACCCGGGGACGTACGCGCCGTTCACGCTGTTCCGGTTCGCCGAGCCCGAACTGCCCGACATGGTCTTCACCGAGTACCTGACCGGCGCCCTGTACCTGGACTCCCGGGACGAGGTCGGCGCCCATCTGGAGGTGCTGGACCACATGACGGCCCGGGCCGCCTCGGCGCAGCGGACCGAGGAACTGCTGCGGGAGTACCGTGACAACCTCTGAGGAGCAGGGACTGTGACCGCATCCGAGCCCGCACCCACCGCCGTCGACACCAGCCGGCCGCATCCGGCCCGGGTGTACGACTGGTGGCTGGGCGGCAAGGACAACTACCCGGTGGACGAGGAGCTCGCCCGGCGGATCCTCGCCGTGGACGGCACGGTGCTGCGCGGGGCGCGCGCCAACCGCCGGTTCATGCAGCGGGCCGTGCGCGCCGTCGCCGAGTCCGGGACCCGCCAGTTCCTGGACATCGGCACCGGCATCCCCACGGAACCGAATCTGCACCAGGTGGCCCAGGGCGTCGCACCGGAGTCGAGGGTGGTGTACGCGGACAACGACCCGATCGTGCTGCGGCACGCGGAGGCCCTGCTGCGCGGCACGCCCGAGGGCAGCACCGCGTACGTCCACGCCGACGTCCGCGACCCCGGCAGCCTGCTGGCCCACGCCGCCGAGACCCTGGCCTTCGCGGAGCCGGTCGCCCTGTCGCTGGTGGCCCTCACCCACTACCTCGACGACGACCCGGACGGCGACGACGTCCACGGCCTGCTGAAGACGTACGTCGACGCGCTCGCCCCGGGCAGCCATCTGATCCTGTCCCAGGTCACCCCGGATCTCAGCCCCGAGGCCGTCGAGCGGGCGGCCGACCACTTCCGGCGCAGCGGGACACCGTTCCATCCGCGTCCGCTGGCCGGCTTCCACCGCTTCTTCGACGGCCTGGAACTGCTCGGTCCCGGAGTGATCCCGGTCTCCGGCTGGCGCCCGGACCCCGAGGACGTGGCCCTCCAGCAGGAGGGCATCGTGCCGGTGTACGGAGCTGTCGCCCGCAAGGCCTGAGCCGTTCGGGTGGCCCGGCCGGCGACACGTCCGGATGTCCTGGACAGGTGACCCCGTACGGCTAGGCCGGGTGACCCGTTCGGATCGTCTGGACAGGTGCGTTCCCCTGCCCGCCCCTAGCGTCGAAGCGAAGGGTGAGCAAGGGAGCGCAGGTGACCGACACGCAGACACCTCCCAGGGAGGCCGGTGCGGCGCTGCTCGGTGCCGCCCGGTTCTTCCGCCCCGGCACGCCCGCGCCCGATCCACACAGCGTGGCCACCCCGGACGAGGCGAAGGAGACCTGATGTCCACGGACGCGGTGTTCTACCAGGCGGCGGCGCTCTGCCTCACCTACCCGGACGACGACTTCGTCGCCCGGCTGCCGCTGCTGCGCGAAGCAGCCCCGCAACTGCGGGAGTTCACCGACCACGCCGCGGTGACCCCGCCGCAGGAGCTGGCCGCGCACTATGTGCAGGTCTTCGACTTCAAGAACCGGCACAGCCTCCATCTCAGTTGGTGGCACGACGGCGACACCCGCCGCCGGGGCATGTCCCTGGTCCGCTTCAAGGAGGTCTACCAGGCGTACGGCATGGAGTTCACCGGCGAGGAGCTGCCGGACTTCCTGCCCGCCGTCCTGGAGTTCACGGCGCGCACCGGCAACACCGACCTGCTCACCGAACACCGTGACTGTCTGGAGCAACTGCGGCGCAGACTCTCCGACTTCGGCACGCCGTACGCGTGCGTGCTGGACGCGGTCTGTGCGGCCCTGCCGACCGCACGCACCGGGGCGCGCCCGTGAGCCCCCGCAGCGGCGATCGGCCACGACGGCGGATCACGGCGGCGCCTCACCCGGCCGCACCCCTCTCGTCGTCCACGATCTCCGCGTCCACCACTCCCTCTTCGTCGGCCTCGGGCGGGCGCTGTTCTTCGGCCGAACCGCCGGAGGCAGACGCGTACATGGCCTGCCCCATGCGCTGGCTGACGGTCGCCAGGTTCTCGACGCCCTGGCGCAGCTCCGTGGTGTCGGCGTCGCGGTCCAGCAGGGTCCTGAGTTCGGTGATCGCCGACTCCACCTCGGTCTTCGTGTCGGGCGGCACGCGGTCCTCGTTCTCGCGTATGAACTTCTCGGTCTGGTAGACGAGCTGCTCGGCCTGGTTGCGGGTCTCGGCGGCCTCGCGGCGTTTGCGGTCCTCCTCGGCGTACTGCTCGGCCTCCCGCATCATGCGGTCGATGTCGTCCTTGGGGAGGGCGGAGCCGCCGGTCACGGTCATCTTCTGCTCGCGGCCGGTCGCCAGGTCCTTCGCCGAGACGTGCATGATCCCGTTCGCGTCGATGTCGAAGGCGACCTCGATCTGCGGGACGCCACGCGGTGCCGGCGGCAGGCCGGTGAGGTCGAAGACGCCGAGCTTCTTGTTGTAGGCCGCGATCTCCCGTTCGCCCTGGTAGACCTGGATGCCCACCGAGGGCTGGTTGTCGGCGGCGGTCGTGAAGATCTCCGAACGCCGGGTCGGGATCGTGGTGTTGCGCTCGATCAGCTTCGTCATGATGCCGCCCTTGGTCTCGATGCCCAGGGACAGCGGGGTGACGTCCAGCAGCAGGACGTCCTTGACGTCGCCGCGGATGACGCCCGCCTGGAGGGCGGCGCCGACCGCCACCACCTCGTCCGGGTTGACGCCCTTGTGCGGGTCCTTGCCGGTGAGTTCCTTGACCAGGTCGGTGACGGCGGGCATCCGGGTCGAGCCGCCGACCAGGATCACGTGGTCGATGGCGGACAGCTCCACGCCCGCGTCCTTGACGGCCTGGTGGAACGGCTTCTTGCAGCGGTCCAGCAGGTCCGCGGTCAGCTCCTGGAACTGGGCCCGCGTCAGCTTCTCCTCCAGATGCAGCGGGCCCTCGGCGGAGGCCGTGATGTACGGCAGGTTGACCGAGGTCTCCGTGGACGAGGACAGCTCGATCTTCGCCTTCTCGGCGCCCTCGCGCAGCCGTTGCAGCGCCATCTTGTCGTAGCCGAGATCGATGCCGTACTGCCCCTTGAAGCGTTTGACCAGGTGCTCGACGACCCGCTGGTCCCAGTCGTCGCCGCCGAGGCGGGTGTCGCCGTTGGTGGCCTTGACCTCGATCACGCCGTCGCCGATCTCCAGGAGGGAGACGTCGAAAGTTCCGCCCCCGAGGTCGAAGACGAGGACCGTCTGCTCCTCGCCCCGGTCGAGGCCGTAGGCGAGCGCGGCGGCGGTCGGCTCGTTGATGATCCGCAGCACCTTCAGGCCGGCGATCTCCCCGGCCTCCTTGGTGGCCTGCCGCTGCGCGTCGTCGAAGTACGCGGGTACGGTGATCACCGCGTCGGTGACGTCCTCGCCGAGGTAGGCCTCGGTGTCCCGCTTGAGCTTCTGCAGCACCCGCGCCGACAGCTCCTGGGCCCGGTACCGCGTGCCGTCCACGCTCCCGCTCTCCGGGAACCGCCAGGCGCCGTCGCCCATGTGCCGCTTCACCGAGCGCGCGGTGCGGTCCACGTTGGTCACCGCCTGCCGCTTGGCGACCTCGCCGACCAGCACGTCCCCGTTCTTCGCGAAGGCCACCACCGACGGGGTGGTGCGCGCCCCCTCGGCGTTGGCGACGACGGTGGGCTCACCGCCCTCCAGGACGGCCACCACCGAGTTCGTCGTACCGAGGTCGATCCCTACCGCACGTGCCATGTCCGTCCCCTTCCGCCCGGCCGCTTCCCCGACTCCAGCACAAAACTTGAGCGGGCCGTTGTCAATGCCGGGTACCCCGTGAACAACGATGCCGCGCCCCCGTGACGGGGACGCGGCATCCTAAGGGGTACGACGGTCAGGCGAGCTTCGCGTCCAGGGTGATGGTGGTGCCGGCCAGGGCCTGGCTGACCGGGCAGTTCTTCTTGGCGTCCTCGGCGGCGGCGGCGAAGCCGGCCTCGTCCAGGCCGGGCACCGTGCCCTCGACGGTCAGGTGGATCCCGGTGATGCCCTCACCCGGCTGGAACTTGACGTCGGCGGTGGTCACCAGCCTGGTGGGCGGGGTACCGGCCCCGGCCAGGGCGTGCGAGAGGGCCATGGAGAAGCAGCTGGAGTGGGCGCCGGCGATCAGCTCCTCCGGGCTGGTCTTGCCGTTCGCCTCCTGGGAACGCGAGGCCCACGTGACCGGCTGCTGGCCGATACCGGAGGAGTCGAAGGTGATGACACCGTTGCCCTCGAGGAGGTTGCCTTCCCAAACGGTGTGTGCGGTGCGCGTGGTGGCCACGGTTGTTCCTTTCGGCGTACGAAGGCGAATGAACCGGTTTCGCTGCCTCCCATCCGATCACATCCGGGCTCACCGCACGCGGAAGACCGGCCCACGGGGAGTGAACGGCAGGCGACGGCCGTCGGGCACGAGGTAGGCGTGCTCGCGCCGCACCCGCAGGACGTCGCACCAGCCGTCGGTGATCACCAGGACCGGTGCGGTCGGCGGGAAGTCGTCCGCGCGCTGCAACAGGTCGATCCCGGGCTGGAGGACGGTACCGCCGCGGCCGTGCACCCGGACCCGCCCGGCGATCTCGGTCGTCGGCAGGTACCCGGCGTCGTGCGGGGCGGCGTCGCAGAACACCACACGGGCCGCCGGTACGTCCCGGGCCTCGGCGTAGGAGGCGATCGCGCCGAGGGCCTTGCCGAGCAGGGTGCGGTCCATGGAGCCGGAGGTGTCCAGGACCACGCCGAAGGTGCAGCGGGCGACCTCCTCGGGCGGGAAGTACCGGCCGGCGCGCGGGATGTCCGGGGTGGACGACTGCCGGCGGGAGGGCCGGGCGTACGACCGGACGGCTTCCGGCCGGGGCACGAACTCGTCGAACCACCGGGCCAGTCGGGCGTCCCAGGGCAGCGGCGGATGGCTGAGCGCGCGGATCTCCTCCACCAGGCCGCCGGGCAGGAACCCGCGGTCCTGCGTCTGGTGCAGGTCCAGTCCCTGGCCGAGGCCCCGGCGGTAGAACTCGTCGAGGTCGACACAGGCGCGGGGCGGCCCGAGCGGCGCGCCAAGCACGTCGCCGCGCCCCTTGCCGCGCAGGGTGGCGAGGCGCCGCATCCGGCGCAGGTCGACGGCGATCCGGTCGTACACCTCCTCCGCCGAGAGGTCCTTCAACTCCGGGTCGTGCAGCAGCCCTTCGGGCATGGTGCCGACGCGCATCTCGACCAGCCAGCCGTTGATGACGTAGTCGCAGGCGACGTTGAAGAGGTAGGGGTCACGGCCGCCGAGGCGGTCGCCGTGGCGCAGCGCGGCGTGCAGCATCTCGTGGGCGAGGACGAACCGCCACTCCTCCTCGTCCAGGGTGCGCAGCGGGTTGACGTAGATCTCGCCGGCCTCGGGGTTGACGGCGGCGATCGCGATGTCGTGGGCGCGGGCCAGTTCGGCGTCGGCGACCAGCTTGATACCGGCCGCGATCCCGCCGAGCAGCGGATAGGAGGAGACGAACCAGCTCAGCGCCTGCTCCCAGGGACGCAGCGGGGTCGGCGGCCCGGTCATGGAGGTGCGGCGGCCGCCTGCCAGGTCCATCGCCCGGGACATGGTCCGGGTCAGCGCGTGCGCGAACGCGACCTGCCAGTCGGGGACTTGGCCGGCCCACTTGTCCCAGGAGAGGAGCAGCTGGTCGGGTTCGCCGCCGCTGGTGCCGCCGCGCTCGTAGGCGGCCGGAACGCTGCCGACGCGGCGCCAGCCGGCGGCCAGCCGGTCCTCGTCGCCCTCCGGATAGGACGCGGGCAGGTGGTCCGGTGCCTCGCCGACCGGGAAGGTCGCCAGGAAACGGTTGACGACGGTGCAGCGGGCGGCGAGGTCGTAGCGGTCGGGCTGGGTGCGCTGCCCGGTGGCGGCCGGCAGGTGGCCGAAGCCGAGATGGATCGTGCAGTGGGCCAACGCCCAGGCCCACTGAGCCGGTTCGGCGCGCCGGGTGGCGTGGGCGTGCAGGACTCCGTCGGAGTCGGCCCGTACCAGCCCTTCATGGGGCGCCAGTTCGCACTTCTCGTGTCGACAGAGGGTGAACTCGACGGCCCGCAAAGCCGGGTTGGCGCGCAGCAGCTCGACCCCGGCCGCGAAGTTCTCCGCGGCCGGGTCCTTCTTCTCCGCCTTCTTCTGGTCCTTACGGCCGCTGGGGCTCATCGTCGGGCCTCCACCAGCCGGGGCATGTCCCGGGCGGCCTCGATCAGGAACCAGGAGGGCAGCACGGGGTTGCCGTCGGCGTCGGAGGCGATGACGGTCTGGGCGACCTCGACGGAGATCTCGGCGAGCTGCACGAGCAGCGACTTGGCGCGGTACGCGGTCTGCCGGCCGTTCGCCGACATGTGCTCCTTGGCGGCGGGCAGCTCCTTGACCAGCCGCCCCCGGAACGACTCGGCGAGGTAGTACAGCAGGTCACGGTCCTCGATCCGGTGCGGCCAGCCGGCGTCGCCCCGGAGGATCGCCTCGATCCCGAAGCGGCTGCGCACGATCTTGACGTATCCGCGGAAGGCGGTGGCGTGGGCCGGGGTGAGCGTGCCGTGGGCGAGGACCTTCAGAGTCTCCTCGTCGAGATCGCGCCCGAAGGAGTGCAGGGCGTCGGAGAGTATGTGCCAGGAGCGCGGGGTGGAGAACGGCTCCTCGGTCTTCGGCGGCTTGGACCACAGATGGTCGGGCCGGTCGGTGAGGTGGTCCAGGATCCACGGGTGGATGCCGTTGCCCGCGGCCCAGGCGAGCCAGTCGTGGGCCGAGGCCTCCAGGTGGACGTGGGCCAGCCGGTTGACGAGCGCGGAGGCGATGGGCCGCGCGAGGGCGTTGTCGGTGGCCCGGTTGCCGGCACCGATGACGATCGACCCCTTGGGCAGTTCGTAACTGCCGATCCGGCGGTCGAGGATCAGCGAGTAGAACGCCTTCTGCACATCCGGGGTGGCCGCGTTCAGCTCGTCGAGGAAGAGACAGTACGGCTCGTCCCGGGCGATCACCTCGGGCGGGCAGAACACCGACCGCCCGTCACGGATCTGCGGGACGCCGATCAGATCCTCGGGCGCGAGCTGCGTACCGAGCAGACTCACACACTCCAGCCCCAGCGACTCGGCGAACGCCCGCACCAGCGAGGACTTCCCGATCCCGGGCGCCCCCCAGATGAACACGGGCCGCACGGTGGCAAGCCCGAGCAGAAGCTCGGGAAGGCGGGCAGGAGTGACAGCAACGGCAGCCTGCAAGAAGCGGCTCCTTGGGGGATGTTCGAGGGCGTGACGACTCGAACAGTGTGTGTCGCGAGCAAGGGAAACGCAGCTGATTTATCCCCGGCTGAGCTGAAGCGCCCCCTCGGGAGCGCGGGGCTGTGTCAATGTGCGGCTCCGCCGCGCTGGCGCGACCAGCCCCCACCGCCCCGCGGCGAACGAACTACGCGACCGTCTCCTCGCCGGCAGGCACCGGCACCTGCGGCCCGTCCGCCTCCCGAAGCCACCGCCGCAGCACCCCGTGCACGGCCTCGGCCCCCACCAGCGTCTCCCCCTCGGCCACCGGCGCCGAGACGCAGACCGGCGACAACAGGAACGGCCTGCCCTGCGCGCCCCCCAGTCCCCCGTGCGACCCGATCTGCTCCTCGAACGCGAGGACGTCGCCGCCCTCCGGGTCGTACGAGGAGTTCACCATGATGTCGGCGGTGTGCGGAAACGAGTGCGTGCGCCGGACGGCGTCCGCCGCGCCCGCCCCGAAAGCGGCCAGCGGTCCCGGGTGCCCGTCGAGCCGGTCCAGCGGTATCTCCGCCCCGTACGCCCCGAGCAGCACCCCGCCGTGCTCCTCGCTGCGCACCAGCAGGAACCCGATGCCGGGGTGGTTGGCGAGGGTGGTGAGCAGCGCCGGGTGCCGGGCGTCGATCTCCTCCTTGGTCATGCGGTGCGGCACGTCCGGGAAGGAGACCAGGCCGAGGTTGCCGGAGGCGAGTACGACCGGTTCCGAGTGCCGGGTGGGCCGGTGCTTCTCGCCGCCCTCCTCGACCGGCCTGCGCAGGGCCGCGCGGACGGCGGCCCGGGCCTCGGTGCCGCTGTGCGTGTGCTCGGCCCGGCGCGGCACGTGCAGCCCGCAGCCGGCCCGGACCAGGTCGCCGAGGGTGAGGCCGTACCGGGAGTGGAAGGTCTCGCCGGGGCTCTGCCCGTGGTCGGAGAGGACCACGATCCGGTACTGCCGCGGCGCGTGCTCGGCGACCTTCCCGATCAGCGCGAGGGCCCGGTCCAGGCGTTGCAGCACCTTCTCGGCGTCGCGGCTGTGCGGTCCCGAGTGGTGGGCGACCTCGTCGTAGGCGACGAGGTCGGCGTAGACGGCGGTGCGGCCGGCGAGCAGGTCGCCCATGACCGCGGCCACGACGACGTCCCGTTCGACGACGGTGGCGAAGGCGCGCACGAAGGGATAGAGGCCGCCGCGCCCCACGCGGGGCCGCTGCTTGCGTATCCGGGCCGCCGTCGACTGGCCGATCTCGCGGCCGACCTCGGCGAAGAAGGAGAGCGCGGTGCGGACGGCGTTGGCCGGGTCGGAGAAGTAGGCGAAGTAGCCGGCGCGGGAACGGTTCTCCCGGCCTCGGCGCCGGGTGGCTATGGACAGCACGAGGGCCTGTTCGTCGGCGCCGCCGCTGAAGAGGTTGCCGCGGCTGGCGCCGTCCAGGGTGAGCAGCCCCCCGTCGGCGGTGCGCTCGACGGCCCGGCGCTGGAGTTCGGCGGCGCTGGTCGGCCGGTTGCAGACCATCACCTCCCGGCTGTCCTTCTCGTACCAGCGGAAGGCCGGGACGTCGAAGGCGGACCCGTGCAGGATGCCGAGCTGGCTGGCGCCGGTCTGGCTGGACCAGTCGGTGCGCCAGGGGGTGAGCCGGTGGGTGTCGTCCAGCCAGGCCGCGACCGTCGGCATCAGCCCCTTGGCGACGGCGGCGGTGAGGACGTCGTGGCCGACGCCGTCGAGCTGGAGGAAGACGGTGCCGGGGGTGGCCGGGCAGGGCGGCCGGGAACCGCGGCGGCGGGTGGCGAGGCGGGAGAGCCGGCTCCGGTAGGCGTCGTCGTCACGGACGGCGAGGGCACCGCCGGTGGCGGAGGCGACGGCGGACATCACGGCGGCCACGATCACGGCGGTCTCCGGGGCGGCCTCGCTCTGTCCCGAGGGGTTGATGCGCAGGGCGACGAGGAGGAGGGAGCCGTTGAGGAAGAAGACCAGCAGGCCGAGGACGAGGGCGGGCACCAGCAGCAGCAGTCGTACGAGGAGGGGCCATACGACGGCCGACAGCACACCGAAGGCACCGGCGCCGAGGGCCGCGGTCACCGCGATGCGGGTGGCACTGTCACCGTCGGCGGACTGGAGCTGGAAGTCGGGCAGGATCCCGGCGAGCACCAGCATGGTCACGGTGGACACCGCCCACACCACGACGCTTCGCCCGATCTGACTGACGAACCGCCGCCACCGCACGCCCCACCGACCTCACGTCCGCGACCCGCGTCCGCCGCGGGTCTGCTGCCGCCAACACTGTCACACGGCCGTGGACGCGAACGGGCTCACCTCCCGTCGTACCCCGCCGTCGGCATCGACAGCCTCCGGTGGACCCGCGCCTTCATCTGGGCGTCGTAGCAGGGCTCGGCCCGCCCCACCGTCTCCACCCGCACCCCGCGTCTCGCGCACTCCGCCGTGAAGTCCTCGACCGACGACAGCGCGCTCTCCAGCACCCGTCTGCTCGGCGCGACGAAGACGTCGAGGCCGGGTCGGACACCCGCCCACAGGGCGCTGTGGTCGTGACGCAGCCCGCGGACCAGGAGTTCCCGGGCGATGACGTACCCGTGTTCCACGGCCCAGCGCGCGCACATCGCGTGCTGGCTGCGGGAGTCGACCAGGAAGGGGTCGATCTCCAGTTCCTCCAGGGGCGTCAGACTCGCGATGGCGGTCACCCGCACCGGCGCGAGCCCGCCGTAGGCACCCCGTGCCTGTCCCATGGCGTCCCCCCTCACCTCCGGGTTTCGCCGCCGACCCTACTCCTGCACGTAGGCTTCGGGGAGTCGCACGAAGGAGGCAAAGAGGTGCCGGTGGAGATCACCTGGTGGGGTCACGCCACCTGCACGATCGAGGATTCGGGCGTACGACTGCTCACCGATCCTCTGTTCGCGCGCCGGCTCGCGCACCTGCGCCGCCGCCGGGGTGCCCCGCCGCCGCCCGAGGCCCGTCGTGCGGACCTCGCGCTCGTCTCCCACCTGCACGCCGACCATCTGCACGTCCCCTCGCTGGCCGGGCTCGCCCCGGGCACGCGCCTGCTTGTGCCCCGGGGCGCACCACGCGCGGTACCCGCACTCCGCCGGCTCCGGCAGTTGCGGATCACCGAGGTCGGTGTCGGCGACGAGATACCCGTCGGCCCGCTGGTCGTCCGCGTCGTGCCCGCACGCCACGACGGGCGCCGGCTGCCGGTCGGCCCGCACCGATCCCCCGCTCTCGGGTATGTCGTCGAGGGCGCGGCGCGCACGTACTTCGCCGGGGACACCGGGCTGTTCGACGAGATGGCCGAGGCGGTCGGGCCGGTGGACGTGGCCCTGCTGCCGGTCGGCGGCTGGGGGCCCCACCTCGGGGAGGGGCATCTCGACGCCGGGCGGGCGGCACGGGCGCTGGCGCGGCTGGCACCGCGCAGCGCGGTGCCGGTGCACTACGGGACGTACTGGCCGATCGGTATGGACGGGGTGCGGCCGCACGAGTTCCACGCGCCCGGCGACGAGTTCGTGCGCCTCGCCGCGGAGTACGCGCCGCAGGTCGCGGTGCACAAGCTCGGTCACGGGGAGAGCGTGCGGCTGGAGGTCGCGCGGTGAGACTGCTGCTGGTGATGGCGGCCGCCGGCGCGACGGCGGCCACCTCGTCGACCTCGTCGACCGAGTCCACGCAGCAGGCGATCGGCTATCCGACGCTGTTTCTGCTGGTGCTGGTCGGGGCGTTGGTGCCGGTGGTGCCCACGGGGGCGCTGGTGAGTTCGGCGGCGGTGGTGGCCTTCCACCAGACGGCGCCGTTCGCGCTGGGGCTGGTGCTGGTGACGGCGTCGCTGGCCGCCTTCCTGGGGGACGCGGCGCTGTACTGGCTGGGGCGGCGCGGGATGGGGTCGAAGAACGGGTCGCGGTGGCTGGCGGCGATCCGCGCGCGGGCGCCGGAGGACCGGCTGGAGCAGGCGCAGGAGAAGTTGGCCGAGCACGGGGTGCTGGTGCTGGTGCTGTCGCGCCTGGTGCCGGCGGGGCGGATACCGGTGATGCTGGCCTGTCTGCTGGCCAAGTGGCCGTTGCGCCGGTTCGCCCGGGGGAACGCGCCGGCCTGTGTGGCCTGGGCGGTGACCTATCAGTTGATCGGGATTCTGGGCGGGTCGTTGTTTCCGGAGCCGTGGGAGGGGGTTGTCCTGGCGGTCGCGCTGACCGTGGTGATCAGCGCGATGCCGGGTGTGGTGCGGCGAGTTCGGGGTGGTGCGGTGCGTGGCTGACTGCGGGGGCGTGGGGGCTCAGCGCGCCGACGCGGCGGAGCCGCGGAATGTCGCAGCGCCGCGTCCTTAGGGGGCGCTCGGCTCCAACGCCTTTGAACCCCCCACCGGCAGGTCCCACAGGTTCTCCCGGTCCAGCCCCGCCTTCTCCCACGCCGCCCGTACCCGCCTCAACGGCTCCAGGACCGGTTCTGCCGAGAGGATGAAGGTGCCCCAGTGCATGGGGGCCATCCGCCTCGCCCCCAGGTCCTCCGTCGCCCGGACCGCCTCCTCCGGGTCGAGGTGGACGTCGCTGAGCCACCAGCGGGGGTCGTAGGCGCCGATGGGCATCAGGGCGAGGTCGATTCCGGGGTAGCGGCCGCCGATGCGGGAGAACCAGTGTCCGTAACCCGTGTCGCCGGCGAAGTAGACGCGCCGGCCGTCGGCGGCGGTGAGGACCCAGCCGCCCCAGAGGCTGTGACAGGTGTCGGTGAGGGTGCGCTTGGACCAGTGGTGGGCGGGGACGAAGTCGAAACGGACACCGGAGAGTTCGGCCGCCTCCCACCAGTCCAGCTCGGTGACGGTCGTGAAGCGGCGCCGCCGGAACCAGCGGCCCAGGCCGGCCGGTACGAACACCGGGGTGTCGCGCGGGAGACGGCGCAGGGTGGGGGCGTCGAGGTGGTCGTAGTGGTTGTGGCTGATGACGACCGCGTCGACGCGCGGCAGGGTCTCCCAGTCGACGCCGACCGGGGTGACCCGGGCCGGGGTGCCGATGATGCGGCGGGACCAGACGGGGTCGGTGAGGACGGTCAGGCCGCCGATCCGGACGACCCAACTGGCGTGTCCCGCCCAGGTCACGGCGACCGTGTCGGTGTCGACGCGGGGCAGCGGGCCCGGCATGTACGGCAGCCGGGGGATGTCGGCGAGGCCCTCGCGCCCGGGGCGGACGGAGCCCTCGCGGGCGAAGCGGGCCATGGCCTTGAGGCCGGGCAGGGGTGCGGTCAGACGGTCGTGGAAGGTCCGTGGCCAGAACCGGAGTTCGCCCAGCGGACGGGGTTCTGCGAGCGGCGGGAAGGGCGGCGCGTAGGGAGTCGGGGCCACGGGGGTGGCAGGGGTGGTGGAAATGGCGTCCCGGGTCGTCGTGGCAGCCGGGTCGGCCGTCGTCGTGGGGGCAGTTGCCGGATCGGCCGTCGTCGTGGGGGCGGTCGTCGGATCGGCCGTCGTCGTGGGGGCGGTCGTGGTGGGGGCGGTCGTCGTGGCGGACCCTGACTCATGCGTCTGCTGCGTCATCGAGGAGGCTCCCATCGCTGAGCGTCGTCGCGGAGATCGTCGAGTACCGACCTCACGGACATCAACGCGCGTTGCACGTGTGGCAGTTCCAACGGTGTGGGTGACGTGAGGCATTCCAGGCGTTCCGCGTCGGTGCCGCCCAGCAGCGGCCCGGTGGCGAGCCGGACGCGCAGCGCCTGGAGGTCGTCGCCGAAGCGATGGCCGCCGGGTACGGGCATGCCGAGCCGGGTGGTGAGGAAGTCCTCCAACTCCTGTGCGTCGCCGACCCCTTGGCCGCCGAGCGCGGCGCGCAGGGGTTCCAGGTCGGCGTACAGGTGACGGCCGGCCTGTGGAGGCCGGGCCACGCCGCCGCTGTCGACCACCGCGGCGTACAGGGCGGCGGCCAGGCGCGCGTGCAGGCGGACGGCGGCCTCCCGGCGGCTGGTGACGGACTCGGGCTCGTCGAGCGCGTGGGCGGCCGCCACCGCGACCGGTCCGGCGAGGCGGGCGCCGAGCGCGGTGAGGACGTCGAGCACGCGCGCGTGCAGGGACGTACCGGTGTCGCCCTCGGGGAACCGGGCGACGGCGGCGGGCCAGCCGGCCGGCAGCAGGGCGCCGGCCAGGTCGGTGACGACGGTCACCCGGTCCGGGAGCATCTCGGCGGGGCTGAGCAGCACGGTGGCGTGCGGGGCGTGCAGGGTGTCGCGCCAGGTCTCGTCGCTGACCAGGTGGAGTCCCTCGCCGGTGGCCGCCTCGACGGTGGCGTGCAGCAGTTCGGGCGGGGCGACGGTGGCGGTCGGGTCGTCGGCGACGGAGAGCACCAGGAGCCGGGGGTCACCGCCCTCGTCCCGGACCCGGCGCACGGTCTCCAGGAGCGCGTAGGGGTCGGGCACGCCCCCGGACTCGGCCGGGGTGGCCACATGGAAGGCGGGCCGGCCGAGGAGCCGGGCGTACGGCGCCCACCAGGCGGCGCAGGGGCGCGGCACCAGGACGTCGCCGCCGAGCGCGGCGGTGAGCGCCAGCAGGAGGGCGGGGGCGCCGGGGCCGGCGGTCAGCCGGCCGGGCGGGGCGGCCAGCCCGCGGCGTTCCCAGTAGCCGCGGGCCGCGTCGAGCAGCGCCGGACCGCCGCCGACCGGCTCCTCCCCGCCCCGGCTCGCGGCGGCGGCCAGCGCGGTGGCGAGGGCCGGCAGGACGGGCAGTCCGTCGTCGGGCAGCGGCGGCCCGTACCGCACGGGTCCGTGACCCCGCGCGGGCGTGTCCCGGACCGGTCCCTGCCCCTCGGGGTCCGTCCGCCGCATGTCCGCCTCCGCGCAGTCCGTGGTGCCGTGTGCCGTCCGGTTCCGGGCCGTGCTGTTCGTCGGGTGGTGCGGACGGTGCCGGAGTGGTCGCCCCCGGGGTACCCGGTGGCGAGCGTCTCATCCGTGCGCGCGTGACCTCCCGCCGGCCAGCCGGTACACCGCACCACCGCACGCGGCCGCGATCAGCAGGCCGCCCGCGACCAGCGCGGGAACGGAGTCCGTGAACGCGCCGCCTTCCCCGGCCGCCACCCCGTGCTCCACGGTCGGCGGAGCACAGGACGTGTCCCCGCCGCGCGGCTCGTCGCACGCGTGCTCGCCGTCGCAGGAACCGGACGAGCCGGCTCCGCCGGATCCGCCGGAGGGGCCGAAGGGACGAGAGGCACCGGAGGAGGCGCACTCGTGTCCCCCCTCGCCGCACGACTTCTGCCCCGCGGAGCAGGGCCGCTCGCCCTTGCCCCCGGTCGCCGTGCCGCCCCCGGCGTCCCCCCGGGAACCGGTCGCGTCGTCCCCCCGGCCAGCAGTGCCCGCGTCCCCCCGACCAGCAGTGCCGCCGTCGTCACCCCGGCCACCCGTACCGCCGTCGTCACCCCGGCCACCCGTACCGCCGTCGTCACCCCGGCCACCCGTACCGCTGTCGTCACCCCGCACACCCGTGCCGCTGCCGACAAAAGGCGCAGTGGCGTCGTCGCCTTGCGGGACCGTGCCGTCATCCCCCCGAGGGACCGTGCCGTCATCCCCGAGAGAGACGCCGCTGTCCCCGCCGGGCACCGCGGCCCCGTCCCCGTGGGGCACCCCGCTGTCCCCGCCGGGCACCGCACCCCCGTCCCCGTGGGGCACCACCCCGCTGTCCCCGCCGGGCACCGCACCCCCGTCCCCGTGGGGCACCACCCCGCTGTCCCCGCCGGGCACCGCACCCCCGTTCCCCTGCGGCACCCCGCTGTTCTCGCCCCGGACCGCCCCGCCGTCGGCCGGGGGAACGGTGCCCCCTTCACCCCCGGCGACCGTGGCGTCTGTGCTCCGGAGCTTTCCCTGCGCCCCGCTCCCCACCGGACAGTTCGCGTCGGTCGTCCCGCAGGTCACGGAGACGGTGGTCCCGGGCCGCACGCCGCCGGGGTTCGCCCCGGCGGCGGGGCCGGCCGCGGCGGCCGTGCCGGCGACGCCGAACGCGGCACCCGCCAGGACGGCGACGGACAGGGTGCGAGCGGTACGGCGCATGGGGTGGCTCCTCGGAACGTACGACTCCGGGGACACGCGGTCGGTGCCCCCGCAGCCATCACAGCCCGCCCCACGCCGTGCCGCGCGCGGCCGACCCCCATTCGCGGGACACGCCGGTCCTTTCGGGTGACGGCACGGGCGGATTCCGGCGTGTCGGCCCCATGCCACCGGGTACGCGTCCGGCACCCCTGAAGTACCTGGAGGGAGATATGCAGCGAGGAAGCGACCGGTTGAGTGTTCACCGGGACGAGGAGATGAAGCACGAGCTGCGGGACCTGCTCAGGTCCGGGCATCCGACCCGCACCGAGGACTGGAACGACCCCGAGCCGCCCGCCGAGGACGACCCGGAGGTGTACCGCGCCCCGATGCTGCCGTGGACCAGTGAACGGCCGTCACTGGCGACTCTCCGGCTGGAACTGGCCCGGTCCCTGACCCGGCACGACTTCCCGGCCCAGCCGAGTGAACTGGTACGGGTGCTGCGCCGTGGCCACGCCTCCGACGATCTCGTCCAGCGGGTGTCCCGGTTGCCGCGTTCGACGCGCTACCGCAACCTGCTGGCACTGGCCGAGGCCGTGGCCGGCGAGGAGTGAGCCCGCGCGCCGACGATGCAGCCGCGAAGCCGACAAAGCAAGGAGTGAACGTCATGCGTATCGCGTTTCTGACCGCGCCCGAGGGCGTCGAGCAGGTGGAGCTGACCGAGCCGTGGAAGGCGGTCTCCGACGCCGGGCACGAGCCGGTGCTGGTGTCGACGGAGCCGGGGCGGGTCCAGGGCTTCGACCATCTCGACAAGGCGGACACGTTCGCCGTGGACGAGGTGGTCGGCGACGCCTCGGCGGACTCGTTCGGTGCCCTGGTACTGCCCGGCGGGGTCGCCAACCCGGACATTCTGCGGACGGACGAGCAGGCGGTGGCGTTCGTGAAGGGCTTCTTCGAGGCGGGCCGTCCGGTCGCCGCGATCTGTCACGCGCCCTGGACGCTGGTCGAGGCCGATGTCGTGCGCGGCCGGACCCTGACGTCCTGGCCGAGCCTGCGGACCGACATCCGCAACGCCGGCGGCACCTGGGTCGACGAGCAGGTCCAGGTCTGCGGGGCCGGTCCCAACACACTGGTCACGAGCCGTAAGCCGGACGACCTCAAGGCCTTCTGCGAGGCCTTCCTCGACGCGCTCGGCCAGGGCTGAGCCAGACCAGGGGCCGGTCTCAGCTCGCGGAGGCGCGCGGTGTCGCCGTCTCCGCGCAGCTGCGCTCCCGGGCGCCCTCCCGAGTGCGGCCGGCGGCGACGATGCGGCGCGGGTTGCGGCGCAGGTACTCGCCCTCCAGCTGGGCCATGCGCTCGTTGTGGGCGCGCAGCGCGTCGTTGGACCCGTACAGCAGGGTGTCGTGGCGCGTCCGGTGGATGGTCTCCAGCTCCTTCATGAGCTGCTGGTCGTCCAGCCGGCTGGGGTCGACTCCGGTCATGGTGGTACCCCGCTCGTCGTGTCCGTCCCGGCGGTCCGGATCCCTGCATCCACTGTACGAAGGTCCGGGCCGCCGGGCCTGTCTAGCGGGCGCGCTCCACCCGGCGCTCGTCCCACACCGGCTCCGGGGTCTCGCGGACCCGGCCGTCGGTGCCGAAGACCAGGTAACGGTCGAAGGAGCGGGCGAACCAGCGGTCGTGGGTGACGGCGAGCACCGTGCCGTCGAAGGCCTCCAGACCCTCCTGGAGGGCTTCCGCGGACTCCAGGTCGAGGTTGTCGGTCGGCTCGTCGAGCAGCAGTGCCGTCACCCCCTGTAGCTCCAGCAAGAGGATCTGGAACCGGGCCTGCTGGCCGCCGGAGAGCCGCTCGAAGGTCTGTTCGGCCTGGTTGGTCAGCTCGTAGCGGCGCAGCCGGGACATGGCGGCGCCCCGGTCCTGGGAGTGTTCCGTCCACAGGATGTCGAGGAGGGTACGGCCCTGCAGCTCGGGGTGGGCGTGGGTCTGGGCGAAGTGCCCGGGTACCACCCGCGCGCCCAGCTTCCACTGCCCCGTGTGCGCCACCTCCTCGCCGGCCAGCAGCCGCAGGAAGTGTGACTTGCCGGAGCCGTTGGAGCCGAGGACGGCGACCCGTTCGCCGTAGAAGACCTCCAGGTCGAAGGGTTTCATCAGTCCGGTGAGTTCGAGTCCCGCGCAGGTGACGGCACGCACGCCGGTACGGCCGCCGCGCAGCCGCATCCTGATGTCCTGGTCGCGCGGCGGCTCCGGGGGCGGGCCGGCCTCCTCGAACTTGCGCAGCCGGGTCTGCGCGGCCGCGTACCGGGACGCCATCTCGTGGGAGACGGCGGCGGCCTGGCGGAGGTTCAGCACCAGCTTCTTCAGCTGGGCGTGCTTCTCGTCCCAGCGGCGGCGCAGTTCCTCGAAGCGGGCGAAGCGTTCGCGGCGGGCGTCGTGGTAGGTGGCGAAGCCGCCGCCGTGCACCCAGGCGTCGGCGCCGGTGGGCGACGGCTCCACGGAGACGATCTTCTCGGCGGCGCGGGCGAGGAGTTCCCGGTCGTGGGAGACGAACAGGACCGTCTTGCGGGTCTCCCCCAGCTGCGCCTCCAGCCAGCGCTTGCCGGGGACGTCGAGGTAGTTGTCCGGCTCGTCGAGCAGCAGCACCCCGTCGGTGCCCCGGAACAGGGCCTCCAGCACCAGCCGCTTCTGCTCGCCGCCGGAGAGGGTGCGCACCTGCCGCCACTGGGCCTTGTCGTACGGCACGCCGAGCGCGGCCGTCGTGCACATGTCCCAGAGCGTCTCGTGCTCGTAGCCGCGCACCTCGGCCCAGTCGGCCAGGGCCTGCGCGTAGCGGAGCTGGGCGGCTTCGTCGTCGACGGTCATGATGCCGTGCTCGGCCCGGTCCACGGCCCGCGCGGCCTCCCGGATCCCGGGGGGCGCCACCGACACCAGCAGGTCACGCACGGTCGTCTCGTCCCGCACGGAGCCCACGAACTGGCGCATCACGCCGAGCCCGCCGCTCACGGTCACGGTGCCGGCGTGCGGCTTCAGCTCGCCGGAGATCAGCCGCAGCAGGGTGGTCTTGCCGGCGCCGTTGGGGCCGACCAGCGCGACGGCGGCCCCCTCACCGACCCGGAACGACACATCGCCGAGCAGGGCCCTCCCGTCGGGGAGGTAGTACTCGAGATGCGCGGCTTCCAGGTGTCCCATGGTCAGCGATTCTGCGCGGCAGCCCCGACCGGGGGCAAACCGTTATCGTCCCGACGTCTTCCGGCCGCGGGCCAGTGGGGGCTGGTCGCGCAGTTCCCCGCGCCCCTTTGGGGCGCGTTGCGGTAGCGCCCCTTCAGGGGCGCGGGAACTGCGCGAGCGACCACGCCGCGCCCGCCCCCGAACGCGTCGGCCCCCTTCACTCCACCGCCGACTCGAGCGGCTCCCCCGCCGGCCCGCTCTCCCCCGCCGGTTCCACGATCGCGCCCTCCCAGGACACCGCCTTCCAGCCGTCGGCCGGGGAGCCCTCCAGGATGACCACGCCGGTGTTGTCGAGGGGGCGGGCGGCGGCGAAGGGGACGTCGACGTTGTCGGCGCGGGCCGCCGTCCACAGGCGGATCGCGGCACCGTGGCTGATCACGGCGACCGTCCCGGCGCCGCTCGCCGCGGCCTCGGCGATCACCGCGTCGTAGCGGGCCAGCGTCTCGTCCCCGCTGTCGCCGCCGGGCATGCGCAGCGCGGTGTCCCCGGCCGCCCAGGCGAACACGGTCCGCATGTACTCCTGGCCGCGCTCGGAGTGGCCGGGCAGCAGCTCCAGGTCGCCGGCGGAGACCTCGCGGATGCCGTCCCGGACGATCGGGACCAGGCCGCGGGCGGCGGCCAGCGGCGCGGCGGTGAGCTGGGTGCGGGTCAGCGTGGAGACGTAGAGAACCTCGATGTCCTCGCCGGCGAGGGCCTCGGGCAGGGCCGCCGCCTGCTGCTCGCCGAGCGCGGTCAGACCGGGGCCCGGTACGCCGGTGTCGAGCAGGAAGTCGACGTTGGTCGGAGTCTGCCCATGACGTATGAGGAGCAGGCGCATCCAGAAGGTCCTCTCACTCGACCGCACCGGTTACCGGCACGAAACAGCCACTTCAGGGTAACCGGACCCGCATGAGTCCAGATGTTGACCTGACCGTCCTGAAGCCCGGCCGGCACGCGCTGCGCGACCGACTGCTCGCTCTCGACCTGAGGGTGTTCGAGGTGGCCGCCGAGCGGAACTGGCCGTTCGCCGCCCCGGTGCTGCCCCGGCTGAGCCGCAGTGCCAACCACGGCGTGCTGTGGTTCGCGGCGGCGGCAGCGGTGGCCGCGTCCCGCACCCCCAGGGCCCGCCGCGCGGCCGTCCGCGGCCTGGCCTCGCTCAGCCTTGCCTCCCTGACCATCAACACCCTCGGCAAGCGCTCGGTGCGCCGGCCCCGGCCGGTCCTGGACCCGGTGCCGGCGGTACGACAGCTGAAGCGGCAGCCGATCACCACCTCGTTCCCCTCCGGTCACGCCGCGTCGGCGGCGGCGTTCGCGGCCGGGGTCGCCCTGGAGTCCCCGGGGTGGGGCGCGGTGGTGGCGCCGGTGGCGTTCTCCGTCGCGATGTCCCGCGTCTACACGGGCGTGCACTTCCCGAGCGATGTGCTCGCGGGTGCGGCCCTGGGGGTGGGCGCCGCGTTCGTCGTCCGCCGGCTGGTGCCGACCCGGGGCCAGATCGGGCCGCCGCCCCGGCCGCGCGCCCAGGCCCCGGCGCTGCCCGACGGGGAGGGCCTGGTGGTGGTGGCCAACCAGGCCTCGGGCAGCTCCGACCGGGTCCGGGCGCTGCGTGACGAGTTGCCGAAGGCCGAACTGGTGGAGTGCGAACCGGATGAGGTGCGGGCCGAGTTGGAGAAGGCGGCACTGCGGGCGCAGGCGCTCGGGGTGTGCGGTGGCGACGGCACCGTGAACGCGGCCGCCCAGGTCGCGCTGCGGCACGGCCTGCCGCTCGCGGTGCTGCCCGGCGGCACCCTCAACCACTTCGCCTACGACCTGAGCGTGGAGGACGGCCGCGGCCTGGGCCGTGCGGTGCGCGACGGCGAGGCGGTCCGGGTGGACGTCGGCCGCTTCGCCTGCGACGGCCAGGAGGGCATCTTCCTCAACACGCTGAGCCTCGGGGTGTATCCGGAGCTGGTGCGCGAGCGGGAGCGCTGGGCGCACCGCATCGGCGGCCGGCCCGCCGAGGTGCTGGCGGCGCTGCGTGTGCTGCGCACGGACCAGCATCCGCTGGAGGTCGAACTCGGCGACTCGGCGCACCCGTTGTGGCTGCTGTTCGTCGGCAACTGCGTCTACCACCGGATGGGCCTGACACCGGGCCGCCGTACCGACCTGGCGGACGGCCAGCTGGACGTACGGGTGGTGCACGGCGGCCGGCATCCCGCGCTGCGCCTGCTCTCCGCCGCCGTCGCGGGCCCGCTCTCCCGTTCCCCCGCACACGCGGAGGTGCGGGTGAGCCGACTTCGTCTCACCGGCCTCAAGACCGGTACCCCGCTCGCCTACGACGGTGAAGTCACCGACGTGAAGGGCGAGGTGACGGTGGACAAGCTGCCGAAGGCACTGACGGTATACCGCTCGCACTGACAGAGCGTCAGTCCACATCGTAAAACGCAGATCTCATTATTCGGCATGCGGGCGTAGCGTTGCGGATACCGCGGGACGGAGCCGTCCGGCCTCGTCCGCCTGGTGCGAAGCGAAGGGGCTGAGCCATGCCGAAACCACGGGAGACCGCCGTCTACACGCACGGGCACCACGAGTCGGTGCTGCGTTCCCATGCCTGGCGCACCGCCGCCAACTCCGCGGCCTATCTGCTCGGTTCGCTCAAGCCCCACATGAGGATCCTGGACATCGGCTGCGGCCCCGGCACCATCACCGCCGACCTGGCGGAGCTGGTCCCCGACGGCCGGGTCACCGGCGCCGACCAGGCGCCGGGCATCCTGGAGCAGGCCCGGCAGACCGCCGCCGGGCGCGGGCTGACGAACGTGGACTTCACGGTCGCGGACGTGCACGCGCTGGACTACCCGGACGACACCTTCTGCGTGGTCCACGCCCACCAGGTGCTCCAGCATGTGGGCGATCCGGTGCGGGCGCTGCGCGAGATGCGCCGGGTGACCAAGCCCGGCGGCTTCATCGCCGTACGGGACTCGGACTACGCGGCGATGACCTGGTACCCGGCGGTGCCGGGCCTGGACGACTGGCTGGAGCTGTACCGCCGGGTGGCCCGCGCCAACGGGGGCGAGCCGGACGCCGGGCGGCGGCTGAAGTCCTGGGCGCTGGCCGCGGGACTGACCGACGTCACCGCCACCTCCGGCACCTGGACCTACAGCACGGCCGAGGAGCGGGCCTGGTGGGGCGGGCTGTGGGCGGACCGTACGGTCGCCTCGTCCTACGCCGAGCGGGCCACGGAGGGCGGCCACGCGACCACCGGGGAACTGCAGGCCGTCGCGGCGGCCTGGCGGGAGTGGGCGGCACAGGACGACGGCTGGTTCGCCGTTCTGCACGGAGAAATTCTCTGCCGTAAGTGAGCCTGATCCGCGGAATTCGGGAAACACGGATCGCCAGGAGGTCAGACTATGGTTCCCATTCTGCTGGTACTGCTTCTGGTGCTGATACTTTTCGGTGCCGGATTCGCGGTGAAACTGCTCTGGTGGATCGCGCTCGTCGTGCTGGTTCTGTGGCTTCTCGGATTCCTGGTCCGAGGCACGAACGCCTCCGGCGGCAGGGGTCGCTGGTACAGGTGGTGAGGCCCCGCCGGTGGCCTTCATTCGCGCGGCAACAGCGGTGGCAGTGGCCCGGGGTCCGGATTCAGGACCTCGGGCCGCTGCCCGTCGCCGTCCCGGAGCCGGTCCGCTCGTGCAGGGCGAGGTCTCCGGTGAACGAGTAGAACGAGTAGGCCGCCCAGGGTCCGCTGAGTTCCACGCGTATTCCCGGCACCTCGCCCTTCGTACGGTCCACCAGTTCCACGAATTCCTCGCAATTCACACGCGCCACCAGATAGGCGGCGTCGAGCAGATTCCTCTCCGGATCTCCGGCCGGCGCCGCGCTCTGCGGAGGGTGCAGCCGGAAATCCTCGGCGTGCCGGGAAAGCCGCTCGTGCAGGGCACGGGCGAATTTCCCGGCGGATGCCTGATCCGTCTCGGGCGAGTCGGGGCCGGCGTAGAGCGTGACGCCCCACTCGACCCTGCCGTCGAGCCGGTCGAGGGCGTACCGGAAGTCGGCCTCGCAGGCCTCCATCATGGTCCGTACACCGCTGTCGTCCCGGAAGACCGTGCCCGGCCGCAGCGGCAACGGGGTGGTGACCGTGGTGAGCGCGTCGACCACGCCCTGATGGGCGCGGACGGTCGCGGCCAGCCAGTCCCGGTCCGCCAGATGGTCCCGCAGGGGCGCCTCGGCGAAGTCGCCCTCCGGGACCGTACTGACCACGGCGACCAGACCGTGGTGCCTGAGCAGCCCCGGCGGAGCCCCGGCCACGCCGGTGAGCTGGGACTGCAGGGCCGCCTCGAAGGGACGGCAGACGGCGTACACGTACCGGAGTCCAGCCTGTCCGGTCATGGCCCCTCCTCTCGTCGAGGTCCGCGCCGGGCGGCCGCCGGCGCCACGATCAGCTCGTCATCGGTCATCGCACGATCGCCTCCTCGACCAGCAGCCGGCCGGCCGCCGCGATCGCCTCGGCGTCGATGCCCGCCGCGTGCAGCTGCTGGTCGGGCGCGGCCGAGCCCGGCATGGTCCGCACGGCGAGCCGTACCAGGCGCGGGACCGGCCGGCCGTCCGCGAAGGCCTCGGCGACCGCGTCGCCGAGCCCGCCCTCCTCGTGGTGGTCCTCGACGGTGAGCAGACAGCCGGTCTCCTCGGCGGCCAGGCGCAGGGTCTGCCGGTCGACGGGCTTGACGGAGTACAGGTCGACGACCCGGATCCGGATGCCGTCCTCGGCGAGCGCGTCGGCGGCCTTCAGCGCCTCGTGCAGGGTGACCCCGGCGGCGACCACGGTCAGCCGGTCCGCGTCGGAGGAGCGCAGCACCTTGCTGCCGCCCACCGGGAACTCCTCGTCCGGTCCGTAGATCACCGGGGCCGCACCGCGCGAGGTGCGCAGATAACGGATGCCCTCGAGCCCGGCCATGGTCGCGACGAGCTTGGCGGTCTGGTTGGCGTCACAGGGGTACAGCACGGTCGAGCCGTACACCGAGCGGAACATCGCCAGGTCCTCCAGGCCCATCTGGGAGGGCCCGTCCTGGCCGATCGCGACGCCCGCGTGCGAGCCGACCAGGTTGATCCCGCTGCCGCTGATCGCGGCCATGCGGACGAAGTCGTGGGCCCGGGTGAGGAAGGCGGCGAAGGTCGCCGCGTACGGCACCCAGCCGCGGGTGGCCATCCCGACGGCGCCCGCGACGAGTTGCTGTTCCGCGATGTAGAACTCGAAGTAGCGGTCGGGGTGCTCCTTGCCGAAGAACTCGGTACGGGTGGAGTCGCCGACCTCGCCGTCCAGGGCGACGATGTCGGCGCGGGCGGTGCCGAGCGCGGCCAGCGCCTTGCCGAAGGCATCGCGGGTGGGGACCTTGTCCCCCTTGTCGTAGCGCGGGAGTTCGAGCGCGCCGGTGGGCACGGAGTGCAGGGCCCGGGCCGCCGGAGGTTCCTGCACATGAACGCGGACGTCCCGCATTCCGCCCAGTTCGGCGATGGCCTCCTCGGGGTCGGGCAGCGGCTTGCCGTGCATGCCCTCGCGGTCCTCGACGGCGGCGACGCCCCGGCCCTTGCGGGTACGGGCGAGGATCACGGTGGGCTGGCCCGCGGTGGCCGTGGCCTCGGCGCAGGCGCGGTCGACGGCGTCCACGTCATGGCCGTCGATCTGCACGGTGTGCCAGCCGAAGGCCTGGAAGCGGCGGGCGTAGGCGTCCAGGTCGTGGCCGTGCCGGGTGGGTCCGCGCTGGCCGAGCCGGTTGACGTCGACGATCGCGATGAGGTTGTCGAGATGCTCGTACCCGGCGTGCTCGGCGGCCTCCCACACGGAGCCCTCGGCCAGCTCGCTGTCCCCGCACAGCACCCAGACCCGGTACGGGCCGTGCTCCAGCCGCTTCCCGGACAGCGCGATGCCGACGCCGACCGGCAGTCCCTGGCCCAGCGAGCCGGTGGCGGTCTCGACCCAGGGCAGCCGGCGCGGGGTGGGGTGCCCCTCCAGATGGGAGCCGAGCTTGCGGAAGGTGAGCAGTTCGGCGTCGTCGATGGCACCGACCGCCTTGTAGGCGGCGTACAGCAGGGGCGAGGCGTGGCCCTTGGAGAGGATGAGGCGGTCGTTGCCGGGATGGGCGGGCCGGTCGAAGTCGTAGCGCAGATGCCGGGCGAGCAGGACGGCCATCAGATCGGCGGCGGACATCGACGAGGTCGGATGCCCGGACTCGGCCGCGGCGGCCGCCCGCACGCTGTCCACGCGCAACTGCTGGGCGAGTTCGACGAGTTCGGCGGTGTTCATGAGACTCCTTCGGAGGGAGTGTCCGTAGCGGTTCCGGGGCGCTCGGCGGCTGCGGGGCGTCCGTGCCCACCGTGCCCGGCGGCGCCGGCCAGGGCCGGGCGGGACCGGACCGCGCCGGGGGCCTCCGACGCGGATACGGAAGGCGGCCGGCGGGGTGGGGCGGCGTGCCGCCGGCACGGTTCCGGGCCGGCCACGCGGGGGGTACGGCCCGCGCGGCCCCCGGCGGACCCGGTGCCGGCGGTCACGATCCGGGGTCGACGGCTCACGGTGCGCCTCCGGGAATGCGTCTGGGTTCCGAGGCTTCCCACGTAACCGTAGGCGGGCCCGTCAAACGCCGCCCGCCGAGAGCGCCCCGCCAAGGGTGCGCGGCACCGCGCGGCCTGGGCACACCGCGCGGTGCCGCCTCCCGGGCGACGTCAGGCGCGACGAGGCGGCACGTCCTGGCCGGCGTCGGGTGTGACGGGTGTGACCGGCGTGATCGGCGGCACCGGCGGCTGCGCCGGCATGGGCGGGTACGGCAGCCCCAGCCCGCTGGGCGGCCCCGCGGGCGCCGTTCCGCCGATGACCCGCCGGGGAGCGTGCGGCCGACTGGGGCGGCCGGCCTCCCTCAGCAGGTACGCGACCGCGCCCAGGACCCCCGCGGTGACCAGCGCCGCGGCCCACCCCGGCAGCACGATCGCCAGCGCCAGGCCCACGGCCGACGCCACCGCCGCCCCGGCGTACAGGGCGACCGCACCGGAGGCGCCGTACAGCAGAGCGGCCCGCCGCCGCTTGCGGCCCTGCTGGCGCAGCTCATCCCGTACGGTCTCGCGTGCGACCTGGGCCAGTTCGTCGACGAGGTCCTTGTCCAGATGTTCGAGATGATCGAGGTGTTCCATGCGGGGCGGGTACCCGGACGCGAAAAGCCGTAACAGGAGATCGCCGGAGGCGGAGTCTTCCCGCCCGGCGCCAACTAGGCTCGTCGCATGGAGATTCTGGGCGCCTCCCTGCGCATCTGCGTCGACGACCTCGAAACCGCGATCCCGTTCTACGAACGCCTCTCCGGCGGCAGAGCCCTCCGTTTCGAACGCGGGGGCGTCCAGGTCGCCGCGGTCGGCTCCTTTCTTCTGATGAGCGGTCCGGAGGCGGAGCTGGAGGTGCTGCGCAAGGTGACCGCGACGATCGCGGTGCAGGACGTCGACGCGGCCCACCGGCTGCTGGACGGCCTCGGCGCCCGCATCCTCGCCGGGCCGGTGCCCACCCCCGCCGGCCGCAACCTGCTCGCGATGCACCCCGACGGCTCGGTCTTCGAGTACGTCGATCAGCAACCGGCCTGATCAGGGGTTCCGCGGCCGCATCCGGAAGTCGTACCGACCGGGCAGCGGGTCGTCACCGAGCCGCGCCCACAACCGGCCGCCGGCATCGGACCCTTCCCGCAGGTCGGCGACCTCGAACCCGTCCTCGAACACGGCCCGGGCCGCCGCCCGCCGCCCCTCGGCGAGCAGCAACTCCGCCTCCAGGAGCCGGAACCGGCCACGCTCCCGGGTGGCCGGGGGCAGCGCCTCCCAGACGGTGCGGGCGTCCGCGGCCCGGCGTACCCGCAGCAGCGCCTCGAGGGCCTCCCGGCCCAGCGCGGCGACGGCCGCCGTCCAGGCCTCGCCGTCGTCGCGGCGTTCCCGGCACAGGTCGTCGAAGGCGTCGGCGTACCGCTCGGCGGCCCGTTCGTGGTGCCCGTGCTCCTGGTCGGCGACCGCGAGACAGCGCAGCAGCGGCCACAGGGACGGGGCGAGCTGGAGGGCCCGCTCCCAGCTGCGGACGGCCTGGGCCCGGTCGCCGGCGTGCCACTGGGCGACGCCCAGGTGATACTCGGTGTGCGGGGTCGCGGGGGCCGTCTCCAGCATGTCCCGCCAGTGCGGGGCGACCAGGGTGGGCCCCGGCGGCCGTACCCGGCGGGGTTCGGGCAGCGTGCCGGTGTGCAGCAGTTCCCGCCAGGGCGCCTGCTCCTCGCCGAGCGTCGACTCCGCGAACGGTGTGCCGGGCAGCTTCCAGTCCGTGCGCAGGACTTCCAGAGCACCCCAGCCGGAACCGGTGGCGAGGATCTCGCCGGGTGCGGTGTCGGCGTACGGCTGCCAGGCCGCGAACGCGGCGTCGAGCACCGCGCGCGGCAGGGCGTCCTCCAGCCGCTCCGCCACGGCCGCCGCCACCGTCGCCGTCTCCGTCTCCGTCTCCGTCTCCGTCTCCGTCTCCGGCGACGCGGACAGCGGCCCGTACGCCTCCAGCCAGGAGACCTCGCTCTCCGCCTCCAGCCGGACGTGCTCCAGCTGGGTGCGGGCCAGCCCGGCCTGGATCTCGCGGTAGCCGCCGGTGCCGGGTCCGCCGAGCCATTCCTGCCAGCGCCGGCCGCCGGGGCCCGAGCCCCACACGAACAGCTTCCGGCCGCGCAGCACGTCGGTCGAGGTCTGCACCAGCCCGTGCCCGGCCGCGTCCAGCGCGGCGATCCAGCGGCGCCGGCCGTCCGGCAGGTCGTAGAAGTAGTCGGTGGCGTAGGGATGCCGGGTGTCGTACGACGGAACGGGCACCCGGCGCAGCCGGCGTTCGGGCCCGAACTCCCAGGCCTCCTCGGCCGCCACCACGACCCGGCGGTCCTCGGGCACGGCGGTGTTGGACCACCAGTAGAGCGGCACCGGGCGTTCGTGCGGATTGCGGACGCGGACGCCGACGTACAGGAAGTCGGAGCCGTCCGGCAGCCACAGGTCGACCTGGAAGGGCAGGTCGCGCAGCCGTTCCCACTCCCACAGCCGGAGCATCTCCCCGCCGTCGGGGGCGGCGACACGGGCCGCGTGGAGCGGGGCGCAGGACAGGGTGGTGTGGCCGGTGGCACCGATGTTCCATTCGATGCCACCGGCGTACCAGGCCCCGTTGAGAGCGAAGTTGGCGGGCTGGAACACCGGGTTGCGGTAGAGGAGTTCACGGCCGGTGGGCAGGTGCACGAGGGACGCGACGCGGCCGCCGAGGCCGGGCAGGACGGTGGCGCGCAGCCGGTCGTTCTCGATCACGAGCGCGTCCAGGGCGCGCGGCTCGCGGGTTCTGCCGTAGCCGTCGCGGATCCGCACCGGGAGGAGGCTGCGGAGCGGTTCGTAGCCGAGCTGGCGGGCCATGTCGGCGGGGAATTCGTCCCGCTCGCGCTCATCGACGCGATGCAGCTCGTCGAGCGGGCGGAGCGGGGGCAGCGGATTGTCCGGGCCCAGCTCCGCCGCGGGCAGGGTCAGTACCTCACGTCGGATCCTGGTCACGATCGCCATGGAACCCGGCACGGGACGAGCTGACCAGGGGAGCTGCCGGTCAGGATTCCGCAAAGCCCGGGCCGCCGCCCCGGATCAGCGCATCTCGGCCGTGATGGCCCACCGCTCGTGGTCCCGCCAGGCCCCGTCGATGTAGATCATGTTCGGCGAGAACCCCTCGAGGCGGAACCCGGCACCGCGCGCGAGCGCGATGGAGGCGGCGTTGCCGGGCTGGGCGTTGATCTCCAGCCGGTGCAGCCGCATCGGCCCGAAGGCGTGGTCCACGACCAGCCCCATCGCCTCCCGCATCAGCCCGCGCCCGGCGGCGTGCGCGAACACCCCGTAGCCGAGGGCACCGCACTGGAAGCCGCCCTCGACGATGTTGTTGATGTTGATGAACCCGGCGATCGCCCCACCGTGCTCTGCCCTGTCCTTCTCGCAGACCAGGAACCCGGCCTTGCTGCGGTCCTCGATCAGCCGGCCCGCGTAACCGGCGTAGGCCGCGTCCGTGGTGGGCGGGAACAGCCAGGGCTCGTGGAGGTCCTTGCTCTCCCGGGCCCGGGCGATGAACTCGGCGCCGTCCTCGTAGGTGAAGTGGCGGATGCCCACGCGAGGGCCCTCGGCGAGATAGCGGGAAGCGATGTGCGGCATCCGACCACCCTACGCAAAGCCGGCCGCGGTGTTTCGTGACTCAGGCCCCGCACCGTGCTCCGACTCAACGCAGTGCCGGTTCCAGCAGCGTGAGCGTGCCCGCGTCGGCGTCCAGCTCCGCCGCGACGCCGAGCGGGATCGTCAGGGCGGACTCGCAGTGCCCGAAGCCGAACTCCTCCACCACCGGTACCCCGAGCCCGCCCAGCCGGTCGGCGAGCACCGCCCGCACGTCCTCGTACGGCCCGCACCGGTCCCAGGACCCGAGCAGGATCCCGGCGACGCCGTCGAGCCGGCCGGACCGCAGCAGCTGGGTGATGCTCCGGTCGAGGCTGTACGGCTGCTCGCCCACGTCCTCCAGCAGGAGCAGCCCGCCGCGCGCGCCGGGGTGGGTGTGCGGGGTGCCGATGCCGGTCGCGAGCAGGCGCAGGCAGCCGCCGACCGTGACGCCCCGGGCCCGGCCGGGCACCAGCGAGCGGCCCCGGCCGGTGATCGTGCGGACCGTCTCCGGGGCGAACAGGGTGGCCCGCAGATGCTGCTGCGCCTCGGTGCTCTTGACGAAGTCGGCACCCGCGGCCACCGGCCCGTACAGGGTGGCGAGCCCGAGCCGGGTGGCGAACGCCTCGTGCAGCACCGTCCCGTCGCTGAAGCCGACGAACGCCTTCGGCCCGGCGGCCCGCATCGCCTCCCAGTCGAGCAGGTCGACCAGGCGCTGGGCGCCGTAGCCGCCGCGCGCGCAGAGCACGGCGGACACGGACGGGTCGCACCAGGCCCGCTGGAGGTCGGCGGCCCGGTCGGCGTCGGAGCCGGCGAGATAGCCCAGCTCTCCGTCCTTGGCGAGCACATGCGGTGCCACCACGGGGTCGAGATCCCAGCCGCGCAGGATGTCGAGGCCCGCCTGGAGCCGCTCCTCCACCACCGGCCCGCTCGGCGCCACCACGGCGACCCGCGCTCCGGGGGCGAGCCTCGACGGCCGTACCAGCTCTCTCACTTCACCAGCTCCAACTCGGGGATGCCGGGCACGTTCAGCCCGAACACCTGGGCGTACAAGGCGAGTTCGGCCTCCAGGGCGCGAACCATGGTCTCGGCGCGACGGAAGCCGTGGCCCTCGCCCGCGAAGGTGAGGTAGGCGTGCGGCACGCGCCGTCCGTCGAGGTTGGCGAGGAAGCGTTCGCACTGCACGGGCGGGCAGATCACGTCGTCCAGGCCCTGGAGCAGCAGGAAGGGCGCGGCGAGCCGGTCGGCGTGCTCGCTGGGCGAGCGTTCGACGTACCGCTCGGGGACCTCGGCCAGCGGCCCGATCAGTGACTCCAGATACCGGGACTCGAAATCGTGGGTCTCCCCCGTGCCCCAGCCGGTGAGGTCGAGGATGGGGTAGGCGATGGTGCCGCAGGCGTAGACGTCGGTGCTGGTCAGCGAGGCCGCCGCGGTCCAGCCGCCGGCGCTGCCGCCCCGGATGGCCAGCCGGGCGCGGTCGGCGGTGCCCTCCTCGGCGAGGGCGAGGGCGACGGCCGCGCAGTCCTCGACGTCGACCACGCCCCACTGCTCGCGCAGCCGGTTGCGGTACTCCCGCCCGTACCCGGTGGAGCCGCCGTAGTTGACCTCGGCGACGCCGATGCCCCGGGCGGTGAAGTAGCCGATGGCCAGGTCGAGGACGAGGGGCGCCCGGCTGGTGGGGCCGCCGTGTGCCCAGACGACGTACGGCGGCAGCTCGCCGTCGGGGGCGGTGTGGCCGGGGTGGTGGGGCGGGTAGATGTGGGCGTGCACCTCGCGGCCGTCCGGGCCGGAGAAGGTGCGGACCCGCGGCTCCGGATAGTAGGCGGGGTCGACCGGGTCACGGTGGGCGGCGCCGACGACCCGGGCACGGCCGCTCGCGGTGTCCAGTTCGATCACTTCGTACGTGGTGCGCGGGCCGGCGCCGACCGCGACGACTCGGGTGCCGTGCGCCGCGAGGGCGGCGGCGAACTCGGTCCAGGGGCCGGCGGCGTCGACGAGGTCACCGGATTCCGGGTCGAGTATCCCGAGTGCGGTCGCCCCCCGGCCGTGGACGACGGCGATCAGCCCGTTGTCCAGCGGGGCGAACCAGCGCTGGCCGAGCTTCCAGAGCGGCCCGGCGAACTCCTCCTCGCGCGGGCACAGCCGATTGCCGTCGCGGTAGAGGTTCCACCAGCCACTGCGGTCGCTCGCGTACAGGAGACGGCCGTCCGACGACCATTCGACCTGGGCGACGGACTCCTCGGGCCCGCCCGCGACCGTACGGACCCCGTGCAGCACACCGTCGTCGCCGACCTCGCCGACCAGCAGTTCCGTGCCGTCCCACGGCATCCGCGGATGGTCCCAGGCGAGCCAGGCGGCCCGCCGCCCGTCGGGCGACAGGCGTGGACCGGTCACGAACCGGTGCCGGTCGTCGGTGAGTTCGCGTACGGCGGCCCGGTCCTCGGCGGCCGAGCCGTCCAGGGGTACGGCGGCGAGCACCCGCCGCACATCGCCGGGGCCGTCCCCGGTGAACTCCTCGAGGACGCACCAGACCTCACCCCGTTCGAGCAGCAACCGCGGTTCGGCCCAGCGGAGCCCCGTCGGGGTCAGCGGGCGCGGCTCGGTACCCGGCTCGTAGCGGTACAGCCGCTGGTCGTCGAAGTGGACGAAGACCAGCAGCGGTTCGCCGCCGGCCGCGGGCACGGCACCGGCCCAGGGATGTCCGCCGTACTCGATGACCCGGCTGCGGACGTTCCACGGCGCGGGCAGCACGGACTCCCGGGTGGCGCCCCGCACCAGGGTCCGGCGGCCGCCCTCCCGCGGGCGGGGTTCGGTCCACCAGGTCTCGTCGCCGACGAAGCCCACCCACTCGGGGCTGCCGTCGTGCGCGGCGGCCAGGGCCGCGTCGATGGGCGAGGGCCAGGAGCCGTACGGCTTCGTCTCCACGATGTCTCCTATGCCGTGCGCAGGAAGCGGTCCAGGACCCGGACGCCGAAGTGCAGGGCCTCCACGGGGACCCGTTCGTCGACGCCGTGGAACATGGCCTGGTAGTCGTAGCCCTCGGGCAGCCGGAGCGGTGTGAAACCGTAGCCGGTGATGCCGAGCCGGGAGAACTGCTTGGCGTCGGTGCCGCCCGACATGCAGTACGGCACCACGTGCCCCTCGGGCGCGAACTCCTCGACGGCGGCGCGCATCCGGGCGTACGTCGGTGAGTCGAGCGGCGCCTGGAGGGCGACCTCGCGATGGTGGAACTCCCAGTCGACATCGGGTCCGGTGAGCCGGTCCAGGGTGGCGCGGAACTCGTCCTCGGTACCGTGCAGATGGCGTCCGTCGACGAATGCGACGGCTTCGCCGGGGATGACGTTGACCTTGTAACCGGCGTTCAGCATGGTCGGGTTGGCGCTGTTGCGGACGGTGGCCTCGACCAGTTTGGCGGCCGGCCCGAGCTTGTCGAGCAGCACGTCGACCTCCGTGAGGTCGGGCTCGATGCCGTAGACGGCGGCGAGTTCCCTGAGGGCGGCGGTGACCGTCGGGGTGAGCCGGAGCGGCCAGTTGTGCTCGCCGATCCGGGTGACGGCGGCGGCGAGCCGGGTGACCGCGTTCTCCTTGTTGACCTTGGAGCCGTGTCCGGCGCGGCCGTGCGCGGTGAGCTTCAGCCAGCCGGTGCCCCGCTCGCCCGCGGCGATGGGGTAGAGCTGCCGTCCGCGGCCGTCGTGGAAAGTGAAGGCGCCCGACTCGCTGACGCCCTCGGTGCAGCCCTCGAACAGCTCGGGGTGGTGGTCGGCGAGGAACCCGGAGCCGTCCTCGGCGCTGGCCTCCTCGTCGGCGGTGAAGGCGACGACGATGTCCCGGCGCGGTCGTACCCCCTCGCGGGCCCAGGACCGCGCCACCGCCAGGATCATCGCGTCCATGTTCTTCATGTCGACGGCGCCCCGGCCCCACACGACCCCGTCGCGGATCTCCCCGGAGAAGGGGTCGACGCTCCAGTCGGCGGGCTGTGCGGGCACCACGTCGAGGTGCCCGTGGACAAGGAGCGCGTCCGCCCTCGCGTCCGTCCCCTCGATGCGGGCGACGACGTTGGTGCGGCCCTCGGTCCGCTCCAGGAGGATCGGCTCCAGACCCGCTCCCGCCAGCCGCTCGGCCGCGTACTCGGCGGCGGGCCGCTCCCGGCAGTCGCCGCCGCCGAAGTTGCTGGTGTCGATCCGGATCAGCTCGGAGGTGAACCGGACCACCTCGTCCAGCGCCTGTTCGTCAGCCATACTGCTCCTCCACCGCGGCCGAGACGATCGTGGTGACCGCCTTGAAGGTGCGGATGCCGTCGTACATGGTCCCCTCGGTGTACGCCACCTTCCGCTCGCCGATCCGCTTCACGCCGGGGACGACGGTGGCGGAGAGGGCGAGGTGCTCGGCGTCGAACTCCAGGGCGACGGTGAACGGCCCGCCGCTCACGGGTTCGTGGCGCACCGCGAGCCCGGCCGCCTCCTTGGCGGCGGCGCGGATGTCGGCGGCGGTCCTGGCGGGCGTGCGGCACTTGGCGGCATACCTCGACACATGGTCCTTGACGGCGACCTTGAGGGCCTCGGGCGCGTAGCCGAGGGCGTCCTCGCAGGCCAGGTCGTCGCCGGTGACGAGGACGACCGGGACGCCGTACTCGGCGGCCACGTGGGCGTTGAGCAGGCCCTCGCTGGCACGGACGTCGTTGAGCCAGACGCCGGTGATGGAGTTGGCGAGGTAGGTGTGGGCGAGGACGCCCTCCATGCCGGCGCCGGTGTGGTAGCCGACGAAGGCGATGCCGTCGACGTCGCCGTGCTGGACGCCCTCGACCATGGAGAGGGTCTTGTGGCGGCCGGTGATCATCTCGGCGCGATCGTCGAGCTGCTCCAGGAGCAGGTTGCGCATGCTCCAGTGGGCCTCGTTGATGAGGACCTCGTCGGCACCGCCGTCGAGGAAGCCGAGGACGGCGGCGTTGACGTCCGAGGTGAACATCGACCGGCACCGCTCCCACTGCGGTGTGCCGGGCAGTACGTCGCCGGGCCAGGTCACCCCGGTGGCGCCCTCCATGTCGGCGCTGATGAGGATCTTCATGGTGCGCCACGTTACGCGTCCGGGCGGCCACCGGCCAGGAAGCAAGCCGTCGTCCTCCCCCGCACCCGACCGGCCCGGCACGGCCGTCCGCCCCCGGCCCGACGGCACGCCGAGGGGCGGACTGACGCTGTCCGTGGAGGTCAGTTCGCGCGCCCCGCCACCAGCCACTTCGACGGCAGCACGATCCGATCGCCGTCCGGGGTGAACTCTGTTGTCGTCAGGGGCAGTTCGCCGCTCGCCAAGACCGTGAGGCCGGCGTTGCGCAGGTACTCGGGTACCGCGTCGTCGGCGACCTCGCCGGGGGCGATGCCATGCCGGAAGACCGGGGCGAGCTTGGGCGGCGGGCCCGCCGGGCTCTGGGCGAGGCCGCCGAGGATGGGGCCGGCGGCCTGGGAGAGCTCGACGAGGAAGGCCCTGCCACGATCGCCGACGAGGGTGGCGACGGTGTCGGTCAACGGCTGCCGGTCATCGGGTTCGCACTGGTGCAGCACGCCCCGCATATAGACGTTGGCGTCGCCGAGTTCGGCGTGCAGGGCCTCGGCCTCGGTCTTCTCGACCGCGTCCAGCTGCCGGTAGCGGGCCAGTCCGGCCGGATCGGCGTGCCGGGCGTGTTCCAGGGCGGCCTCGGCGATGTCGGTGCCCAGCACCCGCGGGAAGCGGCCGGTGAGGAAGCGGGTCTGGGTGCCGTTGCCGCAGCCGAGGTCGACCAGCGGCAGGCCGGGGTCGGTGAGGTGGGGCTCGAAGAGGGGGACATGGACCGACGCGGTCACGCCCGGTTCGGCGTCCCAGAACACCGCCCCCGTCGCCTCGGGCGCCTCGCGCCAGAAGCCCTCCCAGGCGTCCCGGTATCTACTCGTCACGCTCATGCCCAACTCCCCAGGATGTGACCGCGGAAGGCCGCCGTATGTGACGGGCCAGTACGGTCTACCCTGCGCCGGTTTCGGCCACAAGCGCCTGGCGCGTTCCTTCACCCCACTTTCGACGAACGTGCGCCCTGGAGTCAACGGCGCCGTGAGGTGAGCTCGAACCAGACGGTCTTGCCGGCGGACGTGCGGCTGGTGCCCCACTCCCGGGCCAGTGTGCTCACCACCCGCAGTCCACGCCCGGAGCCGGCGTCGGGTTCCACGCTGAGCAGGGTCGGCAGGGTGTGGTCGTCGTCATCGACCTCGCACAGCAGGGTCTCGCCGCGGATCAGCCGGAGCTGGACCGGACGGTTGTGGGAGTGCCGGACGGCGTTGGTGACGATCTCGCTGACCATCAGTTCGGCGGGGTCGGCGAGCCGGGCCAGGCCCCAGTCGTGGAGCTGTTCGCGGACGGCGGCGCGGGCCCGGGGGACCTCGGCCGGGTCGAGGGCGAGCCGCCATTCGGCGACGTCGTCCGGCTCGATGCCGTTGAGGCGGGCCATCAGCAGGGCGACGTCGTCCTTGCGGTCGCCGCGGCCCGCCGCGGAGAACGTCGCGGCGAGGGCACGGATGATGGTGTCGCAGGCGTCGTCCATGGAGGCGGCCGGATGGGCGGCGGACTCGCAGAGGGCGGCGAGGCCGACACCGATGTCCGCACCGCGCATCTCGACGAGTCCGTCGGTGCACATCACCAGCCGGTCGCCGGGGTCCACGCGCACCCGAAGCGACTCGAAGGCGACCCCGCCGACGCCGATGGGCGCCCCGGTGGGCAGGTCGAGGAGTTCGCTGCGGCCGTCCACGGCACGGACCAGCACGGGCGGTATGTGGCCCGCGTTGGCGAGGTGAAGTTCGCTCTCGATCGGGTCGTAGACGGCGTACAGGCAGGTGGCGAGGTAGCCGTCGCCGAGCCGCTGGGCCAGGTCGTCGAGGTTGCGCAGGAGTTGGGCGGGCGGCAGGTCCAGGGCCGCCATGGTCTGGACGGCCGTCCGCAACTGGCCCATCATCGCGGCCGAGTTGAGGCCGTGGCCCATGACGTCGCCGACGACCAGGGCGGTGCGGGCGCCGGGGAGTTTCACGGAGTCGAACCAGTCACCGCCGATGCGTCCGAGCAGGGTGCCCGGCAGATACCGGGTGGCGATGTCACAGCCCGCCATGCGCGGCGGTATGTGCGGCAGCATGCTGTCCTGGAGGGTCTCGGCGACGCTCTCCTGGAAGGTGTACATGCGCGCGTTGTCGAGCACGAGGCCCGCGCGGGCGGCGAGTTCGGCACCGGTGACCCGGTCCATGTCGTTGAACGTCTCGCGCTCGGGGTGGCGCAGCAGGATCATGAAGCCGAGCACGACGTTGCGGGCCTTGAGGGGGACGACCAGCATCGAGCGGCCGGTGATCAGGGGCCGGATGTCACGCTTCTCGAACTGCGAGGCGATGGCATGGCCCATCTCCACGCTGATGCGCGGCACCAGGACCGGCTCGCCGCTCGTCATGCACTGGAAGAACGGGGTGTGCGCGGGGAACGGCATGGCCTCGCCGACCGGGACGACGTCGTCCCAGCGGCCGGGTTCGTCGGTGTGCTCCAGGGCGACCCGGTGCCACATGGTGGTGGTGTCGGGCACGCCGTCCGGGAACCCCTCGCCGGCGACGACCTGTTCACGCAGATAGGTGCCGGCGACATCGGTGAAGCGGGGTACGACGGCCCTGCTGACCTCGACGATGGTGCGGGACAGGTCGAGCGAGGTGCCGATCTTCCCGCTGACCTCGTTGAGGAATTCGAGGCGCTCACGGACGGCCGCGTACTCCAGGTCCTCGCCCTCGTCGTCGGTGAGGTCGGCGGGTACCGGCAGGCCCTGGGCGGCCACCAGGGCGGCGCGCTCCCGGCGGCCCTTGCGCTCGACGCGCCGGGCGACGCCCCAGTCCGGGGTGACGGGGACCCGGTCGTTCTGGCTGAACTCCAGGATCGGATAGCCGAGTTCCAGAACCTGGGCGACGATCCGGGCGCTCTCGTCGACGCTCATGCTGGGCAGGATCTCGGGGAGCCGGCGGGCGAGTTCCTCGGCGCCGGGGAAGTCGGTGTGCAGGGCGAATCCGGGCGCTATGCGCTCGAAGGCCACGTCCTCGGCACGCTCGGACCGGCGCAGCCGCTCGGCGTCCGCCGCGAGCACCAGCAGCCGCTCCTCGCCGGGACCGACCAGCGGATACGCCCACCAGAGCACATCGACCCGGTCGTGCTCCGGCACGGTGAGCCGGGCGCGGCCCGCGGCGGGGAAGTTCAGCCGTCCGTCGAGCGAGGACTCCAGGTCGGGGCCGAGTCCGTCGTAGGCCGCGTAGGCGCCGTACGGGGTGATCTCGTCGTCCTCGGGGAGCGCGCCGGAGACCGGCAGCAGGTCCAGGGCCAAGCGGCCGATCGCCTGTTCCCTGGCGGCGCCGAACAGCCGGCGCGCGCCGGTGCTCCAGTGGGAGACCCGCCCGTCGCGGTCGACGACGACCACGGCCAGCGGGATACGGCCTGCCGCGCCCTCCCCGGCACCGAAGCCGGGAGGTGTGTCCCGCTCGCTGCCATGGTCCATGGCCCAGGCCCTCTCTCCCCACGGCTCCGCGAAAGATCTATGCCGCCCGCCACTACCGTACGGTGGCCGCCGGTCGCGATGTGTGGCAATTCTGGAATTGGTTTCACCGGAGCGCACCGGCGCGCAGGTCCGCGCCCTCGCGCCCCGCTCGGCCGGTCCCCGCGCCCCGTCCGCTCAGTCCTCGTGCCCCAGTTGGAGATCGCGTTCGGTGCGACCGCCGCCCGCGACCTGGAGCACCGTCGCGACCGGCGGGTAACCGGCGGCGATGACGGTGTACTCGCCGGAGGAGAGGTCGACGAACCGGAACGTTCCGTCGGCGCCGGTGGTGAGGGTGTCCACGACGTTCCCCGCGGCGTCGAGGAGGGTCACGCGCGCGTCCTCGACGGGCCGCCCGCCGCCGGCCCGGACGGTGCCCTTCAGCACGGCGCCGCCCGCGAGTTCGACGTCCTGCCGGGTCTCCCGCGATGCCTGCACGGTGACCGGAAGGGCGGCCGGGCGGAAGGCGGGGGCGCTGCCGGCAAGGGTGTACTCGCCGGCCACCAGCTCGGTGATGACATAGCCGCCCTCGCGTCCGCTGCGGGTGCTGGCGACGACCTCGCCCTGCACGTTGGTGAGCGTGACGGTGGCGTCGCGGACGGGTGTGCCGTCGGCGGTGCGGACGGTGCCCGCGAGGCGTCCGGCGCCGCCGAGGACGACGTCGAGTTCGACGGGCCGCTCGCCGACGGTCACGGTGACCGCCTGCGGCTGGTGGCCGCCGGCGGCGGCGATCAGGACGTACGCACCGGAGCCGGGCGTGGACAGGGCGTACCGTCCGTCGTCGCCGCTCGCACCCCGGCCGATCTGTCGGCCGACGGCGTCGATGAGGGTGAGTGCGGCGCGGGGCACCACGGTCCCGTCGGGGTGCTGCACCGTGCCGCAGACCGGGATCCCGGCACCGGTGTACGGCGAGCGTGCCTGCGGGATCGGGGTGTTCACGGGGACGGACTCGGTTTCGGCGGTGGGGTGGGACACCAGCGGTTTCTCCTTGAGGAAGCAGGCGATGAGCAGACCGAGCACGAGCATCGGGACCAGGTAGAGGAAGATCCTGGGCATCGCGTCGGCGTAGGCGCGGATGTAGGCGTCGCGCAGCGCCGGGGGCAGCGCGTGGACGAGCTGCGGGGTGAGGGACTCGGGGTCGGGCAGCCGGGCGCCGGCGTGGGCGGGGAGACGTTTGTGCAGGGCGTCGGTGAGCCGGTCGGCGAAGAGGGTGCCGAAGACGGCGGCGCCGACGCTGCCGCCGATCTGCCGGAAGTAGTTGTTGGCGCTGGTGGCGGTGCCGAGGTCGGCGGGCCGTACGGAGTTCTGCACGGCGAGGACGAGCACCGGCATCACCATGCCGATGCCGGCGCCGAGCACGGCCATCCAGATGCTGTACTGCCAGCGCGGGGTGTCGACTTCGAGCCGGGAGAGCAGCCCCATGCCGACCACCGACAGTCCGCCGCCGAGCACCGGGAAGATCCGGTAGTGACCGGTGTGGCTGATGAGCTGCCCGGAGACGATCGAGGCGCCGACGATCCCGCCCATCATCGGCAGCATCAGCAGCCCGGACTCGGTGGCCGAGGCGCCGTCGACCATCTGCAGGAAGGTCGGCAGGTAGCTGGCGGCGCCGAACAGCGCGACGCCGACGACCAGTCCGACGAGTCCGGTCACGTTGAAGACGGAGTCCCGGAACAGCCGCAGCGGGATGAGGGGTTCGACCGCGTGGTGCTCGGCGATCAGGAACAGCACGGTGGCGACCACGGCACCGGCGCCGAGCCCGAGGATGACACGCGAGCCCCACTCGTACTCCGTGCCACCCCAACTGGTCAGCAGGACGACGCAGGTGGAGGCGGCGGCCAGCAACGGGGTGCCCAGGACGTCGAACCGGGCACGGGCCCGGGGCCGGGGCAGCTTCAGTACGGCCGTGACGACGGCCAGGGTGACCAGGCCGAAGGGCACGTTGACGTAGAAGCACCAGCGCCAGGAGAGGTGGTCGGTGAAGTAGCCGCCGAGCAGCGGTCCGGCGACGGAGGCGAGGCCGAAGGCGGCGCCGATCAGACCCATGAAGCGGCCGCGCTGCCGGGGCGGCACGATGTCGGCGATGATCGCCTGGACACCGATCATCAGCCCGCCGGCGCCGACGCCCTGCACCGCGCGGTAGGCGATCAGCTGGTCCATGCTCTGCGCCCGTCCGGCCAGCGCGGAGCCGACGACGAAGACCAGGATCGCGAACTGGAAGACGCTCTTGCGGCCGATGAGGTCGCCGAGCTTGCCGTAGACCGGGAGGCCGATGGTGGAGGTGAGCAGGTAGGCGGTGATCGCCCAGGACATCCGGTCCAGGCCGTGCAGCTCGCCGACGATCCTCGGGAGCGCGGTGGCGACGATCATCTGGTCCAGGGCGGCCAGCAGCAGGGCGAGCATCAGCCCGCAGAACACCAACCGGGTGCGGCGCGGCCCGAGTCCGGAGGCCGGGGCGGGTTCGGGTACGGGGGCGTCGGCAGGTGCCGCGGCCGGCTCCTCGTACTGCACCAGAGTCGTCCCCACGTACCGCTCCCCTCGTCGCGCCTGCGCACAGTTCCCGCCTTATGTCCCGTAGGGCGACAACTGTGGGCAAGCGCGACGAGTTACGGCACGAGACCGGTCGGGCCGGAGATCCACTCGAACCGGTGAGGGGTTCAACGCCCCCTGTCCATCCGGCGGTTGCCTACCGCCGGGGGATCGGGGCTACTTCGCGACCTCGGCGGCGAGCCTGTCGAGCACCTCGTCGTAGATCCGGCCGAGGCCCTTGGGGGCGAAGGTCTTCTCGAAGAAGCCGCCGATACCGCCGGCGCCCTGCCAGGTGGTGTGGACCACGACCCTGGAGCTGCCCTCGCCGGCCGGGGTGACGCGCCAGGTGGTGACCATGGAGGAGTTGCGGTCCTTCTCGACCAGCTCGCCGTCGGTGGGCTCGCTGACCTCCAGGAGGCAGTCGCGGACGCGCTTGCTGGTGGCCTGGAGCTTCCAGTGGACCAGGGTGCCCTCGCCGTCACCGCCCTCGCGCACCTCGTACTCGCTGAAGTGCTGGGGCAGCAGCTTCGCGCGCGTGCCGCTGTAGTCGGCGAGCGCGTCGAACACCGTCTCCGCGTCCGCCGCGACGATCCGCTCCGTAGTGGCCTCGACCTGCGCCATTGACTTCCTCCAGCACCTGAGTTCTCGGGGTTTGGGCAAGCCAACCACCCCGGCGCCCGGCCGCCCAAATCGGGGTGCCGGAAGCGGTCGGAAACGGTGCGCGCGCGGTCTCCAGGGATCGTTCGCACGATCATGGGAACAGATGTTCTATTCTGGGGGCAGTGCTACCGAGGAGGCGTCATGCGCTGGGAGAACCTCACCGAGGAGGCCGAACACGGCCGCGCCGACACCGCGCTGTTCGGCGCGGACGCGGTGACGACCCGCACCATCGACACCCCCGAGTTCCGGGGGATCACGTTCCACGAGGTGCGGGCACGGTCGATCATCAACCGGGTGCCGGGCGCCTCCCGGATGCCGTTCGAATGGACGGTGAACCCGTACCGGGGCTGCACGCACGCGTGCGTGTACTGCTTCGCGCGCAAGACGCACAGCTATCTGGACCTCGACACCGGGATCGGCTTCGACACCCAGATCGTGGTCAAGGTGAACGCCCCCGATCTGCTCCGCCGCCAGCTGGGCTCACGGCGCTGGCTGGGCGATCACATCGCGATGGGCACCAACGTCGACTGCTACCAGCGCGCGGAGGGGCGCTACCGGCTGATGCCGGGGATCATCTCGGCCCTGGCCGACCACGCGAACCCCTTCTCGATCCTCACCAAGGGCACGCTGATCCTGCGCGACCTCGACCTGCTGCGACGCGCGGCCGAGGTCACGGACGTCGGCATCTCGGTCTCGGTCGGCTTCGTCGACCCCGAGCTGTGGCGCACCGTGGAGCCGGGCACCCCGGCCCCCGAGCGCCGCCTGGACGTGGTGCGGGCCCTCACCGAGGCCGGCATCGGGTGCGGGGTCCTGATGGCGCCCGTGATCCCCTTCCTGGGCGACCACCCGGCCCAACTGCGGGCCACCGTGCGGGCGATCGCGGCCGCCGGGGCCACCTCCGTGACGCCCCTGGTGCTGCATCTGCGCCCCGGCGCCCGCGAGTGGTTCATGAGCTGGCTCGCGGCCCACCACCCGCACCTCGTCCGGCGCTACGAGCGGCTGTACGCGGAGGGCGCCTACGCGCCCAAGTGGTACCAGCGCCGGATCACCCGTCAGGTGCACGAGCTGGCCGAGGAGTACGGCATCGGGCCGAACCGCGCCGGCTCCCCCCGCCGGATGCCGGTACCGACGGCGGAGGAGGAGCCCGCGCTGCCGGAGCCGACGCAACTCACGCTGCTCTGAGAGCGTTCCCGACCGAGGCGTTCACAGCTGGGAGCGTTCGAGCGCAACCCTCGGCCCAATTGGGTCAATAATCGTCAGAACAGGTTCTTCCGGGTGCTGTTCCCGGGACGATGCGGCGAGGACCGTGACACGTGCGGTCCGCGACACCTCCGTCCTGGGAGGACCCCATGCGAACACGCGCAGCCGTGCTGTGCGCCGCCGCCGCTGTCGTGGCCGGGTCGTTCACCGCCCTGCCCGCGAGCGCCACCGCCCGAGCCGCCGTCCAGGCGCCCTCGGTGGCCTGGAAGAAGTGCGGCACCACCGACTATCCGACGCTGCAGTGCGGCACCGTCAAGGCGCCCCTCGACCACCGGAACCCGGGCGGGAAGCAGATCACGCTCGCCCTCTCCCGCGTCCCGCACACCGCGTCCACGTACCAGGGCCCGCTGCTGGTCAACCCCGGCGGCCCCGGCGGCAGCGGACTGAGCCTCGCCGGCTTCGTCGCCTCCACGCTGCCGAAGAAGGTGGCGGCCCAGTACGACGTCATCGGCTTCGACCCGCGTGGCGTGGGCCGGAGCAGCCCGGCGATCGACTGCGCGCCGGGCTACTTCGACCCGGTGCGCCCCGACTCGGTACCGGCCACGCCCGCCCTGGAACAGGCGAACCTCAAGCGCGTGCAGTCGTTCGCGGCGGCCTGCGGCAAGAAGTACGCGAGCCTGCTGCCGTACCTCGACACGGTCAGCGCCGCACAGGACATGGACTCCATCCGCCAGGCCCTCGGAGCCGGCCGGATCAGCTACTTCGGCTACTCCTACGGCACCTACCTGGGCGCCGTCTACGCGAAGCTGCACCCGGAGCGGATCCACCGCCTGGTCCTGGACTCGATCGTGGACCCGACGGGTGTCTGGTACGACGACAACCTCGGCCAGGACTACGCGTTCGACGACCGCCACCGCGCCCTGATGGCGTGGATCGCGAAGTACGACTCCACCTACAAGCTCGGCACCGACCCGAAGCAGGTCGAGGCCAGGTGGTACGCCATGCGGGCGGCGCTGGCGAAGAAGCCGGCGGGCGGCAAGGTGGGCGCCGCCGAGCTGGAGGACACCTTCATCCCGGGCGGCTACTACAACGGCTACTGGCCCTACCTGGCGGAGGCGTTCTCTTCCTACGTCAACGGCAAGAAGACGGCGGCGCTGGTCGAGGCGTACCAGAACTTCGCGGCCGTCGACGCCTCGGGCGAGAACGGCTACAGCGTCTACGCGGCCGTCCAGTGCCGGGACGCCTCCTGGCCGCGGGACTGGAACCAGTGGCGCAAGGACAACTGGGCGGCCTACGAGAAGGCACCGTTCATGGTCTGGAACAACGCCTGGTACAACGCGGCGTGCACCTCCTGGCCGACGTCCGCGCTGAAGCCGCCGACCATCGCCAACGGCAAGCTCCCGCCGACCCTTCTCTTCCAGGCCACGGACGACGCGGCCACGCCCTACCAGGGCGGTGTCACGGCCCACCGGCTGCTGGCCGGCTCCAGCCTGGTCGTCGAACAGGGCGGCGGCAACCACGGCATCACACTGAGCGGCAACAGCTGCCTGGACGACTACCTCGCCGCCTACCTGACCGACGGCAGGGTCCCGCACGGCGACGGCACCGCCGACGCAGTCTGCCGGAAGACCCCGGACCCGAAGCCCCTGAGCACGAAGGCGGCGTCCACGTCGTCGCGTGGCTCGACCCTGCACGGGCTGCTGGGGTTCCGCGGCTGAACCGGTCCTGACCGGCCGTCGGGGGCGCTGTCGGACCCATGGTCCACCATGGACGCATGACTGACCCGACCCGCATCACCGCCCCCGACGGCGTCGCCCCGGCCGCCCAGTACAGCCATGTGGTGGCGGCCACCGGCCGGTTCGTCGCCGTCTCCGGCCAGCTGCCGCTGGACGAGAACGGCAGGCTCGTCGGCGAGGGCGACCCGGCCGCCCAGGCCCGCCAGGTCTTCGAGAACCTGAGCCGCTGCCTGGCGGCGGCCGGCGCCGGCTTCGACGACGTCGTCAAGCTCACCTACTTCGTCACGGACATGGCGCATATGCCGGCCGTCCGCGAGGCCCGTGCCGCCCACATACCCGACGACCGCCTCCCGGCGTCGTCCGCGATCCAGGTGGCCGCACTCGTCGCTCCCCAGTTCCTGATGGAGATCGAGGCCTTCGCGGTGGTGGCGGACTGAGCGAAACACCGGGCGGCCGGACCCGTCGGCTTCCTAGGGTGCCGTCATGACCGACGACTCCCTCCGCATCCGACCGATGGCCCTCGACGACTGCGACCGGGTCTCCGAGATACGCATCCGGGGCTGGCAGTACGCCTACCGGGGGCTCATGCCGCAGCCGTTCCTGGACGGACTCAGTGTCGAGCGGGACGCCGAGCGGCGGCGGGCCCGGTTCCGGGACGGCGAGGACGGAGTGACGGACCTGGTCGCCGAGCAGGGCGGCGAGATCGTCGGCTGGGCGGCGCACGGGCCGTACCGGGACGGCGAAGTACGCACCGGGGACGCCGAGTTGTACGCGATCTACCTCGACCCGGGCCATGTCGGCACCGGGGCCGGGCGGCGACTGCTGGAGACGGTCCTCGAGCAGTGCGCCCGGTCCACGCGCGTGTACCTGTGGGTACTGAAGGGGAACGCGCGAGCCCGGCGGTTCTACGAGACGGCGGGCTTCCGGCCCGACGGCACCGAGGAGCCGTACGAGGTCGACGGGGTGCCCGTGCCCGAGGTGCGGTACGTCAGGAACGGCGGCCTCACCGTGGCCTAGGGATGTGGGACAAAGCCTGGACCGCGGCCTCGGCGAGGTTGGGGTGGGCCAGCGCCTCGCTCAGGACGCGGCGGGCACGGGTGTCGCCCAGGGCGCCCAGGCCCTCCACACAGGCGAGGGCGACCCTGCGGTAGGGGTCGTGGGGGCGCAGCCGGCGCTCCAGGGTGGTGATGAGGGCCGGCACGGACTCCGGGGCGCGGAGCGCGACCAGGAGACGGACGGGGTGCAGGGCGTAGGCGACCCGGAGTTCGTTGGTGGCGAGAGCGGCGGCGGCGCGGGCGGTGCGCGGGTCCCGCAGGCGGGCGAGGGCGTGCGCGGCGGAGGCGCACCGCGGTGGATCGCGGTGGTTCAGGAGGAGGACCAGCGTCTCGAAGGCGCGCCGGTCGCCGGCCGTCCCCAGGCGGTACGCCGCCAACTCCCTGGCCCACAGGGGCTGTCCGGCGGCGATGAGCACCTCCGCCAGCTCGTCGGGGTCCTCGGTCGCCAGAAGCCGGTCGTAGGCGACCGTTCCCTGCGACTCCTGGCGCAGACGCTCCGTGAGCGATCGCAACTCTTCGTCCACGAAGCCCAGCGTAGAGGGGTTGCGGGGGCGGAGGGACGTACATCACAAAGTCGGGGGGCTGGCGCGCTCGTTACCCGCCGGTTAAGCTCAATCGAGCGAGTCACCCACTCGCACTAACGCTCATTCCGGTTTGGTGACGCAGCCGTCGTGAGCATCAGGTCGGTTCGGTACCTCGTACCGTATGCACGACTCGGCTCCGGGACAGGGCCGGTCGGGATCAGCCGCTCCCAGGCGTGTGCACGCCTGCGGCGACGGCACCGGGCGTGTGCGCCAGCAGCCCGGCAACACCCGCATTCACGCAGCTCCCTTGCAGCTCTCTCCGCACCCGGTGCGCCCCTTCGGCGCACCGGGGGGCGTTTCCAGTCGTCACCCTCATTCCTGGAGTCCCGCGATGGCCACTCCCCAGTCCGACCCCTCCCTGTCCCCGCTCAGGACCGTCGCCGTGGTCGGCCTCGGCACCATGGGCACCGGTATCACCGAGGTCCTCGCGAGGGCCGGCCGCGAGGTGATCGGCATCGACATCAGCGAGGCCCAGGCCGCCGGCTCCCTCGCCGCCCTGGAAGCCTCCACGGCCCGTGCCGTGACCCGCGGCAGGCTGACCGAGCAGGAACGCACCGACGTCCTCGCCCGGGTCCGCACCGGCACCGACCTGACGGCCGCGGCCGACGCCGACCTCGTCATCGAGGTGGTCCCGGAGTCGTACGAGATCAAGCACCAGATCTTCCGCGAGCTGGACGGCATCGTCCGCCCCGAGACCATCCTGGCCACCGGTACCAACGCGCTCTCCGTGACCCGGCTGGCCGCCGACTCGGCGCGCCCCGAGCGCGTTCTCGGCCTGCACTTCTTCAACCCGGCCCCGGCGATGAAGCTGGTCGAGGTCGTCTCCTCGGTGCTCACCGCGCCGAGCGCGGTCGCCGCGGTCACCGACCTCGCGCTGGAACTGGGCAAGGAACCGGTCGCGGTCGGGGACCGCCCCGGGTTCGTCGCGGACGGGCTGCTGTTCGGTTACCTCAACCAGGCTGCCGCGATGTACGAGGCCAAGTACGCCTCCCGGGAGGACATCGACGCGGCCATGCGGCTCGGCTGCGGCCTGCCGATGGGCCCGCTCGCCCTGCTCGACCTGATCGGCATCGACACCGCGCGGACGGTCCTCGAGGCCATGTACGCCGAGTCCCGCGACCGGCTGCACGCCCCGGCCCCCGTCCTCAAGCAGCTCAGCGAGGCGGGCCTGACCGGCCGCAAGTCCGGGCGCGGCTTCTACACCTACGAGGCCCCCGGCAGCGCCACCGTCGTCCGGGACGCGCTGACCCCGCTGGACGGCGCCGCCCTCACCCAGGGCCGCCCGGTCCGCTCCGTCGGGGTGGCCGGCTCCGGCACCATGGCCTCCGGCATCGCCGAGGTCTTCGCCAAGGCCGGCTACCAGGTCGTCCTGGCCGCCCGCAGCGAGGAGAAGGCGCAGGCCGCCAAGGCCCGCATCGGCAAGTCGCTGGACCGCTCGGTCGGCAAGGGGCGGATGACCGCCGAGGCCGCCGCACAGACCCTGGACCTGATCAGCGCCGCGGGTTCCTACGACGCCTTCGCCGACGTCGACCTGGCCGTCGAGGCGGTCGCCGAGGACCTGGAGATCAAGCGGCAGCTGTTCGCCACGCTGGACAAGGTCTGCAAGCCCGGCGCGATCCTGGCCACCACGACCTCCTCGCTGCCGGTCGTGGCCTGCGCCCGGGCCACCTCGCGTCCGCAGGACGTGATCGGCATGCACTTCTTCAACCCGGCGCCGGCCATGAAGCTGGTCGAGGTCGTCCGTACCGTGCTGACCGGCGAGGACGTCCACGCGACCGTCCGCGAGGTCTGCGCGAACATCAGGAAGCACGCCGTCGACTGCGGTGACCGGGCCGGATTCATCGTGAACGCGCTGCTGTTCCCGTACCTCAACAACGCGATCAAGATGGTCGAGGAGCACTACGCCTCGCTCGACGACATCGACGCGGCGATGAAGCTCGGCGGCGGCTACCCGATGGGCCCGTTCGAGCTGCTGGACGTGGTCGGCCTCGACGTGTCGCTCGCGATCGAAAAGGTCCTGCACCGGGAGTTCCGCGATCCGGGGCTGGCACCCGCGCCGCTCCTGGAGCACCTGGTGGCCGCGGGCTGCCTCGGCCGCAAGACCGGCCGTGGCTTCCGCGAATATGCCCGCCGCTGAGGGCCTCGGCGACTGGTACCGGGACGAGCGGGACTGGGGCGGGCTGCTCGACCCGGGCAGCGGTCCGCCGCCCGCCCGGCACAGCCCTCCCCCGCCCGCCCGGCCCGGAGGCCCCCCGCCCTTCACAGGCGGGGGAAACCCCGGTCATGCCCATCAAGCTGCGCACATGCAGTACGTTCGGGGCATGCCCCAGCCCGCCAGGTCCTCACGTACAGCAGCCACGTCCGACGCGCCGGAAAGTGCCGCGGGCAGTCGCGCGGCAGCCCAGCGGCTCAAGATGCGCCGAGAACTGGCGGCCGCCGCGATGGAGCTGTTCGCGACCAAGGGGTACGAGGCGACCACCGTCGACGAGATCGCGGCCGCGGCCGGAGTCGCCCGCCGCACCTTCTTCCGCCACTTCCGCTCCAAGGAAGAGGCCATCTTCCCGGACCACGACGACACGCTGATCCGTGCGGAGGCCGTGCTCAATGCGGCCCCGGCGCACGAGCACCCGCTGGACACCGTGTGCCGTGGCATCAAGGAAGTCATGAAGATGTACGCGGCCCGGCCGGACATCTCGGTCGCCCGCTACAAGCTCACCCGCGAGGTGCCCACCCTCCGCGAGGCCGAGATCGCCTCGGTGGCCCGCTACGAGCGCCTCTTCACCCGCTACCTCCTCGGCCACTTCGACGAGCACGCGCACGCGGACGACGCGAACGACGACCCGCTGCTGGCCGAGGTCGCCGCGTCGGCGGTGGTCACCGCCCACAACCACGTGCTGCGGCGCTGGCTGCGGGCCGGCGGGCAGGGAGATGTGGAGGCGCAGCTCGACCACGCCTTCGCGATCGTGCGCAGGACGTTCGGGACGGGCATCGGCGCGGGCCGGGAGACCCCGCCCCGGTCCACCACGCCGGCCACCGTGGCCTCGCAGGGCGAGGTGCTGGTGACGGTGGCCCGGACCGACGCCCCGCTCGACGAGGTGATGCGCACCATCGAGCAGGCGCTGAAGGAGCGTTGAGCGCCTAGGGGGTGCCCTGACGTGCCCCCCTGGGCGGGTGCGGCGTCGTGGTGGTTCGCCGTGCACGCGGCGGAGCCGCAGATCGACACCATTCCGCGCCCCTCTCGGGGCGGGTCCACGGCTGGTCGGTGAGAATCCCGCCGCCGAGGCACGGGGAGGCGTCCCCGTCACCCGATCGGCCCCGAGGTCCGACTCCGGCTGCCGCCCGCGATGGCACTGCGTGCCGGTCACCGCTCGACACGGACGGCCGAGCCGCTCTGACATCCGGACGACCTCCGCAAGTCGGGACACCTTACCCTACCGGCCGGTAGCTTTGATCGATCATCGCTCATTTGTTACGTAAAGATTTCATCTGAGAGCAAGTTCTGGCACTCAGTGCCTTGTCACCTGACACGCGGTGTCATACGTTGATGGGTGTCCGGCCTGTCCCGGCGAGCCCACCAGCCCGCCCGCCGGACGCCTGCGTCACAGGCAACCTCCCGCGCCACAAAGCGCTGCCGAAGCACCACCCACGCCGAACCGACGGCACCTTCCCAAAACCCTCAGCAGCACCGACGTAACCCTCAGCGCCCCTTCCCTCAAGGGGCGCAGAACCGCCGGAGGCAACACCGTGACCACTCAGGCCATTCTCGACGCGATCCAGTCGCCGGACTCGACGCCGGCCGACTTCGCCGCCCTGCCGCTGCCCGAGTCGTACCGCGCGATCACCGTGCACAAGGACGAGACGGAGATGTTCGCGGGCCTGGAGACCCGCGACAAGGACCCGCGCAAGTCCACCCACCTCGACGAGGTGGCCCTGCCCGAGCTGGGCCCGGGCGAGGCCCTGGTCGCCGTCATGGCATCGAGCGTCAACTACAACTCGGTCTGGACCTCGATCTTCGAGCCGCTGTCCACCTTCGGCTTCCTGGAGCGCTACGGCCGTACGAACGAGCTGGCCAAGCGGCACGACCTGCCGTACCACATCATCGGCTCCGACCTCGCGGGCGTCGTCCTGCGCACCGGCCCGGGCGTCAACGCCTGGAAGCCCGGTGACGAGGTCGTCGCGCACTGCCTGAGCGTGGAACTGGAGTCGTCCGACGGCCACAACGACACCATGCTCGACCCCGAGCAGCGCATCTGGGGCTTCGAGACCAACTTCGGCGGGCTCGCCGAGATCGCGCTGGTCAAGTCCAACCAGCTGATGCCCAAGCCCAACCACCTCAGCTGGGAGGAGGCCGCCGCCCCGGGCCTGGTCAACTCCACCGCCTACCGGCAGCTGGTCTCCCGCAACGGCGCCGGCATGAAGCAGGGCGACAACGTCCTCATCTGGGGCGCGAGCGGCGGACTCGGCTCCTACGCCACCCAGTTCGCGCTGGCCGGCGGCGCCAACCCCATCTGCGTCGTGTCCTCGCCGCAGAAGGCGGACATCTGCCGGGCCATGGGCGCCGAGGCGATCATCGACCGCAACGCCGAGGACTACAAGTTCTGGAAGAACGAGCACGAGCAGGACCCGCGCGAGTGGAAGCGCTTCGGCAAGCGCATCCGTGAGCTGACCGGCGGCGAGGACGTCGACATCGTCTTCGAGCACCCCGGCCGCGAGACCTTCGGCGCCTCCGTCTACGTCACCCGCAAGGGCGGCACGATCGTCACCTGCGCCTCCACCTCCGGCTACAACCACGAGTACGACAACCGCTACCTGTGGATGTCCCTGAAGCGGATCATTGGCTCGCACTTCGCCAACTACCGCGAGGCCTGGGAGGCCAACCGGCTGATCGCGAAGGGCAAGATCCACCCCACCCTGTCCAAGGTCTACTCCCTGGAGGAGACCGGCCAGGCCGCCTACGACGTGCACCGCAACCTCCACCAGGGCAAGGTCGGCGTCCTGTGCCTGGCCCCCGAGGAAGGCCTCGGGGTGCGCGACGAGGAGATGCGCGCCAAGCACCTCGACGCCATCAACCGCTTCCGCAACGTCTGAGACACCCGAGGTCATAGATGACTGAGCGTCAGATCGCCGACGGCGGGCGGGATTCCGTGCCGCAGGCGCCGAGGGAGAAGGACCGGCCGTGGCTCATGCGCACGTACGCCGGGCACTCCACGGCCGAGGCGTCCAACGAGCTGTACCGGCGCAACCTCGACAAGGGCCAGACCGGCCTGTCGGTGGCGTTCGACCTGCCGACGCAGACCGGCTACGACCCCGACCACATCCTCGCCCGCGGCGAGGTCGGCCGGGTGGGCGTACCCGTCTCGCACCTCGGTGACATGCGCCGGCTGTTCCAGGACATCCCCCTGGAGCAGATGAACACCTCGATGACGATCAACGCCACCGCCATGTGGCTGCTGGCGCTCTACCAGGTCGTCGCCGAGGAGCAGGGCGCCGACATCACCAAGCTCCAGGGCACGACCCAGAACGACATCGTCAAGGAGTACCTGTCCCGCGGGACGCATGTCTTCCCGCCGGGGCCGTCGCTCCGGCTGACGACGGACATGATCGCCTACACGGTCTCCCACATGCCGAAGTGGAACCCGATCAACATCTGCAGCTACCACCTGCAGGAGGCGGGCGCCACGCCGGTCCAGGAGATCGCGTACGCGATGTCCACGGCCATCGCGGTGCTGGACGCCGTCCGTGACTCCGGCCAGGTGCCGCAGGAGCGGATGGGCGATGTGGTCGCGCGGATCTCCTTCTTCGTGAACGCGGGCGTCCGCTTCGTCGAGGAGATGTGCAAGATGCGCGCGTTCGGCCGCATCTGGGACAGGGTCACCCGTGAGCGGTACGGCATCGAGAACCCCAAGCAGCGCCGCTTCCGGTACGGCGTCCAGGTCAACTCGCTGGGTCTGACCGAGGCGCAGCCGGAGAACAACGTCCAGCGGATCGTCCTTGAGATGCTCGCCGTGACGCTGTCGAAGGACGCCCGCGCGCGTGCCGTTCAGCTGCCCGCGTGGAACGAGGCCCTCGGCCTGCCCCGGCCCTGGGACCAGCAGTGGTCGCTGCGCATCCAGCAGGTGCTCGCCCATGAGAGCGACCTGCTGGAGTACGAGGACATCTTCGAGGGCTCGCACGTCATCGAGGCGAAGGTCGCCCAGCTGGTCGAGGACTCCCTGGCCGAGATCGACCGGATCCAGGAAATGGGCGGCGCGATGGCCGCCGTCGAGTCCGGCTATCTGAAGTCGCAGCTGGTCTCCTCGCACGCGGAGCGCCGGGGCCGGATCGAGTCCGGGCGGGAGAAGATCGTCGGCGTCAACATCTTCGAGACGACCGAACCCAACCCGCTCACGGCCGACCTGGACACCGCGATCCAGACGGTCGACCCGGCGGTCGAGGCCCGGGTGGTGGCGGCGATCGGCCGCTGGCGCGACACGCGGTACCAGCCGCCGTTCAACCACCCGCGACCCTGCAAGGCGCTGGAGCGGCTGAAGGAGGCCGCCAAGGGCACCGGCAACCTCATGGAGGCCACCCTGGAGTGCGCCCGCGCCGGAGTCACGACCGGCGAGTGGGCGGGCGCGCTGCGGGAGGTGTTCGGCGAGTTCCGGGCGCCCACCGGGGTCTCCTCCGCTCCCGTCGCGGTCCCCGTCGAGGCGGGCTCGGCGCTGGCCGAGGTGCGGGCGAAGGTGGATGCCACCGCCCGCGACCTGGGCAGCGGCAAGCTGAGGTTCCTGGTCGGCAAGCCGGGTCTTGACGGGCACTCCAACGGCGCCGAGCAGATCGCCGTACGGGCCCGGGACGCCGGCTTCGAAGTGGTGTACCAGGGCATCCGGCTGACACCCGAGCAGATCGTGGACGCGGCCCTGGCCGAGGACGTGCACGCGGTGGGCCTGTCGATCCTGTCCGGCTCGCACGCCCAGCTGGTCCCGGACGTCCTGGAACGACTCCGTGTGGCCGGTGCCACAGATATACCCGTCATCGCCGGTGGCATCATCCCGAATGGTGACGCCGAGCAGCTCAGGGAAGCCGGAGTGGCCGCGGTCTTCACCCCGAAGGACTTCGACATCACCGGAATCATCGGCCGCATCGTCGACGAGATCCGGAAAGCGAACAAGCTCGACCCCCTGGAGGTCCCCGCATGACCACGCCCGTCAACCGGCTCCGCCCGCGGCGCTCCTGCCTGGCCGTGCCCGGCTCGAACCCCCGCTTCCTGGAGAAGGCCCAGGGTCTCCCGGCGGACCAGGTCTTCCTGGACCTGGAGGACGCGTGCGCGCCGCTCGCCAAGCCCGGGGCGCGGCACACCATCGTGAAGTTCCTCAACGAGGGTGACTGGACGGGCAAGACGCGGGTGGTGCGCGTCAACGACTGGACGACCGAGTGGACGTACCGCGATGTCGTCACGGTCGTCGAGGGTGCCGGCCAGAACCTCGACTGCATCATGCTGCCGAAGGTGCAGACCGCCCAGCAGGTCGTCGCGCTCGACCTCCTCCTCACCCAGATCGAGAAGACCATGGGCTTCGAGGTCGGCAAGATCGGCATCGAGGCGCAGATCGAGAACGCGCAGGGCCTCAACAACGTCAACGAGATCGCCACCGCTTCCCAGCGCGTCGAGACGATCATCTTCGGCCCGGCCGACTTCATGGCGTCCATCAACATGAAGTCGCTGGTCGTGGGCGAGCAGCCGCCCGGCTACCCGGCGGACGCCTACCACTACATCCTGATGAAGATCCTGATGGCCGCCCGCGCCAACAACCTCCAGGCGATCGACGGCCCCTACCTCCAGATCCGCAACATCGACGGCTACCGCGCGGTCGCCCAGCGCGCCGCCGCGCTCGGCTTCGACGGCAAGTGGGTGCTGCACCCGGGCCAGGTCGAGGCGTCCAACGAGATCTTCTCGCCGTCGCAGGAGGACTACGACCACGCCGAGCTGATCCTGGACGCGTACGACTACTACACGTCCGAGGCGGGCGGCAAGAAGGGCTCCGCGATGCTCGGCGACGAGATGATCGACGAGGCCAGCCGCAAGATGGCCCTGGTCATCTCCGGCAAGGGCCGGGCCGCCGGCATGCAGCGCACGTCGAAGTTCGAGATCCCGGAGGCCTGAGCGCGATGCAGTTCGGACGCACGTACGAGGAGTTCGAGGTCGGGGCGACGTACAAGCACTGGCCCGGAAAGACGGTCACGGAGTACGACGACCACCTGTTCTGTCTCCTCACCATGAACCACCACCCGCTCCACATGGACACCAACTACGCCGAGAAGACGACGGACTTCGGCAAGAACGTGGTGGTCGGGAACTACATCTACTCGCTGCTGCTCGGCATGAGCGTGCCGGACATCTCCGGCAAGGCGATCGCCAACCTGGAGATCGAGTCGCTCAAGCACGTGGCGCCGACCTTCCACGGCGACACGGTCTACGGCCAGACGACCGTGCTCGACAAGTGGCCCTCCAAGTCGAAGAACGACCGTGGGATCGTCTACGTCGAGACCAAGGGCTACAAGCAGGACGGCACGCTGGTGTGCATCTTCCGCCGCAAGGTGATGGTGCCGACCGAGACGTACATCAAGGAGCGCGGCGGCGAGCAGCCGGGCCGCCCCGAGCTCAAGGAACAGGGGAAGTAAGCGATGGCCCGTCTCGCCCAGACCGCCGGTCTGACCGACGTCCAGCAGGAGATCCTCTCCACCGTCCGCGACTTCGTGGACAAGGAGATCCTCCCGGTCGCCACCGAGCTGGAGCACCGCGACGAGTACCCGCAAGCGATCGTCGACGGCCTCAAGGAGCTCGGCCTCTTCGGCCTGATGATCCCCGAGGAGTACGGCGGCCTGGGCGAGTCCCTCCTGACGTACGCGCTCTGCGTCGAGGAGATCGCCCGCGGGTGGATGTCCGTCTCCGGGATCATCAACACGCACTTCATCGTGGCGTACATGCTCAAGCAGCACGGCACGCAGGAGCAGAAGGACCACTTCCTGCCGCGCATGGCGGCCGGCGACATCCGGGGCGCGTTCTCGATGTCGGAGCCCGCCCTGGGCTCGGACGTGTCGGCGATCACCTCGAAGGCGGTGAAGGACGGCGAGGAGTACGTCCTGAACGGCCAGAAGATGTGGCTGACGAACGGCGGCACGTCGTCCCTCGTCGCCGTCCTCGTCCGAAGTGACGAAGGCCACCCCGAGGGCACCGCGCCCCACAAGTCGATGACGACCTTCCTGGTCGAGAAGGAGCCCGGCTTCGGAGAGGTCCGCCCCGGCCTCACCATCCCGGGCAAGATCGACAAGATGGGCTACAAGGGTGTCGACACCACCGAGCTGATCATGGACGGGCTCCGGATTCCGGCCGATCGGGTGCTCGGCGGGGTCACCGGCCGAGGTTTTTACCAAATGATGGACGGAGTCGAGGTCGGCCGCGTCAACGTGGCGGCGCGTGGCTGCGGTGTCGCACAGCGTGCGTTCGAACTGGGCGTCCGGTACGCCCAGCAGCGTCACACTTTCGGCAAGCCGATCGCCCAGCACCAGGCCATCCAGTTCAAGCTCGCGGAGATGGCCACCAAGGTCGAGGCCGCGCATGCCATGATGGTCAACGCGGCACGCAAAAAGGACTCCGGGGAACGAAACGACCTTGAGGCCGGGATGGCGAAGTACCTCGCCTCCGAGTACTGCAAGGAGGTCGTGGAGGACGCCTTCCGGATCCACGGCGGCTACGGATTCTCCAAGGAGTACGAGATCGAACGCCTCTACCGGGAGGCGCCGATGTTGCTGATCGGCGAAGGTACCGCCGAGATCCAGAAAATGATCATCGGGCGAAGGTTGCTCGAAGAGTATCGGTTCCAGGGCTGATTGTCCGGGTATGGGGTGTTTTCTTCGAGAAGAAGATCACACCCCGTCAGCGGTCTTCGGCCGCCGACTCGTCTTCCTGGCTTGCCCAGTTGTAGCCCACGACCGGTACCATCCCGGAAAGCCGCCGTCCCCATTTCCCGCGCGGCATCATCCGCTACGAAGGTCATCCATGCCCCACAGCCAAACCTCTGCACATCGAGACAGCCTGGCCGGCGTACGCCTCGCGCGCGGAGCATCGCCGTGGCTTCTCCCGACCGTCGCCACCGCAGCCGTCAGCCTTCTGCGCGCCCGTCGCTCCGGCGCCGCGAAGGCAGTCGCCGTACCCGCCACCGCGCTCGCGGCGGGCATGCTGTGGTTCTTCCGCGACCCCGAGCGTGAGATCGCCCAGGGCCGTGTCATCTCCCCCGCCGACGGTGTGGTGCAGAGCATCATGCCGTGGAAGGACGGCCGCACCCGCGTCGCGATCTTCATGAGCCCGCTCAACGTCCACGTCAACCGGGCGCCGCTGTCCGGCACCGTGACGTCGGTGGAGCACATCCCCGGTGGCTTCGTTCCCGCCTTCAACAAGGAGAGCGAGAACAACGAGCGCGTAGTCTGGCATTTCGACACCGAACTCGGCGACATCGAGATGATCCAGATCGCCGGCGCGGTGGCCCGTCGCATCGTGCCCTACGTCCCGCAGGGCACGAAGGTCGAGCAGGGCGACCGCATCGGTCTGATCCGCTTCGGCTCGCGCGTAGACATCTACCTGCCCGAAGGCGTGGAGGTCGCGGTCGAGGTCGGGCAGAAGACCGTGGCTGGGGTGACTCGCATTGACCGTGATTGATCCGGAGACCCAGGCGGGCTGGGTGCCCGAGGCCGACGAGGCCGGCGACGACGAGGAGGAGATGCCGCTCTCTCTCCGCCTCTCGATAGCGGACACCCTCACGCTGGGCAATGCCACGTGCGGCTTCATGGCGGTGTACTTCACCACCACCGGGATCCTGATCCCGCACCTCACCGGGGACGACCAGTCGGCGGGCATGGCGCGGCACAGCGCCGCCACCGCGGTCATCCTCATGCTCTGCGCGGCGGTCTTCGACCTGTTCGACGGCCTCGTGGCGCGCAAGCTGCGCTCCTCCCCCATGGGCGCCGAGCTGGACAACCTCTCGGACCTGGTCAGCTTCGGCCTGGCCCCCGCGTACTTCGTGCTCGTCTACGGCATGGTGGCCGACGACGCGTACCAGAAGGTGGCCGCGGTCGGAGCGGTGGTCGTGCTGCTGGCGGTGGTGCTGCGGCTGGCCCGGTTCAGCTGCGTGACCCCGCCGAACGGCATGTTCCAGGGCATGCCGTCGCCGTTCGGTGCGCTCACGGTCGTCTCGATCGTGCTCCTGGAGCTGCCCTTCTTCGCGACGCTCCTTGCGATCCTCGGTACGGCCTGGCTGATGGTGAGCCGGGTCGAGTACCCGAAGCCGCGCGGGCGTCTCGCCGGGGCGATGCTGGCCTGGATCGTCCTCTCGATGGGGCTCCTGGCGGCCTGGGCCTTCGACGCCCCCGGCGGCCAGCTCCTGCTCCAGACCGGCTGTGCGCTGCAGCTGGTGATGGGCGCGGTGATCCCCCTGTTCGCCACGGCCCGCCGGGTGAACAACATCCGCGACAACAGGCGCGAGGCACGGGCGGCGCAGCTGCCCTGAGCCTCGTGACGACGCGAAACGGGTGTGGCCCGAGCCTCGCAGGCTCGGGCCACACCCGTTTCCGGTTCAAGGGCGTTCGGCGTTGGCCTTTGACCGGTCAACCACCCCTGGCCGGGGCCGAGTTGCACAGGACGAGACAGGGGAGGACGGTGGAATTGGGCTGACCTTTACGGGGATTTGTCCCTATTTCGGGGATGGGGATTACTCCCCTCTTACAGATCGGAGGAGAGCCATGGCCGGACTCACTCACAAGGACTACGCGGTCCCGCACGTCTCGAAGCTTCCGGCGAACGAGGGCGACACCGTGAACCTCTTCGTCCGGGAGTACGACGGCACCCAGGGCAACCAGCCCCACGAGCCGGTACTGATGCTCCACGGCAGAAGCGTGCCGGTCCTCGCCGGGTACGACCTGACGGTCCCCGGATCCACCATCGACTACAACTGGGCACAGGACCTGGCCAAGCACCACTTCGACGTCTTCATGATGGACCTCCAGGGCAACGGACGGTCGCCACGCCCGAAGATGGACGAGCCCCGCAACGCCAACCCCACGCAGCGCGGCGCCCTGTCGCCCAATCCGCTGTCGCCCCCGTACACCGGCCCGCCTCTGTACCCCCACCAGCTGGGCAACACGGAGAGCGAATGTGCGGAGCTGGCCACCGTGGTCGACTTCATCCGGGCCCTGCCCGGCAGGAACAAGCCCATGGACTTCATCGGCTGGTCCGCCGCGGCACAGGCCATGGGGCCGTACAGCCTCCAGCACCCCGAAGTCGTCAAGAGCCTGTTCCTGCTCGCCCCCATCTTCCCGCCTGCGGGGCGGTGGTCGGGCGACCCCGCGGACCCCTTCGCCATTCCGGCGGGCACCTCGCTGCCGGTCTCCACCCCGCCCACCCTGTACGGCTTCCCCATGTTCGTCAGCGACAAGAAGAGCTTCGTGGGCGCATGGAACAACGAGCAGGGCACCCCACCCCAACGCGAGCCCGGCATGGAGGACACGGCATGGGCCGCCATGATGGAGAACGACCCCGTCGGCAGCACATGGGGCCGGGAGCTGTCACCCGGCGTGTACGAGGGCATCCACCGGTTCCGGAACTCCTACTTCTGGAGCTGGTCCAACGAGACGGTGCCCTACCAGGACGCGCTGGGCAACTACGTCCTCGGTGACCGCGTTCCGGTCGCCATCGTCTACGGAGAACTGGACAAGACGGCCAACACCCCGCCGAACGTCCCCGTTCCCCCGCCCCTGCGCTTCTCCGTACCAGCCCTGTACCAGGCCATCGGCGGGCCCGAGAAGCTGATGTTCGAGCTGGCGGGTGCGGGACACTCCGTGGTCTGGGAGCGCCCCGCCGAGATCGTGCACGACATCGCGTTCCAGTGGCTCCACAACAAGCACAAGGTGTGGGACCTCACGAGTGGCAGCTTCTACCGTGACTCAACGGGCGTCCTGACGCCGATCTAGGCCGCCCTCAGCAGAGGAAGTCCCGCGCGATCTGCTCGGCGACCCGCTCCAGGATCGGTCCGGCGTCCGCGATGCACTTCACCACGTCCGGTTCCACCTCGGTCAGCGAGTAGGCGCGGCGGAACCCCGCCCGCCCCAGCGCCGCCGGCGGCAGGGCCAGCCGCCCGCACACCGCCACGACCTCCTTGCCGGCGGCACGCGCGGCCGCGGCCACCCCGGCCGGCGCCTTCCCGTGCAGCGTCTGCTCGTCCAGCGAGCCCTCGCCGGTGATGACCAGTGACGCCCGCTCCACGGCGGGCGCGAAGCCGAGGACGTCGAGCATGACCTCGATGCCGGGGCGGAAGCGGGCGCCGAGCAGCAGCGCGCCGTATCCGATGCCGCCGGCGGCCCCGGCGCCCGGCGCGACGGCGTACTCCGCCGCGCGCGGGCCGACCTCGGCCTCCAGGACCTTCGCGAAGTGGGCGAGAGCGGCGTCCAGGACCGCCACGTCGTCCGGCGAGGCACCCTTCTGCGGGCCGTACACGGCCGGTGCGCCCTTGGGTCCGGTCAGCGGGTTGTCGACGTCGCTGGCGAGAACCAGGTCGACCGAGGACAGCCGCGGATCCAGGCCGGACAGGTCCGCGCGGGCCACGCCGGCGAGGCCGCCGCCGCCCGGCGGTACCGGTTCGCCGTCCTCGTCCAGGAACCGCGCCCCGAGCGCCGACAGCATTCCGGCGCCACCGTCGGTCGTGGCGCTGCCTCCGACACCGAAGACGATCGTGCGGGCGCCCGCGTCCAGCGCGGCCCGCAGCAGCTCTCCCGAGCCGTACGTGGAGGCCGTCAGGGGCGCGAAGACACCGGGCAGCCGTTGCAGTCCGCTCGCCTCGGCCATCTCCACCACCGCGGTGTCGCCGCGCAGCGCGAACGCGGCGCCGACCTCCTGCCCCAGCGGCCCGGCGACCGGCCTTTCGTGGCGTTCGAAACCGGCGGCGACCGCCGCGGCCACGGTGCCGTCCCCGCCGTCCGCGACGGGCAGCGCCGCCACCTCCAGGCCGGGCACGACCCGCCGGAGCCCCGCAGTGACCCGCTCGGCGACCTGCACGGCCGTCAGCGAGCCCTTGAACTTGTCCGCGGCGATGAGCACGCGCTGTGTCACCTGTATCCCCTTGCTCTCCGGGCCTCGCGCATGTCGAGGCCAGTCGCGCCGCTGTGACCTTAACCGGAGGACACCCTCGCCGTCATTCCGGGACCGAAGCCTGGGAACGGCCTGGGAGCCACCTGGGAAATCGGGTAGACCACAGCCATGGGCAACGACGGCACCGCCGGTCCGGACCTCGCCGACCGCGTGCTCGGCGGCTGGCTCGGCCGGATCGCGGGCAACATGCTCGGCAAACCGGTCGAGCGGGGCGACGTGTGGACCAGGGAACGCATCGACGGCTATCTGCGGCGGGCCGCCGCCCTGCCGCTCACCGACTACCTCCCCGAGCCCGCCGACGAGAGCGACGCGCTCGCGCTGCGCCCCGAGTGGCGCCAATGCGTGCGCGGCCGGATCCACGGCAGCTGCCGTGACGACGACGTCGACTACGCCATCCTCGGCCTGGACCTCCTGGAGACCCACGGCTTCGGTTTCAGCACCGAGCAGGTCGGCGAGCTGTGGCTGCTGCGGCTGCCGTACCTCCAGACCTTCACGGCGGAACGGGCCGCCTACCGCAACCTCGCGGGCGGCCTCAAACCGCCCCTCACCGCCACCTACGACAACCCCTACCAGGAGTGGATCGGCGCCCTGATCCGCGCCGACATCTTCGGCTGGACCTGCCCGGACGCCCCGCACCGGGCCGCCGCCCTGGCCCGCCGGGACGCGGTGCTCTCCCATGCGGGGAACGGGGTCTACGGCGCGATGTGGGCCGCCGCGCTGATCTCGGCGGCGTTCACCGCGCCGACCGTGCGGCAGGCGATCGACAGCGCGCTCACCGTCGTACCGGCGAGCTGCCGTCTCGCGCGGACCGTACGCCGGGTCGTCTCCCTGCACGAGACCCGGCTGAGCTGGGAGGACACCCTCGCCACCGTCTCCGGGGAGACCGCGGGCCTCGGCTGGATCCACACCGTCCCGAACGTGGCGGTGCTCACCGCGGGGCTGCTCTACGGCGACGGCGACTTCACCCGGACCGTCGCCCTCACCGTGCGCGGCGGCCTGGACACCGACTCCAACGGCGCGACGGCGGGCTCGGTGGCCGGGGTGCTGACCGGCGCGGCGGCCATCCCGGACCAGTGGAAGGACCCGCTGGAGGACACGGTCCGCAGCGCGGTCTTCGGCTTCGACGGGGCCCGCATCAGCGACCTGGCGGAGCGCACCGTGCGGCTCGCCCGGACGGGCCCCGAGCCCGCGCTGGTTACCCTTCCTGGGTGACCACGACTGACGACTACGCCACGTACATCGCGAGCCTCCCCCGGATCCTCGCCGGGGCGGCCGCGCTCTTCCGGGACGCCGAAGGACGGGTGCTGCTCGTCGAGCCCAACTACCGGGAGGGCTGGGCGCTGCCCGGCGGGACCGTCGAGTCCGACGACGGGGAGACCCCGCGCCAGGGCGCCCGCCGGGAGACCCTGGAGGAGATCGGCCTGGACCGGGAGATGGGCCGGCTGCTCGCGGTGGACTGGGTGCACGGCACCGGCCGGCCGCCGATCGTCGCCTATCTGTACGACGGCGGTCGCGTCACCGACGCCGACCTCGGGGCGATCCGGCTCCAGGAGGAGGAACTGCTCTCCTGGCGGCTGGTGCCGCGCGCCGAGCTCCCCACGTATCTGCCGGGCTCGCTGGGCCGCCGCGTACTGGCCGCGCTGGACGTACTGGACGAGGGCACGGGCACGGCGGAACTGGAGAACGGCAACCGCGCGGGCTGATCCCGGGGGCGGGCAATAATCCGTTCGCCGCCCGCACCGGCCCCGCCCTACCCTCGAACACATGCCCAAGCCCCTCGTCGCCGTCCTCAGCGGCGCCGGCATCTCGACCGACTCCGGCATCCCCGACTACCGGGGGCCCGCCGGTCTGTGGCGTCGGGATCCCGAGGCCGAGAAACTCGTGACCTACGACTACTACATGGGCGACCCGGAGATCCGGCGCCGGTCCTGGCAGATGCGGCGCAAGAACCGCGCGCTCCAGGCCGAGCCGAACGCCGCGCACCGGGCGGTGGCCGACCTGGAACGGTCGGGCGTGCCGATCAGGGTCATCACGCAGAACGTGGACGGGCTGCACCAGCTCGCCGGGATGCCCGCCCGCAAGGTGCTCGAACTGCACGGCTCGGCGCGCAGTGTGGTGTGCACCAGGTGCCATGCGCGGGGGCCGATGGTGGACGCGATCGCCCGCGTCGAGGCCGGCGAGGAGGACCCGCCGTGCCTGGGGTGCGGAGGCATCCTCAAGTCGGCGACCGTGATGTTCGGCGAGCGACTCGATCCCGTCGTGCTCGGCGAGGCCCTCGCCATCAGCAAGGCCTGCACCGTCTTCATCGCCGTCGGCAGCAGCCTCCAGGTCCAGCCCGCCGCCGGCCTCGCGGGCATCGCCGCCGACCACGGCGCCCGGCTCGTCATCGTCAACGCCGAACCGACACCGTACGACGACCGGGCGGACGAGATCGTCCGCGAGCCGATCGGCACCGCGCTGCCGAAGCTGCTCGCGGAGCTGCGGGCCGGCTAGCGGCCCGTGGCCGGGCGCCGGTGAGGGCGGTCAGAAGAGGCCCGCGCCCCGTTCGAAGTCCAGCAGGCGCTGCTTGCGGGGCAGGCCGCCGCCGTAGCCGGTGAGGTTGCCGTTGGCGCCGATCACGCGGTGGCAGGGGACGATGATGCCGACCGGGTTCTTCCCGTTGGCGAGGCCGACCGCGCGAGAGGCCTTGGGTTTGCCGAGGGTGTCGGCGAGTTCGCCGTACGAGCGGGTCTCGCCGTAGGGGATCCGGCGCAGCTGTTCCCAGACGCCGCGCTGGAACGGGGTGCCGTTCAGGCGCAGTTCGACGGTGAACTCCTTCAACTCGCCCGCGAAGTAGGCGCTGAGCTGTTCCTCGGTCTCGGCGAAGAGGTCGTCGTCGCGGGCGCCGAAGGTCTCCTCGATCGGGCGGTGGCGTTGGTCCTCCATGTAGAGGCCGCAGAGGATGCCGTCCTCGGCGACCAGGGTGAGGGGGCCGTAGGGGCTGTCGGTGACGGTGTGGTTCTTCACGGCAAGGTCCTTACACGGGAAGGAAGTTGATCGGGTGGCTGTCGGTCGCCCACAGGTACTGGACGGCGTAGGCCCGCCAGGGGCGCCAGGCGGCCGCACGGGCGGTGAGGGCGGCAGGGGTGCCGGGCAGGCCCAGGTCCAGGGCGGCGCGGCGGATGCCGAGGTCGGTGGGGAGGAAGGCGTCGGGGTCGCCGAGGGCGCGCATGGCGATGACGTCGACGGTCCAGGGGCCGAAGCCGGGGAGTTCCAGGAGCTTGGCGCGGGCCTGCGCCCAGTCGCTCTCCACGCCCAGGTGGAGGGTGCCGTCGGCGAGTTGGCCGACCAGGGTGGTGAAGGTGGTACGGCGGGTGCGCGGCATCGCCAGCGACTCGGAGGGCAGTTCGGCCAGCGCCGTGGGGGTCGGGAAGAGGTGGGTGAGGCCGCCCTCCGGGTCGTCGACCGGGGTGCCGTGGGCGGTCACCAGGCGGGCCGCGTGGGTGCGGGCGGCGGCCGTGGAGACCTGCTGGCCGAGCACGGCCCGGACGGCGAACTCCGCCTCGTCGACCGTGCGGGGCACCCGGCGTCCGGGCGCCTTGTCCACCAGCGGAGCCAGCACGGGGTCGGTGCGCAGCTGGTCGTCGACCGCGACCGGGTCGGCGTCCAGATCGAGCATCCGCCGGCAGCGGCTGATGGCGACGGGCAGGTCCCGTAGGTCGCTGAGGGTGAGCCGGCAGGCGATGTGGTCGGGCTTCGGGGCGAGGGCCGCGATGCCGTGGCCGTACGGCAGCCGCAGGGTCCGACGGTAGGCGCCGTCCCGCCATTCCTCGACGCCGGGTACGGCGGTGGCCGCGAGGTGGCCGAAGAGGTTGTCGGGGTTGAGGGGGGCGCGGAAGGGCAGCCGGAGGGACAGCGCTCCGGGGGCGCTCGACGCGCTCTTGGGGGCCCTCGCGCGCAACTCGCTCGGGGACAGCGCGAAGACCTCGCGGACGGTGTCGTTGAAGGTGCGGATCGAGGAGAAACCGGCCGCGAAGGCGATCTCCGCCATCGGCAGGGCGGTCGTCTCGACCAGCAGGCGGGCGGTCTGGGCGCGCTGGGCGCGGGCGAGGGCCAGCGGGCCGGCGCCGAGTTCGGCGAGGAGCTGGCGTTCGACCTGCCGGGGGCTGTAGCCGAGGCGGCCGGCGAGGCCGGGCACGCCCTCGCGGTCCACGAGCCCGTCGGCGATCAGCCGCATGGCGCGGGCGACCAGGTCGGCGCGCTGGTTCCACTCCGGGGAACCGGGGCTGGTGTCGGGGCGGCAGCGCTTGCAGGCCCGGAAGCCGGCCTGCTGGCAGGCGGCCGCGCTCGGATAGAACGTCATGTTCTCGGGCTTGGGCGGAACCACCGGGCAGCTGGGCCGGCAGTAGATGCGGGTGGTCAGGACGGCCGTGAAGAACCAGCCGTCGAACCGTGCGTCCTTGGACTGCACGGCGCGTACACAGTGCTCGCGGTCGAGGTTCGTCCCTTTCTGCATGGGTCCAGCATCGGCCCGCGGGCGGGGCCGATGCTGGCGGAAATCCGACACGAGGGTGGTCTGACCTTCAGGGCTCCAAGGTCCGGCCCCTCAGGGCCGTCAGCCGAAGTAGTGGTCCTGGTCGAGGTCGTCCAGCAGGCCCGGCTGGGCGGGCCGCCAGTCGTACCGCTCGCGGGTGGCGGCGCCGGATGTGGGGTTGTCGTTGCCGACGAAGGCCGCCATCCAGCCGAAGTGGTCGGACGCCTCCTCCCGTGCGAGGGACACGACCGGCACGTCGAGGCGGCGGCCGATGACCTCGGTGATGTCGCGGAGCGGGACGCCCTCGTCGGCGACGGCGTGCAGCACGGCCCCGGCCGGAGCCGTCTCGACGGCCTTGCGGTAGAGGGTGGCGGCGTCGAGACGGTGCACGGACGACCAGCGGTTGGTGCCGTCCCCCACATAGGCGGCGACACCCTTGTCGCGGGCGACGCCGATCAGGAACGGGACGAAGGCGTGGTCGCCTGCTCCGTGCACCTGAGGGAGCCGGATCGCCGACACCCGCACCCCGCGGTCGGCCAGGGCCAGGGCGGAGCGTTCCGCCTCGGCCCGGTGGGCGCCGGGGCCCGCGAGGTCGGGCGCGTCCTCCTCGGTGCCTAGGCGGCCCGGGGCGAGGAGGCCGGTCACGGAGGTGACGACCAGGGGCCGGCCGGACTCGGCGAGCGCGTCACCGAGGGCTTCCAGCACGGCGAGTTCGGTACGGAGAGCGCCGGGCATGTCGGAGAAGTCGTGGTTGTACCCCGTGTGGACCACCCCGTCCACCGCTCCCGCCGCGACCCGCAGGCCGTCGACGTCGTTCAGGTCGCCGCGGTGCACCTCCGCTCCCGCCTCCTTCAGGGCCGCCTCGGCCGCGTCCGAGCGGGCCAGGCCGAGCACCTGGTGCCCGGTGCCGAGCAGTTCGCGGACCACCGCGCTGCCGATGAACCCGGTGGCGCCGGTGACGAACACACGCATGACAGATCACCTCACGGAGAGTGAACGGGCTGGGACGACTCCAGCCTGCGTCCGGCCCGGGGCCGGGGTCCAAGACCCGTTTCGCACCGGGTGATGCCTGTCCGGTCATGACCGCAGCTCACGGCGGCGGGAGTAGAGTCGTGGGGTGCCCGATTCCTTCGTACCGCCGGTGGACCTGGAGCTCCGGCTGGTGCGCTACTTCACCGTGGTCGCCGAGGAGTTGCACTTCGGCCGGGCAGCCGACGCGCTGCATCTGGCCCAGCCGTCGCTGAGCCGGCAGATCCGGCGTCTGGAGCGGGAGCTGGGCGTCCGGCTGCTGGACCGCACCCCGCGCGGCACCCGGCTCACCGAGGCCGGCGAGACCTTTCTGCCGCAGGCCAGGGAGTTGCTGCGCAGCGCCGCCCGGGCCGCCGCGAGCGCGCGCTCGGCCGCCGCGCACGGCCCGTTCACGGTCGGGTACACCACCCACCAGATCGTCACCCCGGCCGTCCGGGACGTCCGCCACCGCCACCCGGAGGCCGACGTCCGCACCCTGCACGTGGACTGGAACGAACCGCGCGACGCGCTGCTCGACCACCGGGTCGACGTGGTGGTGACCCGGTTCCTGTTCACCGCCGACGGCTTGGACATCACGGTGCTGTACGACGAGCCGCGCGTGCTGCTGGTCCCGCTCGGCCACCGGCTGGCGGGCAAGGAGTCGGTCACGCTCGCCGATTTCGCCGATGAGCCGCTGCCCCGCTTCACCGGCGCCGACCGGATCGGCGCGAATCCCGCCGGTCACACCAAGCTGGGCGCCCTGGTGGACACGCTGGAGGACAAGCTGGAGCTGGTGGCGAGCGGTGAGGTGGTGTCGCTGGCGCCGGCCGGCTTCCGGGGCAATCTGCGGCCGGACATCGTCCTCGTGCCGGTCGTGGACGCGGATCCCCTGCAGGTCGTCCTGGCCACCCGGGCCGGAGACCGCCATCCCCTGCTGCCGGCGTTCCGGCGCGCGGCCGAGGCCCATCTGGTCCCGGTCGGCGCTGCCTAGACTGAACGGCCGGAATCGATGATCGGGGCTGCGTGATGAGCACGTCCGGGAGAGTCACGCTGAACGACGTGGCCGCCGCCAGCGGTGTCTCCAGCGCCACGGTGAGCCGTTCGCCGAGCACACCGTGCACAGCCTGGGCCTGCCGCCGCTGGTCCCGGTCACGGTGCCGCGCCCGCGGCGGGCGGGCACCGGCGCGGTCGCCGGACTGCGCGCGGCCCATCCGGACGTCTCGGCGGTCGCCGCCTTCCACGACGACGTCGCCCTGCGCACCCTGACCGCCCTGCACGACCTGGGCCTGGCCGTCCCCGGCGACATGGCGGTGATCGGCTACGACGACACCGAGTACGGCGAGCTGAGCAGCCCCGCCCTGACCACCGTGCACATCGACGCGGAGGCCCATGGCCGGCTGGCGGCGCGCACCGCGCTGGGGCTGGACTCGGCGGGCCTGGTACCGGTCCCGGCGCGGATCATCGCCCGGGAGTCGGCGTGAGCAGCCGCGCTCAGGTCAGCTGCGTGGCGAACGCCTCGTAGGCCCGCTCGTCGAAGAGGACGAACCGGACCTCCTCGACGGCCGTGTCCGCCTCCCGGACGGTCGCCACGGCGATCCGGGCGCCGTCGTCCAGCGGCCAGCCGTAGATCCCGGTGGAGACGGCGGGGAACGCGACCGTGCGGGCGCCGAGTTCGTCGGCGCGCTTCAGGGACTCGCGGTAGCAGGAGGCCAGCAGCTCGGAGCGGTCCTCGCTCGTGGAGTGGACGGGTCCGACGGTGTGGATGACCCACCGGGCGTCGAGTTCGCCGGCGGTGGTGGCCACCGCCTGGCCGGTGGGCAGGCCCTTGCCGTAGTGACCGGCCCGCAGCTTGCGGCAGTCCTCCAGGATCGCGGGGCCGCCGCGCCGGTGGATGGCGCCGTCGACGCCTCCGCCGCCGAGCAGCGAGGAGTTGGCCGCGTTGACGATGGCGTCGGCGGTCTGCCGGGTGATGTCGCCCTGGACGAGCGTGATGCGGGTCATGACTGTCTCAGCCTCCTCCACACGGCCTTGGCCGCGTTGTGCCCCGACATGCCGTGTACACCCGGGCCGGGCGGGGTGGCCGACGAGCAGATGAAGACGGCCGGATGCGGGGTGCCGTACGGGAACAGGGAGAGTTTGGGGCGCAGCAGGATCTGCAGGCCGGAGACCGCGCCGGTGCCGATGTCGCCGCCGACGTAGTTGGCGTTGCGGGCGGCGAGCTCGGCGGGTCCCGCGGTGGCACGGGCCAGCACGCGGTCCCGGAACCCCGGGGCGAAGCGCTCCAGTTGACGCTCCATCACATCGGTGAGGTCACCGGTCCAGCCGCTCGGCACATGGGCGTAGGCCCAGAACACCTGTTTGCCCTCGGGGGCACGGGACGGGTCCACGACCCCGGGCTGCACGGTGATCATGAACGGCCGGTCGGGGGCGCGGCCCTGGCGGGAGGCGGCGCGCAGGGCGGCGCCGATCTCCGCGCTGTCCGCGCCGATCTGCACGGTCCCGGCGCGCCGGGCTTCCGGGGCGGTCCAGGGGACCGGCCCGTCCAGCGCGTAGTCGATCTTGAAGACGCCCGGGCCGTACCGGTAGTCCTGGTAGTAGTTGCCGAGGCCGGCGATGCGGGCCAGGGCGGTCGGCGAGGTGTCGAAGATGTACGACCGGGCGGGCGGCAGGTCGTCCAGGCGCTTGACCTCGTAGTCGGTGTAGATCGCGCCGCCGAGGTTTTCGAGGTAGGCGGCGAGGGCGTCGGAGATGGCCTGCGAGCCGCCCCGGGCCACCGGCCAGCCGCGGGCGTGCGCGGCGAGTGCGAAGACCAGGCCGACGGCACCGGTCCCGGGCCCGCTGAGCGGGGCCATGACATGGGCGACGAGGCCGGCGAAGAGGGTTCTGGCCCGCTCGTCGCGGAAGCGGTGCAGCAGCAGGGAGGCGGGCGGCAGCCCGACCAGGCCGAAGCGGGCGAGGGTGACCGGGTCGCGGGGCAGCGCGGTCAGCGGCAGGGACATGAAGTCCCGCGCCAGGGTGTCCCACTTGGGCAGGAACGGCTCGACCAGCCTGCGGTAGGCGCCCGCGTCGCGCGGTCCGAAGGAGGCCGCCGTCTCGGCGACCGAGCGGGCCAGTACGGCGGCCCGGCCGTCCGGGAACGGGTGGGCCATCGGCAGCTCGGGGTGCAGCCACTCCAGGCCGTAGCGCTCCAGGGGCAGGGCGCGGAACGCGGGCGAGTTGATCCCGAGCGGGTGCGCCGCGGAGCACGGATCGTGCCGGAAGCCCGGCAGCGTGAGCTCCTCGGTGCGGGCGCCGCCGCCCACGGTGTCGCGCGCCTCGAAGACGGCGACGGAGAAGCCGCGCCGGGCCAGCTCCACGGCGGCCGTCAGGCCGTTCGGCCCCGCCCCCACCACGACCGCATCGAGCATCGACGGCACCTTCGCACCCCTTCGTCAGCCGATTGGCCACTCGGGTTCAGGATATGCCGGAGGACTGACACCGCCCTCGTCCGGGGTTACCAGTGCGGGTTCTGCAGCAGGTCCACCACCCGGTGGGCGGTGGCCACGTCGCGGGCCGCGGTGAACGGCAGGACGTTGTCGCCCGTGATCCGGAACGGCTCGCCGGCGAGCGTGAGGTGGGCACCCCCCGCCTCCTCGACCAGCAGCAGTCCGGCCGCGTGGTCCCAGGCGGCCTCCCAGGAGAACGCCGTCGCGTCCAACTCGCCCCGGGCGACGGCCAGATACTCCAGGCCCGCCGAACCGCAGGCGCGCGGGGCGACGCCGTCGACCCACAGGGCGAACAGCGCGCGCTTCTGCGCGTCCGTCGTGTAGTCCGGGTGGGAGGTGGCGATCCGCAGGTCACGGTCGGCGGCGGGCGGTCCGGCGTGCAGCCGTACGCCGTCCAGGAAGGCGCCCTTCCCCCGTACCGCGGTGGCGAGTTGGCCGCGGGCCGCAGCGAAGGTCCAGGAGGCGAGCAGGACGCCCCGGTGGGCCAGCGCGACCAGCGTGCAGAAGCCGTCCTCGCCGCGCACGAACTGGCGGGTGCCGTCGACCGGGTCGACAATCCACACCGGCGCGTCGCCCTGGAGCGCCTCGTACGTCTCCGGGTCCGCGTGCACCGCCTCCTCGCCGACCACGACGGAGCCCGGCAGCAGGGCGCCCAGCGCCCCGGTGAGGTACTTCTCGGCGAGCCGGTCGGCGTCCGTCACCAGGTCGTGCGGCCCGCTCTTCTGGTCGACCTCGTGGTCGGCGAGCCGGCGCCAGCGGGGCAGGATCTCGGTCCGGGCGGCCTTGCGGATGGCATCCTCGACGTCACCGGCGTGCTGGAGGAGAAACTCGTCGATGGTCTCCGTTGCTTCGATCATGCCTCCATGAGAGCACGCGCCCCTGACAATCCCCGCCGCCCGGATGTACGGGACATGGAATACGGACGAACAGCCGGTGCCGACGATCAGCGGGCCGTCGACGGACGTGCCAGGTCAGCGCCCTGACAGCAGCACATCGGCGTCAGCGCCCCACCGCGTACCCCTGCATCCCGCGCGGATTCGCCGCCGCCGACAGCACCCCGGTCCGCGGGTCCCGGGCCACCGCGCACAGCCGCCCCTCCGACCAGCCCGGCCCGACCGTCACGTCATGGCCGCGCCGCCGTAGCTCGGCCACCACCCCGGGGTCCGTCCGCGACTCGACGGTCACGCTCGCGGGGCGGCGCCCGCGCGGGTAGAAGGAGCTGGGGAAGCTGTCGTTGTGCCAGTTCGGGGCGTCGATCGCGCCCTGGAGGTCGAGTCCGCCGCGCACCTCGCCGCGCAGTGCGACGGCGAGGAAGAAGTGCAGCTGCCACTGGTCCTGCTGGTCGCCGCCGGGCGTGCCGAAGGCCAGCACCGGGACGCCGTCGCGCAGGGCTATCGACGGGGTGAGCGTGGTGCGGGGGCGGCGGCCGGGGGTGAGGGAGTTCGGCAGCCCCTCCTCCAGCCAGGCCATCTGGAGCCGGGTGCCCAGCGGGAAGCCCAGCTCGGGGACGACGGGGTTGGACTGGAGCCAGCCGCCGCTGGGGGTGGCCGCGACCATGTTGCCCCAGCGGTCGACGACGTCCAGGTGGCAGGTGTCGCCCCGGGTGGTGCCGTCGGCGGCGACCTGCGCGACCGTCGGCTCACCGGCGCCCAGCGGGTCGAAGGCGCTGCCCCGCGCGGCCTCCACGCGCGCGTACCCGGGCAGCCGGGGCACGCGTCCGCCGGGGCTGCCGGGCCGCAGCTCCTCGGAGGCCTTGCCGCCGACCAGGCCGCGCCGCCCGGCGTTGTACGCGTCGGAGAGGAGTTCGGCGAGCGGTACCTCGGCCGCGTCCCCGTACCAGGCCTCCCGGTCCGCCATGGCGAGCTTGCAGCCCTCGATCAGGAGGTGCATGTAGTCGGCGGAGCCGTAGGCGGGCAGTTCGGACAGCTCGGGCGGCAGCAGGGCCAGCTGCTGGAGGAAGGTTGGCCCCTGGCTCCAGGGACCCGCCTTGCACACGGTCCAGCCGTGCCAGTCGTACGACGCCGGGGCCTCGTAACTCGCGGACCAGCCGGCCAGGTCGGCTGCGGTGAGGGTGCCGGTGTGCCGCTCGCCGCTGGTGTCCATGGTGGGGCGGGCGGCCTGCCCGACCAGGGCCTCGGCGATGAAGCCGGTGCGCCACACCTCACGGGCCGCGTCGATCCGCGCCTCCCGGTCCCCGGCGCCCGCGGTCTCGGCGAGCAGCCGCTGCCAGGTGGCGGCGAGGGCGGGGTTGCGGAACAACTCACCGGGCCGGGGCGCCCGGCCACCGGGCAGGTACAGCTCCGCCGACGAGGTCCACTCGGTCTCGAACAGCTTCCGTACGCTCGCCACGGTCGCGCCGACGTTCTCCACGGGTGGGTGCCCGTGCTCGGCGTATCCGATGGCGTACGCCAGGATCTCGTCCAGCGGCTTGGTGCCGTGGTCGCGGAGCAGGAGCAGCCAGGCGTCGAAGGCGCCGGGGACGGCGGCGGCCAGCGGGCCGGTGCCGGGGACCAGGTCGAGGCCGAGCCCCCGGTAGTGGGCGACCGTGGCGCCGGCCGGGGCCACACCCTGCCCGCACAGCACCCGCACCTCGCCGCCGGCCGGGGCGAGCAGGATCGGTACCTCACCGGCGGGTCCGTTGAGGTGCGGCTCGACCACGTGCAGGACGAACGCGCCGGCGACGGCCGCGTCGTACGCGTTGCCGCCGTTCTCCAGGACCGCCATCGCCGACTGGGAGGCCAGCCAGTGCGTGGACGACACCATGCCGAAGGATCCCTGAAGCGTGGGTCGGGTGGTGAAGTGCATCTCTCACCTCGGTAGGTGCGCGCGTAGGCCGGGCCGGACAGTCCTCCGGACCCGCCGCGGGGAGGATCCGGGAGGTTTCAGCTCGGCTCCGATCGCCCTGATCACGCAGCAGACTACCCACGGACGGGCCGGGCACAGCAGGCCGCCTGCCTTCCTCGTCGAGACCGTCGCCCGGGAGGCGTCCGCCGGGCTCATTCGTACGTCGAGGCCGTCGCCCGGCAGGCGGTCGCGGGGGTCATTCGTACGTCGAGACCGTCGCCCCGGAGGCGTCCGCCGGGCTCATTCGTACGTCGGGCCCGTCACGTCCAGGTCCGTTCGCATGGCTGCCCGGGTGCCCGACAGGTCCCGCCAGCCCTGTTTGATCACCGTGCGGACGCTGTCCAGGTCGTCGCCGTCGCGGGCCCTGTCGCGGGTGAGGCGGGCCAGGCTGCCGTAGACCGAGCCCAGTCCCCTGTCGACCTTTCTCACCTCGGCCAGCACCGCGTCCGGCACGATCATCTGAGCCTCGGCATACCGGCGGCGGTAGTCCACCCGGGCCGTCTCCAACGCTTCCAGGGACTCCCCCGGGTCGCCCCCGATGCGCAGTACATGCGCATGGTCGTTGAGCGTCGCCAGGTAGTGGCGGGCCGCGGCGTTGAACTCCGTGTACGCCGTCTGGCGGGCCGCGCGTCCCGACTGCTGCCGCTGGGCGTCGAGTTCGGCCAGCCGGGCACGTTCCAGCCGGTCCCACTCCTCGCGCCGCAGGGTGTCCCCGCGGCGCTGGGTCAGCCAGGCGGAACCGAGGGTGCCGCCCACGCCGACCACCGCCGCCAGCAGGCCCGTCACGGCCGAGTCCATCGCGCGCCCTCCCCCGTCCCGCCCCTTGGGCTCAGTGCCCCTGGCAGGCGAAGGCCGCCCACATGTCCAGGGCCGAAGGATCCCCGTCGTGCAGTATGTCCGCGATCGGGCGGGGCATGCCGTCGGGGAGCACGCGGTCCGGGTCCAGGAGCCACAACTGGGCCTCGCGCAGGGCCTGCACAGGCGTCACGCCGGTGCGGAGGCGGTCGTGGAAGACGTACATCATGAGGCCCGTCAGGCCGTCCGGGACCTCCCAGCGGGAGCCGACGACCCCCGTCGCCCCGGCGGCGATGAACGCCGTGGACAGCGTGAGCGCCTCGTCGAAGTCTCCCGTGGTGTGGTCGCTGACGCAGGCGTCGAGGACGACCAGACCGCCGGGCGCACCGGGCGGACGGCCACGGGCCTGGCGGAGGATCTCGCGGACCGGTAGCCGTCCCGTACCGCCGCCCGGTGGTGAGGCAAGCAACAGGCACGCGTCCAGCGGGGAGTTGCCCGACGGGCGGGCGTGGCAGGCGAGGTGGAGGACCGAGGCTGCCGTGCCGGCCGCGCCCGGTAGTGCGGCCAGGACCTCGGCGGGCGTACCCGGACCGGCCGCTCGGCGTACCTTGCCGAGGAGTTGACCCGACGGGTAGAACGCGGCGTGGATCTGGCGAGCCTCCGTGGTCGCGCCGGGCAGCGTGCCGTCGGGGTTGCCGACGATCACCGGGCGGCCGTCGACCGGCAGGCGCGGGCGGCCCAGCACCTCGTGGAGCTGGCGGGCCGAGGCCGCATACGACAGTGTCAGGCGCTCCAGCGCGCGCACCGGTCGCCCGCCGTCGCGCAGACCGCTGCTGAGCAGCGCCGCGTGCCAGGGGATGCCGCCGAGGTCGCCGAACGGAACAAGGACCAGGTGGGGTTCGGGGGCCGCCGCGCGGACGAGGGGCGAGCGGATGAGCGGGGCCATCACCACCGGGCCCGCCCAGTCGCAGAGTTCGGCGAGCGCGGAACGCCAGCGCGTGTGCGCCGCCTCGTGGACGTCCGGGTCGGTGGAGGTGTCCAGGGCCTCCTGGCGGTCGCGGTGGGCCGCCCGGTAGGTCGTGAGAACGTCCAGGGCGTCGCGCCGGAGAAGGCCGAACTCGACGGTCCCCACCCGGGAATCATGCGTCACCAGCACGGCCGTGCCGGCGCCCGGGCCACCCGGCGGGAGCAGGTAGACCAGCGCGTGCGCACCGGCCTTTCGCAGGGCGGCGGCGATCTCGTCGACCGTGGGCGGCGTCATCAGGGCCGTGCCCGCCCGGGAGCGGGCCAGCGCGGTGAGCGTACGCCGGCGGAGATCGTCGGGGAGCGGGAGTTCGGCGCCCTCGCTGAGTGTGCCGAGCAGGGAGCCGGGGCCGTCGAGCAGCGCCGCCAGGTCGATCGGAACCGGTGCCCCGCGGCTGCCGCCGCCCTCCCACTCCTCGGCGAGGTCCGCCCGGTCGGCCTCACGCAGCAGCGCGGGCACGTCGGCGGTGGTCGTGGAGGCGTGCAGCACCTGACCGCGCCCCAGCTCCAACGCCTCCACGGCGGCGGCCAGTTCGCCGTCCGCCAGGCACCAGCGGGCAATGTGCAAGGCCCGGTCGGCGGCGGTGCGGGCCACCTGGAGCGCCGGTTCCGCGGCGGCCTGGAGCAGCACGACGGTCGCCGCCTCGCGCAGCCCGGCGATGCCCGTGCGCCGCCCGTCCGCGTCGTCACCGGGGGCCGAGCGCAGCCGCAGGGAGTCGGCGAGGACGTTGGTGAGGAGGGCGCCCACCGGGGACGGGGGCCGGTCGGCGAGGTGCTCGCGCGCGGCCCGGGCCACCTCGACCGCCCGGTCGGCGTCGGCGGGGGCGCGCCCGTGGAGGAAGCGGTTGTGGTTCAGCACCGCGGTCAACGCGCTTGCCCTGAGGCCCTCCTGGCTCTCCGGTCGCACGGTGCCGAGAACGTTCTGGAGCATCTTCTCGGCCGACTCGATACCCCGTCTGTTGTACGGCGACAACGACGTCATCAGCACCGCGCCCGCGGTGCGCAGCAGCAGCCGGGGCCGCTCGGGATGGTCCTCGGGCAGTGCCTCCACGGTCTCCGACATGAGGACCAGGCCCTCCATGCGCTCCTGCACGCTGCCGCCGTAGAAGGACCGCACCATCAGCATCAGGCCGAAGTCCGCGTCCAGCGTCAGGCGTTCGGGGTCCTCCTCGTCGACGGAGTCCCGCAGCCGGCGCATCGACTCGACGGCCGCCGCCATCCCGGTCTCGGAACGGGAGGTGATGGCGAGCATGAACTGCAGCTGTGCCAGGGCGTGTTCGAGGTGGGGCCGGTCCCGCTCGATCAGGTACAGGTCGATGGAGACGCCGGTGTCCCCGCCGTCCAGGACGGTGCTGACCTCCCTCATGTAGCGGGCCGCGGTCTCCAGGTCCTGGAGGTCGCCGCCCAACTGGTAGCGCTGGTAGAGACTGACGGCCAGGTTCTGGAGGTACACCACCCGGTTCACGTCGTCGAGTGCGGTCTGGCGGAACGCCGTCGTGAGATGGCGGATCGCCTCGTCCAGGTCGTCGGCGGAGTTGGACAGCGCGTGGCGCTGGCTGAGCGCGGCGGCGTACGCGCCGTGGGCCTGCGAACCGAAGCCCGGTGTGGGCGACGGCACCCGCATCGACTCGTTGAGCAGCGCGATCGTGCGGTCGACGCCTTCGAGGTCGCCACGGCCCCGGTCGTCCCGGACGATCGCCGCGTGGGCGAGCTGGTTGAGCAGGTCGCTGCGCATCGGGTCGTCGGGCGGGTACAGCTCGACGGCCCGCTCCAGATGAAGCAGGGCCTCGTCGTTGTCGTAGCGCTCGGGATGACGTTCGCGCAGGGAGTTCAGGAGACAGCCGAGGACGGCGTGGGTCGGCGGGCGCCGGTCGTCGTCCTCGGGGAGGGTGTCGAGCGCCTCGCGCAGCAGCCCGACCGCCTCCTCGTTCTCGGTGGTCGGTGCCGTCCCGGGTCCGGCGGACTCGTCCCGCTCCGCGAGCGCCGCGCCGAGCATCGAGGTCGCCTGGGCGTGGTACGGGCTGCCGGGGTCGAGCAACCGGTACAGGTCGCGCAGTCGCGCGAGGTAGGCGGGGCGGTCCTCGGGACCGACCCGGCCGTCGCCGCGCTCGCGGTAGACGTCGACGAGGTGCGCCGCGGCGAAGATCCGTGAGCCGTGCTCCTCCGGCAGGGTCGCGGCGAGCAACTCGAGGTGCGGGTACGCGAGTTCGGGGGCGTCGGAGCGCTCCAGGAACAGCCGGGCCAGCCGGACCCGGGCCTCGGTCTCGATCTCGTCGGCCTCGTCCGCCCAGGAGCCCCCGCCGCCCTCCGCGGGCTCCCACCCGGACGGCCGCAGCGCCTCCAGCACCGCCTCCAGCGCCGCGGACGCGTCCCGCAGATCCTCGGGGGCCCGGTCACGGTCGTAGCGGTCGGCGAGCGCGCAGCCGTAACTGACGAAGAGTCCGAGGTGGACGTCGTCGCCGAGCAGCGGCAGCCCGTCGTCGAAGGCGGCAAGCGCTTCGTCGAGATCACGGGCACGGGCACCATCAGGGCCGCCGCCAGGCACGCCGGCTCGGGCCCTGTCAGGGTCGCCGCCAGGCCCTCCGGGCGGGACACCATCAGGGCCGCCGGCAGGCCCCTCGGCACGGACCCCGTCGACGGCGTCGGCAGGGGCGCCGTCGGGGCCGGCGGCTCGGGCGGCCTGCCGGTGCTCTTCGTCGCGGGCGTCGGCGAGGACCCGCTCGTCCTCCTCCTCGGCCGTCTGTGTGTCCTCGTGCCGGGCGTGCAGCAGGAGGCCCAGGCGGACGCAGGCGGTCGCGTACGCCTCCGTGTCCTGGGGCAGCGTCGCGCGGGCCAGGGCGAGCAGGGGCGCCGCCTGGTCGCGGAGGCCGTGCGCGTCCTGGACGCCGTATGCCTGCCCGTGGCCCGCCACGGCCTGCCAGTAGCCCACCGACAGGGTGAGGCCCAGCAGGAACCGGGCGCGGGCCAGTGCCGCCGGGTCGGCCTTCGCGGCCTGGTCCTCCAGGAGGTCGCGGGCGCGCAGCAGGACGTCACGGCAGCGCTGCCAGGAGTCGCCCGCCTCCTCGGGCCGGTCCTGCTCGTCGTGCTGTTCGAGCAGGTCCTCGGCGTGGTCGAGGAGTTCGAGCGGTCCCGCGTCGGGTGCGGCGGCGGGGGCCGTCATCGCGCGGCGCGCCGGGTCCTGCGTACGGCGAACCCGGCCGCGTACAGGCTCAGCGGCAGGGCGAGCAGCAGCGCGGCCCAGAAGGCGGCGTGCCCCCAGGTCTCCGCGAACCCGGTGAACAGGTCGGGCGCCACGGGCAGGCTCAGCGCGCGGGCGGGCTCCACGGGCGGTGGCCACAGACCGAGCGCGATCACCGCGGCCGCCGCCCACGCCAGTACCCGGCGGGCGAACGCGGGCGAGGCGAGCGCGGCCAGCGCGCAGACCGCCGCGCAGACCAGGACGTACTGCGACTGGTACGAGGCACCCTGCCGCCCGGTCCCCCAGGAGGCGAGCGTCGGATGGTCGCCGTCGAGCGCGACCCGGACCTCCACGGCCGCCCACAACAGGGTGAGCAGCATGAGCAGGGCGGACACGGCGAACAGCGCGCGGTCGCGGGTGCCGCGCGGGCCGGTGCGCCAGCGCGCCGGGTTCTCGTACGGGCGCCTGGGCAGCCCGGCCGCGACCCGGCGCTGCTCGGCCCGCTCGCGCCGCAGCCGGGCCTGCTCCTCCTCGGCGGCGCGGGCCAGGCCGAGCTGTCGGCGGGCCAGGACCATCAGCAGCACGCAGACCAGCGGGACGAGCACGAGGGCCGTGACACCGTTCCAGCTCTTCCAGCCGCCCAGGAAGTAGCGCATGCGCTCGGTCAGCCAGCCGGGGGCCTGCATCGGGTCCAGCGGGGGAAGGTCGGAGCGCGCGTAGCCGACGTACGACGCCAGGGCAGCCCCCGCGACCAGCAGCCACCCGGAGATCCGGGTGGTGGCCGCCGCGAACGCCACCGCGCCGACCAGGGCGACCGCGCACAGCCCGGCCTGGGTCGCGGAGGCGAGGTCGGCGGCGTGGGCGAGGGGGGCGACGAGCCGGTCGGCGGGGTCGAGGGCGTCGCCGCCGAGCCCGCTGTCGTGCACGTAGCGAAGCATGGCGCCGGACCAGATCAGCAGCCAGAACGCGATGAACAGGGCGGCCCCCGCGGCCAGCCGACGGGCCAGCGGGCGCCAGGCCGTGGACCACCACTCGGTGAGGGTGACCGCGTGGTCCTGCCCGATCGCGTCGGCGCGCAGCGCCCTCGGCAGCAGCACGGCGGCGGCGACCAGGGCCGCCCGCCCGGTGACCGTCCGCACGTCGCCGGCGGCCGCCCGGCGGTGCAGCTCCGCCCAGCGCCGCAGGAACCCGGCGTCCGCGCCCCGGCTGCGCATGAACGCGCCCACCCGGTAGCGCAGCGCGCCCAGGCGGGCCAGCACGGCGAGCACACCGACGGGGGCCTTCGCGAGGAACGCGGCCAGCGGACCGGGCAGTCCCGCGAGCGGAAGCAGGGCCCGTCCGCGCTGTTCCGGGTGCACGATGAGCGCGGCGGCCAGACCGTAGGCGGCGTTCGTCTCGCGCTTGTCGAGGCTGCCGCCGCTGCCGCCGTTGTTTCCGGTGCGCCGGCCGAGCGTGCGCGCCCGGGCGCGCACGTCCTCGATGGTGCGCGGTAGTTGCTCGGCCAGCGCGAGCAGCACCTCGCAGCGCCCGTCCGCGCACTCGGCGTGCCCACAGTGGAAAGCGGCCGCCACCGTCGGCACGTTCGCCTTCAGCAGCTCGTCGATGAAGGCGACCGCGCCCTGTCCCTGGGCGATCCGGGCGATGCCGTCCGCGTCCACGCGCCGGCCCCGGTACTGCGGTGTCGCGGTCGGCGCGAACACGGCGACGAAGGCGAGCGCGGCCACCGCGGCGCGGACCGGCCGGTTCTGGCCGCGCTGGAGATCGAGCAGCTGCCCGCTGTCGTACGAGGTGTCCTTGAGATCCTTGCGCAGCCAGGCCGCCAGCCGCTGCCCGCCCTCCGCGGCGAGCCAGTCCGCCGCCTCCTGGGAGTGCTGGGCCATCGCCGCGGCGAGACTCTCGGCCTCGTGGTGGGCGGTGCCGCGGAAGGTGATGGGGCTGTTGGCGTGGCGGGCGGCGGCGGGCGCCGCGTCCGGTGCCGCGGGGCGGACGACCTGCGGAGTGTCGCCCTTGAGCCAGCGGCGCACCTCGGCCGCGGTCCAGCGGTCGTCGGGGTCCTTGGTGAGCAGGCCCTGGACCAGCAGGTTCTGCCGGGCGTCCGTGACGGCGGACAGATCGACCTCGTGGTTGACGATCAGGGCACGGGTCCACGCCTCGTCGGTGATGCGGGCGTCGTCGCCGAGGACGTACAGCGGGCGCCCGGTGAACACCTGGTACAGGACAAGGCCGATGGTCCACCACGGGGTGGCCTTGAGGTTCTGGTTCACGATCTGCTCGGGCGCCATGTAGAGCGCGGTGATCTGGAAGTCGCGGTAGCTCTGGCTGGCGGTGAACTTGGCCACGCCGCCGAAGTCCGCCACGACCAGCTGGAACTGGCCGTCGTTGTCCTTCCTGGTGCCGCCGTGGCTCTGCCTGACGAGGATGTTGGCGGGCTTCAGGTCCAGCGGGTTGCGGTCGATCCGGGTCTGCCAGAAGTCGAGCAGATCGGCGAGTTCGCGTACGGTCCGCTCGGTCCGCGCCCTCTCCTCGCGCGGCTTTCCGTCGCGCAGCCTGCGGCCGAGGTGGTCCTCCAGCGTGGTCGGCAGATACTCCATCGCCACCCAGCCGCACACCGTGCCGCCGACCGCGATGTCCCCGAACTCGTGGATGCCTGGGACGTGTCGGCGGAAGTCGGGGGTCGCGAGGTGTTCGAGGGTGTCCAGGTCCATGGCCTGGCCCGGGTGGGCGATCTTCACCGCCGTGTCGGTGCCGTCGGCCAGCCTGCGCACATGCCAGACCGTGCCCTCGCTGCCGGCGCCCGCGATGCCGTGCGGCTCGTAGCGGTCGCGGAGCGCCTGCGGGAACTCGGCATGGGCGGTGGCGGGGTCACGGCGGGTGGGCGGATCCGCGGGGCGGCCGGGGCGTGTCCGGGGTTCCGAGGGGGTCCCTGCGGACCGGGCCCGCGGTGTCCGGGGCGGGGGCGTGGGGTCCGGCCGCTGGACGCGGGTGGGCGGGCTCTGCGAAGTCGCGGACGCGGGTGTGGCCGCGGGGTCCGGCGGGCTCTGGTGGGCCGGATTCGGGCGCTGCACGCGCGTCGGAGGACTCTGCGGAGCCGGATCCTGCCGCTGGGCCCGCGTCTGGGGGCTCGGCGGGGCGGCTTTGGGCCGCCGCTGTTTGCGGGTCGGTGGGCTCGAGGGCTTGCGGGGCGGCTCGGTGGGGCCCGCGGGTTCCTCAGTCGGGTTGTCGGCCATGCGGGGTCCTCGAAGGGTCCTGGGTGCCCGCCACGGAGGCGGGCGTCTTATGGGTGGCGGTGGTGCGGGGAGTGCGGAGCCGGTGCGGTGGCGGCGAGCGGGTCACGTCACCGGGGCGCGCCGTACTCGTCCAGTTCCACGAGGGTCACGTCCACGTCCTCGGCCAGCCGGAGACGGTGGCTGCCCGGCCAGAGCTGGGCGGGGCGGGTGACGAGCTGCCCGTCGACGAACGTGCCGTTGGACGAGCCCAGGTCGGTGATGTAGAGCCGGCCCGCGTGCCAGGTCAGCTCGGCGTGGTTCCGGGAGAGTTGGTCGAGGCCGGCCAGGCCCGCCACATGGGCGCAGTCGGGGGCGTCCCGCCCCAGCCGGGTGGCGCCCTGGCCTTCGGCGCGTACGGGGACGAGGGCGCCGGCGAGTACGAGGGCCAGGCAGGGCGTGGCGGGCGCGGGGGTGGTCCCCCGGCCGGACGCCGGTGGCGACTGCAGCCGGGTGGGCGGTGCGGCGGCGCGGTCGCGGGGCGCGCGGGGGTTCGCGTCGGCCGTCGGCCGGGTGGTGCGGTCCCGGGGCCGGTCGGCGGGCACCTCGGGACGGACACGGGCTCGCCCCGGCCCACCCGCACCCGCCTCCGCACGGACACCCGCCCCGCCCGGCCCACCCGCACCCGCCTCCGCACGGACACCCGCCCCGCCCGGCCCACCCGCGCCCGCACCCGCACCCGCACCCGCGCCCGCGCCCGCGCCCGCGCCCGCGCCCGCCTCGGAACGCGAGCCGGGGCCACCGGGATCGCTGCTCCCCGGCGCGTCTGCCGGCTCCGCCGTCACGTACACCCGTTCGGGAACGAGCTGTTCCCACTCGTGGACCTTGCAGAAGCCGCGCCGGGGCGACGACGGGCACTCGTCCGGGGTCACCGGGCAGCGGTAGCGGGTGGTCACGGTCGCCATGTGTTCTCCCGGAAGGTCACCCCTCGGGCGGACAGATCCCGCTCCAGGGCGCTGAGTTCACCAGGTCTCGGCACGCCGACGATGTGCACGGCCCGGTCCGTCACCTGGATCTGGAGTTCCGGCCGGTCGGCCGTGCGGCGCAGATGGGGACCGTACCGACGGCTGCCGAGCGAAGTCCGCGGGATCAGCCGCTGGTTGGCGGAGCCCCGCCAGACCAGTGAGGTCGGTTCGCCCACGCGGTACCGCCCGGTGATGACGGCGTCCGCGCGGCCGAGCACGGCCGTGGCCTCGGGTGAGGCGGCGATCTCGGCGTCCTCCCAGCCGGTGTAGACGAGCAGGTCGGCGTCGGCCCGGCCCGCGGCGACGCGCACCCGGTCGGCCGCGTCGAGCAACGCGGCCAGGGCGGCCGGCTGTTCCAGCGGTTCACCGCCGCTGACGGTCAGCCCGTCGTAGCCCTCGGCCAGGCCGCGCCGCCACAGCCGTGCCAGCCGCTCGACCTCCACGTCGTGGCCGCCCCGGGGGTCCCAGGTCTGCCGGGACATGCAGCCGGCGCAGGCGAGCGGGCAGCCCTGCACCCACACGCCGAGACGCCTGCCCGGCCCGAGCGCGGTGACGGGTCCGAGCACCTGGGACACCCGCAGCGCGGGTCCCGGCGGCTCCGGCGCGGGTCGCGCGCCCGTACGGCCGTCGTCGCTCACATCCATCGTCGTACCTTCAGCGTGTAGGCCTCGACCTGACCGTCCACCGCCTCGATCTCGATGTGCTCGCCGGGCCGGGCCCGCTGGTGGAACAGTTCCCGGGAGAGCGGGTTGACCAGCGCGGACTCCACGGCGGTCACCACTCCGCGCCCGCCGTGGTCGAGGCGGCGGGTGGCCTCGATGCGCAGGACCTCCCAGGGGTCGTCGGCCACCGTCAGTTCGGCGCCGTACACCTCCCTGACCCGGCCGGCCACCGAGGCGAGCGCCTTGTTGAGGATCAGCCGGACCGAGTCGGGCTGGATGAAGTCCATGGGCACGAAGCTGTCGCCGAACCGGTTGCGCAGCTCGGGCCGCCCGATGTGGTCGTTGAAGAAGGTGTCGAAGGCCGCGCGCAACGCCTCGCGCACGTCCTCGGGCTTGTCGTGGCGGCTGAGCCGGGGCGGACGTGCGGCCGCCTCGGCCTCCGGGTCGGTGTCCGCCTGGTCGTTCCTCTGCCCGCGCCGGTTCCTGGGCCGCATCACCTCGGCCGACACCCCCAGGTTCGAGGTGAAGATCAGCACGCACTCGGTGAAGTGCACCGTGGCGCCCTGTCCGTCGGTCAGCCTGCCGTCCTCCAGGATCTGCAGGAACAGGTCGAACAGCCGGGGGTGCGCCTTGTCGATCTCGTCGAAGAGCAGCACGCTCATCGGCGACGCCCTTACCGCGTTGGTCAGTTCACCGCCCGCGCTGTGCCCGACGAACCCGGGTGGGGCCCCGATCAGCCGGTCCCTGGCGTGTTCCTCGGCGAACTCGCTCATGTCGAAGCGGATCGGGCGGGCGTCCTCGCCGAGAATCATCTTCGCGACACCCTTGGCGAGTTCGGTCTTGCCGACACCGGTCGGCCCCGAAAGGAAGAGCGTGCCCCGCGGCCTGCTGGGGGAACTGGACGACTGGGCGCCGGTCAGTCCGGCCGCCGAGCGCATGAAGATCTCGATGGTCCGCCGGACGGCGTGCGGCTGGCCGATGACCGCCGCGTTCAGGTAGTCCTCGCCGTTGAGGATGTTCTCCCGGACGGCCTGCGTGGCCCAGGGGTTGTCCAGTACGCCGACCCGGTACAGCCGGGCGGCCTCGTCGAGCCGGCTCAGCGGCAGCCCCCGGTCGGCGGCCATCCGGCCCACCGCCAGGATCTCCCCGACTCCCATGCCGTACGAGGACCGGGCCAGCGCCTCGGTCGCCTGTCGCTGCTCGGCCTCCGTCGCCGGTAAGGCGTCCTCGGGTGCCCCGTCCTTGCCGGAGCGGCGCCTCGCGAGGCGCTCGACCACGAACCGGCCGGCCGCGTGACGCTGGTCGTGGGGCGGTTCGGGCACCGTGATCACTCGTAACGCCCGGCTGCCGATGGCGAATTCGAGCGGGAGGTCCTCCTGCTTCTCGACCACCCAGAAGATCGTGTTGTACGGCGTCACGCCCCCGGTGCCGCGGACCGGCCGCGCGGTGTGGCCCAACTCCTCCGCGGCGGCGAGCAGTCGGGCCGCCTCCCCGGCCACCGGACCGCGTGGCGAGCCGAGCCGGGCGGTGTAGGGGATGATCAGGCCGATCGCGGGGCCGGTGTGCTGGACCGTGCCGATCATGATCTCCCGGAAGCGGGCGATGCCGGCCTCGATGTCGCCGTCGTCGTCGCTGTCGTCCCGGTCCGCGTCGGCGCCGGGGGTGCCCGGTTCCGCGCGTTCACGTTCCGCGCGTTCACGGTCGGCGCGGGCGTCCTCCTCGGCCATGCGGCGCAGGGCGGGCGGCAGGGAGAACGGGTCGTTGGTGAGCCGCCAGGCGATCACCCGGTCGTTGACCATGCTCTGCCGGGCCAGGGCACCGTAGCCCCGGGTGCGGCAGACCGACTCGATGACCTCCTCCAGGTTGAACGGCGTGGGCGGGTGGCCGGGTTCGGGCGCGGCGACCCCGCCCTCGGCGTCCTCGGGCAGCAGGAAGACATCGCGTACGTTGCCGGTGAGGAGGATCTGCGGGTACACGGTGAGCGCCATGTCCAGCTCGCGGATCCAGGCGGGGGCGAGTGCGGGTGGCCCGGTCGGCGCCTCGTCCTCGCGGAAGGCGCCCGTGGTGTCAGTGCTCACGCTGCCGCTCCTGTCCGTACGTGGTGGACCGCGCGGGCCTGGACCTCTTCTTCCGGCGCCGCTCCGGCTGCTCGCCCTGGTCCGCCTGGTCCGCGTCCTCGTCCGTGCGGTCGTGGGCGAGACCCGTGTCGGGCCAGGAACCGTCGGGCACCACGGCCGTGGGCCGTACCCCGGGCGGCAGCGTGGACGTACGCGCCAGGTCGACGCCGTGTGCGCGTACCGCCTCCTCGATGCCGGGCAACTGCTCGTCACAGAACCAGCGTTGGACCTCGCGGTCGGTTTCGGGGTCGGCCTCCGACTCGGCCACCAGCACGGTGCTGAGGCCGGGCCGGTCGGGGGCGAGCGCCAACCGCAGCCCGTAGCCGTCGGCCTCGCCGAAGGGCACGACGACGCTGCCGTTCTCCTCCAGAAGGTCGGCGAAGTCGTCGCCCACGGCGTAGTCGCGCTCGCGCAGCACCCGCATCAGGGTGTCGGCGACCGTGGACCGGTGGCGGGCGGTGTCCGCACGGGCCACGGCCAGGTCGACCTCGCCCTCCAGATGGGACGGGTCGGGTGCCTCGCGTACGGCCTGAGCCAGCCGCTCCCGCTCCGCCGGGTCGGCGTCCTCGAGGCGGTCGAGCAGCCGGGCCCGCAGTGCGGCCGTACGGACCGCGTTGCGCTGCCGCTGGGTCGACTTGTGCACGAGGACCCCGAGGTCGTGCAGGAGGGTCCGGGCCTCCTCGGTGCTGCGGGCCTGGCGCAGGGCGTCCAGCCGGCGTGCGAAGAGGGGCAGGTCGTCCGGCTCGCAGGACGGCCCGTCACGGGTGAGCAGCGCCTCGGCCTCGACCAGGGCGGCGGCCCTGACCTGCTCGGTGCGGTCGGCCTTCGGCCGGGCGGCGGGGGCGGGCGCGGGCCTCGTGGCCGGCCTGCCGCTGCCCTTCGTCTGCTTGCCGGCGGGCGGCAGCGACCATACGCCGGCGGCCGCGCGGGCGAGTTCGGCCTCCGCGCGCTCGTTGACCGCCCGGGCCGAGTCCAGCGCGGCGGCCAGTTCGGCCGAGTCCGCGGATCCGGACACGCTGACGACGTGCACGTCGACCTTGGCCGTGCCGTACGCGCGACGCAGGGACCTGGCCTGTCCGCGAAGGTTCTGTGAGCGGGTGGTCTCCTGTGCCAGTTGGGCGCGCAGCTCCCGCCGTCGTTCCGCCTCGACGTCGACGTAGGTCCACTCGTATGCCGCGGAGTTGCTCAAATGACCCTCCCCCAGGGCCGCGATGTCACAGGGGGCAATGATGCATCACTGACGGTCCATATGACTCCTGTTCGACGATCTCGGGACGCTCTTCTTTTCGCGCTGTTACGGTGCCTGGCGGAGAGGGGGTGGTGGAGTTGTCGTTCCTGGCGGACGCGGTCGAGGCGATCCGGGCCAACTGGGGTGAGTTGTACGGGCTGCTGGACGGGCCCGCGCGTCAGGAGTTGCGGGAGATCCTGGCGGAGGCCGAGGCGGATCCCGAGGCCGCGGCGGCCGAACTGCACGCTCTCGTCAAGCCGTTCGTACCGCCCGGGCATCCGCTGCGCGAAGTGCTGACGCCGTCCGGTGTGCGTTTCCGGCCGACCTCCGGACCTGCGGCGGAAGGGCCGTTGCTGCTGGAGTCGCTGCTGCGGCTGCGGGAGAACGCGGTGGCGGCACCGGGCACGGACGGGCCGGCCGTCCGTGCCCTCGCACCCGAAGCCGCCCCTGCGTACCTCCCCGACCCCGACGACTCCTGGCTCCTCGCCGAACCCTCGGTCGACCGTCCCTCCCTGACCCTCACGGTGGAGGAGCTCCGGTACCTGATCACGCTCACCGACGGCCGGAACACCGAGCACGTGCCCGCCTTCCAGCTGGACCCGGTCACCGGAACCCCGTACCCGGTGGTCGTGGAGATCAACAGGATGCTGTCGGCCGACGAGGACCCGTGGGGCGCCGCGGACTGGTGGCTGGGTTCCAACGTGTGGCTGAACGCCGCGCCCGCCAGGCTCCTGGGCACCGGGGCCGACGACGTCCTGCGGTCCGCCGCGCGAGCCGAGATCCCGGAGTGGTGAGCACGTGCCCGACCAGATGATCCCCGCCCCGGCCGTCCGCGTCACCCCGCACCGCCATGTGCTGCCCGCCGGTACCGAGCTGTGGCGGGTGCACAGCGAACGCCGTGCCGCCACCGAGTTCAAGGCCGTACCGGCCGACCTGCACTGGGGCGGCGGCCGGTTCTGCCACATCAGGGACGAACTGAGCCCCGAGCGGCTCCCCTACCTGTATGCGGGGCTGTCCCCGCTGACCGCTCTGTGCGAGACCCTGGCCCGCGATCTGCGTGTGCAGCCGAACGGGCGCCGGCGCATCACCCAGCCCCGGGTGCGGGGCATGCTGCTGTCGAAGGTCGTAGCGGCCGTCGACCTGCCGCTGGTCGACCTCACGGACAACGCCCGTCTCGCGGCGGTCCGCCAGGACATCTGGCTCGTGCAGGCGGAGGCCCCGGCGTATCCGCGTACCCGTCGCTGGGGCTCGTGGATCCGGGGCCAGGCCGACTGGGCGGTGGGTCTGCGCTGGCCCTCGCGCCAGGACTCGGGGCTGCTCTCCGGCGAGGTGTGCGCCCTGTACGAGAGGGAGAACGGCCCCGCCCTGCTCAAGCCGTCGTCCGAGGCCCCGCTGGAGCTGAACACACCGGCCGGCCGCGACTACGTGAACAGTCTGCTCGCGGCGCTGCGCATTCGTGTCGAGCACCCCCGAAGGCGCCCGTGACTCGGCACGTCCCGGTATCACGCCCGAGGGGTGTCCCCGACATCCGGTGACCCTCCGGCGCCGCCCCTAAGCGGTCGGCGCGGCGGCCTGCCTCCGGGGGCTAAGGGGATGCCGGGGCACGCGACCTGATCGATCACAGACCCAGTCAGGCCCTAGTCGGCATCCGAGTCGGGCTTGTTCCCCGCCGCCGCGTACGCCTGGGCCGGTGTCATCGGGACCCCGTTGAGGCTCACCGTCTTGTAGGGGCTGACCTTGGCGCAGGTCTTGGAGTCGTCGGCGGTCGAGGCGTTGGCGTTGGAGACGGCGGCCTTGGTGTCGCCGGAGCTCGCCGGGTAGCTGGTGCCGGTCGTCCAGTCGCTGCCGATGACCAGGGTCACGCCGGTGCCGGTGCCCTGCTTGATGTGCGAGCTGGGTACGTCCAGCGCCTTGGCGACGGTCTGTGCCGCGGCCTTGTCGCCGCTCCCGTAGGTCACGGTGGTCGTGGTCGCGGAGCTCGGCGCGTTGGCCGTGCTCGTACCGCTGCTGAAGCCCTGCGAGATCAGCGAGGTCGCGATCGCGGAGGCGCGGCCCGTGAGGTCGGTGCCGTTCTCGACGGTCACGGCGATCTGGGCGGCGGGTACGGTCGCGGTGGTGGCCTTCGGCTTCGCGGTGGCCCCGGCGGCCGACGACTTCTTGCCGGAACTGGTGGTCAGCGACTGGTCGTTGGCCATGGTGGCGAAAAGGTCCTTGGCGCCGTCGCCCACCACCACGCGGTTGTCGTTGTTCGGGTCCGGGGCGGTCTGCATGGTGGTGAAGGTCATCCGCTTGGTGGGGACCTTGTTGACGTCGGCCGCGAGCGATATGAGCTTCTTGACGGTGCCGAGGCCGTCGTCCACGGTGAGCGCCTTGGTGGCGGCGTCGGCGAGCTTGTAGACCGCGGTGGGGTCGGTGAGCGTGCCCGCGCTCTTGAAGTTGCGCATCATCGCGCTGAGGAAGATGTGCTGGGAGACGGTACGGCCGAGGTCGCTGCCGTCGCCGAAGCCGTGCCGGGAGCGGACGAACTCCAGTGCGGCCTCGCCCTTGAGGGTGTGGGGGCCCTTGGACAGCTTGAGGTGCGAGTAGGTGTCGTACACGTTGGAGCTGACGCAGACGGAGACGCCGCCGACCGCGTCGGACATCTTGACCACGCCCGAGAAGTCCAGCTTGACGAAGTGGTCGATGGTGATGCCGGTGAGCTGGTGGATGGTGTCGACCTGGCAGGCGGGCCCGTACTCGAGGGCGCTGTTGACCTGGCCGTAGTAGCCGGACGTGGACTGGCCGCTCGCGCTGTCCTTGCAGGCCGGCACGTTGACCATGGTGTCGCGGGGGATGCTCATGACGGTGGCGTTGGAGCGGTCCGCGGATATGTGGACGACCATCTCCACGTCCGCGTTGCCGTTGCCGGTCTGCACTCCGGTCGTCTTGCAGCCGCCGCCGAGCTTGCAGTCCTCGGAGCTGGTCCGGCCGTCCGAGCCGATCACCAGGATGTTGATCGGGGTCCGGCCGAACGCGTCGGCCTTCTCGGTGCCGCCCTTGCCGTCGAGGGAGACGCTGTTGATGTTGCCGTTCAGGTGCTGGTAGAACCACCAGCCCGCGCCGGCCGTGACCAGGACCAGGACGGCGGTGACCAGGCCGAGCACCTTCAGCGCCCGCCTGCCGCGGCCCGTCGGCCTGGCCCGTCGGGCCCCTCTGCCGCCGCGGGATCTGGCCGCCTGCCGGGCCGCGGCCCGGCCACCGGTCGGGCGCGTCCCGTCGGGCAGGGCACCGCGCTGTCCGGGCACCCGGTCGGTGCGGCTCCGCGTGGCCTGCCCCCCCGGGCCGTCCCACGGGTCGGTCATCTTCCACTCCCATGAACGGGTGGGCCCGCGACAGTAAGGTCGTCCCGTACGCGGCGGTGTACGGGCAGGCGCGAGGTGGGCCCAGTTGGGTTGCGTGATTGCGCAATCTAACAAACCCACGGCCCGAGCAGCACAGATCCCGACTGATTTCACAGGTGAGTGATCTCATGGAAACGCCCGGGCATCCCCGTGGAACCCCGGGGGCGCCGGTGCCGTCGGATCCGCGCCGGTGCTCTCAGACGCCGGCTTCGCGCAATCGGCGCACCGATGCCGGAACTTGGTACGAGCGCGCGGTCAGCTGTCCGACGGTCACCCGCACCACGGTCACGATGTCCGGATCGTCCACATAGTAGATCTGCCGGCGCCCCTCCCGGCGGGAGCGCACCAGGCCGGCGAGCCTGAGCTTGGCCAGGTGCTGGCTGACCGCGGGCAGGGCGCCGCCGACCCGGTCGGCGAGGCATGTCACGTCGCTCTCGCCCTGGGACAGCGCCCACATGAGGTGCAGCCGGGCCGGTGAGGCGAGCAGCCCGAACACCGCGGCCGCCTCCGCCAGCACCCTGCCGGAGGGGTCCGCGGCTCCAGCGATGTCCTCCCCCACAGCCCGCTCCCTCCCTCACGGTCGTCGCACAGAAGTGCACTCAGTGTAGGCGGGCGGTCACCGGCCTCCGTACGGCCTCCCCGGAATGTCCCGCACATGTACTCCGCATTGTCATGAGCGGGTGACAGATCATCGACGGCTCGGCGTCAGGCGCCGCCGCGGGCCGTCGCCGTTCATAAGCTTGCGCAACAAGGCAACTGAGCAAAGGCACCACCCCGTACCGGGAGGACAACCAACGTGGGCATCGTCAGCTGGATCATCCTCGGCCTCCTCGCCGGAGCCATCGCCAAGGTCCTGCTGCCCGGCCGTGACCCGGGTGGCCTGATCGGCACCACCCTGATCGGCATCGCGGGCGCCTTCGTCGGCGGCTGGCTCTCGGCCCGCTTCCTCGACCGCCCGGTGGAGAAGCAGTTCTTCGACCTCTACACCTGGGGCGCCGCGATAGCCGGCTCCCTGGTCCTCCTCATCGCCTACCGGCTGCTGTTCGGCAACTCGCGCGACTGCGCGCGGCGGTGACTCCGGTCACCTTCCGGAGCCAGGCCCAGTCACGACATTCCGGAAGTACGGGGACCGTGACCACACGACATTCCGGATGTACGGGGACGGGCCCGCGGGCCTCGTCAACAGGGCGTAAGTGCCTGCCGCACAGGCAAGGCGCCGATTCCACTTCCACCCCACAGTGAGTCGTGTGACACTGGCGTCCCGTCCGCAGTGTGGACACCTCGGCACACCGTCCCCCACGAGAAGTGCGACTTGCGTTCTCTACCACTGCCACTCGCCCTCACCGCGCGCCTGACGCCGGTCGCCGTGCTCGCCTGTGCGGGCTGGGCGATGGCGTCGGGTCCGGACAAGACGTCCGCCACCGCCTCCGGTAGCACCTCGACCCAGCAGACGGCCGGCCAGTCGGCGAGCGACGCCCCGTCGTCGTCCACGGCGTCGACGGGGGCCGCCAAGACCTACGCCGGCGCTCCCGCGCCCTGCGGCAGCATCCCGGTGGCCACCATCAAGTCGCTGGTGCCGGGCGCGAAGACGGCCGGCAAGGAGATCCCCTCCACGGACACCAAGCTGCGCCGCACCTGCTCCTGGAACGCGCTCAAGGGGTACGACTACCGCTGGCTCGACGTCTCCTTCGAGATCATGGACACGGACGCGGCGGCGGCGAAGGAGTACAAGGACCGGGTCGCGGAGAAGAGCGGCGGCGGCGCGGTGCCGGGGCTCGGTGACAGCGGCTACTCGGTGGTGAACCTCACTACCGAGGACAAGCAGCAGACCCGTGAGGGCGTGGTGATGGCCCAGGTCTCCAACGCGCTGGTGGTCATCACCTACAACGGCAGCGACTTCGAGAACAAGAAGGCGCCGTCCACGGACGAGATCAACAAGGGCGCCATCAAGGCGGCGAAGAGCGCGGTGACCGCGCTGAAGGGCAGCCGGTAACCGTTCCGGCCGCCCTTCGCGCTCATGCCTCTTCGGGGGTGCGCCTCGTCAGCAGGGTCAGTCCCACGTACAGCACCAGGGACGTGCCGAGGCCGACCGCCCAGCCGTAGTCGGCGAGCGAGGACAACGCCGGGATCGGGCGGCCGTCGAACAGCGGCTTGAAGCTGGCGCCGCCGACGGCGAGGACACCGCCGACGAGGAAGGCCACGACCGCCCGCCAGTTCCAGCCGCCGTCGTACCAGTAACGGCCGCCCGTGCGGTACAGGTCGGTCAGGTCGAGGCGGGTGCGGCGCAGCAGCCAGTAGTCGGCGATGAGGATGCCGGCGACCGTGCCGAGCAGACCGCCGACCAGGCCGAGCCAGGTGAAGATGTAGCCCTGCGGGTCGGAGTACAGCTTCCACGGGAAGATCACCACACCGAGCACGCAGGTGATCAGGGCGCCGGTGCGGAAACTGATCTTCCGGGGCGCGATGTTGGAGAAGTCGAACGACGGCGACACCAGGTTGGCCGCGATGTTCACGGACAGGGTCGCGACGAGGACGGTGACCAGGGCGTAGAGCAGCCCGACCACGTTGTCCGTCTTGGCGGCCAGCTGGACCGGGTCCCAGATCGGCGCTCCGTACACGGCCTGGGAACCGGAGGTCACCAGGACCGACAGGAACGCGAACAGGGTCATCGTGGTCGGCAGACCGAGGGCCTGCCCCCAGGTCTGCGCCTTCTGGCTCTTGCCATACCGGGTGAAGTCCGGGATGTTCAGGCTCAGGGTGGACCAGAAGCCGATCATGCCCATCAGCGAGGGCCAGAACAGCTTCCAGAAGTCCCCGCCCCACCCGAGCTTGGAGGGCTGGTCGAAGAGCGGGCCGAGACCGCCGGCCTTGTTGCTCATCCAGACCAGCATCACGATCGCGCCGACGATCACGAAGGGCGCGGCCCAGTTCTCGAAGCGGCGGATGGTCTCCATGCCCCGGTAGATGATGGCGACCTGGAGCGCCCAGAAGATCGCGAACGACAGCCACATGGTCCAGGCGTAGCCGCCGACGTGCGAGGCGTTCGCCCAGCTGCCGCCGATGAGCTTGCCGGCGAGGAAGTAGATGGCCTCGCCGCCGATCCAGGTCTGGATGCCGAACCAGCCGCAGGCCACCAGCGCCCGTACGACGGCGGGGAGGTTGGCGCCGCGTACGCCGAAGCTTGCGCGGGCGAAGACCGGGAAGGGGATGCCGTACTTCGGTCCGGCGTGCCCGGTGAGCAGCATCGGGACCAGGACGATCAGGTTGGCCAGGGCGATGGTGAACACGGCCTGTTTCCAGTCCATGCCGACCGCGATCAGCCCGGAGGCCAGGGTCCAGGACGCCGTGTTGTGGGCCATGCCGACCCAGAGCGCGGAGAAGTTGTACGTGGTCCACGTGCGCTTTTCGACGGGGACCGGCAGCAGGTCCTCGTTGGCGTAGGGACCGGTCGGCGGCGGGGAGCCCGGGGCGAGCTCGACGCGCCCGTCGGAGGCGGTGACTTGGCCGGACGGCGGTATGGCCGTGGGAGCGGTGTCGGTCATGGGCAGGCCAATCGGGAGGAGGCGGGACGGGAGAAAGGCCGTGCGGGTGGCGCCGAGGGGGGAGGTGAGCGGGGGGTGCGAGGGGGGACCCCCTTCCCGGGACGGCGGGAAGGGGGAGATCAACCGGTGGGTGCGGATCAGCCGTTGACGGCCGGGATGACCTTGCTCCCGTATGCGTCGATGGTGGCTTCCTGCGCGTCGTGCATGTCGTAGACGGCGAACTGGTCGACGCCCAGCTCGCGCAGTGCGTTCAGCTTCTCGATGTGCTTCTCCGCCGGTCCGATGACGCAGAACCGGTCGACGATCTCGTCGGGCACGAACTCGGTGTCGGGGTTGCCGCTGCGCCCGTGGTGCGCGTAGTCGTAGGCCTGGCGGGACTTGATGTAGTCGGTGAGTTCGTCGGGTACGGCGGCGGAGTGCTCGCCGTACTTGGCGACGAGGTCGGCTACGTGGTTGCCGACCATGCCGCCGAACCAGCGGCACTGGTCACGGGCGTGCGCCAGGGCCTCGGGCGAGCCGTCCTCGGTGACGTACGCCGGGGCGGCGACGCAGATCCTGACCTCGGACGGGTCACGTCCGGCGGCCACCGCCGCGTCCTTCACCGCCTTCACCATGTACTCGGTGAGGTAGAGGTCGGAGAGCTGGAGGATGAAGCCGTCGGCCTCCTCGCCGGTCATCTTGAGCGCCTTCGGGCCGTACGCGGCCATCCAGACGGGGAGTTCGGCACCGGGCCTGATCCACGGGAACCGGATCACCGTGCCGCCCAGGTCGGCCTCCTCGCCCCGGCCCAGCGCCCGGATGACCTTCATGGCCTCGCTGATCCGGGCGAGGGTGTTGGGCTTGCGCCCGGCCACCCGCATCGCGGAGTCGCCGCGGCCGATGCCGCAGACCGTGCGGTTGCCGAACATGTCGTTGAGGGTGGCGAAGGTGGAGGCGGTGACCTCCCAGGTGCGGGTGCCCGGGTTGGTGACCATCGGCCCGACGGTCAGCTTCGTCGTGTTGGCGAGGATCTGGCTGTAGATCACGAACGGTTCCTGCCACAGCACGGCGGAGTCGAAGGTCCAGCCGTACGAGAACCCGTTGCGTTCGGCCCGCTTCATCAGGCTGATGACACGGGAGGCCGGCGGGTCGGTCTGCAGGACGAGTCCGAAGTCCATGGGCGCCACTCCTAGTTGAGGTACTGACAGGTGGAGCGCGGGGTGTAGACGCCGTGCCCGGCGTGTCCGGTGTACTCCCGCTCGGTGATGACGAGTTCGCCGCGCGAGAGGACCGTCTCGACCCGGCCGGTGAGCCGCTTGCCCTCGTACGCCGAGTAGTCGACGTTCATGTGGTGGGTCTCGGCGGAGACGATCTGCTCGGCGTGCGGGTCGTAGATGACGACGTCGGCGTCGGCACCCGGGGTGATGGTGCCCTTCTTCGGGTACATCCCGAACATCCGGGCCGGGGCGGCGCAGGCGATCTCGATCCAGCGACGGCGCGAGATGTGCCCGTCGACGACGGCCTGGTGGAGCAGGTCCATGCGGTTCTCGACGCCGGGCAGGCCGTTGGGGATCTTCGAGAAGTCCCCGCGGCCCAGCTCCTTCTGGCCCACGAAGCAGAAGGGGCAGTGGTCGGTGGAGACCACCTGGAGGTCGTCGGTCCTCAGGCCCTGCCAGAGCTTGGCCTGGTGCTCCTTGGGCCGCAAGGGGGTCGAGCACACGTACTTGGAACCCTCGAAGTCGGGCTCGGCGAGGTTATCGGTCGACAGGAACAGGTACTGCGGGCAGGTCTCGCCGAAGACGGGCAGCCCCTCGTCGCGCGCCCGCGCCAGCTCGGCCACCGCCTCCATCGCCGAGACGTGCACGACGTACAGGGGCGCGCCGGCCACCTGGGCGAGCTTGATGGCCCGGTGCGTGGCCTCGGCTTCCAGCAGCGCCTTGCGCACCTCGCCGTGGTAGCGGGGGTCGGTCTCGCCGCGGGCCAGCGCCTGCTCCACCAGGACGTCGATGGCGATGCCGTTCTCTGCGTGCATCATGATCAGGCCGCCGTTCTCGGCGGAGCGCTGCATGGCGCGCAGGATCTGGCCGTCGTCGGAGTAGAAGACGCCGGGGTAGGCCATGAACTGCTTGAAGGAGGTCACCCCCTCCTCGACCAGCAGGTCCATCTCCTTGAGCGTCTCCTGGTTCACATCGGAGACGATCATGTGGAAGCCGTAGTCGATCGCGCAGTTGCCCTCGGCCTTGGCGTGCCAGGCGTCCAGGCCCTCACGCAGGCTGTGGCCGACGCTCTGCACCGCGAAGTCGACGATCGTCGTCGTACCGCCCCAGGCGGCGGCCCGGGTGCCGGTCTCGAAGGTGTCGGAGGCGAAGGTGCCGCCGAACGGCAGCTCCATGTGGGTGTGGGCGTCGACGCCGCCCGGGATGACGTACTTGCCGGTGGCGTCGATGGTCCGCTCGGCGGTGAAGGCCTCGGCGGCGGGGGTTCCGGCGGCGGCGAGGGCGGCGATACGGCCGTCCTCGATCAGGACGTCGGCGTGGATCTCGTCGGACGCGGTGATGACGAGTCCACCGCGGATGAGGGTACGGCCGGTCATGGGGTCCTCTCGTTCGTGGTCACGTGCGGGTCCGACGTGGCTGGTCGCGCCTACGCGGCGGTAGCCGCATGTTCGGTGCCGCCCCGCGCCCCTGATGGGGCGCGGTCAACGCCGGTTCTACGGTGCGGTGATGGGGCCGTACGCGTCCGGGCGGCGGTCCCGGAAGAACTGCCAGCGGTCGCGGACCTCGCGCAGCTTGGCCAGGTCCAGGTCGCGGACGACGAGTTCGGTCTCCTTGTCGGAAGCCACCTCGCCGACGAACTGGCCCTCCGGGTCCACGAAGTACGAGGTCCCGTAGAAGTCGTTGTCCCCCAGGTCCTCCACGCCGACCCGGTTGATCGCGCCGACGAAGTACTCGTTGGCCACGGCCGCCGCCGGCTGCTCCAACTGCCAGAGGTAGCGGGAGAGTCCGCGCGAGGTGGCCGACGGGTTGAAGACGATCTCGGCGCCGCCGAGGCCCAACGCCCGCCAGCCCTCGGGGAAGTGCCGGTCGTAGCAGATGTAGACGCCGATCTTCCCGACCGCGGTCTCGAAGACCGGCCAGCCCGCGTTGCCCGGACGGAAGTAGAACTTCTCCCAGAAGCCGGGGACCTGGGGGATGTGGTGCTTGCGGTACTTGCCGAGGTACGAGCCGTCCGCGTCGATCACGGCCGCGGTGTTGTAGAGGACGCCGGGCTGCTCCTCCTCGTACACCGGCAGGATCAGGACGATGCCCAACTCCCGCGCGAGGGCCTGGAAACGCTGGACGACCGGGCCGTCCGGTACCTGCTCGGCGTACTCGTAGAACGCCTTGTCCTGGACCTGGCAGAAGTAGGGTCCGTAGAACAGTTCCTGGAAGCACAGGACCTGGGCGCCCTGCGCGGCCGCGTCGCGGACCGCCTGCTCGTGGACCTGGATCATCGACTCCTTGTCGCCGGTCCAGGCGGTCTGGAACAGGGCGGCACGAATCACTCGGCTCATCGGGACCTCCGGTCGCTCGGTGTGCGAGGAGCCTAGAAAGTCCGGAAGCGGGCTTTGAGTGGCACGGTGTCACGTCTGCGGGCGCTCCGCGTGTCACCGTGTCACGCGGTCGTCGGCTCATGTTTCACCGCCGTTTTCCCAGGTCGTCGCATGTTTCACCGCTGTTGCGCGTCATGTGCGAGGAGTGCGATGTGCACGGAGGCCGCCTGTTCGAAGTCGTCGAGGTCGACGCCGAGCCGGGCCTGTATCGCTTCCAGGCGGCGGTACAGGGCGGGTCGCGAGACGTGGTGCAGCTGGGCGGTGCGGGACTTGTTGCGCCCGGTGGCGAGGTACGTCCGCAGGACGCCGAGGAGGTCCTGGTCGACGCCTTTTCCGCACAGCAGCCCGTCCAGCTCGCGCTCGGCGAAGGACTGGACGTGCGGGTCGTCGCGGAGCAGCCGGATCAGGCCCCGCAGGTGTACGTCCTTGAGCCGTACGACGGGTGGCAGGTCGAGGGCGTCCGAGGAGTCGGCGACGGCGTCGGCCACGTGCTGTGCCTCGCGCAGACCGGCGGGCACGTCGTCCCAGGAGGTACGGGGGCCGGCGGCGGCGACCACCGCCTGCGGCTCGGCCGCCTCGCCGTGCAGCCGGACGGCGAAGTGCGTGGCGAGGGCGTCGGCGTCCTGGTCGCGGGCGAGGCTGAGCAGGACGGCGGTGACGCGTTCGGTGAGCTCGGCGACGAGTCCGGGCAGCCCCAGCAGCCGGAGAATCCTCTCCAGTTGGGCCGGTTCGGCATCCGTGACGACGACGGGGACGAAGGTCCGCCGGTTGACCGGCAGTCCGGCCGCCCGGGCCCTGGGCAGCAGCTGCCGGGCCGGTACGACCCCGGAGACCAGGTCGGTCAGCAGGCTCTGCGCGGACTGCTCCTCCCAGCTGTGGGCGGAGCCGCCGCCGAGCATGCGGTGCAGGACGAGGGCCTCGGCACCGCGGTCGGCGAGCAGCCGCCCGGTGGCGGTGTCACCGCGGTAGCCGCAGAGCATGATCCGGCCCCAGCGCTCGCCGCGGCCACCGAGTTCGGCGCGGATCCAGCCATCGCCCTCGCCGCCGCCGGCCTGCCGGGCGATGCGCTCCCAGTCGCGCAGCACGTCGTCCACGGCCGACCGCTCCCCCGCGGTGGCCAGCACCCGGTGCGCGAGGTTGGTGACGACGACCGGGCAGGCGCTGTGCACGGCGACCTCGTCGAGGAGGCGTTGCAGCGGGGCGCCGGCGGTGATGAGGCCGGTGAGGGCGGTACGGACCGACTCGGAGAGGCTGACGGCGGCGAACTTCCGCCGTACCAGACGGGACTGGACCTCCTCCGTCAGCTCGGCGAAGGGGAAGGGGCGGTGCAGGACCACCAGGGGGAGGCCGCAGCGGTCCGCCGCGCGGCGCATGGCGTCGGGCGGGGACGGGAAGGCGCGCCCGAGGCCGAGGACGACCGCGGCGGCCTCGGCCCGGTGCAGGGACTGGATGTACTCGGCCTGTTTGTGCGCGTCGTCCGCCAGCAGGACGCCGGTGGTGAGGACCATCTCGCCGCCGGTGAGCATGACGCCGACGTCGGGCGCCTCGGCCACGTGCACCCAGCGGACGGGGCGGTCGAGGTGGGCGGCGCCGGCCACCACCTCGGGGTCGCCGGCGAGGACCCGTTCCAGGGAGAGGATCTGGCGGACCGACAGTATGGGGCTGTCTGTGGTGTTCGGGGGATCCCAAGTGGCGGTCATCTGGCGTGGTCCCTTGGTCGGGTTCGGTGCGTTCAGGGACTGCGGGCCGGTGGGGCTGGTCGCGCCCGCGCGGCGGTAGCCGCATATCCGAAACAGCCCCGCGCCCCTTTGGGGCGCTTCAGTAGGCGCTTCTCAGAGCGCTTTCCAGGATCGCCGCGCCCTCCTCCGCCTCCGCCACCGTCAGGGACAGGGGCGGCGCGATGCGCAGGGCGCTGGTGTTGTGGCCGCCGCCCTTGCCGATCAGGAGGCCGGCCTCGCGCGCCGCTTCCAGGACCGTCGCCGCGGACTTGGGGTCGGCCTCGTCCGTGCCGGGCTTGACCAGTTCGACGCCGATCATCAGGCCGCGGCCCCGGACCTCCCGTACGCCGGGCAGTTGGGCGGCGACGGCACGGAGGCGTTCGATCAGCAGGCCGCCCACCCGGCGGGCGTTGCCCTGGAGGTCGTGGTCCAGGAGGTACGACAGGTTGGCGAGGCCCGCCGCCATGGTGATCTGGGTGCCGCCGAACGTCGAGATGCTGTTGGAGTCCAGGCAGTTCATGATCTCGGAGCGGGCGATCACGCCGCCGATGGACATGCCGTTGCCGATGCCCTTGGCGAAGGTGACGATGTCCGGCGGGCCGCTCTGGCCGTGTGCCTGCCAGCCCCAGAAGTGCTCGCCGGTGCGGCCCCAGCCGGTCTGCACCTCGTCGGCGATCCAGAGGATGCCCTGCTCCTGGAGGACCTTGCGGAAGGCCGCGTACAGCCCGTCGGGCGGGGAGGTGAAGCCGCCGACGCCCTGGATGGGCTCGGCGATCAGCGCGGCCGGCGGGCGGGTGTGGCCGAGGAGGTCGCGCAGGTCCTCGACGCAGGCCGCGATGAAGTCCCGGTCGTTCAGATCGGCGTACGGGCCGCGGGTGCGCACGCCGCCGTGGACGTACAGCGTCTGGAGCGGCGAGAGGGAGGTGGGGGACCAGCCCTTGTTGCCGGTGATGCCGACGGCGCTGAAGGAGCGGCCGTGGTAGCTGTTGCGCATCGCCAGGATCGTGTTGGTCCGGCGGTAGGTCGTCGCGAGCAGCAGGGCGGTGTCGTTGGCCTCGGTGCCGGAGGTGGTGAAGAACACCCGGGCGTCCGGGATGCCGCTCAAGTGAGCTACACGCTCGGCCAGTTCGACCATCGGACGGTTGAGGTAGAGCGTGGAGGAGTGGATGATCCGTCCTGCCTGCTCACTCACCGCCTTCGTCACCTCGGGGAGGGCGTGCGCGGTCATCGTGGTGAGGATGCCGCCGAAGAAGTCGAGGTAGCGGTTGCCGTCCGCGTCCCAGACGTGCCGGCCCTCCCCGTGGCTGATCTCCAGCGGCTCGTCGTAGTAGAGGGCCAGCCAGTCGGGCAGGACCTGGCGGTGGCGGGCGAAGAGGTCGTTCACGGCTGTACCAGCCCTTCGTAGGCGTCGGGACGGCGGTCGCGGTAGAAGGCCCACTGCTGCCGTACTTCTTCGATCAGGTCGAAGTCGAGGTCGCGGACGACGAGTTCCTCGCTCTTGTCGCTCGCAACCTCCCCCACGAACTGCCCACGCGGATCGACGAAGTAGCTCGTGCCGTAGAAGTCGTTGTCCCCGTACTCCTCCTGGCCGACCCGGTTGATGGCGGCGATGAAGTACTCGTTGGCGACGGCGGCCGCGGGCTGCTCCAGCTGCCAGAGGTAGGCCGACAGGCCGCGCGAGGTGGCCGACGGGTTGTAGACCAACTGGGCGCCGTTGAGACCGAGTTGCCGCCACCCCTCCGGGAAGTGGCGGTCGTAGCAGATGTACACGCCGACCTTGCCGACGGCGGTGTCGAAGACCGGCCAGCCGACGTTCCCGGGCTTGAAGTAGTACTTCTCCCAGAAGCCCTTGACCTGCGGGATGTGGTGCTTGCGGTACTTGCCGAGGACGCTGCCGTCGGCGTCGATCACCACGGCGGTGTTGTAGTAGAACCCGGACTGCTCGACCTCGAACACCGGGACGACGACGACCATGCCGGTCTCGCGGGCCAGCTCCTGCATACGACGGACCGTGGGGCCGTCCGGGACCGGCTCGGCCCAGCGGTAGTGCTCGGGTTCCTGGACCTGGCAGAAGTAGGGGGCGTTGAAGACTTCCTGAAATCCGATGATCTTCGCACCCCGGCGGGCCGCCTCGCGGGCGTGCACCTCGTGTTTCGCCACCATGGACTCGGTGTCGCCGGTCCAGGTGGCCTGGACCAGAGCGGCGCGTACGACGTTGGCCATGAGCTGCTCCTTCTACGCCCGTAGAGGGTCGAAAGTAAGCCTCCTCGGAGTCCTTGCCAAGACCATCGTCGTTAAGCCGCCGAGTCGATCTCGTTTCTAACCTGGCTGGCGGATGCGGGGGCCGGTGCGCCCGTGCGTCAGGAGGTGAGGCCTGCCACCCGCAGCGCGTGCAGCAGGTCCCAGTGGCGTTGGTCCGAGACCGTCCGGGCCGAGCGCAGGAGCAGCGGGACCATGCGGTGCGGGTCGGGTTCCGCGCTGTGCGCCGCCTCTTCCGGGGTGCGGACCTGGACGTAGGTGTCCAGCAGGGCCCGGACCTCGCGGTGGCGGCCCGCCGTGTCCAGGGCGAGGACGGCCTGGCCGATCTCGGTGGCGGGGCGGACCACGCCCTGGCGGAGGATCTGGCGGCCGTCGGCGGTCCGGCCCGCGGCGGTCAGCGCGTCGGCTGCGGCCACCAGCCGGGCGGCCGGCAGCGAGGCCGTCTCCCAGAGCAGCGTGGCCCAGTCCGCGCCGAGCCCGGCCCGCTGGAGGGCGTCCGCGAGCAGGGGGAAGCAGGCGGCGGGCCACTGCGCGGCCTCGGCCAGGAGCGCGTGCGCCTCTCCGGTGCGGCCCTCGGCCCGCAGCCGTTCGAGTCGCGCCACGGCCCCCGTCACGGCCTGTCCCGCCTCCTCGTCGGCCTGCTCCACCACCGGCTCCGGCCGCACCGGTGCCTCGGCGGCCCCGGCGAACCGGGCGCCGCGCGGGGTGCGACGGCCACCGGGGTCCGCGGATACGGCCGCCTCCGGCGTCTGCGGTACGGCGGTGGGCACGGCCTCGTCCTCCGCCAGCCCGGCGAACCGGGCGCTGCCCCGCCGGCGCTTGCGCTGCTTGGCGGGGGCTGGGGCGGGAGCGGGGGCCGGGGCTTCGGGCGCCTGCGGGGCGGAGGACGGCCGGGCTGTGCCGCCGTCGGGGCGGCCGCGCATCGTCGTACCGGATGCGGTCGCTTGCGCGGTCGTGGACGTTTGCACGGTCGTGGACGCGGTCGCGGTCGGTTCTGCGGCAGGCCCGGGCGACGGCGGCCCCGGTTCGGCCTGGCGCTCCAACCGCCCCATCCGGGCCCGGAGTTCGGCGCACCGAGCGGAGGCCCGTTCGTGGTCGTCGCGGGCCCAGGCGAGGTCGATGTCGAGGGACTCGGCCTCCTCGCGGGAGTGCGCGGAGCTGTACGCGCGGCCGAGCTGGGCCAGCCGTTCGGCGGCGTAGCGCTGTTCGCGGAGCATGACGTCGAGGCGGTCGCTCAGCTCCTCCCGGACCCCGGGCCGGGCGTCGTACGCGGCGAGGGCGCCGGCGTGCAGGTGCCGGCCCTGCTCGGCCGCGCGGGCGGCGGCCTCGGGACCGTAGGCGGTCGCGAAGTCCTGGACAAGCGCCTCCACGACGTCCCAGGGCGGGACCTCACGGCCGCCGAGGCAGGCCTGCATACCGTCGGGGTCGCGCTGCCAGAACACCGCGCACCAGCCGCTCCCCTGGTCCAGGCGCGCCAGCAGGCCGTTGAGGTAGTTCGCGAACTCCCGTACCCGGCCCGGGAGCTGATCCACAGTCATCGCCGCACTCCCACCCGACCGGAACACTCCGGCTTCGTAGGCAACACCAGTTGTGTTACGGGGCTGCTACGGGGAGTTTTCAGCGGGCGCGCAGAGCCCTCATTACGGGATCTTGACCGATCCGCCTCACACCGGGGCCATGGCGCAGCGGGCCACCGGTTCGTCCATCGACAGGCCGAGCGCACGGGCGCCCTGGCGATCGAGCCCATGCTGATCGGCCGCGGCCGGGACGGCTACCACGAGGCTCCCGACGGCTGGACCCTGCGCACGAACGACGGCTCCGGCGCGGCGCACGTGGAGCACACGGTGGCGATCACGGAGGCGGGGCCGCGGATCCTCACGGAAAGGAATCCGAAGCGCTGACGCAGGCTGTACCTGCGGATTTCCTCCGCACAACGGCGACCGTGCCGACCCCCTCGGCCGCCCCCGCAGTGCTGGACATGCCCCCTTCGGGCAGGCGTGCGAAGGTGGTGTGACCGGGCGCTGCACGGGGCACCCGCGTGGACCGGCACGTCGACCAGCGAGGGCGTCCCGCCAGGCGCCGGGACGCCGGAACGGAACGATCGCTCATGAGCAGCGGCTACCCCGGACCGAGCGACTTCGGACAGGATCCTTTCGGAGAGTTCCTCGCCCGCTTCTTCGGCGGCGGAGGCGAGCGCCAGGGCCCCCGTCAGGTAGACATCGGCAGGCTGCTCAGCCAGCCCGCCCGGGAACTGGTCCGGGGCGCCGCCCAGTACGCGGCCGAACACGGCAGCCGGGACCTCGACACCGAGCATCTGCTGCGCGCGGCCCTGACGGCGGAGCCGACCCGCTCCCTGCTCAGCAGGTCCGGCGCGGATCCCGACTCGCTGGCCACGGCGATCGACGGCCGCGCCGGGCCGGTCCAGCACCCGCCCGGCGAGGCGCCCCCGCCGACCTCGCTGTCCCTGACCCCGGCCGTGAAGCGGGCCCTGCTGGACGCGCACGACCTGGCCCGGGCCAGCGGCGCCGGATACATCGGCCCCGAGCACGTACTGGGCGCACTCGCCGCCAACCCGGACTCGGCCGCCGGGCACATCCTGAACGCGGCCCGGTTCGCGGCCGGCCTGCCGGCGGACGTCCCGGACACCGACCGGGTCCTCACCAGCACGGACAGCCGCCGCCGTACCGGCACGCCCACACTCGACAAGTACGGCCGCGATCTCACCGAGCTGGCCGGTGAGGGCCGGATCGACCCGGTCATCGGCCGCGACGACGAGATCGAGCAGACCATCGAGGTGCTCTCCCGGCGCGGCAAGAACAACCCCGTGCTGATCGGCGACGCCGGTGTCGGCAAGACCGCGATCGTCGAGGGCCTGGCCCAGCGGATCGCCGACCAGGACGTGCCGGACGTTCTCTCCGGGCGCCGGGTGATCGCCCTCGACCTGCCCGGCGTGGTCGCGGGCACCCGCTTCCGGGGTGACTTCGAGGAGCGCCTGACCAACATCGTGAAGGAGATCCGCGCCCACTCCGACCAGCTGGTCGTCTTCATCGACGAACTGCACACCGTGGTCGGCGCCGGAGGCGGCGGCGAGGGCGGCTCGATGGATGCGGGCAACATCCTCAAGCCGGCGCTGGCCCGGGGCGAGCTGCACATCGTGGGCGCGACCACGCTGGAGGAGTTCCGCAAGATCGAGAAGGACGCGGCGCTGGCCCGCCGCTTCCAGCCGATCCTGGTGCCCGAGCCGACCGTCCCGGACACCATCGAGATCCTGCGCGCCCTGCGCGACCGCTACGAGGCCCACCACCAGGTCCGCTACACCGACGAGGCCCTGGTCGCCGCCGTGGAGCTGTCCGACCGCTACCTCACCGACCGCAGGCTCCCGGACAAGGCGATCGACCTGATCGACCAGGCCGGTGCCCGGGTACGCCTCGGCTCCCGCGCCAAGGGCAGCGACGTACGGACCATGGAGCGCGAGATCGAGCAGCTCACCCGGGACAAGGACCAGGCGGTCGCCGACGAGCAGTACGAACACGCGACCCAGCTCCGCGACCGCATCGGTGAGTTGAAGACACGCATCGCCGAACTCTCCGGCGAGGACGAGGCGGACGAGGGGATGGACCTGGAGGTGACGGCCGAGGCGATCGCCGAGGTGGTGTCCCGCCAGACCGGTATCCCGGTCAGCAACCTCACCCAGGAGGAGAAGGAGCGGCTGCTGGGCCTGGAGGCTCATCTGCACCAGCGGGTCATCGGCCAGAACGAGGCGGTCGCGGCCGTCTCCGAGGCGGTGCTCCGCTCCCGCGCCGGGCTCGCCAGCCCGGACCGCCCGATCGGCAGCTTCCTCTTCCTCGGCCCGACCGGTGTCGGCAAGACCGAACTGGCCCGTGCCCTCGCCGAGGTCCTGTTCGGCAGCGAGGACCGGATGGTCCGCCTGGACATGAGCGAGTACCAGGAGCGCCACACCGTCTCCCGCCTGGTCGGCGCCCCGCCCGGCTATGTCGGCCACGAGGAGGCGGGGCAGCTCACCGAGGTGGTCCGCCGCCACCCCTACTCGCTTCTCCTCCTCGACGAGGTGGAGAAGGCCCACCCGGACGTCTTCAACATCCTGCTCCAGGTCCTGGACGACGGCCGCCTGACCGACTCCCAGGGCCGCACGGTGGACTTCACCAACACGGTCATCGTGATGACGAGCAACCTCGGCTCGGACGTGATCACCAGGCGCGGCGCGACTGTCGGCTTCGGCCCCGGCGGGGAGGAGGCGACGCAGGAGGCCCGCCGGGAACAGGTCCTCCGCCCGCTTCGGGACCACTTCCGCCCGGAGTTCCTGAACCGCATCGACGAGATCGTGGTCTTCCGCCAGCTCACCGGCGAACAGCTGCACCAGATCACCGAACTGCTGCTGGAGCACACCCGCCGCATGCTGCACGCCCAGGGCATCACGGCCCGCTTCACGGACGCGGCGGTCGACTGGCTGGCGGAACACGGCTACCAGCCGGAGTACGGCGCACGGCCACTGCGCCGCACGATCCAGCGGGAGGTCGACAACCCGCTGTCCCGTCTGCTTCTGGACGGCACGGTCACGGAGGGCAGCGTGGTGACGGTGGATGTGGAGGGCGGGAGTCTGGTGTTTCGGAAGCAGGACCTTTCAAGCGCGCCCGGCTGAGGCGCCCCGACAGGGGCGCGGGGCTGTGTCAATTTGCGGCTGCCGCCGCGGCAGTGTCAATTTGCGGCTGCCGCCGCGTGGGCGCGACCGGCCCCCACGCCGCCGCACCCGCGCGACTACGGAGCCGGATCCACCACCTGCGCGGCTCCACCACCCCGCCGCACCGTCTCCGCCGCCGCCAGCCACTTACCGCCCGGCAACCGCTGCACCCCGGTAGCCGCCCCGATCTCCGGATTCAGCGAGAACGACTGCCCGATGGCCTCCAACTTGCCCCTCACCACGGGGTCGTTGTACAGCGCCGGTTCCAACTCGGTCTTCGCCGCGTTCCGCTGCGACGCCCGAGGCGCGGCGATCGCGTCCACCAACGGCAGATGCCGGTCCAGGAACTCGGTCAGCACCTGGAGCACGGTGGTGATGATGGTCGCCCCGCCGGGCGAACCGACCGCCACCACGGGCCTGTCGGCCTTGTCGAGCACGATCGTCGGTGAGATGGAGGACCGCGGCCGCTTCCCCGGCCCCGGCAGGTTCGGGTCGTGCACCGCGGGGTTCGCCGGCGTGAACGAGAAGTCGGTCAGCTCGTTGTTGAGCAGGAACCCCCGTCCGGGAACGGTGATCGCGCTACCACCGGTCTGCTCGATGGTCAGCGTGTAGGAGACGACGTTCCCCCACTTGTCGGCGACCGTGAGGTGTGTCGTGTTCTCGCCCTCGTACGTGGTCGGCGCCGCCGTACCGGTCGACCCGGGGTTGTTCGGGTCGCCCGGGGCGACCGGGCTGGTCAGCACCGCGTCGTCGCTGATCAGCTTCGCCCGCTCGTCGGCGTACCGCTGCGACAGCAGCCCCTTCGTCGGCACCTTCTCGAACGCGGGGTCGCCGACCCACCTCCCCCGGTCCGCGAACGAGATCCGGCTCGCCTCGATGAAGTGGTGCAGGTACTGCACCTCATCGGCCTTCGAGAGGTCGGTGTTCTCAAGGATGTTGAGGGCTTCCCCGACGGTCGTCCCACCGGACGAGGACGGCGCGATCGAGTACACCTTCAGTCCGCGGTAGCCGGTCTCGGTGGGCGCCTGGGACTTGGCCCGATAGGCCGCCAGATCCTTCGCCGACAGCTTGCCCGCCCGGGCCTTCCACCCCGAACCGGGATCCACCGGCGGATTGTTGACCGTCGACACGATGTCCTTGCCGAGGTCCCCCTTGTAGATCGCCCCGGTCCCCTTCCGCCCCAGCTCCCGATAGGTCCGGGCCAGGTCGGGGTTCTTGAAGGTGGACCCCACCGCCGGCAGCTGCCCGCCGGGCAGGAACAGCTTCGCCGTGTCCGGGAAGTACCGGAACCGCGTCTCGTTGGACGCGGTCTGCGACCGGAAGGTGTCGTCGACGACGAACCCGTCGCGGGCGATCCGCTCGGCCGGTTTCAGCACCGTGCCCAGCCGTTCGCTCCCCCACCGGTCCAGCGCGGTCTGCCAGGTGGCCGGCGTCCCGGGCGTGCCGACGCTCAGCCCGCTGCTCACGGCGTCCGCGAAGGCGAGCGGCTTGCCGTTCTCCACGAAGAGGTTGGAGTCGGCGGTCAGCGGCGCGGTCTCTCGGCCGTCGATCGTGTGCACCGTACGGGACTTGGCGTTGTAGTAGACGAAGTAGCCGCCTCCGCCGACGCCGGAGGAGTAGGGCTCGGTGACCCCGAGCGCGGCGGCCGTCGCGACGGCCGCGTCGACCGCGTTGCCGCCCTTGCGGAGCACCTCGATACCGGCGGCGGTGGCGTCCGCGTCGACGCTGGAGACCGCACCGCCGTAGCCGACGGCCACCGGCGATTTCGCGACGGTCGCACCGCCGGGGGCGGGAGGCGCTGCCGCCCCCACCGACACCACGGCGGCCGAGACCGCCAGAACGGTCAGTTTCCGCGTGACAGGGCGACGCATCCGCACCTCCAGTTCCGGAACGTCCGCGCAGCGTATCCGCGAGGCCCCGGCCCCGACAGCCACATTCAGGGCACTGTCATACGACCGCCACACTTCGAACACGGGTACGTTCCGGCCACCCGTGACCGCTACCATGCGCGCCCATGAATGACGACCTGCGGAACATTATCCTTGGCGTCGTGGCCGCCGGCATCAGCGCGGCCCTCGGCTGGCTGGCCCGCACCTCGCTGTGGCGGCGCGGTCTGCGCCGCAAGCAGGCCTTCTTCGGGCTGCCGGAGAACTCGGAGTCACTGCTGGTCGTCAATCGCGATCCGGCCACCTCCGAACCGGCGGTGCACCGCTTCGACGTGTTCGCGCTCCTGGAGCTGGCCGCCCTGATCAAGGACTGCGGCGCCAACCTCCAGATGGTGACCCAGGAGAACGTCCAGCAGGGCTTCGGCGAGCGCACCGAGTTCTGCGTGGGCGGGCCCGGGTCGAACCGGCGCATGCTGGCGCACATGTCGGCGATGCTGCCGGGCGTACGGGTCAACATCGACCCGGAACCGGGCCCGGACCGCGGCGCCTTCCAGATCGGCACCGAGCGCTACCGCCTCGACCCGGGCATCACCGAGTACGTCCTGCTGGCCCGTCTCACCGCCGGCCAACGCCCCGACGCCCGACCGGTGTTCCTCTTCTGCGGACAGCGCGCGATCACCAACCAGGCGGCCACCCGCTACCTCGCCCGCAACCACGAGCGGCTCGCCCGCAAGCACGGCAACAACACCTTCGTGCTGCTCCTCAAGGTGGTCAACTCGCAGGCGTACGGCCCTGACGTGGTCGAACTCGTCTCGGACGTGACGCGTGCCGCCCAGGCGCCGCTGCCGCCCGCCACCACCGAGACCACGCGTTCCTCGCACCGCGCCTCCTGAGTAGCTGCACCATTCAACAATCGTTACCCGCACGTAACTTACCGACGGGTTACTTACGGTAAGAGATGGCGGTTACCGTCTGGTCACTTTGCACTGACACGAGTGAGGAGTGACCCATGGGACGAGGTCGCACCACCACCAGCCGCCGTACCGCCACCGGCCGCCGCGCCGACCACCGCACCGCCGCTCTGCGTACGACCGCCGCCGGGGCCGTCTCCGCGGCGCTGATCGCCGCCGGCGTCGTCGGCGTGGCCCCGGCCGCCCAGGCCGCCGCCTCCGTCCGCTTCGTCGACATCACCGGCGACGGCGGCACGGTCCTGAAGGCGAACGTCGTCACGCCCGCGGGCGCCGACGCCACGCGGCGCTACCCGCTCATCGTGCTCCCCACGAGCTGGTCGCTGCCCCAGGTCGAGTATCTGGCCCAGGCCCAGAAGCTCGCCGACGCCGGCTACATCGTGCTCAGCTACAACGTGCGCGGGTTCTGGCAGTCCGGCGGGCAGATAGAAGTGGCCGGTCCGCCGGACGTGGCGGACGCGTCCAAGGTCATCGACTGGGCCCTCGCCAACACCACCGCCGATCCCGGGCATATCGGCATCGCGGGGGTCTCGTACGGCGCCGGGATCAGCCTGCTGGCCGCCGCGCACGACAAGCGGATCAAGGCGGTCGGCGCGCTCAGCGGCTGGGCGGATCTGATCGACTCGATCTACTCGGGTCGTACCCAGCACGTCGAGGCAGCCGCTCTCCTGGACGGCTCGGCGACCCTCACCGGGCGCGAGAGCCCCGAAGTCCGGCAGGTCTTCGACGACTTCTACGCCTCGAACCTGGACCGGGAACAGGACCTGATCGCCTGGGGGGCGAAACGTTCCGTCGCGACCTATGTCGACCAGCTCAACGAGAACGGCGCGGCCGTCCTCATGGCCAACGCCTGGAGCGATTCCGTCTTCCCGGCCAACCAGTACGCCGACTTCTACGGGAAGCTGACCGGCCCCAAGCGCCTGGAGCTGCGCCCCGGCGACCACGCCACGGCCGAGATCACCGGCCTGCTGGGGGTGCCGAACGACGTGTGGGCCGACACCGAGCGCTGGTTCGACCACTACCTCAAGGGCACGGACAACGGCATCGACCGCGAGCAGCCGGTCCAGCTCAAGTCCCGCACCGACGGCGGCTACGAGGGTTACCCGGACTGGAAGTCGGTGGGCGCCACCCGCAAGAAGATCACCCTCGCCGGCTCGACCACGATCCACGCGAACGTCGACTCGGGCGCGGACGGCGGGGTGGTCCTCCTCTCCGGCCTCCTCGACCAGATCGCCCAGCTGCCGCCGGTCGCCTCGATCCCGCTGCTCCCCCGCCGCTGGGCCGCAGTCTGGCAGTCCGAGCGGTACGGCAGCGCCCAGCGGGTGCGCGGCACGGCCCGGCTGCACACCACCCTCACCCCGACCAAGGAGAGCGGCACCCTCGTCGCCTACCTGTACGACGTGGGCCCGCTCGGCTTCGGCAAGCTGGTCACCCACGCGCCGTACACCTGGTACGACCGCGCCCCCGGCAAGGCGTTCGACGTGGACCTGGACCTGTTCTCCACGGCCTACGACGTGCCGGCCGGGCACCGGCTGGCACTGGTGGTCGACACGGTGGACCCGCTCTACATCGAGCACAACCCGTCCGGCGCGCAGCTGACCTTCTCCTCGCCGGTGGACGACCCGTCGTACGTGTCCGTTCCGCTGCGCGAGCAGTGATCTCCGGCTGCCGCCGGCCGGGCCTGGCCCTGGCTGCCGCCCCCTACGGCAACAGCGTCCCCGGTTCGGCCGGGGCCACCTCGACGGCCTCGGTCCTGGGACTGCGCTGCTCCCGTCTGGCCACCCAGCCGGCGAACCACGAGAGCAACACACACATCCCGATGTAGATCGGCGAGATCACCATCACCACAGGGATGAAGGGCAAATCGTAGTCGAGGTTGGATGCGATCAGTTTCCCGGCATGGAGGAACTCCTCGTAGGTGATGAGATAGCCGAGCGAGGTGTCCTTGAGGGCCACCACGAGCTGGCTGATGATGGCGGGCAGCATGGCCCGTACCGCCTGCGGCGCCAGGACGTACGCCATGACCTGGGTCTTGCGCATACCGAGCGCGAACGCGGCCTCCCGCTGGCCGCGTTCGACGCTGTTCACACCGGAGCGGAACACCTCGGCGAGCACCGAGCCGTTGTAGAGGGTGAGTCCGGCGACCAGGGCGGGCAGCGGCCGGACCTTCAGCGCCACGAAGATGAAGAAGATCATCACCAGTACGGGCATGGCGCGGAAGAACTCCACGACGACGGTGGCCGCCCAGCGCACCGGCCGGTGTTCCGAGAGCCGTCCGGTGGCCAGCAGGCCGCCCAGCGCTAGGGAGAGGACGGCGGCCGTCGCGAAGGCCGCGAGCGTGTTGCCGAGGCCCCGCAGCAGGAGTTCCTGAATCCCCTTGTACGCGAAGGGCATCCACTTCGTGTACGTGAACTGTCCGGTGTCGATGAGGAGATACAGGATCCAGGCGAGCAGGCCGAGGATGACGAGGGCCGACAGGACGCCGTACACCGCGTGCCGTCTTCTGGTGAGGGGACCCGGGACGTCGTAGAGCGCGCCTGCCTCGGTCACCGGGCGACCCCCCACTTCCGCTCCAGCAGGGTGAACAGGGCGCTGATGGCGAGAGTGATGACGAGGTAGCCGACGGCGATCCAGACGAACGTCCAGACGATGTCGTGGCCGAGCTCGCTCAAGGTCCGGTAGGTGCCGAGGAGTTCGGTGACGCTGAACGCGCCCGCGATCGCGGAGTTCTTGGCGAGCGCGATGAGGGTGGAGCCGACCGGCGGGATGACCGACCGGAACGCCTGGGGCAGGATCACCAGGCCAAGGGTCTGCCCGAAGGTCATGCCGAGGCTGCGGGCGGCCTCGCCCTGTCCCCTGGGCACGGTGTTGATGCCGGCGCGCAGCGCCTCGCAGATGAACGCCGAGGTGTAGCAGCCGAGCGCGAGGACCGCGAACGCCTGGAAGGGCAGCACGAGTCCGAAGCGCGGCAGGCCGAGCAGCACCGCGAAGAACAGCAGGGTGAGCGGGGTGTTGCGCAGCACGGTGACCCAGGCCGTGCCGAGGAACCGCAGCGAGGCCACGGGGGCGACCCGGAAGGCCGCCATCAGGAAGCCCAGGACCAGGGCGAGGACCGACGCGTAGACGGTCAGTTCGACGGTGCCGAGGAAACCCTCGGCGTACGTGCGGAAGTTGTCGGTCAGTACGTTCATGCCGTCCTCGCTCAGCTCGCGGGATAGCGGTCGATCGGGGGCGGCTTCGGGGCGGGGACGCCGGACAGGCCGAGCGTCGCGTCGTAGGCCTTCTTCCAGTCGCCGTTCTTCTCACGGGCCTCCAATGCGTCGTCCATCGCGAAGCGCAGGGCGGTGTCGTCGCGCGGGACGCCGATGCCGAACGGCTCCTGGGAGAACGGCTTGCCGACGACCTTGAGTTCGCCGGGGGCCTTCGCCGCGTAGCCGATGAGGATGGCGTCGTCGGTGGTGACGGCGGCGACCTGGTAGGTGAGCAGGTTGTCCACACACACGGAGTAGGTGTCGTAGGCGACCAGGACCGCCTTCGGGTAGTCGGCCCTGATCCGCTGGTACGGCGTCGAACCGGCGGCCGAGCAGACGCGTTTGCCGGCGAGGTCCTGGGGGCCGTGGATGTCGTTCTCGTCATGGCGCACCAGCAGGGACTGGCCGGCCAGGTAGTAGGGTCCGGCGAAGCCGACCAGCTTCCTGCGGTTGGCGTTGATGGTGTAGGTGCCGACGTAGTAGTCGATCTGGCCGTTCTGCAGGGCGGTCTCGCGGTTGGCGGAGGCGATGGTCCGGAAGCGGATGGTCTGCGGGGCGAGGCCCAGGGAGGCGGACATCATCCTGGCGATCTCGATGTCGAAGCCCGAGTAGACGCCGGTGGCCGGGTCCCGCTCACCGAGGTAGGGCTGGTCCTCCTTGGCGCCCACGACGAAGTAGCCGCGCCGCTTCGCCCTGGTCCAGGTCCTGGAGGCGGGCAGCCGGACGTTCCGCGCCACCTGGTAATGGGGAAGTGTGCCGGCCGCCGGGCCCTTCCTGGGCGGGCTGCCCTCCTTGCCGCAGCCGGCGGCTCCGGCGGTGGCGAGCAGTGCGGTGAGCAAGGCGCACAGCAGCGCCGGGGCAGCGGGCACCCGGGGGGTACGGCGCATGGGTCGCACTCCCCGCTCAGGGCTCGAGGGTCTCGGAGTGGACGTCCCTGGCACGCTGGCCGCGCGGGGCGGTGAGGAACTCCTCCGGGGCGCGGTCCATGCCGTCCCGGGCGAGCTGCCGCATGACCGCCGGGACCTCGTCGGCCGCCTCCCCCTTGCCGACGGTGACACCGACGTCCCGCAGGACATGGAGCTCGCCGTGGTACTTGTCGACGTCACGCAGCTCGATCAAATGATCGACGGCCATCCGCAGCCCTACCCACTCTCAGCTGTGTCGTGGTTGCCGCAAACTATCCAGCCGCGGGAAGACTTGAGGCACGACACGCACTTTTCGGGCATTAGCCGTATTTACACGGTCTTTATCGCTGGGGATGGCGATGCGGTGATCGATGCGATGATCGGCGTTCGTACGGCCGCCGGTCAGGCCTCGGCGACCTCCGCGTAGAGCTGGGAGAGCTCGGGGACGCCGCTCGATGCCCAGTCGTGGCCGGACTCGACGACATCGAACTCCCGCCCGGACTCGAGACGTACGACCGGCTCCCCGTCCGCACGGATCTCCCATTCGGCGCCGGGCACGGTCCGGATCAGGACGGTGCCCAGATACAGACCGGCGTCGGTGCCGAGCCAGGTCAGGGTCTCCTCGTCGTCCCGCCAGCGCGGGATCAACTGGTCGAGGGCCTCCAGCGAGGCCGGGGTGTCGTCGAGCGTGACACCGTCCTCGGCCGCCTGGGCGCGCAGCAACTCGCACTCGGCGAGCAGATCGGGGTCGGCGGTCAGGGGCACGTCACCGGTCTTGGTGTGCCTGTTACCCAGGAAGGGGATGTTCATGGACTCAGGTTGACACTCACACGTCCAGATCCACCACCACCGGAGCGTGATCGGAGGCGCCCTTTCCCTTGCGCTCCTCGCGGTCGACGTAGGCGTCCTGCACGGCCTTGGCAAAGGGTGCGTTGCCGTACACCAGGTCGATGCGCATGCCGCGGTTCTTGGGGAAGGCGAGCTGGCGGTAGTCCCAGTAGGTGTACGGGTGGTCGTACTTCAGGGGGCGCGGGACCACGTCGGACAGGCCGGTCTCGCGCAGTGCGGTCAGGGCGGCCCGCTCGGCCGGTGTGACGTGGGTGAGGCCCTCGAAGGCGGCCGGGTCGAAGACGTCGTCGTCCGCCGGCGCCACGTTGTAGTCGCCGAGGACCGCGAAGGGGCGGCTGCCGCCCGCGTCGCCGGCCACGGCCGTCTTGAGGGCCTCGAACCACTGGAGCTTGTAGGCGTAGTGCGGGTGGTCCACCTCGCGGCCGTTGGGCACGTACACCGACCAGACGCGGACCGGGCCGCAGGTCGCCGAGATCGCGCGGGGCTCCACGCTCCCGTCGTAGCCGGGGTCGCCGGGCAGGCCCTTGACGACGTCCGCCAGGCCGACCCTGGACAGCACCGCCACGCCGTTCCACCGGCCGGTGGCGTGGACCGCCGCCTCGTAGCCCAGCTCGCGCAGTTGCTCGACCGGGAACTGCGCCTCGGCGACCTTGGCCTCCTGGAGGCAGAGCACGTCGGTGCCGCTGCTCTCCAGCCAGGCGAGGAGCCTCGGCAGGCGGGCGGTGATCGAGTTCACGTTCCAGGTCGCGATGCGCATGCCTGACAACCTACCGGGCCCCTCTGACAACGTGCCTCAGACGTCCGCCGAGGCCCCCGGGGCCAGCCGCTGGTGGTCCGCGCCGCCCAGGGCGCCGATCTGGCGGTCGTAGATCGGGCGGGCCAGGTCGGTGAGCAGGGCGTCGTGGATGTCGTAGGCGCGCCGCGGCTTCACCTCCCGGACGTAGTCGATGACCTCGGAGATCTTGTTCCAGGGGGCCATCACGGGGAGCATCAGCGTCTCGACGGGGTGTTCGGGGACGGTGAGGGCGTCGCCGGGGTGGAAGACCTTGCCGCCGTCGATCAGGTAGCCGACGTTGGTGATGCGCGGGATGTCGGGGTGGATCACCGCGTGCAGCTCGCCGTGCACCTGGACGTCGAAGCCGGCGGCGGTGAACGTGTCGCCGTGGCCGACGGTGTGCACGCGGCCCGGGAAGGCCGCCGCGAGCTGGTCGGCGACGGACTTCAGGGTCCAGATCTCGGCGGCCGGGTCGGCGTCCAGCGCGGCTCGCAGCCGGCCCTCGTCGAAGTGGTCGGGGTGCTCGTGCGTGATCAGGATCGCGTCGGCGCCGACGGCCGCGTCCTCCTCGCTGAAACCGCCGGGGTCCAGGACGAGCGTGCGCCCGTCCTTCTCCAGGCGCACGCACGCGTGGGACTTCTTCGTGAGCTTCATGGTCACCATCCTGCCCCCGGGCGGCCCGTCAGTCCTCGGGAGTGGTCTCCTCACGGATGATCTGCTGGGCGACCCGGAAGGCGCTGTTCGCCGCCGGCACTCCGCAGTACACCGCCGCCTGGAGCAGGACCTCCTTGATCTCGCCCGGGGTGAGGCCGTTGCGCAGGGCCGCCCGGACATGGAAGCCCAGCTCCTCCAGGTGACCGCCCGCGACCAGCGCGGTGAGCGTGACGCAGCTGCGCGAGCGCCGGTCGAGTCCGGGCCGGTCCCAGATCTCGCCCCACGCGTAGCGGGTGATGAACTCCTGGAAGTCCCCGGAGAACTCGTCCGCCTGGGCCAGTGCCCGGTCCACATGCGCGTCCCCGAGCACCTCACGGCGGACCTTCAGTCCCGCGTCGTAGGGGTCGGGACGCCCGAGCGGCTGCGGCACCGCGGCGGCCGGGGCGATCTCGGCGAGGGGCGTGACCTGCGGGGCGACCTGGGGCACGGCCTGCGGAGCGGCGGCCAGGACCGGCTTCGGCGGGGCGGCCGGGATGGCCATCTGGCCGGTGGTCGAGTCGTAGGCGGGCTGCCAGGCGGTGGAGAAGTGCCGCACCAGCAGGTCGGTGACGGCGGCGGGCTGCTCGACCGGGACCAGATGGGAGGCGCCGGGTACCACGGCGAGCCGGGCGTCCGGGATCCCGGCGACCAGGGTGCGGGCCTCGGCGGGGCCGGTGACCTGGTCGTCCGAGCCGACCAGGACGAGCGTGGGCACGCCGATCCGGGCGAGTTCATGGCGTACGTCGAAGCCCGCCAGGGCCTCGCAGGCGGCGATGTAGCAGCCGGGGTCGGTGGTGCGCACCATCTGGACGGCCCACTCGGTGATCGCGGGCTGCGCGGCGGCGAACCCGCCGGTGAACCAGCGCTCGGGCGAGGTCCGGGCGATCGGGTCGAGGCCGTTCGTCCGCACGATCACACCGCGCTGCCGGAACTCGTCCGCCGTCCCGAACCGGGGTGAGGCGGCGACCAGCGCGAGCGAGGCGATCCGCTCCGGGTGCCGCAGGGCCAGCTCGATGCCGACGGCACCGCCGAGCGCGCAGCCCGCGTAGCCGAAGCGCTGCACCCCGAAGGAGTCGAGCGTGGCCAGCAGCCGGGCTGTCAGTTCGGTGACGGAACCGGCCGGGTGTGCCGGGGAGCCACCGTGGCCGGGAAGGTCGTAACGGAAGACCCGCCACTGCTGGGTCAACTCCGGGACCTGCCGGTCCCACATGTGCCATGTGGTACCCAGTGAGGGACCCAAGATCAGGACCGGAGCGTCTTCTGGCCCGTCAAAGCGGTATTGCAGGGTGTTCGGGGGTGTCTCACTCACGCCCCAGACCCTCTCACGTCTCACGAAATCTCACACGGCCAGGTGAACCCGCCGGCTCGTGACCCTCGCGGCGCGGCACGCCCGGCACCGCCGAGACCCTCATGGGTCCACGTACGGGTTCCTCGATGTGCACGCCTGACCGTGGGGACAGTGCGTCCTCCCGGCTCGCGCACCCTCCCAATCCCTGCGCCGCACAGCTTCCCACCCTCGGCACGGCTTCCAAACGGTCTGGTTTGCAGCAAAGCGTGTAGTGCCGTCCCCAAGGATCGGCATGACGCACCTGAAAACCTTCCGGGATTCACCGACGAACAGCCCGAACGCCACACGGCGGGCAAGCTCTGCCTTGCCTCGCAGGAGGGGAGACGTTGGCCGTAGCCTGGCCGCCCCTCCCCCTTGCCGTCGCTGGTCCACAGCCAGCAGCGGCTTCCGGGTTCACTCGATTTGACTGCCATACGGCTGGGCAGGTCGCTCAATCGGCAGGCCGCCTGAGTCACGCTTGCCCCTCCGTCGCAGCACCGTGCAGGCCGTCCCACGTTGTGGCGGCTCCGCGGAGGTCCTCCACGTCCGGCTTCACGTACCACTTCTTGGTGGTCTTGACGTTCGTGTGTCCGGCCCACCGGGCAAGGATGTGATCCGGCACGCCTTTGTTGGCGAGGTATGTGAGGCAGGAGGAGCGAGCGTCGTAGAGGCGCACTCTGCGGAGTTCAAGGATCTCCATGAGCCGGTAAGCGCGCCTGCGGAGCTGTTTGATCGTGAAGGCTTCCCCGGTCTCGTGCACCACGACGTATCCGGAATCCGAGTAAGCCTCACCCAGGACGAGCTTCTCCTTGGCTTGGAGAGCCCTGAACGACTTGAGGGCAGCCAGCACCGGTGCCGGCAAAGGAAGATCCCGTTCCCCGGCCAGGGACTTGGTGTCCTTCTCCACAACGTACCGATTCCCCATCATTGTCCGCGTGTTGGCTATGGTGATCGTGGCGGCTTCCAAGTCCACGTCTTCCCATCGGAGTCCGCAGACTTCAGCCGGACGTAGACCCATGAGGGACAGCAAGAGAGCAGCGTAAAGCCGTTCTGTCCGGACACCGTGAATGAACGTCTGAATCTCCTGCACGTTCCACGGCTTCACCTCCTGCTTCTTCTTTCGCTCTTCTTTACGTGCCCTACGTGGGATGGTCACATGTTGGGCTACATTCATGGTTACTAGCCGACGCGTAACGGCTCGATTCAGGGCGTCCTTCAATCGGGCGAGACTCATCTCCACACTGGTCACTCCAAGCGGAGTACCTGCTTTGTCACCACGTACCCGCCCATGCTTCAACGCCCAGTGCATCCAATTTTCTACATCTTCCTCGGTGAGTTCTTGAAGCCGGATGCGCCCCAGCCTCCCTCGAACTCGATCGAGGGTAACCCGATAGTTGTAAATAGTGGTTTCTTCCAGATCCTCTGCCTTCATGGCCAGCCACTGATCAAGCCACTCATTTACATTTATCTGGTTGGGCGGTACGAACGTCCCTTCCTCGCGGCGGTTGGTGATGCGCGCGTACTCAGCCTTCGCCTCCTTGAGAGTGGCGAACGTACGAGTCAGCTGTTTGCGCCTCCCGGTGGCAGAGTCGATGCCTACGTCGACTACGAACCGGTAGCGCACCTGTCCCCTGGAGTTGGGTGGAAGCTTCTTGATCGGAACGGACAGGGGGTACTCACTCTCCTTCAAGGGGACCTGCACGAGCAGGGCGCCGGATCATCTGGCTGGCACCAGACCAGTGCCATTCCGTTTCACGGGCTGCTGAGTTCGCTGCAGCTCCGCCGCCAAGCACAGCCGCGCATGCGAACGTCCTCAAGGAACCTCACGATCGCCGGTTTTGCTAACCGGCGATCGTCGTCTATGTTGCGCACCGCATCACGAAGGCGGCATCTGCTTAGGCCCGCCGCAGCCAGGGCCAGCCGACGCGCAACCAGGTGCGCGCCGTCCGTGGCGAGCACCAGCAGACCGTCATCGGTGAGGCGGTCGAGATTCCGGGCAGCGAGTCGCTCGTCCTCATGGCGAGTGCCACTTGCCGTGTTGCGGCGCCAAGACGTGCCGCACGGTATGCGAGGGCTGCACTGACGCCGCGATAGCCGGGTTGCAACAGGTCCTCGCCGAACAGGCCAGCCACGCAAAGGCAGACGTACAGCCCGGCGGAAAGGGTCCCGTAGTCGCCGGCTGCCTGGCTGTACCAGGCGTTCAGACGCGCCGCGCGTATAAAGAGCGGGTGCAGTGAAGCGAGCGGATCGAATAGCGGAGTCAGACAGGCGGACCTCCCCAAGTAGGAGCCTGCCAGCAAGGCAGTCACACGGGTGCAGGATTCCAAGGCGTTTCGCAACCTGGGCCGCAGTGGAGCATCTGCACATCCTGGCCTGGTGTTTTCCGGGACGTTGTACGTTGACATGGTCCGGACGGAGGTATCCAGTCCTGTGGTCCTATTTCTCGTCTGCCGTGAGCGAATGGCCGCCGACAGCCAGCAAGTCCTCCTGTCGCGGGCTTATGAAGCGCACGGGCCCGGCGCCTGCATAATGCAGCCGCACGACCTCGTTGATGAGAACCTGCCACCGCAGTGCCGAAGCGACGCGCCACCCCGCATGGCCCGCCGTCACTTGACTGGTACAGGTCGTGGTCGAGCCCTCACTCGCCTTGAGAGGTGGCGACCGGCTCTCGGTGTGCCCTGGACGGCTGGGTAGGGTCGCGGTACCCGAGCTGGAGAGGTAGTTGCATGGCCCACGATATTGTGATTGCTCAGACGACCAGCGACGACGAGGGGCAGGCGACGATGCTGGCCCGAGGTGCGGTCGAGAGCAAGCTGGCAGCGGGAGTCCACATCGATGCGCCAACCACCGCCTTCTACTGGTGGAAGGGGAAGGTCGAGGCGGCGCGGGAGTGGCGCATCTCGTATATGACTACGACGGACCGTCTTCCCGCGCTAGAAGCGTGGGTGCACGAGAAGCACTCGTACGACGTCCCCCAATGGATCACACTGCCCGTAACCGGCGGGTCGGAGGCGTACCTGTCCTGGGTCTTCGAGGAGACGGAATCCGACTGAGGAGCCACGGGCCGGGCGTCGGCGACGTTGGTGCCCTGGGCTTGCCGCGTGCCACCCGAGGTGGATCAGGATGCGAACCGCCGGAAATGAACGGCAAGTTCGTGCTCGCTGTCAGGGAGCAACGCTGCAATAGCCGCCGCCCGCTCCTTGCCCATGGTGTTGGGCTTGGCCTGTGCCGCCGCAGCGAACTGGCGGGCCACGTAGACGCCTTGGTCGACGTCGCCCCCACGCAGTAGGGCCGACGCCAGATCACCGAGGACTACGACGCCCCCGTCCGGTAGCCCGTCTCCGAGGCGGTCGACCGCGGTATCAGCTGTGGACGTGAGCTCGGGGCGCCTCAGCTGGCCGTACACGGACAGGGCCAACGAGTCCATGCGGTATGGGGTCACGAACCTGACCCATGCCTGCTCGCTGGTGTGGTCCGCGAAATCGTAGGCGAAGCGCGCTCGGTCTAACGCCTGGAGCGCCCCCACCTCGTCGCCGGCCGCCGCAGCTTCTTCCGCGTGCCTACCGAGAACCCAGGCGGCAGCAGTAGCGTTACCGTGGCCTCGCACGTCGTTGGCGGCTTGGGAGAGGAACTCCATCTTCGCCTTTGGCGTCAAAGCGCCGTAGCTGCTGTAGGTCAGGGCCAGGGCTCGGAGTGGAGGATGCCCGGCAGCCGCCGCGCACTGCGACGTGACCTTGTAGTAGGCGTTGGCTTTGTCGTGCTCCCCCAGGTCCCAGGCCACCCAACCGGCCAGAGCGGCGGTTTCCCCGGCGGCGATGGTGAGAGCGCCTTCGTGTTCGCCTGCACGAGGCAGGGCCGCAGTGATCGCGTCAAGATGCGACTCGACCGTTTTTTGTAGCCGCCGCGCGCTGAGGTTGAGTTCCTGGACGTGCAGTTCAGCGGCTCGGTCGATGAGCGCGGCGGCAGCGGTCGAATCGATCTTGTTCCCCTTGCTGAGGGCGAAGGCGAGGCGCCCCCACGGCTCGGCGGCCACGCTCACGCCGATAGTGGCGCTACCCAGGAGCGTGCGACGCTTCACGGCGTCTTGGTCCTCCCCTGCATCGGCATGCCCCTTTCTCTTCCGAGCGCGGGCGGCCTTGGCCTCTCGCTGTAGTTCCTCGAAGGGGACACCGCAGGCCGCCGCGATGTGGCCGATTGTGTGGTTGGTAGGAATGTTCTCGAAGTTCTCATAACGGCTGATCTCTCGGCGGGTCATGGTGTCCCGGCCGGAGACAGCGTTGATCGCCTCCGCCTGCTCCTCCTGCGTCCGGCCCGCCTCCTGCCGAAGCCGGAGGAGCAGGTCGGCGAACGGGTCTGGCATGAGTGTGACCTCTGTCGGTGGGCGGAATCCAATCATGGCCTCAATTCCCCCCTCCAGTTTCCCCCTTGACATGATTTTCCCCCTCTGGATTCCCCTGGTCGACGGCGTCGCCGCACGGTGCCATAGCCCACATGACCAGGCTCCAAGAGGCGGCCCCGCCCGGCGGGGGCATCCGCAGCTGTGCGGCTACAGCAGGCGCGTCATGCGTCAGGCCGGTTCAGGAAGATGAGGCCGGCGCATGGGCGAGGGCAGAGGTACCGGCGGCATCCCATGCCTGTCAGGCGGCCCTTCTCCCCGACCTTGCGAAGGTCGGGGAGATGCGGCGCATAGCCAGGGCGTTCCTGCGGCGGTGCCGTGTTTCGGAGCCGGTGGCGGGGTTCGTCGTACTGGCCGTTTCGGAGCTGGTCACCAACGCCGTGGTCCACGGTGAGGGCGAAGTCGTGCTCCGCATCACGGTGGCCGTCGACGTGGTGCGTGTCTCGGTAACCGACCACAACCCGGCGCCAGCTGTGCTCAAGGAAGCCGGACCCGACGGCGAATCGGGGCGCGGGATCCGGCTGGTTGATGCGATCTCAGACGCATGGGAGAGCAACGGCGAGGAGACGTGGTGTGAGTTCCGAGACGCGAGGGCTGCAGCTTGAGCCAGACCTCCAGTTGGTTCCCGACGATGCAAATGGCAAGCCGGGCAGCTCAGTCGCTTCTGTCATACAGGGCGCTCCGAGGGCCGTTCGCTTGCCTTCGCCCAGTAATTCGGTTCGAGCATCTCGCCGGGCCAGGCGGGCTGACGGATCGGGCCACGAGGCCCCATCTGTTCGAAGTACGGTGCCAAGTCGATCACGGGCGTTCCGTCTACAGCGTCGAGATCGGTGACCAACAGGTCCCGTCCTTCGACCTGGAGCAACCGCGGGTAACTGACCGCCAGTTGATTGGGACGCCGGTGGTCGCGGTGGACAAAGGTACCGGTCGGCGGCCAGCCCGGATTCCCGCGGGGGCTGCGCGCGTGGAGCTGGACGTCTTCGGGTCGCGCCAGGTGGAAGCGCCACGTCACCGTCAAGTGGGAGAACTCATCGATGCCCTGGAGGGTTTCCAGGGGGTATGCGTCGTTGAATCGGATGACCGACTCGACCCCACCCTGGTAGTCATCCTGAACGCAGGTGTGGCCGCCAACGACCGTTGCGATCGATTCGACCTCGTACGTCGTCACCGGTACTGGTTCCTCCCCCTTGGAGACGCGGATCCACGAGCTGCCGTACGGGGCCCTGAGCCCGTGTCGCGGTCAGCCTATGTCCCGCAGCATGTTCCGTGCCCGGTGGTCCAGTTCGGTGACGTGGCCACCGACGCGTTGCCGGTCAGGCGGCAGCTCGCTCTGAATGCGGACGATGCCGTCGCGGGCACGACCGGACTGGGCTGGACATCTGTCATGGCCGCGCCCGGCAGGAAGCCCCTCGTGACGCCGACGAGAACGGCCGCTGCCTGGTGCTCGTGCAGTCGCTCACCCAAGAGGGACGAGGGGCCTGGCGGGGTCGAGGACGCCGGCGCCATCACATGGTGTGAGCTGAGATTGGCGGCATGCTGATGACAAGCAACCGCAGTACGAGGTGCGCCCCGTCCTCGCCTGATGCGGGTAGCGCCCTGATGGCCGGAGCCGTCTCTCACGGCTGCCGATGCAGGATCGACTGGTCGCTCACGGTGCCCGAATCACGCTGGCATAGCACAGCGGAATCCAGTGTCGTTGTCCTTCATCGAGGCAGCGGCAGTGTTCATCAAGGACGGCGCAGCCCGTTCGATCGGGGACGTGAACGCCGAGCCTTTCAGGTGGTACCGCCCGTTGCCGGGCTCCTCTTCGGTGGAGCACCACTCCCAGACGTTGCCGCACATGTCGAAGATGCCGAATGGGCTGACGCCGGATTGGTAACGGGAGACGGGGGTCGTCGCGTCGATGCCGGCCTCCGCCGTGTTCGCCTTGGCGGCCGTCGCCTCGTTGCCCCAGGGGTAGATGCGCCCGCGCGGTCCGCGAGCCGCCTTCTCCCACTGCCGAGCGGTCGGCAGAGCTTTGCTTGCCCAGCGGGCGTAGGCGGTCGCGTCGTGCCACGTCACCCACACCACGGGGTGGGTGGCCAGGGCGGCGGGGCAGCGGCCGTCAGGCCAGTGCTGGGGTGGCCGGTGATTGGTGGCCTGCACGAACTTCGCGTAGTCCTCGTTGGTCGTCGGGTAGACGTCGATGAAGAACGGCTCCAGCCACACCGCGCGGTTGTCGGGGCCGGAGAGGTAGATGCCCTCCTCGATGAGGGCCATGACCTTCCCGTCGATCGGGTGCCGACGGGTGCTCGGGTCCCTTCGCAGCAGTTCCTCGGCGCGCTCATCATGCTCAGCAGCGGCACGTTCGGTCAGGAGCGTGGCGAACCGCTGCTGGACGTCGGGCTCGGCTTGGGCCAGGAGAGTATCCAGGGCTGCCTGGTTGTCGAGTTCGAGTTCGATGGTCTCCGCCCGGCTCTTCCAGCGAGGAATCTGACGGGGGTTGACTCCCACCAGTTCAGCGAACTCCTTCTGTGTTTTCCGCATGGCCTTGCGCAGCAGCTCGGCTTCACGGCCGGTCCACCTAGTCACCCCCGCCATGGTGCTGCTTTACAGCGTCTCGCCGGGGATCGACAGGTACGCCTCCTGGAGCCGTGTCAAGACGGGGTGCTCGACGGGGAGCTGGGTGTCGTCGATCGCGGCCAAGGGGCGGACGCCGATCGAGGTGTTCGTGGCGAAGGCCGCAGCCATGCCTTTCGCCTGTTCCAACGTAACGGTAGCGGTGTGGTGTTCGACTTGCTGCTGGAGCAGGGTCATGGTGACGCCGGGCAGTACGGGGGCGTCGGGCCACACCACAGTGCCTTCCTGGTCGATGAAGGCCACGTTCCAAGTACCGCCCTCGGAGACGAAGCCGTCGCGGCCGACGAACAAGGCGTCGTCGAAGCCCGCTCGCTGGGCCGCGCCCCTGATGTGCAACGCGCCGAAGAGGCCGACGTGCTTCACCTCGGGGAGGTCACGCTCGTAGACCAGGCTCTGGGCGCGCAGCGGAGCCGGCGGCAGGGCGCCGGCTCCGCGCACGGACACGAGAACGTGCGGTTCCTTGGCGTCGGCCGGGTGGCCCAGCTCGACCTTCGGGTCGTAGATCGTGACACGCACGACGCACGGATGGGGCACTGCCTCCAGGGCCTGACGGACGTACTCGCGCACACGGTCTGTGTCCAAAGCCGCATGCCACACGATCTTGCAGTCCCGTGCGAGGCGTTCCATGTGCAGCGTCAGGCCGCGGATAGTGCCGTCGGAGTCGACGCGCATGGACGTGAAGTGGCCGACGTTTGTGAGCGCCAAGGGAAGCAGGTCGTCTACGGATACGGGCGTTCCATCGAGAGTCACCATGGCGCCCAGCATGTCAGGCCCCTTTGCTCCGGCGGCACCCCAAACAGGGTTACTGACGAGTCAACGTCATCTGAAAGTCATTCCCCAGGCTTCAACGCGAGGTGTTCTCTAGTCACCGCGCAATCACGTCGAGTGATCGGCGAGGTGATCAGCGCAGCGCGATGTCACGACGCCGCATGCCGCGCTCCCGTGTGCCACCCGCCTGGGAGGACACGGTTGCGCCCGACACCAGGCGTCTCACCGACCACGGCCAAGCCGAGTTGGCCTCATGCGAACAGGAGTTGTCTCATGCGTCGTCGGCTGACTTTCCGCCGGGACGCCAGCCAGCGCGTTGGCCCGAGCGGACAGGGCGCTGTCGGTGCCGAACCAGGCCCTGACCGCGATCGGTCGATGGCCGCAGCGGAGACGGTGGCGCTCGTGCTGGACGAGGAGTCGCCACTGCCGGAGAGCGCCGCCGACGTGGAGGAACTCGCGTGCCGCCTTCGCGGTCACGTCAGCCAGCTCGGGCTGGTTGTGCCCCCGGAAGCACCCGTACTGCGCCGCGCGCAGCAACTCGCCTCGGCGGGCATCCCCGAGGGCTACATGCCCAGCAGGGTCCATCTGGTCAGGCTGGCCGAGGCAACCCAAGACCTTATCGCTGCCGTGCAGGCCCACTACGTGGCCCCAGCGAAGCCGGTCCAGAGACGGCGCTGGTGGAAGCCGCCGATCAACGTGCTGCGCGGCGGGGTCTTCGCTCTCGCCCTCGCCTGCGTGGTTCTGGCCGCGTCGGTGCCCCGGACATGACCGCCGCCGGGGCAGTTCTGATCGCGCTGATTCTCGGTCCCATGGCGTGGCTGGCTCTTCGTGGTGATCGAGTAAGCGGCCGCATCGCTCCACGGGAGCTCGACCCCACGCAGCACACACCAGACCTGCGCAGCCTGACGCCGCAGCACGCCTAGCCACCCCCACCCTGACGAGGATTCCCATGCCTGACAGCGCCTTTGCGGCAGCGCCGGCCGCCACCGGCCACCGCCGACGGCGGCCTCAGATCGACGCGTTCACACTGCACCATGTCCACCGCGCCGTCGCACTGCCCCTAGTGCTCCTTGCCGCACTGCTGGGTGCCGCCTTCATCCTCTGGTCGGTGTCCGCGGTGGGCCCCGGCTGGCTCCTCGCCGGCCTGGTCTGCGGACTGGCGGGGGTCGCCACGCTGGCGGCTCGCGGAGCGCGAACGGCTGCAGGGGCCGTGCAGACGGCTGCGGAGCATGCCCAGGCAGCGGCATTGGCAGCGGTCGCAGGAGCAGCGGCGGCCGTCGAAAAGTCGGTGCAGTGGTCGGCAGACGAGCTGTGCCGCGGGGGACGACCGCCGCTGCCGGACCTGCTGGTGCCACCATCGGCCAGTCCGAACGCCGAGATCAACAAGGCGTTGAGTGCCCTCCAGGTGCAGGCCATCGCGTCGCTGATACGGGTGCACGACGAGTCCCAGTCCGTCGTCCTCCTGGAAGTGCTGCGTCGCCTGGCCATGCGCGAGCACGCGCTGGTCGGCAAGGCGCTTGAGGCACTGAGCCAGCTGGAGATGCTGACCGACGACCCGGAGTTGCTCGCCAAGATCTTCGAGATCGATCACCTCGTGACACGGATGCGTCGCCAGGTCGAGAGCACGGCGGTGCTGGGCGGGCAGTCCCTGCGCAGCGTGCGTCGGCCCGTTCCCGTCAAGAGCGTGCTGCGCGGCGCCGTCTCCGAGGTCGTGCAGTATCCGCGGGTGGCGGTTGCGGCGGGGTCCGTGGGCGCGGAGCTGGGCCTTCCCGGCCATGTGGGTCCGGACCTGACGCACCTGCTGGCTGAGCTGATCGAGAACGCCTGTGAGTGTTCCGATCCGGCTACGAAGGTGACGGTGCGTGCGCAGCGGGTGGCGAACGGGCTGGCCGTCGAGGTCGAGGACCGGGCCATCCCCATGCATCCGCAGACGCGGGCGCAGATGAACCACCTGCTCCAGGCCCCCGACGAGGTCGACGTCAGCGGCCAGGTGCGAGCGGGACAGCTCGGCTTGCTGGTCGCCGCGAAGATCGCCCAGTCGCACGGGCTGTCCGTTCTCCTGCAGGAGAACGTGACAGGAGGCACCACCGCCCTGGTGGTCATCCCGGCACGGCTCCTGGTAGCGATTCCCTCCATCGACGATGCGGGCGCGCCGCCCCAGGACACCCGCCCCTTGGGGCCGCACTCGCAGCAGGTTGCCGCGACTCCAGCCACCCCGAGAGCGGGGCAGGTTCCACGCACCAGTGCCACAGGGGGGCCGGAAGCCGCACAGGCAGGTCACCCTGCTGATCCACCCGCGCTTCCCACGCGTAGACGCCAGGCCGGCACCTTCCGTCCGCCACACGAGCGGGAGCAAGCCCCCGTGATCGCGGCGACGCCAGGGCTCGCAGCCGCCTTCCGCACCGGCATCCAGGCCAGCGGGCAAGCCGGTTCTCCCACCGCTTCGACAGAGCACCCCAGGCCCTGAACCTCGTCCCTCCACGTTCCCGGTGGCCGTTACATCCGCTGGCCCTTCCCCCCTTTCTGGAGCGATCCCTATGAGTACCCACCCCGCGATGAACAACGTGACCGGCGACGCACCCGCAACCGAGACAACGGCAAGCGGACAGCGGGACAACATGGCGTGGCTGCTGCGGCAGTTCGCCTCCGACACGACGGGCGTCACGCACGCCGTCCTGCTCTCGCGGGACGGACTGCGGCTGCTGGACAGCGACGTCGACAAGGACTGGGCGGACGAACTGTCGGCCGCCATCAGCGGAGTGGCCTCACTCGCGGCGAACATCACCGGTCCCACCCACAAGAAGAGGCCGGCGAGGCAGGTCGTCATCGAGCGAGACGACTGTCTGATCTTCGTCCAGAGTTCCGGTCGCAGCGCGGCCTTCGAGGGCCATCCCGGCAACGAACGGGGAGTGGTGGACACGGTCCTCGCGGTGATCGCGACCATGGACGCCGATGCCGGCACCGTCGGGTTCGAGATGGGGCGCCTGGTGCAGAAGTTCGCCCCCTACATGCAGATCCCCGTCCGCGTCGGCACGGGTGATGAGGTCCGGTGACCGCACACGGGAGCGCGGCCGAGGATTCGACATTCGTACGGACCTACACCCTGACGCGCGGTCGCACCCGGCCACGGCATCTGCTCGGCCTGGACACGGTGCTGGACGCCGGACCCGGGCGGCCCGGCCCGGGCCAGGCCGAAGAATGCGCAGAGATCCTCGCCCTGTGCCGGGAGCACCGGCGTTCGGTGACCGAGCTGGCGGGCCGACTCGGCCGTCCCGTAACCGCCGTCAAGATCCTTATCTCCGACCTCCTGGACGCCGACGCCCTGGTCGTCCCCGTCACCGCCTATGCCGCGTCCGACGCGCATGCACGTCCCTCTGCACAACTGCTGGCGGCCCTATCTGCCGGCCTGAAGAGAAAGTGGCCCGATGCCATCGCCTACCCCCAGGCCGGGTGACCCGGCCGTGGTGCTGCGGCCGTCGTCGCGCCCGCGTACCGGTGCACCGACCGTGCTTAAGGTCGTGATCGCTGGCGGTTTCGGCGCGGGCAAGACCACCGCCGTGGGTGCCGTCAGTGAGATCACGCCGCTGAGCACGGAGGAGTACCTGACCGAGGCGAGCGCGGACGTGGACAGCCTGGCGGGCGTCGAGGCCAAGCAGACCACCACGGTTGCCTTCGACTTCGGTCGCCTCAACCTGCCCGACGCGCCCGTGCCCCTGGAATTGTTCCTGTTCGGCACGCCCGGCCAGGACCGGTTCGTCGACCTCTGGTACGACCTCTGTCGCGGAGCCGTCGGCGCGGTCGTCCTGGTCGACACCCGCCGCCTGGAAAGCAGCTTCACCCCCGTCGGTTTCTTCGAGGACATCGGCCTGCCCTTCGTCGTCGCGGTGAACCAGTTCGACGGAGCACATCGTTACCACCCCGATGAGGTCCGCACCGCCCTCGAACTGCCCGCCTCTGTGCCGGTGGTCACCTGCGACGCCCGCGATCCGAACCACGTCGCTGGCGTCCTGCTGACCCTCGTTGGCCACGCCTTGAAGAGCGCATCGGCAAGCCCCGCTCGCCCCGCATCCACTACCACCTTTCAGGACGCCTGATGTCGTATCAGCCCAACGACCCCTACCGCGCGCGGCAGACCGCCCCCCTCACGCAGTCGCTGCCGCGACGTACCATGCGGGACGTCACCCATGGGCCATCCCTCCCCGCCGGCGCCGCCGTCCCCGTCCCGCAGGCCCAGCAGGCGACCGAGCTGGCGCAGCGGTACGAGCTGCTGGATCGCCTAGGCGTGCCCACCGCTGCCAGCGAGGACTTCGACGAACTGGCCCGCGACATGGCCACACAAGCCGGGTTCCTGTACGGCTTCGTCAACCTCTTCCTGGAGGAGCAGACCTTCGTCGGGCTGCACCAGCCGCCCGCGGACAGCGGGTACGTCATCGTCGGCCGCACCATGAGCCGCGACCACGGCTGGTGCCCGGAGGTCATGGCCCGCAAGAAGGCCCTTCCGCTGCACGACGTGCACGCCAGCCCGCGCTTCAGCGGCAACCCCGTGGTCGACGCGGTCGGGATCCGCTCCTACTTCGGTGCCCCGCTCATCCACGACAGCGGCACTGTACTGGGCACGGTGTGCGTCATCGACCCCGAGAAGCGGCCCCTGAGCGAGGCCCGACGGCTGAGAGACATCGTCATCAACGCTGGCGTCCGGGTGATGGACCACATCGCCCGCGCGCCCGTCCGCTAGTCCGTTGCACGACCCCCCACCCGGGAGCCGCAGGCGATCCCCGGCCGCTCCACCGTGCGACCTTCATCCAGGGAGAGGGAGAGGACCATGCCCGCCACACCCACCACGCCGCCGCCGGCGCTGCGCCCCTATCTCAACGCCCGCCACGAACTGCTGTGGGACGAGGCGGACGCCTTCGCGGCCGAGCACATCGCGCCGCGCGCCGCACGCATGGAGGCCGCCCCCGGCAGGGTGGAGCGCAAGGTCGCCGACCTGATGGCCGCACGACGCTGGTTCGCCGTCAGCGTCCCGTCCTCCTTCGGAGGGCTGGACGCCGGACACGTGGCCAAGACAATCCTCGTCCACCGCATTGCCCGCGTCTCGGCGGCTGCGGCGGCCATCCTCCAGGCCACGCTGATCCCCGTCGGCGCCCTGTTGCACTTCGCCACCTACGAGCAGAAGGGCCGCTGGCTGCCCCGCGTAGCGGACGGTTCACTGCTCTTGTCGATCGCCGTGACCGAACCGCGAGCCGGCGGACACATCGGCGGCATCGAGACCATCGCCGAGCACGTCGGCAACGAATGGGTGATCACCGGCAGCAAGATCCACATCGGGAATAGCCACCTCGCGGGAGCCCACCTCGTGGTCGCCCGGACCGCCAAGGCAGGCGTGAGCACCTCCCAGGCGCTGACCGCGTTCATGGTCGAATCCAAGCGCCGAGGGCTCTCAGTCGCCGACCACCGTCCCGGCCTCGGCCTGCACGGCTTCTCCGCCGGCCGCCTCGACCTCGATCATGTCCGCGTCCCCGAGGAAAACGTGGTCGGAGAGATCGGCCAGGGGCTGGGCGTAGCGCAGAGCAGCAGCATCCTGTACGGCCGTCCCAACCTGGCCGCAGTCAGCCTGGGAATACACGAGGCAGTCGTGGCCACCTCGACCGCTTACCTCAAGACGCGCTCCCGCTACCGGGGCGCCCTCTCCGATCTGCCGGTTCTGCGGGACCGCATCGGTGACATGGAGGCCCGCCTGCGCGCCGGGCGAATCCTGGCCTATCAGTCCGTGCACCTCCTCGACCAGGGCCTGCCCTGCGACGCCGACCTGATCAACGCCAAGTACCTCGGCCACCAGTGGGCCATGCAGTCAACCCAGGACGCCATGGAGCTGCACGGCGCCCATGCCCTCAACGGCGACTACATCCTCCAGCGCCTGTGGCGCGACATCCAGTTCACCTACCCACCGGCCGGAACCGGCGAAGTCCAGCGCATACGCCTCGCCGACGCCGCCTTCGGCGAGGCCCACATCCAGTGGTCAGAACGTCTCGCCGCCGAAGCGGCGTGGGCCCGCCCCGACCCGACAGCCGCATGAGCCCCCGTGTGCGGCGCCCCGTGAATCCAGACCGCCGCGCACGGGCCCGTGTCGCCGGCCCCCGTCCCCCGCGGGGTCCGGCGACACCCCACCCGATATCCCTCAACCCAGCCGCGAAAGAGACACCCGTGACCCCGCGCATGATGACCAGCGCACCGATCACCCCCCTGACCCCGACCCTGCAGCGCGTCGCCCAGCACCTCGTGGACGGCCTCGGCCCTCAAGAGATCGCCGCGAGGACCGGGCTGTCGGCCGTGACCGTCCGCCAGTACGTACGCGACATCCGGGAGAGCCTCCACTGCCCGCCCCGCTGCAAGCCCCCGGTGATCGTGCACTTCCTGTGCAACGCCCGGCAGGTCGCTCCGCCCACAACGGACAGGCCAATGCCGGAACTCAGTCCAGAGCAGCAACTGTTGCTGCGGGCGGTCGCTGAGCACAGCAATCCCAGCGACATTGCTGCCATAGCCAAGATCGCGCCCGCCGACGTGCGAGCCGCACATGACGAACTGCTCGACAAGACCGGGGCGGCCAACACCACCCAACTTGTCGCCTGGGCCCACGCGTGGGGCCTGCTGGGCGCCAGGCGGGTCACCACGATGGAGAGCGGAGCTAGCCAGTGAATGCCTCACCCGCTTCTACGGCCATCGAGTCCTCCCCCGCGCCTCGAAGCCAGTGCGCGACAGGGTTACCGGCCGTGTACGAGATGCGGTCGTTGCGCACCGACGCCGAACGGGATGAGGCCGCGGCCCTCGTCCAGGACCGTCAGCGCTGGCTCGCCATGCGCGGCGTGCCTACACCCGCCCGGTCCGATATCCCGGCCCTGTTCCGCGCCCCGCAGGTGAAGCCGGCTGGACTGTTCGAGGACGGGCTGCTGCTGGCCTGCATGATCCCGCAACGCGGGCCCGACCTCGGATGGGGCGAAGGCCCGTGCCTCTTCCTGGACTGCGTCCACACCCTGCCCGGTCACTCCGATGACACCGTCCGGCTGATCACTCTGTGGGCCTCCGACTTCACCGCCCGGCTCGAGGTACCGCTTGTGCGGGCCGAGGCCATGGTCCGCCATCCTCTCGACGTCGATCCGATCGCCACATTCCTTCGTCGGCTCACCGACATGGGCTGGGACGTCCGTGGATCGGGCACCGGACAGCACCATGAGCGAGTCGCGCGCCTCGAACTCACCGCCGAGCTTCGGCCTGGGCTGAGCGCGCTCATCGGCTGCCAGGTCCACGAGCCGCAGTCCGCCGCCGACCAGCGGAGTATCGCGTGAGGACCGCGGAACCGCTGCGGCCGGACCTCGCCCGCGAACTCATCGCCCGCGCCGCACAGTCGGCAGCACGCCGGGCAAGACGCGTACGCAACCAGCTCGACGCCGTCCACCTCGGCCAGGACCGTCACGCTGAGCACGCCGACACCAAAGTGCTGCGCCGCATCCTGGCCGAACATGACTGGCCCGGCCACCGTCTCGTGGGCCCCGACGCAGCACGTGCCGCCTGGAGCATCGCTCTGCACGCCGACGACGAACCCGACTTCCAGCGGGCGGCCACCACCCTTTTGAAACGTGCGGTCCAGGACGGCGATGCGCGCATCCAGCACTGGGCCCACCTTCACGACCGCGCCCTGGTCAACAGCGGGCGACCCCAAGAGTTCGGGACGCAACTCGTCCTCAGCGCAGCAGGGGTGGAGCTGTGCCCACTGCGTGCGCCGCAGTTGCTGGACCAGCGAAGGGCCGCCGTCGGACTGCCGCCGATCGCCGTCGCTTTGGACACTGTGCGCCGCCGATACGCCCTGGATCGCATTGACGGCGGCTCACCGGCCGTCGTGCTCGCGGGGGTCGCATGACGCAGCGAGCCACGCAGGCTTCCACAGACCCGCCCTCGCCCCAGATCACTTTGCGTGAAAGGACCGTTAAAGCATGAAGCTCACCACCGCCGTCCTCGCTGCCGGCGCCGCGGTTTCCCTCGCCACCGTCGTGGTCGGAGCCGCCCGGTTGAGGCAGGACGCGCGGCACCAGGCCGAACGAAATGAGGCGACCGTCGCGCGCAACCAACTCGACTGGCTGACGCAGATGTCCGCCAACCCGGACCTCGCCAAGCTCTGGACGCCCGAGGACCTGGACGTCGAGGGGTACATGCATCTGCTGAAGGCCAACCAGCTCATCTGCATGCTCAGCTTGCGCGACCGCCTCGGCTTCGTCCGGGACGGGTGTCTGCCGTTCTACGCCTCGAAGCTGATGGAGAGGGACGTCTGTCGGCGGTACTGGGCCCGTTTCGGGGGCCTCCGCGCTCAGGAGGCCGAGGGCGACGAGCGCGCCGAGCACTTCACCAAGGTGCTGGACAAGGCCGCGAAGAACCACCTGGGGGCACAGCCCGTAGCCGCCTGAAGAGGCGGCTGCCCCACCCCGCCCGAATCAGCCGCACCCTCACCTCTCGGAGAAATCGAATGGGCTTCACTGCTGTTCCACTACCGCCCGGCAATTTCACCATCGGTAAGAAGTTCGGCTTCGAGGCTGGCCATCGGCTTCCCCGGCTGCCGCATGAGCACAAGTGCTCCCGCCAGCACGGGCACAGCTACGAGGTTGAGGTCATCCTCACTGCATCCGCGCTGGAGGATCCCGGCTTTGTCACGGACTTCGGTGCGCTCGCCCCGTTCAAGTCGTTCCTGGACACCGAGCTCGACCACCGCAACCTGCACGAGATCCTGCCCTTCGAGCCCACCTCGGAGCGCCTGGCCCAGTTCCTGGCCGGCTGGTTCGTTCAGAACCTCCAGTCGGAGATCCCCGGCCGCCTTGTCGCCGTCCTGGTCCGCGAGACCGCAAGCAGCTGGGCCCGCTTCGATGTGGTGGGCCAATGACCACAACCAAGCCGCTCAACCTCGAACCGGAAGCTGCCGAAGGCGAATTCCTGATCGTCGCGGAGTGCTTCGGTACCGAGGTGCCGACGTTTCAGGGCGAGGGCCCAAGCTGCGGACACCCGGCCCTGTTCATCCGCCTGTCCCGGTGCAACCTCACTTGCACGCGATGCGACACGAAGTACACCTGGGACTGGTCTCGGTTCGACCCGCACGAGGAGTCGACGAGGCAATCCGTCGCGGGCCTGGTGGCCTGGGCCTCGTCTTCACCGGTCGAGCTGGTCGTGATCACCGGCGGCGAGCCGTTGATCCAGCAGGCGCGACTGGTGCCTCTCGTCCGGGGACTGATAGCAGCCGGCAAGCGGATCGAGTTCGAGACGAACGGCACCATCGCGCCCACTCCCGAGCTGGTGGCCGACGGGGTCCGGTTCAACGTCTCGCCCAAGCTTGCCAGCTTCGGCGTGAAGGAGACCAAGAGCATCGTGCCAGCCGCCCTGGAGGCGTTTGTGGCCTCCGGGCGGGCGGCGTTCAAGTTCGTCGCTTCCACGGTGGACGACCTCGACCGGATCGCCGAGCTGGCCGACGCCCACCGGCTCGCGCCGGTGTGGGTGATGCCGGAGGGCACCACCCCCGAGGTGATCACCGCGACTACCCGGGTCCTCGCGGACGGGGTCGCGGCCCGGCACTGGCACTTCACCACCCGCCTTCACGTGTTGGCCTTCGCGGACGCCCGAGGCCGCTGACCGCACGCGACTCCACGCCCTATCCGTTCCCCAGTCCCCAGAAACGAGAGACGCCCATGACGACCTCTATCGCCAGCCCTGCGGCGGCGCCGACGGCTGCCGTCGCAGGGCCCGCTGCGGTCATCGACACCGGCCGGGTCGCCGCCCTGATCCACCAGCTCTTGGTCGAGCTGGGCGAGGACCCCGCCCGCGAGGGGCTGACCGGCACCCCGGACCGCGTCGCGGCCTGGTGGAAAGCCTTCCTGTCCCCGGACGGCGCCGAAACGGCCACCTGCTTCACCGAGTCCCAGCTGGGTGGTCAGCTGGTCATCGTGGGCGGCATGAGCGTGTGGTCGCTCTGCGAGCACCACATGCTGCCCATGAACTTGCAGGTCACTGCTGGATACGTGCCGGATGGCGAGGTGGTGGGCCTGTCGAAGTTCGGACGGATCGCCCAGCACTTCGCCGGCCGACTGCAGGTCCAGGAACGCTTCACCCGCCAGGTCGCCGAATACCTCAACGGCGTGATCGGACACGAGGACGTCGCCGTCGTCGTGCGCGGCGTGCACCTGTGCATGAGCATGCGGGGCGTACGGATGGAGGAGGCTCGCACCACCACGGTGCACTCGGGTGGGCGCTTCGGCACCGACCCCGTCCTTTCCCAGCAGTTCCTCACCCTCACCACCGGCCTGTGGGGGGCGTCGTGATCGCCACAGCGGGCATCGACTTCTCCGTCATCGCTCCGCCTGCCTACCTGAAGAACTTCGTCGCCCAGGAGCCGGCCCGCGTCCACCACGTGGCCGCCCAGCACGTGCTGTCCGACGAGAGCTACCGGGCCTTCTTCGCTCGCGAGGCCGAGCGCGGCGCCGAGATCATCGTCGACAACGGGCTCTTCGACCTCGGCTACGCCCTGCCGGCAGAAAGCCTCGTCGAAGCCGCGCTGGCGGTGTCCGCGAGGGAAATCATCCTGCCGGACGTCATGCGGGACGGGGCCGCGACCTTGAAGGCGAGCGAGAAGGCCGCGCGAGAGATCCGGAAGCTGTCCGGCGACGCATTCCGGCTGTGCGCGGTCCTGCACGCCGCGGACGACGACGAGTGGCTGCGCACCTACGACGCCTTCGTGACCAGCGGCTGGGCCGGGGCCATCGCCCTGCCGGCCTCGCGTCGACCGGATCCCGACGAGCAGCTGTGCCGCACCCGCTGGTTGGCGACCGCCTACCTGCAGGATCGCGGCCTGGTCGACGATCTGCTCATCTACCGGCTGCTCGGTCTGGGCCGGACCGGGCACCTGGAGCTGATCGAGCAGCGCGAGCACGAGTGGATCTCCTCCGTGGACGGCGCAGCCCCGGTCATCCTCGGCGCGATGGGCGTCGCCCTGCTGCCCGAAGGGCCGTACGAGAAGCCCTCCACGCCCCGCATCGAGAAGCTCGGCCCGATCGCCGAAGACCGGTTCGACCTCATCCGGAAGAACATCTCCGTCGTTCGCGCGGCGGCCGGCAGCACCGTGACGATCGCCGAGGAGCACCGATGACGCCCTTACTCGCCGACCGGACCCCCGGACTCCTGCGCGCCGCCCCGATCGAGCCGGCCGGGCACACCATGACCCACGCGAGGCTGCTGCGCTACCTGGAGATCAAGGTCCACCACCTCATCCAGGACCAGGACTGGGACAGCATCCGCGTCATCGGCGGCTACGACCGCACGGCGGTGGTCTCCCGGTACGAGAAGACCGGGAAGCTGTTCAACATCGAACGGCCCACCGCAGAGATCCACGGCCGTGACCTCATCGTCAAGGCTTTCCCCGGAGCCGACTACGTCCAGCACTACGCCCTGATCATCGCCACGTATCTGGCCATGACCGGCCGCCCCGTCGGCACCGTCACCTATCAGCCGCCCGAGCAGGAGGAGTGCCGAACGGCGCTCGACGCGCTCGACCTGGAACTGGACGGCGACCTGGTGATCGTCGGCTGGGGCCTTCAGTACCTTGCTCCCGAGAACGGAGTGTGGACCCGCGGACCCGGCTACGCGTGGCAGCGCACCGAAGTCGCCGGCCGTCGCGTGGTCTACCTCGGCTTCCTCCACAGCATATGGGGAGACGTGGCCGGACGGGTCGTCGCGCGCCTTGCTGAACTCGGCGCAGGCGATGTCGTCTACGTCGGCAAGGTCGGCTCGCTGACCCCCGGCGTCGAACCGAACGCCTGGCTGGCGACCGGCAACACCAGCCTGGTACGCGGGGCGATGGTGAGCTGGGACGACTTCTTCGGCGACTACGCCGCCGCCCACGACGGGGTGCGCAACGGCCTGCACGTGTCCTCCCCGTCGATCCTGCTGGAGAACCGCGACTGGCTGGCCCAGCACACCGCCTCGTACGCCTTCGTCGACCCGGAGATCGGCCCTATGGGGGCGGCGGCGCGCCAGGCGGGGATCAGATTCGGTTACCTCCACGTCATTTCCAACAACCTCGCCACCCACTATCCCGCCGACCTGTCCAATGAGCGTCACAGCGACGTCCTGCGCCAGCGCGCCGTCCTGGTGGACCGCATCCGCACCATCATCACCGGCCGCCTGACCGCCAGCCCGACCCACCCCCTGGGAGAATCCCGATGACGGCGAACACGCCGGCCACCACCGCAGCCGGGAAGCTGATCACCTTCGTCGGCGGTGACGGGGCCGGCAAGTCCACCCTCGCCGCCCGCCTGCACCAGGCCCTCAACGACGCCGGCCACACGGCAGTCCTCATCGGCAAGCACAGCACCGACGTCCCCCAGGACCCGGAGCTGTCCGGCTACCTCGACCGCCTCAACGAGCTGGTCTACCGGCGCGACGCCGGCGTCGCCCAGGCATGCGGCGACCACTACTGGCTGCTTGCCCTGGCCTCCTGGTACACCCTGCAGGACCGGCTCGTCATCCAGCCGACCCTCGCCTCGGGCACCCACGTGATCCTCGACAACGCGCACCACAAGATTCTCGCCCGCTATGCGGTCAACCCCGAGGTCTCTCCCCGCCTGTGCGAGCAGGTCTTCGCGCATCTGACAAAGCCGGACCTGGTGTTCTTCCTGAACATCGGGGCCCGCGAGGCTCTCGTCCGCAAGGGCTCTTTCACTTCCCTGGAGGCCGGCCACGCCGGCGGCGGTGACGAGGACTTCATCCGCTACCAGGACACCGTCCTGGAGCAGATGCGCGAACAGGCGGAGCGCGGCGCCTGGCTGACGCTGGACGTGGCCCAGTTGGACCGCGACCAGGTCTTCAAGGCCGCCTCCGCTGCCCTGGCCGACCGTCTGCACCTGACCGTCTGACCCAGCCCCGATCCCGATCGACAAGGAACGCACCATGGACCAGGCCCTGCCCGCCAGCGGGACATACGTCTGCCACGGCATCACCTGGGCGAGCGGAGACCCCCGTCTTCTGCTCGCCCCCGTGACCGGCGGACCACTCGTCTACGCACCGGTCGCCGGCAGGCGCCTGGGTTACCAGGTGAGCGGTACCGGCCGGTGGTGCACCGGCCGGTACCGGTTCGCCGACCGCGTCCGCGTCGAGGCGGTGGCCTGCCCTGACCGGGCCCCGGCCGAGGCCGGCGGACAGTGCGCGGCCTGCGCCGGGCGGGACGACTTCCGCTTCGCCCACCGGTTCCACTCCGTCGGGCACGTGCCCGACGCCCTGGCGGCGTACATGGCCCAGCCGCACTGGCTGTACCTGGCGACGTTCGCCGACGGCACCACCAAGATCGGCACCGCGGCCGAACCCCGTAAGCGCTCCCGCCTCGACGAACAGGGTGCCCTGATCGCTACCTACCTCGCCCGGACTGCTGACGGCCGCGCCGTGCGGTTCCTGGAGGATGCCCTCACCCGCCACCTCGGCCTGACGCAGACCGTGCGAGCCGCGGCCAAGCTGACGGCCCTGGCCGAGCTGCGCGACCTCGCCCCGGCCGGCGCCGCCCACCAGCAGCACCTCGACCGCGCCACCGCGGCCCTGAGCGGCCTGAACGTCCCGGCCACACCGGAGCCGTGGACGCCGGCCGGCGAAGGCGACCTGCTACGGACGCCGAAGACCGGGCGCGCCTTGTACCCGCACGACCCACGCTCCGGTGAGCACGGGCTGACTGTGCTCTCCTGCCTCGGCTCCCAGGTCCTCGCCACCCTCGACGGCGACGGTGAACAACTGCCCTACCTGCTCGACCTCGGCACCCTCAAGGGCCGACGCATCGTCCTCGGCGCACAGTTCTCCTCACCGCCCGCCGCCGTACAGTCCGCGCTCTTTTGACCCTGTCCGAACGCCCGGCCTGCACTGCAGGGCCGCTCTGAGAAGGGAGGCCACAGCGACATGGCACCCCAGGACGCCATCCTCGGCTGGGACGAGGACAGCAACGCCGAGGCGTACGACGCCTTCACCCGCGCCCACCCCATGTACGACGCGACCAGCCGCGACCTTGCCCGCCGAGGCCATCTGGCCGACGCCAGCCTGGTGGTCGACCTGTGCGGCGGCGCCGGCGCGACCGCCCGCGCGATCCTCGACCTGATCCCGGCCCGCGCTCGGGTCGTCTCCGTCGACAACGCCGCCGCGATGCAGCGTGTCGGTCGCCGCACCCTGACCGACGCCCGCCTGACCTGGATCACCTCCCCGGCCGAACGGCTCGCCGACCACCTGCACGCCAGCAGCGCCGACGCCGTAGTGTGCAACTCCGCGATCTGGAAGACCGACACCGCCGCAGTGTTCGCAGCCGTCGCCCACATCCTGCGCCCAGGCGGGCGCTTCGTTTTCAACATCGGCGGCGGCTTCGCCGGCGTCCGGCACCCCGACGAACTGTCCCCCCGCACCGGGCCTACCCTGAACGCCCTCATCCGCCAAGTCGCCGCTGAGATCCACGGATACATCCCACCGCCGCGCGACGCGGACATGTCGCCGAAGCTGCCGCTGAAAACAGTCACCGAGCAGCTGACTTCAGCCGGACTGACGGTCGTCGGCACTGAGGTCACCGCCCAGCACAGCACCATGGCCGAGAAGAAGGCGTGGCTGTCCATCCCCGTCTTCGCGCGGCCCGAGGGCGACTTCACCCACGCCCAGCGGATGCAGATCCTCGACACCGCCTACGCCATGACCACCCCCGATGCCCCGGCCGTGACGAGCTGGCTCGTCGTCGTCGCCCAACGGCCGGAGGCCACCGCATGACCCCGGCCGCCCCGGCTCCCGGCGGCGGGGCCCCCCTCTGTGACCACGCAAGCGTCGGGGTACTGATCTCCTCCCCGAGCGGCCTGCTGGTGTTCGAGCGGGCGATTCCTCCGGCCGGAATCGCCCCGGTCGCCGGCCACGTCGACGAGCATGGCGGCCCCGAGCAGGCCGCGCGCGACGAAGTCACCGAAGAGGTCGGTCTCACCGTCACCCACCTGCACCTGCTGCTGGACCAGTGGCGGCCCAACCACTGCCACCGCACGCCCAGCGGTCCGGTCGGCCACCACTGGTGGATCTTCCAGGCCGAGGTTTCCGGGTCGCTGTGCCCCTCGCCCCGGGAGGTCCTCGCCCCTCGGTGGATCCACCCTGCCCAGCTGCAGCAGCACACGCTGCGGACCGCCGCGCACGCCAACGGATGCCTGGACCGTGAGGAGTTCGAGCGCGAACCCGGCCTGGAACCAGTGTGGTGCCGCTTCCTGCACGACCTTGAGCTCGTCACCATGCCCTTGGCCGACCTCGACCGGATCGAGGCCCTCCTGTGAACGGCGGCCAGGGACCTACCTCAGCGGGAGCCGACCGCCCAGCCGGCTGCCAGACGGCGAGCGTGCGCACAGATCCGCTCGCGGTCCTCGGGGAAGACACTGTCCCAGCCTGTGTCCAGACGGAACCATGCCGCCGGCTGGTTCTGCTCCCCGGCGAGCGGCACGTCGCGTCCCACGATCGCGGCGTAGGACAGGCCCAGCGTCGGAGACCAGTCGGCCCGGTAGGAACGCACCGCCACGGCCGCGGGCTCGGGCAGCAACTCGGTGCGCAGGCCGGTCTCCTCCAGCAGCTCTCGTGCCGCCGCCGCACGCGGCGCCTCGCCCGGCTCCACCTTGCCGCCCGGCGGCACCCATCCGCGCACGCGGTGCTTGACCAGCAGGACGTGCTCGAAAGCAGGGTCGGTGACCCACACCTCGGCCGCCAGCGGCTCCATCGGATGCCGGCGGGCTTCCTCCAACCAGGCCCGTGCACCGTCGAACTCCCATGCGGCGAGGCGGGCATCCGCAACAGCCTCGTCCAAGATCACCTGACCGACTTCACCATGACTCACCCGCCCCACCCTAGGCCGACAAACCGGCCGGACGTCGCAGCGACGAGCAGGCAGCCATCCGGGGATGTCCGGCCGACCCGGTGGCCCCTTCGGGCTGCAGGGCGATCACCCGTGGCACCCGCTTCACACGAAGGAGACCAGCGTGCCCGATGAGCAGCCCTCGGACCGGGGAGCCTGGGTCGTCCTCGGCGGCGTCCACCTCCTCAACCGCACCGCGCCACGGCGACCAGACGAGCCGATCGTGCTCGTACGGGTGCCACCGCAGGAGGTATGCCGGCCGGCCACCACCGTGATCGTCCGCTGGAACGCGCTGGGGCCCTGCCCGGCCGAAGCGCTGCAGCCCGGCGGCAGCCGGCTCGGGGCGGCCAGGATCGACGGCGGCGAACTGTTCCCCGACGCCATCGCTGGCCCCGCCCTGCGCGGCCTGGTCGGTACCGAGGCCGCCCCCGGCCTGGTGCCGCTGTGCTACCTGGCCGAACACCCCGGCGGCGGCTACCACGCGTACGCTCAGATCCACTTCCACCCCGAGGACGCCTGCTTCGTCCGCACCACCCGGGAACCAGTCGGCCACGGCCCGGTCGAGGAACTGCGCTGGTTCGACCCCGTGCTGACGGCGCACGCAGAGTCGAGTACGGCGCTCAACAACCATCTGCGGTACTTCCGCAAGCACTTCTCCGGCACTGAGCTGGAGATCAAGTACACCCTCGACCCGGCACCGGACATCTGGTCCGCGTCCATGGAACTGCTCAAGGCACTGCGCGACGGCAAGCTGGAAGGCTGCCGTCCGGAGTACCGGGAAGAGTTCCAGATCCACCACACCGAGAACCATCTGTTCGACGTCACCGGTCCCGAGCCCGAGATCGGCTACGCCTCCTTCATCCCCACCGTCACCGCCGGGCACGTACTCAAGCGAAAGTGGTTCACCAAGGACGCCTTCGCCCGCCGCGAGGAACTCACCCCTGGCCTCGACATCACCCCCGACCGCTTCGAGACGTTCCTGCGCCAAGACCTGAACCTCCAGGTCCGGGCCATGCCGCCCTTCCAACGCGTCCGCTACGACATCCAGTGCGAGTCGCTGCGCACCGGACACGTCTACGGCATCTTCCTCGACCGCTGCGCCCTCCTGGCGGCCCCCGACGTGGTGCTCTCCCAGTGCGAGCTGGAGTACCTCCGCTCACGCAGCATCCTCGACCACGACCAGGACGAGATCCTCATCGAGATGAAGCGGATCGACAGCTGGCTCTGCGAGTACCTCGCCAGTCACGGTTGGGCCGCCGAGCACACCTTCTACTCCAAGCGCAGCTTCCTTCGCGACGCCGTCGCCCTCCGCCCGGACCTCGCCACGCGATGACTGACCAAGCGCCCCCCGGCAATCCCCCGCAGGAGGTACCGCAACCCACATGAGTGATCGAACACTGCATCACAGCCCGCCCCACCCGACCGCACAAGGAGAGAGCCCGGTATTCGAAATCATGTTCTAGATTTCGCCCCCCTCCACCCGTTACGGCTACAGCAGGACCGCCGTTACCCGATCACCTGTCCGCATCTCGCCCCGAGGAGTCCCCATGCATCCCGTACGCCGTCCTGGACTTGTTCATCCTGCGTTCGAAAATGCCGCTACCTCCTCGGGCGCCAGCCTTCGCCTCACCTCCAGTCGCGCAGCTCTGCTCGCCGACGGGTCACGACCGGATACGAGGTACCTGGCATGACACAACCCACACCTCTCCCGTCCTCCGTCCTCACCTATAGCTTTCGGCACGGCGGTGCCCTCGTGACCAATGGTCGGCACACCGTAGAACGCCTGGTACAGGAGGGCCGCCCGTGAGCGACTCGCCTCACCAGCTGATCGCCGACGTGGCACAGGTCCTGCTCCGTACGAACGGCGCCGCCCTGTGCGTACGCCGCGCGCTGGACGCCGCCCTCGCACCGGGACAGCTCACTGTCGTGGGCGGCCACCTGGAAGTCGGTGAACCACTCGACCATGCTGCGCGACGCGAGGCCATGGAGGAGGTGGGGGTCCTTATCACTGCTGAGCATCAGGAGTTCTGCGGGCTAATTCACCACCATGACTCCGACGGTGGCCTGGACCGGATCACCGCCGTGTTCGTGGCGCAGTCGTGGACGGGTGAGCCGTACAACGCCGAGCCACACAAGCACGAAGGGCTCTTCTGGGTGCCGATGGAACGACCGTCGCCGGACTGTCACCCCTACACCGCCACCATCTTCCACATGCTCACCCACGGCCCGTCCTATCGGGCCATCAACTGGCCTGCGGGAGGCGCCCGGTGAAGAGATTCTTCGGCCCGGTCACGATGGCCGATCCGCAGGTCTCCGACGCCGAACACGAGCTGTTCGGCGGCCCCCTGCGACCCACGGCCGCCACCCAGGAGCATGACGTGAACCCCCGCACCCTCGACCACGCCGACACCCTCGAACTGTCCGTAACCGGCGACGGTCCGTTCAACGCCCTGCATACCTTCTGGAAGCCGTCCCACTACGCCACCGGTCTGGAAGCCCACACCGAGTCCTGCAGCTGGCGTACCTTCCGAGTCGGCGACCTCGTGGTCGGAGTCCGGCTGCATGCCGAGGACCGCACCGTGATCGCCGACATCTACACCGACGGCGACTTCAAGCCCGCCGACCGCGAGGAGCTGACGCGCCGGCTCATCTCTTCATACGGGTTGGACGAAGACCAGGCGGCGTTCGCGGAACTCGCGTCCCGAGTGCCCGCAATGCGCGAGGCACTCGCAGCCCTGGGCGGGATGCGGCAGTCGTGCCCGGAGGACCACTTCGAGGTCGCCGTGATCGCCCTGCTGCTGCAGAACGTCACCATCCGCCGCACCGCCCAGATGACCCGCAACCTGCTGGTCCACTACGGCCGTCTCGTCCACTTCGACGGGATTACGCTGCGGGCCTGGTTCACCCCAGACGAGATCGCCCACATCCCGCCGGAGACGCTGAAGGAACGGGACCGTCTGGGGTTTCGCGCCAAAAGCCTTCCGCACTACGCGGCCTACTTCCGCGACCACAGCACCGAGGACCTCAAGGCCGCCGGAAACCTGATGGAGGCCGTCCAGGAAATCCAAGGAGTGGGCCCCTACACCGCCGCGGTAATTGCCTCGCACGCTTCCCGCGACCCTGCCGTCTTCGGCATCGACGTGTGGAACCGCAAGATCCTTGCGCGCCGCCTCCTCGACGCTGACGACGCCGCGCCGGAGACGGTGATGACCCGCCTCAACGAACTATTCCCCGGCTACGCCGCCACCGCCGGCCTCTACCTCGTCGAGCACGAGTACCTGACCAATCCCGTCGCCCCGCTCCTGCGTTCCGGCCCCGACGCCCTCACCGCATGGAACGGGGCCCTGGAGCAGACCGGAACCTGACCCGCCCCCCAGGTCGAGAGCAGCGGACGCCACCGCCGCCGCTGCTCCTCGTTGCCATGCCCGCACCGCGCCCGACGGGATCCCCCGCAATACCTCGAAAGGGTGATCCCAGCTGTTCGAGCCACACAGGCGCGACCCACGACAAGGCCCGCTTGACCCCGGACACCCAATAGAACATTCGTCCACTATCTGCCCCGGATCTGCCCGTGACAGACCCGTCCGGGGGGCCGTTGTTAGAGCACCAGTACCCCTCGTGCGTCCATCTGGAGGACTCCGTGAACCCTGTGCCCGTCCCTGCGAATCCCATCGCCGCATTCGAACGACCTATGCCGGCTGTCCCATGCTCCGCACGATCCGGGCGGCAAGTTGACGCCGCCGCCCAGCGCGCAGCACGACCGGATACGAGGTGGGCAGCATGAGTGAGCCCACCGATGCATCACCCGACAACATCCCGGGGCCGCGCACCGCCCCGCTGGAGTCCACCCCCTCTTCGTTGCCTCCCGGACCGACGACCGGGCCCGACGCGTCCTCTACAGCCGAGTCAGATGAGCCATCGGAATCGGAAACGGCTGCCACGGAGCCGCAGATGCGGTATGTCGATCTGACGGGCAGCCGTGAAGCGGCCGGCCGTTCGATCAGGATGCGCGATATGGCCCGGCGGCTGCCGCAGTTGGTACGCCGGTCACTGGCTCTCGCGTGGCGGGTCGACCGCCGAGCGACCATCGGTCTCCTGCTGTGCCAGGCCGTCACCGGCGTGATGCAAGCCCTTGGCCTGGTCGCCATCAGCGGCACCCTGACCGCCCTGCTGACCAGCGGAGACGTCTACCAGCGGCTCCTTCAGGCGTGGCCGTCCGTGGCCCTGCTGGCCGGCACCGCCGGCGTACGCGCCCTTTTGGGGATCACCGTCTCCTGGCTGTCTTCCCGGTTGGGCCCACTGATGTCGCGCGAGGCCGAGCAGATGCTCCTCACCGGCTGCGCCGAGGTGGAGCTGTGCGCCTATGACGAGCCCGACTTCAACCACGACCGCGAAGCCGCCGACCGCGGGGCGCAGGTCACCGGGAACCTGATCGACGAGGGGCAGGACCTGATCGCCTCGTCGGCCTCCTTCGTCGCCGGAGCGATCGTGCTGGCCGGCGTGCACTGGGTCCTTCTCCCCCTTCTGGTCGCGGCCAGCCTGCCGCAGGCCCTGGCACAGGTCAGCGCCGCACGTGTGCGATACCTGGCGAATCTGCGCAGCAACGGCGATCTGCGGATGCTGTCGATCCTGCGCTGGCACATCTACACCAAGGAGGCTGCCGACCAGATCCGTGCTGGCACCATGGCCGGTTTCCTCTCCGGCCGGTACCGGCAGACGGTCGCCCGGATCAACCGCGAGGACCGCGCCGCCGCCGACAAGGGGGCCCGCATGTCCCTGATCGGCGCGCTGTGCGGCGGCGTGGGTTCGGCGGTCGTATGGGCAGCGGTCGTGTGGCTGCTGGCCACCGGCCGCATCAGCGTCGGGCACGCCGGGACGGCTGTTTTCGCCCTGCAGACGGTGGGCCAGTCGGTCCGCGGTCTGGTCTCGGTAGGGGCGCGCGCCGTGCGCACGGGCCTGTACATGGACGACTGGAGCGGCTTCCTGGACAAGGCCGGAGGGTTCCGCATGCGCCGGGGTGCGCATCGCCCGGGGCCGCCGAAGAAGATCGAGGTCAAGTCGGTCACGCACCGGTACGCGGGCAAGAACCAAGATGCTCTGTCCGACGTGACGCTCACCCTGCGCCAGGGCGAGGTCACCGCCCTTGTCGGCTTCAACGGCTCGGGTAAGTCGACGCTGTCGAAATTGATCAGTGGCCTGTACCTGCCCACCGAGGGGCAGGTGCTGTGGGACGGCGTTCCCACCGGCGACGCCGAGCCGCAGGCGCTGTGGAAGCAAGTGGCCCTGGTACCCCAGACCTACGCGCGTTGGCCGTTGACGGTGCGGGAGAACATCACCCTCGGGCAGCCCACGGCACGTGGCGACGCGGCGGTACGCGAGGCGTGTGAGGCCGCCGGCGCCGACGAGGTCGTCGACAAGCTCGGCGCCGGCCTGGACACTCTCCTCGCCCGCGAGTGGCTCAATGGGGAGGAACTGAGCGGGGGCCAGTGGCAGCGCATCGCTCTCGGACGGGCCTTCTTCCGCCAGGCGGGGCTTTTGGTCCTTGACGAGCCGACCGCGAACCTCGATCCGCTTGCCGAGTACGGGATTTTCCGGCGGCTACGGGGACTTGCCCGGGACCGGGTGGTACTGCTGGTGACCCACCGCATCACCAGCGTCGCCGTAGCCGACCGAATCCTCGTTCTCGACGAGGGCAGGGTCGTGCAGGAGGGCACCTACGAAGAGCTGGCCGAGCAACCGGGTCTGTTCCGACAGCTGCTGTCGTGCCAGGTCTCCTCGGATGCCCGGGACGATGACGCACAGCGGCAGGCATCCGCATGAGCACACGCCCGCGGAAGAGCATCATGCTCACAGACCTGTCCGCCGCCGTGAGCACACAGCACACCGCCATGCTGACCCGTCCGGATGCCGATGTGCTGAACGGCCCCCATCCATGTGACGCTCCCCTTCTGCGGCGGAAGGGGTTTCTGCTCCGCGGCGCCAGCGACCCGGCCGTGGATACTGCGGTGCCCAGGATGCCCGAGCAACACGATCACGCAGCCACGGTCGTACCAGGCGTGCGCCCGACGGAAGCCGAGGGAGTAGGTCATGTCCTCCTCGTGTGACCCCGTCTCGTCGGCTGGGCGGACGTCGCTGTGGCGGCACCAAGACTTCCGTCGGTACCTGACCGGCCAGGCCGCCAGTGTGGCCGGCAGCTCGATCAGCTCGATGGCCCTGCCCGTGCTGGCCGTTCTTCACCTGGATGCCAGCCCTGCCCAGGTCGCCTGGATCACGTTCATGGGCCAACTCCCGCCCGCGCTACTGGCATTGCACGCCGGAGCGCTGGCCGACCGGCGCTCCAAACGTAAGCAGATGATCACCGGAGATCTGGTCAGCGCCGCCGCGCTGGCCAGCGTGCCCGCAGCGGCGGCGCTGGACAGGCTGTCCCTGACCCAGCTCATGGTGGTCGCTGCGGTGCAGGGTGCGGCAGGGGTGCTGCATGATGCCGCCGCGATCAGTCTCCTGCCCAGCTTGGTCGACCGGTCCCTGATCCAACGGAGCAACAGCCGTATCGGAGCCCTGTTCGCCGTCGCCGCCACCGCCGGCAGCAACCTCGGCGCCACCCTGACCGCGCTCCTCGGACCGGCCCGGGCACTGCTCGGCGACGTCGGCTCCTACCTCGTCAGCGCCTGGTGCACCGCCCGCATCCAGACACGCGAAACCACCCGGGCGCGAGCAGGAAGCCACCGTCTGCACACCGAGATCGGTGAGGGCCTGCGGTACGTACGCCGTGACCACCGGCTGCGCACACTGACCCTGGTCAACGCGACTACCTCGGCCGCCCTGGCACTCCTCAACACCCTGTGGGCCCTGTACCTGCTCAAGTCCCTTTCGATGAGCCCGACCGCCTTCGGCGTGGTCCTGGGGCTGGGAGCCCTCGGCGCGGCGGCAGGAGCGCTTGCCGCCCCGGCCCTCGCGCGACGGTACGGGCCCGGGCCGATGATGCTCGTCGCGCTCGCGCTCACCCCGCTCACCCAGATCCCGCTGCTGCTCGCTTCCCCAGCCCTGGCCTGGCAGATCGGCATCGGCGCCGCCCTGTTTCTCCAGCTGGCCTGCACCGCGGCGGCGGGAACCACCCAGCGCTCCATTCGTCAGGTCGTCACCGCCGATGACATGCAGGCCCGCATGCAGGCCGTCAGTACCTGGCTCACCTCAGGCGCCCGGCCGGTGGCCGCCCTGGTCGCGGGCGGCCTCGGGACACAGATCGGCGTACGGACCACCCTGGTCGTCGGCACCTGCCTGCTCCTCGTCCCCCTCGTGGTTCTCTACCGCTCCCCACTACGCGGCCTCCGCCAGATGCCCGGAGCCCAGCCCGTCCCCTCCCATCCAGGAGATCCACTCATGCAACCACCCGTCCCCTCACCTTCACCCGGCGCCGCCCCCGCTGACGACGCACAGCGCAATCCCGCGGTGGGCGGAGGTGGTACGGCGTGAGCGCGGAACTGAACATGGTCGGCGGCCACTTGTACCTGGAGCGGGACGGGATGGTGCTGCTCGGGCAGCGGCACCCGGCTTCGGCATTCGCGGGCGGCCAGTGGCACCTGCTCGCTGGCCATGTGGAACGAGAACCGGCGCGGACCTGCGTGGCACGGGAGGCGATGGAGGAGGCGAAGCTGGTCGTCGCCGAGGAGGACCTCATCCTCGTGCATACGGTGCACCTCCTCGACCACGAGGACGCCGTCCCGCGCGTTCAGCTGTTCTTCCGGCCCAGCCGGTGGGAGGGCGAGCCCCGCGTGCTGGAGCCGGACAAGTGCCTCCGTTGGGCCTGGTGGCCTGTCGACGGCCTGCCGGAGCCGACCGTTCCCTACACCCGAGCGGCCATCGAGGGTATTCGTGCTGGCCGGCTGTATACCGAGATCGGTTGGGAGCGGCGGAAGTGAGCGCCTCGGAGATGGACACGCACCGGCCTGGTCCTGAAGCCGCCCAACAGCCGGACTCCTCTTGCAAACACCGCGCAGAGATCCCGGATACACCCGCACCTTCCGGTGCAAGCACTGCAAGAACGGCCGTAGGCCCAACCGGTCAGAAACAAGGAGAGGGTTCTACATCGAGTACAGCACACCGTCCAAGGATGTCCGCTGACCTGCTCGACGCAACGGCCGCCGCCAGAACCGCGATGGTCGACCGCCTCGTCGCCGACGGCGTGCTGACCGACCCGCGGCTGCGCGATGCCCTCCTGCGTGTGCGGCGGGAAGTCCTTCTCCCCCACGCATACGTCCGGGTCAGCGGCCCAGGCGCGGATCCGATCGACTGGCGGCTCCTCGACGGCTCGCACCCCGACGACCAGGCGGAGTGGCTCGACCTCGTCCACAGTGGCGACTCCGTCTTGCTCCAGCGTGACGGCGAGCCGCTGGACGCCCTTCGCCGAGGACCGGTGACCGGCGGCCACATGACCTCCATGAGCACTTACGCCCCTGCCACCGTCGAGGTGTTGCAATGCCTCCAACTGGACTGCGGGCAGCGGTTCCTGGACCTTGGGTCGGGTCCGGGAATCTCCCTGGCGCTCGCCGCTGCCATCACGGGCCCTGGCCGTGCCACCGGGGTCGAACGCGATCCGCATATGAGCGTGTTCGCCCAGCGGAACCTGGACCGGCTCGGGCTGGAAGCGACGGTCGTCGAAGGTGACGCGCTCAACGGACACGCCACCGGGGCACCGTATGACCGGATCCATTCCGGCATCGGCGTGCCCTGCATCCCGCTGGCCTGGGTGGAGCAGCTCGCCCCCGGCGGAACGCTGCTGACCACGCTCGTAACCAGAACGCCCAGCTGGCCAGGTCAGATGCGCGCCACTCGCACGATGAAGGGCAGGCTTCAGGCGGTGCTGACGGGCAGGCCGCGCGGCCACCGGCCCCTGCTCGGCTACGAGTGGCTCACCGCCGTGACCCACCGGCCCAAGGTCAAGGCTGACCCCGGCCGACCGCGCCCAACCCGACTCGCGCCGCCCGACGATGACGCCCACGGCCTCTGGATCGCCGCCGCGTACCTGGCACCGGGCTTGGTCAGGGATTTCCAGGCCGACACGATGACCATCGTCGCCCCGGAGGAGGATTCCTGGGCGGTGGCCGGCCCCGGCGACGGCACGGTCCGCGTGCACGGGCCGCGTGATGTGTGGGCCGAACTCGAAAACGTCCACGACGCTTGGGAGCGGGCGGGCCGTCCGGACACGTACCGGGTCGATATTCCGGACGGCGGGGGCCCGCAGCGCGTCGCCTCCGGTCCCGGCCGGATGGCCCTCACCTGGACGCTGCCCCCGCTCGCCGCCGTCCCCCACCAGACGTCTCCATCGCTCGGGAGGTGTCCATGACCCAGCAACGGCACCCCGTTCACCCGCTCGCCGACGGCCCCAGTCGACCGGCCGGGTGGTCCGAGGAATTCCTCCGCCACCGCGACGGCCAGGGCTGCCCCATGTGTGACAACGACTTCGCCGCCGACGACATCGGCTGGGGGATCCTGCTCCACCAGGGCGAAGTGGCCAACGCCTACCTGTGGCGCTCGGGCCAGGTCCGGGGCTACTGCGTACTCATTCACCGCGGCGCACCGCACGTCGCCGAGCCCACCGACCTCTCAGACGCCCACGCCGCCGCGTACTGGGCCGACACCCTCACGCTCGGTAAGGCCCTGACGGCGTTCTACCAGCCGGTGAAGATGAACTACTCCACCCTCGGCAACGTGGTGCCCCACCTCCACACCCACATCGTTCCCCGCTACGCCGACCACGCCGACCCGGCGCCAGGCGGGCCGCTCCCGTGGACGGCCCTAGATACAAACCGCCCGGACGAAGTACAGCTCCAGGCGGACGCCGCCGCGCTGCGCGCGCTGCTGGAGCAGGCATGAGGGGCCGCCCGGATGAAGAGTCCGGGGACCTGTTCGCCTCTGCGGCGGCCGATTACGCCCGATACCGGCCGGGCATCCCGTCCGAAGCGGTCCGCCTACTCGTCGGCACAGTGAGAGGTGTCGCTCGGCCTGTCGTGCTCGATCTCGGCTCCGGGACCGGACAGGTTGCGGCTGCGCTGCTCCCCGCTCTTGCGCATGAGGCCCGCCTGGACCTAGTGGATCCGGACCATGGGATGCTCCGCGAGGCCACTGAAACCCTTGCCCCGCTCCTGGGTGACAGTCCCGCTGGCTTCCACTGCGTGCGGGCCGAGGACTTCACGCCGCCGTTCGACGGCTACCGAGCGGACCTGGTCACCTGCGCGCGGGCGTTTCACTGGATGCCCCGCCCCGCGGTCCTCACGATGGCCGACCGCGTCACCGCTCCCGGGGCCGGCGTGGCGATCATGGGGGATGGCAGCCTCTGGACCTACCAAGCGCAGTGGACGGCAGATCTGCAGCGGCTCATCCAGTCCTACCTCGGCCCCGAGCGGCGGGCCGGCACCGCTGGGGCGTACACCGAGCCGGGGCGCCGCTACGAGGACGACCTCGCCGAGTCCGCGTTCAGCGACGTCAGCGAGCACCGGATCCCGGTCCGCCGCACGTGGACACCCGCAGCCGTGGTCGGTTATCTACGCAGCACGAGCTTCGCCCGCCCGGCGCTCTTCGGCGATCAGCACGCACGGTTCGAGCGGGAGGCCCACTTGCTGCTGGAGGAACACGCCCGAGGCGAACGGCTCGTCGAGGACGCCGTGTTCACCATGCTGCTCGCGCGCCGCCCCGGCGGTGACCGGTGAGCGGGGGGCGGCACACCGAGCCGCTGGACGTGCACCTGGTCGCGGTCCGCGATACCGCGGCCGGCCCCGAAGTGCTCCTGTCCCGGCGGGCCGGCGACGTCTACGCGACAGGACTGTGGCATCTCCCATCTGGTCACCTCGACCCCGGAGAGGATGTCGTCACCGCGCTCGTGCGGGAGACCAGCGAGGAGACCGGCGTCATCGTCGACCCCGCTGGTATCCGCGCGGCCGTCACCGTGCACCACCGCTCCCCCGGCGGGGGCGCACGCGTCGGGTTCTTCTTCGAGGTCCGGCACTGGCGCGGCAACCCCCGCGTCATGGAGCCGGACCGGTGCGACGCCATGGGCTGGTTCCCGCTCGACGCGCTGCCGCAGCCCATGGTGGCCTACTGCCGGGCCGGGCTGGACGCCTACCGGGCCGGAGCCCGGATGGCCCTGCATTTCCAGGAGCCCGGCGATCCCATCGCCTACGCCCCGGCCGTCGACCGGCTGCGCCTCGTGCCCGACGCCGGTCCAAGCAGCACGGTCCCTGAGGACGCGGTGCGGGACTTCGTCGAGCGGGCGGTCGGCAGGATCACCGGCTGGACGGATGTCTCCTGGGCACGCAAGGGCAGTCAGGTGTGGCGGGCACGCGATGCCGAGGATTGGGTGTGGTTTGTCAAGATCCACCAGAACGACCGCTTCCACCAGCGCGAGTTGGCCGCATACCGCAGCTGGGTTCCCCGTCTGGGCCCGCTGGCACCCCGTCTGGTGGCCGCCGACGAATCACTGCGGGCCATCGTCATCACCACGGTGCCAGGCCGCTCCCTGCACGGCGCCGTCCACCCGCCCGACCAGGAGCGGCGGATCTTCCACTGCATCGGGCAGCTCGCGGCAACCATTCACCGCAGCGCCCCGGCACTGCCGCCCCTCCCCGACTCTCTGCCGCTCGAGAAGCTGGAACGGCACCTCGACGGCGCGCGCGCCTACTTGGAGCCCGGGGACGAGGCGTTCATCCGTGCCACCGCAAAGGGGGCCACTGGTCTGCTGGCCCTGGAGAGGGTTCCCACGCACGGTGACTTCCAGCGGCGGAACCTTCGTTGGGAGCACTCGACGGGCATCTTGTACGTGATCGACTTCGAAAGAAGCGAAGGCGGTTCGGCCGTCAGGGACTTCGTCCGCTTGTCCGACGCCTGGCACGGACGGCCGGACCTGCACGAGGCCCTGATGACCGGCTACGGCCGCCCCCTGTCCCTCGCCGAAGAAGAGCACCTGGTCGTCCTGTCCGTATTGGATGCCGTCTCCGGCATCCAATACGGCGCCGCCCACGGCGATCCGGAACTCGTCGAGCGAGGCCGCCGCACCCTGGCCCGGCTCCGCGCAACGAACCGTCTTTGAACAGCACACCACACCACCCACCAGCTGAAGAGCAGTTGAGGAGCACGCCCGTGGCGTACGTCGTCCGCGACCAGTGGCAGCAGCACTATGCCGACGGCAAGGGGTTCCGGGAACTCGGTGAGCGCGAGCGGGCCCTGCTCGCCGAGCACGCTCCCGTTCCCGATGGCGGCGGACGGGCGCTCGATGTGGGCTGCGGCACCGGCAGCCTGGCCGCCTACCTTTCCTCCCTCGGCTACACGGTGGACGCCGTCGACTTCGCCGACAGTGCTCTCGCCCGGGCCCGGGACGAACACGCCGACGTCGAGCGGGTGCGCTGGATCTGCCTGGACATCGAGCGCGACGACCCGGCAGATCTGCACGAGGACGGCTACGACCTGGTCACCATGCGGCTGATGTACCCCTTCCTGCGCGATCGCAGCTGCGTCCTGCACGGGCTCGGTGAACGACTGCGGCCCGGCGGCACGCTTGTGGCCATCACCCCCGTGGTCGAGCACACCCCGGCCGAACGACGGGACATCGCCCTCGACGAGGACGAGGTCCGCCTGCTCGCCGAAGGCTGGGAGACCGTCGAGTGGCTGGAGGCAGACCAGCTCGCTGTCCTGGTCCTGCGCGGCCCGTGCCACACCGGCACCCGGGCGGTGGAGCGGCAGCGACCGCCCACCGGTCTGGCTGTGACAGGCGCCCTTGCGGTCGTCACCGACGAGGCCGGCCGGGTCCTGCTCGGCCGCTCGCGCCGGGGCATGTGGGAACTTCCCGGCGGGAAGACCAGTGGTGCGGAGTCCTTCGAAGCGGCGGCGGTTCGGGAACTGGCCGAGGAGACGGGCCTGACCGCCTCGGCCTCGGACGCGCACGTGGTCACGATGCTGGCCGACGACAGCCACGGCGTGCCGCGGCTCACCGCGGTCGTCCGTATCACCGCATGGTCCGGCACCCTCGCCAACCGAGAACGGCAGTTGTTCGACCGGTGGGAGTGGCATGACCTGCACGCCGTGGCCTGCCTCGGTCCCGTGTTCGCTCCAGCCGCGCAGGCCCTGGGCGCGACCTGGCCCGGGATTATTCCTGGCCTTGCACCGGTCCACTCCTATCCGCTCGCGATCGACCAACCGCCCGTGCCCGGCGAACCGGCAGAAGCTGTCCGGCTGCGCCAGCAGATGACCAACACGGTCATCGACGGCGGCTGGGCGCCCTCCGAACCGGTACAGCAGGCGCTGCGCACGGTGCCCCGGCACCGCTTCGTCCCCGAGAAAGCCCTGAAGACCGCGTACGACGGCGGCGACCGGGCCGTCGTCACCCGCCGCGACGAGACGGGGAAGGCGACCAGTTCGGTGTCCGCTGCCTGGCTCCAGGCCGACATGCTCCAAAGCCTGTGCCTGAAGCCGGGAGCGATCGTGTTCGAGGCGGGATCCGGCGGCTACAACGCCGAGCTCATCGCCCATGTGGCCGGCCCCACGGGCAGGGTGGTCACCGGCGACATCGACCCCTACGTCGTACTCCGCACCCGGCGGTTGACCACAGAGGCCGGCAGCGGCCGTGTCACCGCGTTCCAGGGCGATGCGGCACTCGGCGCCCCCTCACACCTCGTACCGCGCGGCGGCTTCGACGCAATCGTGATCACCTACAACTCCTGGGACATCTCCCCCTCCTGGCGGGAGCAGGTAGCTGAGGGCGGGCGCCTAGTCCTGCCCCTCGAAATCCACGGATACACCCGGGCGATCGCGTTCGAGCGACGCTGCGAGGTACTGCACGCGCGGAAGTTCACGCACTGCGGATTCCTCCGCGCCCAGGGCGAACACGCCCGCCCTATCCCGGCCGTGGACCTCCTCGACGGCGAGCTGAAGCTCCGATTCAAAGACGGCACCCCCGCCTCGACGAAGGGATTGGAAGAGGCGCTGCGCGGGCCGCGCCACCAGGTCGCCACCGGGGTCACCATGGGGGCGGCCTTCTACTTCGGCTCGCTGCAGCTCTACGCGGCCACCACATTGCCAGGCTTCGTCCGTCTGTCCGCCCACCGGAACAAAGGCACGGGCGTCACCCAGATCGCGAAGGACGGCGATGCGCCGGCGATCCTCGGCGACGCCTCACTGGCCTACCTCATCCACGCCCAGACCCGGCACGGTGACAGCTCCGCCGAAAAGGAGTGGGAGTGGGTCGTCCACGCCTTCGGCCAGCACGGCCCGCAGCTCGCCGAGCAGCTGGCGGCCACGGTGAGAGCCTGGGACCGCGACGTACGCACGAACGACGGCAAGCAAAGCGACCCTGTCCTGACCGTTCACCCGGCTAGCACCCCCGACGACCAGCTACCCGCCGGGGATGTCCTGGACAAGCCCCACAGCCGCCTCGTGTTCCAGTGGCCGGGCCGTGTGCCTTCACCGTAGACCCGGCCGGACGAAAGACATGGGGCTGGCGCTGAAGCGCGCCGGACCGGGACGGCCTGCTATGTCCGGCATACGTGAGCCCGACGGAACCCCGGCTCACGGGCGTCGAGTCCCACCCATCGATCCCTGCACCTGCTAGAAGCCTCCACGACCCTGCCGTCCGCATCCCATTTCCCCGAGGAGATCCATGGCCGAGACGACCCGCCCCTCCGAACAAACCGAGCGCGAAATCTGCAACACCACACGCAGTCCTTCCGGTGACCCGGTGCTGGTGCACACACCGCCCCGCCTGGTGTCCGAGAGCCAGCAAGCCGACGGATCCGAAGCCACCGAACAGGCTGTCACCCTCCTGGCCCCAGAGATCCGAACCGGCCGATGCCAGTGCGGTGACATCGCATACGAGGTAAGCGGCCTCCCGGATGATCCCCATCTGTGCTCATGTCCTCACGAAACCCGGATCTCCGGCGGTCCAGCCGTACTCTGGGTCGGCTTCCACAAGAACGGGCTGGCCTGGACAGGCCCCGGCGGTGAACCAACCTGGTACTCGACATGGCCAGACCTTCGCCGCGGGTTCTGCCCCCGCTGCGGCACCCACCTGATCTCCGTCGCTGACTCCACAGACATGATCATGGTGACCGGCTTCAGTCTCGACCTCCCCCACCAACGCGGTATCGAGCCCGTCGGGCATTCCTTCCGAGAGAACGCCGTTCCGTGGATGAAGATCACTCTCGCCCCAGAACCGCCCCGGTCCGCGGCCACGCTACCGTGCGGTTCATCACCAGCCCGCACGCCGAGCGGCTGATGTCCGTCGCCGGGCTGCCGAAGCCGGCCCAGGCATGCCGGTCGTCCGCTCGCGGACGCCGATCGGCAGCACAGTCCACACCCCTGCCGCCAACGCGACTCACCAACGTGGCCATCAGCAACCGGATCGGCGTCCTGGACGAAGGACAGATCATCCAGGAAAGCACCTACGACCAACTCACCCAGGAACCGAGGCTGTTCCAGTCCCAGTGAGAGCTGCAGCGACGGAGCGGCGGCGCCGCCTGATCCACGCTCCCCCGTCCGCGCCATGACACGCCCGCCCACCGTCCAGAAAGGCAGAGCCACGTGACCTCCCCCGCTTCCCCTTCGGATCGCGTTGCACCTCGGGCTGCCCTCTCGGCAGCGCAGTACGCCGTGTCCTCCCGGCACGCGGTGTGGCTCGGCGCCGCCGCGATCGTCACCGACCAGGTCGGCCGCGTCCTGCTGGTACACCCCACCTACCATGAGGACGACCGGTGGCTGTTGCCCGGAGGAGTCGTTGAACCCGGCGAACACCCGCACGACGCCTGCCGACGCGAGATCACCGAAGAACTGAGTCTGCCGAACCTGCCCCTGGCGAGCGTGCTCGCCGTCCACTCCCTCTCGTCACACCACGCCGCCATCCGGCGCGGCATCCCATACCCCGGAGAGATCCGCTACGTCTTCGACGGCGGAACCCTCACCCCTGACCAGGCGAAGGCGATCCGCCTGCCGCGCAAGGAACTATCCGAGTACGCCTTCCTCGAAACGCGGGACGCGATGCAGCGGCTGCGCCCCGTGGACGGGCAGATCATGCTCGCCGCCTACCGCGCCCGCCTCGGGAACACCGCCACCGCCCACCTCGCCGACGGCCGGCACATCCTCGATATCCCACCCCTGGACCGCCATGACGTCCACGTCCGCTACCGGCCCCTGTGGGACAGCCCCCTCAACCGTGACCCTGTCCCTGAACGGCTCCCCGTGCAGCAAGCCTGGGCGTGGTGCTTCGTGCCCGACGGCCGGGTCGTCCTCGTCGCCGACCCAAGCCCCCGGGGCGCCCAGCCCATGCTGCCAGGCGGCACTGTGGAAAGGACCGACACGACACCCGAGGACACCCTCCACCGCGAAGCCGCCGAGGAAGCCCAGCTCACCCTGACCGACCCGGTGCGACTGGGCTGGGTGCTGGACGAGACCGGCGAGGTCTACGGCGGAGTGGGCCCCAACGCCCGGCTCCGCCTAGCCGCCCGGGTCACCGATATCGGGCCGGCGACCGTCGACCCCGCCACCGGCCGCCCCTTCGCACGCCTGCTCGCAACCCCCGCCCAGGCAGCCGCCCTTCTGGGATGGGGCCCGCCAGGAGCGCGGCAAGCCCGACTCGCCGCTGAGACAGCCCGAGAGCGTTGGGGCCTGCCAACCGCTCGCCCCACCGCAATCGACGAAGTCCCTGCGAAGGGGATGCGGCTGAGCTGACACGAACGACCGCCCTTCTCAACTCTGGACCAGCCAGACCATCGATCGGAGGCACGTGTGCCGGACGACACCCAACAGGCGATCTCATCCGTCCCGAACCCGGCGACAGGAGGTGGACCGCGGGAGCACCACATGCACCTGCTCCCGCGGTACTACCGTCAAGTAGAGGCAGGGCGCAAGACGATCGAAGTGAGGGTGGCCACCCCGCAGAAGCGCGCCGTTGCCGTCGGCGACACGGTCGTCTTCCACGACCGCGACACAGGCCGGGAGCTCGACGTCATCGTGCAGCGGATCACCCCGTACCCCTCCTTCGAGGATCTGCTCAGTTCAGAGGACCCTGCGCGCATCGACCCGAACGGGCCGCCCGGAGAACTGCTCGCCAACCTGCGCAGCATCTACCCGCCAGCCAAGGAGGGCCTCGGCGTCCTCGCCTTGGCATTCGACCACCGCCCTGCACGGCCAGGCCGACCGATGCCGATGACGCCCGCGCAGTACGCGCAGACCGTCCCCCACCATACGGTGTACGGCTGCCTGTACATCCGCGACGAACACGACCGGCCGGTTCAACTGCGCTCGGTCTACGGCTCGCGCCTCTGGCAGTTCCCGGGCGGCAACCTGGACGCCCAAGGAGAGGACCCGCTGCAAACCGCTCGCCGCGAAGCGGTCGAAGAGACTGGCCTCGAACTGGGCCTGGATACGCCGAAGCTACTCCTGACGCACTTCCTTCACGCCGGGCCCCGCCTGCCGCTGAACAAGGTAGGGCTCATCTTCGACGGAGGCCGGCTCACCGCAGAGCAGCTCGGTCGGATCCGACTCGATCCCGCCGAGCACGACATGTGGGCCGTGCACGACCTCGCCACCTGGCAGGGCCTGATGGCGCCGCGCGCCTTCGCTCGCCTCGACGCCATCGAACGGGCCCGTCGTGGCGAAGGCCCCGCCTACCTCACCACGCACACCTGATCCCCAGCGCACCCACCCAGCCGGACGAAAGCGTCGGCGACTGGGCTTGGCACCCGCTCGATCAGCTCCCCGACAGCCTGTTCGTGTGCAGCGCCCAGATCCTCACCGCATGGCGGCCCGACTTGGCCATCGACCACTCACCAGCGCACTCCACGCGTTTCGCATCCGGACCAGCGGCCATGCCGGGCGACGGCCTGGCCTGACCGCCAGCACCCTCGTACGCCTGCGGCACCGCTCATCTTTTACTGTCGAAGGAGACGTAGTTGAAGATCGTGCTGATGTCCGACCCTCGGGTCGCCGCCATCCCTGTTCAGGACTGCGGCGAGGAACTCATCGACATACGGGCGTCCGGCCTGTTCCTCGTCGATCAACGCAAGCAGGACCCCGACGGCCACTTCGCGCACCTGCGGCACGGGCTCATCGAGCGCCTGGAACACGCCCAGCGACTGCTTCCCACTGAGTTCCGCCTGCTCGTCGTCGAGGGGTACCGGCCTCCGGCGCTCCAGCGGGCGTACTTCGAGGAGTACGCGACCGAGCTGCGTCGCGGAAACCCCGACTGGAGCGACAGCCGCGTCCACGAGGCCGCAAGCCGCTACGTCTCCCCACCGGAGATCGCGCCGCACAGCGCCGGCGCGGCCGTCGACCTGACCCTCGCGGCCTCGGACGGCCAGGAGGTGGACATGGGGACGAGGATGAACGCCTCCCCAGAGGAAAGCGACGGCGCCTGCTACACCCATGCAAACTCGATCAGCGGCGCTGCCCGGGCCCATCGCGACACGCTCTGCCGCGTCATGTCAGCCGCCGGTTTTGTGAACTATCCAACAGAGTGGTGGCATTTCAGCTATGGAGACCGATAATGGGCCCTCCACACCGGCCAGGCAGCCGCGGTCTACGGACCACGCGACCGCAAGTAAGCAGCAGCTATCAGCAGTACCGCGAGGGAGCGCGACATCGTGAGCAAGCCGACCGCCGTCCTGCTCATCGGGATCACCGGCTCCGGCAAGACGCACCTTGCACAGGCCCTCGCCGCGACGGGCCTTGTCCGCCTCAGCGTTGACGAGGAGGTCCACCGCCTCCACGGCCGGTATGGGGTCGACTACCCCGAGCACGGGTATTTCGAGCGCGAGGCTCCTGCGGTCGAGACGGTACGTGCGCAGCTCACGGAGCACCTGCGCGCGGGCCGTGCCGTCGTCCTCGACCACGGCCTGTGGCGTCGTTCCGATCGCGAGGAATGGAAGAAGACAGTCCGGGCCGCGGGCGCACTCCCGCTGCTCGTCTACCTGCCGGCCTCCAGGGAGGAGCTCCTGCGGCGCCTCGCCGCGCGCAACCAGCGCAAGGACGCCAATGCCTTGAACGTGACTTCCGAAGCCTTGGACGACTTCTTCGCTCGGTTCGAACCGCCTACCGATGATGAAGGTGCCGTCATCACCTACAACGGCGACGCAGAGGTCATCCGCTCCATGATCCGATGACGCCCCCGGCCGTCCCGCCGAGCAGAGGCGCCAGGTGCTCGGCCATCACGAGCAAGGACCGCTCCGAATAGGCCGGTCCTACCAGCTGCACACCGATCGGGAGGCCATCGGCGCTACGCGCAGCAGGCATGACCAGGCTGGGCAGACCGACGTGGCTGGTCAGGTTGGCCCAGCCGGTCTGGTCGAAGAAGCTCCGTTCGACGCCGTCGACCATGAGAGAGCGGCTCCCGGCTGGGATCGCCGCAGTAGGAGCGGCGGGCGTAATGAGGACGTCGTGCTGGGCGTCGGCGAAGAACCGGTGCCACGTCTGCCGGAGCCGGAGGCGCTCCTCGTTGGCGCGGAGCCAGACACGGTGTGTCTGCGTTCGGTGGCGGAGGAAGGTGGCTCGAGGGCTCGCATCGTCCGTGTGCAGGTCACGGGCAGCGGCGAGTTCGGCGGCGCCGGCGTCGTCGTCGGTGGCTGCCGTCGTGGTGGCGTAGAGGAGCTGCTCGAAGAGGCGCAGCGAGTCAGCGAAGCCGACCGGGCCCGCGGTGCGGCGGACACTCGCGCCGGCGGAGGCCAGCGTCCGTTCGACGGTGGCGAGAGCATCGGCGGTGTTGCGGTCGACTGGGCAGCTCGCGTCGTCGGCCCAAACTGCCACGCGGAGCTGGCCGATCGGGCGTTGCGCCGTGGGCAGCGTGACGCTCCAGGGGTTGTTCTCGTCGGGTGACGGTGTCGTCAGTGCGGCGAGGAGCAGGTCGAGGTCTCGGGGGTGGCGGGCCAGGGGGCCGGGGGTGACCATGTCGCTGCTGGTGAACCACCCCGGCGGGCGAGGGACGTGGCCGCGGGCTGGGATGAGTCCCTGCGTGGGGCGCAAGCCGTAGACGCCGCAGTAGTGGGCGGGGAGCCGCAGGGAGCCGGCGAGGTCGCTGCCGAGGTCGGCGGGGGTCAGACGGGCGGCGACTGCTGCGGCGGGGCCGCCCGAGGAGCCGCCGGTAGTGCGCTTGGGGTCATGCGGGTTAAGCGTGGAGCCGAACAGGACGTTGTCGGTGTGCAGGTCTTGGCAGTACGCCGGGGTATTGGTCTTGCCCATGATGACGGCGCCTTGGTGGCGGAGCCGGGCGACGGCGTCGGCGTCGTGTGCGGGAACGTGATCGGCGAGGTCTTCGGCACCGCTGGTGGTGCGCAGGCCGGCCGTCTCGAAGCTGTCCTTGATCGTGAGGGGAAGGCCATCGAGGATGCCGGTGCGCTCGTTGCGGGCGCGGCGTTCGTCGGCCGCGTGTGCGACGGCTCGGGCAGCGCTGTCGTCGCGGGTGACGACGGCGTTGATCTGGCTGGCCTCGATCTGCGCCAGGTGGAGGTCGAGCAGTTCGCGGCTGGAGATCTCGCGGCGATCCAGGGCCTGGAGCTGGACGTGGGCGGGCTGGTGGGTGAGGTTGGTCGTCATGCGGAGACCTGCTCAAGGTGGGGGGCTCGTGCGGGCTGGCGGGGCAGGTGGCGCGCGACGTCGAGGAGAGCGTCGATGTCGTCCATGGGCCTGCTGGTCTGGCGTTCGGAGTCGGCGAACTCGGTGAGCTGGTCGGTCTCCGGGCGGGTACCGGCGGCCCGGGCGGCGATTCCGGCGAGGATCTGGTCGGCGGTGACGGCCGCGGACAGCTCTTCTCCGTGAAGCCCTCGGGCCCGGTGGCGGGCTTCGCTGGCTTCGCGGACTGCGGCATCAAGGTACTGACGGATCACGAACCGTCCGTCTCGGATCTCGACTGCTCGGCGGTAGAGACGGATCGAGATGCTGCGGAAGCGGCGCCTCTGGGCCGGGTCGACTCGGTCGATCGGCAGTGCGATCTCGGGCGCCTCGCTGTAGAACGCCAGCCACAGGGGGCGTAGGCCGTAGTAGCTGCGGTATTGCTTGATCCGGTACTGGAGGCTCTGAGCCTGATCGTTGATGGTGGGCACTAGCCAGCCGATGAGCGTGAGCATGGCGCCGACATCGCCACAGGTCCACGCGAAGCCCTCCCACTCTGCGAGCGACGCGTTGAAGGCGCCGGCGATCACGTTCCCGATGCGCACGGCGCTGTATCCGAGAGTGACGGTCGCGCCGAGGGCGACGATGCGCAGGCCGATACGGACGGACCCGCGTGTGCTGCGGTGGGCCAGGCGCCAGCAGGCACGGGCGAGGGACAGTTCACCGATGGTGTAGGCCGTGACGTACAGGGTGAGGTACGCGGCGTACCAGCCATCATGCGCGTAGTACAGCGTGAAGTTGATCGGTCGCGGCGCGTTCGGCGTCAGCAGGGCGAACAACACCAGCAGCCCTGCGATCACAGCGAAGCCGGCGGCTAGCCACCCCCGTGCCCTCCTCCGGGCGACTTCGGGGGGTGATCCCCAGTAGGTGAGGACGATCTGCTGGCAGGCGAGCAGCACGACCACGCACCCCATCGCCAGGGGTACGGACAGGTTCACCACGCCCAGGACATGGTCGAGGTACTGCCACATCAGTGTGATGGAGAACAGGAACGACAGCCCTGACAGCAAGAAGACGGCGGCCAGCGCGGTGGAGGCGGGGTCTCGGCGGCGGGTCGGCACGTCCCGCAGCAAACAGAGGAAGCCGAGCGTGGCGACGACGAGGCTGATCGGGTGGAGCAGGTCCTTCACGGCCGGGCCACCCGTCGGCGCAGCAGCGTGTGCGTGACCCGGTCCTGCACTTCGTCTCCGGAGGACTCGTCGCTGCGCAGCCACCGGTCGATGATCCGGCGCTGGATCAACGAGGCGAGGAGCTCGGTGTCCCGCTCCTCGTCCTCGTCGTACTTGGTACGGCCCAGCATCATCTCGACGGTGGCCGAGCCCACGCTGGTGAAGATCGTTGAGGAGAGCGCGGACGCCGGGCGGTTCTTATGGTGGCCGAGCAGCAGGTGGCTGAACTCGTGGGCGATGATGTGGTCCTGGTGCAGGGAGCTGGTCCGCGGGTCGTAGTACACATGGAAGGCACTCTCCGTGACGGCGCATGCCCCGCACACGGAGGGCGCCTGCTCACGGGCCTCCAGGACCACCTTCCGTCCCGTGCGGCGTGAGACCTCGTCGCTGAGGTCGCGGATATTGGTGACGTGCGGGAGCTGCAGCTCGGCCAAGAGGTCAGGCCGGCGCAGCCTACGTGCGGACCACATTGCTTTTCCTTGATCACTTACTGAACGCGGCCGTTTTACGAACCAGTTGAGGGCGGCAACCCCTCGGATTTTCGTACGCTCTCGACGATTCCCAGGACGGCATCCTTTCCGTCTGCGGAAACGTCAGACAGGCGAAGGAGCACGTTTTTGATCTTCGTGTCGCGAAGCAGTGCGAGCAACTCAAGTTCCTGCACGGTCTTTTCGGCGACAGCGTCGTCGAACCAGTATGCGGGATCCACGCCGAAAAACCCTGCTAGCGCTTCGAGGTGACGCTTCGTCGGGTTATCGCGCTGCCCGGTCCGCAGGAGCCAGAGGTACTGGGCCGACAGTTTGCCCAGCCCGCGCTTCTCCATGAGTTCGGCCACCTCGGCGTTGCTGAAGGGGCCGCGGTCGGGCGGGTGCACTGTGTCGAACAGGCGGTTTAGGCGGTCCATGAGCCCCTTGGGGCTCACCTGGCCTTCGGTCGTGTCTTTCATGATCCTTTCCTGGGTGGACTTCGTCGTCGCTTCAAGCACCCTACCCCGCGATAAACGTGAGTTGACGAGCTGATCCACTGTATGGAAAGTTCTTCCTCACCAGCACGTTTCCGTGTGACGCGTACCGCCTGTTTCAGGTCGGCCTGTCCGTTTTTACCGGCAGGAGTATGCCGGATGACGTGGCACAAGCCACATTCAGTCAGCGACATAGGTCACGTCTGGCACGCAGGATTTTATCTTCGACCGGAAAGCGCGGAGGCGGCAGTGGAAACACCCCATCCGCCTCGCATTTCCACTGCGGGGAATAACAGACACCCGTTCCAATTCGGACACAGTGGCACGCTCTCGGCGTTCGAGGCAACCGCGGCAACGGTGCGCTTCGACGCGGGGGTGCGCCCCAGGTCGCGCCGTACGGACACTTGCGGCACACGATCATCCCATGACTCTCTGCAACCAGTACAGAGTTTAAGAACCAAGTCTGGATCTTGATACGGGTCCGTGCGTATGTTCGTCGTCCCCGGGCAGCCCGCCCGCAGCGACGGACCTGAGGAGAGCACGAGGACGGACCGGACCGCGAAGGTCCACAAACAGCGACGGCGCCCGGGAGCGGTAACTCACGGACGCCGAACGCTAAGCGGCATACCCGCCCCGGCAAGGGCGGAGATTGCCCACCATCACCACGCTGAGTCCTTCCAAGGGGCGCGTCAGCGTGGCAACACTGCAAAGGGGAGTATCGCATGTCTCCTGCCCTGCGCAAAAGGCCCTTTCGCCTGGCCTGCGCGGCAGCCATCTCCGCCTCGGCGCCTCAGCGCCCCGAGCCGGACCGCACCTTCATGGCCCCGCCGAGCTGCGGGACCCGCCCGCTCGTCGGGAGCTGCCGATGAGCAGCGAAGCCCGCGACTGGGTGTGGGAGCACAGTTGCAGCCGGGGGACGGCGCGTCTGGTCCTGCTGTCGATCGCCGACCGGGTGGGCGACGAGCAGTGCGTCTCCTGGGCCTCCCTGTCGAGCCTTGCCAAGCGCACCCGCGCCTCCGTCTCCACGGTCCGCGAAGCCATCGACCGTCTGGTCGGCGCCGGTGAGCTGGAGCAGCTCGACGACCTCACCGGCCCGCAGCGCAGCACCGTCTACCGCCTCCCCCTCGCCGCCAAGGTCCTGGCGAAGACCGTGAACGACAAGGACCCCGACCAGACCCCGGCGGAGGGGACCGAGGTCACCCCGGCGCTCCGGATCTCGGCCCTGCGGCGCTACAACATCCGCCCGCGTGAGGTGCCGGAATCCCCTGGGAGGGCCCGGAAACCGGCAGTACCGGAATCCGGCAGGTCCGGACGGAAACCGGCACCTCGACGTGCCGGGAACCGGCACAGCGATGTACCGGAAACCGGCACACAGAACCGTAGTGAACCGGATTTGAACCGGAGGTACAGCAGTGGTGGTGCTGCCGTCCTCTCAGCTGCCGAGTGGCAGGTCGACCCAGCCACCCACACTTGGGCCCGCGAGCAGGGGCACCTCGACCGTCTGGGCGAGCAGGGCCTGCAGGCGGCCGACGCGAAGTGGCGTGCCCACCGCTCCGGCTTCAAGCCGAGGTCGGCGGCTGCGTGGGCTGCCGACTGGCGTTCCTGGGTCGCCCGGGAACACCCCCCTGGCCGCCCGAAGCTCTACGCCGTGCCCGGCACGGGTCCCGGCCAGCCCGGCGGCATGACGCGGGCAGAGGCACACACCGCCGCACTTCTCGCCGCCCTGAACGAGCCGACCGGAACGGAGCAGTAGCCGTGGACCGCCGCGAAATCGCCGCCCTGCTGGCCTACATCGGCCGACTCGACCCCCGCACCATCCGCACCGACCAGGGCGAGGCACGCGACCAGCTCGCCCAGTGGCACGAGCTGCTCGGCGACGTGCCGATGGCCACTCCGCATGGCTGGGACGCCCGCGTCGCCGCCCGACAGCACATCCGAGTCTCGCCGTACCAGATCCTGCCCGCAGACGTGGCCCGCCCCTGGGAGAGCTACCGGCGCGACCGCCTGGCCCGGCACTCCGATCCCACACCGTCCGCCGATCCGGACGACCAGGCCGCCTGGACCGCCGAGCTGGTCGGCACCCGCCGCGCCGTCGCCGCCGGCACCGTGCAGCCAGCCCAGGCCAGAGCCATCACCAGCGGTCGCGACCGGATCGACCCACGGCTGGAGGCCAGGCTGCGGCAGATCGGCTCCTGCATACCGCCCGCCGCCCGCGCAGCCCTCGCGCCCTATCGGCCCGCTCGCGCAGCCCGCGAGGCCGCCGTCGCTCAGGGGCTGCCCGACGCCCTGAGCGTCAAGTGCGAGTGGTGCCTGGCCCAGCCCGGTGAGCCGTGTCGTCGCCGCCGGATCGGTCCCGACGACGGGGTACGCACCACCGCCCCGCGCGCCACCCCGCACCCCGGCCGCGTCGACCTCGCCGCCGCCCGGCAGGCCCAGCCGAGCGAGCAGGTCCAGCAGCCCGCCGTGGCCTGACCGGCGCATCGGGCGCGCGCATCCCGCCCGATGCACCGCTACCCCCTATCACCGTCCCGCCCCGGCTGTGGCGCACGCCCGCGCGCTGCGGCCACCCGACGCCGCGCCCAGCACCGCCCCAGCCGGCCGACGCGGCAGCACATCGGAGACCACCCTTGCGTCACATCACCACCCACGACGCGCCGGCCACCGGCCTGCGCAGTATCGGAGACACCAGCTGGCACACCCAGGGAGCGTGCCACGGCATGGACGTCGAGGACGCTGACGCCGTCTTCTTCCCGCTCCCGCGGGACCACGAAGCCATAGCCGAGGCGAAGGAGCTGTGCGGCTGGTGCCCGGTACGCAGCGACTGCCTCAACTTCGCCCTGGAAAACGTTCTCAAGGAGGGCATCTGGGGTGGCCTCACCGAGGCCGAGCGGCGTCCCTGGCACGACGGACTGCACCAGCGCCTCGACTACCGACGCGTCACGTCCTTCTTCCTGGGACGCGACGTGCATCTGACCGAGGCCGAGCGGCAGGTCGTCATCGACCACGCCTACGTACGCGGCTGGCGGCCCGACCGGCTCGCCACCGCCCTGCAGATCAGCCACAAGCACGCCCGTGACCTGCTCCGGCAGGCGGCCAACAAGGTGTTCGACCGCGACCGCACCTACGGCGTGCCGCGGCCCAAGAAGAAGCGGAAGAAGACCGCCCCAGCAGCAGGCGGCCCCGCGCCCGCCGCACCCGGCACACAGCAGCCGGCAGCCCGCCCGGCAGCGTCGACTCCGGCGCACGCCTCTCTCGGAAAGGCCGCATGACCCACCCCCTCCTGTCCCTCAGCGCCGCTCCGGACCTCCCTCTCCTCCTCGCCGCCGTCGTGCCCACCGCCGTCGTGCTGGTGCTGACCGCCTGGACGATCCGGCGCCGAAGCACGCGCCCGCAGAAACGTCTCAGCGGTCCGGCGGTCAAGGTCGCTGCCCTTGCCGCCCTCGGCTGTACTTGCTACTCCGCGGACACGAGCTGGCGGTTCGCCGCCGACTACCTCGACATGGCCGGCGCCGCCGAGCGAGCCGGCATGTTCGCCGCGGCCGAGCTGGCGCTCTTCGCGACGGCGCTGATGGCACGGCAGAACCTGGCCACCGAGGGCGCCCCCGGCCTGCCGGGCACGCTGGTCTGGGTGATCACCACAGTTCAGGTGATCCCCGCCTATGCCGAGAGCGGTCCTATCGGCGGCACGGTAAGGGCCTTCGTCGGGCCGGTCATGGCGGCGATGCTGTGGCACCTCGCGATGGGGATCGAGCTGCGCCTGCGCACCCCGGGTGCCGCCTCCCACGGACTGATCGCCGTCCTGGGGCGGGAAGCACGCGAGCGGCTGCTGTCCCGCCTCGGGATCGCCGCACGCGACCGCGACGCCGCACAGATCACTCGGGACCGGGCCACCGCCCGTGCAGTCGCCCTCGCCGTCCGCCTCGCCGAACGCACACCCGAGCAGCAGCAGAGCCGACGCGGCCGGCGGCTGACGCGGCGCCTGTCGAAGGCGGTCGGCAGGGCCTCGGTCGGGACCGACGCCCGCCAGCGCGCACAGCTGCTCGACCAGCTCGCCGCGCGCCGGCACGCACTCGCGCTCGCCACGGTCCCGCTTCCCTCGCCCTGGTCCCCGGCGCACATCACCGCGAGGGCAGCCGCCGTCCCCTCGCATCCGGCCTCGACGGCGCCGGTCCCCGCAACCGATCCCCCCGGCCACCACGAGTCGTACAGGGACCGGGGACCGAGCGCCCCGAGGGGACCGGTCCCCAAGATTGCGGACTCTAAGGCGTCGGATGGCACGGGGACCGGGGGCGAGAACGCGGGGACCAGGGTGGGGACCGAGGTTCCAGCCACAGGTGGGGTCCCGGGGACCGGTCCCACCGACCCGGAAGCCTCACAGGGGGACGCCGGAGGCGTGGGGACCGACCGCACTACGCGAGAAGTAGCTGCTCAAGGCCCTGATTCGCATCCAGGACCGAACGCCGCCGAGTCGGGGACCGAGCCCACCGGGGACCGGGGACCGAACGACACCGACACGGGGACCGAGCCCACCGGGGACCGGGGACCGAACGACACCGACACGGGGACCGAGCCCACCGGGGACCGGGGACACACGGTGCCTCTGCGGAGCAAGACGACCACGAAGCCCCGGACTAAGACCAAGGGGAAGCGCGCGCGGTCCCGCAGCCCGCAGACGCAGCGCGCGCTGCGGGAGCTCGAGCAGTCGGTGGACCAGCTCGTCCAGCAGGTCCGTCCGCACGTCTCTGCCCTGCTCGAACGGGACGGCAACGAGTCCGTCACCCGGGTCCAGCTGCGGGAGATTCTCCGCCGTGAGGGCCTGAAGGGCGGCCGGAACGACCGGCTGAGCCTCGTCCTCCAGGAACTGCGGAGTGACGCCACCACGACGACAAGGAGCTCCGCCCGATGAAGACCTGCCACCAGTTCGACGCCGTCCGTGCGGAGTACGAGCGGGAGATCGGCTTCATGCTCGCCCACTCAAAGCGGCACGAGGGCAGGCCGGCGGCGAAGTCCAGCGCGAAGCAGGCTGCCTCGACGAAGCAGCGGATGGCCCGCGCGCTCAACAGCCACGTCGGTCGCTGCCCCGAGTGCGGCTGAACCGGCAAAACCCCGCTCAAGGTGGCCCGGCTCCGTGCCGGGCCACCCGCCCCGCTTGAGGAGACCCGCCTTGATTCCGCGTCCTGTTCGCTCATCCGAGCCCACGGTCGTCGAGGCCAGCGCCTGGGCGGACGTCCTGGTCCGCCGGAGACTCCTGCACGCCGCCGTCCTCGCGCCTACCGGCCAGTGGCTCGTCCAGGGCCACTCAGAAGGATCCGTCCGCGTCCTTACGGGACCGGCCGACGTCCTCGCGCTGGCCGCGAGCATCCAACAGCACACCCGCTCCACGAGGACCGAATCCTGATGACGAACCCCACCCAGACCGGCACCACCCCGGAACCTGCTCCCGGCTCCAACTCGGTCTCGCGGCGAGCAAGTTATCGGCCAAGACACTCTTCCCCGTCGGGGAAGCGCGCCTTGGCCAAGCCCGCCCCGGGGGTGGCGAGAGCGGACCAGCACCGGGGGGTGCTGGTCGGTGAGACAGCGACCGAGGGAGGATCGCAGCTGGAGGAGACGCCTTCACTGCGCAAGCCGCGCGCCGCGAAGAAAACCTCGCGCAAGCGCTCGCCCAAGCCGCCCTCGCACAAGCGTGATTACGTCTGTAGCGTCCGCCTGAACGGCGACGAGAAGACCCTGCTCTGCGCTGCCGCCACCGCGACCCGTACGAGCCTGCCAGGCTTCCTCGCCCGCAGTGGGCTCGCCGCCGCTCACGACCTCGACAGCACCGCCGCCGCCATCGCCGGCCACCGCGAGCTGATCGCCGAGCTGTTCGCCGCACGCCGGCACCTCGGACAAGTCGGCAACAACCTCAATCAGATAGCCCGGGCCATCAACTCCGGCGGCCAGCCAGCGGAAATCGACGCGGTCGTCGCGGCGGTCCAGCGCGCCGTGACCCGCGTACAGGCAGCCACAGACCGACTGCTGGAGCAGCGCTGAGCTGGCTCCCCTTACCGCCCCGCATCCCGCCACTCCCAGCGACGACCTCGGACAGCAGCATGATCCCCCGGATACAAAAGCGCGGGCAGCGCACCATCGGTCTCCTCTACTACCTCTACGGGCCCGGGAAGCACGAGGAGCACATCGACCCGCACCTGGTCGCCTCGTGGGACCACAACGCTCCCGACCCCGGCCGCGACCCGTCTGCCACCCTCAAGCAGCTCCAGCAGCTCCTGGACCAACCCGTCGAGAACATCGACCAGGCTGACCGGCCGAAGAAGCACGTGTGGCATCTGTCCGTCCGCAACAGTGCCGAGGACCGGATCCTGACCGACGAGGAGTGGGGCGAGGTGGCCCGCCGGATGGTCGCCGCCACCGGTATCGACTACCCCGAACAGGGCGCGGGCTGCCGGTGGGTGGCCGTCCGGCATGCCGACGACCACATTCACATCGTCGCCACGCTCGTCCGTGAGGACGGCTACAAGCCCGACCTCGACCACGACGCCGCTCGCGCCCAGGCCCAGGCCCGCGCCTTGGAAGCGGAGCTGGGCTTGCGCCGGCTCAACAAGGGCGACGGCACCGCGGCCCAACGCCCCACCAGCGCCGAGCGCCACAAAGCCGAACGTCAGGGCCGCGAGCGCACCGCGCGGGAGGAACTGCGCGAAACCGTGCGCCGCGCGGTGGCCGGCGCCAGCAGCGAGACCGAGTTCTTCGACCGGCTGGCCGCCGCCGGCCTGATCATCCGTAAGCGCGTCGCCCCCTCCGGCGACCTGCTCGGCTACAAGGTCGCCCTGCCCGACGACCGCAACAAGGACGGCGAACCGGTCTTCTACCCCGGCGCCCGCCTGGCCCCCGATCTGTCCCTGCCCCGTATCCGGGAGCGCTGGTCCGCCGACACTCGCGACCAGGACGCCACAGCGGCAGACGTGCCCGCCCCTGCGGCGCCGAGCGACCCGGCCGCCGCCCGCCGACGCACGGCCTCGGCCGCGTGGAACGCGGTGCTCGTCATCGAGCACGGCGACGACGCCATCGCCGCCGCGTACATTGCCGCTGCCGGCGAGGTCCTGGACGCGCTCGCGAAGACCTCCGCGGCCCGCACCAGGCGCGAACTGCGTGACGCCGCCTTCGCGTTCGAGCGGGCCTCCCGCTCCCACGTCCGCGCCGAGCGTGGCCACGACCGAGCGCTGCGGCAGGCCGCCCGTGACCTCGTCTATAGCGGTCCGGCGTTGGGCCGCGGCGAGGACGGCGCGACCACCGCGATGGCGATCGACATGCTGTTCTTCCTCATCACCGCCGCCGCCCACTGGCACGCGAAGAAGAACCACGCCCAGCAGGCCGCCGCCGCCCGCCAGGCCGCCGAACATCTGCGCGCCGCATACCAGGCCGCCGCCGCCCAACCCCTCGGTGCCCTCTACCAGCGAGGCCGGCGCCTGGGCCGGGCGCTGCGGCAGCGGCAGACGACGGTGCTGCGCACAGCGCTGCCGGAGTTGGCCGAGCAGATCCTCGCCGAGCCCGGCTGGTACGCGCTCGCCGCCACCCTCGCCGACGCCGAAGCCGCCGGCCATGACCCGGCCGCCCTGCTCGCCGACGCCGCGGGTCGGCGGGAGCTGGACACGGCGGAGTCCGTCAGCGACGTCCTGGTGTGGCGGCTGCGCCGGGCAGCGGACCTGCCTGCGGATACCACCGGCATGGTGCCCGACGCTCACGCCGCACAGCGCTCGGCACAGCGCGCCGGGCAGCACATCCCCGGACAGGCCCGGCCTGGGCGTGGCCGGTCGTGACTGTGGACTTTGTGAATTGAACAGGTCAGCGGACTTCGCGCACGATCATGACGCGTGCAGGACGAGACGAGGGAGGACACCGGGTGTTTCACCGGATACGACGACGCCGCCGCGCGGAAGAGGAAGAGTTCAGTGAGGTGCAGCGCCAAGCGTGCGAGGCGTGGCTGCGGATGGCCGACCAGGTGCCGCCGGTCCTGCAGATGCAGGAGGAGCATCAGCTCGCGGAGCCGGCGCCGGTTGTGGACGACTTCCTCCCGCCGGAGCTGCGCGTCCCCAGCCACGACCAGCTCGACGGCCGGGTGATGCCCTGGCCGTGGCCGGTCGTCCTGGACGGCGAGGTCGTCGCCTGCGCCGAGTGCGGCGCCTACCGCGAGTGGCTCATCCTCTCCACCCACAACCAGGTCTGGCTGCGCTGCCAGGCCGGCCACGAGCAGCACGAGACCCGTCTCGACACCGCGTGGTTCAACCGGCACTCCGGCCCGGGAGATGCCATCCACGCCACGTTCGAGGACTGCCTGCGGCACCTCGGCCACCGCTGACCTCCACTCCTTCGGCCCCTTCTCGGGCCCACGGGCCCGCACTGTCCAACCGTCACCGAGCACCACAGGGGTCAGTTCACCCATGCGCGTTCGCCTCACCATCACCGCCCTCGGCCTCACCGCCGCCGCCCTCACCCTGCCCGCCTGCTCCGCCGGCACCAGCCAGGCGAAGTCCACCTCCCCGTCCTCCGCCCCCGCAGACCACCCGGCCACCACCAAGCAGAGCGACGCCCCGCTGTCGTCGGCCGCGCTTCAGCCCCGCCTGCTCGACGAGAGCGACCTCGGGTCCGACTACACCCGCAAGCCGGAGGACACCTCCAGCCACGACGACGTCACCGTCACCGGCTGCCCCGCCCTGGAGAAGCTGGGCGGCGACGCGGCGGCCAGCGGCTCCCTCGACTTCCCCAACAAGGCGAAGGTGTCCTTCACCTACACCGGCGGCAGCGCCGGTTCGGAGGTCTCCGAGGAGCTGTACAGCGACACCTCCACGAAACTGTCCGCCGGCATCGATCGGATCTTCGACGCCATGACCGGCTGCCCGACGTACCAAGTCGTCTCCGGCAGCACCGCCATCAACGTCACCTCACAGAAGACGACCGCGCCCCGGCTCGGCGACCAGCAGTGGAGCCAGCTGATGATCTTCACCTCCGGTGGGCAGGACAGCGTCGTCAAGCAGACCGCGATACGTGAGGGAAGCCTGCTGCTCATCGTCTCCGGCGCCCCAGCCCTGGTCGACCAGCATCTCGACAAGGCCCTCGCCAAGGCGACAGCAACCCGCTGACGCGCCCGCAACGGCGCCCTCGACCACCGCTGTCGAGGGCGCCGTGTCGATACGAGGCTTCAGAGCATCTGGGTGAGCGTGCTGGGTGTCGCCGAGCAGCAGCCCGCCTGGCGTGGCGGGTCAGACGGCCCTCGACTTGAACCGCCATACCGCGTGCTCCATCCCGCCCGGTTCGTGTCCGAGGGCGGCGGCGGCCTCCTCGTACACAGCTCGCAGCTCCTCGTACTGCAGGCCCAAGACGCCGGCATCCGCAGCGAAGGCCCGCAGGTGTACGTCCACAGCGACGTGCGATCGACCGAGGAGCTCACGGCCGTCCACAGCCGGTACGACAGTCTCCGGTCCGACAACGCTGGGTCCTCCGGTGATGCCCCGCGGCCGGGTGGGGACGGCAAGCTGGACATAGCCCGTGCGCGACGCGACAAGGGCGAGAGCGTCACCAGCATTGCCAAGGCGCTGGGAGTCCACCGCGCCACACTCTACCGCCAGCTGGCAGAGAGGGCCTGAGAGAGGCGCGCAGGGGCGCAGTCAGGCGCTCACCTCGGAGTGCACCGGAACGGGCGGGCGCACTCCCGTGAGTGCCTCCGCTCGGGCGAGAAGGTGGGGCGCAAGGTCGGGGTACCAGCCACGGGCCACGGCTTGCAGCATCTCGGCCAGGGCCGCGAGTTCCCCGATTCGACCGGCTGGGGTGTCGAGGATGGCGGCGAACTCTTTGCGGATGCGGGCGGCTACGTCGGGTACAAGCAGGCTGTTGGCGTGGAGGAGTCCCACGTCGTAACCGAACGGCACGAGGCCCCACCGCTCCCAGTCCAGCAGGCACAGGGGCGCGGCGGTGAGGTTGCCCCAGTGCAGGTCACCGTGACCGGTCACCCGCTCCACGTTGGCGGGGGCCGGGATGCCGAGGAACTGGGGGAAGGCTCGTTCGATCCATCCGTCCCGGACGGTCGTCTTCACACCCTCCGCTTCAGCGAGCAGGGCAAGGGCTTGGCGAAGGTCCGCCCACCATTCGTCAGGCAGCGCCGGATCGTGGTCGATGTCGGCTCTGTCCGGGGACACCACGGGTTGCCTCAGGTAGTCCAGGACTTCGGCCTCGAAGGCCCACTCGCCGTCAGTCCAGTCGTGCACCCCGTGCAGGCGGGGGCGCGGGACGCCTTCGGGTAGGAGCTGGGAAGCCCCGACGATGCCCTCCCCCTGCTTTCTGCCCGCGTTCCTTTTCGCCGTCCGGCTCACCCGTAGCCACCGGTCCTCCGCTCGGCGTCCGAGGGTGACACCGAGGAAGCCCCACGCCAGCGGCCCCGTGCAGGTGAGGCCCAGTGCCTTGGCCGCCCGGTCGTGGGCTGCCTCCATCAGGGCTCGTACCTCCTCATTCACCGGCGAGTTCATCCGTCACCCTCCTGAGTTCCTGGGCCGTCAGCGGCGCAGCCAGAGCCTTGGCCATATCGTCCCAGTGCTCGCGGGTGCTCGCGGAGGTGAGGACGACATCTAGGCCGGGGCATGAGCCAGCGGCCAGCAGGGCAGCGGCTGCGGCCGACAGGCCGGGGCGGATGAGGTTCACCAGTTCGGGTGTCATGGCGTCGAGGAGTTCGCCCCCGTGCAGGGGCGCGGAGCCGAACGTGATCAGCCCGGCGTCCTTCGCCTGTACCAGTGGTCCGCCGCCGTTCAGGGCCTGTGTGATCGGGGCATCCCTGATCAGGCTCACGGGCATCTGCATGCCCGTGAAGTGATGCTCGGCGGAACCAGCCGCCTGGCGTGCGAGCGCGAGCAACTCGGCGACACTGAACGCTCCGGAGGTTAGGCCCGACCAGGTGGCGACGCCGTACCCACCGATCCTGCCCGCGTGGGCGAACTCCTCCAGCGCCGTGAAGGCTTCCCGCACACGCCCGTGCAGAGCGGCGCGGTCAAGGCCGTGCCCGTGGTGCTCGGGGTTGTGCACGAACACGAGGTCCACGCGCCCGAGCGCGGCCAAGGATCGCTCCGTCTGCCAGCGGACGAAGCCTCGCTCAAGGCTGTGCCTACCGGCCGCCTCTTCCCGGGTGAGCACGCCCTCAGCCAGGGCGCTGTGGCCTTGCTCCTCCGTGAAGAACCCCGTCTTCGTGGCTACCCGCACGGTCGGGTATTCCCCGAGCACCGGCCGCAGCTCCTCATGCGCCTGACCACGACCATAGTTGGGTGCCGTGTCCACCCAGGGGCTGCCGGCGGCCAGGGCGGTGCGTGCCGCCTGACTGACGGCACGCACGCGGTATGTCCCCAAGCAGAGCGCGGCGGTCACAGTGCCGTTCCCACGACTGCGACGGCGTGGCCGTCAATGAGGACGGAGACCAGTTCGGCCACCTCCTTGACCTCAAGCCCGGCGGAGTCGGCCACCTCCCCCAGCGTGGTCGGCTGGTTGGTCAACAGCGTGCCTAGCGCGGGCGCTGCGGACTCGGCGAAGTCCCACGCGGTACCGGCCGCCGAGAAGGTGACCGTGCCCTGTTCTCGGTTGGCCGTCAGGCGACCTCTCGGGGCGGTGAGCTTGACCGTGATCTCTCTCCGTGCGGGGAGTCCATCCACGTAGGGCAGGGACGGAATCGCGTGGCCCAGGTCGGTCGTGTCGATCGACTCCGCCCACCGCTCCACGAGGCGGGGGTCCGCCATCATGTCGGCCACCTCACGGCGTACGGCGTCGATGAAGTCCGACTGTTCCGCCAGCGAGCCGAAGCGCGGGATGTCCCTGCGCAGCGCGAGGGACGCCCGGAGCTGATCGACGACCCACAGCATCAGGTCAGCGCCCGTGTGCGGGACCATGCCGAACGTGAGGTGAAGGGATTCCGTCCCCTGATCGGCGGTGACCGAGTGCCACCAGCCGCGCGGCAGATAGAGCACGTCACCCGGGGACAGAACGAGGTCCGCCACCGGGTCGCCCTGCGGCTCCTCCGGCGACTCCACGTCCCGGAAGGTGGGCGCCTCACGGGTCATCCCCCACAGGCGCCACCGCTTCGAGCCATGCAGTTGCATCACGACGACATCGTGGTCGTCCCAATGCCGGCCGAAGCCCTCCCGCTCGGTCCACGAGGCGTACACGTTGGCCTGCACAGAAGTCCCGAGGAAGCGTTCCAGCCCCTCCGCAGCCGCCCCCACGGCGGGGTGGATCTTCTCCACCGCGTCGAGGACCAGCGACGCCCCGTCCCTGAGCTGGGCGTGGAAGTCGGACGGCTGGATACGGGACCAGGTGACCGCGCGGCGGTTCGTTGTCGGGATCGCGTAGCGGTGCAGCGGCACCATCTCGCCGTCAGCCGACAGGCGCAGCCGGGGCGGCTCCAGCCGCTGCGTGGCAATGATCCGGTTCAGGTCGTCCCAGGAGAACAGACCCGCCGCGTCGGCGACCCCGGGGAAGTGCGCGTACGAGCGGTGGTACGTCTGGGCGAGGAACCTGTCCCCGCCCAGACGCCCCGCCCACGAGGCTGCATCAAGCAACGCGGGCGCTCCCGTCAGTCGTTGCCGTCGGAACGGCCACTGCTGACGTCCGACTCCTGCTCGGCACGCGTGCGCGCGGCCACGATCTTCCGCTTCGCGACGAGCAGTCCACCCCCCTCGGGGGCGGCCGACGTGGTGTTCTCTTCCACCATCGGGCTTACCTCTCTCTTCTCGGGGACTCCCACCGGGATTCCGGCAGGAAGCAAAGGGACAGCGACGAGCGCGGCGGACGCCGACCTTGGTGACGACGGGCGCCCCGTGCACCGAGGGCACGCGCACGGCGGGTACTTGGTCGGCAAAGCCAAGATCACCGGGATGCGGTGGTTCACCTGCACCATGCGCACCGGGTCGTACATCCGGCGCCCCTCGTATGACACCCGGAGAGTCATGCGCCCGGTCGTCATGAGCGCACACCAGCGTCAGGGCCGGACCTCCGCCGGTACCCCAGCCGCCACCCCACGCCGTAGCGGACCCACTTTTCGTTTCGCTCGGTCGCTGCCATGGGGGAAATCATTGGCCTACAAAGCGACGGCTGTGTAGTTCTTTCCCGTCATGGACTAAAGATCATGAACGGCAGGCGGCGGACCACTCTGCCAACAAGGCTCGCGCTTCGTCCCCGAACAGCGCATAACCCTCCAGTGTGGAGAACAGTTCCAAGTGCATTTCGATGTCGCGTGGATCTCTCAGGATCACGACACCGGTGGTGTTCTCCACGGTGGCCAGGGTGTCGTCATAGATGGTGAAGGTGTCCATCGGAGCCATGGGCTTGTATCCCGCGATGGGGATGACGCCGAGCTTCACGTTCGCAAGGTGGGTCAGTGAGGCCAGCCGGTCAATCTGCATCGCCATCGCAGCCGGGGGCAGGAGTGGCCACCTCACTGCCTGCTCGGTAAGAATGAAAGTGAACCGCTTCTCCGTGTTGTAAAGAACCTCCTGCCGCTCCAGCTTCCTCGCGATCGTCTTGGTTACATCAGCCGGAGAATGGGCAAGGCTGGCGCGGATGTACTCAGGGGTGGACAGCAGTCCTGTAATCATCGAGAGCAGGAAGAAGCGGAACTCCGTGGACGAGGATTCAAGGGCGGCAAGTTCAGTCTGTTTCTTCTCCAGGCCCCTACGTCGGAGCGAGCGCAGGTCTTGCCATTCGGTGTTGGCCAGCCTCGCGAGGGCAACGACCTCCTCGATGACCTCGGGTGGAGCCACCACGGCCCGGAGGATCCTTTCCAGATCCAGCAGACTCGGCTGGACTTTCCCATTCTCGATCCGACTGATCTTCGATTGGGACATGTTGCAACGCCGAGCGAGCCGGTCCCCAGTGAGGCCGGCTCGCTTGCGTAGTTCTTTCAGCAGGGCCGCCAGTTCCTGTTTTGGCTGCCCGAGCTGCTCAGGATCGAACGTCACCCGCTGCTCACGTACTCCAGGAACGGCACGGATTCGGCAATGGCAATCCGCTTCCACTGCCGGTAGGGCTCCGGGTGGCCCCCGTACAGCTCGCGGTTTATCTGTGTCCCGTCCGACCGGTAGTTCATCAGGACCACCTTGGACTCGTCGAACATCCAGAAGTCCTGATCTGGAAGTCCCGGGTTCTCCCGGTCGGTGAGGTCGAGGATACGGATATCCTCGCCCGCCTTCACGTGGTGCCGGTAGTAGTACTCGAATTCGAACCGAAGGTAGTCCGAGAGCGGGCGGGTCACGACGTGCACCCTGCCGACTCTCTTTCCTTCCGAGGCCCACTGCCGGACCTCATCCATCCAGGCCGATGTGTAATCGTCCGGCGACTTCTCCCCGGCGAGGAATCGCTTCAGCTTCTCCGCTTCCTGGGGCATGGTGTAGACGGGCAGCGTCTCCAGCCTCCACGCCTCACGCTCCATGGAATCGAAGCAGTCGTTCCAGGCGTCACCATCCAAGTGCACGGAACGCCTCCCTGAGAACCGCCTCCGGGATTTCCACAAGCCCTTCCCCTGCGGGCGGGGTGAAGGCGTCGGACACGTCACCCTGCACCACAAACGACCCCGCGGCCGTGCGGTACACGTTCGGGCAGTCCTTCTCTCCGCACTCGCCGTTGCCATTGCCCGTGAGCCGGGTGAGTGCCGAACGCTCGGACATGCCAAACCCCCTTGCTCTGGCCCCGATTGGGCCGCCTGCCCACGACGTTAGAGGGGGCGGGGCGCAGCGTCTATGCACGAACACGACTATGCGTGTCCTCGCATAAACCCGTGCGGCCGGAGGACCCCAGCCGAAGGGGAGGAAGAGGAGCGGCAGGGTGCGGGGGCTGACTGAGGGACCCCGTCCTACCTGCTCCCGGCAGCAGGCCACCCCGGTGCAGGCTGCCTTCAGGGCCGCCTACCACCTCCCGCCCGTGAACGCGGTAGCGGTCGGCACGGACAACCCCGACCACCTGCGAGAGCTGACCAACGCCCAGAGCTTCGCGGTGGACGAGGAGGCCGTCCGCCACTACCGCAGCCTCCTGCGCAACCGCCGTCAGGAGTGAAGCTCGGCGATGAGCCGCGCCGCCTCCTTCCGGGCGGGCTCCAAGCGGGGATCCTGGGGATGGGCGTGCGGTCCTACGACCTTCGCACAGAAGAACAGGGCCATCAGCCGGCCAGACCTGCTCTCCAGGTCTGGCCGACGCTCCGCCCACACTCGTTGTGCCAGGGCGGGGACGGCGAGGGAGTTCCCCCAGAGGGTGGCCGCGTCCAGTCCGCGCGGCGCCATCCCCCAATCCTCCCAATCGATGATGCAGAACTCGGGCCCGGTCACGTTCGCCCACGTCAGATCCGCATGTGCCGGCGTCCACTCATCCACGGTGGCGTCTACTTCGGGGAAGACTGCTCGGATCGTCCCAGTCACCAGTTCCTGGGTGGCCGTCTCTGTGTCCGGAGTGGCGAGGCGGTGCGTGCGCTGCGCGGCGAGTGCGTCCAGCGAAGCATTGAGTGCCGCCCACCAGCCGTCCGACAGTTGAGGATCCTCGATCACCAGAGCGGCTTGCCCAACGGGCGGGGCGGTGACCAGCACCATTTCGTCTGCCCGCCACATCACCGGCTCGTCCCGCTCGCGCCACGCCAGCCCCGCATACCACTTCGGCATAGACACTCCATGCAAGACCGCTGCGGCCTCGGTGCCGTTCCAGCCCTGTGCTCCGATCCGGTCGAAGCTGCGCCGCTCAACCCTCACCCACGTTCCACGGTCCGTCCGCGCCCCAACCGAGCGCCGCTTGCACACCACGGTGTCACGGAGCAACTGCATTTGAAGGGACCGCTCCACGTGTTCGAGAACGTCATCAACCGGCTCAACACGCAAGTCCACGGCCCGTGCACCAGGCGAAGAGAGCGTCATCTGGACTCCTTGGGCCCTCGCTGTGGGGTAGGGGCGACCTGCCGTCAGGTGAAAGCACCCGTAAGTTGATTAATGTAGTGGGTGATGTGCGGCATCCTGTGGGGCAGTTGATCGAGCGGGAAGAGGCGGAGCGCCTGGCATTCGCCAAGGACGAGGTCGGTTGCGGCAACTTCCCCCCTCTACGGAGCGAGGAACAGCTGCGGCGGGATGATCTGCGGCAGGAGGGACCGCGACGGCCCGCGAGACGCTGGATTAGACGGGCGTGTGATGTGCTGTACGGCGCGGTCTCGTTGAGCGGATCCATCAGGCGACGGGTGTCCACTGCGTGTACCTGGCAGGGGACGCAACGAACAGTGATGCGGTTGAAGAGCGGCTTGGGTGGCGAAGAATGCGGCGGGCCGCTTCATTTCCGTCGACACGATCTACCCGCCGATGCTGGCAGCACTGGAGGAAGACGTATGACCGAGCAAACGGCACAAGAGCGACCGGGCATCGCAGCCGCGATCGTGGTACAGGACGGCGCCGTGCTCATGGTTCGCCGCCGGGTCGCGGAAGGTCAACTGTCTTGGCAGTTCCCGGCGGGCGAGATCGAGGGGACGGAGACCCCTGAACAAGCAGCCGTGCTGTAGGTTCTCAACTTCAGTGTCAGGCGCCGACCCTGTGACCTGGATATTTCCCTTGAGTCTCACGATGTGTCGGCAGGCGGCTGTCTCAGATCGGTGTCACTTCCTCAGGCTGTCCAGCAGGCTGCAACGCGGCCCGGGGCGTCACGAACCTGCATCGGCAGCCATCCGTTCCACCCACTCACACACCTTCACTGCTCGCTCGATACGGCTGACGATGTCCTTCAATGTCGAGGTTCACCTCCCCAGTAGCTCTCGCTGGAGCGCGACGATCTTCACCCTCGCCGAGGTGGAACGACCGATGAGGAGATGGGAGGGGATCGGAGAAGCGGCAGCAGGCCGGTGCTTCTGGTAGTCGGACGGGCTGATCGTTCGAGTTGAGCAACCGATCGCGTTGGTGACCGCCGGTCTGCCGACCGGCGCGGTCCAGCCGTCGCCAGCACCGCCAACGATATGGCGAGTCGACACTTCGGTTGATCAGTGCAGACCCCCACCGACTGAGACTGTGCCACGCGGTCTGAGACCCTACAGTTCCTGTTGACGTGTAGCGCAGGTTGCACGGACACGCCGTTGCACTTTGCGTGATCTCGGCTGTGTCGCCGCGGTCGCGAAAAGCAGGTTGCACACGAACGTCCCGAGTGTCGTCGCCGACAAGCGCCTGCGGGACTACGGACGGGTTGATCAGCCCATAATTGGAGTCAGTGCCGAGCGACCCGGCGCATCGCACCCGCCCCGGGTGCACTCACCGCGATCGGAGAGCATCGTGAAGAACAGCGTGTTGTGGCGAGTGGTTGACAACGAGAGTGGTACCCAGTCCATCGTCAGCACGCCCTCCGAGGCGGTCGCGTTCGTCAACAGCCGGTTCGACACCGATGACGACGACGAGCCGTTCAGCATCACCAAGGTCGGCCCTCTCCTTCCGAAGCCGCTCGGGGTCATCACCGCATGGGCAGCCAAGAAGGACGGCGAGCGAACCGACGGGCGTACTGCCCCGATCACCATCAGGCCGGTTGTGACGGACAACGCCAGCGAGTGCGATGACGTCGTGCTCTGGGGCGACGTGTACGTCTCCTGGGACCACGACATGTACACCGTCGAGGAGCCGGACAGCTCCGAGTACAGCGAGGCTTACAGCGCAGCCGAGTTGAGCGCGATCCTCGACGAGTACGCCGACGACTACGAGTACGCGCCTGAAGGGCCTGAAGGGCCCGATAGCCACAGGTGGCCGAAACCGGAAGAGTTGATCACCTACGGCGCCCAGGAGTGTGCCAAGCGGTTCGGGCACCTCGACGACGACGCGCTGCTGTGGCTCGCTGCCACCCGCATCACGCTCGCCGTGTGGCGCAACACACCCGTCGAGAACTGGCATGCCGGGAAGAGTCCGCTACACGACGGCACGATGATGCGGATCAACGCGGCAACCACCCGACTCGTGCGCTCGATGCTGTCGTTCGACCATGTCAACTGGATCGCTGTCGGTCTCGCGATCGTCAACCCGTCCCGGGTTCTACCGACCGGGCAGTCCGTGCTCGAGCTCGGGCTGGCCTGCCACAACCCTGACGACCCGGCGCACGAGGATGATCCGCGAGAAGATCTCGCGGAGATGGCACAGGGCGCGATCTCATGGGGGCGAAGGTACTGCCTTAGCGAGAAGGAGTTCGGCCTGCGAACCCTGATCGAATCCTTCTGCGCGTTCGCCAACGGCTGGTTCGGAGCACCGAGTTGGGGGCGCATCGTCGATCGGTTCCTTACGGCTGTCGACGACCGGGAGAATGCGCACTGGCGCATACACCGGGACAAGCCTTGGTTCGACGAGTGGTTCACCAACCGGCCGGCCGACATTGCGGACGCCACGGAATTTCATCGGCTGCTCCTTGCCGGGCCCGACCTGCTGTCCGAGGAGGCCGCCGAATGGTGCGTGGAAGGTGCCATCGGCTACGTCTGCCAGGACGACCACGCAAACGGCTGCCCGCAGTGCGGTATCCCGCTGGCAACGGAGTCCTCAAACGAGTGACGGCAGTGGCCAGCGATTCTCAATCCCGTGTCAGTTCGGCCAGTCACATGACATCACGACTGAGAAAATGACACGGGATCTGAGAACCTACACGTGCGAGAGACGAGCGAAGAGGTCGGCATGGAGGTGACCGCTCTCAAGGTCCTCGGAGAACGGGTTCACCCCAAGACTGGCCGGAAGATGACCTACGTGGCCTGTGTCGTAGAGTCCGGCGCTCCTTACGTGGCGGACGACGATGAACTGGCTGAGGTGGCATGGGTCCGGCATGCCCAGATTCCCGCGTACGTGCCATACGGCCTCTTCGACGCGGTGCAGGTATATCTCGACGCCGCACTGAGCCGGTAACACCTCGGTGCGTGCTGCGGACGGAGGACGAGGCAGCTTCGGGTAATCAGACCGCCCTCCCGACGAGCTAAGGAACTGGTCGTGGACACTGAAATCGGCCTGATCTGCCTGCGGTTGGTTAGCGTGGCGTCGCCATTGCCTCGTCGACCAAGTGTTCACTCATGGAGTGCCAGGGCTTCAGGTTGTACAACTCTCGTGCCACCTTCGTGTCACCCGCGGGCCGCGCTCGGCGGCTGACGTCTCATTTGTGTGCGTCCGGTGGCGTAAGACGCTGCCGCCATGGGTGGTCCGGCACGGTTACTGCGATGGCGTTCGCCAACCACATGCGTTGAGGTTCGCCGAGCAGCGGCAGTACCGCTTCGAAGTCTGTCTCATCCTTCTCCCGTGTCGCCTTCGCCTTGTAGTAGAGCTGCACCTCGGGCGCCAGGTAGGGGATACCAGTCCCGCTTCTTCGTCCCAACCGCTCGATCGGAAGCCGGATCCGTGGGGTACGCCGAGAGACCCAATGGGTGCCCTCCGCCTCGTCCAGCATGAGCTGCACGGACCAGGGTGCCTCAGGCGTGCGTCGGCACCAGATGTCGTGGAGGGGCGGCTGAAGAGTCTCCCCAGAACGCCACGGGCGCAGCCGCCCCATGCCAGGTGGGTCCGCCACGTACAGGTCCCAGTCGGTCAAGAGATCGCGCACGCGAGCTTGGTCCCGTCGGAGGACGAGGACATCGAGATCGCCGTGCGGGCGTAGCTCACGGCCGACGGCGAGTTCGATCGCGTACCCGCCAGCGATCCACCACGGGAAGTCGGCCGCAGCGAACATGACAGCTAGATCTTCGGGACGAGCCGGCACCCAGCGCCCCACTCCCTCAATACTCACCTGTCCATGCTCTCAGTGAACGAGGCCCCGGAAGGGAAATCCGACGTAGGCCAGCCATACACAGAGGCCAGCTATGGGGTGAGCCGGTTCGGTCCGCGGAAGAGGAAGGTGGCCTCGCGGATCGACTCCAGTCCGAGCAAGACCATGAGCACGCGTCCAAGGCCCATGCCCAGCCCGCCGTGCGGTGGGCACCCGTACCGGAACGCGTTCAGGTAGTCCTGCATCGGCTCCGGACTCATGCCCTTCTCGGCGGCTTGCTTCAGCAGCACGTCGTAGCGGTGCTCGCGCTGGGCGCCGGTGGTGATCTCCAGCCCCTTCCAGAGCAGGTCGAAGCTCAGGGTCACGCTCGGGTCGTCGGCCGGCCGCATGTGGTAGAAGGGCCGGATGCCCACGGGGTAGTGGGTGATGAACACGAATTCGTGGCCGGTGGCCTGCTGGATGTGGGCGCTGATGCTCCGCTCGCCCTCCGGGTCCAGGTCCTCCTTGGTTCCTTCCGAGTCCCAGCCGCCCTTGCGCAGGATGTCGTGCGCCTTGGCCATGGTGATGCGGGGGAAGGGCGTCGTGGGGACGGTGATCTCCACGCCGAACTGCTCCCGGACCGCATCGCCGTGTGCACCGGCGACCTTGGTGATGGCGTGGGCGAGCATCTGCTCCTCGAACGCCATAACGTCCTCGACGCCGTCAATCCAGGCCAGCTCGACGTCGACGCCGGTGAACTCGGTGGCATGTCGGGAGGTGAACGACGGCTCTGCACGGAAGACGGGGCCGATCTCGAAGACCTTATCGATTCCGGCCGAGATCGCCATCTGCTTGTAGAACTGCGGCGACTGGGCGAGATAGGCGCTGCGATCGAAGTAGCCAAGTTCGAAGACCTCCGCGCCAGACTCCGAGGCGGTGCCCATGAGCTTGGGGGTGTGCATTTCCGTGGCGCCCTGGGCATAGGCGTACTCGCGCATCCCCTGCTCAAGGGTGGTCTGCACGGCGAACATCAGCTGAGCGGCGGGACGGCGGCGTACGTCCAGGAACCGCCAGTCCAGGCGGTGCTCCAGGCTGGTGTGCTCGTCGATGGGCAGCGGTGTCGCGGCCCGGTTCAGGACATCGACCCGCTCCGGGATGATCTCCAGGCTGTGGAGCTTCACGATCGGGTTCTCGACGACGCGGCCGGTGATCCGCACCGCGGACTCCGGCGTGAGCTGCTGCAGGGCGGCCTCGATGTCGTCGCCTGCGCCGCCGCGCCGGTGGGTGACCTGCACCATGCCCGTGTGGTCGCGTACGACGACGAACTGGACCTTACTCAGCAGGCGCAGAGTGTGCGCCCAGCCCGACACGGAAACGGTTCGACCCAAGTGTTCGTGCAGGTCAGATACCAGTACACGATCGGTCGTATGGATCATCGCAGCCCTCCAGGGCGTCATGGTGATCCCTTGGGGGCGCGGGCGAGAAGGGGACTCGCGGTTCCACCACGCCTTCACCACCACTCGACAGTGGCGGCCTCATTCGTGGCCGGTAACGGGGCCAGCCGGCGGGGCATTGGACCACATGGCTGTTCCTCCCCGCGCTCAGGAGGGTCTTCACCCCGGGGCGCGAGGCTGCCTTCCCAGCTGCCAGCAGCTCTCTCGGCTCGCGTGATCCCGGGCTACTCGTCTCCGTCATCGCGTTGTGACGGAGGATAGCGAGCCAGGGCCTCGAGACGACAGCGAGATTTCTGCGTAGATCGTGATCGTGCCAGTGGGCAGGTTCGGAAGCAGGTGCGGCCACCCGACGATCAACGGCGCCAGGAAGGAGGAGGTGTAGTCGCACTGATGAGGACGCTACCCGGGGCGCAGCCTACGAGGCTCAGTCAGCGAATGGACGGACACGGATCCGCGTGACAATTTCGTGGCGCCGGGAAACACAGCTCCCCCATCCTGACGGAATGCCCGACATCATCACCTCGCGCCTTCAGTACAACGCCACAGCGGTACGCCCAGACTGGAAGGACCTCCCACAAGACGTTCGCCATCTCATCACCCGACGCCTCGGAGACGCGGTACAGGCCGGGCGCAGCGCAGGGAGCGGATTTACCAGCGGCTTCGCCGCTGTACTCCGCGGGGCCTTCGGACCTCTGTTCGTCAAGGCGGTCAACGGCCTGGACAACAGCGTGGTCGCCGACTCCTACCGCAGGGAAGCGTTGATCAACCAGGCGCTCCCGGCAGAGATTCCGGCGCCACGCCTGCAGTGGATTGAGGAGCACGACGGATGGGTCGTTCTCGGCATCGACGCTGTCCTCGGTGGCCGCATGCCCACCACACCGTGGAAGCCTGATGAGCTAACGGCCACTCTCGACGCGTACACGATCACCGCAGAGGCGCTCTCCACCCCACCCACAGCACTCCAGCATGTGGGCCTCAAGCCGGTGGGTGACGGCGGTGACTTCGCCGACTGGCGCAACCTCGCCCGAGGCGCCACGCCCACGAACGCCCTCCCTTCTTGGGTACCACTCGACCTACTGGACGTGCTGGCCAGCCTGGAAAGCGGATGGCGGGAGGCCGTCGCGGGCAATGCCGTCCTCCACCACGACCTACGACAGGACAACGTGCTGATCGACGCTCACGGCGCCGCGTGGATCTGCGACTGGAAATGGCCGTGCCTGGGTGCGAGCTGGTTCGACCTCGTCCTGCTCCTGGCCACCGCCTACGCCGACGGCCACGACGCCACCACCCTGTTCGCGCAGCACCCCACCGCCCGCGGAGTCGCCGACGAGCAACTCGATGCGGCGCTCGCCGCGCTGTCCGGTTTCTTCCTCACCTCCGGCGGACAGCCCGCAGCAGACTGGTCACCGCATCTTCGCCAGCACCAGACGTGGTGTGGAGAGGTCACACTGCGATGGCTGGCCAACCGGCGCGGTTGGGCACTCTGACCTGGGGGCCACCCGTTCAGTGTTCGGCAGACAGCCCGCTCAGCTCAGGCCGAGGGCGGTGCTGTCAGGACGCCGCTCGGGATCCACTTGCGCAGCACCTCGGGTACCTCCACCGTGCCGTCGGCCCGCTGGTGCTGCTCCAGCAGCGCGGGCACAAGCCTGCTCGTGGCCAGACCTGAGCCGTTCAGCGTGTGGACGAACATCGACTTCCCCTGTTGCGGCCGGTAGCGGATGTTGCCACGCCTCGCCTGGTAATCGCGGGCATTCGACACCGAGCTGACCTCGACGTACGCCTCGATGCTCGGCAGCCACACCTCGACGTCGTACGTCTTGGCCATCGCTGCGCTGGTGTCCCCGGCCGCGAGTCGCGTGATCCGATAGTGCAGGCCCAGTCCCTTTACCAAGTCCTCCGCTCTGCCGAGAAGCTCCTGGTGTGCGGCGTCCGAGGCGTCCGGGTGGGTGAACTGGAACAGCTCGACCTTGTTGAACTGGTGACCGCGCAGGGTCCCCCGTTCAGCCGTGCGGTAGCCGCCGGCCTCCTTGCGGTAGCACGGCGTGTACGCGACGTACTTCCGAGGCAGTTCCGTCTCGGGCAGCGTCTCGTCCCGGTGCAGATTGACCAACGCTGTCTCCGCGGTCGGTAGCAGGAACCGCTCCGGACCGTGCTCGCCCTGCTCCAAGGCGAAGACCTCGTCCGCAAACTTGGGGAACTGGCCCGCGGTGTACCCGGCCGCGAAGGTCAGGATGTGCGGTGGCAACACGAACTCATAGCCGTCCCGCACATGTGCCTCCAGGAAGTGGTTCAGCAGCGCCCACTCCAGGAGCGCGCCGTCGCCCCGGTAGATCCAGAAGCCGCTGCCGCCGAGCTTCGTGCCCCGCTCATAGTCGACCAAGCCCAGAGTTCGAGCGAGCTCCACATGGTCCCTGGGCGTGAAACCGAACTCCGGACGCTGGCCGGCTTCACGAATGACCTCGTTGTTCTCCTTGCCCCCGGCCAGCACGTCCGCGTCGGGTAGGTTCGGCAGCGGATCAAGGAAGACCTGACGCGCCTGCTCCAGTTCGATGAGCCGCGCCCCGACGGCGGTCAGCTGCTCGCCCACGGCCGATGCTTCACCGTGCAGACTTTCCACGCCCTCGCCAACCCGCTGCCGTTTCGCGATCTCGCCCGAGATCCTCTTGCGCTCCCCACGGAGGCGTTCCATCTCAGCCCGCACCTGTCGGTAGTCGTCGTCCAGTCGAAGAAACTCGTCGAGGTCGACGTGGACCGCCCGCTTGGCTAGCGCCTGCTGGACACGGACTGGGTTCTGGCGGATCAGGGTGACATCGATCATCCTGCCGTGCTCCGTTCGATCAGTCATCATGACGTGATCCCTTGGGAGCGCGGGCGAGAAGGGGCAACTCGCGGTGCCACCGCGCCTTCGCCACCAGCAGATGGTGGCCTCATTCACGACCCGGTCACGGGGGTCAACCGGCGGGGCATTGGACCTTCCCCGAGGCCGTTCCTCCCCGCACTCGGGAGGGGATTCACCTGGGGCGCGAGGCTGCCTTCCCAGCTGCCAGCAGCTCTCTCGGCTCGCGTGATCCCTGGCTACTCGTCTCCGTCAACGCGTTGCCCGGAAGGATACGTACGCCGCGATCGGGTCCGCAATCGAGAAACGCTTCGGCGGCTCCCGCAGCGTCCAGGCTTCCCCTTTGCGCACGGCCAGGATGTCCAAGACGTCCTCGCCGTCGCTGCCATATCCTCCCCAGGTGGCACGACCAAGGTTGACTGGGCTTACGAACTGGCTGGTGAGCTGCTGAGTAGCAGCCTCCCGCGCAGGTGGGCACACTCGCAGGGCGTTGCCGCTTACGCCCAGACGCTGGCGCCGCTGGCCGGTAACAGCGCCGAGGTGCTGGAAGCCGCTGCGGTGCTGCATGACATCGGCTACGCGCCCCCGCTCGCCTCTACCGGATTCCATCCGCTGGACGGAGCACGGTACCTCCGTGACGTGCACGGGGCGGAGGGACGGGTTGTCCGCCTGGTCGCGAACCACTCGTATGCGCTGCTCGAAGCCGCGGAGCGTGGCCTCCGGACTGAGCTGGCCGACGAGTTCCCCCTCCTGGATGATCCGCTCCTCGTGGACGCGCTGGTCTACTGCGACATGACCACGACGCCGGACGGCCGACGGACGACGCCCCATGAGCGGCTGCAGGAGCTCTTGGGCCGCTACGGCGAGGACAGCGTGGTCGGGCGTTTCATCCGCCGGGCCGCCCCGCACATCCACGCGAGTGTGGATCGGGTGCGGGCGGCAGCGGTCGAGGCCGGCGTGGAGCTGTAAGTCCGAGCGGTCAGCCGAGGTAGGGGTAAGCCCCGGTCAGGTAGTGGCCGATCTGCTCGTGCATGCTCGGGTGATGTCGAGCTTGTCCAGGTCGTCCGGGTGAACCCAGCGCACGCCGTCGGCCTCCTCATTGACGGTGGGCTTGCCCCCTACGGGGCGGCCGATGTACACGGCCTCGTACTGCTGCCGGATCTCGCCGTCGGTGTACTCGATGATGTGGTCCGGGTTGGAGTAGACGCCGAGGAAGCCGGTGACCGCCGCGACGATGCCGGTCTCCTCCTCGCACTCGCGGACGGCGCACTGCGCCGGGCTCTCGCCGATGTCCTGGGCTCCTCCGGGCAGGGCCCACTGACCGGTGTCGCGGCGTCGCTGGAGAAGGATGGCGCCTTCGTCGTTGACCACGAGCAGGTTGCTGGCGGGGATAAGGGTGTTGGCCTTGGGGGCCTTGGGGTCGTGGTAGTACTCGGTCCTGCCCACGGCAGTGCTACTCCTGTCTGTCGGGCGCCCAGGGGCGCGCGGATGCCCACACGGCCTCGAAGCTGTCGCCGTACCGCTGGAACCACTCCCCGCCGTCTATGTTGCGGAGCTGGAGTAGCGGGTTGGCGCTGGCCGGCTGGCCCCAGATGTGCGGGTTGACCATGAGGTGGTCGTCGTAAGGGTGAACATGGACGAACGATGGCACTCCGGTCTGACAATCGGGGCGAGATCGTGGAACGCATCGTCTGGGCAGGCAAGATGGCACTGCTGGTGGGGATTACGGGTTCTGTCGCCGCTGTCGTCACATACTGCCGTCACGGTCCGAACCCCTCAGCGCACCGGCAAAGACAGCAGCATGAAGCCCGCCCTTCCCGAAATCGGGGAGGCCGGGCTTCATGCGTCGAATGAAGGACGGACACCGGCGTTCAGCCAGCCGGAGCGCGCAGGAGCCGGTCCCGCGTGCTCGCCGGCAGCACCCGGCGCAGGACCGGTGCGGTCGAGCTGAGCGAGGCGGCGAACGCGGCGACCAGGTCGTGCGGGACGCTGGCTGCGAAGGACGCCGCCCACAGGCACTGCGTGCCCAGCGCGGGCTCGGCCCATGCCTGCCATCCGGCCGGTCCCGCAGCGTCGGCCTCGGCGACCAGGGTGCGCGGGTCGGCGTCCTGGATGAGCGGCGGCACCTCGCCAAGGCTGATGTGCGAGGTGAACGTCGGGTCCGTCGCTGCCGCCTGGGGCTGGTCGATGTCGCGGAGCCAGCCGTGTGCGGCGACGGTGTCGAGGACCAGCTCGGGGCCGGCGAGCGGCAGGGCGGGCTGGTCGCGGGCGTCGAGCGCGACGAGGAAGTCGGTCACGGCCTCGCCGGGGACGTCGGGGGTGAAGTAGGCCGACCACTGGGCGAGCGGGTTGTTCGTGTCCGCACGGGCGGAGATCTGCCAGGCGATCGGCAAGTCGCCCAGGTGGAACGGCTCGTCTCCCAGGCTCCACTGCGCCCAGCAGCGCGCGTCGGGGCTGATGTGCAGGACGGTGCTGCGCAGGACTTGGCGGTCCTCGGGTGCTTCGTCCGGCTCGTGCCGTCCACGGACGATCGTCAGGCTCGTCCAGCCCAGGCCGGCGAGCGTGTCGGCGACGGTGTCGTAGAGGCGCCCATCGTCACCGGCCAGGTGCCGGGGGCCGACCCAGAACGCGAGCTGGCCGCCGCGTGGAGTGGACGGGTTGGGCGGGAATTCGGGGTACAGGGGCGCCTCCAAAGGGCTCGGTGCGGGTCTAGTTGCCGCCGGCACGGCGGCGGGGGCGGCGCGGCGGTGCCTGCGTGTCGCCCTGCCAGGTCAGAGCGACGGCGACCTCGGGCGGCAGATGGCCGAGCTGTGAGCCCTCGTCTCGGCCTTCGGCGAGGTAGACGACGGTTTGGCCGGTCTCGTCCACGGACTGCACGACTTGCGCCAAGCGGTGTGCCATCGGAAAGAACGGGTTCATGGCCTGGCGGACGGGAGCACTGCGGTCGCAACCAGACAGCAGGTCGATGAGATCGCCGACGGTCATCTCCGTGGACGTCATGAACGGCCTCCTTGGGTGAGGAAAACGGTGAGCGGTGGAATCAGCCGGCGGCCTGGCAGTCAGCCGGCCACCCTCCCAGCGAGGACTACGCGTGGGGCACTGTCATACGAGACGTGAGGTTTCCAGCACGCGCGCCACGGCGGCAGCGACGATGTCGGCCGGCGTCTCGGTGTCGAACGACAGCTGGTAGCCCCGTACGTTGGCCGTGCCGGTGACGGCGATCTTCCATCCCTCGCCGTCGGTGCCGGGACGACCGAGCGGGAACCAGCCGAGGTAGAACCGGCCGTCCTTGGAGCTGACGTGTACGTCCGCACGGTCGTCCACGATGAGGTTGAAGTCCTCCGCGGAGAACTGGTCCATGACGAGCGTGGGCTGGCCAGGACCCAGCTGCCACTCGCGCAGCCGCAGGGCTTCGACGGTGGTGGAGAATCCAGGGCCGGCGGGAGCCACGGTCACGGGTAATCACCTCTCTGACCTGGGGTTTCTTGCAAGGTCGTCTACGTTGACATGCTCTCGCGCACGTTGGCCAGTCCTTCCGCGATCTTTCCTGTCTGCCCCCGGCGAACTGCTGTCCTTCGACACTGAAGTTAGTCGACGTCGTCGCTCTGATCTGGGGCGACTGGCTTCCTTGTCAAGGCGTCTGCCCTCTCGCCACCCGGCACAGGACGGCGAGGAGTCCTTGGCTTCGCCAGGCGCGAAGGGCCAGCCCGTCGCAACGTCAATCCCACCGTCGTGGCAGACGTACTCGGCCCCGGGAAACTCGCGCAGCCACGCGGCCAGAGTCGGGGCGGAGCGGTCGGGCAGGACGTCAATCCGCTCAATTGACGGCGTCGATGCCGAGGTGCTTCGCCACCCCGGCGATCTGGCGGCCAGAGGCGCAACCGTCCGGCGATCGCCATCCGGGATCAGGTTTAGGTTTTCCGGGCCAGTCCGGTGGCGATGAGGTGTTCCCAGACCGTGAGACCTCGTCTTTCGCCCATGTCCCACGCGATGTCGGTCTCGTCGGTGTCGGCGTCGCTTGAAATGTGAGCCGTTCCCGGCGGGTGAAAAATGACCCCCTGAGTCAGTTGACGTTGATCATTCCCCGGTGTTGGCCGCTGGAACCCGACCGAGGTCGCGGCCGCGCATGCGGTAGCTGTCGCCCTTCAGCGAGATCACTTCGGCATGATGGACGAGTCGGTCGATCATCGCGGCGGCGACGGTGTCGTCGCCGAAGACCTCGCCCCAGCGTCCGAAGGGCTTGTTGCTGGTCACGATCACCGAAGCGCGTTCGTAGCGGCCCGAGATGAACTGGAAGAACAGGTTCGCGGCTTCGGGCTCGAAGGGGATGTAGCCCACTTCGTCGACCACGATCAGCGGGATCCGTCCCAGCCGGGTCAACTCATCGCTGAGCTTGCCCACTTGATGGGCCTCGGCGAGGCGGGTGACCCATTGGGCGGCGGTGCCGAAGGCGACCCGGTGGCCGGCCTGGCAGGCCCGGATGCCGAGCCCGGTGGCGAGGTGCGTCTTGCCGGTGCCGGGTGGTCCCAGGAAGATCACGTTCTCCTTCCCGGCGACGAAGTCCAGCGTTCCCAGATGGGCGATGACCTCGCGTTTCACGGACCGCTGGTGGTCGAAGTCGAAGTCCTCCAGCGACTTGCGGGAGGGAAAACGGGCCGCCCGGACGCGTCCCTCGGCGCCATGGGAATCGCGGGCGGCGACTTCCCTCTGCAGGCATGCGGCCAGATACTCCTCGTGGCTCCAGCCCTCGTCGCGGGCCCGCTCGGCGAGCCTGGCAGCAGCGTCCCGCAGGGCCGGGGCCTTCAACGCCTTGGTCAGATAGACGAGTTCGGAGCCGACGTCGCGGCTGGTCCTGGCCTGGTTCGTGCCGTTCTTCGTGCTCATCACGCCGCCCCTTCTCCCGTGCTCAGCCCGCCGTCGATGACGCCGAAGATCCGGTCGTAGGTCTCCAGCGACCGCTCCTCGACCTCGGTCACGTCCACCGGTGCCGGTTTCGTGCCGGCGGCCTTGTTGCGGGCGGCCGCGGCAGCGGCCGCGTGGTCGGGGTCGGTGATGGTCTGGTGGCGGGCCCAGCTGCGGGCATGGCGGGCGACCTCGACGCCGTCGCAGGTCACCAGGACCTGGTCCAGGTCGGCGGCGACCTCGATGCGGCGGCCGACGGCCAGCGGATGCACCGAGTAGTCGCAGGTGTCCAGGCGGACGTAGTGGTCCCGGGGCAGTCGTAGGGAGGCCTTCCACCAGCCCGGCGGGGCGATCGGTGGCAGGGCCAGCATCCGGGAGCGGTCCGCTTCCAGCCGGTCTGCCGGGCGGGCCTGCAAGGTGCGGTGGATGCGCCGGTTGGCCTTGGTCAGCCAGTCGGCGAGCTGGATGTTGAAGTCGGCCGGTGAGGTGAACACCCGGCCGGGAAGGAATGACGTCTCCAGATAGCCGTTGGCCCGTTCGACCAGGCCCTTGGACTCGGGGTCCCGCGGCTTGCAGAGCAGGAACTTGATGCCGAGCAGTCCGGCGAACGCGGCGAAGTCGTCGGTGAGTTGGGGTCCGCCGGACCGCCAGGAGCCGACGGCTCCCTCGTTGTCCCAGACCAGCACCCGCGGGACGGCGCCCAGCTCGGTCAGTAGCCGCCAGTGCCCGGCGATCAGGTCCGCCGCAGACCTGGACGGCAGCATCCGCGCGGTGATCCACCGCGAGTAGCCCGCGACCATGACCAGCACCGGTGGCCGCCCGACCTGGCCGAAGCCGAGCGGGATGTCGGCGGGCGGGAACCACAGGTCGCATTGGCCGATCTCGCCCGGCTCATAGACCGTCCGCGAAGCCGGATCCGCAGGTCGATAGGCCGGCCGCAGGTCCCGGATGCGGTCCTTGAGGACGGTCAGGCCCCGGTCCCAGCCGATCCGTTCCGCGATCACCGTCGCCGGCATCTCAGGCCATTGCTCGAGCAGTTCACGGATCTGCGGCTCGACCGCGTCCACGATCGAGCCCTTCGGGGCTCGCTGGTACTTCGGCGGCGCGTCGTCCGCGATCGCCCTGCGGACAGTGTTCCTCGCGATCCCCAGCTTCCTCGCGATCGCCCGAACCGGCATCTGCTCGGCCCGATGAAGCCGGCGGATCTCCGCCCAGTCCTCCACGCTGATCACCACTCCTCCCGGCCTGACTCAACGAGCCAGACCCCCGGAGGGGGTCAACTTTCAAGCGCCGCCCCTGGTCCACTTTTCAGCCGTCGCCGACAGTCGGGACGCCACAGGGAAGCGGGGGCGATCCCGGGGTCGTTCCAAACCGTCTAGCAGGGAGGCGATTTCCGATTTCGCTGTCAAGGCGTCTGGGTTGGCGACGCGGGGCTTCGGCTTCGCCTGGGGGGAACTGCGCGACCCCAGACGTCGCCGCGGCGACACCCTCAACCGCCCGCGAGGCATGGGGAGCTCAGCACCGGAGTATTCCGGCGGGCGACGTAGTGCGTCAGCTGATCCTCAAGACCGCGAGTTGGCAAACCCCATCAGGCCCGTGTCCGGCGTGTCAGTCTTCCTCGTCCCAAGATTCATCGAGTTCGATGTCCAGGGCTCCGATGCCCATCGGCGGACGGGACGCAGCCGCTCGGACGAGCCAGTCATAGGTGCGGATCTCAATGCGATTCTCTTCCAAGAACTCGTTGCGCATCGCCTCGGTCGGCGCGCCAGGGTTGTCGCGTCCAATGATGATGAGTCCGGGGGGATTCACCCGGATACCTTCAAGCCCTGTGCCGCCGCGGTCCTCGGGAGAGCCAGCTGTGTGGAAGTGTTCTGTGATCCACCGGCGCCAGTCCCGGATCTGCTGCGTGGCCTTGCGGAGCTCTTTTGAGGGTTGCCCGTCGTTGAGGACTAGCCGGGCGGTGGGGCTTTCCAACTCGACGAGCCGCCAGATCACGCCCATGGACGTGACCCCGCCGACTATGAAGTCGGCCACGAACTTGTCAGCGAACCGCACTTGGTGCCTGACGAAGGTGTGGTGGTTGCCGGTGACCAGGTGCCCGAGGATCTGCGGGTGCTGTTCCAGGACGAGCTGCATCGGTCGTTCGTCCGGAGCCTGAGCGAGAGCATCTTCCAGAGCGCGCAGATCACCCAGGTTGGGCGGGTCTTCTACCCTCCACTTGTGCAGCCGCTCCAGCTGTCCAGTGCCCAGCACATGCGCGTTCTTCCGCCGAAGCGCGGACTGTTGCTGCGCCTTGGCAAGGGCATCCACGTACTCCTGCTCGCCTGGCCGAATGATGCGCTGCACGTGCTGTGGCCACGCCCACTGGCCACCACCGCCACGGAAGTAGAGCCTTCCCGAGGCAGCGATCGAGGAGATCACGTCGAAGCGGTCCCCGGGCCCACTGCGGCAGACAACCACCTGGCCGGGCTCGGGCTTCCAGATCTCAAGGCTTTCCGCCACACGCTGAGCGTGTAGGGCACTGATCCATCCGTGGGCGAGCTCCCGATCGATGCCTGCATCCGGCACGACAGCACCGGTCGACTTCGCTAGATCATGCAGATACGAGGACTGCCCATAGGTGCACTCGCGGGCTCTGCCCAGTTCGAGCGGCCCCCGCAGATGCATGCGCAGGAAGCCCGCCGCCACAGCAGCTGGAGTGTCTCCTGCTAGGTCCACATCCAGACCGGCAGCAAGCTCCAACTGCGCCGCCGTGGGAGCGGAACGGTATCGCTTCAGTTCCGCCGCGACCGACGCCCACCGTGGTGCGGTCACCGTCATCGCTCCTTTGCCGTGCAGGTCATCATTCAGATCACAAAGTTCTTCCTCTCCGGCCAGCAGCTGACTTGTTTTGCGTTCGCTCAGAGCTGGGCGGAAGACACGCTGCGTGAGGGTATCGATACCACCCCGGACGCGGGGAGAGTTCCCCGAAGTCGGCATGTGACGAAGCCGCTGCGCCACCAGCGCCACAGGGCGATCAAAATCGGATGGCATTCAGATGGCGTCACCGCATCTCACGACCGCTGGCTGCTCTGTGGCCCATGTGCCACAGATGGGAGACCACTTGTTTCCCGTGCCAGTCGACCATGCCTCGTTGTCAGTGCCTTGCGACACACTTCGAGGATGATCCTCGTACTGATCGAAAACCCACGCCTGTTGGTCGCCTTACTCGCTCTGATCGCAGCCGTCTACGGTGCGCGGCGTGCATGGATGCGCTGGGCGCGCCCGGTGGTACGAGCCCGGGTAGATACCTTCTCGGCCGACACCGAACGCAGGATCTCCACCGCGATGCGGGAGGCCCTGGAAGGCGTCGTGACCCGCGGACCGGAGACTCGTGGCCTTGTGGCTGTATCCGTCCGGCGCTGGGCGCGAGCCATGCCCACGACCATGCTCTGGCAGCTCGCCGTCGTGCTCGTGGTGTTCCTGCTCGTAGACCTTGGCCCCATACCGCACGACATGAAGACCTGGGTTGCCGCAGCGCGTGGGGAGTGGGATGCGATAAAGAGCCTGCCGGGAAAGGCCGTTGCTCTGGGGCAGCATCCGGGCCGGTTCTTGCCGCTTCGGTTTCTCTTTTTCTGCTTGATGTTCGGTCTAGCCCTCTTGGTGTGCTGGCCCGCGCACCTGGCGCGTTCAGGAGGCGAGGCTCAGCTCACCGGTTCGCCGAGGCAGACGCATAGGCGCGAGGCCGCCGAAGCTGCCGCACTGAACTGGCCGGTCGTGGCACTGGCCGTGTGCGCGATCCAGTGCGGCCGTGCGTATCACGAGTTGCAGCGACAGTCCCAAGCGCCGACGGGAGTGCTGGAGCGCAAGCCAGTCTCCGTGAGGCGAGCGGAGAACGTGATCAAGCAGGCATGGCGCACGTGCTATCGGGTCGGCCCGTTCAACGGGGTGCGCCGCCACGACCGGAAGGTGCTCAAACAGCACGCCGAAAAGGTCATAGCCGCTCTGAGGAGTGCCGAGAGTCGCCAGTACAAAGACCCCTCGGGTGCGCTGCCCGAGTTGGCGACGATGCTCTTGGTGATCGCCGAACGGTACGCACAAGGCCGAGTCTCACAGTTGCTGGACGACGAGCAGCTCGAGAACGTACAGGTCCCGCGGGATTGGGGGTGGCTACGGCTGCTGTTCGGCGGAGTGCTGATCACAGTCGCGCTGGTTGGCGTGGCACAGATAGGGCTACCCGACACCGCCGTAAGCCCTGTAGCGGCACTGCTCATCACGCTGGTTCTCACCATGGTCTACCGAGGACGCCTTCCGAGCCTTGGCGACCTGATCGACATCATGCGGGGTGCGGATCGACGCTAGCCGATGATCATCAGCGCCCAGCACACCAGAGGTTGTCCAGGATTGTAAGACTCACCAGCATGGCCGTGGCGCAAAGTGAATCCAGAACCAGCGGGCCAGCAGCGCAATTGCGGCCGGAGGGCGCTGGAACCTACCTCGGCCCCTGTCCGTGATGCTCCTTGATACCCGGCGCCGGGAGACCTCGAGGCCCGTGCCAGAGTGATCGACATGATCCCCGCAGACGTTCCCGACGAGCCGCCGCTCACGTATGCCGACAGCTTCGACGTGCCGGTCCTGTTCCGTAACGGGCCCGCGAACAAGCCGCGCAGACAGTGGCGGACGGCCGAGCATCAGCCGTGGGCCGGGTCGAACGGCTTCCCGGCGGCCGACGGCTGGTACGCCCCGACCACCACGTGGCGGGAGATCATCAAAGCCGCCACCGAGGTCGGCCGGGACGTCACCCCGCACCTGCAGAACCAACCACGCTACGCACACGGCGAACTGGTCGCTCGGGTTTCCCCGCTGTACGCCTACCTCGGGGCGCACTCCGTCGAGCCCCGTCACCCTGTGCCTGGGTCCAAGGGACGACGCCTGACCTGGAACCCGGTGTACGCGCACGGCACCGAGCGCAGCGCGAAGAACGCCGCCGGCTACCGGCTGGGCATGACGATGACCGAGTGGGCCTGCCGCTCGCTGCTGGGCCTCGGTCAGACTCAGCATCTTGAACTCGGCGGCCCCATCCCGGCTCTGTACGACACGTTCAAGGATCCAAAGAAGAAGCTGCCCGACCTGTGGGGGCGCCACGAGGCAGAGGAGATGTACTGGCTGATCGAGGCCAAGGGGGGCGACGTCGGCCTGGGCACGCTTCGCAAGGGGTGGGCGCAGCTGGCGGCCGGCAGCAAGATCCTCGGCGCGTACGCGCACCGCACCGTCCTGGTCGGAGCATCCGTACGGCCCGGTGACGATCTCTTTCTCACCATCGACCACGACCTGCACCCCGGCCAGCCGCCCATCAGCCCTGACGGGTCCGGCATCGACGAAGAGGCGGTGGGCCCGGGCAACCTGGAAGACCACCTCAGCGACAGCGACGACGCGCTCATCGGCGCGGCCCGCGCCCAGATGCTCACCTACCTCGCCTTGCGCTCCGCTCCCGCCTCGCAACTGCGCACCGTGCCGGTGGCCGCCGACCGCACTTCCCGCCGCCGACGCACCGGGCTCACCACGCCCCTGGAGCACGACGGGCTCACCCTGGCCATGCGGGCCGACGCCCGCGGAGCAGCGCTCCAAGCCGAGCAGCAGACCTTGCGCGCCGGTATCCGCTCCATGGGGCTCGACGACTTCCTCACCTGCCGCATCCCCGGAACCGAAGTGCATCTCGGCATGTCCCGGAAGCTATTCGCCGCCTGCGAGCGCCTCCACGAGGAAGACCTAGCCATCGCCCGGCGCACTCCAGGACTTCGCGCCGAGGACGAGCCGAGCTTCGACCAAGAACTCAGCGACGAAGCCCAGGAAGAACAGCGGCTCACCCAACGGCGGATCTTCCGCGAACAGCAGGAGGAAGCCCGCCCCCGGCTGCGCCTCTTGCTCCGCGACGCCTACGAGCGGGGTGCGACGAGCGACTGGAGCGAACTGCTGCGCCGCCCCCAGGAGCCGGCACTCGACCTGGAAGGCGACGCGAGTCTTCTCGAAGCGGCGACCCCAGAGACGTACCTGGCTGTCAGTCGCTACGACCTGCCCCCGGTACGCGCCTAGATCTCCACATCAACCGACCCCGAACGGTGGCGGTGCGTTCCTGGGAGCCGCTCACCCAACCTGGATGACAGAGCGGTAGGTCAGCTGCCGTCGGCCAGCTGGAGCACCGTACGCACGGAGACGATTCGCTGATCTTGGGGCGCGGCCGACAGTCGGAGGCGGGAACTGATCACCGGCCGCTGGTCCTCATCGGCATCCCCAAGGGCGGTCCGCAGCGTCAAGGGCATCACGGGCCGCTGGTGTGGCGGGAAGTTCCCTACCGATTGTGCGTCCGTGAGCGCCGACTGAGCGTCAGCGTGCGTGGTGCTCAGGTGCTCACGCGCCCGCCCCTCAGTGTCCAGGGTGGATCACGACTGCGTGGCGGAACGGCAGTCTACGGAACCGCCGGCTGCACCCTGTTGGTCCTGGCGGACACACGCCTCCAGCAGCGTCGCGAGGCGCAGATGGGGCCTCCTCCGGATGGCACCGCCTCCCATCCGGGCGAAGGAAGTATCGCGTGCGCCGCCCGTCTCGCTCCCGTGTGAGGTAGCCGACTTGTTCCAGGTCCTCGATGATGCTCTGAACGGTGCGGTTCGGCGTCGATAGACGCCAGCAGGCCCCCGGATTCGCTTCACGGGGGCCTGCGGCGGTGGTTGATGTTCGGCTAGTTGGTCTTGCTGTTGTCGTCGGGCTCGGACTCGGTCGTCGTACGACGGCGGACGGCGACCAGGGTGACGACGCCCGCGATGACGAGGATCCCCGCGCCTGCGGCGATCCAAGGCGTGGCGTCGGCACCGGTGTGGGCGAGGGAGCCTGCCGGGGTCGGCGGCGAGGAGTCGCCGTCCGGGGCCGTGGCTGCGGTGGACGAGGAGTCAGCATCCGCTGTGCCGGTGTCCGGCGCTGAGGGCTTGACCCCGCCGGTCCCGTCGCCCGGCGTGTCCGCAGGAGTCGGGGTGCCGGTGGGCTTGGACGTCGGCTTGTCCGAGGGGTGGGGCTTCGGGCTGGTGGCGGTTTTGGTGTTGGTAACGGTCACCGTCACCGGAGCGCCGGGGCCCGCGGTGAATGTCTTGGACGGCTTGTAGCGGTCGTATCCGGCGGGTGCCTTGACCTGCTTGACCCAGAACTCCATGTTCCGGCTCGACACCGGCAGCTCCCCTGAGGCCGTGCCCTTGTCCCCGGTCGTCAGGGTGAGCAGCGTCGATGTGCCGGTGCCGATGTTCACCGTTGCGCCGGGCAGGAGCTTGCCGGTCTTGTCGTCCTTGGCCTGCAGGAGAACCTTGGCGGCCTTGAATGGGTCGGTGATCGTCAGTCGCGTGGTGGCGCCAGGCGTGATGATGACGTCCTGGTCGGCGACAACCTCGTGGAGCGGGCTGTTGGAGGCGATCTCCTTGAGTCGGTAGATGCCCGGGGCGAGGTCGGGGAAGGTCAGCTTGCCCTGCGCGTCGGTTGTCCCGTGTCCGGCCTCCTGGCCAGCTGAGTTGAGCAGCAGGAACGCGGCGCCGGGGAGCCCATCGCCGGCCGTGTCCCTGGTGGTGATCTCGACGCTGCCCGCGTCCGGGGCCGGTGTGTCGGCAACGGTGGCCGACGCGGAGGGGGTCGGTTCGGAGGGTTGGGCGTTCGCGGCCGGCGCCCAGGTGAGGGTGCCGGTCACTGCGGCGACGACTGCGGCGGATCGGACGGCGCCACGGACGAAACGAGCGTGCACGAGGAAGGGGGCTCCTTGATCGGTTGGTGGAAGGTCGGTCACCGCACGGGGATTCAGCGGGTGCGGGCTTGGCTGCGGGTGGCTGGCGGGGCGGGCGCCCGGTGCGCTGCGCGGCTCGCCGCGGGGCTTGGCGTGGTCGCGGCCCAGGCGCCGGGGAACCAGACGGTGGTGTACTGCTCGATGGCGTCGCGCAGCCCGGTGGTGACGGCTCCCTCCCAGGGTGGCCGACCGGGGCGGCGGTTGGTGCTGAACGTGCCGTACTGCTTGGTGTTCGGCCGGGTGTTGTGGGCTTCGTCGCGGCGGTGGAAGGTGCCGTGATCGAGGAAGCTGAGGGCGACCACGTCGATTTCACCGCGGTCCGGGTGGATGACCGCCACACGAAGTCCGCCGTAGGTGTCCGCGTGGATGGTGGCGGTGAAGTCGATCCGCAGCCGCAGCGGTGCGCCCGGGACCGGGGCGGCGAAGTAAGTGGCGCCCACGACGGCGTGGTCGTGGAAGGGGAGGCACAGTTCGGCGAAGAACTCGGCGGCGTGCAGGGACAAGGGGGATCTCCGGTCGGGGACGGGCCGGCGCTATCGGCGCGGGCCGGGCAGGGCCGGTCGGCTGTTGGTGCTCCACCGAGGGACACTCGCAGCCGGCAGCGCGGCCGGCCGGCGAGAGGCAGCCCGCTGCACGTCGAGCGGAGTTGGGGCCTGCGGCTGCGGTGGGATGATGGGTGTGAGCTGGGCCATGCCCTCGATGTAGCTGAGGGTGTCCTGGCGCCACCGGGGAAGCGGAGCCGGATCGGCGACGCACTGGGTGACTGCGGTGAGCAGGGCGACGGGGGTGTCGGTGCTGGCCGTCGCGTACCAGACGGGCCGGTCGATGGATCTTCCCGCCCACAGCTGCCAGCGAGCGTCACGGGTGGTCAGCTCGGCTTCCGGATCAAGGTCCCCGGTGGTGAACTCCAGACCGGCGAGGCCGTCCGGGGCCTGGACGGCGAACACGCCCCAGCGGGGACGGTCGATCTCCCAGCCTTGTTGCAGGAGAGGCACGACGGCGAGGAAGGGATCGTGCTCGTCGGTTCCCGAGACCGGTCTGGCGAGGTAGGCGTCCGGCCCCTGTTCGTAGGCGGTGGCGAGGGCGGTGGTGAACGCCTGGACGAACTCGGTGGGGACGCGGTCGTTGAAACAGACGCCCCATGTCGGCGGGCCAAACTGGTCCTTGTAGGCGTTGATGCGCCAGAGCCCGTCGTCCTCGCCTTCGGGCAGGTAGCCCAGGCGCATGCGCCGGTCGGGAGCGTTGACGTACACGTTGCCGAGGTCGTCGTGCTGGACGTCCCAGCCATGGTCGATGAGCGGGGTGAGGGCGGGGTCGCCGGTGTTGGTGCTGCTGGCGAGATGACGCGGTGAGACGAAGACGTCTCCGTCAGGCGTGTGAGGGTCGTCGTGGAGGGACACGGGTTCCTGATTGGCGGCGTGGGCGGATGAGTCAGTCAGCGGGCAGCAAAGCTGCTCGTAGGGCGTCGGTCGAGCCGGTGTAGTGCAGCGTGCGAAGGCCCAAGCGGGCGGCGGCCTGGCAGTTGTCGGGGCGGTCGTCCACGAACAGGACACGTCGTGGATCACCGACCCCAGTGGCCGCCAGCGCCTGCTGGTAGATAGCCGGGTCGGGCTTGCACAGCTGCAGGCGGGCCGAGTAGAGCGCCTGGGTCATCATTCGGCGCCAGTCGTGGGTGTCCAGCACCGTACTGAGGTGGGCGGGTGCGTTGGACAACAGCACCATCGGCAGTCCGGTGGCATGGGCGCGGCGCAGGACGGACAGAACGCCCTCGTCGGTCGCGGTCCACATGTCGGTGTCTGCGGCGAGGAGTTCGCGCAACAGGCGGGGGCCCGGATGGAAGCCGAGGACGCGGGCCCAGTACGCCAGGTCGCTGAGCTGGCCGGCGTCGTAGAGGTCGCGGGCGTTCCAGAAGACGCGCTGGAATGCTGCGAGATCGTCTTCGGGCCAGGAAGCGGTACGGGCCAGCCGTAGCCACTGGGCGCGGGTGGGCTGCAGGCCGAGGACGCCGTTGTAGTCAAGGATGACGGCGTCGGGGCCGGTGGGGCGGGTCAAGGGGCGGTGTTCTCCAGGGCTCGGCGGGTGAGGGCGGCGAGAGCGGCTGCGAGGAGGGCGGGCAGCAGCAGGGCCGTGGGCAAGGTGGTGGCGCTGGCGAGGGCGCCGATGACGGCGGGGCCGGCGAGGAGGCCGAGGTAGCCGGTGACAGAGACCGTGGCGACGGCCCTCGGGCCGTGTCTGCCGGCGGCGGTGATCAGGGAGGGGACGGTGCTGGACAGGCCGAGCCCGAAGACCGCCCAGCCGGCCAGCGCCGCAAGCACGCTGCCGACCAGGACGCCGGTGGTCAGTCCGCCGGCGGCGAGCGCAGCGCCGGTGCGGACCACGGCAGGAGCGCCGAAGCGGGTCGTGAGCCAGTCGCCGGTGAGCCGGCCCATCGCCATGCCCGTGCTGTAGAGGGCAAACGCTGTCGCGCTGAGGGCGGTTGTGGCGTGCAGCGTGTGCAGGTGCACTGCGGCCCAGTCGGCCGCCGCCCCCTCCCCCAGCAGGCTCGCAGCCGCCAGCGCACCCAACAGCCACACACCTCCCGCCCGGCCCTGACCGGCCCCCTGTGGCTCCGGCAGCTTGGGCTGGTCGGCGCCGCTCAGCGCGAGGGTGCGCGGCCCGGCCACGAGCACGGTCGCGGTCAGCGCGAGGCCGGTGGCCATAAACAAGGCACTGTGGGCTGTGCGCGCAGTGGCAGCGGCCAGGGCGGCACCGCCCAGGGCACCGATCGAGTACGCGGCGTGCAGGGAGGACATGACCGGCCGGCTGGCGGCGTTCTGGCAGCGAACCGCCGCGGTATTGGCGGCGACGTCCAGGACACCGTGCGCGGCACCGAAGGTGACAGCCGCCGCGAGTAGCGAGGTCAGCGTCCGGCACTGCCCCAGCACGGCGAGAGCCGCTCCCAGTGCGACAGCTCCGCCAATCAGGAGCAGGGGAAGTCGGTCGGGCCAGGCGAGTCGGCCGCCGGCCTGCAGTCCGGCAACCATGCCGACAGCGGCGGCGAGCAGGACGAGCGACAGGCCGGCGGTGGTGAGGTGAGCGGCGTGCTGGACGGCCGGCATCCGGGCGCCCCAGACCGCCATCACCACGCCCAGGCCGAGGAAGTAGCTGGTCAGCAGGACACGGCTGCGGCGCACGGAAGCGTCGGCGCGGGTCATGCGGGGCGGCCACCCGCAGCAGGCTCGTCGGCCGTGTGCGGCACCAGGGCGACCTGCAGATGGCGCACAGCCTGCTTGGCGCGGGCCTGTGCGAGGTCCGCGGTGGGCGCGGTGGTGATCAGGTAGCCGATACGGGCGGTGAACATGTTGCCGCCGTCGGCCGGGAGGAGCAGCTGGTCGCCGACCTGGTGCTGGAAGTGCACGCGTTCCAACCAGCGCGGGCTGACGCCGTCGAATCCGAGGCGGAGCAAGGTGCCGGAGGTGTCAGGGTAGAGCAGCTGCATCGCGGCGGCCGAGGACCGGGTCGGGGTGAGGTCGGGGGCACGGCCGCAGGCGATGTCGGCGGCGGTGCGCGGCAGGTCGATGCCGGTGGCGAGCTGGACGAGATGGCCGATCATGTCACCGGCGATCCGGCCGTTGACCTCGACCAGCCGCGGCCGGCCGTCGACCAGCCGCATCTCGACATGGGAGACGCCGTCGGTGATTCCCAGGGCGTGGATCGCGGCGCGTGCCGCCGGTGCGACCACGTCGAGCAGTGGGTCGGCGGCGTCGACCGAGTGGGCCAGTTCCTCGAAATACGGCGGGGCGCTGACCGTCTTGCGGGTGACGGCCACCACGGTGGTCTCACCGCCGTAGGTGGCACACTCGGCCGACACCTCGGGTCCGTCGAGATACTCCTCCACCAGCACGCTGGTGGACTCGAGTCCCAGCCCGGCCGCCTGGTCGGCGAACGCGAAGGCGGCGGTGAGCTGTTCGGGGGTGTCGGCGCGGATCACCCCGATGCTGGCCGCGTGCGCGGCGGGCTTCAGCACGACCGGGTAGCCGATCTGCTCGGCCGCCACCTGGGCCTCGGCACGCGTGCGCACGCTCACCGAGGCTGCCGACGGAACCCCGTGCTGGGCGAACAACGTACGGGAGGTGGCTTTGTTGCGGCATGCCTGCATGGCTTCCGGGGCAGTGGTGGGCAGGCCGAGCTGGCGGGCGAGGCGGGCGACCGGGACGAGGTACCACTCGGTCCACGTGAACACGCCGGCAAGGTCGTAGCGGCCGGCCAGGTCCCGGCCGGCGGCGGACAGCGCCGCCTGGTCGGTCGGATCGGACACGACCACGCAGTCCCGCAGGTACGGCGTCTCCCACGAGGGCTCTTCGCCGGTGATCAGGACGACGTCGTAGACGGCGGCCACGGACTGAAGGCAGTACCCGCGGTACGCCTCGGCCTCCATGTCGGATGCGGCGACGACCAGGACGACAGGACGGTCGGGCAAGAACAGGCTCCTCAGAATCTAAAGAGGGGGCAGGGATATGTGGACGGCGGCCCTCGGCGGCGCAGGGCCGCTGAGTGTCCGGCGAGCAGCCGCCGCGAGCGGGGCCGGCGGAGCAGAGCGGCGAAGTCGGTGCCGGCCGAGGATGCTTAGGCGGGAGGAAACCGAGAGCTGTCAGTCGGCACGACGGCGGCGCAACTCGAACGCCGCAGCCCAGTGCGGGTTTTCGCTGATCAGCCGACGGGCGTAGAGGGCGGTGAAGTTGTTGTTCAGCCCGGCGACCCCGTACGGGAGTTGGCGGCGCACGTCCTCGAAGAGGTCCTTCACGCCGACGCGTGTGGCGCCGGAGGCCAGACGTCGGGCGGCCATGCGTTCCAGGGCCCGGTAGACGTTCGGGTTGTGGGCGTCGAAGGCGTGGAACTGCTCGGTGATGGTGCGACCGGTCGCGCGGTGCGATCCGAGGGCGGCGATAGACATGAAGTTCTCCACAGGCTGAGGACGCAGCAGGGTCAGGTGCGCAGGACGGGATCGGTGCGAAGGCGGGCGAAGGAGCAGAACAGGCCGATGGCCTGCAGGGCGGCGCATGCGGTGATGACGTGTCCCAGTGCGTCGGGCGGGGCGAGCGCGGTGAGTACGCCGGCGACGGGGAAGGGCAGCAGGAGGATGAGGATGGTCGCCGACAGGGTGCTGCCGAACTTCTCCGGAGGGATCAGGCGGGAGCGCAGGGTGCGCAGGACGACCGTCATGCCTCCTTCGCCCGCCATGAGGACCGCGACTAGGACGAGGTAGGACCGGTAGTCGGGGGCCTGGGCGGCGGCGAGACAGCCGAGTGAGGCGAGGGCGGCGCAGGCGGCGCCGACCGGCCACAGACCGAGGCGGTCGATCGCAAACCGGCAGAATGTGACGCTGAGGAGCGTCGCTGCGGCAGCGGCGGACCAGACGAGGCCGACGGCGGTGGTGGACTGCCCGAAGTGCTTGACGACGATCACGGGGCCGGCCGCTTGGAGAAGGCCGGTGGCCAGGTTGGACAGGGTCAGCCCGGTCACGAGCCAGCCGAGCGCGGGCAGCGAGCGGATGGTGCGCCACCCGGTGAGCAGTCCGGCGCCGGACTGCCCCTTCGGCGCGCGGGCCGGTGCCACGGGCGAGGGCGGGGTGCGCAGGGCGAGCATGGCAGCCAGCAGCGAGAGCACGCTGATCATTGCGAGCATCGGCGGCGGCCCGGCGAGCAGGAGCACTGCGGCGAACGCCGGCCCGGCCATGGTTGCGGTCTGGTCGATGCCAAGCAGGACGGCCTGGACACGGTGGGCCCGCCGTCCTGCTCGCCGTCCGGCGGCGGCGCCCGCGGTCTCGGCCGCGATATAGCTGAACTCGGTGAGCACGCCGGTCGTCGCCGCCAGCACCATCACGGTCGCGCCCGCCACGGTGCCGGACGGGTGGAGGTGGAGCAGGACCGCGCCAGCGGCGAGGGCCAGCGCCCTCCCCAGGGAGGCAAGGTGGAAGACCACCGAGGCACCGCGCCGGTCAACGACCGAGCCGGCCCACCCGAACGCAGCCAGCCGCGGAATCCACTCCAGGGCGAAGGCGGCGCCCGTCAGCGCAGCGGATCGCGTCGTGGCTAGGACAAGCAGCGGGATGCCGTAGGTGGACATCGCGAACGCCAACGCGTCCGCCGTGCGCGGCAGGTAGATGCTGCGCATCAGCCCGCCGGTGTGGCGTGCGTGCCGCGGTGTGACCGCTGCGCTCACGCGACCGGCTCAGGCTCGGGCACCCTGGCCACCTGGGGGTTGTCGGCCAGCCACTGGATCAGGAGGGTGCGGGGACGGGCCAGCCCCGCCTCGGCACCGTCGCCGGTCAGCGGAGAGAGAGCGTCGGCGCGCTCGGTGGAGAGCGACGGTGCCAACAGGTCGAGGACGTGCCGGATACGGCGGCTGAACTCGCAGACGGGGGCCGGGACGGCGTGACGCCGGGCCCAGCGAGCCATCGCGTCGTACAGGTCGGCCAACTCCGCTCCTGCCTCGGTAAGTTCGAGACCGGAGCCGGGTGCGATCCGGACGAGGCCGTGGCCGCGGGCCGTGTCGGAGGCGCTTCGCAGTTGGTGCGTGGAGAGGTCGGGCAGGGTGCCGGCCAGCCGTCGCGGCGATATGGCGCCGTTGTCGTCGATCTCGGTGACCAGGCGGATCAAGGAGCGCGAGGCGAGAAGTTCGACGGCGTGGCGTACTTCGGCAGGGGTGAAGGGGGTGCTCATCGGCGCGGGCCTCCCGCCGGGATGGCTGCCTTCGGGCGGGCGGTCGTAGCGTGCGAGAAGAGATCGCGGTGGTGCCACGCCGGAGAGGATGCGGTCGTGCGAGCGGGTGGGAGCGCCGCGGGGGTCGGCCGTGGCTGGCTGCTGAGCCACGGCCTCGGCGCGGGCTTCGCCTGCGGGTGTCCCCAGACCGGGTGTTGGGCCGCCTGGTCGAGGCTCTGCCCTGCGGACCAGGCGGACAAGGCGCCGAGCACGGGGCCAAGGCCGTCGCCGGCTGCGGACAGCCGGTAGGGCTGGCCGATGCCGTCGGTGTCGACCAGGCCGTCGGCGACGAGCTGCCGCAGCGGCGGATAAATGTTGGTCCAGTCGCTGCTGGGCATCACGATCCGGGCCAGAGCCCGGCCGCTGACCTCCTGTCGGGACTTGAGCACCCACAGGATGGCGGCGGCGTGGCGCCGGGTGAGCAGGGTGAGGCCGTCCTCGATCTGCTCGATCGCGGGCAGCGGACCGTCCGCCTTCTCCAGGTGTTCCTCGGCCCAGGTGACGATCACCGGCAGGACCGGCAGCAGGGCCGCGCCACGTTCGGTGTGGCGGTAGCTCACGTGCCGTGCGGTGTGTTCGGTGCGTTCGACGAGTCCGGCGTCGCACAGAGACTTGAGCTTGGGGTGGAGCTGGCCGTTCTGCAGCCAGGACACCTTGGCCGCCAGCTCGCTGTAGCGCAGCGGCGGGCCGGAGAGGGCCAGGAGGATCCTCACGTTCCAGCGTGGGGTGATCATGGCGAGGGCCTCGGTGACCCGGGCGATGTCGGCGTCGGTGTCAGGGGGCAGAGCGGTGATGGCCAAGGGAGGAACTCCTGGGTGAAGGAAAGAGAGAGAGCGCCTGGGTCAGCGGCTGTGTGCCGGGCTCGGCACCGGTAGAGGCGGAGCTGGAACGGACGGCGAGGGAGCCGGCGGGGCAGGCGTCGGGGCCGGGACGCGGGCCAGGCTCTGCAGGACGGCGGCGACCGACTTGGCCTGGACGTCGCGGACGGCGACGGCTTCGGCGAGCCGGCGTGCACCGTCGAGGAGGTGGGAGACCTCGTGCGGGTCGATCTGCCGCTCGGGGTGGATGAGCCGGGCGAGGTGGTCGCGGTGGACGTCGATGCTGCGCTCGGCGAGGGCGAGGTCGTCGTGCATGCCGAGCAGGGCGGAGAGCATGCCGGGCGGCTGGTCTTGGGCGTGGGCTTCGAGGTCGGCGAGCGGCGCGCCGTACAAGTCCTCGATCCGTCCGGCTATGTCGGTGGACGTGAGGTGGGGCAAGCGTGGGCTTTCACGGTCGGCGGGCCCGGGCCGCCCCGGCACGCTGCGGTGCCGGGGCGGCAGACGGGGGCAGGGTTGCGGTGGCCCTGAGCTGAGCCGTTCGTACGGGCCGAGCCTGCTGGGCAGGCGGAGGCATGGTGCGTAGCAGCCCGCCGAGGGCGGCGCGGTAGCCGTCGCGGGCCTCCAGTGCGGCTTCCAGCCACTGCGCGTCGAAGCGGAGCTTGTCCGCCGACAGTTCGCCCATGTCGCGGTCCGGGTCCATGTCGGCGTGGACGCGGTCGCGGACGCGGGCGACCTGCTCCTCGGTGAGCGCCAGGAACGAACGCAGCTCCAGGGCACGGGCGAGCGCGGGCGAGGCACCTGGGCTGGCAGCCGTCTCGTACAGCTCGGGTAGCGGGTTGCCGAAGACCTTCTGCAGGTCGGCGTCCATGGTGCTGGCCTTGTCCCGGCTCATCGGGCGGTCCTTGCCGGCCGCCAGGCCGATGCCGGTGCGGCTGTGCCGGCGGGCCGGTGGGGAGCGCTGGTCTGCACCGCCGGGTCGGTTCGGGGCCGGAGGCGGGCGAGGCGCTGGGCGGCTAGGTCCTTCTTCCCCGGGGCGTCCGGGTCGAGGAGCCAGCGCACGACCATGGCTCGGCCGTCGCGGGCGGTGACGGCCGCGTTCACCCGGTGGGCGAGGCCCATCGTCGGATCGTCGATCTCGCTGGGCTGGGTTTGCAGCGCAGCGAGGAGGTCGTCCTCCGCACGCTCCAACACGGACTGGGCCTCGACGAGAAGGCCATGCCACTTGACGACGTCGGTGGCATCGGGATTCGCGGTCGGCGCGGCGGCGACCGCGGCCTTCAACTGGTCCATGCCCATGTCGAAGCGCGCTTCGATCCGTTCGGTGAGCACGCCCACGACATCCTCAGACTCATCGGATATGCCATCGGGCAAAGGGAAATCTCCTGTTCTGGAAAGGCCGATCCCTGGGGTGGGAGGGGCTGCCGTACCCGGTGGCTGAGCCGCTTACGGGCACCTGCTGGGCTCTGTCAGTCCAGGCACATTCGGACGTCGCGGTAGACGTACGTGCCGGAGACCCAGCCCTTGACCCCGGTGGTCTTGTCCGTGATGTAGAGCCAGTTGCCGCTCTTCTTGTGCACGGTGAACTTGTGGCTCTTGTAGAGCACGCCGAGCGCGGTGGACTTCGTGGTGGCCTTGGACCGGATGGTCACGGCCTTGGTGTGTACCTCGTACGGCAGCGGCGGCTGGGACGAGCAGCTGCTCGCGGGGGTCGCGCTGGCGGTGGTGGCGGACAGCACAGGCAGAGCGAGTGCGCCGAGCATGGCTGCGGATATGGCAATTCGGGTGGAGCGCATGCGGAAGAAACCTCCGTGAAGGCATAGGGATTGCGGGGAAGGTGCCGCGGGTGTTGTCCCGGCGGCTGTATAAGAGTCCGGATATTCGCCGGTTTGGCTAACCGGCGATCGTCGGCTATGTTGCGCCGCCCTGGTCGGCTTTGACGCTCAGCGTGAGCGGCCGGGCGGGCGCGGGGCAGGAGCCTTCGGCAAGCCGGCCGGGCGGCTAACTGCGGCTGCCGGGCGGACCGGCGGAAGAGGGCCGGCCTCGCCCGCGAGGCGGTCGTCGCACCACTGCAGTGCCTCGCCGAGCGTGTCGAAGCCGCCCTCGCGCAGGGTGTGCGTCCACGTCTCGGTGTCGACCTCTTCGACCACGACGCGGAACGGCGAGGGAGCTCGCTCGTCCAGGACACGCAGGGCCACGACGATGACCATGTCGTCCGGGTCGTCGCTGGTGTAGGAGTAGCCCATGGCGTAGTGGTCGCCGTCGCCGGCGAGGCGCAACTCCAGCGCGCGCGTGGCCTCGTCCGCTGGCGGCGGGCCCAGTGGGGCGAGGGCGATGGCATCGGACGGACAGCCACGGTGGATGAGCCAGGACTGCGCCATCGCGGGCAGCGGCAGAGGGGCATGCTCGAAGCTGAACGTCCGCTTCTCGCGGTTCCGTTGCAGATGCACGGCGAGCACCTGCGGCATGCCGGGGTGCCCCCAGGTGGTGGTGCGGTCGAACAGGACGTAGTAGGTGTGCGGGCCGTCGTGGTGTTCGGCGAGGGGAACGAGCATGTCCTCGTGGACGGCGACCTTGCGGTAGAAGTCGAGGTATTTCTCCTCGTCGGCGTCGAGGTCGTCCAGGTCGAAGTCGACTTCGGGGAGGGACTTCCGGCCCGGCGCCGGGTCGGCGGGAGACAACAAGGGCCTTTCGGTGAAGTCAGCGCCGCTGCGCCGGGGTGGGCCGCGATGCGCCGGGGCGAGCCGGGACCTTCGGCGCCTGCACCGTGGGAGCCCGGCGGGCGGCGAACAGCGCGGCCCGTCCGGCGTCGGTGAGCGCGACCGGCTGGCCTGCGTGCACGGGGTGGCCGGTGTCCCGGACGACCAGGCCGGCGTCCTCCAACTGCTGCAGCTTGGCGTGGGGGATGCGGGTACCGGAGGCGGCTGTGACGGACATCCGGCCGGTCAGCAGGTGTTCGTAGAGCTTGGCGCCGCCGGCGATGGCGAGCAGCGCCGCCTGGTCATCCGTCGAGAGCTGCCGTGCGTCGGGCGCGGAAGCCGCCGCTGCGGCTTCGATGGGCTCCAGGGCGGCGAGCACCGCCCGGGCGGCGGCGTCCCGCGCGGCGGCGGCCTCTTCCAGCTGGTCCACGGTGCGGTCGATGCGCGTGAACAGGGCGCTGTCGACGTCGAACTCGCCGCTGGACAGGCGGTTGAGGAGCCGGAGGTAGAAGGTGACGCTGGTCTGGGCCTTGGCCAGTTCACGGTGCCGGTCGACCAGGTGGGCGTGCTGCTCGTCGAGGACGCCGCGGTCGCGGTAGGCCCACAGGGTGTCGATGTCGTGCCCGGTGACGGCTTGGAGGCGGTGGTCGAGCGGGGAGACCGCGCGCCGACCTGGTGTCGGCGCGGGTGGAGGGGGCATAGGCGGACCTCGGTGCGTTCAGCGGAGGGGATGGTGCGCGGGGTTTGGGGCGGGACGGGGCAGCCCCGGCAGTGCGGTGGGCGGCGGACCGGGCCGGGGCACGGGAGCGCGGGTGGTCAGCTGCGGGGAACGCGAGCGTGCCGCGTGGGTGCGGGCGCTCAGCGGCCGGCGGGTCATCCCCAGGCGGCGGCCGACCTCGTCGTAGACGTCGTTGCCTGCTCGCGGCCGGATGGCGACGACGTGGATCTCCTTGGGATGCGCGGACTCCGCGGGTGCCGGGCGGACGCCGTAGACGACGCGCCAGTCCTTGCGCGAGTCCACGAACAGCTTCCGGAAACCCTCCAGGTCACCGTCGAGACGCAGGCCGAAGCGCTGCGCGTTCACGACTTCCTGCAGGTAGGCGAGGGTGAGGTCGCGGATGTCGCTGGGGGCCTGGAGGAGATCGGTCAGCGCGCGGGGGTCGAAACTGAGTCCGAAGGCGGGCTGTCCCGCTCCCGCGGTCATGACGTCGGCTCGTCCGGTTCGGCGGCTTGTGTCGTGTTCGCCGTCTCCGTGCGCACGGACGGCGGCGGACCGGGCAGAAGGCGGTGCGCGGGCCGGTCGGGTGAGGTCATGCAGGCCGACAGCGGCCCACCCGGCGCGCGGATCGCCGCGACGGCGTGGGTGAGGAAGTCCCGGTGCCACACGAACAGGCCGGACAGCCCGGCTTCGGGATCCTTGTGCTGCTGGTAGGCGAGCCACAGGGCGTGGAGCCAGGCCACGACGTCGTCGTGCTCCTGCCACTGCAGGCACCAGGGTGCCGCGGTGGTGACCTCCGCCCCGTACACCGGGAGGAAGAAGTCATCCACCCAGTCGGACAGGGCGTCGAGTTCGTCCTCGCGTTCTTCTCCGTCGAGTTCCAGGATCGGGCGGGGCTCCGGTGGAGCGGCAGGAGGCGGCCCGCCGAGTCCTGGCATGCCGAAGGCGGCGAACGGTGATCCGCTGGGCGGCGGGGCGGACGCGAGGTGGTCGAGCTGCTGAGCCTGTTGCGCCGACTGCTCCATGAGCCGCCGCACGCTCGCCTCGATTCCCTCCAGCTGTCGATCCGGAATACGAACCGGCTCCAACTCGCCATCGTCAGGCGACTTTGTTGATTCGGGCATTGAAAAGCTCGGCCTCCTACGAGACACGGGATGAGAAAAGGACGGAAGCGTCTGCGCGCGGCCCATCCGGCGAGCTGCACGGCCACTGCGGCGGTATTGCGCCGGCGGCTACGCTTGGGGAGCCGGTCGCCTTGGCAGCAGGCAAGGACGGGGCTCAGCCGGTAAGGTCCACGTCGTCCTGCGTGAGGGTTTCGCGGATCGTCTCGGTGAGCCGGTCGGCCGCGATCGACGCGTAGTGCTCGGTCTTCTCCACGCCGATGAAGTCCCGGCCTTCCAGCAGAGCGGCCACGCCCGTGGAACCGGAGCCGGCGCAGAAGTCGAGGACCGTGCCGCCCTCGGGGCTGATCTTGACCAGCTCGCGCATCACCTCGACCGGCTTCTGCGTGATGTGCCGGCGCTGCGCGCCCGAGGGCTGCGACGCCGAGTACATGCCGGGCAGATAGACCGGGTTCCGGGAGCCGTCGATCGGCCCCTTACTGGCCCAGACGATGAATTCGCAGTTCTGGGTGAACCGGCCCTTCTGCGGCCTGGCCTGCGGCTTGTGCCAGGCAAGCACGCCGCGCCACAGCCACCCGGCGGCCTGGATCGCGTCCGTCGTCGTCGGGAGCTGACGCCAGTCGGTGAACAACAGCGCGGTCCCGCCGGTCTTCGTCAGACGGTGCGCTTCGGTCATGATCTGCGTGAGCCAGAACGCGTAGGACCTCTGGTCCATGTTCTCGCCGGTGAAGTCGGCGAGGTCGTTCTTGGCATCGGCGGAGGTGTACTTCTGCTTCGCGGAGCGGGTGGTGCGCTCCTTCGCGGTCCGGCCACCGCTGTTGTACGGCGGGTCGGTGATGACGGAGTCGACGCAGCCGTCCGGAAGGCCGGAGAGAACGGCCAGGGCGTCGCCCTGGTGAAGGGAAAAAGGCAAAGAGGGGCCCCTATTCGGGTGCGGATTCACGGGGTGAACTAGCCGCCTCGCACAGGAGTCCTCGCGGGCCGGAAGTGGGCGTGCAGAAGCCCAGGGCCGCAGACCGAGGAGGCGAGGGGAGTCCAAAAACTGTAGAGGCGAATCCGCCGACGACCAAGAAGTGCCGTGCGAGGGTGCCGGATTCCGGCACCTCGCGCCGGCTTTTTGGTCAACCGCCAATCCGCATCTACTGTTTTTGAACCGCCCGGCGCACACCGCCGCTGGCTGCTCCCCCGCCACACCTCACGGAGGTACCCCCTTGCCCCGGCACACCTAGCTCACGGCCCGGCCAGCTGGGAGCGAGCGGCAACTCGCCCCACATCGGTCCGCCTTGATCGCCCACCCGGGCCGCCGCGCCCTTCCACCACGCCTCGCGCACGCGGCACGCCGGACACCGCACCCCCGAAGGACACGCTCATGACGTCTCGCTACCCACCCCTGCCCGACCTCGCTGACCCACGAGCGGTCCGCTCCGGTTGAAGGCGCTCGCCGCCGGCATCGGCGTCGTCTTCCTCTCCCCGCTTCTGCTCGCCGGCACCGGCATGATGATGGCGTCCTCCGCGGACGCCGTTCAAAGCAGCAGCAGCTCCCTCATCTGCCTGAACGACATCGACACCGGCAAGGTCGCCGAGCAGGTCACCAAGATCCTCGACGGGGCGTCCGGCAAGAACGTCCACGTCGAGGGCCTGGACCTGCCCGCCGAGCAGGTGCCCAATGCCCAGACGATCGTGGCCACCGGTATCAGCCTCGACGTCCCCAAGAAGGGCCAGGTCATCGCGCTCGCCACGGCGATGCAGGAGTCGAGGCTGCGCAACCTCAACTACGGCGATAGGGACAGCCTTGGGTTGTTCCAGCAGCGTCCCTCCCAGGGCTGGGGCACCGCCGAGCAGATCCGTGACCCGACGTACGCGAGCGAGCAGTTCTACAAGCATCTGCTCAAGGTGAACGGCTGGCAGCAGATGACCGTCACCCAGGCCGCCCAAGCAGTACAGCAGTCCGGCCTGCCGGACGCCTACGCGCAGTGGGAGCACCTGGCCACCGCGCTGCAGGAAGCCATCGCCAAGACCTTCCCCGGCGCCGGCAACAACAAGGACGCCAAGGAGCCGAACACAGGCAAGGACCCGGGAGCCGGCACTACCGGCTGCACTCCGGGCCAGGACGGCTCCGGCTTCGGCCCCATCCCCGAGGGCAGCGTCCCGAAGGGGTACAAGATCCCCAAGGACGCCCACCCGAAGGCGCGCAAGGCCATCGAGTGGGCGATGCACCAGCTCGGCACCCTCTACCAGTGGGGCGGATCCTGCACCAACGCCCACGGCCCGGACCCGATGGGCCGCTGCGACTGCAGCTCGCTGATGCAGCAGGCGTACGCGCACGCCGGCGTCACGCTCTCCCGCACCACGTACACGCAGGTCAACGAGGGCAAGGCGGTCTCGCCCGCCCAGCTCAAGCCCGGTGACCTCATCTTCAGCCGCGGCACCGCGAGCCGTCCCGAGCACGTCGGCATGTACATCGGCGAGGGCCTCGTGATCGAGGCACCGCGCACCACCAAGCCGGTCCGGATCACCCCGATCAAGGACTGGACGATTCTCGCCGCCCGCCGCGTCATCTGACGCCACCCGCCCGGACACCGCTCCGGACAGGCCGGCCGGTCACGGCGATCTTCCACGCCCCGAGCGCATCTCCCCGCCCCCCCCTTTGCTTCCCCTCTTCTCGCCGGCCCCTCGTCTGGCCCGCGTATGCAAGGAGCCCCGCCACACCTATGTCCCTCCCTCTCGCAGACCGCGTCATCCAGCTCGCCTACGACCCAGGGATCTCGCCCAAGGGCGGCGGCCTGCCCGGCCTGAGCGTGCTGAAGAACGTCGTCAACAGCATCAACATGTTCGGGATCATCGCCGTCGTCGGTGCCCTCGCGGTCTCGCTCGGCGTGTGGGCCTGGGGCCACCACACCGGTGGCCACCAGGCCGAGGCCAACGGCAAGAAGGGCGCCGTCGTCGCCGCGGGCGCCGCCCTCGGCCTCGGCGCCGCGAACGGAATCGTCGCGTTCTTCTCCACCCTCGGCTCGCAGGTTCACTGATGCGGAACCGATTCCCCACCCTCTCGCTGTCCTCTTACGGCGTCGGCTGGTCGGCCAACCGGCGCGTCGCCATCGTCGCTCTGGTCGTCACCGTCCTGCTCACCATCGCCGCAGCCGTCGCCTGGCTGTCCGGCAGCGGCAACGCCCACCGGGATCCGACCGCTGCCGGGCCGGCCGCGACGCACAGCCCGTCCTCCTCCGAGGCCCCCGCCCCGAAACCCGAGGCCGACTCCGGTTCCGTGCCCAAGCCTCCGCAGATCGCCGAGCCGGTCGCGTACGCCAAGGCAGCAGCCCAGATGCTGTGGTCCTACGACACCCGCGACACCAGCCGCGACCAGCAGCTCGCCGGCATGCGCGCGTGGATGACCAAAGAGCCCGCCTACGCCGACTGGGCGTCCGTCTCCGGCCAGGTCCCTGATCCGTTGCTGTGGTCGCGGATGGCCGACCAGGACCAGCACGCCACCGCCCGCGTCACCGAAGGCCACTACCCGGGCGCGTTCAAGCAGGCCCTCGCCGAGGACCCCTCGGCGATCACCGAGGCGTACATCTACGTCGTCACCGTCAACGGCACGCAGCAGATCGCCTGGAAAAAGGGCGGCGGCGGAGCCGAGGACCGCGCCGTGACCCTCGCCGTGCAGTGCCGCCCCGGCCACGACTGTGCCCTGGCCGCCATCGCTCCGAGCGTCACGCAATGACCCGCGCCTGACACGATATAAGGAGGAGTAATTCCCCGTGGGTTTCTGTGATTACCCCCTGGCGGACAAGCTCTGTGCCGTCGGCGACGCGGTCGATTTCGCCTCGGACCCTGGCAAGGCCATCGGTGACTGGATGGCGAAGTCCGCAGGTGAGCTGGCTGCGGCAGCGGCCGACTTGGCCGCCAAGGCGGTCAACACCACCACGAGGGTCGACCTGAACGCCGGATGGTTCCGCGACAACTACGAGATGCTGCTGCCGTTGGGCCTGGTCCTGCTGGTCGCCACCTTCTGCGCGCAGCTCGTCCGGGCCGCCGTCAGACGCGACGGACAAGCCCTCACCCAGGCGTTCACCGGCACCATGTCAGGGGTCCTGTTCGCGTTCTGCGCCATCGCCCTGACCACGGTCGCCGTCGAAGTCGTCGACGCCGTCAGCGACGGCCTGTTCAAGACCGCGCACCTGAGCATCGAGTCGGCCGTGCGCCGCATCGTGAAGGTCAGCCAGATCGGGTCCCTGGCCGGACTCGGCTGGCTCGTCCCGGTCGTCGTCGGTCTCGGCGCCGCCATCGGCGCCTTCCTCTACTGGTGCGTGATGATGGTCCGCAAGGTCGGCATCCTCGTCATGGTCACCCTGGCCGTCTTCGCGTCCGCCGGCGGCGGCTGGGAAGTCGCACGCCGCTGGCGCAAGGGCTGGATCGAAGCCACCGCCACCCTCGTCGTCAGCAAGCTGCTGATGACTGTGATCTTCGTGCTCGGCATCGCCGCCATGGGCAAGACCGACGCCACCGACGGCATCGCCGCCCTCGCCGACGTCATGTCCGGCATCGTGATCATGATCCTGGTGCTGCTGTGCCCCTATGCCGTCTTCAAGTTCGTGCACTGGGCGGCCGACGGCACCGACGGCGAGTCCATCCACCGCGCCGGCGGCGCAGGAGCGCAGATCGCCAAGGCCCACGCCGAGAACGTCGCCCGCAAGGCCGCGGCAGCAGCCGCCACCGCCGGAACCGGCGGCGCGGCAGCCGGAGCGGGTGTCGCCGCCGCGCAAGGCCCCGACGCCGCAGGCGGAGGCGGATTCCCCGGCGACATCGCCGCCAACCCGACCGGCGACAGCGGCGGCGGCAAGGACGCTTCGCAGGGTGGCGGAACGGGCGGCTCGCCCGGTGGCGGTGCCATGAAGTCCGGCCTGGAGAAGGCCGTCCAGCCCGCGCCGACGAGCGTGTCGGATGACACCAGCGGCCAGGTGGGCGGCAGCCCGGGGCCGGGTGGATCCGGCGTGAGCGCCGCGTCCGGCCAGCAAGGCGGCTGGCAGTCAGTGCCGCCGACCACGACCCCGCCGCCGCAGGGCGCACCGCCGTCCCCTGGGGCACAGAACGCCACGCCCAGCGGGACGGCCTCACCGCCGCCGCCTGCGACCGGCCTCTGATCCCCTGTCCGTCTACCGGGGGCGGGACGTGTACTGCACCCCCGCCCCCGGGTTTCCGCCCGCGTCTTCAGGACCCGCCCCTTGACTGATCTCTCCGTCGCTCCGGTCACGGTGAAGTTTCCGCACCGGTCCCGCCGCGGCATCCTCCTCGGCCTCTCCCTGCCGCAACTCGTCCTTGTTTCCTGCACGCTGGCGCTGCTGCTGATGACGGTGGTCTCCACCGGGCTGGTCGGCGCCGTCGCCCTGGCACCGCTGTGGGCGGCTTCCGGTGCGCTCGTGGTGATCCGTCGGCACGGACGCTCCCTGATCGACTGGGCGCCGATCGTCACCCGCTACGCACAGCGCCGACGCACCGGCCAGACGCTCTGGCTCGCCCGGCCCGTCACCCGGCCCCGGCAGGATGGCATCCTCCACCTGCCCGGCACGGCCGCCTCCCTCAAGGTGGTCACACCCGGCGACTCCGCCAACGGCGCCGCGGCCGTGCACGACCCGCACCGGCAGACCCTGACCGCCATCGCCCGGGTCAGCAGTCGCGCCTTCGCCCTCCTCGACCCCGCCACCCAGACCCACAATGTGGGCAGCTGGGGACGCGCGCTCGCGGGCATCGCCCGCACCGGGCACATCGCCACCGTGCAGGTGCTGGAACGCACCGTCCCCGACAGCGGCGACACCCTCTCCCGCCACTGGGCTCAGAACGGGCAGCCCCAGACACCGGTCGCCGGACAGATCTACTCCGAACTGGTCGCCTCGGCCGGTCCCGCCGCCGCACCTCATGAGACCTACCTCGCCATCTCCCTCGATCTGAAGGCCGCCCGGCGGCTGATCTCGCAGGCTGGCGGCGGGCTGCCCGGGGCGTTCACCGTCATGGAGCAGACCACCGCCTCCATCGCCCAGGCGGCCCGCAACGCCGGACTGATGGTCACCGGGTGGCTGACCGCGCGGGAGATCGCCGCCGTCATCCGCACCGCCTACGACCCCAGGGCTCTTGCCGCACTCCAGCAGTGGTCCGACACCGGCCGCGCCGAAGCCGATCCCGCAGCAGCCGGGCCCGTCGTCCAGGTCGAGGAGTACGACCGCCTCGCCACCGACAGCGCACGGCACGCCACCTATTGGGTGGAGAACTGGCCCCGCACCGAGACGAACGCCGGCTTCATGCACGGCCTCATGTTCACGGCCGGCGTGCGACGCAGCCTGTCCCTGATCTATGTCCCGCAGGGGCTCGAGTCCGCGCTGCGGGACGTCCAGCGCAAGAAGGCCGCGATCATCGCCGACGCCAACGAGCGCGCACGCCGCGGTCAGGTCGACAGCGAAGAAGACTCCGTCGAGTACGCCGACGTCAAACAGCGTGAGCGCCAGCTCATCGCCGGACACGCGGACGTCGCCCTGACCGGCCTCGTCACCGTCACCGCCGAGACCGACGCCCTCCTGGACGCCGCCTGCGCCCAGATCGAGACCCACGCCGTCACCTCGGGCGTCGACCTGCGACGGCTGAACTACCAGCAGCCCGACGCGTTCGCCGTCGCCGCACTCCCCCTGGCCCGCACCACCCTGTAGCTGCCAGTTCGCCCCCACACCCCGCTCCCGCCTCTTTGGCGGCAAGGACCTCCCATTGAGCCCTCCCCGTCCCAGCGCGCCCGACGCGCACCCCTACCTTCGGGCCGCCACCGCAGGCGTCCGCCACCACGCTCGGGCCCTCAACCGTGCCACGCTCCCGGATCGCGGGCACCTCGACACCCTCCACGCCCACCTCACCGAACTACACCGGTTCATCGACCAGTTGGCCGAGGTAGCGCGGCCCCCGCATCCTGCAGCAGGCCGCCACCTCGCCACCGCGCACACCCGGCTGTGGCAGGCCGCCACCGAGCTCCACGCCGCCTTCCACCTGCTGCCCGGCAACACAGCGCAGGCAGACACCGAGACGAGCGCCTGCCATCCGGAACGGCTGCCCGAAGGGCCGCCCGTACTGACCATCTGCCAACGCCACCTCGCCGCCGGGCACAGCATCCGGCGCAAGACCACCCCCACCGACCTCCGTCCGCACACCACGGCCTGCGTGCGATGAGCACCACCCGCAGAATCGAGGGCCCCCGATGAGCCACCGGCCCGCTCGCCGCGCCCGCCGCGCCTCCGCCAGCCCGCTGTTCACCCCCCACGGCACCGACCGGGCCAGCCGCAAGGCCGCCCGCCGCCAGCTCGCCGAAGCCACCGCCAAGGCCCGCGCCGAAGCCACCGTCCACCAGGCCAAGAGCACACCCGCCGAGCACGAGATGCCCGCTCCGATCTACCCTTCGAGTGGACGTCCCGGGCCCGCCTCCGCCCGTAACAACCGGCTGAAGCTGCCCGCCCACCGCATGACCACCGCCGTGGCCGCCGGCGCGTATCCGTTCCTGGCCGAAGGCGGGCTCGGCGCCGAGGGCATCTACATCGGCCGCGACGTCCACGCCGAGGCATCGTTCGTCTTCGACCCGTTCGCGCTGTACGGCAAGGTCGAGGGATTCACCAACCCCAACCTCCTGCTCGCCGGGGTGATCGGCCAGGGCAAGAGCGCGCTCGCCAAGTCCTTCGCGCTGCGCTCGGTGGCCTTCGGCTACCGCGTCTACGTCCCCTGTGATCCCAAAGGCGAGTGGACGCCGGTGGCGCAAGCCCTCGGCGGCCGGTCCGTCGCTCTCGGCCCCGGACTGCCCGGACGCCTGAACCCCCTGGACGCGGCCCCGCGACCGGACAGCGTCACGGAGGCCGACTGGGTCGGCGAGATCCGCAAACGGCGCCTGCTCCTGCTAGGCTCCCTCGCCCGGACCGTCCTGGGCCGGGACCTGATGCCCATGGAGCACACCGCCCTCGACGTCGCCCTCGACGCCGTCGTCACCCGCGCCACCGCCACCGGCCGCACCCCACTCCTCGGCGACGTCGCCGCCACCCTCAACAACCCCAGTGCGCTCGACGAAGCCGCCGGCATGATGTCCGGCCAGCTCGGCGACGCCGCACGCGACCTGGCCCACGCGACGCGCCGCCTCGTCCACGGTGACCTGGCCGGCATGTTCGACGCCCCCTCCACCGTCGCCTTCGACCCGCACGCGCCGATGCTCACCATCGACCTGTCCCGCCTGGGCGGATCCGGCGACGACACCGCCCTCGTCCTGGCCATGACCTGCGCAAGTGCCTGGATGGAGTCCGCCCTCTCCGATCCGAACGGCGGCAGGCGCTGGATCGTGTACGACGAGGCGTGGCGACTGATGCGGCACGTCGGCCTGCTGCAGCGGATGCAGGCCCAGTGGAAGCTCAGCCGCGGCCTCGGTATCGCCAACCTCATGGTGATCCACCGGCTGTCCGACCTGCTCACCGCCGGCGACGCCGGATCACAAGGCCGCGCCCTCGCCGAGGGCCTCCTCGCCGACTGCAGCACCCGGATCATCTACCGCCAGGAGACCGACCAACTCCACGCCGCCGCCGCCCTGCTGGGCCTGACCTCTGTGGAAATGGACGCCATCGCGCACCTCAACCGGGGCCGTGGTCTGTGGAAAGTCGCTGGCAGATCCTTCATCGTCCAGCACCTGCTGCATCCCAACGAGCTGGCGCTCTTCGACACCGACGCCCGAATGCATTGAAAAAGCGTCGAGTTCGCGAATCCTGACAACACCCCATTGAAGGACTTTCGTATCTCCCCGCGTGACCCGGACTTCGACCTGTACGACAACGTCGGCCGCGACGCCGACCAGATCCACGCCACCCGTTACAACCTCGCCACCCGCGGCGACCTGAAGCGGTGGGCGCGACGCGACGCGCAGCCCTTCCTCGACGCGCATCCGCTGCCGGACCAGCCCTGGCCCGCACCCGACCTCACCCCCTATCTGGACGCCCTCGCCGCGGCTCAGACTCCGGCAGAGATCGAGGCAATCACCGACCACGTCCTGGACGCCGCCGAACCTGCACTGCGCGCCGTGAGCGACTACCTCGTCGCCGCCGCCCGGTGGCGGCGGGAGAACCGCGGTGCGGCCAAGGGATCTCCCTCAAACCTGCTGATGACAGCGGCCAGCCGGGCGCTGTCGGTCCTGGCCCTCGCCGACGAGGCCGGCCTGAGCCGGCTGCGCGCCGCCTACGACCCGGCCCCCACCCCCGCGACACCGACCGGCGGCCAGCCTGGGGCCAGCGCAGGTGTCCCACCCGCTCCTCCGTCCCCCGGCTCCGCACCCCGTCGATAGCTCTCTTTCGGCGATTCCAGTCCCGCCGCTTCTCGCAAACGCGATCCCGAGGGACCACCCCTGTTGATCGACACGGCACCGCCACCGCCTGCACACGGAGTCCTCTTGAAACGTCCCCCTCACGTGAACGCCACCGAATGGGCCGAATACCAACAGCGCCAAGCCGAACACGACAGCGTCATGGCGCAGGTCGCCGACCAGGAAGCCCAGATTGAACACGACCTGATCGCCACCCACGACGAGTACGAACTCGGCTTCAGTCAGGAGTCGCAGCCGGGCGTCACCCCCGCTGGACGGACGCCTCCACCGCACCGATCGCCCGCCTCCTCCCGCGGGAGGAACCGTGGCCGCTGACGAAGCGAGCACCCCAGACTCCCGCCGCGTTGCCTGGCTCGCACCGCTTCCCGACCACCGCAACGTGGACACCCCGTGGTGGCAGGAGCTGTGGCGTCGCCACGCGCACATCACCACGCCGCTGCGGGCGCGCGGCCTGCAGTGCGACATGGAGTTCGGCCTCAGCGCCTACATCGTGCGCGTCTCTCTCCCCGACGACAGTTACCTGATCATCGGTCCGCCGCAAGAGCCGTCCTCCGAGCGCCCGCCCGGAGACCCCGAGGGCTGGATCGCGACGCGTGAGCACCCCGACGACCCGTCGCTGTTCGAGGTCCTCTACGACTCGGCCCCCTCCGACGACCCCGGTGCTCCGCAGCGGCCCGAAGCCCGCCACGGCGGCAGCGCCCAGCCCCTGATCGAGGCGATCAACCACCGCCTGACCCAGCTCGGACTGCTGCCGCACCCCGTCTTGCCCGGCGGAAGCCCATCCGTGGACTCAGCCCAGCCGACGCCCCCGCCCCAGGCCCAGGGCGTCCCCGGCACACCGGACCGTGCTCCCGTCTACGTCTACGGCGACGCGCTGCGCGCACTGACCGACCGGCTCAAGGCAGCCGAGTCGCATGCGGATGCCGCTGCCCTGCTGCACCAGATCCTGGAGCCCACCGACGGCCTTCTTGCGCAACTCGGCGAGTTCTTCGAAGCAGCCGGGGACAAGGCCAAGGAAGCGGAGAAGGACAACGGCTTCGACCTGTCGTACGACCTCGCCGACGCCGCCGCCGAGATCCGCAACCTCGGAGAAGTCCTGCACGTGGCCGAGGACCGCATGCGGGCCCTCACCCCGCTCGCGTCGGCACCGCGACTGCCCTCCAGCCCGGCCCGTGCACCGTCCCTTCCCCCGCAAATGCTCCCGCCGGCACAGCCGCGGCACACGCGCTGACGCCGGACCATCGCCCTCCCCCAGGAACACATGACCTCACCCTGCACCGACCTGGCCGCCTTCGCCGCCGGCCTTGCCGCGCGCCTGCCCGGCACCTGGACCAGCCAGTACCAGCGCCACGCGCAGTACGCCGACCAGTTCCCCCGCACCCAGCAGCTCTGGGACACCGGCCACGTCGACTACGTCGCCAGCCAGTACGTCCTCACCCACGACGCCGTGCTCCATGGGCCCGCCGACCAACAGTTGTACGTGGCCGACCGCCCCCGCTACCCGCACCAGTTCGTCGTCGCCCCACTCGCCCCCGACGGCACGCACATCAAGCCCCACCACCTCGCCGGAGTCGAAGAACCCAACGGCATCGCCGTACCGAAGGACCCCGCCCGGGCAGCAACATGCATCGCCCGGCGGCTGCTGCCCCGCTACGAACAGGCCCTGCACGCGGTCCTCGACAACGCGGAGCACCAGCCCGAGGCCCCGCACCGGCCCGCCCCACCGCAGGTCGACCAGATCCTCACGCTGACCCTGTACAGCGACGGAGCCCTCGGCGCGCCGTACGCGAGCGTGCCGGTGGATGCCCGCATGACGCTGTACGCCCACGGCTTCCAGTACCACCCGCACCAAGCAGCCTTCCTCCTGCCCACCGCCTACGGGGACACCGGTCGCGCCCTTCGCGTCCACGGCGTGGTCCAGCAGCTCACGGCTAAGGGCATCGGCGTGAACCTGCGCCACTCGGCGCCCGCCACCAGCGCCGCCCTTCCGCCGGCCTTAGCGAAGGCCGTGTCCCCGCTCCGCCGTACGCGCTGACCCCCCGGCCCCTAGATCCTTGGAGTCTCCATCCGCATCGCCCGCCGCACCCTGCCGCTGTTCGTCGGCGCCGCCTGCCTCGCCTTGGTGCTCACCGGTTGTGCCACCGACAACGATGCTGCCGTCGCCAAGCAGACGCCCAGCGCCAGCAGCGCGCCGCAGCCGGCGCCTGCCCTCAGCGCCGCCCAGGCCCGCGCCGTCATCACCCACTACTCGCAGATCAACAACGAGGCCAACGCCGATCGCAACCGCGCCCTGCTCGACACCATCGAGGACGGCCCGCTGTACGCCATGTCCGTCTCGGACTACACCGAGACCGAGGGACTCCCCGCGGCCGACCGCACGCCCTACAAGCCCTGGTCCTACGACACCGCCAGAGCCAAGCTGTACATCCCGCGCCTGGCCGCCGAACAGGACCGCTGGTTCGCCGCCGCGCTCTCGGACGACAAGGGCAAGGTCCCCTCGCGTCTGGCGGTGTTCGCCGAACGACCCCAGCGCAAGCGCTGGGAGATGGTCTCCGTCGTCGACCTCGACAGCCCGAAGCTGCCGGACATCGCACTCGACCACGACGGGTACGCGACGGCCGTCGCCGCCGACGGCAACAAGCACCTTGCCGCCGACGCCGGCGTTCTGCGTGCCGCGGTGCTCGACAACTTCGCCACCGGCGGCACGCACACCGGGACGAAGGTCTTCACGCCGACCACGGCGAGCAAGCGGCAGATCGAGGTCCACGACAAGACCGGCACCCGCTACGGGGACCAGGGCACCACCGTCTTCGCCGGCGCCGACAACCGCTACAAGGACGCCTACGCCCTCAAGACCACCGACGGCGGCGCGCTGATCCTCTTCTCCCACATGCACACCCAGACCGACGCCGTCGCGCACTCCGGCCTGCAGATCAACCCCGGCAAGGAGGACCGGGCCTGGCTCCACGCCGTGCCCCGCACCTCCATCACGTACACGTTCGTGTGCAACGACGCCGCCACCGTCCCCGCGAAGGCCGCCCCGTCCCGCCTGATCGGCTACACCTGTGCGCGCACCGACGCCTCCGGCCCGCCGTTCCCGTCCTGGTCGGACCGCGCGTAGACGCACCCGCGCGCCACCTGATGGCCGCCGACCGTTTCCCGCCCCCTGCTTGCTGCGGAGAACTCCCTGTCCACTCGCTCCTTCATCGCCCGCCCCACCGTCGGCACGGGGTACACCGGCATCCACGTCCAGCTCGACGGCGTGCCCAGCCACCACCTCCCCCTGCTCCTGGCCGCCTACCAGTACAAGTTCGGACGCAACGTCGAGGCCATGTGGCGGCACCTCATCGACGACGTCGCCGTCGGCTGGGAGGAACTCGGCACCGATCTCCTCGACGATGCCCCGCCCGCACTCGTGGCCGCGCTGACCGGCGGCGAGCACTGGCCCAGCCGAACCCTCGACCAGCTGGTCACCCCGGACAGCTCTCCGCCGGTACGCATGTCGGTCACCGACGAGACCGCCGATGCGCAGGACATGGAGTGGGGGTACGTCCTACACAAGGAGGGCGTCGAGGTGATCAGCCTCCTACACGAGGACATCGGCCCCATCGTGAGCTGGTCCATCGACCCGCGCACCGCCTTCAACGACCACCCGGCGGCCTGGTCCTCCCGCGACTCCCCGCCCGCTATCCGGGCATCGCGCAGCACGCCGACTCCGAGCGCTCCTGCCGCAGCCCCGGCGAAGGCCGGCCCCTCGCGCCCCACCGCCCGCCGCTAGCTTTCCCTCGTTTTCCCGGAGCCTTCCCTGCCCCCGCACACCACGCCCCTGATCACCGTCGTCATCGCCAGCCGCCTGCGCGAAGACCGGCTCGACTACCTGACCGCCATGCACGCGAGCCTGACCCGACAGTCCGTGCCGTGGGAGGCCGTGATCGCACTCGACGGTGCCTCGCCCGACCGCCTGCCGGCCCCGCTCGCACAAGATGCCCGCGTTCGCACCCTGGCGCTGCCCCGGCCTGTCGGCGCCGCCTGCGCCCGCAACCTGGCCCTCGGCCACGTACGCACCCCGTACACCAACTGGGCAGATGACGATGACGAGTTCACCGACGATGCGATGGCCGTACGGCTGAACACCCTGGAGTCCACCGGGGTCGGCTGGTGTGCGGGCTGGAGCGAGGACAAGTACCCCGACGGCTCGACCACCCTGTGGCGCTGCCCCACGCCGCCCGGCCAGCACGAGGCCGGAGACGTGTGGACGTACTGGAAGTCGCCGGCGGACACCATCCCCATCGGACCGACCACGATCCTCGCCCGCACCGACCTCGTGCGCGCCGCGCCGATGGGCGGCCTCGTCCAGGGTGAGGACTACTGCGCGGCCCTCGGCGTGACCGCTCTCGCCCCCGGGATCCTGCTGCCGGTCCCCGTGTACCGGTACCGCAAGTGGAACGGGCAGATGACAGCCCAGGTCGGATACGACCAACTGGAGGCGGCGGCCCGCGAGCACGCCTGGGCGTACGGCCGCAGCCTGCGCTCCGTCCTGCGCGGTGGCGAGGACCTGGTCCATGGCTGAGGCGCAGATCATCCTGTCGCACAGCCGGGAGTCCGGGATCGTCGCCATCGCCTCGGGCGAGCAGTACCCCTGGGCGCACACCGCCCTCGCGGAGAGCGGCTTCCAGCGGGACGACGACGGCGTCTGGCACCTGCCCGCGGACGGCACCAAGACCACCGTGGTCGACCTGATCAGGTGCGCGAAGCGGCACCGCACCAGCGTGCACACGAGCAGCCGCCGGTTCATCGGCGACGCGCCCGCGACCTCGCGCGCCTCCTGCCCGGCCAGTGGCACGCCTCGGTCGAGATCTACTCGCACCCCGCCTGGCAGGAAGACCTCGTCCCCTGGATCTGGGACAGCGGCGAACTCGGCCGCGCCGTCCAGAGCGAGCGAATCCCCTACGCCGCGCTCCTCACCGACGCGGTGCAGGGCACCACGCTGCTGTTCATCGAACGCCCCGGCCGTCAACTCGACTACCTGGTGGGGTCCTTCTCGCCCAAGGGACTGGAAGGGGGCTACGGCGATCCCCACCCCCCGCGCAGCATCGTCCTGCCGCCGTTTGCCGGACGGGCTGCCCAGGCACTCACCGGCCGGTACCTTCCGGCCTACGAGCAGGCCGTCCACGCCCGCCAGACGGCGGCCATCGCCGCTGTACTCGGGGACATCCGCTGCGAGCACGACACCTGGCAGGCCATGAACGCCTCCGGCCGCTACAGCGACGCCACCCCGCTGAGCGCCGCCGCTCGCGGCGCCGCGACGGAGTTGTTCCTCGACCACGCCTGGCGCCGTTTCCTGACCGTCGTCGACCACGCCCCGGCGCTGCTCGACCAGTGCCGACCCGCGAGCAGCCCGTGGCCCGACGACGCCGCGGCCCTCTCCCGCCTGGCCGACGCCGTGATCGATGCTGAGACCCTGGTCGACGAGATCGTCCACGGCGGTTTCGTGCCGGAGCAAGAGCGCCGAGCACGCGCGTGGCCGGCCATCGAGACCTGGCTCACCGACGGCGGAACGTTCTTGCGTCAGGCCCGCATCAGCGCACCCCACCGCCGCCCGGCTCTGCCCGTCGCCGCGCCGGCCCGCCCCCTCACCGCGGCCCGGCCCGCGCACCGCGGCCCCTGACCTTTCCGCCCCCCGCCCCGAGGAGAACATCGCCCCCTTGCAACCCGGCACCCACTTCGCCTTCGGCGACCACGAGGAACACGGCTTCGTCGCCTCCTTCACCGCCTCTATGCCCGCGCACCTCGCCCACTGGTACCTGGAGCGCGAGCAGTTCGAACCCGTTCCCGGAGAACCCGGCCTGTACCGGCTCAGCGAGCCCGAGCGCGACGGAGTCCGCCGCACCCGCCAAGCCGTCCACGACCTGCGCCGCCACGGCTACACCGTGCAGGCCGACATCCGCCTCGACCCGTCCCTCTCGGCCGGCCCGCCACGCCCCGCCCGGCCGAACGGCCTGCAGGAGCGCCGCAGCCGTCTCGCCCAGGCCGCCGCCGGCCGGACGACGCAGCGCTCTACACCGCCCACCACCTCCCCGCCTTCGGCCCGGCCGATCCCGCCGAAGCCCACGTACGCTCCGACCGTCCATCTGACGGCCGCGACCGGCGGGCGGTCCCGATGACACCCGCGAGCAGTCCGACCCCCGACGGCCCCTTGCCGACCGCTCCCGAACTGGCCAACGCGGTACGCGACTTCCGTTTGCGGCTGGCGGTCATCGACCGCGAGACCGAGGCCGCGCTCGACATGACACGCGACCGCTACGGCCGTACCGTCCACGCGGGCACCGCGGCAGCCGCACGAGCCCACCGCGACAAGGCCGCGGTGGAGGCGTACGCCGCCCACCTCGCCCCGCACGCCGAGGCGCTCCTCGATGCCGCCCGCCTGGTGCTCGATGAGCTGCCACCCGCTCGGCACCTGGCCGGGTGGCGGGCCGTCCTGGACGGCCTGGCCGTTTCGGCCGCCGAGATCCGCCGGGCGCTCGACCGGCCAGCCGCACCCGGTTCCCCGGCCGAGCGCGCTCAGCACGCGGCCTTGTGGCCGCACCTGGCCGCCTGGGCGGACCACGGCTCCATCGCCAGCAACCTCGCCGACCAGCAGGGCGGCCAGCACCACAAGGCTCCGCTGACCGACGAGGAACAGCAAGTGTGGACCAAGAAGGCCCAGGCCGCGCAAAGGCGCGGCGAGCTGGAGCTGACCGAGTCGTGGTACGCCGCCGACGGGCAGCCGATCACCCTCGCCTATTTGGTCGAGGACGACGACTCGACGGTGGTCGCGCTGCGCGGCGATCCGGACGCACCGGTCTGGCAGGTGATCGGGCACTACGCCCACGAGTACGAGGCGGGCAAGGTGCTGCCCGCTCCGGTTCCGCCCGGCGTGCTACGCGCGGACGTCTCCCGGTTCAACCGCCCGGCACCGGTCCCGGAGGTGTCCCTGCAGGACCTCATCCGCGATGTCGTCGAAGGCCACAGTGCCGGTGACGCCTCCAATGCGCTTCTCAGCGCTGTCCAGCGCGGCTATGACGCCGGACCGATGGTCCGCCTGCAGGAACTCCTGGAGACCAGCGGCCAGTTCGCCAGCGCCCTGGAGACCGTGCAGGGCCGCCAGATCGCCGCCCGCCTGGCAGCGCTGAGCCGGCAGATCGAGTTCCTCACCCGCGAACTCGAAGAGGCAGCAGAGGACCTCGGCGCGACCGTCGCCGTCCTGCCCCCACACCGCACCCCCGTGCTGCGCACCCGTCCGCGCCCCGCCGTGGACACCACACCGCCCACGCCGCCACCCCGCGCCAGCACCACCGCCCGACACCGCTAAGCCCATGTCCCACCTGGTCTTGACGAACACGAGCCCATGGAGCAGTACGCGATCAACCTTGCCCTCGCAAAATACGAGCACGATCGTGAGCTGTCTTGAGCGCCCACGGCTAGGGGCGGCCATGCCAGCCGCCCCGGAACAGCGGCTACTGCTGACGCTTACTCACGTGTGACACGGCGGTCATGCCGGCGCCGTAGGTGAAGGCAAGGACGGCCCCGCCAGAAGCGACGGCGGTGAGGGCAGGCTGCCCCAGAACAGCGGAGCCGATCCCCGCAACCAGCCCAGTGATGACGGATACCAAAGCAACGACGACAACGTGATACACGCGGTGGTCACAGGTAGAAGTGGTGGCAGACAAGTAGGGCCCTCCCATACTCCGTCGGAGCGCCGTCACCTGAATCAGGGCAGGGTGCATCCTGCGCTGGATTCACGTCACAGCGTCGCCGCCCAGCGGGCGTCGCGATAGGGAAGCGCCGGCCAGGCGCGCCTATCGCTCCTCGGATGGAGCGCCGTAGCGGTTGGCCATCATCACCGATGCACCATGCCTTTCAAGGATCTCGTCGACCACGTCCATAGTAGCCAACCCCACTGACACACAGACAAGTTGGTGACCGCTTCGGGGGAGCCCAAGCGCCGATCTGCAGCGACTCCCACTTACCTCGTCTTCACGCGCGAAGCCTCGTTGCAGGCACACCTCTCCTGGTGGCCGTGCTCCTGGCCAAGCGTCCCGCCCGCCGCACCGCCCTCGCCGGACACCTCGCCAAGCAGCCGCTCGCCGACCCGGCGCTCCCTGGCACCGGCGCGGCCTTCGCTCTCACCGTCCTTCTCGCCGCGCGCCGACGTCTGGGCCCCGCGGGCAGTCGCGGTGCGGCTGGCGCCGGTGCCTGCATCGAGGCCGGCATAAGACGCCCTGATCAGGGCGCAACCCCCACCTTGCAACCCCTTTGAGGAGATCGAATTATGGCTGTGCGTACGCACTGGACCGTGGAGCACGCCTGCTCCCACCGCGTGGATCATGACCTGTCCAATCGCCCTGCCGACAAGCGGGCAGGCTTCGCCCGATGGCTCGCGTCGAAGGACTGCACCGACTGCTGGAAGGCGGCGCGCGACGCCGACACCGGGTCCAAGGAGGAGTGGCTCGCGGCCAAGCGGGCCGAGGAGCAGCAGACAGCCCTCGCGTGGGCGAAGCAGTTCGACATGCCGCAGTTGGAGGGCCCGGCCAAGGCCCTGGACTGGGGCGAACGCTCCCGCCACCAGCTGATGACATCCGCGCACACCGCGCTCGTCATCGAGGGCACGTGGGACGAGGCGGACTGGGCGGAGCTGGAGGAGAAGGCCCGCGCCATCACCCGTGCCGGATGGTGGATCGACCAGCGCGACGCCGAGGGCACTGACCTGCTCGAACTCCTCGACGCAGCCGATGAGGCGGATCGCGGGACGGAGAACCCGCTCCGCTGATGGCGGGGCAACATAGCCGGAGAACGCCGGTTAGCCAAACCGGCGTTCCTCCGGACTATTGATGCTCCCACCCCGCCAGCATCTGCGTGGAAGGAACTCATGTCCCAGCTTCCGCCCACCTCGGCGTTCGCACCGACGCCCGACCCGCTCACCCCCGATCGGGACATCACCCACGCCCACTTCCAGGCCGGTGACACTGTCGTCGTCCTGAAGGGGATGGCCGGCGGAGAACTGTGGGGCGATGCGATGCGCGTCGTGGCTCCGTCCTGGCACACCCCGACCGACGAGGACGGCTGGCGGCTACGTGATGCGACCGGCGGCGCCCAGTCCTACGTCACCGCCCACCCCCGCTACCTCGTGCACCTCTCGCGCCGCTGCCCGGACTGCCTGATCTACCTGCGCGCCATGGAGGATGCCCTCTTTACGCGGTTCGCCGACCGCGACGAGCTGATCGACTGCGGCTGGTACACAACCACCGCCCTGGGCCAGCTCGTGCACATCGCGGACATCCGGAGTGGCCGATGACTTCCCCCACGCACCGCCCCGGCCGTTCCGCCGCGCTCGACAGAGCCAGGGCCCGAGCCACCGCATCTCCGGTCGATTCTTCCTGGCCGCTTCACCTGGCCGAAGACCTCCGCGACATCGAGGCCGACTGGAGAACTTCGGCCGAGGTGTGCGCGGATGCTGCCTGGGCGGCACGGTCGGCCGGCCACAGCGTCCTGGCCCTGCTGTCCCCACAGGACGTCACCGCAACGGGCCTTGACCCGATCACCGCCCGCACCTTGGCTCATCTGTACCTGAGCGCCCTGCGGTTCGACTTCCGCTGCCCCACCCTCCAACGCCTCGTCGAACAACTCGCGGAAACCGCGCGTCAGCCGCTGGACTGCTACACCCGGGCCTTGTACGCCTTCGCGCTGCTGGGCCAGTCCCGCCCGGAGGGCCTGGCGGTCATGGACGAGGTCCTCGCGGAGGCCGGGGAGCACACCAAGACCCTGCACGTCCTGCTGCACGGGCTGTGGCTCGGCCAGGACCTGGACCAGGGCGCGGAGCGTCTCCTGGCCCTCAGCTCCCGACCGGCCCTCGCCACCGGCAGCGACCCGATCGTCCTCTTCCGCGTGGCGGGTGCCCTGCGCCGGCTGGGCCGGTACGACGAAGGGCTGGGCGCCATCGACAGGGCGATCGACTGTCTCCCGCCGGGGGACACCTCAGTGCACGCCGACCTGGTCCGCGAGCGCTCCCTGCTCTGCACAGCCCGCGACCTTCATCAGCACCGGCCGCCCACCCGCACGTCGAGCGGGGTGCCGTCATGATTCCCCGCCTGAACGCGCGGACCCACTCGCCGCGCGACCCGCTCGCCGAGGCACTCGGGCGGCCCCTTTCCCCGAACGAGGGTCTGACGGAGTTCACCATCGTCGCCCACTGGCCGGACCTGGACTACTACACCCCCAACGACGAGCAGAGAACCTGGACATCCGTTCAGTGGGCCGAGCACCTCCAAGATCCCTATCTGGAGCATCCGTTCACTGCCAGTGCGGACGACGATCGACGGGCGATCCTCCATCTCGTCATCCGCCTCCACCCGGACGACCGGGAGCTGACCGGTCCCGAGTGGGCCGAAATCGCTCACCGGTTCGCGCGAGCCGCCGGTATCGAGATACCCGGCGCCGCGGAGCACGGCTGGCGGTGGATCGCCGTCCAGGCACAGCCCGGGCGCCTGGACCTGATCGCCAACCTGATCCACCTCGACGGCACCTGGCGCACCCCGCCCTCAGACATCCTGCGGCGCCTTGCGGACGAGGCACGCCGCATCGAACAGGACCTCAACTTGATCCCCGCCCGCACCGGACCCGCGACACGCCCCGCTGTCCGTACGGCGCCCACCGCATCCGCGCAGTTCGCGAGCGTCCTTACGCAGCTCGCCGACGAGCAGGCCGGCCCGCTGGCCACGGTCCGCGGACTGATCGAGCACACCGCTCACCGCATCGCCCGCCAGCCCGGAGCCGCCAGCACCGAAGCGGCACACGGTCTGGAGCTGATCGCCCGCCGGCTCCACGCGATCCAGCAGGACCTGGACACCACCGCGGCCCACCTGGTCCGCCCACAGATCTCCGTAGGAGCAACGCCTTCTTGCCCCATACCGGCCGCTTCATGGACATCCGCCGCGACTCGAACTCCAGCGAACTCCTCGCGCGCGGCGGCGACTTGGCGGCACACAGCATTCTCCAGCGGGCGGGATTCATTGCGGTCGTCCGCCTCCACGAGACCTACCACCGCGCCCCCGCCGGCCTCACCGAGGATGACGAGTCCCGTCTCGCCACCGATGCCGTAGCGCGCCTGCGGGCTGCCGGGTACCACGTCGACTGCGACGAACCTTTCGACACCGACGCCCGCCCCGCGCGCTATACCACGCTCGGTACCTCGGTCTCCCACCTCGCCGAACGCCTGCGCGAAGCCACCGACACCGCCGAGGCAGCCGACATCCTCACCGAACTCACCGCGCCCCACGACGGCATCCTCGCCGGGTTGGAGGAAACCCTCGGCGCTCTGGCGGAGTTCTTCGACGGACTCGGCAACGCGACCGATCCGCACACCGCCCGGCGCCTGCGCTACCTCGCCGACGAATACGTCCGCGTCATCCACTCCGACCTCGCGTACACCCGCGAACGGCTGGCCGACCGGCACGCCCCTCACCCCGGCCGCCGCCCCTGCGCCGAGCAGGTGCCCGACCACGAGCCCGAACGCTCCGCCGTGTGCGCCTGCCCACCCCCGCCGCGTGCACTGCCGGCCCCGGCACCGCCGCCCGTCGGTGCCACCCGCCTGCGCCGCTGAGCCCCTGCAACTGCCCAAGGACACCATGCACGACCACGACACCTCCGAGCACCTCGCCTCGTACGCCGACGTCCTCGCCGGTGAACTCCCCGATACCTGGACCAGCACGCACCTGACAGCCGACGCCAAAGACGACCTCGCCGAACTCTCCGACCGGATCTGGGACCTGGACCTGGTCGCCGCCTCCCTCGCCGAGCACCCGCTGACGCAGGCAGCCGTCCTGAGCCGCCCCGACGGCGCCCAGCTCGTCCTCCTGGACCGGCACGACGGACGCGACGGCTTCCTTCTCGCCGCCGTCGCCCCGCGCGCCCTGCCCGACGAGGCGTACCGGGCTGTCCCTGAGCCCAACGGCGTCGCCCTGGCAGACGACCCGTTCCTGAGTGCCGAGCAGGTCGCCGGCGATCTGCTCGCCCGCTACGACCGTGCGCTCGCACAGGTCCGGCACAACGCCCTGGGTGGCATCCAGCCCTCCCAGCCGGACCGGATCGTCCTGACCTGGCAGCCGGACGGCAGCGTCGCCACCGCCCCCGCCGACGACCGGGCCGGCACGATCCTCGTCGCCCACGGCTTTATCCAGGACCCGCAGAGCGGCATCTACCGCCTGAGTGGTGACGACACCCAGGTCCAGGCCCGCGCCCTACGCGAGATCGGCCCGCGCCTCGACGCGCTCGGCATCGGTGCCGCCCTCCAGCACCCCGCCAGACGGACCGCGCCTACCTCAGCCCCGGCATCCATGCCGCCGACCCCGTCCGGCACCCGTACGCCAACCGCCAGGACTCGATGAACCAGGCGGAGGCCGACCTGGGCATCCCTGCCCTGCTCCTGACCGGTCATGACGTCAAGTGCACGCCCGGCATCTTCGACGAAGCCACCTGCCGGCTGGCCATCCACGGCCTCCGCACCAGAGCGGCCCGTCCCGCAGCGCAGCAACCGGCACCGGACGGCTCCCCGTCGCACTCCGCACCGGCCCGCCGTACCCCGTAAGACGCCCGAGCGGCCCCGGCACCACGCCGGGGCCGCCCAGCACACCGCCCGACTCCCGGAGAAACCCGTAGCACCCCGCACACCCCCACCGATCAGCAACCGGCTCAAGCCCCGGCTCGCCACAGCCCTGTTCCGCCGCTATCTGCGCGCTTGCATACCGACCGGTCCCGACCACACCTCCCCGCTGACCGGCGCCCGCCCGGAGGGCGTCCTCACCGAGTCACAGCGCGTCGGGCAGCGCCACCACCACTGACCGTTCACCGTCCCGGAGGAGCATGTCCCACCCCGCCCCCTATCCGGTGAGACTGGCCGACGAGATCACCCGCCAGCTCGGCCAGCTCACCGACCACCTCTCGCAGCTTCCCCCACCCCAGGCCGCGCAGGTCATCGCCCGCGTTCTCGACCCAGACATCCGAGTTCTCGGTGGCGTCACTCATCTCGTCGCCACCGGAAGCGTGTTCGCCAAGGACCAGGCAGAGCGCGGCGCGCTCCCCGCGGAGGTGTGGCTCGCTCTGGGCCGTGCCTCGAACGAACTGCACGACATCACCCTCGACCTGGACGAACACAAGGACGCCCTGCAGCACGTCAGCACCCAGCCCGCCACCACCGCGGCGAAGCCGCCGATGCCCGCACCGCTCGTGGTCCGGCGGCGCCGGTGAAGAAGAAGCAGTGGCAGGGCTGGGGGCCCGGCGAGCAGGCCGAGCAGCACTACCTCGTCCAGCCCCGTGCCCTGGCAGGCGGCGGCGACGTCCGGCACGTCTCGGAGTTCCTGCGCGCCTCGGGCTGGCGGGACAAGTCCAAGACCGGCGGCCCCTTGCTTATGGAGAGCCCGGACCGGACCGTCCGCGTCGCCTACGACCCTTACGTCCTTCCCGGCGGCTGGACCATCCACGGCCGGGCAGACGGGGCCAGCGGCGAGTGGTCGGCGCACCTGGGCCGTCAGGCCCCGGTAGAGATCGTCGCCGGCCTGACCGACGCCCTCACCCGTCCCCGCTCCGCCCACGCCCCCAACGTCTGGGCCCCGCTGCAGGAGCAGAACTGGCACACGCGTTTCGAGGGCGAACACTACGTCGCGACCAGCCCCGATGGCACCGCCTGGATGCAGTACCGCCAGAACCCCGACGGGGCGGCGATGTGGTGGAGCGGAGCGCAGGACAAGCAAGGCAACGGCTGGACGGCCCACTTCACGCCGAACACCCCGATGCACCTCGTGCAAGCCTTCTCCACCGAACTCGCCAGCCCCGACCCCGTGATGCGCCCGCGCGGACGCGTACCCCACAGCGCGCAGATCCGCACCTGGTCGGTATCCGTCAAGCCCTCCCAACTCAGCGCCTCGCAGCAGGCCCGCATCACGGCCGCCCGAGCCGCCACCTGGGCCCGCAACAGCGCCCGAAGCACCAGACCGCGCACCACCGCCCGCGCCCACGCCGCCGCAGCCGACGGCACACGAACCCGCCGCTGACCACGACACCCACCACCCCGAGGAGCCCGATGCCTTCACTCACCCCGGACACCATCCGCGCCGCGACCGACACCCTGTGCCGCCTCACCGAATACCTGCGCGAGAACCCCGACCCCAAGGAGGCGCTCGCTCTCGTCGAGCCCCTCCTCGACGAATACACCGGCCTGCCCATCCAACTCGGCGACACCCTGCGCGCCCTCGCCCGCGCCGTACAGAGCCACCCGAACACACCGCGCAGCGAGAAGATCAGCGATCTGGTCACCGAGCTGCGTGCCGCCGCGTGGGTGCAGACCGACCAGTACATGCTCCACTACGTCCTGGACGAGCTACGCAAGCAGATCGTCAGCGCCGCCTCGAGTGAGCCGGGGTGCGGCCGGTGCCGCTGAGCGAACGGCAGCTCGCCGGGTTCGCCGACAAGCACGCCTGGCGGATCCCCTTCGACACCAGCCCCCGCCACCTCGCCGGCCCCGGGGATGCCCGCCACGTCACCCACGGCCTGGCCGCCGCCGGATGGAGCGCCGTCTCCGACCCTTTGAGTGCCGAGATCGTCCTGCGTAGTCCCGACCTCCGCCACAGCCTCCAGTTCGACCCGCAGTCCGCCACCTCTGCGTGGTGGCGGCTGCGGGCCGAGCCCACCGACACCGAGCCCGGCTGGTACGCCGAGTTCGGTGAACTCGTGCCCGCCGAGGTCCTCGCAGGCTTCACCGACGCCCTCATCGCCTTGCCGCCACAGCAGCACGATCCGTGGCAGCCGGCGACCTCGGCTAACTGGCACCGCGACTCGGACGGTACGGCGCGCTCGCCTGACTCCATGTGCCACATCGAACTGCGCCCGCTGAGCGAATTCAGTGGCCGGTCGTCCTGGCACGTTGAGACCTGCGAGCCCGGCGACGGGCAGTTCCCCGGCCCGCGCATCTGGCACGCCTACTTCGACGAGGACGTCCCCGCCCACCTCGTCGGAGCGTTCCTCACCGCGCTGGCCGACCGCAGCCCGCTCCAGCGCGGCATGTACGACCGCACCGGCCACTACAGCGCCGTGCAGGAGCCCAGCCCGCTGCGCCCGCAGCAGGTGGTCGACGCCCACACCGCCCGTATCGAGTCGCTCCGTGCCCGGGCACGCTCCGCCCGCAGGCAGCAAACGAAACCCGCACCGACCCCGGCAAAGGCCCACACCGCCCAGCCGGCCGCCCGCCGCTGAACCGACAGGACCCCTTTCCCATTTCCGCCGATCACCGCGCCCACCGCGCCCTCCTCCGTCACCTCGACCATTACGTGAGCGACAGCAAGAAGATCCTCGACGCCTGGGACGCCTACTCCGACGAACACACCGACCTCGACGGCTGGCCCTACGACGACCACGCCTACGGAAGGCGCGCGAGCCAGCGCGACGCCGACACCGCCGAGGCGTTCGAGCCGCTCCGGTACGGCGCCCGTCACCTGCTGGCCACGGCCGAAACGCAACTGGCCCACCTGCCTGAGACCAATGTGCAGAGCCGCTGGGTCTACCAGCTGGGCGTCCTGCGCGACGCACTCGACCGACTCGACGAACTGCACAAGCAATGGCTGGTCACCCGCGACGCCCTCCCCGCCACCGCCAAGCCCGGCACCCCGGACTTCGACGACGCACTCGCCGCACATCACGCCGAATCGTGGAGCTACCTCGACGACTGGGCCACCCACGGCAAGGCGCTCCGCGAGATCAACACGGCCGCCCGTAAAGCCCCTTCACCCCTGGCCCCCACACCGACACCGGCCCCGGCCACCGCGCCAGACCGGCGAGCTACGGCACGGAAGTGAGCACGCCCGCCTGATACCCCGCGTCCTGCTCTCCAGCCCGGACCAGGAGACCCTCCTGCGCCTGGAACCCGATCCCGACGGACAGTGGTGGACCCTCAACCATGCAGCGGAGCCGGACCGGCCCGCCTGGTACGCGAGTTTCGGCGCCCGCACCCCGGTCGACGAACGCGTCCACGCCCCCACGACGCGCCGCACCGTCCCGTCGAGCACTCCAGGCCCGCCGCGCCAGCCGCCGGCCAGGAACAGCCGCAGCCGCTGAATGCCCCGCCCCCGCCCGGAAGGCACGTAACTCTTTGCCCCCCACCTCCTCCAACAGTTCCACCGACGGGTACGACCTCATCCTGCGCCTCCTGATCGGCGTCGCAGCCGTCATCGTCCCCCTGTCCCACCTCGCCTGGCTGTCCGGCAACATCACCGCCTACCTCACCGGTGGCGGCTGGGCGCCGTACCAGCCGACCACCGCCCTGCTCCACCCCGAGCGTCTCTGGCCCTACATGGGAGAGACGTCCCTGCTGATCGGGGCACGCGTCGTGCCCGTTCTCCTGCTCCTGGCCCTCGGGGCAGCGGCGGGTGTTTTGTGGGCGCGGCACAAGAACCGCAGCGGCGGCCGGAAGAAGAAGATCACCGGCATGGCCAAGGCCCGGGACATCGAACCGCTGATGGCCAAGGCGATCACCGACAAGGCCCGCTCCCTGCGCCCGAGCCTGAAGGACGCCAAGCACATCGAGGCCCGGGACACCGGCATCCTCCTCGGCAACCTGCAGGGCACCAAGCACGAGGTCCGCATGGGCTACGAGGACGTGGCCGTCGCCATCATGGCGCCCCGCTCGGGCAAGACCACCTCGCTCGCGATCCCCTCCATCCTCGCCGCGCCCGGCCCGGTCCTGCTGACCTCGAACAAGGCCGCCGGCGATGCGTTCACCGCCACCTACGACGCCCGCGCCGCGGTGGGACGGGTGTGGGCGATGGACCCGCAGCAGATCGCGCACGCCGCACGCGAGATGTGGTGGAACCCCTTGGCTGGCGCCAAAACCCTCGACGGCGCCGGGCGGTTGGCCGGCCACTTTCTCGCCGCCTCCGTGGACGCCAGCCAGCAGGGCGACTTCTGGTCCAAGGCCGGATCCAACATCCTCGCCCAGTTGTTCCTCGCCGCGGCCCTGGACGAGCGGCCGATCACTGACGTCATGCAGTGGCTGGCCTTCCCCGCCGACCGAACCCCGCTCGACATCCTCCGCGACCACGGATTCACCGCCGTCGCCGCCCAGCTCAAGGGCACCGTGGAAGGACCGCCGGAAACCCGGGACGGCATCTACGAGACCGCCCGCCAGTACGCCGCCGCGCTGCTCAACAGCGAGATCGCCGCCTGGGTCACCCCGCAGAAGAACGTCCCCGAGTTCAGGCCGTCCGAGTTCGTCACCTCCACCGACACCCTCTTCCTGCTCAGCAAGGACGGCGGAGGCGGAGCCTCGGCGCTGATCGCGGCGTGCGCCGACTCGGTGATGCGGGCCGCGACCGCCCAGGCCGAACGCGCCGGAGGACGCCTCGACCCGCCCATGCTCGCGATCCTCGACGAGGCCGCCAACGTGTGCAAGATCTCGGACCTTCCGGACCTGTACTCGCACCTCGGGTCGCGCGGCATCATCCCGATCACGATCCTGCAGTCCTACCGCCAGGGCCAGAAGGTCTGGGGGGACGCCGGCATGGACGCCATGTGGTCCGCCTCTACCGTCAAGGTCATCGGCTCCGGTATCGACGACCCCGACTTCGCGGACAAGCTGTCCCGCCTGATCGGCGACCACGACGTCGAGACCACCTCGACCTCGCACTCCGAGTCCGGCAAGTCGACCTCGGTGTCGATGCGACAGCAGCGGATCCTTCCCGCCGACGAGATCCGCGCCCTGCCCAAGGGCACGGCCCTCTGCTTCGCCACCGGTCTGCGCGCCGCCATGCTCGACCTGCGCCCGTGGTACCAAGAGCCCGGCGCGGCAGAACTGTCCGCGGCGTCCGACCGCGCATCCAAGGCGATCACCGCCCGGGCCATCGCCAAGCACGCACCGGTCCAGTCCGACTTCGGGCCCGCCGCGTGAGCGAATCGCGCCTGCACCTGGTGCCCGTCCGCTCTCGGGACGCCAAGGAGTTCGTCCGCCTCTGGCACCGGCACCACCCGCCGCCCGCCGGACAGATCTTCTCCCTCGGTGCCGCCGACGAGCCCAACATCCTGCGCGCCGTGGCCGTGGTCGGCCGCCCTGTCGCCCGCCACTTGGACGACGGCACCACCCTCGAAGTCACCCGCACCGCCAGTGACGGCACACGCAACGCCAACTCCCTGCTCTACGGAGCTGCTTGGAGAGCGGCCAAAGCGCTCGGATACCGGCGGCTGATCACCTATACGCAGGCAGGGGAGAGCGGAGCCTCGCTGCGCGGCGCGGGATGGCGCGTCCTGGCCCACCGTCCTCCAAGGCCGGGCTGGCACACGCCGTCCCGGCCGCGGACGGACCGCGGAACCTCGCAGATCGCTCGCACACTGTGGCAAGCGCCCTGACAAGACACGCTCATCGGCACCTATGCATCCCACGAACGCGACGACATGACGTCCGTCAGCAGCGCTGGACGCGGTCATCGCCGCGGCCGTCCCGCTCGGCAGGCGCGGTACCACCACGTGCAGGCTCGCCGGGCCCGCTGAAACAGCCACCAGATCCCGTTCCCCGATCCCCTGGACCACCGTGTCTCTTTTGGAGATCCCCGATGTGTTCATCGGGTCCACCGACGACGGGCACACCTTCGTCATCATCAACCGCCGCATCCACGATGCCGACCGGCTGCTGACCGAGGCCGGGTTCCTCGCCCGCGGGCACCTCGGCCGCACGCTCTACCTGCTCCCCCCGGGCACTGCCCAGGACGCGCACGATCGCGCCGGGGTCGCCATGTACGGGCTCCTGGCCCACACCCACGACCTGATCGATCTCTGCTGGACGACCCGCTGGAGCCCCGGCAGTCCCGTCGCCGATCCGGAGATTCGTTTCCACTTCTGTGACGGCACCGTGGCGGTGACGGCCAGGACCGCCGCCGCCCGTTCCCTCTTGGAACGGCACGGCTTCACCCCGAACGGCTCTTCCTATCGGCCGCCGGACGGACTAGACGAGCGCCGCCTGCTCGGCGCTGTGACAGCTGCCGAAACCCACGCCTACACCCACGGTCTCAGTGTCCGCGTCGACCTCGGCATCCCCACGCCGTCCGACATCCCTCCCGCTCCCCGCCGCCCGTCAGCTGCCGCCCCCGGCTCACCGACCACGCCTGCGGCCCGCCGTCGCACCCGCTGACCCCACGCGGGGGGTCGGGGTGTGAACGATCGTCGAGCCGCGGCCAAGGGCGCGCGGCGGTACACACCTTCGCACTCCAGCCGTTGACCGCTTTCCCTCTTGGAGTCTTGCCACGTCATCCGACACCCCGAGCGCGCATGACCTCGCCTGCGCGCTTGCCGACCAGATCCGTCCCGGCGCTGCTCCCCGTGACGTGGTCGTCAGTTTCAGCGTCCGCCGACAGGCGGCAGCCAAGTACGATCACGGCTCCTGCGGCGGCCCCGTGACGGTCTTCGCCCAAGCACTGCACGCCCGCCTCTACGGCCTTCCCACGGACGACGATCCGCTGCCCACCGCCCTGGACGCGCTCCTGCAGGCCACTCACACCGCGACCGCCCCCGAGCAGCAGACCGCGATCCTGCAACAGCTCGCCGAGCAGCTACGCAACGCCACCGAGATCATCCAGCGCTACCAGTACCAGGCCCAATGGGACCGGCTCCCCGACAGCGTCGCCGAGCAGCTCCGGGACGCCCACGACCAGGCCGAGCAGGTCACCAAGACCCTCGACGCCGTCGCCCCCGCCTTCAGCAGCCAGCCCGCCGCGCCCGTGCCGCCTGCCGCGCAACCGCGCCACACCGCCAGCCCACCCGCGCCCACGACTCCACCGGCCGGGCGCCGCCGCTGACCTCCGGCGACAGCCCACCCGCCGGGAAAGGCAGGCTCCAACCTGGCCACCGCCGATCCCCTCCACACCCGCCTCACCCAAGGACCCCGTGCGCTGGGCGTGTTCGTCCCCGCCGGCCTGTACCCGGCAACCGCACAGCGCCAGCACCTCGACCAGCTCGCGCAGGCAGGTGCCGACCTGTTCGAGGTCGGCCTGCCCACCGAGGACGCCGCCCTCGACGGCCCCGTCATTCAGACCGCCTACCACCGCGCCCTGCGCAGCGGAAACGCCCTCGACCACGCCGTGCGCGCCGTCGAACACGCCGCCAGCCTCCGGCCGACCGTTGTCATGACCTACTGGGAGCCCGTGAGCCGCCACGGCCCCGCGTACGTGGCCCGCCTGTTCGCCGACGCCGGCGCCGCCGGCGTAATGATCGTCGACCTGCCCGCCCACCAAACGGCCCGCTGGCACAAAATCGCACGAGCGACGGGCCTTCGCACCCCACACCTCATCCCGCGCACCACCCCTGACCCCCTCCTCCCGGCCGCGGTCGCCGGCGCCTCCGGATGGCTCTACGCACCCGCCACCACGGCCCCCACCGGCTACCGAGGCCCGCTCGACATCCCCGGACTCGCCGGCTTCACCCAGCGCCTACGCGCCGCGAGCCCACTGCCCGTGGTCTCGGGAGTCGGGATCTCCACCCCAGCCCTCGCCGCACGCGTCGCCCCGCTGGTGGACGCCGTCGTCATCGGCACCCCCGTCGTCCGCGCCCTGGCCACCGACCCTGCCCAAGCCCCGGACCTGACGGCCGCGTTCGCCCGAGCCCTGCACCCGACCACCCTCACGGAGACCCGTGCCTGATCGCTCTGATCGCTCCACCCTGACCGAGGTCCTCGACCGGATCGTGGCCGACGCCCTTGTCCTGCACCGAGCCCTGCGCACCAACGCCATCGGCCACGCGCACGCACTGGCCGCGCGGATCAACGACGCCCAAGACCTCGCCAGCGCCGCCCTGCGGCTGTTCCTCGACCTCGCCCAGCACACGCCGCACACCACGGCCGGGAAGCTGCTGCTCCTCGACCACATCGCGCAGATCGCCAAGGCCGCCCAGGACGCAAGCGCCGAACTGACCGCAGCCCTCGCCCGCGCCGTGGAGAACCAACGCCGCCGAGCCAACGCCACGAAGGGGCCGGCCATCCTCATCCGCCCCTCACCACAGCAGTTCATCGAGTCGGCCACCGACCTCCTCGACCGCATCCCCACCCTCCACCACGCCATACACCGCGACCGGCTAATCCCGCCCAGCCGGCTGACGCACCAGCCTCATTGAGGGCGCGCCCCCCATTTCCCCATCTCCAGGACAGACCATTTCAGATCAGCCTCAATTCCGTGCCCTTTCCCTGGGCGCGGGAGTTCAGTCCAGCACCCTGCTCGCCCTTTCCGCCGAAGGGATCCTCCCGAAGGTCGACTACGCGATATTCGCCGACACCGGATGGGAACCCAAAGCCGTTTACGCTCACCTGGACCGACTGGAACAGGAGATAGCCAAGCCCGCCGGCATACCGGTCCTCCGCGTCTCAGCCGGAAACATTCGCAGCGACGCCCTGAATCCGGACCACCGCTTCGCCTCCATGCCCCTGCACATCCTGAACAAGGACGGGCGGCCCGGCATGACCCGCAGGCAGTGCACCGGCGAATACAAGGTGAAACCAATAAAGCAGAAGGTACGCGAACTCCTCGGACACCCCTACCCCTCGCGCATCCCCAAGGGCGTGTTCGTTGAGCAGTGGGTGGGGATCTCCACCGACGAGTTCCACCGCGCCAAAGACGCCGACGTGAAATACATGCGCAACCGGCATCCACTCCTGGACCTTGGCTGGAGCAGAGCGGACTGCGTTCGTTACCTGACCTCGCTCGGGCTGGCGAAGACACCGAAATCGAGCTGCCTGGGATGCCCGTTCCACGGAAATGCGCAGTGGAGGCACATCAGGGACACATCCCCTTCCGAGTGGGCGGACGTCGTCGAATTCGATGCGGCCATCCGGCAAGGCAATGCCCGCGCCAACGCCTCGGGCAGCCGACTGCTCGGCGAGGCGTTCCTGCACCGCTCCCGCGTCCCGCTGAGCCAGGCGCCGATCGACCACGTCACCGCCGCCGAACGGGCAGCACTGCGCATAGACGCGGACGAAGCCGACGCGCTGGAGAACGGCGTCGTGGACGGCTGCTCCCCCTGGGCGTGCCGCGGGGACACGGACGTTCTCACCCGCGACGACTTCGGGCTGGCCACGTGATACTCGACCTCTTCGCGGGGCCGGGCGGCTGGAGCAGGGCACTGGGCGTCTTCGGTGTGCGCGACGTTGGCCTGGAATGGGACGAATGGGCCTGCAAGACGCGCGTGGCCGCCGGGCAGTTGACGATCCGGACCGACGTGGCCATGTATCCGACGTGGCCCTTCCTCGGCCGCACGCGCGGGCTGATCGCCTCCCCGCCGTGCCAGGCATGGAGCATGGCCGGCAAACGCCTCGGCCTGCTCGACCAGCCGCTGGTGCACACGGCAGTGGAGGACCTCGCCGCCGGACTCGACACCCGCGAGCGCCTCCTCGCCGCCTGCCGCGACGAGCGCTCCCTACTCGCGGCCGAGCCGATGCGCTACCTGCATGCCCTGAACACGGTCGGCGAGCCCGAGTGGGTCGCGATGGAGGAAGTGCCGGACGTCCTGCCGCTGTGGAAGCAGTACGCGGCCGTTCTGCGGTCCTGGGGGTTCTCGGTCTGGTACGGGATCCTCAACGCCGCCGACTTCGGCGTTCCACAGACGCGCAGGCGAGCGATCCTGCTCGCCTCCCGGGTCCGTACGGCACAGCCTCCCGCCCCCACGCACGCCCAGGTCGCCGAGCCTGACTCGCTGTTCGGTCCGGGCCGCGCCCGCTGGGTCAGCATGGCAGAGGCCCTGGGATGGGGCGCGACTGACCGGCCCGTTCCCACCGTCTGCGCCGGCGGCGGGCCCGGCGGCGGACCCGAACCGTTCCCTTCGGGCTCCCGCAAGTCGCTCTCCGACGCCCGGGAGCGCGGCACCTGGATGCCCAGGCCGGACGGTGTGCTCCTGCAGTCCCGCCGCGAAGGAACTGGCTGGAAGGCACGGCACGGCGCACGACAGAACCGTGCCGCCGACGCTCCGGCGCCGACGTTCACCGCCGACGCACACCGCTGGTCCTGGTCCCTGCGCAGCAACAACCAAGCGAACGCCACCGTCCGCCCGCTGTCCGAGCCGGCGGGCACACTGTTCTTCGGGCACCGCGCGAACGAGTGCACCTGGGTCGCCGGACCAGCCTCGCCTCCGACCGAGGACACGGACACACCAGCGGTACCCGAGCCGATCCGGATCACCGCCCGCGAGGCCGGCCTCCTGCAGACCTTCCCCGCCGACTACCCCTGGGCCGGCAACAAGGGCCAGCAGTTCTCCCAGATCGGCAACGCCGTACCGCCGTTGCTCGCCGGCCACCTCCTCGCCCCGCACCTCGGCGTCACCCTCAACCCCGACGACTTCACCCTCGCAGCCTGATGCCCCACGTCCCCGAACCCGAAGAAGACCACCTCGACGCCATCGCACCGCCGCAGCCGGTGTTCCACGTCGAGCAGGCCCTCCTCGGCGCCCTCCTCCTTCATCCACACCGCCTCGGCGACGTGACCGGCATCGCCGCCGACTCGTTCTCCACCGCCGCGCACGCCGCCCTGTTCACCGCCATCAGCACCCTGCCTCCGCCCGACCCCGCCGAGCACGCGAAGAACACCAAATGGCTCGACCAAGTGCTCGCCACGGGGCGCGAACAGGCGCGCGGGCTGACCGCCTCCTACCTGCACACCCTCGTCCAGGTCTGCCCCTGGCCCCGCCACGCACCGGCCTACGCCCGGATGGTCGAGGCCGAACACGCCCGCCGGCGCCTGCAGACGGCCGCCGAACGCCTCATCCAGAGCGTCGACGACGCCACCCACCCGCACCCAGTCGAGACAGTACTCGCCGAGGCCGACGCGCTCACCGCGGTCGTGGACGACATCGCGAGCCGGTTCCCGCCGCGCGCCGGAGTGCTGCCCCGCACCGCGGCACCGCCGCCGGCCATCACCACCGACCGCACCGAGGCGGTCGAGGAGGAGCAACTGCTGCTCGCGACCGCCACCGCCCACCCCGCCGACATCGAGTCCGTCCGGTGGCTGCTCCCCGACGACCTCACCCGGCCCCTGCACGCCGGCCTGTGGCAATGCCTGACCGCCCTGGCCCGCCGCCGCGAGCCCGTCGACCCCGTCACCGTCCTATGGGAGGCCCAACAGCGCGGCCTGCTCGACAACGCGAGTGAACCCGGCGAGGTGCTCCGCCTGCTGGCCGAACCGGCCGGTTCCGTGGAGCACTGGGGCGAACGTGCCCTGCAGCGCTCTCTCCTGGCCACCGCCGATCACGCTGGCCGGCGCATCTCGGCGTACGCCGGAGACCCGGCGAACACCCCCTTCCAGCTTGTGGTGGGCGCCCGCCGCTCCCTCGCCGACATCAGCGCCGTTCGCACCCGCTGGCAGCACGCCACCGGAACTGTCCCGCCACCACGGCCGCGCCCGGCACCCGCCACTCGCGCCGGCCCGCCGACCACGACGGCCGCTCACGCCGCCCGCGCCGCGCGAGCAATCCGATAACACCCCACTCACGCCGGTGGCCGGACCCGAAGGCCCGGCCACCGGCAGAAGAGACGACACCCAACGTGACCACCTCCATCGACGCTCACGTCCGCCTCGACACCCACCCAACCCATCCCAGCGCCGTGACCGCTGTCCTGACCGGCAGCCAGGCCCGCATCGCTCTCATGGCTCTGGAGGCAGCCGACTGGGCCGTCCTCGCCGACAACGTCCTGGTCCTGGCCCGCATCGACCACGAGGAGCCCTACTGGGCTGAGGATGCAGCCAATCACCTGTCCGCCGGCGGCATCACCGTCGAAATCACCCCTCGACTCCGGGAGGCCATGGACGAGGAATGGACCTGGGCGGACTATCCGATGCCGTGGTGCACCCGCAGCGAGATCCGCGAGGTCTCCAACCAGGCGCAGAAGATCCACGACGACATCCGCTACGGCCATCTCCTCATCCACGCCCACGCCCACGACGGCCACACCACCGTCGCGGTCGGCACGTACCTCGGCCGCAACGGCAAGTCCGTCTACCTCCACGGCGAGGACCACCTGCGCCAGGTCGCCGACACCTTCGACTCACCCGCCCAGGCCCTGCTCGCCTTCGAGGAGATCCAACGCACCGACATGCGCCCCGGTCCGGCACCCCTGACCGACGCCGAGCGCGCCGCCGTCGAGGCCCGCGCCACCTTGGACCTCGGCGCAGCGAAACCCGGGCCTCACTGCCCGGAGCCGGAGACCGTCCCCGTCTACCTGGCCGATGCAGGCGACCACGACGCCCTCCTCGACTCCTTCCTCGACCGGCACGGCGAGTTCGAGAAGTGGCGGACCTGGTCCGACGAGACAACCCACGTCATCCACGAGTCGCAGACCCTGCGCATCGAGCGCGTCCACGAGACCCCGGCCCACGAGACCGCGTGGACCGTAGCCGCCTACGAGACGCCCGTCTCCGACCGCATGTGGGTCCTCACCGCGACCGGCGCCACCCCCGCCCCGGTGATAGCGGAACTTCTGAATCACCTCGCCGACGGCGACGGCTGGGACACGACCACCGGCGTCCCGGTGGACGAGAAGAGGGTCACCGCGGCCACCCAGCCGCTCTCCGACGCCGGATGGAAGCACACCGTGGACGGGCGATGGATCCGCTGGACATCCCCCGACGGGAACGTGGGCGTCCAGTTCGACGCCTCCACAGCACAACACCCGAATCAGAACCTGGCCACCTGGACCGTCTGGGCCGGCCCCGGACCGGACCGGCCCACCTGGGCCATCACCGCATCCCCGCACACCCCGAGTTCACTGCTGGCCGGCCTCGCCGAAACCCTCGCCCATGAGACCGGCACGCACCAGGCACAGCCTGCGGGCCGCGAACACAGGACCAGCCTCGCTACCAGTCCCCCGGCCACGCCCATGTTTACGGCCGACCCAGCCGTCAGCCGTTCACGCTGATCATTGGCGCACACGAGCGCGGCAACGTAGCGCGGGATCGCCGGTTGGTAAAACCGGCGATCCCGCGCACATTCGTTCGCGGCGCACTCTGCCCCGTTCCATCGACGCCACGTCTGGGATTCCGCGGCCTCGGTCGTAGCACGCTCAGGCCGCTCTTGATGTCAGTGACACCCTTTAGGATTCGGTCCGAGGGTTGAGCTGTGCTTCCTGAACGCAGCGGCAGGAACTACGGCAGGCTTACAGACACGGACGGGGAGCCGCATGCTGGAAGACCGGTGGACGACGGTCACCGAGTCCGAGTATGAGCACGAGCGCCGTGGTCTTGAGGCGATCCGCCGGCGTCTGCCAGATGAGGAACCGTGGCGTGCCTGGACGAACTTCATGTTCACCGCGAACAGCGGGCACGTCCGTGAGGTCGATCTTCTGGTGGTAGCGCCGGCCGGGGTCTTCCTGGTCGAGTTGAAGGACTGGCACGGCTCGGTCCACGGCGGCGGCAACGACTGGGTGCAGACCACGCCCAGCGGGACCAGCCGTCGGCACGGCAACCCGCTGCACCTGGCGAACCGGAAGGCCAAGGAGCTGTCGGGCCTGATTAACGGCGTCTCCGGTCGGCCCGCGCACCGAACGAAGATCTGGGTGGGTGAGGCTGTCTGCTTCACGGACGACAAGCTTCAGGTGAACCTTCCGGCTGCCGACATGAACGGCGTGTTCACGGTCAAGCAGCTGGTGGAGATGCTGGCCGTGCCGCCGGGAGACGCCCGCTACCAGATCACAGCCGAGGCATCCCGCTTTGTCGATGCAGCCCTGAAAAAGCTCCGTATCGCATCGATCCGCCGCCAGTACGAGGTGGGCTCCTACCTCCTGGAGGCGAAGGCGTTCGACTCCGGGCCGTCCTGGGCCGACTATCTGGGACGCCATTCGCAGCTGCACGATCTGGCACGGGTGCGGGTCTTCCTCAGTGAACGTGGTGCCTCCGACGACGAGCGGCGCTCGGTGGAGCGTGCCGCCGCCCGCGAGGCATCGGTACTCAGCCGTTTTCGTCATCCCGGTGCGGTACAGCTGAAGAATTATCTGCCGTCGGGGCATCCCGCCGGGCCCGCGATCCTCTTCGACTACCACCCGGAGACGCTGCGCCTGGACGATTACCTGGTCCAGCACGGTGAGGGTCTCGATCTGCAGGGGCGCCTCGCGCTGGTGCGGCAGCTTGCCGAGACGGTGCGCTCCGCGCACTCCCGGCGGGTCCACCACCGCACGCTGTCGGCGCACGCGGTGCATGTGATTCCGCGCGACCGCGGTCCACGCGGGCGGGAGCTCGGCGAAGAGCAGCGCTGGCTGCGTCCGTGGACGCAGATCGCGGACTGGCAGATCGCCACTGGGCAAAGCTCCAGCCGCGGCCGGCCGCTGACCCTGGCTCCGACTAACGTGACGGGGTTCCATGTCGCCGAGCAGGCTGATCCCTATCTGGCTCCGGAGCTGAGGATTCCGAAGGCCGATCCAGTGCGCCTCGATGTGTACGGGCTCGGCGTGCTCACGTATCTGCTGGTGACCGGGCAAGCGCCTGGCGCGAGCCAGAGCGAGGTCATGGCACGTCTGGAGGCCGGCGAGAGTCTGCGTCCCAGCGCGCTCGTCGACGGTCTCAATCCGGACATCGACGATCTGGTGGAGGCTTCCACCGCGTACGAACCGGGTCGGCGTCTGTCCACGGTCGACGACTTCCTGGAGATGCTGGAGTACGTCGAGCAGGCATTCGTCGAGGAGGTCCCGGGCGGCGGGGATGCGGCTGCAGTCGCGGGCGGGGACGGCGGTTCAGCCGCAGGCGTGGGCGAGGAAAGATCCGAGCCGGAGAAGGACCCGCTGGAGGCCGTGGCCGGGGACGTACTGGCCGGACGCTGGGAAGTTGTACGCCGCCTCGGTACAGGTTCGACCGCGCGGGCCTTCTTGGTGCGGGATCTGGAGGGCGAGCCTCGGCGCAGCGGCGGCCTGCCGGTGGCCGTGCTGAAGGTCGCGCTGAGCGAGGCCAAGCATGCTGTCCTGGATCGTGAGGCGGAGGTCCTGGGCCGGATCCACAGGGACTCCAGCATCATTTCGCTGTACGAGCCGCAGCCGCTGACATTGGCGGGGCGCCGGGTCCTGGTCCTGGAGTACGTGGGCGACAGCCGGGAGCTGAAGGACCAGGACGGCAGTGCGAGTAAGGGGCCGCGCCGCCGGGAGGACACCGTTGCCCGCCAGCTGCGGGACAACGGCCGCCTAGGCATGGACCAGCTGGAGGCGTACGGGAAGTACCTCTTCGGTGCTGTGGAGCACTTGGAGGCGGAGGGGATCTGGCACCGGGATCTGAAGCCGGACAACATCGCGATCCGGGTCCGCCCCAACGGCACCCGTCAGCTGGTGCTGATCGACTTCTCGCTCGCCGGGTACCCGGCGAAGGAAATCGAGGCGGGGACCGAGGGCTATCTCGACCCGTTCGTGGGCGTCATCACGCGCGGCTCGTACGACGGGCACGCCGAGCGGTATGCGCTGGCCGTGACACTGCATGAGATGGCGTCGAACGAGCTGCCCCGCTGGGGTGACGGCTCGGTCACGGCCCGGCAGACGGATGCGAAGGAATGGCCGTACCCGCAGCTGGCGGCAGACGCCTTTGAGCCGGCCGTCCGGGACGGCCTGGTGGCGTTCTTCCGTAAGGCGCTGGCCCGGGATGTGAAGGACCGCTTTCCGGATCTCAAGCCGATGGAGCGTGCTTGGCAGCGGATCTTCCTAGACGCACAGCAGACGACGGCGCCGAGCACGGGTCACGGTGAGAAGTCGGGGCGCGGGGCGAAGGGCGGCACCGACGCGGTTGCCGGGTCGGCGGCGCAGCCGCGGATCGGGCGGGAGGACGACGACGTCTCTGCCGAGCAGGTCCGCGACCAGCAGGCCGAGCGCGCCGACCGGAACACGCCGCTGTCGGTGGCGGGTCTGACGGTCGCAGCGCAGTCGCAGCTGTTCGCGATGGGGCTGAACACCGTCGGGGACGTCTTGGACTACTCGGCGAAGAAGTTCCTCACCGCGCCGGGCATGGGCTCGCGCACCCGGGAGGAGATCCAGCGCCGGCAGAAAGAGTGGAACGCACGCCTGGGCAAGGCGGCTCCCGCGCCGCTCAGCGCGGAGGCCCGCAAGGCGGCGGGCCAGGAGCTCTCCGACCTGGAGCGGGCGGTCGCAGAGTCGGTCGCCGCCGACGGGGACGGCGCCGACCCGCAAGTGCTGGGCGGTCTGAGCCTGGACGCGCTCGCCGCCCGTCTCGTACCGAAGCCATCCAGCGGTAGTGCCCGCTCCAATGCCAAGGAGCGCGAAGCAATCCGGCTGCTGCTGCGGCTGCCCGATGAGACAGGGACGCTGCCCGGGGGCCTGGCCTGGGTCCGGCAGCGGGACGTCGCCGATGCGGTGGGCCTGACCGCGGGCCGAATCCCGCAGATCGTGAAGAAGGCGCGCGAGCGCTGGTACAAGGACGCAGCCCTGGGGCTGCTGCGTGAGCAGGTGGTGGAGCTTCTGGCTGAGCGCGGCCGGGTGGCCCCGGTGATCGAGCTCGCCGACGCCCTCATCGCCCGGCGCGGCACCCAGCACGTGGAGCGGCGCAACCGGCGGGCACTCGCCCTGTCGCTGTTGCGTGCGGTGGTCGAACGAGAGAGTTACGACAACGAGTCCCCGCCGCTCTTCCGCTACTTCCACGCCCGCATGCCCAAGGGCGCCGATCCGGTACTCGGCCTGCTCGCCCTGGATGTCCGGGAGGACGTGGACGGTCCGGACACCCCGGCGCTGCCCGCCCTGCAGGAGTACGCGCTGAACCTAGGCGCGCGGGCCGACCGGCTCGCGGCGCTTGAGTCCCTGCCGACGGCGAGCACGGTCCTCACTGAGCTGGATGCGGTGCGACGGCCACCGGGCAGCCTGGGCTGGGACGAACGGCGCACGGCCGAGATCGCGGTCGCCGCCTCCACCCGGGCCGCGCTCACCCCGCGGTTGGAGATCTACCCGCGCGACCTGGACCTGGTGCGTGCGCTGCGGATCACCCAGGCCGGCGTGGTCGCCGTGCAGCCGGGCGTCGAGGAGGAGCGGCAGCCGGGCCTGACGGTGGATGCGCTGCACAAGCGAGTCGCCACCCGCTTCCCCGACCTGGGCACCGATCCGCTGGCGCCGCGCGAGCTGCCCACGGGCAGCGCCCTGGTCCGCGCCCTGAAGCAGGCCGGCTTCGACCTGAAACTGGCCACCCGCTACGACAAGGTGCTCCGGCTCATCCCGGATCGCCCCTCCGGGGACGCCACTGCCGGGCTGACCTCAGCGAGTTGGGGCGCCTCGGCGGCTCGCCGCTCCGCCCCCACCCAGTACGACGCGGACGCGGCCGTCGCCGCTGCCGTCAAGGCTGAGCAGCGACTTATGCACTCGGCGCAGCAGGACGGCTTCCGGGTCCTGACCGTGCCCCAGCGGCGTGCCGAGGACGCGGTGCGGCGGCTGGCCGGCGAGCCATACGGGGCTCGGCCGGTCTCGGTGACCGGACTGTTCGTGGCCGAACTGCGCGGCGTGGTCGGCGAGGCTGCCCGTCCGACCTGGGAGACCGTCCTCAAGGCGGACGCCGCCGAGCCGGGTAGTCGGGCTCACCAGCAGCTGCGCATACGCACCGACAAGGCGTGGGGGCGGATCGAGCCGCGGTTGCGGGAGCGGCTGGCGGAGGCCGATGGTCCGCTGTTGCTCACCGACACTGCGGTGCTGGCCCGCTACGACGCGCTCGACCTGCTCGGGCGGCTCGCGGAGGAGGCTCGGCAGGGCGGCAGCCCGCTGTGGCTGCTCATCGCCCAGTCCGATCCGGCACGGGCGCCGCGGTTGGCCGGGCAGAGTGTTCCGTACCAGGCGGGGTTCGACGAGTGGATCGTTGTGCCTGACGCCTGGGTCGCGCGCAAACACCTCGAGCCGGACGCCTGACCCGCCCCTCCTCCTAACCTGATCTTCTTCCGTCCTCTCGTTTTTCTCCTCAGGAGCCGTTCGTGATCGACCGCAAGATCCTCCTCGCCGACCTGCAGAAGCAGGTCAAGGCGGCAGAGACCGATCTGGAACAGCAGGTCAAAGCCGTCCCCGAGGTCGGGACGCGGCTGCGCGGCGAGTATGAGCAGGCCCGGAAGCTGGGCCGTACGTCGGCGACGTGGAACGCCTGGCTCGGCGAGCGGATCACCCAGGTCGCGGTGGCCTGGGTGCTCGGCACAGTCTTCGTGCGGTTCAGCGAGGACAACCGGCTGATCGCCGAGCCCTACATCACCTCCCCCGACGTGGCAGGGCGGGAGACAGCCCAGGCGCGGTACGAGGAATACCTGGAGAAAGACGCCGACCCGACGTATCGAGGGTGGCTGGAGACGGCGTTCGCCGAACTGGGCGCCGGGCAGGCCGGGCGGCTGCTCTTCGACCGCGACCACAACCCGCTCTACCAGATCCCACTCTCGCACGACGGCGCGGGCGCGCTGCTCGCGTTCTGGCGGGAGCAGCGCACCGGCGGGGACGAAGGGACTGGCGGTCCGGTCCTCGTGCACGACTTCAGCGACCCGTTGAGCGCGGACGGCACCGAGGGTTGGGACACTCGGTTCCTGGGCGACCTGTACCAGGACCTGAGCGAGTCGGCCCGCAAGACGTACGCGCTGCTGCAAACGCCAGAGTTCGTGGAAGAGTTCATCCTCGACCGGACGATGACCCCAGCAGTGCGGGAGTTCGGCTTCGAAGAGCTGAAGATGATCGACCCAACCTGCGGGTCCGGCCACTTCGTACTCGGCGCATTCCGGCGTCTGGTGCGGATGTGGGCCGAGCAGCGGCCCGAGGTCGGCGCTTACGAGCGGGTGCGAGCGGCCCTGAACTCGGTGCACGGGGTGGACCTCAACCCGTTCGCGGTCGCAGTGGCCCGTTTCCGGCTCCTGGTCGCGGCGATGGCCGCGAGCGGCATGCGGACGTTCGCAGAGGCGCGGAAGTACGAGTGGCCGATCCAGCTCGCGGTGGGCGACTCGCTGCTGCCTACGGAGCACCGGCAGGAGGGTCTCTTCGGCGACGAGCAGCTGAGCCTTGGCGACAGTGGGGAATCGGGCGACGCCGAAGACCCGTACTACGCGCTGAGCACGGAGGACGTGTTCGAGTACCCGCAGATCCTGAACCGGGGCCGCTACCACGTCGTGGTGGGGAATCCTCCGTACATCACAGTCAAGGACAAAACACTCAACGAGCTGTATCGCAAGCTGTACAACGCGTGCGCGGGTACGTACGCACTGTCAGTCCCATTCGCGCAGCGCTTTTTCGAGCTTGCGGTTCGGGACGAGGCGAAGTCCGGGCTCGGCTACGGCATGGTCGGCCAGATCACAGCGAACTCGTTCATGAAGAGGGAGTTCGGAAAGAAGCTGATCGAGAGCTTCTTCCGGGATCAGGTCGAACTGACAGAGGTCATCGACACGTCGGGCGCGTACATCCCAGGGCATGGGACGCCGACGGTCATCCTCATCGGCCGCCCGCTGGATTACACGGGCCCTCGCCGGGCCACCATCCGCACGGTCCGGAGCGTTCAGGGGGAGCCAGCGGCTCCGGAGAAGGCGGAAGATGGACTCGTCTGGCGGGCTATCACTCAACAGACCGACTCCCCGGACTCCGAGAGCGACTGGATCAGCGTTCGCGACACGCAACGTGACGACCTGTCAAAGCATCCATGGAGTCTCACGGGAGGTGCCGCACCAGACATCCTGAAGCTCGTCGATAGCGCGGGCAAGCCCCTGCGAACTGCGTCACAAGAACTCGGCCTGTCTATCGTTACTGGCGAGGACAACGCCTTTGGTTCGGTGAACACTGCTGCCGCCCGCCAACGAGGTGCCAGGCCCACCGCTGTCGCCAATGGCGATGAAGTCCGAGATTGGGGACTCACCGCCGCCACCTGGCTCACCAGCCCGTACGACCAGGATATGAAGCTCCTCGAGGGTGCAGAGATCGAGGACTTGCTGCGCTTCATGTGGCCACTGCGTCACGTACTGGAACTTCGTAAGCGCTTCAGTATCACTATGCTGGACCGGGGAATTCCTTGGATTGCATGGCGTGAGGTTTACAGCTCCCGCGTCAAAGCTCAAAAGCTGATCGTTTACGCAAAAGTCGCAACGCATAATCACTTCTACCTCCAGACCGGCCGACTCCCTGTGAAGGACTCGGCACAGGTAATCAAGCTCCGTGATGACGCCACAACGGAAGAGCATCTGGCGCTGCTTGGGTTGCTCAACAGCTCCACGGCCGGGTTCTGGCTCAAGATGGTGAGTCATGACAAGGGCGGCCAGGGCGTAAACGAGGGCTACAAATCACAGGCATGGGAGCGTTTCTACGAGTTCACCGGGACCAAGCTCCAGGAATTCCCTCTACCCGCCAGATATCCCGCTGCCCTCGCCACCGAGCTTGACGCCCTTGCCCAGCAGCTCTCCACGACGTCCCCCGCCGCCCTCGCCACCGAGGCCGTCCCCACCGCCACCGCCCTGCGCGAAGCTCAAGCCCACTACAACTCCACCCGCGCCCGCATGATCGCCCTCCAGGAGGAGCTGGACTGGCAGGTGTACTCCCTCTACGACCTGCACTCCGAGGATCTACGCCTGCCCGACGCCTCCGCCGTGCCCGAACTTGCCCTCGGCGAGCGGGCTTTCGAGATCGTGCTCGCACGACGCGTAGCAGCCGGTGAGGCCAGTGGCGAGTGGTTCAAGCGACACGGCTCGACGCCGATCACGGAGATCCCCGCCCACTGGCCCGCCGACTATCAGGCGCTCGTGCAGAGACGGATCGAGGTCATCGAGTCGAACCGTGCGATCGGCATGGTGGAGCGCCCCGAGTACAAGCGGCGCTGGGCCACCGAGGGCTGGGATGCGATGCGGCAGAAGGCGCTGAAGTCCTGGCTGCTCGACCGGGTCGAGGACCGCGCGTACTGGTTCGACGCCAGCGGCAATCCCACCGTCACCACACTCGCCCGCCTCGCCGAAAGCCTGTCCGCCGACGAGGACTTCACGTCCGTTGCCGAGCTGTACGCACCCCGGCAGGACCTCGTGAAGACCGTGCGGGAGTTGCTGTCCGAGGAGCATGTGCCGTTCGTGTCCGCGCTGCGGTACAAGCCGACCGGGCTGAAGAAGCGTGCTGACTGGGAGCAGGTCTGGGAGTTGCAGCGGGAGGAGGACGCGGCGCCCGACGAGCCCGCCAAGCGGAAGGTCCGCGAGCGGACGCCCGTGCCGCCGAAGTACACCTCGGCGGACTTCCTGAAGCCGAGCTACTGGCGTGCGCGCGGCAAGCTGGATGTGCCCAAGGAGCGGTTCGTGTCCTACGGCACGGTCAACGCGCAGTCGCCGGAGCTGTACGGGTGGGCCGGCTGGGATCACCTGGAGCAGGCCCTCGCACTCGCCTCGTACATCCAGCAGGCTGGGCTCAGCGACGACGACCTCGTGCCTTACCTGGCCGGGCTACTTGAGCTGCAGCCGTGGCTGGAGCAGTGGTATGGCGAGTACGACCCAGAGTTCGGGGCGTCGCCGGCCGCCGAGATCCTGGCGTTCAGGCAGCAGAAGCAGGGCGAGCTCGGGTTGACCGACGATGCACTGCGGGCCTGGCGTCCGTCCGCCGTCAGCCGTGGACGCGGCGCGTCGAAGGCCGCCACATCGAAGACGCGCACGGGCACGAAGGCCGCCGTCCAGACGTCCATCATCGACGCCGACAATGACACCGTCACCGAGGCCGTAAGCGACGCAGAGTCCGCCTGACTAGGGCGAGGAGCAGACACACCATGGCGTTCATGAACAGGAACAATCCTCGTCCCGAGGACCGGCCGCTGCTTCGGGAGTTGATCGACATCCCGGAGTCGGTGTCCACCTCCGACTTCGTGTTGAAGCTGAACGAAGCGGTCACGCCTGAGGGGGCCGAGGCCGCGCTGAAGGACTACGTCGTCACCGACCGGCTGCTCGGCAACTTCGACGAGGCCCTTGACCTGATCAAGTCGGCGCTGGACAGCTGCTCTTCGAAGGCTGCCTATCTACACGGCTCGTTCGGCTCCGGTAAGTCGCACTTCATGGCGGTGCTGTACGCGCTGCTGTCACGTAACCAGGCCGCCCGGGCGCGCCGCGACCTCGACCCGGTGCGGGCCCGGCACGCCTGGCTGGATGCGGACGACCGCAAGTTCCTGCTGGTGCCGTATCACATGCTGGGCTCCAAGTCCCTGGAGCAGCGCGTGCTCGGCAAGTACGTGGAGCACGTACGGAAACTCCACCCAGACTGCCCGCTGCCGCAGGTCTACCGGACCGACGGGCTCTTCGAGGACTTCGCCGAGCAGCGCCGCCGGAACGGCGACGAGCGAGTGATCGAGCAGCTCGCCGATGCCGGCGACGGCCAGGAGGACGAGTGGGGTGACTCCTTCGCCTGGACCACTGAGCTGCTGGACCAGGCGGTGAACGCGCCAGAGGAACACGAGAACACCAAGGACCTCGACCTGGAGAACCCTTCCACGCCGCGGGAACTGCGGGCCCGGCTCGTGCAGGACCTCACCCAGACCCTGTTCCCGTCGTTCTCGCGCAACGCCTCCGAAGATGCCGACGGGTTCGTCTCGCTGGACAAGGGGCTCGGCATCATCGCCGCGCACGCCAAGTCCCTCGGCTATGACGGGCTCGTCCTCTTCATGGACGAGCTGATCCTGTGGCTGGCCTCCCGCATCCACGACCAGAAGTTCGTCTCCCGCGAAGCCGACAAGATCACGAACTTTGTGGAGGGCGGCGACGAACGGCGCGCAATCCCAGTGGTGTCATTCATCGCCCGCCAGCGCGACCTGCGTGAGCTGGTCGGCGAGGAGATGTCGGGGGCCGCCGAGGCCGCCGTCCAGGACAGTCTGAAGCTCAGCGGCGGGCGGTTCGACAAGATCGTCTTGGAGGACCGCAACCTCCCACAGATCGCGCAGGCCCGCCTGCTCAAGCCCACCAGCCCGGAGGCCGAGGCGAAGGTGGAGGCTGCGTTCGCCGAGGCCAAGAGGCTCGGTCCGGACGTATGGGACACCCTGCTCGGCCACGACAAGTCCACCACCGGCGCGGACGAGGGCGCGTTCAGGCGGACGTACCCGTTCCCGCCGGCGTTCATGGACACCCTGGTACACATCTCCGCGGCGCTGCAGCGCTCCCGCACTGGCCTGAAGCTGATGAGTCAGCTGCTCGTCGACCACCGCGACGATTGGCGGCTCGGGCAGCTTGTGCCGTTGGGTGATCTCTACCCGGCGATCGCGGGCGGCGGCGACAAGGCATTCAGCGGGGAGACCAGTGTTCATTTCGAGGCCGCCGACAAGCTGTACCGGGACAAGCTCCGCCCGTACCTGCTGAAGACCAACCAGGTCACCGAGGACCAAGTCGAGGCGTACCGACGCCGCCCCGAGACCCTCGGCGACCCGCAACTTGCAGCCCGCTGCCGCGACTTCACTGGTGACAGCCGACTGCTGCAGACCCTGCTGCTGTCTGCGCTCGCGCCCAGTGTGCCCGCACTGGCCGACCTCACCCTGGCGCGGCTGCACGCCCTCAACCACGGCTCCATCACCACCCGCATCGCCGGGACGGAGGTCGGTCGGCTTGAGCAGAAGGCGAAGGAGTGGGCGGCGACCTTCCCCGAGATAAAGGTGACCGGTACCGGGCCGGGTGCGGTGGTGCGCCTGGAGCTCACCGGTGTCGACCTGGACGCCGTCCTCGCCAACGCCCAGGTCCACAACAACCAGAACAACCGGCGTGCCAAGATGCGCGGCCTGCTCAAGGAGGCGCTCGGCGTCAGCGACGGGCCTGGCGGCTTCGACGCGTACGACGTGCTCAACCTTGTGTGGAAAGGCACCGAACGGCAGGTCGAGGTGGTCTTCGGTAACGTCGCCGATGTCGACTCGCTGCCCGAGGCGACCCTTCGGCCAAGCCAGGAGGACGCCTGGCGGCTCATCGTCGACTTCCCCTACGACGAGGGTGAGTTCGGGCCGATGGACGACCTGCAGCGGCTGCGCGCCCTGCGGGAGAAGCCGGGCGGTGACTCACGCACCCTGGCCTGGCTGCCCACCCACCTGACCGATGCTTCCCGCGGCGACTTCGAGCGCCTCGTCGTCATCGACAAGGCCCTCGCTGACGAGACCCGCTTCGACTCCGACTTCGCGCGCAGCCTCAATGCCGACGACAAAGAGCGCGCCAAGGGCATGCTCCAGTCGCAGCTCCTCATCCTCACCGAGCGCGTCACCCAGGCGCTGCGGCAGGCGTACGGGCTCACGCAGAAGCAGGAAGGGGTCGTCGACCTCAGCTTCGACACCCACCTGGTCGCCCAGCAGGACGTGCCCGAGCTGCGGCTTCCGCTCGGCGCGACACTGGATACCGCCGTCCGCGACCTGGCCGGCAAGCTGCTCGCCCACCAGTACCCCGCCCACCCCGACCTGGACCCGGACGGCACTGGCAGGCCCCTGAAGCCTGCCGAAATCAAGACCGTCTTCGAGTACGTCCGCAAGGCCGCCGAGAACCGTGACGGCCAGACCGAGGTCGACTCCAAGGACCGCAAGACCATGGCGCGGATCGCGGGCGGCCTCGGGCTCGGCGCGATGCGGGAGGCGTACTACCGGCAGTCCACCGCCTGGTCCGACCACTTCAACGACCAAGCCCGCCGGAACGGCACCGCCGAGCCGACCCTGGTCAAGCTCTCCGACTGGTGCGACCTTCCCGAGCCGCGCGGACTGCCCGAGCCGCTGCGCCGGCTGCTCGCCGCCGCGTACGCGGAGATGACCGACCGGGTATGGGTGCGCGGCGGCGTCCCCATCGAACCCGCGCCCGCACCGCACGAGCTGAAGCCGGACTACGCCCTGCGTGAGCAGCAACTGCCCACGGAGAGCGACTGGGCAGAGGCGCGCAAGCGGTTCGAGACCATGCTCGGCGACCAGGCGCCGCAACTGCGGCGCGGCCGGATCGTCAACCAGTTCGCCGCACAGATCAAGCACGCCGCCGCCTCACTCGGCCAGGACGCCGGACGGCTCGTCGGGGAGCTGGAGAAGCACCGTGCCTTCCTCCAGTTGAACGACGACTCCCCCCGCCTCGTTCTTGCCCGGCGGGCGCAGGAGCTGGTCAAGGAGGTGACGGAAGGGGGCATCGAGGCGAAGACCGTCGTGGACCGGCTCGCCCGCTTCCCTCTCGGCGACTTTTCCGCACACCGGTACGGCATGTCGTTGAAGAGCGCCGGGAAGGTCGCCAGCGCGCTGCAGAACACCAGCTGGGACCAGCTGAGCCTGGCCGACACCCTCGGCGTGGACGGCGCGGCCGTCCTGGAGCGGGTGCGGGATGCTGCTGCTGGCGACCCGGGTGATTACCCCGACCTGCCGGGCGTGCTGCACGCTAGCAGCCGGGAAGTGCTGTCCCTGCTGAGGTCTCGCCAGAGCACGACCGAGCGCCCCCAGCCGTCGCCCACTCCGCCGCCGAGCTCCGACAGCGTGGACCTGAACGGCGGCTCCGCCCACCCGCAGGTGCTGCCGGAGCCGCCGCAGCAGCCGGGGCCGCGCACACCGTCCCGGTCCGTGGCCCGCTCCGGCGGCGGGCGGACTACCGCCGCCCGGGCCGCCGCCGAACTGCAGGCGGAGATCGCGGCGCTCGCGGCCGAGCACCCGAACGCCACCGTCGAGGTCACCTGGAAGGTCGTCGACTGATGTCCGACACGGTCACCGCAGCCCCCGCGACGGCCGGCCCCGCCCGGCTGTCGGCAGGAACCGTCCGTCAGTACCTCGCCGCCCGCAGTCGGCTCGGTGACGGCACGGTCCGCGTACTGCTGCTGCGGGCCGCTCCCGTCTGGGACGGGCCCGCCGTGCAGCGTACGGCGAGCGGGCTGCAGGCGCGGGTGGTCGTCGCGCCCTCGGTGCTGGCCGTGCACGAGCAGATCCTGGGCCACCTCGACGCGCCGACTCCTCCCGACCCCAAAGTTCTGGTCGTCCTCACCGACCGCGAGGACACCGACCTGGACCCCGGGCTGCTCGCCCGCGTCTACGGCGGAAGGATCCGGTCCGTCGACAATTGGGAGGTCGTGCAGGAGGCGTTCGACGCGCGCGGTCTCGACGGGCGGCTGCGGAGGGAGACCTGGGCGGCCGAAGCGCTCCTTGACGCGGCGGCCAGCCGCGGTTGGCCCTCGCTCGGTAAAGGACTGCTGTCCCGAGACGAGGCCCTCACCCGGCTGGCCCGGCGTCGGCTCCGGCTCGGCCGCCGTGACACGGACGCGTTGGGCGGGTCGGCCGCACACGACGACGGGGACCGCATCGACCCCATCACCCTGTTCCGGTGGACCCACATCCCCGGCGGCCCCAACCTCCTGCGCGACCTGCGCGGACCGGAACGGGCCGGCCTGGCCCGCTTCCTCGCCGAACCCGAACAGGCCGGCTCCACTGGAAAGATCATTACCGCCCTGGTAGACGCCGACCACGGGGCGGACGCAGCCGCCTACGCGGTCGTCTGCGCGGCTCTGTGGGGGCACGCAGAGGCCGACCACGACCTGTACCGGGCGCGCGGGCGCGCCGAGCGATGGCTCGGTGACCAGCCCCCTGCCCAGGGCGACGACCTCGACCGACTCCTTACCTCTTTCGGGCAAAGCGGTGAGGCGTACGTCCGCGGCCTCGTCGACCGGGGCGAACACCGGCTCGCCGACCCGGTCCTGAGCAGGGCCGCACAGCTCGTCACACAGTTCGGGGCGCAGACCGCCGCCGCTGCCAGTCCGCTGCTCGCCGCCGGACTCGATGCCCGCTTCACCGCCGCGGGCCGCGCCCTCGCCGACGGCGGTCCCGAGACGGTCACGGCTGCCATCACCGCGCTGGCCGAACACGCCCTGGGCGTCGACGGCGCCACCCAGGCCCGTATCGAACGGGTACGGATGGCAGGGCGGCTGCGGCGGTGGCTGGCGTCCCAGCCTGAAGTCGACATCGCCTCGGTGGCAGACGGCGCCGACCGCCAGATCCGCGAACTCGGCTGGGTAGACCGAGCCTTGGAACACCTGGACGCGGGCGGCGACGCAGATGACGCACTCGCCAACGCCTACAGCCGGATTGGCGAGCAGGTGCGCAGCAAACGTCGTGAGCTGGACCGCGCGTTCTCCGAGCGGCTCGCGGTGTGGACCGCAGATGGCACCGCCCCCGGCGCCATGCTCACCGTCGAAAGCTTCCTGGACCGGGTCGTCGCGCCCGTCGTGGACTGTCCCGGCCGACGGGTCCTGCTTCTCCTCATCGACGGAATGAGTGCGGCGATCGCAGCCGAACTGGGTGAGGAACTGCACGCACACTGGTCCGAGTTCGACCCGCTGCAGGGCGCGACCGGAGCACCGGTGAGGCGTGCCGTGGCCGCTGCGCTGCCCACTCTCACCACCGTTTCCCGCACCTCGCTGTTCGCCGGCACCCTGATGAAGGGCGACCAGAACGACGAGAAGCGGCTCTTCCCCCAGCACCCGTGCTGGAAGGGGGCCCCTGCGGCTGTCTTCCACAAGGACGATTTGCGCAGCCCCGACACCGGCTCGCCCTTCTCCACCGCCCTGACTGAAGCGCTCGCCGACGAGCGCACCCATGTCGCGGTCGTCCTCAACACCGTCGACGACCGGCTCGCCAAGGAGCAGAAGCTCGGCGACGGCGCTTGGGAGATCAAGGAGATCGGCGGCCTGGAACCGCTGCTGCGGGCCGCCCGCGCCAACGACATGACCGTGCTCCTCACCTCCGACCACGGCCATGTGGTCGAGCGACGCGGCAGCAAGATCGACACGGCCACCGGCGCCATAGGGTCGGCCCGTCACCGCACCCCCGGCGGACCCGTCGCACCGGCCGAAATTGAGCTGTCCGGACCGCGGGTAGTCTGGCCGGAGCCCGGATCGCGGATCGTCGCGCTGCGGGACCACGACGCGCGGTACACCGCGCTGAAGGCGGGCTACCACGGCGGGGCAACCCTCGCCGAGTTCACCATCCCCCTCCTCGCCCTACTGCCGTTCGGCGCGGAGCCACCTACGGGGTGGCGGGAACTGGGCGACCTTACGCCCGCATGGTGGGAGCAGGACAACGACGCCACCGCCGGACTCGAGGCCGAGACGAAGGCCGGAGCCGATGCCATCGCAGCACCCGAGGCCACCGCTGCACGCCCAAGCCGCAAGCAGGCCAAGAAGTCAGCCCCGCCCGTGACAGAGGGCGCTATCAGTCTCTTCGGCGAGGACGAGGTCGCACCCTCCACACCACAGGAACCTGTCGCCCCTGTAGTGAAGCCTGCGGCCGTACCCGTCTCCGATCAAACAGAGGACCCTGCCACCGCACTGGTGAATCGCCTCATGGCCACCGAGCTGTACCAGGAACAGCTGGCACTGCTCGCCCGTGTGCCACGCGACAAGGCGGTCCTGCCGAAGGCTCTGGCCGCGCTGGTCGAAGCGGGCACCCTGCCCATGACCGCCCTGGCCGAACGCGCCGGCCAACCCGCCACCCGAGCCCCTGGCCTCGCCGCGACCCTGGCCCAGCTCCTCAACTATGACGGCGCCCAGATCCTGGAAATTCTCCCCGACAACCGCACCCTGCGCCTGCACCGGGGCCAGATGATCGAGCAGTTCGGACTGTGAACCGGGGGTCTGCGGCCATGCCGGGCGGTGCAGTCGGCCCGCCCGGCCGCTCCGAGCACCGGCGGCGCGGTGCACGGCCGGGTGTCCGGCCAGGTGGGCAGCCGGATGGGAGACTATTCGGGTGAACGCGTTTGGATCTTCAGCATCCGGGGCTACCACCCCGGTCAGCGCGGTGCGGCGGCGTGCTGTCGTGGACGCGCTGCGGCGCGGCGCCGTCCCCGAGAGCGGCCTCGACCTGCTCGCCACCGGACTAGACCGCTTCGAGCGGGCCGTCGATGAGGAACTGGACACTGCCGCCGCAGGCGGTTCGGTGTTCAAGGCCGTGCGCGGCGAGTACGGATCCGGCAAGACCTTCTTCACTCGCTGGCTCAGCGAGCGCGCCAAACGGCGCACCTTTGCCGTGGCCGAGGTGCAGGTGTCAGAGACCGAGACCCCACTGCACAAGCTGGAGACGGTCTACCGGCGACTCACTGAGCGCCTGGCCACCGCCAGCTTCCCGCCCAGCGCCCTGCGGCCGGTCGTAGACGCCTGGTTCTACGCACTCGAGGAGGATGCACTCGCCGACGGCGCGAGCGAGAGCGAGCTGCCACAGGCCGTGGACCGGCTGCTCACTGCCCGTCTGGCCGAGGTGTCCCGACACGCCCCCGCGTTCGCCACCGCCCTGCGCGGATACAAGCAGTCCCTGGATGCCGGCGACGAGGCCACCGCCGCTGCGGTGATGGCCTGGCTCGGCGGCCAGCCGCACGTCGCCGCAGCCGCCCGGCGCAGTGCAGGCGTCCGCGGCGACCTCGACCACTTCGGTGCCTTCGGCTTCCTTCAGGGCCTGCTCACCGTGCTGAGAGACGCCGGGCACGCCGGCCTCGTCCTCGTCCTGGACGAAGTAGAAACCCTGCAACGGGTCCGCTCCGACGCCCGCGACAAGGCACTCAACGCGCTGCGGCAGCTCATCGACGAGGTCCACTCCGGCCGCTTCCCCGGCCTGTATCTCATCATCACCGGCACGCCCGCCTTCTACGACGGGCAGCAGGGCGTACAGCGACTCGCACCGCTCGCCCAGCGCCTCGCCACCGACTTCACCACCGACCCCCGCTTCGACAACCCGCGGGCCGTCCAGATCCGGCTGCCCGGATTCACCGAGGCATCACTGACCGGCCTGGGCGCCACCATCCGCGACCTGTATACCGAAGGCTCCCAGTCCCCCGACAGGATCAAGCAGCTTGCCGACGACTCCTACCTCACCGACCTGGCCCGGGCTGTGGGCGGGGCACTGGGCGGGAAGGTCGGAGTCGCACCACGGCTGTACCTGAAGAAGCTGGTTGGCGACGTACTCGACCGGATCGACCAGTTTCCCGACTTCGACCCGCGCAGGCACTACAAGCTGACCGTGGGCAGCAGTGAGCTCACCGCCACCGAACGGAACTTCGCCGCGCCCGCACCGGCCGCCTCGGCTGACGACCTCGACCTCGACATCTGACGACCCAGTCCCGAAGTCCCGAACTCTCACGAACAGCCCGGGAGTTGCAGACGTGCAGGAGCAGCCGCGCGGCACCGACCCGCTGGAGCGCCTTGACCCGGTAGTCCTGCACCACATCGTCAACACGCTCGGGTGGCCCGATCTGCGCCCGCTGCAGAAGGCGTCCGTGCACCCGCTGATGAACGGCGAGGACGCGGTCCTGCTCGCGCCGACGGCGGGCGGGAAGACGGAGGCCGCCACCTTCCCCCTGCTGTCCGCCATGCGAGAGCAGCGCTGGACCGGCACCTCAGTCCTCTACCTGGCCCCGCTCAAGGCGCTCCTGAACAACCTGGTGCACCGGGTCGACAGCTACGCCCAGTGGCTGGGGCGCCGAGCCGCCCTCTGGCACGGCGACACCCCCGAGTCCGTACGCCGTCGCATCCGCACCGAATCCCCCGACTTCCTGCTCACCACACCCGAGTCGCTCGAAGCGATGCTCATCAGCGTCAAGACCGACCACGCACACATGCTGGGCCGGGTGCGTGCCGTCGTCGTTGATGAGGTGCACGCCTTCGCTGGGGACGACCGCGGCTGGCACCTGCTCGCCGTGCTCGAACGCCTGGAACGGCTCGCCGGCCACCGTATCCAGCGCATCGGGCTGTCCGCCACAGTCGGCAACCCCGACGCCCTGCTCACCTGGCTCCAGGGCGCACGCCCCGCCGATCGCCCCGGCCTGGTCGTCGCCCCCGGCGTGACTCTGCCCGCCACAACCGGCACCACCGAACACCCGCGCCCCGCAGGGGAGGTGGAGCTCGACTACGTCGGATCGCTCGCCAACGCCGCCAAGGTGATCTCCGCCCTGCACCGGGGAGAGAAACGGCTCGTCTTCTGCGACTCCCGCAAGCAGGTGGAAGAACTCGGTGCGGCACTGCGCGCCCGCGACGTCACCGTGTTCCTCTCACACGCCTCGCTGTCCACCGACGAACGCGCACGCTCCGAGCAGGCATTCGCCGAAGCCCGCGACTGCGTCATCGTCTCCACCTCCACCCTGGAACTCGGCATCGACGTCGGCGACCTAGACCGTGTCATCCAGATCGACTCACCCAGCACAGTGGCCTCGTTCCTGCAGCGCATCGGCCGCACCGGGCGTCGCGCCGGCACGTCCCGCAACTGCCTGTTCCTCGCCACCCGGCCCGACACCCTGCTCCAAGCCGCCGGCCTGCTCACTCTGTGGGCCCGTGGCTGGGTGGAACCCGTCACCCCGCCCCCCTCACCCCGCCATCTCGTCGCCCAGCAGCTCCTCGCCGTCACCCTGCAGGAACACCGCGTCGGCGACCGGTTGTGGCCCGAGCAGTGGAACGGCCTGGCTCCCTTCGACCAGTCTGCCGCGCCCCTCCTGTCGCACCTGGTCGCGGAAGGCTTCCTCGACAGCGACGGCGGCATGCTGTTCATCGGCTCCGAAGCCGAGAAGCACTTCGGCCGCCGGCACTTCATGGAGCTGACCGCCTCCTTCACCGCACCACCCGAGTTCACGGTGCTCGCTGGACGCACCGAGATCGGCACAACCGACCCCACCGTCCTCACCGAAGAACGACCGGGCCCGCGCCGCCTGCTGCTGGCCGGCCGCAGCTGGCAGGTCACGTTCATCGACTGGGCCCGACGCCGTGCCTTCGTGGAACCCGTCGAGGACGGCGGCATCGCCAAATGGCAGGGCAGCGAAGCCCGCGGGCTGTCCTACGTCCTCACCCGCGCCATGCGCGACGTCCTGCTCGGCACGGATCCCGACGTCCGCCTCACCCGCCGCGCCGTCGCGGCCCTTGCTGAACTCCGTATGGATCGCGCACCCCACGAAGTACACCCGGCGGGCACCCTGCTGGTCCGCGACGCGGACGCCACCCGCTGGTGGACCTGGGCCGGGTATCGCGCCAACGCCACCCTCGCCGCCTCCCTCGGCAACCTCGCCGACCCCGTCCAGCGCCCCACGGACACCCATATCCGGCTCCGCCAGGACCTCTCCCCCACCGACTGGAAAACCGCCCGCGCCGAACTCCCCGACTCCCTCACCCTGCCCACCGTTGACCCGCGGGCAGTCCGCGGCCTCAAGTTCTCGGCGGCCCTACCGCCCCGCATCGCCACCACCACCCTCGCCGAACGCCTCGCCGACTTCGACGGCGCCCTCGCCGCAGCCCGCGAGCCCGTACGGATGGAATGGGGCACCTGAACAACCCGGAACACAGGCGAATTTTCGGGCGGCTGAGGTCCTTCTCGACCTGGAGGACGCTCGCGCTCATCTCGATGTCGATGCGGTGGCCGGTGCTGTCTACCCACCTAGGCTTTCACCACGAGGGGCAGGCAGGTCCTGCTCACCGAGGTTGAGGTCCGCCTCCACCAGCCACGCCCCGGTTCCAGCCTTGATTCCAACGCACTTACTCGAGCTCAAGAGATCACCCATTTGAGCTGGAACCACTCAGGTTGCCATGACTGCGTCCAGATGCGCTTGCACCGGCTCGAACAGCCCATATGGCACGTACTGCGGAATATCGTCATGGGCGACCCACGCAAGCTCAGCCAACTCCTCGGCGTCCGCGACATAGGCAGTACCGCCCACCACCTCACAGGCCGTGTACGACATCAACCGACCTGTCTTCGGGTGGACCCGCTCGCCGAGCAGCTTCATGGCGGCCACCTCCACCCCGGTCTCCTCGTGGGTCTCTCGTACGGCGGCGTCTTCGCGGCTCTCGCCCGGCTCAATTTCGCCGGCCGGGAACTGCCACGAGAGCTGTCCCTCGCTGACCCGGCGCCGCACCATGAGCACGCGCCCCTCGCTGACGACGATGGCCGCGGCGATGCCCGGCTGCTCCTCCGCGTTCTGCTGCGTCACGTCTGCTCCTCCAGGACAGCCAGGATGGGTGGGAAGAGCGTATCGACGGGGATGAAGCGGGGGACCGAGTTTCTTGGGACCCACATGACATCGATGTTCTCGACTGCGTTCGTTGCCGAGGCGTAAGGCGGACTGCAGCAGGCAGGCGTAGCGGCCGGTCCAGCGCTCGACCACGTCCATGATGCTGCCCCCTGATCGTCGCTCTGGTGCAGGAACCTGCGCGCGGAAGGTGCACTCCTACCGCACTGGCCTTGCATGGTCACGCAGCTGGAGCGTCGGAAGAATCGGAGTCGCCAGGAGCCAGGCAAACACCCGCCACAGGCTCAGCCCTTGGGCAGGCCACAGAAGGGACGAGTCACGCTGCCGCGTAGCTCGCCAGGAACAGATTTTGCGCCCGCTCCACATCCCTCGGCGTACGCAACTGCACCTCCAGATCACCCGTCCCATGGTGACCGAGACCGGAGACATCCCGGGTGAATCCCGGGACAAGGTCGACGTCCTTCGGGTCAACCTTCAGGTAGACCAGCAGCTTGCTCCGCTGCGGCGGACAGAGGCAGGCGAAGTTCCGCAGCCGCTGGTACGCCCGGTACGTTTTGCGCTCGACGCGGTTCACACCGTCCCCGAGCCCGAGCAATGCCTCATCGACCGCGCTCGCCAGCTCAACCATCGACGCGTCCTGGATGCCGGCTGTCGCCCGGGCAACCGCCTGGCGGCGGGCTCGGCGTACCGCCTGCATGCCGCCGCTCCCGGACGCCACGGTCTCAAGCCCGAGCAGGTCGCTCCCGAACAGTCGGTAGCGAACCAGGTCGATCGACCGCCGGTGCTCGTGCACGGCATGCACGTCGTAACGCGTGAAGTCGCCGGCGATACAGATCAGGCGAGGGCTGCTCCACAAGACCTGGGACGCGGCCCTCATCCCGAGCCGGTCGAGGACCAGGTGCTCGAACTCGGCACGGTGGTCCATTAGCCACGCCAGGTAGAACAGGCCCTGGTTGATGACGCCGGCGTCGATGCCGCGCTTGTACTCGACGATGACCGGCGATCCGTTCTCGTCCAGCCCGAGCGAATCGATCCGGCCCTTGTGGACCGGCCCGGTGCCGTACTCACTCGCCAGGAAACGGACGCCTAGCAGCGTCTCCATGTGCGCCTCGACGAGACCCTGCACATCTGCCTCGACCTCAGCAAGACGCGGCATGACCTCGCTCACGCCACATTTCGATGCGTCCGTCCGGAACAACTTCAAGCCGACCACCCCCGTTATCGCATAGGAGATCGACAACGTCGGACGGGCAGAGATTTATTTCCGCAACCGGCGCGAGTCACGTGAAGAAGGTGTGCCGGATGCCCGATCGACTGAGTCAGCTGCCCCGGCGCGCAGCACGCAGGCCGGTGGCACCCGTGATTCGTCGGCGTCCAGCACGAATCCAGCACACTACAGGAGAAGCGGAGTTGACGGCAGGTGACGAGGGGTCAGGAAATCCAGCACCTATCCAGCACGGTGAAAATTAAGGGGCCTGACCCCGAAGAGCCAGACCCCAATTGACCTGCAGTGGCGCAACGGGGTGAACTGCGACCCAGGCAACACCCAACTCATCCGTGGTAACCGTTCGTCACAGTGCTGGGCAATGCAGTGAAGTGCTGGACTCTGCCGACTCCTCTCCGGCATCGTGCCTCACGCTGTCAGAGTGAGCCCCTCCACGGCGAGCGAGGCAACATAGCCCCAAATCGCCGGTTAGCCAAACCGGCGATAACGCGGAGTATTGACGGTCACCGCGATGACCGGCGCATGCGGTGTCCGTAGGCCCGGCACGGGCTACCCGCCAAGACGAAAGTAATCGGAATGCACACGCAGATCGAAGAGACTCTGGGCCCTCGCTATAGCCCCGCTCACATCCGCGCCACCTGGGACGGAACGGGGAGCGTGGAGGACGCCTCAAAGGCGCTGGGATTCTCACGGGCCAAGGGATACGACCTGATCCGCAACGGGCAGTTTCCGTGCCGTGTGCTACGCATCGGCCGTAAGACGCGTGTTGTCACGGCGTCTCTACTCCGCGTCCTCGAAAGCGGAGATCCGGAGTATAACGATGCGCGCGCCGGATGCCGCCCCACGCCCTAAGCCAGCTTCGACGAGGCTCCGCTTCCGGCGGAGCTTCGTCGTTCCAAGCGCGCCCTTTCACTACCCCGCTCTGAAGGCAGGCTGGCCAGCCGTGTCACCGTCGCTGTCGTACCCCCACGCTACGGTGTCATCATCTTCGGTGAAGACGATTTACGGGATGGCGCCAGTGCAGCTCACCACCTGTTTCAACACGCTCCTCACGGACACGGTCAACCTGAGCCGGCTCAAGCTCGACATGCTCGACAACCGAGTGGACAGTGTCTACCGAGCCCTCAAGGCAGACGAGGAGATCGGACACCTCGTCCTCGACAAGATCCCTCAGGGTTCGTGGGCGCAGAGAACCATCATCAACCCGGTCGGCGACAAGGAGTTCGATGCCGACTTCCTCCTTCTGATGGAGGAGAACCCGGATTGGCACGGCAGCCCCAAGACCTACATCGACAAGGTCTACGCGGCACTGGACCGCCACAGCCGTTACCGCGAGATGCCGCACTCGCGCAAGTGCCGTTGCGTGCGTCTGGAATACAAGAACCTGATGCACGTGGACATCGTCCCGTACGTCCAGCTCAGCGACGGCCGCGAGGTCATCGTCAACCGGGACGACAACTGCTGGGAGGCGACGGACCCCGAGGGCTTCACGGCCTGGATGCGCAATCAGGACGACATCACCGGCGGGAATCTGCGCAGGGTCATCCGGCTGCTGAAGTACCTGCGCGACCACAAGAACTCCTTCACCGGAACCCGGTCGATCATCCTCACGACTCTGCTCGGAAACCAGGTCAGCGACACCAAGACGCTGATCGATCCGGGCTACTACGCCAACGTCCCCACGACCCTGCTCCACCTGGTCCAGGACCTCAACACCTACCTGCAGGCCAACCCCAACAAGCCGTCCATCGCCGACCCCTCCGGGGCGGGCGTCACGTTTGACCATCGCTGGACCCAGGACACCTACGCCTACTTCCGCGAGCGGATCCGCGTGCACACGGAGGAGATCGAGGCTGCCTACCACCATGCGGACAAGGAGACCAGCATCGAGCTGTGGCAGGGTCTGTTCGGCACCGGCTTCAAGGAGCCCGACGCCCAGCAGAGCAGCGCGAAGTTCCCCGCCGCGGCCGCGTCCGTGGCCGCCGTGACGACGACGGGGCGGTCGGGGCGCGCTGGATGAGCAAGCGAAAGCCCGGGCGGTTCGGCGCTCCCACACCGTGGCAGAGACAGGCGCTCGCGGATCTCCGCGCGATCGGCGCCGAGCAGCCGGACACCCTGCGCGTGGTGGGAGTGCCTGACCGTACGGACGACGGCGCCCTGGCAATCACGATCGAGATCGACACGAGGGGGACCGTCTCGGTGGAGGGAGGGATTCAGCTTCAGCCGCGCGAGCGGTTCGTTCTCAGCGTCCCGTCCTCCCCGCTGCTCCCCCCACAAGTCGACGTCACGCACACCCGGTTCATCGGATACCCCCACGTCCTGCAGGGTTACCGGCTGTGCTTGTACCTGGACCCGGCGCGAGAATGGAACCCGGCAGGCGGCATCCGCTCCAGCCTAAACCGCCTGTGGGCCTGGCTCGGCGATGCCGCCGGCAACCGGTTCAACGCCTCAACCGCCCTCTATCACGCGGTCGGCGGAGTCCTGCATCAGTCCGCAGGAACACCCACCATCGTTGTGCGTGAACCCGTGCTCGGAAAGTGCGTCCAGGCCGGATACCTGATCCCAAGGACCGCTCAGCGCCTGGACCTCACCTTCACTCCACAAGAACCTCCCACGGCACGCCTGCCGGTCATCATCCTCCCCGCGCCCCTGCCAATGGGAGCCGGCACCACACTCGTCGAACTCCTCCAGCAGATCGATGCGCCACTCGCCAGCCGTGCCCCCACCGCCAGGCCGTTCGCGCCGGCCGTGCTGACCTCCCTCGCGACCAGCGTGGTGAGAAACGCTGAGGACACACCCCAATACCTCCTCCTGGCCGTACCCCACCCCGCCGGCGGCCCACCCCACCTGCTCGCGGGCCGAATCCCCGCAAGCGCCGCCAACGAACTCCGCAGCCTCGCAAGGCGCCAGCCCGGTTGCCTGAGCACTCTCACCCCCAGCGCGGTCAACCCGGCCCTTCCGATCGAGTGGTGCCGAGTGTCCGACGAACGGCATGCCGTCACAACCCGCCGCGACGACAACCGCCCCGTCAACAGCTACCAGAACAAGCACATCCACATCTGGGGCTGCGGAGGCATCGGATCCTGGACCGCCGAGTTCATCGCACGCGCAGGAGCAGCACGCATCACGCTGTGCGACCCCAGCGTCGTCACCGGCGGGCTGCTCGTCCGGCAGAACTTCCTCGAGACCGACCTCGGCGCGGCCAAGGCCGCCGCACTGGCTGACCGACTGCGTAACATCGACGACCGCCTGACCGTCGACATCGCTGAGGGCCTCGTCCCCGAGGACGCAGAACAGATCATGAACCACGCCGACCTCGTGATCGACGCCACGGTCAGCCTGGCCATCGGGCAATTTTTCGATGCCCTCGCCCGCACACCCAACCGCAAGGCAACCCTCGCCCAGATCGCCACAGACACCCGCACCGGGACACTTGGCATCCTCACCGTCTGCGCACCGGGAACCCTCCAAGGCCCCCACAGCTTGGACTCCCTGGCTGGCTTTTCGGTACTTGACGACCACCAACTCGAGCTGTACCACGCCCTGTGGCAAGAAGCAGAGCCCGACGACGAACTCATACCGACCCGCGGCTGCTCCGTTCCCACCTTCCACGGATCCTCAGCCGACCTCGCCGCCGTCGCCGCCACGCTCACCACGTTTCTCGGCATGCAGCTGGCCGCGTCGAAGTCGGGAACCCACCTGGTCGCTCTTCCACACGCCCGCAGCGGACCGCATCATCACTACGTTCCCCATGTCCCCTAGCCCGGCCGGTGCAGCCAGACCGAGCGCCCATACCCCATACTTCCGCTGCACGGCACCACAGCAACAGACCGGTGTCCCCGAACCAAGGCCCATGACACACTCAACCCCCGCCTGCGCCAAGAGGAGTCGACCTGTGGCACGCAAGTCCATCCCCGACGTCGAGCGGCTCAAGGTCTGGGTCCGCGCCGGCGGACGATGTGAACTTTGCGGAACCTACCTTCTCGAGGGAAAACTCACCTATCAGGACTTCACCCTCGGAGAGCTCGCTCACATCGTGGGGCAGGACGCAACGCCGAAGTCACCGCGCGGCATGGACCCCCTCCCGAAGGACCAGCGCGACCTGGCTGACAACCTCATGCTGCTGTGCCGCGGCGAGCATAACGAAATCGACCGCAAGGGCTCTCTCGACGTCATGACGGTCGAACGGCTCCGGCGCATCAAGCGCGATCGGGAGGAGTGGATCCGGCGGCTGACCGCTCTTAACCCGGAAACCGGCACCGTGGTAATCCGGCTGATCGGACAAGTTCGCGGCCAGGAAGTCGAACTCACCAAGCCCACTGCCGCCGAGGCCGTCATCCGCTCCGAAGAGCGATTCCCCGACTTCCCCCTCAGCCTGCACGGCGACGGCTTCGAGATCGATCTACGATGCATACCCGGTGAGAAGGCCGGCGGGCCAGCGTACTGGAAACAGTGCCAGCAGCAAATCGATCGGGTCCTGGAACACAAGCTGGCGGAAGCGCTGCGTGAGGACTCGGTGCACCACGTGAGTGCCTTCGCCTTCGCCCGCTTGCCACTGCTTGCCTATTTCGGCTCCCGCTTGGACGACACGTTCACCGTCTCCATCTACCAACGGCACCGCAGCACGGAATCCTGGTCCTGGCCCGACACGACGGACCGGATGGTGCGCTTCGTCACCGAGCCGCCTATCTCTCCTGCCCCTGACGCCTCTGACGGAGTGCTGATATTGAACATCTCCGGATCGATCCAGGCAGAAGAGCTACCCCAACAGCTTGCCTTGCTTCCGCGCTGGACGATTCACCCGCACGACGTCACCCCGTCCGTCGATGTAATCAATTCCGTTCCCACGCTCAACGAGTTCACCTCGGTGCTCCGGCAACTGCTCTCCGAGCTGGAGGCCAACCACAAGAACCTACGACGACTGCACGTACTGGCAGCTATGCCCGTTTCGGCTGCGGTGACGCTCGGCCGTGTCCACGATGCCAACGTTCACCCCGACCTGGTCATCTATGACCGCACCGCCGGCCAATACACTGCAGCGTTGCGCATCTCTTGACGATCACGCACAAGGCGGCAAAACCTGCCGCAATGATTGCGTGCCCCAACTGCCGTGCGATCAGGACCCGCCTACCGTGACCGCCGAGTTCCGCTGCCGCGGTGACCGCATCCCCACATGGCCAGCCTTCTCCATACCGAGCGGGCCACCGAAGAGTGCTGACCGAGCCGGCGGCGCGCCAATACCCCGCCGCTCTCCCCGGGACCGGCAGCTCAAGTCCGCTTCTTGCCGTGGTGAGGGCGGATCCACCGGTTCACGGTCGGCCCCACCCCTCACACTCTCAGCCCGTTAGACCGCCCCTGCGTTCCCGCGTACGCTCAGCCTGGGTCGTGTCGTCGCCGATGAGGCCGGCGAAGACCAGTGCGCGTGAGCCGTCGAGACTGGCCTTGATCTGGGCCTGGATGATGTCACTGGCCCTGCCACGGGTTCCGATCCAGCCGTCCTGCACGAGTTGGGTGAAGGTCGTGTTGTCGAGATACCGGGGCACCGTGTGGTAGCCGAACAGCTCACCCCCTTTCGGACCGGTGGCCAGTCCGGGCCGCCCTCGCAGCCACTCGACGTGTTCGCGCGTGAGGTACATCCCGCCGATCAGCGCATCTCCCTTCGGCGCCACTTGTTCGGACTTGCAGAACTTGATCCAACATGGCTGGTGAACGAAGCGGTAATCGGCCGGCGGATCCTGTTCCAGCCGCATACACGCCTCTTCTACCTGCCTCATGCGCTTGAGCTGGTCGTCAAGATCACCGTCCGGCCGATATCCCCACTCGCTGCGCCCAGCTCCGACCTGGACCATCTTCTTGTACTGGACAAGGATGAAGCTGTCCCGGCTCACATGGTGATAGATCAGGTCGACCCCCAGCGTGTCCTCAGCCGGCAGGCGGTTCACGTTGGCGATGAACAGTTGCTGGTCGCCCTTGTGGAATACACGCTTCGCGAGATGCTCCGCGTCACTTCCGATCCAGTCAGAGAAGCGTTGCGCATCGTGAGCGACGAGGTGGTCCTCGTGCGCCGGATGTCCCGGCAGGGTGGCGAGGACGGGGATCTGATCCCCGCCCTCTTCCGGGAACTTCGCCTCATCAATGACGCTCCGGTCGAATCCGCCCAGTTGAAGTGCCAGTCCGGTGGCATCTCTCTGCTCCAGGAACAGCTCCCGCACTCTGCCGAGGATCCGGACGCCCCCCACCCTTTCCTGTAACTGGGCGATGACCGCGGCCAGATCCGCGCGGAGCGTGGTAAGAGCGTTCAGCAACTCTTCGCCGGACCGCTTCGTCAGCACGCCGGTCCGGTCGACTGCATCCCTGTGTCGGAGCGGAAGCTGGTCGGACAAATCTTCCATCGGGACCGGAGGCGCGACTCGATGGAGTTGAGTCACCTCGACCACACGCCGGAAGGTCCCGGCGGGGCGACCGCACCGAGCCTGCCCCACGTATTCGACTCGCGGTCGACCGCTCTCCTGCCCGGTCACCACCAGGACGACATGTCTGCTCTTCCACTCGTCCCGTTCTCCGACCGACTCCCAGCCGGCATCGAGTTGCTCCTGCCGCTTCCGGCTGCCGAGGAACTTGGCCTCGCCTGGGGTGCACCGCAGTATCGCCACCATTCGATCACCGTACGCCGCCCTTCCTGCGGATTGCCACGACTCGTCGCCAGCATCGGATACATCGCCAACCCTTGTGAGAGCAGCGGGAATCGGACCTTGGCACTCCGCACCTCATACGGGCGTCCCTGCTCTCTCCGATCGACGCCCGCGACCGCTCTGCCACTCCGTACGACCCGAAGAACAACACCTCCTGCGCTCGCCACTTTCGGTCCTGGCCTACCGCGTCTTGGTGCGCGCTCCACAGCCCCCAGCCGACCCCGGCCACCAGGACCGGCCACACCGCCGTTCAGTTCCCCGGCAGCCACACCGCGGCGACCACCGCCGCGACGATGCCCCAGCCCTGCAGTTGCCGACGCGTACGCTTCCTCAACCGCCGGCGCCGTCGTCGTCGTGTTGCCATCAGTCCCCCACTCCCGACCCGTGATCCGCAGTGTGAAAGCCCCGCCGGGCCCTCGCTACACCGGCGGATGCCGCTGGGGCGTTCAGGCGAGCAGCCCCGCCGGCCGCTACCAACTCCATCCCGCCGACAGCCCCGTGCACGCGCCTTACACCGGCCCCGCCCCGGAGGCAGCGCTCCAGGACGCGGCCCGGCGAGACAACCGACGGCGCCGCGCGGAGGCCACCGCCGTAGCAAGAGCGGTGTCGCGTCCGATCCGCTGCCCATGAAGTCATCGGCGTCACGGCGGTTGCCGGCGCCCGGTCCCCGGCTTTCCGCCCTCAAATCGGAGATCGAGCCCGCCGATACCGACGGCGCCTCCTCGAAGGGAAGCGGCCGTGCATCACCGGCGCAGGGAAGCATGATCGCTGTTCATGGGATGCGCCCCGCCGAACAAGGGCAGCGCCGGTGGGGGTGCCAACGCTCCCTCACTCCTCAGGGGAACAAGGCGAGCTGTTCGTCCTCCGGTGCTTGCGCGAGGCCGGGATCCTCTGCGTATTCCGGGTCCAGGTCTGCCGGCTCGGTGTCCGTGCCTTCCTCGATAACGCCCAGCGCCGCCGCTACGCGCTGCCCATTGACGTTGCCCGCCGCCTCGGTGGTGGCCAGCTCCTCCAGGGAGGATTCCTCAGCCTCACCCGACTCTGCCTCGGCGACCGTCGGCAGTACGTAGTGCTGGGCGAGGCTCGCCAGGTGCAGGGGCAGGGGGAGGGAGAGTGCGTCCAGGTAGTCGGGGGCTTGGCGCAGCTGGTGCACCGCCAGAGCGAGTGCTTCGGGTGAGTCGCCGGCATCCGCGTGGCAGCCCAGGACTGCGATCTCCACTAGCCCGGGGTTCCAGGCCGGGATGTGTGTATCGATGGTGGGTTTGCCCTTGTTGGGTCCCTGGCGCAGCGGCCGGGGCGCGATTTTGTCGGCCTCGACGGCGGAGTCTCGGAAGGTGCTCGCTTTGGGTGTGGTGCTGTAGAAGATCCGGCCGGAGGAGCGTGCGGTGTCTTCGTCCTCCACCCACAGCCCCTGGGGCAGGCCGTTGACCTCGCCGGGAGAGGCGTTGCCCCACCATTGCGGGGTCTCCCGCCCTGCTGCCGTACGTACGCGAATCAACCGGAGATCGGGGTCGAGTCCCACCGGTTGCGCATGCCCGGTCTTGATCAGATCCCGTTCGGTTCGGCCGTCCTGGAGCCAGGGCCAGTGCAGCCGACTGTTCTGCGAATGGGTCAGCAGGGCGGTGGGCCGGCCGCGAAGAGAACGGACCATTTTCTGGAGGTATCGGGCGGTCGCCCTGCGCTGTTCGTCCATGTTCTGCTGCCAGACGCGGTACTTCGAACGCTGCTGCGGTACGAAGGCGGCTTCGGTGTCCGTGTGCGTCGCGGTCTCGGTCTCGGTGGGTTCGCTGACCTCCGGGATTTCAGCTGTCTTGACCAGGCCGAGCAGGAACTGGGGGTAGGGAATCCAGCGTCCCGTCCGCTCCTCCCAGCCTGTGACGGCCGCCAGGCCGCTGCCCGGTGCCAGCGGTGTGACCATGACGGCCACCGGGGTGTGGCGGGGCAGTCGGGTGGGGCCGTCCTTGCGCCGCTTGACCATGTACGTGGCGACGTAGCGCAGGTCCTTGGGGATCGCTTCGCCGAGCGTGTGTTCGGGCAGGACACGGACGCCGTACTGGCGCAGAGCGTCTTCCCAGCCCGAATGGACCCGGTGGGAGAGGTTCTTCTCGCTGTTGTAGCCCTTGGCCTTCTTGGGGACGAGTGCGAATTGCGTCAGGACGCCCGCGTCCGCGCAGCCCAGCCGGAGCGCGTACTTGGGGTCATCCAGACGGTGGGCGAAGTCCTGGCGGCGATCGATCTCCACGAGGGCGAAGCTGGGGTGGAGCGGGTCAGCTCCGTCGTCGGCCAAGAATGCGGCGGCAGTCTTCCGCCGGGCGTTGATACCGGCCTCCAGGGCTTTGCCCCTGGGCCGCGCTGCGGGGTCGATGCCCAGGGTGTCGGTGATTCCCTGGGTGGTGCGCAGACAGCGGAGGCGAAGGGTGAGTTCCGGGGCTTTCCATTCGAGAGTGACTGGGCTTCCGGGTACGGCCCGCTCGTACGCGTCCTCGGCAGTGGCTGGCTCCGGGCGTCTTCCGTCGCCGTCCAGCCCGAGGACGTCGGCGAGGGCCTCGATGGCTGCATCCCGGAACGACGGGCTCTGCCACAGCAGTCTGGCTTCGACGAGACACCCGGCTCCCGTCCCCTTGATCGCCTCGGCGGGGTCCTGCCCCTGGTTGATCCTGGCTGCCACCGCGAGTGCGGTCCGGCGAGCGCGGGCTTCGCGTTGCGCCTCCGCTTCCTTCTCCGCCGCCTTGGGCTTGGGCCGGGCATTGGCGGGGGCGCTGCTGCCGGCGCTCGCCCGGCTGAGGGAGGGGACCCGGCGTAGCTGCTCGGGCAGCGCCTGTTCGGCCCACTGAACGATCTGTGAACGCTGGTGTGACATTAGGCCGGCACCGATGCCGTGAGCACCCATGTGTGTGCTGTGGACGACAGCGGCGCGGGTGCCGTCCCCGTCGCCGATCCACTCCTCGGGTGTGGCGAGCAGGCTGGCGGGGTCGGGGAAGGGGCGGTTGAGCGCCAGCCTGCCCAGGATCTGGGCGGGGCCGTTGTTCTTCCAGGCATAGCCCTCGATGCCGCGGTCCCAAGTCAGCCGGGCCACGGCGTACCGCTCGCTGGTGGGTGCTCCGGGGAGCCACGGGATGCCGGGCAACAGGTAGACCGAGGTATCGCGGCCATACGGCAGCCGCAGTCGCTGCTTCCTCGCGTCGAGGCGAGTTGCCCAGCGGCGTACCCCTGTGTGCAGGTGGAGACGGGGTCGAGGGTCGAAAGGGACAGTGTGTAGCGAAATGTTGATCACGATGGAGAACCACCACTCGCGCCCCTTGACCACGTGCGAGAGAGGCTGTGAGAGGAGTTCCGCTCCCTGCTGGCGCGGGCCTCGCGGCACGGCCCGGAAGTGCAGGCTGCCGGCGCTGTGTTCATAGGGCCCCAGGGCGAGGATGCGCCAGGCCAGGGCATCGGTTGCGAGTTGGTATTGCCGGTCGCGCGGAGCCGCGGTTCCGCCGTCGGTCGTGGGGCAGCCGAGGAGGTCGACGGTGACGTCCTGCCACTGCGGCGGGCAGGAGCGCAGCGCCGTATGAGTGTCCAGGACTACCCGGTGATGTGCGGGTTCAGGGCGGAGGTCTTGAAGCCAGGCCCCGCTCAGCCGGTCCAGGGTGTCGCCGGGAAGCGGGTGGGGGGCGTCGGACGAGGTGTAGAGCCAGAAGTCCTCGGCCAGTTGTTGCGGGTCGCGGGGACGGCCGCGGACTACCAGATCGGGGGCGAGGCTCTGCAGAACTCCGTTGAATCTGGCGACGGGCGCAGAGCGGTAGGGCTCGGCCTCGGGGGGACGGCCTAGGTTACAAAGGTCCAGAACGCTCTCGTGCCACTGCTCCGCAAAGGGCAGTGCCCGGTAACGGGCTGTCCAGGGCGCGGTGTTGGACTTCAAAAGGTAGGCGGCTCGGCTGGTGTCGCGGTACTTGGCGGCCATGGTCTTTGCTGTCTCCTTGCTGTGGCTCAGCGGTCAGTTCGGGTGCTCAGGCCGCACAGGGCGTCGTAGAGGGGGTGGTAAAGCGTGCGGACCAAGGCCGGGTCGGCGGGGTCGGCAAACGATTCGGGTGTGGTTTCGTCGTCGAAGTAGGGCGCGAGGACATCGCGGAGCTTGATGAGCAGGCCGCGGTCGTTGCGTCGGCGTCCGCTGCGGGTCGCCGCGGCGGGCGGGGCCCCGGCCTCGGCGAGTGCGGGGGCGAAGGCCGCGTCGACGAACACCACCCGCGCGGGCACTCCGCCGCGCACCAGGCGGCCGATGACCTGCCAGATGGTGACCAGCTGATCCCAGGCGAAGGAGGTCTTCTCCGCTTCGTTGAGTTGGGAGTAGATGTAGCGTCGGGACAGCAGGCGGCGCCACTCCTTGCGAGCGGCGAGGCGGAAGGCGAGCCCGGCGGTGTCCATGTCCGCTGCGTCGGCCACAAGTTTGCCGAAGGTTCCCGCCTCGGCATCCGGCTGGTTGCGCACGAACCTGGTGACCCAGTCGTTGATGGCGAACACGGCCAGCGAGAGGTCGTCGGGGCGCGGGTGGGGACGGGCGAGGAAGAGGACGGTCCCGAAGGCGGCTTTGTGGCTCTGGTTGAGGATGTTGTGGCCGCGCTCGATTGCCATCAGGGGAGCGACCAGGACTTCGGCGTCTTCGTCCTTGGCGAAGGCGGCGAGGTCGCCGCGGCGTACGGCGGAGGCGCCGGTGAAGTCTCCCGTGGCGGTGTCTCCGGGGCCGGCGTGGTCGAGCTCTGACTTGTCGGAGGCGAGGACGCGGACCTTTCCGCGCCAGCGCGGCATGCGTTCCAGGAGGTCGGCGGCGATCCTGGCGTCCTGGTAGCTGCCGACCAGGAGGAGGGCACGTCGGCGTTCTCCGTCCTCGATCTGCCGTAGTTCCTGATCGAGGAGCGAGGTGCTGCCCGGGACCGGTTTGCCGAGCTGGGTGACCATCTGGGCCAGGACCCGTTCACGGGTATCGAGTCGGGCTCCGGAGAGGGTGAGTGGGGTTCCTTCGCCGTCGTAGAGGAACAGCGTGGTGAACAGGGTTTTCCGGATGGAGTCGACGGCGGCCTGGTGGGGTTTGAGGATCGCTTGGACCGGCGCCATGACGTGTGCGCGGGTCGATGACCCGGCCCAACTGGTGCCGGACATGAGCAGGACGTGCGGTCCGGGACGGCCCGCTGCGGGGTCGGCTCCCAGCGCGGGAAGGTGAAGCAAGAGCTCGCGGCCGACGCCGGCACAGCGGAAGAAACGCAGGGTACCGCTGCGGTGTTCGTCGCCGTCCGGGCCGCGCTCCGGATCTTCGGGCAGGTACTGGAATCCAAGGACGTTACCCATCGGGGCTTCCGGCACCACCGGCGCGTAGTCGAGGGGCGGTCTGCGGGAGAGTTCGTTGTCGGCGGTGTCCAGATGCAGAGCCGCCTCGGCCTGCGGCCACAGGAAGGTGACGCGTTCGAGGCGCTGATGCAGGGCGGCCAGTACCAGGGTGAACTCAAGGCGTCGGGCTTCTCGTTCCAGCCAGGGCTCACTCCCCCAGGTATCCACGGGATCCCGGGCGGGCTTCCCCGGGCCGGGTGGCTCCTGGCGCAGCGAACCGTCCAGCAGCGGGGACCCGGTGAGCAGGGTGTCGAGCACGGATCGGACACGTTGGCTGGTCGCTGTCTGGTCGAGGTGGTGCAGGAGAGCTCCGGCACTGCGGACCAGGGCGTCGGTGAGGTCGTTGTGCGGGCCGCGATCGCCGAGCGGGTCATCGCGGAAGGCGTCGAACGCCTTGGTGACTTCGTTGCGCCGGATATCCCAGGGCTCGGTGTCTGGGGTCCGCGGCAGGGGTGCGTCGCCGTCGGCCTCGTCGTTGGAGTCGTACACCTCGGCGTCGGTGGAGGTCTCGTCAGGGAGGAGACCGGTGACGCGCGGACGGGGGTACCACTCGTTGACGAGTTTCTCCTGGAGCGTCCAGGCGCTGAAGTACTCGATGTCCGCCCAGCGGCGAAGGTCGTGGTCGGTGATCAGTCGGCGGTAGAGACGGTTGGCGGCGATGTGGACCAGGTCCAGGGAGGCCGACCAGCGTTCGACATCCCGTGCCGAGAGGGGCAGACGGCCTTGCCGGGCCAGTTCATCGATCTTGTGGATGCCGAGGCGGTCGAGCCAGGAATCCGGGCCGCGCACGATCAGCGTCGCGGACGGGGCGAAGGCGGTGTCGAGCTGCATCTGCACGCGGTCCGCCTCGTCGACGATGATGATGTCGCTGCGCAGACAGGCCAGTTCAAGGTGCCTGAGGCGTTCGACATTAAGATGGTTGGGGACAGCGCTCTGCAGGAGGCTGGCCGGGTTGGCCACCCAGATCAGGGCATCGACCAGCTCCCGGTCGGGGGCATGGCGAGGGCAGACGCTCCACACCGGACAGCCGTGATCGGACCGCGACATCTCGCTTTCCGCGGGCGCCTCGGACAGGTCGTGCCGGTACACGGGCATCGGGATCTCCCCGACAGCGGTGGGACCAGGCTTCTTGACCGGGCGCAGTTCGGTGCAGGGGGCGTCGACGTAGCGCAGGGGTTCGGCTGCTTCCAGTCCGCGCTGTGCGTCAAGGATGCACACCGAGCTCAGGTCGTCGAAGGCTGGATCATCGTGCTGGAGGAGGGAGGCTTGGCCGCGCGCGGCAAGGCGGCGGTGCAGCCGGGATGCATGCTGCTCGCGGGTGGTGCCGCCGATGACGGGAGCGGCCTGCAGGTCCAGGTCGCGTAACTGGCCGACCACGGTGAGCTGTTCGGCGACGTCACCGACGACCAGAGTGATGCGGAGCCCTTTGCGTGCGCCCCAGACAGCAATGAGGTGCATCAGAGTGCTCTTGCCCGCGCCCACCATGCCGACCAGATGGAGCAGGCGGTCTATGCGGAGAACCGTGGTCTTCTCAAAGCGCTGCCCGTCGGCAGACAAGGCATCGAGTTGCAGGTCCTCCAGCCGTCGCACCCAACGGCCGGAGGTGAGCCCGCGGGCCGTCTCGGTTTCCTCCATCCAGCCTGCGGTCTCGGCGAGTTCGGTCAGCGGGACCTCCAGGGGACGGCCTGCGGTGTGCGGGACACGGCTCAGGTCGTGGCCGGTCGCCGGCGGGAAACACAGCTGTTCGGGGATGGTCACGGAGGCGGGCCGGTGCCGCTCGGTGAACCGGGCCTGGCCCGCCGGGGCAGGCGGCAGTTGCCGTTGGTCGAAGTCCGGAAGCCGGGACAGCGCATGCTCGAACCTGTCGAAGCGGTCCGCGGCGATGGTGGGTTCGACGCGCCGCGCCGGTCCTCCTCCCTCGGGCAGCCGGTAGCCGCGGAGCCGTTCGGGCAGCTGGACGTACGTCTCCAGGCACTGGTGCCACATGCGGCGGCGACGCAGCTTCCACAGCAGGTGGCGTGCCACATCCAGCCGGGCGCTCTGTGCCGGTGTGGTGGCGATGCCCGCGGCAGCGGCAAAGGGGTAGCCGCCCAGGAGGGTGTAGACACCGTGGGCGTCGCCGGACGGGTCGAGACTCTCCATGAGGTAGAGGCCAAGTTCTACCTGGCAGAGCAACGAGGGGTTTACGTCCTGGTGTTCTTGGGGCCAGACAGGCTCCAGGGCTTTGGCCAGTTTCTGGTACCACTCGCTGCTGTTACGCACTCGGGGATCCGTTCGTCGGTGCGGAATCCGTCAGGTGGGGGCCGTCGGCCCCGCGGATGCGGGCTGTCGCGAGGGCGACGAGCCGGTCGTCGGTGAGCAGGGGCAGGCCCGCGGCGGAGGCGGGGCGGTTGCGGCGGTACGTGCCGAGGTAATCGCGGTGGGCTTCGGCCTGTTCGCGGGGAACCACCCAGCACGCTTCGTCGTAGGGCGGCTCTGGGCGAACGGGTTTCGCGGACCGGCCAAGCAGCCCGGGATGCTTCCAGTCCTTGACGTCGATGGCCCAGATGTGCCCGTCGGGGAAGGTCACACGCAAGTCGTAGGCGTCGAAGCCGGGCCAGAGCTGGACCTGGAGCCCCAGCGTGCGCAGTCGGGCTTCCAGTTCGACCTCGGCGCGTCCCGGTCCGGTGACGAACTGCCTTAGCGGTCGCACAAGTTGCAGCAGTCCGGCCACGTCGGCTCCGGTCAGGGTCCGTCCGTGCGGCGGTGCGCCCCGGCGTCGGCACCGGTCTCTCTCGCACCACCACGCGCCGTCGGCGAGCGGCGTGAGCAAGGTCAGGCAGCGACTGCAGGTGACGTAGCCGCCCTGGGATTCGTAGGAGGCCGGGACCGGGGCGTAGCACTGGTCCAGCAGTTCTTGTACGGGGGCGAGGGACAGGTCGGTCTCGGTCTCGAACCGTTCCACTCCGGTCAGTACCGGTCGTTCGACCAGGAGCCTGCGGAAGGCGACGTAGGACTCGGGTGATGACGCCTTGCGGCACAGGCGCATGGCCGTGTGAATGACCTCCCGGTCGAATTGCGCGGCGCCGGCATCCTTACCTCTGATCCACCACTCGTGGCACAGCTGGGTGGGAACCCGTGCCTCGGGATCCACCAGGTAGTCGTCCGGTCCGAAAGCATCCGGCGGCAGGTCTAAGGGCCAGTCCTCCAGGGGGCGGCTGTGGCACCAAAAGAGCAGCTCCGGCAGGCTTTTCGGGATCTCCTCGACGCCCCTGAGGAGGCAAGCCAGGACGGTCCGGTCGAGCGCTCGCTGGGCTTCCGCCGGGTAGGGCAGTTTGAAGGAGGAGAGCGAGCCGAGGTCGGCGAGCTGGATGACGGCGCCGGCCAGCGTGCGGACGAGCCGCACGTCGGGGAAGTCGAGCCAGTCACCGCGCTGGGCTGCTCGGGCGTCAAAGACGGTGGCCATCAGGAATCCTGCCTTGTCGGAGCGAGGTGTTCGATGCCCGCGCGGCACCATTCGAGGGCTTCGCAGCCGTCGCAGTGCCGACCTGGAGCGGTCGGATAGTCCTGGTCCCGGGCCCAGGGCTGGGCGAGTTGCGCGATCACCTCTCGCGCTTCATCGACGGTCCCCGGGTGTGAGGGGTCGAGTTCCTCAAAGGTCACGTCGTCGGTGTGCAGCAGTTCAAGCTCCACCCGGGAGCGCGCCGTGTCTCCGCCCAGGACGCCGGCGGCCAGCATCAGGACGCCGAGCGCCAGCTGAGGGTAGAGCTTCAGCAGCGGCTCGCCCTCATAGAGATATCTGCTCGCGGTCTTGGTCTCCCGCCAGATCCAGCCCCCGCGGCGGGTGTGGAGCAGATCGGGGGTGGCTATCAGCACAAGGCCGAGTCCGGCGTCGTAGCAGACCGCCTGGTACTGCACTCGCACCTCTTCTTCTGCGGCGAGGCCGTCCAAGGGGCAGTAGAAGTTGTGCTGTTCGAGCATGGCGGCACCGTCGAGTGCCTCTTGACCGGTCAGGTGCAGACCGCTGGCACCCCAGGACGCCGGGTCCGCCGGGCCGGGAAAGGTCTCGCAGCTTCGGTAGGGCGTACCGGCGTGCCGCTGGTTCAAAATGGCATCGACCACACGGCCGCGCCGGACTTCTGGGCTCTCGGGCGTCGAGGAGCGCAGCTTGAGCTGCCGGGTCGCGTGATACTTCGCCGGACAGTCCCGATAGGCGCGCAGATCAGTGACCGAGACGCTGCGGCGGGGACGTCGGCGCTTCGGCGGCGTAATGCTCAGAATCTCCGGGCTGCGCGGGAGAGCCTGGCAGCCGGCCAGTGCCTTGCAGTCGATGCAGCCGGTGCCGGGGCTGGTCCCGCTACCGTCGATGGCCTGGAGTAACGAAGGCCACCCCGCCGCCGTGAAGTGCTGACGTGCTTCTTGTCTGTTCCAGTCGAGCAGCTCGTTCCGCTTGCCGTCTCCACAGCCGAATTCGATGACCCGGACGCGCTCGGGCAGGGCGGCGCGGTGCTGGGGAAGTTCGCCGAAGGGGATCGGGGTATGCCGCTTGCGCCATCCTGCGACCGCGGGGCGCCCTCGCGCCACCACGTATGCGGCTACGGCCTTCTCCGCTTGGGGTCGGTCGTCCTTGGCGGTGCCGAAGGTGAGCAGCCACAGTTCTCTCGTGGAGCCGTCGAGGGCCGCGTAGCGGCGTCCCCAAGCGGTCATCTCATAGGTGTCCGCGCCCCGGGAGTCGACCGGGCCCTGGTCCGTGCCGACCACCCAGGTGTCACGGACCGGAACCGTGAGCGGCAGGTCGGCGGCCTCGCGAGCGTGCTGGTCTGCGGCTCTGGCCGCCAGATAGCGACGGATCGCCTCGGCTGACCAGGACATCAGCAGGGGGTGCGCTTCACGGCGCCGGTAGAGCGCGAAGGTCCCGTTTGTGCGCCGGAGTTCCCCAATCACCCACTCCGGGTCCTTGCGCTCGTGTTCAATCAGGTCGAGCGCATCCATGAAGACCTTGAGTGTGAAGTCTTGTAATTTTTCGGCAAATTGAGGGGATTGGGGATCTGCAATCAGCATCGGCCGGGCGTCGCTGGCCCGCTTCGTGGGGCAGTCCCGGGGGTCGAGGCGCGCCGCAGCGAGGTTCGTGCGTACCAGCCTGATGTCACCGCTGGTCCCGGCAGGGCGCGGCCCACTGCTCACGGTCTCCTCCAAGCAGTTCGAACAGGACGGCCCGATACGGCACCACCGAGCGGGCGCACCGGGTTCCGGCCGATCCAGCATGACATAAAACAGCTGTGAACTCAGTCCATGCACGACTTAGTCTTCGATCGCTTTACACTGGGCGCTTCCGCCACGCAACGGTCTGGTGGAACCGGGAACTCGCCACCGTCGCGCCTCTTCTGCGTACCAGAGGCGGGACGCTTCACAGGCAAGGGGCGGCATGAAGAAGGACGCGGTGCTGGGCAGCCGGTACAAACTGCTCAAGCACCTGGGCAGCGGCGGCATGGCCGTGGTCTGGCTGGCGAGGGACCTGCGGGACGACAGGCTCGTGGCCGTCAAATGCCTGCGCACACAGAACGAGCTCCTGGACGCGCTCGACGAAGACGAGGCGCACGACGAACTTCGGCGCATGCGTGGCCGGTTCCGGCGCGAGGGCACCCTTCTGGGACGGCTGCATAACAGGAGCATTCCCCAGCTCTATGACCAGGGCACTCACCACGCCGAGCCCTACCTCGTCATGCGCTACGTCGCCGGCAAGCCCCTGCACCGATTTTTGGAGCAGTACACCCCCACCATCGAGGTCAGCGCGGCCATCGGGGTTCAGATCGCCGAGGCACTGACCTGCGCCCATGACCTGCCGGTGGTGCACCGCGACCTCAAGCCGTACAACTTGATCATCGACGAGAACGGCGTGGTCGTCCTCATCGACTTCGGCATCGCCAAGCCGCTCTGGCCCGGCGTCACCGACTACACCCAGCACGGATCCACCGTCGGCAGCAGAGGGTACGAAGCCCCGGAGCAGATCCTGGAACGCCAGATCACCCCGAAGACCGACCTGTATGCGCTGGGCTGCGTCCTCTACCACCTGCTGACCGGCCATCCGCCGTTCTCCGGTGACGGGCTGAAGGACCAACATGTGCATGCCGCGCCGATCCCGCCGACCTGTCATGTCGGGCACATCCCGGCAGAGCTCGAGAGGCTGGTACTGAAGTTGCTGGCGAAGGAGCCGGAGGACCGGCCGACGGACGCCCGCATGGTCGCAGAGGTGCTGCGGAAGTACGCGCCGCGTCCGGGTGACGCTGCCCCGTCCCCTCGGCTAGAGCCGGACCCGACGCGTCCGTTGCGCTTGCCCGACGAATACGACCTGCCGATCGCGCCCGCGACACCGATGGCTGAGTCCAGTTCCGGCAGGAGGCGACGCGGTTCCGGGTTCCTCAGCCGCCGGATGTTTCAGGAGGTCACCACCGAGGCGGAAGCGGAGGTCGAATCCGGTGAGCCGACGAGTGCGGTAGACAAGCTGCTGGAGCTGCTGCCCGCCGCCCGCCGGGATTGGGGCGCCTTCGACCCCGGCGTCCGGACGGCCTTGCGCGTGGCCGCGAATGGCATGCGTGTGGCCGGGCGCTGCAAGGAGGCGATCGCCCTCTTTGAGGCTCTGACCCTGCGGGCTGAGGGCAAGGCGAGCCCGGATGAGCTGGCCGACTACCTGGAGGGCACTCTGGGTGCGGCGGAGTGCCGTATCCCCTTCGGTGACTTGCTTCCGGCCGCGGCGGCGCGGGCCATGGTGCTCGAACGGATGGCCCACGTCAGGGGCCCGCGCGCCCAAGTGCTGGCTGAGCGATGCCGAGAGGTCGGCATCGAGCTCGAGGAGCTGGGCTTCGGCATCTAGGCGATCTTGCGTAAGTAGGTTGCGCTCTGGCTGGCTGGGACAGGTCGTTGGGTGAGTGTGCCTGGGCGGTGGCGTACTTCTCGCGTCTTCGGAGATCCTTTCCGGTCCAAGCTCATCAGTGATCGTTCTCCAGCGCCTGTGGGCCAACATCCATGGTCAGCGGGCAAGTCACGTACAGGGAGGTCCGGCGGGTGTACCGCAAGCGATCGGCGGCTTGCTCACGGACGCAAAGAGTGGAGCTTTCCCGCTGCGAGCCCGTCCCCGAGGCTCCGCACGAGAGCCTCGCCCACCGATGCGACCGAGCGGAGCGACTCCTCAAGTGCCAGGAGTTCTCTGAAGGCCGCCGCATACGGCCGCTGTTCAACAAGTGCGAGCTGGAGCACCTGTAGCTTGCGTACGTCGATGCGGGCAGAGCTGGAGGTGTGGGAACCCGCTTGCCGCGCGTTCGCGGACGCACGCAGGCAGCCTGCGAGGAACCAGGGGTCGAGGACTTCGGGGTCCGGGCGCAGCGCGTAAAGCTGGGGTCCGAGCACCAAGGGCGTATCCTCTTGGACCCAGACGCGATACGCCCTCTCGACACCCGCCACGACGACATCCCCCGGCTCGGCCACGGTGAACGAACCCGTACTGGCGCCCCGCTCTGCCTCGGCCCGGGCGAGCCAGCCCCCCGGCTGTCCTCCCAGGACCAGGTCGGGAACGCTCAAGGCCGGTACTGCGCCGTCTGGCAGCGCGTCGCCGTGCAGTAGTTCGCTGGGGAGAGTCTGCCCCTGTTGCAGCTTGAGAGCATGAGCACGGTGCAGGTCCGAGACCGTGATCGTGGACAGCGCCTCACTACCCGCCGACAGGTCGATTGCCGCCAGAGACTGGGAGTGATCGCGCAGATCGTCGAGCAGGCCACCCAGGCGCACCCAGGACTCATGGAGCTTGGCCTGGGCCTCTACGGCCGTCTCCGGTACGTGGCGGGCCGGCGTGAGATCTGTCTGTTCATTGAGCAGGTCCACCACGGGAACGGTGACACTCCCCTCAGGCAATTGCTTCCCTGCTCCTGCCTTCCTTTCTCCAGACCAGTCATAAGCACGTACCGCATCGAGTACGCGGCTGGTCAACTGCGGCCAATCGATGCCTTGAGCTCCTCTCGTCGCCCCATGCGATGTGGCTGCGTCGAGCAGAAACAGGCGTTCGCCGGAAGCAGCGCTGCCCTCGGACACGGGCATCCGGAGAATCCACAACTGGAGCGAGACGCTGTGTGGTTGGGCAGCCCCGGCCGGAAGTGCGACGACTCCCTGCAGAGCACCCGTCCGCAGTAGCGCTCCACGGATGCGCCTACCTGCGCGCCGGGAGGCCACCGCCGGCGGCAGCAGGAGTACAGCCACGCCGCCTGGCGCCAGTCGCGCCAGCGCGTGTTCAATCCAGGCGAGTTCAGGCTCGGTCCTCGGTGGCAGGCCGTAGACCCATCGGGGGTCAGTGGCCAGTTCCTCATGACCCCAGTCGCGCGCGTTGAACGGGGGGTTGCACAGGACGATGTCGGCCCGGACACCGTCGTTTGGGTCCGCGCGGAGCGAGTCACCTGCCTCGATCCTCACAACGCCACTTCCCTCCTCCGCGTCGGCGAAGCCCAGCCGCACTTCCGCCAGCGCGGCAAGTACCGGGTCGAGTTCGGTACCGATGAGCGTCGTAGTCCCGGGATCGGCGTCGGCGCTTCGCTCCGCCATGCCCTCACCGGCGGCCAGGAGCAGCCCGCCGACACCGCAGGCGGGGTCGAGAACGGTGATCCGCCCATCCGCGCCCCGGCGCTCCTCCGCTACGACAGCTAGAGCAACGTCTGCCATCAGTCGGGCCAATGGGGCTGGGGTGGTGCCGACCTGCCGTACATGGGCGTCAAGCCAGCGCGTGAGCAGGAAGGTGAATGTCTCCCGCTCTCCTTCGTATCGTGCGACGTCGACCGTCTCGTTCATCACGCGAGCGGCCTCGTCCGGAAGCAAGGAATGCTCGGGTGCGGCCTGATCCGCGCCTGTCCCGGCAAGCAGGCGGCAGCCGGCTTCGGCGAGCGCCGCGCCCATCACCGCACGATCCCCCAGGGCCTCATAGTGCGGCCACAGCCGCTCGCGCAACCCGATCCGCTCGATCTTCCCGTGGGCGTACAGCCACCGTTCGACCTCCGCAAGGGAGAACTGCGGGCTGGTGTCTGTACCGCCGACCGGCATCGGGAACGAGACATGGCGCCGTCGCCAGTTGCTTACCGCCGCTCGGCCAACGCCCGCAATGCGCGCGATTCCCGCCAAGGTGACGGGCGCATCGTTGGAGTCTGGCATGTGGTTCTCCGAGCGGGAGGGCGACGTTCGGACGGGTCTGACCCAGGATGCCGACACCGTAGCTCAGCCACGCCCATCAGGCCAATCATTGACTGAGTTCACACACACTTCGTCGACCGCACACTGAGGTCTTTCAGCGCTGCCGCTCCAGAGTGAGGACGGCCGCGGAGATTGACGACATTCGATTCGGGCTGCACCGGGATCGGCGGAAGATGCGCCAGGACTTCAAGCGTGCGACGCCTCGCTCGACCGGTGCCCGTGCCGCGGACAGAGCGCGATTGACGGTTTGCTGGGTCGGCGTGAGGTTACGGCCCGGCGAGCGCCTGAGGGGTGTCGTCACCCATGGGCCAGCTCCCATGTAGGCGCGGTCGGCGAGGATGGGAACGCCCTGGCGCTCGCAGATCCGGATGATCCGGTGGGCGCGGGCCGCGGTCAGATCATGGGCGCGGCTGGGCAGAGCAGGCGAGATCCACAGCAGCTGCCCGACCGGGTCGGTCACCACCTGCACGTTCACCCCGTGCCTGCGGTGCTTGTGGGAGAAATCGGCCCGGCTGTCGCTGACCCGGTCGCACTCCGCCAGGGTGCCGTCGAGCAGGACGTAGTCCGGTTCCGCCTCGCGCAAGGCGCGCAGCAGGCCGGGTGGGCGGCCGGCGAGCAGGTCGACGACGGCTGTCGTGTAAGCGTGAGCGGTGCCGACGGAGATGCCGAACCCGGCCGCGAGTTGGGCGAGGGTGTCGTGCCGGCGCAGGTACACCAGGCCGACCAGGGCACGCTGGTGCGGTGGGAGCTTGCAGCGGCGGTCACCCTCACGGGTGACGATGAGCATCGTGACCCACTCGACGAGAGTATGCGGGAGGTCGAGTGCGGCAGAATACGGAACCAACAGGGCTCCTGTGCCTGTGGGTTGAGACTTCGAACACCTCCCCCAACGGCACGGGAGCCTCGTGCGTTGCGGTCCTCACCTCGACCCGACCGGCGTCACCCGATCAGTGGTCCCGTTGAAAACGCTCCCTACGTTGTTCTGCGGGACGTGTTGAGCCCTTCCCTACGTTGTTCTGCGGGACGTGTTGAGCCCTTCGTATGGTTCATCCACCCAGGGGCACCGGGTGTGGTTGAAAAAGCTCTGCCGCTTGTGGCTCTCAGTGATTGGCCGCCCGGCGCCCCACGACGACTCGGCTGCCAATTAGGAATTGCGAATGATCGCTGAGTAGGGAATCGACAGCGAGGTCGTCCGTCGGGAGGCACCAGCACAACACCGCACGGAGGCATCACATGGCCACGATCTGGGCCGGCATCGACGCAGGCAAAGTCCATCATCACTGCGTCGCCATAGACGAGAGCGGCCGTCGGCTGCTGTCCCGACGTGTTACCAACGACGAGCCAGAACTACTCGAACTCCTCGCCGACGTACTGGCTTTGGGCGGCGAGGTGACCTGGGGCATCGACCTTGCCGACGGCGGAGCCGCCCTCGCCATCGCGATCCTGCTCAACCACGACCAGCCGGTGCACTACATCTCCGGCCGGGCCATCCACCGCGCCTCCGAGAGCTACCGAGGCGAGGGCAAAACCGACGCCAAGGACGCCGCCGTCATCGCCGACCAGGTCCGCGTCCGACGCGACCTGCACCTTTTACGCGCCGACGACGACACCGTCACCGACCTCAAGCTCCTCACCGGCCGACGTATGGACCTGGTCGCCGACCGCACCCGCACCGTCAACCGCCTACGAGCCCAGCTCACCAGCGTCTTCCCTGGCCTGGAACGGGCGTTGGACCTGACCAACACCGGCCCGCTCACCTTGCTGACCGGCTACCAGACCCCGGCGGCCATCCGCCGAATCGGCGCCAAGCGGCTGGAGACCTGGCTGCGCAACCGCCACGTCGTCCGCCCGGACCGGCTCGCCGAGATCGCCGTCCAGGCCGCGGAACGGCAGCACACGATCCTGCCCGGCGAAAAGCTGGCCGCCGAGCTGGTGCACACGCTGGCAAAGGAGGTGACTGTCCTCAACCAGCAGGTCGCCGATCTCGACAAGGACATCGAGGCCCGGTTTCGCGACCACCACGCCTTCGACGTGATCACCAGCATGCCAGGTCTGGGCATCATCCTCGGCGCCGAGTTCCTGGCAGCCACCGGAGGCGACATGACGGTCTTCGGCACCGCCGACCGCCTCGCCGGCTTCGGCGGCGTCGCACCAGTGCCTCGCGACTCCGGGAAGATCAGCGGCAACCTGCGGCGCCCGCGGCGCTACAACCGTCGTCTCCAACGTGTCTTCTACATCTCGGCGTTGTTCAGCATCCGGCACTGCGATGAGTCGCGCAGGTTCTACGACCGCAAACGCGCCGAGGGCAAGCGTCACATCCAGGCCGTCCTCGCCCTGGCCCGCCGCCGCGTCAACGTCCTGTGGGCACTCCTACGCGACGGGCGGTGCTACGAGCTCACCCCGCCCAGTGCTCTCACGGCTTGACAGACCGCATTAGGAATCACTGTTCCACGGCTACCTCTCTAAGAGCTCGTAACACGATCATGAGCGCGCACGGCAGGAGCACGAACCGACGAACAGCGGGCGCCGGACGTCCGCGTGGGGAACTCGCCAACACCGGAGCTGCCGGGGCTCCGCGCACAGGTGAGCATTCGCATCCCGCCGAGCGGCTCGGCTCAGAGCAGCAGGACGAACATCACGGCCAGCCCCACAGTCATGGCCCGCGGCAGGCCGGCGACCACGCATCGGCCCGGGCGTCCGCCACCGGCCCCGGCCTGCCCGCGGGCGTCGCGCCGGCGGGCGCCTTCTCTGTCAAGTTCTACGTGTTGAGAATGGTCACGCCTCCAGCACCTGACCAAGAGCTCCTGGAGAACAAACTCAAGGCCGCCCAGACCGCGATCGCCGACCTTTTCCACGACAACGAAGCCCTCCAGCATCAGCTCCACAAGGCTGCCCCTGCGGAGCACGGCGTTGACGGAGCACCAGCACCGCCGAGGTGAAGACCACGGCTCGCACACGCGAGAAATATCAAGACGCTAGATAGTTTGACGCGCGAGAAATTCCCATGGTTGACTGAGTGTCACCTGACCACTATCAAGGGGGATACGTGGCACTGACCGCCACCGTCCCGGCGCAGTCCGGAACGAAGACCGTCCGGAAGTCCTACGCAGAGATCCCCGTCGGGGACCTGCACGTCGATCAGACCCTCAACTCTGCTCGCCTGTTTGGCACCAACACCGCCGAGGACGCGGGCCCTGCCACGCAGCGGAAGAAGGACGCCGCGTGGACGGCGCGGCTCACGAAGATGTGGGACCCCTTCGCGCTACTCCCGGCAATCGTCTCCCTCCGGGAGGACGGCCGGTACTACCTTCTCGACGGCCAGCACTCCACGGAGGTGGCGGTCGAGAAGGAGGGCCCGGACTTCCTCCGGGACTGCATGGTCTACGAGGGGCTCTCCGACGAGCAGGAGGCGAAGCTGTTCCTCGCAGCGAACCGCGACCGCAAGGCCGTGAAGCCGTTCGACATCTTCCGTGTCTCGATCACCGCTGGCGACCCGCGCAACACCCGTATCCTCGCCGAGGTTGAGAGCCGCGATCTCGGCATCTCGGGCAGCACCTCGGCGAACAAGATCGGCGCGGTCCAGGCGCTCACCGCCCTCGCGGTGATGGACGAGAAGCACGCCGCCCGGGACGAGAGCGGGAGCCTGATCTACCCCCTCGTTCTCCCCGAGGGGCGCTCCCCGCTGATCCCTCAGGTGCTGCAGGTCGTCGAGGACGCGTGGGGTCGCACCCCCGCGACGTGGGAGGGGATCATGTTGCGCGCCGTCGCGATGGTCCTCGACCGCAACCCCGGCGCCCGGCTCGACCGCCTTAGCGGGAAGCTTGCCGGTCACGGCAGGCGCAAGCCGATCACAGTCGCGCAGTGGAAGGAGTCGTCCATCGCGAACACGGTCGGCGGTGGCGGCTCCTCCTCCCGCTCTGCCCCCCTCGCAAAGCTCATCGTCAACGAGTACAACACCGGGTTGACCGACCCGGCGGAGCTCCTGATCTCCCCGGGCCGGCCCGACAAGGACTGAACCACCATCACCGGGCCCCCGGGCACGCAGCATGGAGGCCCTTCGCTCCAACTGTGTCAGGCAGCCGTTGAGGCGCGCTGGCCCCGGGGGCTTCACGAGCGGCGAAATCCCCCAGGCCCAGCGCTTGGCTCGTGATCGACAGCATGTGTCATGAGACATGCTGAGTGCGAAGAACAACCGATATCGCTGGGCAGTTGTTCATCCCGTAGGAGGAGTTGAACGACTTCGTGTTCGGGCTTGTCCCTGTCGGAATCGATGGTGGAGGCCAGAGTTCTCTCCCGTCCAGGCCCGGTCTCTGCCTGGACAGCAGCTGAATCACTAGCACTGCCGCACGACCGTACTAGCCCGCACTCCCCTGTCCCGTCTGAAAGCTGTGGATACGTGAAAGTCCTTGGCATCGCCATTGCCGCCGGCGCCCTCCAGTACGGCGCTCTCCGGTCCGATCCGGTCGCCTCCCCCATCGCCGGCGCCCCTGAGCGTTTGGGCAAAGCGGACGGGCTGACGGGAGCCGATCTCGTCGCGGACATCTACCGTCGCATTAAGCAGGACATCCATGGCCTCTCGCCCGACCTCGTGGTTTTGGTGGCCACCCGCAAGAACGCGCAGTGGGCCTACCGGCAGGCCGCCGATCGCGCGTCCCTGGAAGCATTGGTCCAGCTTGCCTGTCATGAGGAAGGCATTCGCTGTGAGGAGTGGAAGACCGAGAAGATCGGCAAGCTCATCGGTGTGCCGCCCACCGCGATTGACAGTGTCGAGCTGGCGCAGTTGGGGCTGTCCGCCCGCCCCAGATACTGGGCCGGGCGCGGCGATGCCTTCGCCGCAGCCCTCGCCGCGCTGAATGAGTCAAACTCCCAGGCCGCCCGGTAGCCCCGGCGCCACCCCGATCAACGGAGAGCAGAGTGGTGACCGAGCACAAGCGACGCCTGGTCCTGGACTACGAGTCCCTGCACAGCATGCCGCTGGGCGTCCACGAAGTGCATGTGTGGTGGGACCCGCACCTGGGCAACTGGCTGGTTGGCAAGTGCGTCGATCTTGCCGAGTTCCACGACGACGCGGACCTGATCGAGCCTCAGCTCATGGAGAGGATCAAGCATCGCAACATCGTGCCTGTGCGGGCCGTGGCGGGGGTTCCCGGCTACCCGCCGCCGATGCGCGTGATCGAGATTCTCATGCCGTACTACGAAGCGGGAAGCATCACCGACGCCCTAGAGGCCGGCCGGACGTTCACGCCCACGAAATCCCTCCAGATCATCCAGTCGGCGCTTCAGGGACTGCGTGAGATGCACGAGCACCACAGAATCCTGCACCGCGACATTAAGAGCCCCAACCTGTTCCTCACGGGCGATGCCGACCTCGTCAAGATCGGCGACCTGGGCGTGGCAGGCCGGATGGACGCTTCTGGGTCCACGCCGCCCATTCAAGTGGCGCATCCGTACTCACCTCCCGAGATCATGATCGGACCGCGCGTCACAGCAGCGTCGGACCTCTACTCCCTTGGTTTGGTCCTCGTTGAACTGCTGGCGGGGAAGTTCGACTACGCCTCCTACAGCCGCACCGACGTCGTCGACGCGCTCCAGCAGGGCCTCCCGCCGCTGCGTACCGAAGACCGCAAACTACCCGCTTGGGTCTGCCGACGACTTCGCCAGCTGGTAGCCAAGGCCACACACCCAGATCCAGAGCGGCGCTTCACGACCGCTCGCGACATGAGCACGGCCCTGGCCGCGATCAAGATCGCTGATTGGCAGCAAACTGAGCCTGGCACCTGGCAGGCACGCCATCTGTGGAAGGACGAGAGCTGGAGAGTCACGGCGGCTTCCGTCACTGGCGGGGTCGAACTGACCCTCCTGCGTCGCAAGCAAGCGTCATGGCGGCGCGTAGGCGCGTCGCAAGTGGCCCCCACGTTGCAGGACGGGAAGTCCCTCGCCTACTTCGAGGAAGCCAACAAGCGAGCTGTGAGCTGATCAACCGCCTGCGTCAGCACTGCATCGGCCGAGCAGACAACCGGCGCCACGAATTTCGACTCCTCGACAGCCTCTGGGGTCACGGTAAACCGCGCTAGGCGGCCTACTCCAGCTGGTTCGAGAGCGCCGCTGCGAGCAAGCTGCCAGACCTCGCCGCGGACCCGGCGGGCGTCAACGCCTTGATCGGCGATCATAGGTGCCAAGAGCTGGCGCCACTCTTCGCTCCCGGCTCCGACGGAACAGGCCCAAAGCTGCTCAACAAGCACCTCCGCAGCCCAGGCGTGCCGCGGCAGCGAACGCTCAGGAAGCCGGGCGATGCATTGAGTCAACAATGCGCCCTGCGGGCTCATCGCCTCCATGCCACCTCCCGGATCGGGCACTCGCACACACAGTCTTACTTTGTCGCCAGCGTGCCCGACTCGGAGGCGCTGTGCAAGGCGCACGAACCACCGACCGTACCCAGCCGCGCGACTCCGCCGTGCAACACCGGGTACGGACTTATGTGCCAGCCGCCGGGGCCTGACCACGCACCTGACGGCCGGGATGCGTCGCTACATAGCCGAACGTGACTGGCTCACCGTCTACCAGCTCCCGCCCTACGCACCGGACCTCAACCCGGTCGAGGGCATCTGGTCGGTACTGCGGCGCACCACCCCGGCCAACCGTGCGTTCGCCGACCCTCAAGACCTGATCACCGCCGTCCGGCGGGGGTTACGCCAGCTCCAGTACCGCCATGCCGTTCTCGACGGCTGCCTCTCCGGCACCGGAGTCGTGCCCGTTCCACGATGACGACATCACGCATTGAAGGTCAGTAGATCGCGGGACTCATCGACTCAGCCGCCGCTCTTGCGCCTGAACGACCGCTGGCTCGCAGCCGGGCCATGCGCCGAACGCACCTTCGACGGATCGGACTTGGCGGCAATGTCAGCGGCGTCCGCCTGCGCACCGCGCTTGCGCGCCAGGGCTTCGCGGAACTTGCGCTTGAGGTCGTAGTTGCCGTCGCTGTCCGGCTCCAGAGGGGACGTCTCGGGGACAGCCGGCTCCGAACCTTCCGTAGATACGGGCTCTGCGGTCATGGTGATCTCCTGGGTTCGGGGGTGGGCAAGCGCAGCTTGTCATGCTGGGCGCAGTGCGAGGCGCCGGCAACATCATTCTGCTCCGTTTCGGCGGGTATCCCTCTCACGGCCAAAGGCGTTGACTTCGTAGGTGAGGCGCGCATGACGGCTTCGGGCCGGGCCGAGGGTTGCCGATCCCGTGGCCAGGAGATTCGCCGCCAGGGCAACGGCGACTACGCCCTCAACGGCGACGTCCTCCACGTGGTCATGATCGATGCGATGGGCCACGGACTGGACGCGGCCACGATGGCCACCGTGGCCATCGGCGCCTACCGCCACGCCCGCCGCCTCGGCATCGGACTGTCGGAGATCTACGACGTCATGGACCGCGCCGTGGCGGAGCAGTTCGGTCCCGAGCACTTCGTCACCGTGCAGATGATGCAGCTGGACACGACGACGGGACGGGTGCAGTGGGTCAATGCCGGACACCCGCCGCCGATACTCGTCCGCGACCACCGCGTCGCGCAGCGCCTGGTCGCCCCGACGACCCTCCCGGTCGGCCTGGGCGGTTCAGAGCCACGGGTCAGCGAACTGGGGCTGGAGCGCGGGGACCACGTCCTCTGCTTCACCGATGGAGTGGTCGAGGAGCACAAGTCCGGCGGGGAGGACTTCGGGGAGGACCAACTGATCGACTGTGTGAACCATCTGGAGAGGACCGGCCGAGGGGTCCGGGCGGTGACGCGCTCCCTGTCCCACACGCTCAAGCGGGCGCGGGGCGGACACACCACGGATGACGCGACGCTGCTCATGGTGGAGTGGCGCGACTGACCTCACCGGCCTCGGTCGAGGTACGGAGCATCAGTCCGACGGCTCCTGCCCGCTCCCGGTATCGATGAGGATCTGTTCCGCCTGGCTGATGTTGTCTGCCCGCACTGCCTGGGCCATCGCAGCGCGGGCGGCCTCGGGTGTCGCGTTCGGCGGGACCACCAGCAGCGAGAAGAGGTCCTGGTCGCCCCGGGTGATCAGGACCGTGTCGTCACCCACGGGGAAGGAGTCGATGTGCACCACCCGGTCGTCGACGACGATCCGCGTCGGGAGCCCTGCCCAGGCTGCGGTGTCCAGCCCGACGCGGGTGACGGGGCCGAGGTGCCTGGTGAGGGCGCTCAGCAGCTCGGGCAGCTCGGCACCGATGGGGCGCGACCGCGGCCACCACGCACCATCCAGGACACCTTCCCGCGACCCCGTAGTCTCCAGCCGCAGGAGCGCGCACCCAGGCCGTACGGCCTCGTGAACACCGCTCGGCAGATGCCGCGAATCAGGGGGTGAATCGGAGCCGGTCATGAGGACCACCCGTCTTCGGGAGCCGGTGCGAACACGCGACTCGCCTCGCCCTCCCACGCTACTCCCCGGGCCCCCGGGATCTCCTGGGAACTCGACCCCGGTGCCTGCTTCGACGGCAGGCAGTACAGTCGCGGCGTTATGGGCTCGCACTACGACGCACGGTCCGACGTGGGGCTCGACGTCATCCTGAAGACGGCCCGCGCCGAGGGCCTGTCCGACCCGGTCGAAATCGTGCCGCCCGCGGACTCCTCCTCCGCCTACGTCGTGCGGCAGATCCAGCGCAGCTGGCCGGAGAAGCCGGACTCGATCGCCGTCGACCCGGCCACGGCAAGGTCACCGACGTGCTGCGCTTCTCCGACTACCCGGTGCTGGCCAAGCTGACCCGGTGGGGCATCGACGCCCACACCGGCACCCTGGCCCGCCTCGCCAACCAGGTCGCACTGGCCGGCCTCGCCCTGGCCCTGATCCTCCTCATCCTCTGGGCTATCGCATGTGGTGGCAGCGTGGCCGCGGCTCCGCCTTCGGCCGCCCGATTTCCCGCGGCGCCTGGCGGCAGATTCCGGTGCAGGTGCTGGCGCCCTGCGTCGCGGTGGTCGCCGTCGTCGGCTACTACGTCCCGCTGCTCGGGATCCCCCTCGCCGGCTTCCTCGCGGTGGACGTCGTCCTCGGCTGGGTTACACGCCGCAATGCCGGGCGCGCTCGCGCCTGAGCTGGGCTTTCCCGGTGCGGTTCGGGAGGAAGCGCCCCATCCGTGTCCGGGGCGTGCCGTCAGAGGAGCGGATCCCTCGTATGGACGGGAGAGCGAGTGCGATCGCAAATCCCCGCGTCCCGGAAAGCGTCCCACGAACACGGACCGCAAAAGGCGCCGACCGCATCGCCCTCGCCGGCGCACCCGATCTCACGACGAAGCCGCACCGGAGCGCTCCGGTGCGGCTTCGTCGTCTCACGGCTGGGCAGAGGTCCCGTCAGGACGGGCCAGGGGGCCTCGCCGTATCACCGACGCCCCTATAACGCGGGGGCGCAGGAAACCGGTCTGACCAGGTTGAAGACCTCGCGGGCGGCATATCGCTTGAGGCATCGGATGATCTCGCGGCGGGTCTTGCCTTCTTGGGTGCGGCGTTCGTAGTACGCCTGGGTCCGTGGGTCGTGGCGCAGCCGGGTGAAGACGATGCGGTGCAGGGCGGCGTTCGCCTGCCGGTCGCCGCCGTAGTTGAGTCGGTGCGTGCTCCGACGGCCCGAGGAGTACTCCATGGGGCTGACTCCGCAAAGGGCAGCAAAGGACGCCTCGGTGTTCAGCCGGTCGGGGTTGTCTCCCATGGCGATCAGGAGAGTGACGGCGCTGTCCGGACCGATGCCCACCGGTTCGAGCAGCTGCGGGGCGTGGCGTTCGACGAGCCGGGTCAGGCGCTGGTTCAGCTCATCGATCTGCCCGGTGAGCTGCTCAACGCGCTCGGCGAGCATACGCAATGTCAGGTGGGTGGCCTGGGCCACCGCGTCCTCGTCTCCCCCACCGCCGGATAGGCCGAGGCGTGCGCAGGTGCGGAACAACTCGCGGTTGCCCAGGCTGGACAGCTGTTCCCGCAGTGCGGGGTCGGCGATGACCAGGACGGCTTTGAGCTGGTTGATCGCCTGGGTACGGGCCTTGACCGCGGAGTCCTTGGCGAGTTTCAACATCCGGGCGCTATGCACCGGACCGTCGCCGGACTTGGCCCGGGCCCGGGCGCGACCGCTGAGCACGGCCCGCGCCGCGGCCTGCGCATCGAGCGGGTCCGACTTCCCCCACAGACGGCGGGCCGAGCGGTCGGGCCGGTTCACTTCGTACACCGCTACATGCTGCGCCAGCAGGTAGCGGGACAGACCCGCGCCGAAGGTACCGGTGCCCTCCACGCCGGCCCGGCGCACCGTTCCCCGCTTGCGGGCCCACACAAGCAGCTGCCGGTAGCCGGCCGCCGTCGCCGGAAAGGACTCGGTCCCCAAGATCTTCCCGAGCGGGGAGACCACGGCGGCGACATGCACCTCGCCGTGCGTGTCCACGCCCAGAACGACCTCGCGCCGCACGGGAGGATCCGTGCTTGAGGAGGTGGTGCGCTGTCGGCTCGTCATGATGAATCGCCTCCCACGTGATGACGTGCTGGGTGGATGGCACCGGCCCGCTCGGGCGGTCTGAACCGTGATGGCGCCTGGAACTCGGCAAGGCCCCTATTGGGACACGCCCTGTGGTTCGGTACCTGCAGGTGCTGTCCCGCAACGACAGTCGACACGCCTGTGACTGGACACTTCGGTCATATATCTCATGAGTCAGACCCCCGTCCGGGACGGCACTGCGCAACCGTCCCATCGATCCCGACACAACGGCATGACCCGACCACAGCCGAAAGGCTTCGCCCGAACCGGTGCTCAATATGGCCCTGACGAGCTGCCCCTGTGTTGACTCTTCTTCTACTCAGGACCGGCATTGACGGACAGCCTTGCCGCCCCCTTACGAGCTGTCGGTCGTCGACCAGGGCACGAACCGTCGACCAGGGCACGAACGGCCCGAGACACCGCCCAAGGGGCGGGCCTCGCGCAGCCCGGCTAGGGATTCCTGCCAGCGATGCTGGCCGCCGGAGCCGGCGGACTAGTCTTCGCCCTTGGCCTCGGCGAACGCCGTCGCACCTTACGCCGTCGCCACCGTCCTCGGCGCACGCACACATCCGCTGCGCGGCATGGTCCTCACCGAGGCCCTGCTGCTGGCCGCAGGCGGCCTGGCCGGGGGTGCCGTCATGGAATGGACGCTGTCGGAGATGCTGGTCAAGGTACTCACCGGCGTGTTCAACCCGCCGCCCGCCGCCTTGGCGGTGCCTCGGCGTCTACATGACCCTGACCGGACTGGCCGCCTTGATCGCCGTACTTGCCGCAGCCCTGAACGGCATCCGCGGTGCCCGGCGCCCTGCGGTGGAGGAACTGCGCGGTCTGTGAGGCGGCCTACAGGGGAGCGACCTGTCTACTCTGTTGCCATGGGCACGCCTGCCACACCGGATCGCAGCCGCCTGCACGGCCGAGACGAAGATTTGACTGGCCCTCGCCTGTTCGCGCGGTAGGGCCTGCACTCATTCGGCCCACGCCATCCAGTCAGCAACCGCCCCACGCGAGGCTGCAGCCGCATTGCGGTGTCCGAGGTTCCCCGGTGTGTGCCGAGGAAGCGCGGTTCTCTGCGCAGCCTCGGCACTCTGAGCCTGCGCGGCCGGGTGGCCGGCCGGGCGCTGTGCGGCCTGTCAGCCCATGTCCGTCAGGAGGGTGTTCAGTTCCTTCTCCTGCTGCGCAGGAGACATCGGCGGGTTCGAGTGGTCGATGCCGAACGTCTTGAGCATCTTGTCCATCTGGGCGTCGATGGAGGTCCAGCCGGTCTGGTCCAGCGGCTGCAGCGATGCCTGGTCGGCGTCCCACAGGTCACGCAGCTTCTGGGCGGCCGCGTGGGCCCCGGTCTCGTTCCCCGAGCGTGCGTCCTTGAGCGAGGTGGAGGCGAGGGTCTTCAGCGCGGCGACCTTGGCGGGCGGGAACTTCTTCACCGCCTGGCCGGGGGCCATCTGGACGGCGGAGGTGTTGTCCTCCTCCGGCGCCGGGCCGACGTGCGGCTGGCCGTGGGCCCAGACGAGCAGGCCCGCGGTGGCGACGGCGAGCAGTCCGAAGCCGGCCAGCGCGACGCGCTCCTTGCGGGGGTCGCCGGTGGTGTGTGCGGCGTGGGTCGCCTCGTGGGTCTCGGTCACGTCCGAGCGCGTCACCGTCAGGTAGATCACCGTGGCCAGGATGAGGCCGAGGAAAATCAGGCTGGTGGTGAACGTGCCCAGGGCGAGGCCGGTCGGCTCGCCGGGCTGGGCGACCTTCGGGGAGGCGAGCCAGTCGCCGATGTTCGCGCCCAGCGGGCGGGTCAGGATGTAGGCGAGCCAGAAGGACAGCACCGGGTTGGCGCCGAACTTCCAAAGCGCCGTGATCGCCGCGATGAGGCCGAGCGGCAGCAGGACCGAGACTCCCGGGCTCCAGCCGGTCAGTTCCAGGGTCCAGTCGCCGGTCGCGGTGCCGAGCGCGAAGGTGACGAGAACGGCGAGCCAGTAGAACGACTCACGCGGCAGCGTCGTGACCGAGTGGATCGACAGTGTGCGCTCCCGTGCCCACCACACGCCGAAGACCGCCGCGAGCAGCACCGAGAAGACCGCGGAACTGATCCACAGCGGCACGTTGAGCTGGTCGGTCAGGATGTCGGTGTACAGGGTGCCGGTGACGCTGACAACGACCACGGTCAGCCAGTAGGGGAACGGGACGTACCGCTTCAGCCGCAGCTGGACGGCCAGGACCACTACGAACACCGCGGTGAAGATCCAGGCGGTGTTCACCAGGCCGACGCCCAGCTTCATGTTGATCCAGTCGGCGAAGCTCTCACCGACGGTCGTGCACAGGACCTTGATCACCCAGAACCAGATGGTGACCTCGGGGACCTTGTTGAGCATGAGGCGCCCGCTGCGCGTGCGTGCTTCCGTTGTCGTTGTCATGCGGGGAGGTTTACGCGGGGAATCTGCACTTAACCTGACTACGCGGTTGCACGGGCGGCCGGGAGTGTCATCTCGACGTGACCGCGGCCGTCCGCGATCGCGCGGACCTCCACTCCGGCCGAGGCGGCGATGCGCCGGACCACCGGCAGCCCCAGCCCGTACCCGTCGCCGCCGGTCACCCCCGCTTCGAAGACCCGGTCGACGTCCGAGGGGTCGAATCCGGGGCCGTCGTCCAGGACATCGACCACGATGGCCTCGCCCTGGTTGCGGGCGGTGATCCACACCCGGGACTTCGCATGCCGCAGGCCGTTGTCCAGCAGGGGTGACAGCAGCGACACGGCGACGTCGGGCGCCACGGCGACCTCGACCTTCGCGGGGAAGGCGACCTCGACCGCGCGGCCGGCGATCGCCTGCCGTGCGGCGGAGCGCAGGTCGCACCGGGTGCCCTTGTCCGTCCGTGCGCGGGCGGCGTGCAGAAGCGTCGTGATCGCCGTATCGAGGCGGTCGACCTCGCTCAGCACCGCCTCCGTCGGCACCGGCTCGCCGGACAGCTGCGCCAGCTGCGCCTCGGCCCGCAGGACCGTGAGCGGTGTCCGCAGCTCGTGGGCGATCTCGTCGGTGAGCCGGCGCTCGTCCGCCAGCGCGTTGTCGACGCGCTCCAGGAGGTGGTCCAGGGTCCGCCCCAGTTCTCCGAACTCGTCGCGGGGGATGCCGAGGTTGAAGCGGCGCCCAGGTTCGTGCTGGCCCCAGTCGTCGGCGAGGGCGGCCATCTCGTGCACGACCCGCAGCGCGCGGCGCACCACGAGGTGTGCGACACCGCCGGCGAGGAGGATCGTGAGGCCGCCCAGTATCAGGGACAAGGTCAGGCTGCGCTGCTCGGACGTCTCGTAGGGCGTGAGGTCCACCCGGACGATCACCATGACGTGGTGGCCGTGGATCGGGATCTTCCGCGCGTACAGGAGGTAGTCGCTGGCCGACACAGTCTGCGATCGCCCCGAGCCCGCCAGCTCCTCGACGCGATCGACCAGGCTCGGCGGGACGTTCCCGTCGATCAGGCGGCCGTCGGCATACACCCAGGCGACCTCGTCCAGCGCCTCGCTGCCGTTCTCCGTGAGTACGACACGGCCGCCCTTGTCGGTGACGTTCGCCGCGACCGCCTCGGCGCGAGTACGTGCCAGATCGTGCGCGTCGGCGTCCGTCACCCGGCTCAGCAGCACGTGCGAGACCACGACCAGGATCGCCACCACGGCGGTGGCGATCAGCACCGTGAGTGCGACGACCCGCTTACGGAACCCCGTCACTGCCATCGGTAGCCCACGCCGCGGACGGTCGCCAGACGCTCGGCCACACCCAGCGAACCAAGCTTCGCCCGCAGCCGGCGCACATAGGAGTCGAGGGTGTTGTCGCTGACCTGCGCCCCGTGCGGCCAGCCGGCAGCGACGAGGGCGTGGCGGCGTACCGCGTCGCCCTGCGAGGCGATCAGACGGCCCAGCAGCCGGAACTCCGTCGGGGTCAGGCTCATGCTCACCGAATCGTAGGTCACCACGTGCTTCGCTGGATCGAGGACGACCTCGCGCGGTGCGGGCACCACGGTGGCCCGGCGCAGCAGCGCCCGGACGCGGACCAGCAGTTCCGGAATGTCGAAGGGCTTGGTCATGTAATCGTCGGCGCCGGCCTCGAAGCCGCCCACCTTGTGATGCAGGCCGTCCAGGGCGGTGAGCATCAACACCGGCGCGTCGACGCCGCGAGCCCGCAGGGCCAGGCAGACGTCTCGGCCGTCGGCGTCCGGGAGCCCGAGATCCAGGACGACCAGGTGGGGCGCCGGTTCGAGCTGCCGCAGCAGGCTGTCGGCCGTGGCGGCGACGGAGACGGTGTGCCCGTCGTGCTCCAGGGCGCGCTTGAGGACGCCGCGGACCGCCGCGTCGTCTTCACACACCATGATGAAAGCCACGGGCTGACCCTAGATACTCCCGTCCTAGTTCTCCATCTTCCCTGGTCAGCCGCTGAGGGTGGGGAGCAGGCCACTGTTGACGGCCCCACGTGTGGGCTGACCCGCAGAGAACCATACGGTCACAGGTATCGACGCCTGTCGCACCCCGAGGACATGCTGTGGCAGCTTGCGCGCACGGCCGCAAGCAGGTCCAGGGAACTCAGATCGCCGGCGTGAAGGACGGGGCGCCGGTTTCATGGCCCTGCGAAGAACCCGAGCTCATGGACGAACTTCGTACGGAAGTCGGCAATGTCCCGGTCGGTGGCACCGGGCCGGGCGAAGGCGACGTCGTCCCGCAGACCGCGCTGGAAGAGCTCCGGGTTTTACCCCTGCATTACTGCTCCATGACCATCCGACTACAGGTCTGTAGTCATGATGGTCCAGTCTTAGTTAGGGTTGCCTACGCTAATGGGCGCTGCTCGTACGGAGGCCGCCCGGGGAGGGTCGCATGTGGGATGACGTGTTTCCGAGTTTCCTGATCGGGTTGCGGGAAGGGCTCGAAGCGGGACTCATCGTCTCCATCCTCGTCGCGACCCTTGTGCGGGCCGATGCCCGCTCCCGGCTGCCGCAGGTGTGGACAGGCGTACTCGCGGCGATCGCGCTTGCCATGAGTTTCGGCGCGGTCCTCACCTTTACGGCAGCTTCCCTTTCAGCGACCGCGCAGGAAGCCTTCGGCGGCACCCTCAGCGTGATCGCGGTCGCGTTCGTCACCGCCATGGTGTTCTGGATGCGCCGCTCGGCCCGCAGCCTGTCCGGTGAGATCAAGGAGAAGGTCACCGGAGCGCTGGCCATGGGCTCGGGCGTGCTGATCCTCACCTCCTTCCTCGCCGTGGGCCGGGAGGGTCTGGAGACCGCCCTGTTCCTGTGGACCACGGCCCAGGCGGCCGGCGAGTCCTCCGGCCCTCTGACCGGCGCCGCCATCGGGCTGCTCCTGTCGGCCGCTCTGTGCTGGGGCCTGTACCGGCGGGTCCTGAAGATCAACCTGACGAAGTTCTTCACCGCCACCGGCGCGGTCCTGATCGTGATCGCGGCCGGTGTTCTCGGTTATGGGCTGCGCGACCTGCAAGAGGGCGGAGTGCTGCCCGGCAAGGCGGCGTACGCCGTCGACCTGAGCGGCAGTATCGACGCCGGCTCCTGGTACAGCACGCTGGTGCAGGGCGTGTTCAACCTGACGCCGGCCATGACCTGGCTGCAGGTCTTCGGTTACGCCGGCTATCTCGCCGTGGTCATGACGCTGTTCGTGCACGGCCTGCGCGCCACGGCGCCGAAGCCGGCCTCCGGCAAGGCGGCACCGGCCCCGGACGCCCCGACGCCCGCGCGGCGCCGCCCTGCCTGGGTGGTTCCTGTCGCCGTCGTCACCGTCCCCGCGCTCCTCGCGGGCCTCGCCGTCGCTTTCGGCCGCCCCAAGCCCGGCGCCGCCCAGACCGTCGCCGTCTCGGAGAAGCACTGCGGCGAGGGTTTCACCGCGCCCAGGCCCGGCCGGCAGACCTTCCAGATGCACAACACCGGCGACAAGACTGCCGAGGTGTACCTCATCGACCCGGCCACGAACGCTGTCTACGGCGAGATCGAGGGCCTGGCCCCTGGCACCACCCGCGCCCTGGTCGCCACTGTCGCCGGCGGCGCATACGCCTGGCGGTGCGTACCCAGCGGCGGCACCGCGGTCACCTCCGAGGCCGTCCGCGTTACCGGTGGCGGGGCGGCGAAGGCGGTCGTCCCGGTCTCGGAACACGACCTATCCGGCCCGCTCGCGCAGTACCGGACGTACGTCGACGAGGGCCTGGCCGCCCTCGTGCCCCAGACCCGCACCCTGGCCGACGACATCAGGCACAACCACCTCGGCAAGGCCCGCACCGACTGGCTCACCGCCCATCGCACCTATGCCGCCCTCGGCGCCGCCTACGGCACCTTCGAGGACTTCGACCAGAAGATCGACGGAAGGGCCGACGGACTGCCGGACGGCGTGCACGACAAGGATTTCACCGGCTTCCACCGCATCGAGTACGGCCTGTGGCACGGCGAGCCCGCCACCTCGCTTACCGCGTCGGCCCAGCGACTGGCCGCCGACGCCGCCGGCCTACGGAAAGCCTTCCCGCACCAAGACTTCGACCCGTCCGACCTGCCGCTGCGCGCCCACGAGGTCCTCGAGAACACACTGCAGTTCGAGCTGACCGGCGACACAGACGAGGGCAGCGGCACCAACCTCGCCACCGCCGACGCCAACCTCGCCGGCACCCGCGAGCTGCTCACCGTCCTCAGGCCGCTGCTCACCAGCCGCTCTCCGCACCTGCTGCCGACCGTCGACGCGGACGTCGCACGGCTGCAGAAGCTCCTGGACTCCGCCCACCATGGCAGCCACTGGACCCCCGTCGGACAGCTCGGCGCCACCGCCCGCGCCCGCATAAACGGGGCCACCGGCCAGCTGCTGGAGGACCTCTCCCCCGTCCCGGACCTGCTGGAGATCCGGAAGTCCGCCTGATGACCACCGCACACCACCGCATCGACGACCCCGCACGCACCGAAGGGAACGCCCCCATGCCGTCCGCCGAAACCCCCGCCCCGCAGGGTGGCTGCCCGGCGGGCGCCGACCGCCGCTCCTTCGTGAAGACGGCCCTCGGCGCGGGAGCAGCCGGCGCGGTTCTGGCCGGCGGCGGGCTCGCGCTCGCCGAGAGCGGCGGCGGGACCGCACAGGCGGCCGCGCAGACGCAGAACGCCGCCGAAGTGCCCTTCCACGGCCTCCACCAGGCCGGCATCATCACCCCGGCGCCGGCCGCTGCCACCTTCGTCTCCTTCACCGTCATCGCCGAAGACCGCGCGCAGTTGGTGGAGTTGCTGAAGACGCTCACCAGCCGGGCCCGCTTCCTGACCTCCGGCGGCATCCCCGCCGATCTCGGCGTCGGCGCCCCGCCCTCCGACAACGGCATCCTCGGCCCGACCGTCCCCGCCGACGGTCTCACCATCACCGTCGGCGTCGGCGCGTCCCTCTTCGACGACCGCTACGGTCTCGCCACGGCCAAGCCCCGCCGCCTGACTCCCATGCGGACCTTCCCCAACGACAACCTCAAGCCCGCCGAGTGCCACGGCGACCTGTCCCTGCAGATCTGCGCCAACCGTCAGGACACCGTCCTGCACGCGTTGCGCGACATCGCCCGGCACACCCGTGGGGCCATGCAGATCAAGTGGCGTATCGACGGCTTCCAGAACACGCCCCGCCCCATTGGCGCCCAGCGCAACCTGCTCGGCTTCAAGGACGGCATCGCCAACCCAGACGTCGCCTCGTCCCGAGAAAGCAACCGCCTCATATGGGTCGGGGGCGGCGCCGGCGAGCCCGCATGGGCCAGGGGCGGCAGCTACCAGGTCATACGGATCATCCGCATGCTCGTCGAGTTCTGGGACCGGGTCTCCCTCACCGAGCAGGAGAAGATGTTCGGCCGCCGCAAGGACACCGGCGCCCCGCTCGACGGCGTCAAGGAGACCGATGTTCCCAACTACACCAAGGATCCGCACGGCAACGCGATCCCCCTCGACGCCCACATCCGCCTCGCCAACCCACGCACCGCCGCCACGGACGATTCCCGCATCCTGCGCCGCGGCTACAACTACGACCGCGGAATCGACGATGTCGGCAACCTCGACATGGGCCTGGTCTTCTGCTGCTACCAGCAGGACGTCAAGCGCCAGTTCGAGGCCACCCAGACCCGGCTGATCGACGAACCCCTCGTCGACTACATCTCACCCACCGGCGGCGGCTACTTCTTCGCCCTGCCCGGAGTCCGCGACACCAAGGACTGGCTCGGCCGCGGGATGCTCACGAGCTGACACAGATTCCGCAAGCCCGCCCCCGTGCCGTGCCGCCCCGGCTTTCGAAGGTGTCCGTCGCTCCATGCCCGGCCGCGCAGCGGCGTGGTGACCAAAACGCCCGATGCCTGCTCGCACGTTCACCACTCAGTGAGCGGGCGTGGACCGCACGGCCCGGGTGAACCACAGCAGAACCAGCGCGGCGACCTGGATGCCGGCGACGACCACGATCAGAAGGGGAACGGAGACGTCGTACAGCACCCCGACCAGGGCGCCACCTGCCAACGCAGCCGCTCCCATGATCCCGGCGAAGACGCCGTACGCGGTGGCCCGGCGGCCCACGGGTACGAGGTCGGCGACGGTGGCACGCAGCGTGGACTCCTGGACCCCGACGGCGGCGCCCCACACCAGTGCACCCGCCACGGCGGCCCCCACCGTGTCGGTGAAGGCGAGGGCCGGAACAGCGGCGGACAGCAGCGGCAGGACGACCAGGACCTGGGCGCCGAGCCGGTCGTACAGCCAGCCTGTGGCCAGCGCCGCCACCGCGTCAGCCGCCATGGCCGCCGCGTACAGCACCGGCACCATCGCGGTTGGCATCAAGTGGCGGACGACCAGGTGATAAGAGAGCACACCGAAGGTGGCGAAACCGGTCAGGGTCGCTGCGGTGAATACCGCGTAGGCCCAGAAGGCCCGCGGCAGCCTCCTCTCGCGGGATCCGGCGGGAGGCGACTGCTCGGGCACCGCCGTGCCGACGGTGGTCTCGTAGCCCACCGGATCGGGGACCCTGGCACGCAGCCAGAGCAGCAGTGCGACGGCGGCCACGCCGGGCAGCGCGAGCACCCCGAGCGCCGGGGCGTAGTCGCCGCCGGTCAAGGCGAGGACCCCGGCCACCGTGAGCGGGCCGATGAGCGCGCCGACCTGGTCCATCGCCTCGTGCACCGCGAAGCCGCGGCCCCGGCCGGTACCGGCGGTGGCGTGCGAGAGCAGCGTGTCCTTGGCCGGGGAGCGCACGGCCTTGCCGACGCGTTCCGCGATCACCAGGGTGCAGGCCACCCACAGCACACCGGTCAGACCGAGCACCGGGACTGTGGCCGCGGTCAGCACGTATCCGGCGATCGTCCATGCCCAGAAGCGGCGGCTGCGGTCGGCCAGCGGTCCCGAGGCCAGACGCAGCCCGAGCGCGGCGCCCTCACCCGCCCCCGTGACCACGCCGACCACGGCCGCGGAGGCGCCCAGGTGAGCGAGCAGCGGGCCGGTGACGGAACGAGCGCCCTCGTAGACGAAGTCCATCAGCAGACTGACGCCCCCGAACACCGCCACGAACCGCCACGCTGAGAGCCCCCGGGCAGGTGGGTTCGACGGCTCGGGCGTGGCGGACGTGGTGCGGGCAGGCTTCATGGACTTCTCTCGAGGCTGTCGCGTGCCCGGCAGGCCGGACATGGCTTCTTGGACGTCGGACCACCTCCTGGGAGCACTCTCCTCTTCACTGGACACTCCGGCAGACGCATCTTCTCTCGACACGCTGCAGCAGTCAGGTGGGGAAGCGGGCGCACGACGGGCACGCGCATCAGGGCCACCAGCACCACCAGGACGCCGGTCACCAGCGCTGCCCCGTCGGCGTAGCCAGGCCCGAGCTGTCGGACACGAAGTCGCCCATCGAGACGCCGAGCGGGCGGGTGAGGATGTAGGCGATCCAGAGGTCCACACCGCGTCCAGGCCCAGCGCGAAGTGCGCGATCGCCAAGGCGGCGATGGCCAGCGCGAACAGGACCGCCGCGAGCCAGTAGCCGAGGTCCATGCGCTCGGAGTCCAGATCGCCGCCGGTGCACGCCCGCGCGGTACGCCGTGGTGCGGAACTGGACGACGAGGCGACTGCGAGCGGCGCGCTCATGAACACGAACACTCCGGTCAGGCCCAGGCCGGCCTTCTCGTTGATTCAACGCGGAGGGCGGCAGGAGCGAGCGGAGACACTCGCGCCGGGTTCGGCCTAGGGAGTCTCGGAGAGTTCGTAGGTCATGGACAGGACGCTGCCAGCGGTTACCTGAACGCATCCTGACTGCGCGCGGCGATCCCGGCCCCGCCGGGTCCGTCTGATCACGATGGGGTGCATGCACACCCGCGCCGCGTCCTGGCTGCGGCACCGGCTCGGCCGCGCCGTCGTCCTGTCCTATGCCCTCGCCCTGTTCCTGCCCGGACCCGGCCTGTGGCTGCGCCGCCCCCACCCCCTGCCGACCCCGTCGCACCCGACGCTGCACACCGCACCGCTCCTGCTGTCCCTGGTGCTGTTCTCGGCCGGCCTCCAGGTCCCCGTCCGCGCGCTGGGTGCCCTGCTGCGGCATCCGAAGGCCCTGCTCGCCGGTCTCGTGCTGCACCTCGTGATCCCAATGGCGGTCGTGCCGTTCGTCGCCTTCCTCCTGCGGCGCACCCCGGACGCCGACGGCGGCAGCGGACTGCTCACGGCGATGATCCTCGTCGTGGCGATGCCCGTCGCCGCCGGGGCGACCGTGTGGACCGACAAGGGCGAGGGAGATCAGCCGACGATGGTGGGCCTCGTCCTGGCCTCCACCCTGCTCAGCCCGCTCACCACCCCCGTGCTGCTGGCGACGCTGTCGCCGCTGCTCAGCGGCGGTTACGCGCACACCCTCGCCGCGACCGGCCGGCTGGCCCAGGGTGGATTCACCCTCACCGCCGTGGTCCTTCCCTGCGCGGCGGGCCTGCTGGGTGCACTCGTTCTGCCCGCGCGACGGCTGGGCCGCCTGGTCACGACGGTGGCGCCGTCGGCCATGGCCGGTTCGCTGGTCCTGACCTACGTCAACGCCAGCGGCGCCCTCGGATCCGTCCTCACCCGGCCACGCCCGCTGCTGTTCGCCGCCGCTCTGGCCGTGGCCGCCCTGGTCTGCCTGCTCTCCTTCGTCCTCGGCCGGGTCGCCGCCCGCCTCCTGCGGCTGGAGGCGGCTACCGCCTCGTCACTGACGCTCGCCTGCGGCATGAACAACAGCAGCGCGAGCGCGGTGCTGATCACCGCGTCTCTGCCCGACAAACCGCACCTGCTGCTGCCGGTCCTCGCCTACGGGCTGCTGCAGAAGACCGCCGCGAACCGGATCGTCACCCGGCTGCGACCGGCTCCCACCGCAGCAGGCGCCTGAACCCTCCTCAGCCGTCGCCCTCGGAGCCAGGCTCCTCGCGGCGTACGGGGATGAGCAGGGTGAAGGTGGCTGGACGGCGGCCGGTCAGGGAGAGTCTGCCGCCCAGGGACACGGCCAGATCGCGGGCGAGGGACAGGCCGATGCCGGAGCCCTCCCCCGCGCCGGTGCGGCCGCGGTCGAACAGCCGGGACGCCTCGCCGTCCACCGCGCCCTCGTCGGTCACGTCGAAGGCGACGGCCTCCCCGAGATCGCGGGCCGTGAGGCGCACGGTGCCGCGCCCGTGGACGCGCGCGTTCTCCAGCAGGACGCCGAGGATCTCGGTGACCGGGGCGCCGAGGACGCGAACGTCGTCCCCCGTCTCAAGGGCTCCTGCCTCCAGGCGTCTGCCGTCGCGGGCGAACAGTCCGTGCCAGCGCTCCTCGGTCTCGCGTAGCAGCTGTGACACGGGCGTGTCCGGGGCGGGCCGACGCGGCAGGCCATGGAAGCGGGACAGGCGCAGCACCTCCTCCACCGTGCGGTGCAGGCGGCGCGTGGTGGCCAGGGCCTCCTCCAGGGCGGGCCGCAGCCGGGCGTCGTCGTCCTGGGCGATCCCCGCCTCCAGGGTGAGCTGCAGACCGGTGAGCGGGGTGCGCAGCTGGTGGGAGGCGTTGGCGGTGAAGTCGCGCTCGCGGCGCAGGAGTTCGGTCAGGCTGTGCAGCATCTCGTTGTGGGTGCGCGCGACCTGGTCGATCTCGTCCACGCTGCTGGGCGCGGCCCGGGCGCTCAGGTCGCCGGCGGTGACGGCCCGGCAGTGCCGGGAAAGGTCCTCCAGCGGCGCGGCCAGCACCCGCGCCTGCCGGCGGGCGACGAGGACGGCCACGGTCAGCGCGAGGGCGCAGACCCCGGCGAGGACCGCCCAGGCGATCAGGACACGGTCGCGTACGGCGGCTGCGGGCGAGGAGGCGCGTACGACGCCGATCACATGCTCGGCGTGTGAGACGGGTACCGCGACGACCAGGTCACCGCCCGGCCGGCCGCGTACCACCTCCGCGGCCAGCGCCCGTCGCACGGCCGTGTCGCCGGTGTGGGGGCCGGTGCCGGCCCGCAGCCGCAGCGAGGGGTCGTACAGACCGAGACGGCCGTCGGGCGGTGGCGCGGGCAGTTCCACGGGGTCGCCGGTCACGTAGTCCGGGCTGACGCGTACCGCCCCCGACAGAGCCGCCCGCTCCAGGGTGTCGCGCTGGTCGGCGTACAGGGACGACCTGATCGCCAGGGCCAGCGGGACGGCGAGGAGGACGACGGCGACCAGGGCGGCGGTGAGGGCGACTCGCACCACGCGCTGTCTCATGCCCCCATCCTGCGGGTCCCCGGCCGGTCCGTGAGCGGTCCGCCACGCGCTTTTGCCGTCGTCTAACCGTCGGCGTGCGGGGCGTTAACCGACGGCTCTCTAGCGTCGGTGACATGGCAGGAGAGCAGGCCCCGGCAGTTCCTCGGAAAGGCAGTGGCATGTCGTACAAACGCAACTCCGCCGGCCTCGTCGCGGTGACGGTGGTCGCGGCGGTGATCGCAGGGTGCTCCGGAGCGTCGTCCGGGGCGCATTCCGGCTCCGGTGCGACGGCCCCGGTGCGGGCGAATCCAGCCCCCACCGAGTCGAACCCACCCGGGGACATCCCCGACAACCAGGTGTTCGTGACCTACCGTCCCACCGGCGGCTTCACCGGGTTCACGGTGAAGGTGCCGGAGGGCTGGGCCCGTACCGGCGAGGGCGGTGCGACCGTCTTCACGGACAAGCTGAACAGCGTCACCATCGCTACGGCCAGCGCCTCCACCGCCCCGACCGTCACCTCCGTCAAGAACACGGTGGTACCTCAACTACGTCGGCAGGTCCCGAAGTTCGCATCGCCGAAGGTGTCGCAGGTGACCCGTAAGGCGGGCCCCGTCGTCCTTCTCACCTACCAGGGCGACTCGGCCAAGGACCCGGTCACCGGCAAGGTGGTGCGGGACACATTCGAGCGGTACGCCTTCTACCGGCAGGGGCACGAGGTGGACCTGACGCTGTCCGGCCCGGTCAACGCCGACAACGTCGATCCGTGGCGGATCGTCAGCGACTCGTTCGCGTGGCGGTGAGGGCCATGCGCGCCGATCCGTCGGACGACGACGTGGTGCTGGCCGCCCGGGAGCTCTACCGCTTCTACCGGGCCGGTGAGGAGGAGACGCTCGCGTTGCGCGGAGTGTCACTGCGGGTGCGGCGCGGGGAGACGGTCGCCGTCGTCGGCCCGTCGGGGGCGGGCAAGTCGACCCTGCTGGCGTGCCTGGCCGGGCTCGACGAGCCGTCGGGCGGCGAGGTCCGGGTGGCGGGCGTGCGCATCAGCCACCGGCCCGAGACCGAACGCGCCCGGCTGCGCGCGCGTCATGTGGGCGTGCTTCTGCAGTCCCGCAACCTGCTGCCGCATCTGACCGTGCGCGACAACATCCGGCTCGCCCAGCACGCGGTGCGCGGCCGTCCCACGGTGCGGGCCGGGGCGCTGCTGGAACAGGTGGGGCTCGGGCGGCGGGCGGGCGCGCTGCCGCGGCAGCTGTCCGGCGGTGAGCTGGCCCGGGCCGGGCTCGCCGTCGCGCTGGCCAACTCCCCGGCCGTGCTGCTGGCCGACGAGCCGACCGGTGAACTGGACGGTGTGACCGAGGAGTTGGTGCTGCGGATGCTGCGGGACCGGACGGCGGACGGCTGCGCGGTGCTGATCGTGACGCACAGCGCGGAAGCGGTGCGGGGCGCCGACCGAGTGATCACACTGGACGAGGGGCGAGCTCACGAGGGATGCGAGGGAACCGCTCAAACCGAGGAGAGCAGCCATGTCCTCCGCTGACCTGCTCGTCTCCTGCCGGGGCGTCGCGCTCACCTTCGGCCGGGGCCCCACCGCCGTGGTGGCGGTGCACGGCACCGACCTGGACGTGCGCTCCGGCGAGCGGCTGGCGATCGTGGGTCCGTCCGGGTCGGGGAAGTCGTCCCTGCTCCATCTGCTGGCCGGGCTCGAAGACCCCACCAGCGGCACGATCACCCGGCCAGGGCTCCACGGGCCGCGGGACGTGGGCCTGGTCTTCCAGGCAGAGAGCCTCATCCCCGCCCTCGACGTCACGGAGAACACCGCGCTGCCGCTCGTCCTGGCGGGACGCCCGCAGGAAGAAACCCACCGTCCGGTCGCCGAGGCGCTCGACGTGGTCGGCGCGGCCGGGCTGGCCGACCGGCTGCCCGACGAGATCTCCGGCGGCCAGGCCCAGCGGGTGGCCGTGGCCCGCGTGCTGGCGCAGGCGCCGCGGCTGATCCTCGCCGACGAACCCACCGGCCGCCTCGACCACGCCACCGGCGCCCGTGTCCTGGACGCCCTGCTCGCGGCGGCCGACCGGACGGGGGCGGCCCTCGTCGTCACCACCCACGACCCCGCCGTCGCCGCCCGGCTCACCGTTCGGCGGGGCATGCGCGACGGCCGACTGCTCGCACCCGAAGCACCGCACGCGCCGGACCCACGAGGGAGCCTGTCATGATCACCGCCTGGGCGGGCGGACTGGCCCGCCACCGCATCGGACGGCTCCTGGCCGCCGTCGCCGGGATCGCCCTCGCCGTCGCCCTGGTCGCCGCGCTCGGCTCCTTCCTCACCGCGTCCAAGGCGACCATGACCCACCGGGCGGTCCGCTCGGTCGCCGTGGACTGGCAGGTCGAGGTACAGCCGGGCGCCGACCCGAACGCCGTCCGGTCGCTGGTGCAGGCCGCCGGCGGCACCCGGGCCGCCCTGCCCGTCGGCTTCGCCCGCACCACCGTTTTCACCGCCACCGTGGGAGGCAGCACCCAGACCACCGGCCCCGGCGTCGCGCTCGGCCTGCCGGCCGGCTACCGCAGTCACTTCCCCGACGAACTGCGCACGCTCTCCGGCTCCGGCACCGGCGTCCTGCTCGCCCAGCAGACCGCATCCAACCTGCACGCCGCCCCCGGCGACACCATCGGCGTACGGCTGCCCGGCGCCGGACTGCGGCAGGTGCGGGTGGACGGCGTGGTCGACCTGCCCCAGGCCGACTCGCTGTTCCAGAAGATCGGCGCGCCCCCGCAGTCCCAGCCGACCGCTCCCCCGGACAACGTCGTCCTCCTGCCCGCCGCCCGGTTCGCCTCCCTCACCCGGGGAGCCACCGACGTCACCACCCAGATCCACGTGGCCCGCGACGCGAAGCTGCCGGCCGACCCGGCCGCCGCCTTCTCCTCCGTGACGGGTGCCGCACACAACCTGGAGGCCAAGTCGGCCGGCTCCGCGCTCGTCGGCAACAACCTCGGCGCCGCCCTCGACTCCGCCCGCCAGGACGCCCTCTACGCCCAGATCCTCTTCCTCTTCCTCGGCGTCCCCGGCGCCGTCCTGGCCGCCGCCCTGACCGTGGCGGTCGCCTCGGCAGGCGGCGAACGGCGCCGCCGGGAACAGGGCCTGCTGCGGCTGCGCGGGCTGCGTCCCCGCCAGATCACCGCGCTCGCGGGCCTGGAGGCCGCGCTGGTCGGGGCCGTCGGCGGCCTGACGGGTCTCGGACTCGCCGCGCTGACCGGCCGCCTCGCCTTCAGCGCCGCCTCCTTCGGCGCGGGCGCGGGCACCTGGGCCCTCTGGTACGCCGTCGCCTTCGTCCTCGGCGTGGCCGTGGCCGCCGCTGCCGTGCTCGTGCCCGCCCTGCGGGACCTGCGCACGGTGACCGTCGCCGACACCAGGCGGGAGCCGCGCGGGTCGCGCTCGCCCTGGTGGCTGCGGTACGGCCTGGACTTCGCGCTGCTGACCGGCTCCTGGCTGGTCTTCCGCGCCTCCTCCGGCAACCAGTACGCCCTCGTCCTCGCCCCGGAGGGCGTGCCCAGCGTCTCCGTCTCCTACTGGGCGTTCCTCGGCCCGGCCCTGCTGTGGCTGGGCGCGGCCCTGCTGCTGTGGCGGCTGACCCTGCTGGTCCTCGCCCACGGCCGACCGGCCCTGGCCCGCCTAGCCCGACCGCTGACCGCGACCCTCGCCACGACCACTGCGGCCGTGCTGTCCCGCCGCCGGCGGCCGCTGGCCCGCTCCGTGGTGCTGCTCGCCCTCGCCATGTCGTTCGCGATCTCCACGGCCGTCTTCAACTCCACCTACCGTCAGCAGTCCGAGGTCGACGCCCGCCTCACCAACGGCGCGGACGTCACCGTCACCGAACCGCCCGGCGCACAGGTCCGCCCGGGCGCGGCCGACACGCTGAAGGTCTCCGGCGTCCGGCACGTCGAGCCCCTCCAGCACCGCTACGCCTACGTCGGCGCCGACCTCCAGGACCTCTACGGTGTCCGGCCAGCCACCGTCGCCAGGGCGACCTCGCTCCAGGACGCCTACTTCTCGGGCGGCACGGCCGCGCAACTGATGCGCCGGCTCGCCCAGCGACCCGACAACCTGCTGGTCAGCGCGGAGACCGTGCACGACTTCCAGCTCTCCCCCGGCGACACCGTCAACCTCCGCATCCAGGACGCCCGTACGAAGGCCCTGCGCACTGTGCCCTTCCACTATGCCGGGATCGTCAAGGAGTTCCCGACCGCGCCGAAGGACAGCTTCTTCGTCGCCAACGCCGCCTATGTGGCGAGGGCGACCGGCAGCGACGCGGTCGGCGCCTTCCTGCTCGACACGAGCGGCAGCCACCAGCAGCAGATCGCCGCGCATCTGCGCAAGCAGCTGGGCACCGGCGCCACGGTCACCGACCTCACGCAGACGCGCGGCACGGTCGGCACCAGTCTGACCTCCGTCGACCTGGCCGGACTCACCCGGATCGAGCTGGCCTTCGCGGTGCTGCTGGCCGCCGGGGCGGGAGGGCTCGTCCTCGCCCTGGGCCTCGCCGAACGCCGCCGTACCTTCGCCGTGGCCACCGTCATCGGCGCGAAGAGCGGCCAACTGCGTGGCATGGTCCTCACCGAGGCCCTGCTGCTGGCCACCGGCGGCCTGGCGGGCGGCGCCCTCATCGGCTGGGCCCTGTCCGAGATGCTCGTGAAGGTCCTGACCGGCGTCTTCGACCCGCCGCCCGCGAGCCTGGCGGTGCCGGGCGGCTACCTGGCCCTGACCGCGGGCGCGGCCGTCGTCGCCGTACTGGCAGCCGCCCTGAACGGCATCCGCAGCGCCGGCCGGCCCGCCGTGGAGGAGCTGCGTGACCTGTGAGCGGACGGGAGCGGACGGGCCGCGCGCGTCACCCGCTCCTACGCTGTCCAGCATGCGTACGCACGCGACCGCCGATCCGAGCCGTCACCGCGTCCTCGTCGTCGAGGACGACGACACCATCGGCCGCCACCTGGAGACCGGCCTGCGTGGCAACGGCTACGCACCGACCTGGAGCCGGACGGGCTCCGCAGCGCTGGCCGAGGCCACGCGGGCGCCGTACGACGTGCTGCTGCTCGACCTGGGACTGCCCGACATGGACGGTCTGGACGTCGCGCGCGCCGTGCGCGCCCGGCACCCGGACCTGCTGATCGTCATCCTGACGGCCCGCACGGACGACATCGACGTCATCGCCGGGCTGGACGCGGGGGCCGACGACTACCTCGTCAAGCCCTTCAGCCTGACCGTGCTGCTCGCGCGGCTCCGCGCCCATCTGCGCCGCCGGGTCGTCGCCACGCCACCGCAGGAACCCGTCCGGCTGGCCGACCTCGTCCTCGACGCCGTGGCCCGACGCTGCACACTGCGCGACGCGGACATCGACCTGCGTCCCAAGGAGTTCGACCTGCTCGCCGTCCTCGCCCGGCATGCTGGGGAGGCAGTCTCCCGGGAGACCCTGATGGCCGAGGTCTGGGACGAGAACTGGTTCGGCTCCACCAAGACCCTCGACGTCACCATGGCCGGCCTGCGCCGACGCCTCGCGCAGGCCGCCGGCGCCTCGGTCCCGCCCGTCAGCCTGCCCCGCATCACCACCCTGCGCGGGCACGGCTACCGCCTGGAACTCTGACGGGCCCCGCGGCGCGGCAGCAGCGAGCAGGCCGCCGGTCTTCCCGGCCGCCGCTCATCGGGTTCAGTCCGCGTTGGGCCGGGCGAGGCCGTGGTCGTAGGCGAAGATCACGGCCTGGATCCGGTCGCGGGCCCCGATCTTGGCCAGGACGCGGCCGACGTGGGTCTTGACGGTCGACTCGGAGAGCACGAACCGGGCGGCGATCTCGCCATTGGTCCAGCCCTTGCCGACGGCGACGAGGATCTCCCGCTCGCGGTCGGTGAGGGAGACGAGCCTCGGGTCCTCGGCGGCGTCACCCCGGTGGGCGGGGACGTACTGGGCGAACTCGTCCAGGAGGCGGCGAGTGAGGGTGGGCGCGATCACGGCGTCGCCGCAGGCGACGGCGCGGATCCCCGCGAAGAGCTCGTCGGGGCGCGCGTCCTTGAGGAGGAAGCCGCTGGCCCCTGCCCGGATCGCGGCGTGGACGTACTCGTCGAGGTCGAACGTCGTGAGTACGAGGACGCGTGAACGGCCGCCGGCGGCGACGATGCGGCGGGTGGCCTCGATGCCGTCCATGCCGGGCATGCGGACGTCCATCAGGACGACGTCCGGGCGCAGTTCGGCGGCCTTGCGGACGGCCTCCGCGCCGTGGGCGGCCTCCCCGACGACGTCGGTCTCGGGGACGGAGTCCAGGAGCAGGTGGAAGCCGTAGCGTTGCAGCGGCTGGTCGTCCACGATGAGGACAGTGGTCACCGGTCACCGCCCCGGGGCGTGAGGTCGAGGACGGCTTCGACGCTCCATCCTCCGCCGCCCGTCGGCCCCGCGCTGACGGTGCCTCCGTACAGAGCGGCTCTTTCTCGCATGCCCACCAGGCCGTGCCCTTCCTCGTTCGGCGGTCCCGGCTGTGCGGCCGGGCCGGTGTCCTGGACCCGGATGCTCAGCCGGGTGTCCGTCACGGCGACCGCCAGGTGCACCCGGGCGTCGTCGGCGGCGTGCTTCATGGTGTTGGTGAGGGCTTCCTGGACGATGCGGTACACCGTCAGCTGGACCCCGCCGTCCAGGGCCTCGACGTCGCCGGAGGTCCGGTAGACGACCTCCAGTCCGGCGGCGCGCACCGTGGCGCACAGCGCGCCGATGTCCGCGATGCCGGGCTGCGGGCTGAGCTCGGGCCCGCCGACCGGGCCGTCCCCGGCCTCGCGCAGTACGCCGAGCACGCGCCGCAGCTCGCCGAGGGCCTGCCGGCCGGTGTCGCCGATGAGCTGCAGGGCTTCCTTGCCCCGTTCGGGGGCGACGTCCGTGGCGTAGGCACCGGCATCGGCGAGCGTGATGATGACGGACAGGTTGTGGCCGACGATGTCGTGCATCTCGCGGGCGACCCGGGTGCGTTCGGTGGCGGCCGCGAGTCTGCTGCGCTGGTCGCGCTCGATCTCCAGCCGGGCCGCCCGCTCCCGCAGACCGGCCAGCTGGGCCCGGCGAATCCGCACCATCAGGCCGAGTGCCACGGCCGCCGTCGCCGTGCTCAGCAGGAAGAACAGCGCGTCCCAGACGGAGACGGCCAAGGACGCGCGGACCGCGACCAGCGCCATGGCTCCCGCCATGGCCGCGCAGGCCCACGGCAGCTGCCGCAGCCGACCGTGCAGGGCCAGGCTGTACAGGGCGACGAAGAGCGCGACGTCCGCGCGCAGCGCCGCGCCCAGGGACCATTGGAGGACGAACACCGCGGCGATGACCCCGAAAGCCACCATGGGCTTGCGCCGCCGCCACAGCAAGGGCAGCACGAGTCCTGCCTGCAGTGCCAGCATTCCCGCGAGGGGCAGCTCGGTGAAGGCGAGCCGGAAGCGGCGCGGGCCGTCGCCGTCGTCCACACCGTCGCGCAGCAGGTCGGGCAGGCAGAACATCAGGAGGACCACAGCCACGACCACGGTGTCCAGCACCCAGGGATGTGTCCGGTCGGCCTGCCGCAACCGCTGGCCGCCCCGGGACAGCCGGGCGACCAGCGGTCCCATACCGCTGATGTCATCGGTGGTCACGGACGTCACCTGTCCATGGTGCGGGCGTCAGACGTCGGTGCGCGCGAGCCGGTACGCCGCGCCGCCCAGCGCAAGCGCCGTCCAGCACAGGAAGACCAGCAGTCCGGCGCCCGGCGACAGGGACGTCGAGTCGTGGGTCAGCGCGAACATCGACTCACCCGCGTTGGACGGCAGGTAGGGGCTGATGTCGTCCCGCCAGGAACTCGGCAACAGGGAGACCAGCCCCGGGATCAGCATCAGAGCCGCCACCAGCACCGAGATGCCCCCGGCCACGGACCGCAGCAGCGCGCCCAGCGCCACGCCGATCACCCCGACCAGGCCGAGGTAGAGCCCGGCGCCCAGCAGACTCCGCAGTACACCGGCGTGCGAGAGGCTCATCGCCGCGGGCGTGCCCGAGACGATTCCACTGCCGAACAGGAAGGCGACGAACCCACCCACCGTCCCCACGACCAGTGCGACCAGCCCGAACACGGCCGCCTTCGACCACAGCACAGGCAGCCGGCGGGGCACCGCCGCGAGCGTGGAGCGGATCATGCCGGTCGAGTACTCTCCCGCCGTGACCAGCACGCCGAGCACGCCCAGGGCGAGCTGGGCGAAGTTCGTACCGAAGAGGGACAGGCTGACGGCCGTCGAGTCGGCGAAGTCCCGGTCCATGTGGCCGGAGTCCATCCCCGACTTGTAGCGGCTCGCGGAGATCAGGCCGAAGGCCACCAGGAACAGCAGGCCGAGGCCCAGGGTGATCCAGGTCGAGCGCAGGGACCACAGCTTGGCCCACTCGGAGGCGAGCACGCGCCTTCCTGTCACCCGGTAGGCGGGGCGGACGGACGTGATCCTGGGTTCCTCCGCGGTCGCGGTGAGGGTGCTCATGCGGGCCTCCCGAGGGTGTCGATGCCGGTCGTGGTGCCGTGGTACTCCACGGCATCCCTGGTCAGGTCCATGAACGCCTCCTCCAGCGAGACGCTTCGCGCGCTCAGCTCGAACAGCGCGATGCCGTGTTCGGCGGCCCTCAGCCCGATCTCGCGGGCGGTCAGCCCGGTCACCTGCAGCTCCTCGGAACCGATCCGGCCGGTGACATCGACGTCCGGCCCGGCGAGTACGTCCCGCAGCCGTGCCGGATCCTGGGTGACGACCTTCACCGTGTCCCCGCCGGCCTCGCGGATCAGGTCTGCCACGGTCGTGTCGGCCAGCAGCCGCCCGCGTCCCACGATGATGAGGTGGTCCGCGACCAGGGCCATCTCGCTCATCAGGTGGGAGGACACGAACACCGTCCGGCCCTCGTCGGCGAGCCCTTTCAGGAGGTTGCGGATCCAGAGCACTCCTTCCGGGTCCAGCCCGTTGACCGGCTCATCGAGCATCACCGTCTGCGGATCGCCCAGCAGCGCCGCCGCGATGCCCAGCCGCTGGCCCATCCCGAGGGAGAAGGCGCCGGCGCGCTTCTTCGCCACACTGTCGAGTCCGGCAAGGCCGATGACCTCGTCGACCCGGCTGCCGGGAATGCCGTGGGTGAGCGCGAGTGCCTTGAGGTGGTTGTACGCCGAGCGGCCCGGGTGGATCGACTTGGCCTCCAGTAGGGCGCCGACCTCCTGCAGCGGGGCCTGGTGGCGGGCGTAGTGGTGGCCGTTCACGGTGACGGAGCCGCTGGTCGGGGCGTCGAGGCCGACGATCATGCGCATGGTCGTGGACTTGCCCGCGCCGTTGGGTCCCAGGAAGCCGGTCACCGTACCGGGCTTCACCACGAAGTCCAGCCCGTCGACGGCCGTCTTCTCGCCGTACCTCTTGGTCAACCGCCGTGCGTCGATCATTCGCGTTCTCCCTGTCGGGCTCCGGCGTCCGTCACTTCGGACGCCTCACCGGCAACGCTAGGCGCCGAATCACCCGGATCCGGTGGTACCGGGAGGCTGAACCGCGGCGGGCGCGTGGTACCGCGGTACTACGTGGCCAGCTGCGCTGCGTTCCGTATTCGTCAGCCCCACAGCCGTCACAGCAGGCGTCCTCCCAGCGCCTGCGGCATAGAGGCCCCAGAAAGGCGCTCGTCATGACGTGCGGCGGGGGAAAGGCGGGACCAGCGAGACCAGAGCTCGCGCTGGGGTACAACTCACCAGGCGCCGCCAGGACGGCAAGGGGCGCCGGCAGGGTCGACGTGGATCACGCATTCCGTTGGCACCAGCCCGCATCGCAGGACGGAGCGGCGAACCAGCAGCCCCAGCACCAGTAGGCCGGGGAACAGCGGCAGCCAGGCCGTCAGCGGCCGGTAGCCGAAGGCCGCCGACAGGGCCGCGGCTCCCGGCACCCCTGCCGCGGTGAGCGTCAGCACGAGCGCCGCGTCCAGCGGACCCAGACCCCCCGGGGTGGGGCAGCAGTACGGCGGCGCCACTGGCAAGGAGATACGCCAGGCGGTCGGGGGCCGCGTGTCCACCGCCCGCGCCCTCGCTCGGGCAGCGCTCGCGGCCGCCGCCGGAAGCCGCCGCACGGACTCGGCTTCAGCGACCTCGCGGTCTCCCGCCATGTCGCCGCCCTCCAGACCGCCGCGCCCGGTGGCCGCTGGCGGTGACCGTTCTGGCGCTCGGCGCCCTCACCGCGCTGGGCGCCGCAGACGCAACCGGCGACCTGCTCCGGCTGCCGGAGCCGGTCCTCGCCTGAGGATGATCACGCGGCGGGCCGGTTGCGCATCCGGCGGAGGGCCTCCGGGGCCGAACCGGTCAGGGAGCCTCCTCGCCCTGGGCGACCTCGACCTCGTGGTGCAAGTCGACGACGCCTGCCGCCCCGGCGACGACGGACAGGACCGTGCAGGCCACGAGGAGGAACGCGGTACGACGGGTGGTCCGCAGGCGCGTCCGGGGGGGTGCGAGAAGCGCCGCGACGCGTTGCGGCACCGGTCCGGTCGTCGCCGCGGGTGCGAAGTCCGGTCGGGTGGAAGGGGAGGCATTTCCGGCGAGGGCGGCGCGGGCGATGGCCGTAGCGATCAGGCGCCGGTCTCCGGTGACCTCGGCGGCGACCTCGTCGGCAGCCCGCTCGGCGGCGAACCGGATGGTGGCGCGGGTGGCGCGCAGGGCGGGGTGGCAGTGGGCGGCGAGTTCGGCTGCGGCCAGGAAGTAGTGATGGCCGGCGCGGTTGTGAGCGCGTTCATGGGCGAAGAGGGCCTCACGCTCGGCAGATCCCAGACTGCGCAGCATGGCGGTGGTGACGACGATGCGGTGGGGCCGGCCGGGCAGAGCGTACGCGTCCGGATCGGGCGATTCGATCACGCACAGGTCACCTGCGGCGGGGCGGCGGTCGGCCTGCGTACGGGCTGCGCGGAAGGCGCGGGTCTGCCGGAAGGCTGAGCGCACGAGGGTCCAGACGCTGAGGGTGAGCACCCCGGTGGCCGCCGTGGCGGCGGGGAGGACGAAGTAGTCCGAGGCGGTCCGCAGGGGGTGGACGAGCTCACCGAGGGGGGTGAAGGCGGGGAGTGTGAGCAGTCCGGTCAGGACGAGGGCCCCCAGGGCGGCGACGCAGGCTCCCGCCAGCGCCAGGGTCGAGGCGGTGAGGACCCACAGTGCGGTGGCGGGGGCCAGTCGGTCGAGGGTTCGGCGGGCCAGCGTCGGCGCGAGGAAGGGAAGGATCAGCGGGAGGAGCAGCAGAGCGGTCATCGCTCGTCACCCTCCAGCAGCCGGCGCAGGTGCTGCTCGTCGCCGGGACTGAGCTGAGCCACGAAGCGGGCCAGGACCGTCTCCCGGTCGGCATCCCGGTCGAGTTCGGTGTGCATGCGCCGGGCTGTAAGGCCGGGCGCGTCCTGGACGGGGAAGTAGGCGTAGCCGCGGCCCCGCCGCTCCCGGTCGACGACGCCCTTCTCGTGCAGACGGGTCAGTATCGTCGCCACCGTCGTCCGGGCCAGGCCGGAGCCGAGCTCGGTCCGCACCCGCCCTGGTGTGAGCGGAGCCCCGGCGGCCCACAGCGCGGCCATGACGGCGGCCTCAAGCTCGCCTGCCGGCCGCCTCTCGCCCCTCGCGTCGGTCATGGAACGTTCCTCACTCCGCCATCGTCTACAGTTCAATAGACCGTCTACAGGATTGTAGTCAGTCGCCGGATGCCGCCGCGCCACCGTTCCGCCGCATCCGACAGTCCGGAAGAACGATGAAGGAGCCCCCGACGATGACCACAGCCATGCATCTATCGTCGCAGCTCGCCGTCAATGTGCTGGACGCGCGGTCGCTGCTGTCCGCGTTCGGCGTGCTGGGCGTGGGTGTGGTCCTGTTCGCCGAGACCGGTCTGCTCATCGGCTTCTTCCTCCCGGGCGACTCGCTGCTGTTCACGGCCGGTCTGCTGTGCACCGGCACCGCCGGGAGCGGCCTGAAGCTGTCACTCGCCCCGCTCCTGGTCGCCGCGGCGGTGGGAGCGCTGGCCGGCTCACAGTGCGGATACCTCTTGGGCCGTCGAGCGGGCGGCGCCCTGCTCTCCCGCAGCCGCTCGGCCCGCCTGCACGAGGGGGCGAGACGCGCGGAGGAGCTGCTGGAGCGCTACGGGTACGCGAAGGCGATCGTCCTGGCCCGCTTCGTTCCGGTGGTGCGCACGGTTTTGAACCCGATGGCGGGCGCCCTGCGGGTGCCGGTTCGCACGTTCACCGTCTGGCAGGTGACCGGCGGGCTGGTGTGGAGCCTGGGGCTCACCCTGGCGGGCTACGCGCTGGGCTCCTCCGTGCCGAATGTGGACCGCTATCTGCTGCCGATGGTCGCGGTGATCGTGGGCCTCTCGCTGATTCCGGTCGCCTCCGAGGTATACCGCTCGCGCCGGGACGCGAAGGCGAAGGAGGCACGCGGATGATCATCGCCCTTGACGGCTCGTCGGTCGACGGCTCGGCCTACACCGACGTAGTGAACCTCGCCAGGAGCTCCCCCGTCTGGCTGGACGACACGGTGTCGGCCTGGTCGACGTACGGGCTCGCCCTGTTCGCGGTGCTCATGGCCGTCGGCTGGTGGCGCGCCCGGCGTGTGGGCGCCACCGCCTCGGTGACGGCGCTCGCCGTGCCGTTCGTCGTGGTCGTGGCCTTCGGTGTGGACGCGGTACTGAAGCTGCTGGTGCGCGAGGACCGGCCCTGCCAGAGCCTGCGGGTGACCACGCTGGAGGCGTGTCCGGCACCTGGCGACTGGTCCTTCCCCAGCAACCACGCGGCCATCGCCGCCGCGGCGGCCGTCGCCCTGCTGTTCGTCTCCCGCCGACTCGGCGCGGTCGCCGTGGTGGCCGCCTGCGCGATGGCCGTCTCGCGTGTCTGGGTGGGCGCGCACTACCCCCACGACGTGCTGACCGGGGTCGTGGTGGGCGCCGTGGCCGCCCTGCTCCTCATGTCGGCACTGCGCGGGCGTGCGGAGGCCGCAGCCCTGCGGCTCGCGGCCACCCGTCTGCGTCCGCTGCTGGTGGTGTCGTGAAGCGCGGCGAGGCCGCCGAACTGGCCGGCAGCTGCGGGCTCGGAGCGTGGACGGCGTTCGGCGTGCTGACCATGGTCGTAGTGGGCCACGACGGCACACCGCTATTCGCGGACGCCGACCTCCTCTCGTGGTCCGTCGGCCACCGGCCCGACGTGGCGGTGGCGCTCGCCCGCGGGCTGACCGACACCGGGACCGGTGCCGTCCCGTACGCGCTGGCGGTGCTGGCCGCGCTCATCGCGGGGCGCACCCCACGGCAGCGCACGCTCGCCGTGGCGCTCTGTCTGGGCTGCCTCGGTGCGGGCCAGGCGCTGCGGTACGCGGTGATGGCACTCGTCACCCGGCCGCGACCGCCCCTGACGGACTGGGCGGCGCATGCCTCGGGATGGGCGTTCCCGTCCGGTCACACCACCACGGCGGCCCTCACCGCGGGACTGCTGATCATCGCCATCCGCATACGCGGCCCGCGTGGCAGGACTGTGCTCACCCTGGTCATCGGCGGCTGGGGTGCGTCGGTCGGGCTGACCCGCGTCTACCTCGGGGTGCACTGGTTCACCGACGTCGTCGGCGGCTGGCTGTTCGCCCTCGGGTGGCTCGGCCTGTGCCTGAGCGCCGTGGCCCGCTGGCTCCCCGACCGTTGGGCCCCCGGCGCGACGGACACGGACTCGGCGCGCGGGACGGCAGAACCGACGGGCAGCACGGCAGGGGGCCGAACGCACACGGCAGCGGAACAGACGGACGTGGCACGAGAGCAGAGGGAGGACCATGCGTCAGACGATCCTGGTCGTCGAGGACGATCACGCCCTGCGTGACGTGCTGATGCGCGGACTGCGCGACGAGGACTTCGACCCCGTGCCCGCACCGGACGGTGCCACCGCCCTACGACTGGCCACCCCCGACATCTCCGCCACCGTGCTCGACATCGGGCTGCCCGACGCCGACGGGAGGGACGTGTGCCAGGCGATGCGCGCGAACGGATTCCTCTCCCCCGTCATCTTCCTGACCGCCCACCACCGGCTGAGCGACCGGCTGTCCGGGTTCTCGGCCGGAGGCGACGACTATCTGCCCAAGCCGTTCCACCTTGCCGAACTCGCAGCCCGCCTGCGCGCAGCCCTCAAACGGGCCGCACCGCCACCCGCTGCCGCAGCGGGAGATCTGGCACTGGACGCCATCCGGCACACGGTCAGCGTCCGAGGCATCCGAGTCGACCTGACACCGACCGAGTTCCGCCTCCTGGCGGCGCTCATGGCGGCTTCCGGCGGCATCGTGCGCCGCTGCGAGCTGGTCCGGGCGGCCTGGCCGGAGGGTGCCCACGTGCACGACAACACCCTCGACCAGTATCTGACCCGCCTGCGACGCAAGCTGCGCGAGGCGGGCAGCGACCGGACGATCGGCACTGCCCGCGGGGTCGGCCACCGCCTGTCATGAGCGGGTTCCGCCACCGGCTACGGCCCGCCGTGACCGGTGTCCTCCACCGTCTGGCACCCCGAACTCTGCGCGGCCGGCTGTCCCTGGTGGCCCTCACCACGGCCGCGCTACTGATGCTGGTCCTCACCGTCGCCTTCAACGCCGTGGCCCAGCACCGCCTCCAGCACCAGGCGGACGACGAACTGTGCACCCGCGCCTCCGTCGCGACGACCACCGACACCACCGGCACCACCGTACGAGTCCTGGAAACGTCCAACGACGCCCTCCTCGACACCAACGCGTGGATCTACGCCGGCCGACGCCTGCTGAAAGAGCCGCCGAACGCCGGCCGCCTCACCCGCGTCGCCGACGCCCTTACCGGGCGCGGCGGGCGGCGGTGCGTCACCGCCGACGTGGACAGCCCTCTCCGGCTGTGCTCGCAGCCGGTGTCCACGGACAAGAGCGGGGCCCTGGTGGTCACCGCGCTCGGCCTCTCCCCCTACCGGAGTTCGGCCGACACCCTGCTCCTGGGATCGCTCGCGCAGGACGTCATGATGCTCGCCTGCACCTACGCCCTGACCCGGCTGGCAGTAGGCCGCGCGTTGCGCCCGGTCCGCACGATGACCGACCAGGCCACCCAGTGGAGCGCCGTCGCCTCCGAAGAACGCTTCGGCCATACCCGGCACCCGGCCGAACTCGCGCGCCTCGGTACATCACTGGACGCCATACTGGACCGCAGCCGCACCCTCCTGCGCCACGAGCGGCAGCTCACCGGGGAACTCTCGCACGGGCTGTGCATACCCCTGAGCCGGATCATCGCCGAACTCGACTGGTGGCGGACCCGCCCCCGCACCGCCGACGAGACCCACGCCACCCACAAGGTGACCACGGAAGCCGCCCAGACCCTGCGCACATCTGCGACACCCTCCTCGACGACGGCCCGCAGTGGCACACTCACCGCTCCCGGCCCCGCCGAGATCCTCTCCGCGCTGCGACGCCTCACCGAAGTCCTCAACACGTCGCAGCACTTGACGATCGCCGTTGACGGCCCGCTTCTGGAGGCTGGAGTCCCACCCACCCTCCTGGAACACATCGTCAGCCCGCTCCTGACCAACGCCTGCCGCTACGCCCGCTCCATCGCCATCCGTGCTGTCGCGCACCCGACGGCGTACGCGTCGACGTCATCGACGACGGGCCCGGCGTACCGCCCCCGTTCGCCGGACAACTCTTCGAGCCCGGCCGACGCGCGGATCCCGGCGACGGACACAGCGGAGCGGGCCTGGGACTGCCGCTGGCGCGACGCCTGGCCCGCTCCGTCGGCGGCGAGGTGACCTACGATCCCGGGCACCCGCCCGGGGCACGGTTCGTGGTCAGCCTGCCCGCCGGGTGACCGCGCCGCACTCGACGCCACCGGCGTGTCATGGCGTGATGTCGCGCTGAACGTCCTTGCGGGAGACGGCCAGGTAGCCGACGAAGCCGAGGATGGCCACCGTCCAGGACAGCGTGACCGGCCCCAGGCCCAGGTCGAGTCCGCCCCTGCCGTGGCCGAGGGCCATCCAGTCGGCGACAGAGGCACCGAGCGGGCGGGTGATGACGTACGCGGCCCAGAACGCGGCCACCGCGTTCAGGCTCCCCCACCGATGGGCGACGGCCGGAACGGCGATCGCAGCTGCGTACAGGACGGCGGAGCCCAGGTAGCCGAGGCCGATCGTGGCGGTGAGGTCGCCGGCGGCGGTTCCGAGAGCGAACGTGGCCAGCACGGCGGCCCAGTAGAAGCTCTCGCGGCGCCGGGTGTGGATGCTGTGGATGGACAGGGTGCGCTCGCTGCGGTGCCAGAGGGCGAAGACGGCGGCCAGCGCGGCCATGAAGAACGGGGTCGACAGCGTGTACGGCACGCCGAGGCCGACGTGCAGGACGTCGGCGGCCATGGTGCCGAACACGCTGACCATGACGATCGCCGTCCAGTAGACCCAGGCCACGTACCGACGGACGGCGAACTGCACCGCCAGAGCGGCCACCAGGGCGATGCCGCCGAGGCCGACAGCGGGGATCGGGCCGACCAGGTGGGCCAGGAAGTCGGACGCCGTCTCGCCCATCCCGGTGGTCAGCACCTTGATGATCCAGAAGTAGACAGTCACCTCCGGCACCTTGCTCGCCGCGTGACGGATGTGGCCCACGGGCCGGTTGTGAGTGAGGTGATCAGTCGACATGACAGGCACCATGACACGGTGCCCAGTGCTCGCCCCAGACCCCTTTGCCAGGGTTTTGGCGCTTCCAGTACGGGAGTTGCCCGAGGCAGGACCGAACCTGAAAGCGACCTGAACACAGAAGCAGATGCACTGGTCAGCAGCGTGCCGCCAGTGATATCGGCTGCCTCCCGGCACCGGTCCGGCCATTGAGAAGCAGGACGCGACAGTTGGCTCGCCCAACGGCCGGACATCGATCCCGTGATCGGTTCGAATCCGGTCAGGTGCGTCTGAACGCCGCTGGGCGAGGACGATCAGACGGTCATCGACGACGAGGGCGAGCACGGTGTCGTCGGCATTCTCCAGCGTCGCCTCCCGCAGACGGACGCAGCCGCCGCGGTTGGCCGCCGGCGAGATCACAGGCCGCCCGCCCCGACCGGTTCCACGTCCTGGCGCTGGCTGCACAGGCAAGACCGACGTGCACGGCAAGCCGAGCAGTGATGATTCCTGGCCTGTGCGGGAGTCTGTCTTTCGACAGCAAGCTTCTGGAAGGCAGCCTCATGACGACCCTGCACGACTTGCTCGAAGCCCACGTTGGTGCCGGTACGCTCCCGGGAGCCGTTGGCCTCGTGGCCCGGGGTGACCAGGTCGAGGTGGCGGCCGTCGGCGCGCACGACGCCGGTGGCGGCGCCCCGATGGCGAGGGACTCCATCTTCCGGGGCGCCTCGATCACCAAGTCCGTCACCGCGGCCGCCCTGCTGATCCTCGTGGAGGAGGGCACGATCGCACTGGACGACCCGATCGGGATGTGGCTGCCGGAGCTGGGGAAGCCGGTCGTCGTACGCACGCCGGCGAGCCCGGTGGACGACGTGGTGCCGGCCGACCGGCCCATCACCGTATTCGACGTGCTGGCCTCCCAGGCCGGGTACGGATTCCCCTCCGACTTCACACTGCCGGCGGTGCAGGAGTTGTTCACGGTGCAGAAGGACGGCCGGGTGCCGAGCAACTTCCCGCCGGCCGACGAGTGGATGGCGGCGCTCGGCCGCATCCCGCTGCTGTACCAGCCCGGCGCTGCCTGGCTGTACGACACCTGCTCCGTCCTGCAAGGGGTATTGATCTCGCGGGTCACCGGACAGCCGCTGCCGGAGTTCCTGACGGAGCGGATCTTCGGGCCGCTGGGCATGGTGGACACCGGCTTCGAGGTGCCGGCCGCCAAGCGGGACCGGTTCACCAGCTTCTACAGGCCAGGCGACGACGGCAGCCTGGAACTCGCCGACGGCCCGGACGGCGAGTGGAGCAGCCTGCCCGCGCTACCGCTCGGCAATGGCGGGCTGGCCTCGACCGCCGACGACTGGCTGGCCTTCTGCCGGATGTTGCTGGCCGGCGGGATGGCGGCCGACGGCCGCCGGGTGCTGTCGGCCGACTCCGTACGCATGATGACCACCGACCATACTAATCCGGCCCAGCGCGACATCGGCCGACTGTTCCTGGAGGGCCAGGGCTGGGGCTTCGGCGGCTCGGTCGACATCGACCGGTCCAACCCGTGGAATGTGCCCGGCCGTTACGGCTGGATCGGCGGCACGGGCACAGCGGCGCACGTCGTCCCGGCCACGGGTGCGGTCACCATCCTGCTGACTCAGGTAGCAGCGATGGGTCCCGTGCCGGCACCGGTGATCAGGGAGTTCTGGCGGTACGCGGCGGACGCCTGACACAACTGCCCCTGCAAAGGGGACGCTGGGTACCGTCCTGACCAGGTGGAAGACCTCGCAGGCCGCATAGCACTTGAGGCTTCGGACTATCTCGCGCCGGGTCTTGCCCTCCTTGCTGCGACGTTCGCAGTAGGTGCGCGGGTCGACGCGCAGGCGAGTCTGCGCAATCCGGTGCAGAGCCGCATTCGCTTGCCGGTCGCCGCCCCGGCTGAGGCGACGGTACTGCCGACTGCCCGAGGAACGCTCGACCGGGCTGCCCCCGCAGAGCGCCGCGAACGACGCCTCACTACCCAGGCGTTCCGGGATGTCCCCCACCGTGATCAGCAAAGTGACGGCCGTGTCCGGACCAATGCCTGGTCTGCGGCGCGAAGAGGTGGCCTTGCTCGCAGGGGTGAGCATCGACTATTCCGTCCGCCTGGAGCGCGGCAACCTCAAGGGCGTCTCCGACACAGTCCTCGACTCACTCGCTCAAGCCCTGCAGCTCGATGCGGCAGAGCGCGCGCATCTGCGCGATCTGGCGCTCGCCTCGAACTCTGGCCCGCGACGCCGTCGGCCCTCCGACCGACAGCAGATCACAGCGAACGTGCAGCGGGCCCTGGCCGCGATGACGGACGTGCCCGCCATCGTCCGCCTCGACATCGTCGCCGCCAATCCGCTCGGCTTCGCCCTGTACGCACCCATGTTCTCCGGCGGGAAAAGACGCCCGCGAACATCGCCCGGTTCAAGTTCTCGACCCCAGGGGGCGCGAGTTCTTCGGCTGCAATTGGGACGAGTCCATGAACAACACAGTCGCCCTGCGCATACCGAGGCCGGAATGGCTCCGCACGACAAGAGGCTGACCGACCTCATCGGCGAACTGGTGACGCGCAGCGAAGAGTTCCGTACCACCTGGGCAAAGCACAACGTGCGCCTGCACCATTCGGGCAGTAAACAGTTCCACCACCCGGCCGTCGGGGATCTCGCACTCGACTTCGACGCCATGCAGTTCCCCGCCAGACCCGGCCTCACGCTCGGCGTCATGAGCGCGCCACCCGGCTCCGTCAGCGAAGACGCTCTCAAACTCCTCGCCACATGGGCCGCCACCCCTGAAGAGGCGGGGCTGGCACACCTTCTGGTCACGCCCGAGGCATGAAGCAAGACCACGCCCCGACCGTCCAGGTGGTGACCGCCCGTTGGGTCGATGAGCAGGAACGGCCTTACGGGAGGTCAGCTGACGGTGTGGGGGTAGGGACTCGGACCCTGGTGGCTTGTGTAGGCAGTGCGCGGACCAAGGTCGGGCATCGGCGGCCCGCAGTTCCTTCAGCTTCCGGACCTGCTGGGCGAGTGCGATCGCAAAGCAGCTGCACGCCGCACGCGCCAAAGGAGCCCGGAACACATAAGGTGCCGACCTCATCGTGCGCGGCAGCGCAGCCGATCTCACGGCGAAGCGGCAGTAGAACGCTCCGCTGCCGCTTCGCCGTCTCACGGCTCCGCGCAGAGTCCCCTCAGCGGTCCCCGGCGGGGCTGCGCCGTATCACTCGCGTATCACAAAGGGATCACCAACTGGGTGGCCCCTCACGGACCAGGAACCCCTGACCTGCTATTTCATGCCCACGCTGGACTGACGTGGACGCCCTTGGACGGTTCCTACAACCTGTGCCAGGTGGTACCCAGGGAGGGACCCAGGATCAGGACGGGAGCCTCTTCTGGCCCGTCAAAGCGGTATTGCAGGGTGTTCGGTGGTGTCTCGCTCACCCGTCTGACCCTCTCATGCGTCACGAAATCTGACATCGCCGGTCCGAACCTGAGGGCTCTCGCTCCTGCGGCCCCGGTGGGTTCGTCGGAAAACCCTCTCAAATCTCGCCGACCAGCGGATTGAGTGCCAGACGGTGAACGAGTTCCGTCTTCTCCTGTCAAAGAACCGACCATTGTGGCGACTTCGCGAAGGTTCCCGATATCCGGTTTCACATATCCCTTCTTTATGGCGTTCGCATTCCCGTGCCGCAAGATGGACCCAGCACAGGGCGGCGGACCGGGCACCCGTAACCGGGCAGCGACGCGGGCGCCGGTTGACAGGAGGGCAGTACGCTGAGCGGCCGGATCGACCCGCGCATCACCCGGACCACCCAGGCCTTCGAGCGGGCCATCGTGGAACTCGCCTCGGAGCGGCCGGTCTCCCAGATCAGCGTCGCCGAACTGGCCGAGCGCGCGGGGGTCACCCGAGCCACCTTCTACAACCGCTACAGCACTCCGCTGGAGCTGCTCATCCAGGTCCTCGACGCCGACCTTGACCGTGGTCACCGGCTGGAGGACGAGCGGGCGCGGCACGGGCACTCGGCCGGCGATCTGCTGCGGCTGACCACCGCGGAAGTGGGCAACCATGTCGAACGGTTCCGGGCGGTCTACCGGCTCTCCCTCGGCGATCCGGCGGCCAGCGGGGTCTACGAGGCGCTCGTGCGCCACTTCAGCGAGTACGCCCTGGCGTTCATGGCGCGCGCCGACCGTTCCGCGCTGCCCGACGCCAACCCGCAGGTGATCGCCCAGTTCATGGCGCACGGTTTCGCCGGTGCCATCAAGGCCTGGCTCGACGACCCCTCGGTCACCAAGGACGACATGGTCGACGCGGCCGTGGCCTGCGCTCCGGCGTGGTGGGCGCGCGGGTATCTGCCGCGTTCGTCCTGACCCGGTCGCGGTACGCCCTTTCCCGGGTGGCTGGCCGAGTGCACGACGGTATCGGCGCGGCCATCTGACGCCGGGGTCTCTAGAGGTCGTCCGTCGCCCCGAGTCCCGTCAGCGCGCCCACCGGGTCCAGGTCGGGGGTGCCTCTGGGCCACCAGTCGTCGTGGCCCGGTTCGGACTCGTAGGCGTACCACAGGCCGTCGTGGCCCAGCCGGAGCTGGACATGGCCGCCGGGGTGGGTCAGGTGGTTGCGCCAGGGCCGGAAGGCCGGGAGGTCGGCGGCCAGGAGCAGGGGTCTGGCCCGGTCGAAACGGCCGGCCGGCGGATCCCAGGGTTCCTCCAGCACGGCCAGCCCCTCCGGGCCGCCCTGCCGCCAGGCGGCGACCGCGCGGGCCAGGTCGCCCGGGGTGCGGCCGACGGCGTCCGCGAGCGAGGCGTAGAGGGCGCGGGTGGACGCGGTCAGGCCGGAGCCGGGGCGGGCCGCGGCGAGGCGTACCGCGTCCTGCCAGAGGGTCAGTTCGCCGACCGGGTCGCGTCCGGTGGCGAGCAGGGCGTGGGCGCGGGCGGCGGCGTCCGTGGCGAGCTGGTCCAGCGTGAAGGGGTCGGGTCCGCCGGGCACGCCCGGGTACACCGGGGGCTGCTCGGGGTGCGACGGTACCGGCAACGGGGGCGGCAGCGGCGGGAGTTGTCGCGGTGCCAGGGCCTCGGTGGCGCGGACGCCGGGCAGGGACACCGGCTGCCGCTCGCGGGCCGCGCGGGCGGCGTTGCGCCGGGACAGGGCGTCGAGGACCTCGCGCTCGCCGCGGCCGCGCAGCAGAAGCAGCACGAACGGGTCGGCGTCCAGCAACCGCGCGGTCTGGTAGCAGAGGGCGGCCGCGTGCTTGCAGGGGTGTCCGTAGTCCGGGCAGCTGCAACGGGGTTCGAGCTCGCCGGGCCCCGGCAACAAGGCCACCCCGCTCTCGGCGAGCGTCTGCGGAAGCTCCTTGTCGAGCAGCGCGGCGATGTCTCCGGGCCGGTCGGCGGCGGCCGTCAGGAACCGCTCCCACTCGTCCTCGCCGAAGGTACGCAACCGCACCTGCACGCGATACGGCCGCGGCCGGCTCCCCTGCACATACGCCAGGACCAGTCCCGGCGTCACGGTGATGGCGTCCACGTGCCCCCGCTCGGCATAACCCCGCCCCCGCACCAGCCGCTTCACGTCCAACGCCCCCTCTTCCAACGCCCGCACCCAGGCGTTCCCCCACCAGGTACCGGCGAAGTCCGCCCCAGCGGCACCGGCGCGGGAAGGAAGCGAGGGAAAGGTCCGGCGAAGCTCGCTGTCGCGATGGGGGGTGGCCATGGTGCGGGGCAGGCGGGGGGCGGTGGAGGCGCCCTCCGGCTCCGGGCGACCGGAGGCCGAGGCGGAGCCGGTCGGATCCGGGGGGCGGGTGGCCATGGCAGACGCGGAGGAGAAGGTCGGTTCCGGGCGGCCGGAAGGGGCGGTGGGTGCCAGGGTGTGCGGTTCCGGGGGGCTGGGAGGGGCGGCGGACGCGGGCGTACGCGGATCCGGGGAGCTGAGGGGGGCGGCGGACGCGGGCGTGCGCGGATCCGGGAAGCCGGGAGGGGCGAGGGGCCCGAGGGGCGCGGAAGCCGTCGGATCCGAGTGGCCGGGAGGCGTGACGGACGCGGGGGCGCCGGATTGCGGTCGCTCGGCGGCGGCGGGCGCGGGGACCGTGGGCTGCGGGCGGTCGGTGGACGCGGAGGACTCAGTGGTCGTAGTGGACGCGGCCGGAGTGAGCATGGTTCGGGCATGTTGCGATGCCGTGGGTCGCGCCCCGACTTCGTCGAGGTGCGCCGTCGAAATCGCCTGATCCGCCGGGGCGTCGGCCGGTGCCCGCTCGTTCGGCTCGGGTTCCTCTTTCGGCATCCTGAACGCGGTCGCCAGGAACTGCCTCAGGTCGTGGGCGGTGCGACCGCGAACCGACTCCGCCGGGGTCGGCGACGGCAGCCGGCGTACCGCGCGAACCGACGCTCCTTCCGCGGCCTCCGCCGCTGCCGCCTCCGCGCGCCGGGCCTCCGCGCGGGCCGCACGCAGCGCCTCGCGCGCCACGTCACCGGGGCGGGCGCCCGGTCGCACGGCAGCGAGGGCCGGCCCACCGGCGTCCACCGGCCCGGTGTCGGGGACAGCGGCACCGCCGCCCACGTCGGCCCGGCCCGCGTCGGCCTCGGCTTCGGCGTCCCGCTGCTCCGCCTCCTTCGAGGCCGCGGCCGTCCGCAGCGCCAGCCGGGCCGCCTCGGACGCCCTGGGTACCCGCCGCTCGGCGTCCGTACCCGCCGCGGCGGGGCCTCCGGGCCGCGCCCCGGCCGCGGCCGCCTCGTCTCCCCCGGTCTCCGTACCGCGTCCCCGTGCCGCCCGCAGCGCCCGCCGTGCCGCGTCGCCCGGCCGCTGCTCGTCCTCGCTCATGACGTCCTCCGCAGCGACACCAGGTCCGACAGCTCGCGGTCCGACAGCTCGGTCAGCGCGGACTCGCCGGAGCCCAGGATCGCGTCGGCGAGGGCGCGCTTGGCCTCCAGCATCTCGGCGATGCGGTCCTCCACCGTGCCCTCGGTGACCAGGCGGTGCACCTGGACGGGCTGGGTCTGGCCGATGCGATAGGCGCGGTCGGTGGCCTGCTCCTCCACCGCCGGGTTCCACCAGCGGTCGAAGTGGACGACATGACCCGCGCGGGTGAGGTTGAGGCCGGTGCCCGCGGCCTTCAGCGACAGCACCAGGACCGGGGTCGCGCCGCTCTGGAAGCGGTCCACCATGCGCTCGCGCTCCGGTACCGGTGTGCCGCCGTGCAGGAGGTCGACCGGGACCGCGCGGGCCTGGAGGTGCGCGGTGATCATGCGGGCCATGCCGACGTACTGGGTGAAGACCAGCACCGAGCCGTCCTCGGCGAGGACCGTGTCCAACAGTTCGTCGAGCAGGGTGAGTTTGCCGGAGCGGGCGGCCAGGCCGTCGGCGCCCGCCTCCTCCTTGAGGTAGAGCGCGGGGTGGTCGCAGATCTGCTTGAGGGCGCCGAGAAGCTTGAGTACCAGGCCCCGGCGTGCGATGCCCTGCGCCGCCGTCTCAATGGCGAGCATCGACTCGCGGACCACCGCCTCGTACAGCGCGGCCTGTTCGCGGGTGAGGGGGACAGGGTGGTCGGTCTCGGTCTTGGGCGGCAGCTCGGGGACGATGCCCGGGTCGGACTTCTTGCGGCGCAGCAGGAAGGGGCGGACCAGGCGGGCGAGCCGGGCCACCGCCTCCTGGTCCTCGCCGTTCTCGACGGCGCGCGCGTGCCGGGCACGGAAGGACTTCAGCGGGCCGAGGAGTCCGGGGGTGGTCCAGTCGAGCAGGGCCCATAGTTCGGAGAGGTTGTTCTCAACCGGGGTGCCGGTGAGGGCCACGCGCGCGGGGGTCGGGATGGTGCGCAGCGCCTTGGCGGTGGCCGAGTAGGGGTTCTTGACGTGCTGCGCCTCGTCGGCGACGACCATGCCCCAGGGCCGGTCGGCGAGCCTGGCCGCGGCGGCCCGCATGGTGCCGTACGTGGTGAGGACGAAGCCGCCGTCGAGGCCGTCCAGGGTGCGGTCGGGACCGTGGAAGCGGCGGACGGGGACGCCGGGCGCGAACCGGACGATCTCCCGCTGCCAGTTGCCGAGCAGCGAGGCGGGGCAGACCACCAGGGTCGGTTCGGTGCGGGCCCGCCTGAGGTGCAGGGCGATGACCGTGATCGTCTTGCCGAGGCCCATGTCGTCGGCGAGGCAGCCGCCGAGGCCGAGGGAGGTCATGAGGTCGAGCCAGGCCAGGCCCCGCAGCTGGTAGTCGCGCAGGGTGGCCCGCAGGGCGGCGGGCGGCTCGGCGGGCTGGACGCCGGCCGTGAGGCGGTCGCGCAGGGCCGCGAGGAGGCCGACCGGGACCGCCGGTACGGTCTCGCCGTCCACCTCGGCCTCGCCGGTGAGTGCCACGGAGAGCGCGTCGACCGGGTCGAGCAGGCCCAGTTCGCGCTTACGGGCCTTGCGGACCAGGGCCGGATCGACGAGCACCCAGCGGTCCCGCAGCCGTACGACCGGACGGTGGGCCTCGGCCAGCGCGTCCATCTCGGCGTCGCTGAGGGGGTCACCGCCGAGCGCCAGCTGCCAGCGGAACTGCAGCAGATCCTCGCCCTCGAAGAAGCCCGTGCCGTCGGTCGCCGAGCCGGGCGCGGAGCGGATCACGGCGGCCGCGGTGAGGTCCTGGGCCAGGTCCCGGGGCCAGTGCACGGCGACCCCGGCCGCCGCGAGCCGGGTCGCGGCCACCCCGAGCAGATCGCCCAACTCCTCCTCGGAGAGAGCGAGTACGTCCGGCACGTCCTGTTCGGCCAGCCGGTCCAGTGGTGGCCACACCCGCGCGGCCCGGCGTACGGCCAGCGCCGCGTCCACGCGCGCGCGGGGGGCGAAGGCGGCGTCGGACCGCCCCGCCCACAGTGCCGCCGCGTCGGTCATCAGGGTGGGGTCGGCCAGGCTGTGCACCTGGACGATCGCCGCTCCCGCGCGGTGCGCTCCCTCGCCGTCGTCGAACAGGTCGTAGGCCGACAGGTCGAGGCGGAGCGAGATGCGCACGCCCGCGTCCATGCCGGCGGCGACCTCCGCGGCCCACTCCTGGGCGTCGGGCAGCCGCTGGGCCTCGCGGGCGGCGAACGGCCTGCCGGAGGTGTGCGGCGCGGCCGGGGTGCGGGGCAGGGTGTCGGCGACCGCGTCCAGGAAGGAGCGGATCAGCGCCTCCGGCTGGGGCAGCAGGAGCGGGCCGGGGCCGGGCAGCGGGACGGCGTGGCCCTCGGCGGGCAGGGCGGCGGCCACCGCACGCAGGTGGGCGATGTCGGCGGGCTCCAGGGGCCCGGCGCGCCAGGCGTCGTGTCCGGCCGGGGTGAGGCCCGGCAGCAGGCGGCCCCGGGCGGCGAGCCGCAGCGCGTGCTGGGCGGCGGCGCCCCAGCAGGCGGTGGCGGGGTGGGCGGCCGGGTCACGGCGGGCCCGCACGAGCAGGGGGAGGGCCTCGCCGAGCGGCAGGGTCAGCGCGGGCACCTGCCGGCGGCGGACACCGGCGCCGTGCCGTCGTACGACCGTCAGGTCCTCGGTCGCGGCGGCGGGCAGCGGGTCGCCGTCCGGGTCCCAGAAGGCGATCCGGCCCTGGCGCGGAAGGTCGGCGGGCAGATAGACCGCCGCCAGGCGCAGCGGAACGCCGTCAGGGGTCTCGGTCACCGTGCCGCTCATACGTTCTGCCACCTCCCGCCCACATGTCGGATCAGACGTCTTCGACTGTACGGGCGGGGTCTGACAATCGGCCCCGGCGGCCGGCCGGGGGCCGTGGTCACGGAACGGTGCGGGAGACGACGTAGATCATCGGGTAGTTCGGGTCGGCCGTGTTCACGACCACGTCCTGGGTGGGCGACGGGTTCTTCTGCTTGCGCGTCAGGCCCGACCAGGGGCCGGGGCCGGTGAACTTCCAGCCGGTGATCTTCCGGTCGCGGGAGCTGATGCTGATGTCGTCCTTCTTGAGCGCGTCCCGGTTGACGCCCATGCCCTCCAGGAAGCTGTCCAGGCCCGCGCTGTTGGTCCGGAACTGGACGTAGAGACGGCTGGTCTTCCAGTTGTTCGTCTCGTAGTAGGCGATCCTGTCGGCCGGGTGCGGGACGGGCACCTGGTAGAGCCGCCGCTGCACCTTGGACGGCCAGCCCTCGGTGAGGCCGGTCGCCGAGTACTTGGACTCCTTGTCCTTGCCGCTGTTGCGGCTCTGGGCGGCGGAGATCACCAGATAGCCGGCCGGTACGCCGATGAGCAGCACGATGATCAGGAGCGTCAGCGCCCGGCGCTTGGCCTTGTGCCCCGGGGTCTCGGGCGGGCGCTTCGGTTCCTCCGGGGACGCGGCCTGGCGGGGCAGCGAAGCGGTCATGCGGTGTCCCGGGTGCGGCGGGCATCCGCGAACCGCTCGTAGCGCTCGTACCGCTCGACCCGGCGCCGCTTGGCACGCCGGAAGCGGCGGGCGACCAGGCGGGCGAGGTCGGCGGCGCCGACCATGCCGGCCTCGGGGCCCAGCTGGGCGCGGGCGATCCGGGCCTCGGGGCGGTAGCCGCGGCCGGTGAGCTGGCGCTTGAACGCGTCCCGCGCGGGGCCGATCAGCAGGTCGTCGGCGGCGCTCACGCCACCGCCGATGACGAAGCAGGACGGGTCGAGTGCGGCGGCGAGGTTGGCGATGCCGACGCCGAGCCACTGGCCGATGTCCTGGAGCAGTTCGACGCACATCGCGTCGCCCTCGCGGGCCAGCTCGGTGATCATCGGGCCGGTGATCTCGTTGATGTTGCCCTTGACGTGCTCGATGATCCCGTAGGCCACCGGGGAGTCGGCCACGGCCAGCTCCTTGGCCTCGCGGACCAGCGCGTTGCCGGAGCTGTACTGCTCCCAGCAGCCGCGGTTGCCGCACGGGCAGCGGTGGCCGCCAGGCACGACCTGCATGTGGCCGAACTCGCCGGCGACGCCGTACTTGCCCCGCTTGACCTGGCCGTCCTCGAGGATCGCGCCGCCGATGCCGGTGCCGAGCGTGATCATGACCAGGTGGTCCTCGCCGCGGCCGGCGCCGAACCGCCACTCCGCCCAGGCGGCGGTGTTGGCGTCGTTGTCGACGAGGACGGGGACCGAGAGCCGGCCGGAGAGGCGGTCGCGCAGCGGTTCGTTGCGCCAGGACAGGTGCGGGGCGAAGAGCACGCGGTTGCGGTCGGCGTCGACCCAGCCGGCGGCGCCGATGCCGACGGCGTGCACGTCGTGCCGGTCGGACAGGTCCAGGACCAGCTCGACGATCGTGTCCTCCACGACCTTCGGGCTCTTGGACTTGTCCGGGGTCTCCGCGCGGAGCTTCTCCAGGATGTTGCCGTCGGCGTCCACGACGCCCGCCATGACCTTGGTGCCGCCGATGTCGATGCCGACGGTGGGGACACGGGGCGCCGTCAGGTGGGACCGGCGCTCCCGTGTGCCGACCGTTCGCAGGACGGGGGCTCGGCGGGAGCCTATGGGGGCCGTGAGGTCGCGGTAGGTGCTCATCGGGCTAGATTCTGCCGTACGGGGAGGGGTGGCGCCGTTCAGGGGAGATAAGGAGGGGTGCGCACCATTGCCGGGTGCGGGTGCGTCGCGGCTGGTCGCGCCCACGCGGCGGAGCCGCAAATCAACACAGCCCCGCGCCCCTTTCAGGAGCGCTGCAGCTCATGGCGTAGAGCGTCCAGCTCGCTTCCGCCGGCCATCTGGCCGGTCAGTTCTTCGAGGGTGATCTGGTCGCGTGCATAGCTCCCCACCATCGTGCCCCTTTTCAGCAGCACGAAGCGGTCGCCCACCAGGTACGCGTGATGCGGGTTGTGGGTGATCAACACAACACCCAGGCCCTGGTCGCGTGCCGCTGCCACGTATTTCAGGACCACACCCGACTGCTTCACACCCAGTGCCGCCGTCGGCTCGTCCAGGATCAGGACCTTCGCGCCGAAGTAGACGGCCCTCGCGATCGCCACGCACTGGCGTTCGCCGCCCGACAGGGTGCCGATGGGCTGGTCGACGTCCCGCAGGTCGATGCCCATGCGGAGGAGTTCGGCGCGGGTGGTGCGGCGCATGAAGTCGACGTCCAGGCGTTTGAGCACCCGGCCCTTGCGGGGTTCCGAGCCGAGGAAGAAGTTGCGCCACACCGGCATCAGCGGCACGACCGCCAGGTCCTGGTACACCGTGGCGATGCCTCGGTCCAGGGCCTCGCGCGGGGAGGTCAGCGTCGTCTCCTCGCCCTCGACGACGAGCGTGCCGCCGTCGTGCCGGTGCAGACCCGCGACGATCTTGATCAGGGTGGACTTGCCGGCCCCGTTGTCGCCGAGGACGCAGGTGATCTCGCCCGCGTGGACCTCCAGGGAGACTCCCTCCAGGGCGCGGACGGTGCCGTAGTGCTTGCTGACGTCGGTCAGCCGGACGAGGGTCATGCGGTGGCCTCCGCGCGCTTGCGGACCCAGGTGTTGAGCAGGGTCGCGAGGAGCAGCATCGCTCCGAGGAAGAACTTGAACCAGTCGGGGTTCCACTCGGCGAAGACGATGCCCTTGCTGGTCATGCCGAAAAGGAGCGCCCCGACCGCCGAGCCGACCGCGCTGCCGTAGCCGCCGGTGATCAGGCAGCCGCCGATGACGGCCGCGATGATGTAGATCAGCTCGTTGCCGACGCCCTCGCCGGACTGGACGGCGTCGTAGGAGAAGAGCAGGTGCTGGCCGGAGATCCAGGCGCCGAGCGCCACGCCCATGTAGAGGCCGACCTTGGTCCGGGTGACGGGGACGCCGACCGCGCGGGCCGCGTCCTGGTTGCCGCCGACCGCGAAGATCCAGTTGCCGGCGCGGGTGCGCAGCAGGATCCAGGAGGCGATCGCGACCAGGGCGAGCCACCAGAGGATCGTGATCTTGAAGTCGACGCCGCCGACGGTGAATGTCGAGGCGAAGACCGCGTGGGCGGACGGGAAGCCCTCCATGTCGGCGATCGTCTTGGTGGAGACCGTGCCGTCGATCAGTTTGGTGAAGCCGAGGTTCACGCCGGTCAGCATCAGGAAGGTGCCCAGGGTGACGATGAAGCTGGGCAGCTTGGTGCGGGTGAGCACGAAGCCGTTGAAGGCGCCGATGGCGAGGGTCACGAGGAGCGAGACCCCTATGCCGACCCAGGTGTTCGCCGTCATCTGGTAGCTGAACATCGAGGAGATCAGCGCGGCGGACGTGACCAGGACGCCCGCGGAGAGGTCGAACTCGCCGCCGATCATCAGCAGCGCCACCGGTACGGCCATGATGCCGATCGTCGAGGAGGCGTAGAGGACCGTGCTGATGCTGGACGCGCGCACGAAGCCGTCGGCGGCCACGGCGAAGAAGAGGAAGACGGCGACTGCGCCGACGACCGAGCCCAGCTCCGGACGGGAGAGGAGTCTCCGCAGCGGAGAGGTCTGCAGAATCCTTTCATCCAGGGAGTCTTCCAAGGTGGCGCTCATCGGGTGCCCCGCTCGGTGTACTTCGCCAGCGCGGCCGCCTGGTCCTTGGTGATGATCTGCGGGCCGGTGAGCACCGGCCGGCCGCCGCCGAGGACGTCGCCGTTGTACTTGTAGAGCCACAGCAGGTCGACCGCCTGGTAGCCCTGGAGGTACGGCTGCTGGTCCACGGCGAAGCCGAGGGTGCCGTCCTCGAGCTCGGCGGCGACCTTGGCGTTGAGGTCGAAGGTGTCGACCTCGGCCGTGCTGCCCGCGTCCGTCTTCGCCTTCACGGCGGTGTCGGCGTACGGCGCCCCGAGCGTGACGACGGCGTCGATCGACCGGTCGGCCTGGAGCTTCGCCTCGATCGAGGACTGCACGTCGGGCATGTTGGTGCCGTTGACGTAGAGGTTCTCGACCTCGCCGTCGAAGTTCTTGGCGACGCCCGCGCAGCGCTGCTCGTGGCCGACGTTGCCCTGCTCGTGCAGGACGCACAGGGCCTTCTTCCTACCGCGCTTGTCCAGCTCGTCACCGACCGCCTGACCCGCGATGGTCTCGTCCTGACCGATGTGCGCGAGGGCGCCGAAGGCCTTGGACTCCTCGGAACCGGAGTTCACGGTGATCACCGGGATGCCGGCCTTCTCGGCGCGGGCCACGGCCGCCTTGAGGGCGTCCGGCTTGGCGAGGGTGACGATGATCCCGTCGACCTTCTTGTCGACCGCCGCGTCCACGAGCTGCGCCTGCTGCTGGGCCTCGTCGTCGTGCGAGTACAGGAAATTGATGTTGTCCTTGCGGGCGGCCTGCTTCGCACCGCTCTGCACGATGTCCCAGAAGGTGTCGCCGTCCCCCGAGTGAGTGATCATCGCGAAGGTCCAGCGGGGCGTGTTCACCGCCGCCCTCCCCTGGGCCGCCGCGGCGTTCCGGGCGTCCTCCGCCCGCTTGCCGCCGGTACTGCTGCATCCGGTGAGGGTGACGCCGAGCGCCCCCGCCACCGCGATGCCCACCCAGGTCCGAAACCGTGCCACGAGGCCGTGCCCTTCTTGCCGTGCTCATACGTGCGAGAGGGGCGGGCGAAGCTCACCGTGGGTGACCACCGACGGCGACCTCGCCTGCCCCAAAAGCCTCAGTATCGAACATGGGGTACACCCCTGACGTCGGCGGGCGGCACTCTGCGCTCACATTGTCCGGACATTGCGACTAACGGAACGTCGGAAACCGGGCCGCGCTCAGGACCGTACGAGCAGCTGGAACTCGAAGGAGTAGCGGGTCGGCCGGTAGATGTGGTCGCCGAACTCCACGGCACGGCCGGTGTCGTCGTACGTGGTGCGCCGCATGGTGAGCAGCGGGGCGCCCTCCGGCTCGGCAAGCCGCTCGGCCTCGGCGGCCGTGGCGCCCCGCGCGCCGATGGACTGACGGGCGCTGTGCAGGGTGATCCCGGCGGCCCGCATCAGGCGGTAGAGACCGGTCGCCTCCAGTTGCCCGGTGTCCAGGTCGAGCAGACCGGGCGGCAGGTAGTTGGTCAGGTACGCCATCGGCTCGCCGTGCGCCAGCCGCAGCCGCTCGATGCGGTGTACCTCGGTGTCCTCGGCTACCGCGAGCGCGGCGGCGATCTCGGCGGACGCCGGGACGACGGTGTTGACCAGTACCTTCGTCGCGGGGCGCTGACCGGCCGACTCCAGGTCGTCGTAGAGGCTGCTGAGCTCCAGGGGGCGTTTGACCTGGCTGTGCACGACCTGGGTGCCGACACCCCGGCGACGGACCAGCAGACCCTTGTCGACCAGGGACTGGATGGCCTGACGCACGGTCGGGCGGGACAGGCCGAGCCGTGCGGCGAGCTCGATCTCGTTGCCCAGCAGGCTGCCGGGGGTGAGCGAGCCGTGCTCGATGGCCGCCTCCAGTTGCTGCGCGAGCTGGAAGTACAACGGCACCGGCGAGCTCCGGTCCACACTCAGGTCGAGCGGCACGGTCGGGTCCACATCTGGTTTCGGCACGGGCCCGAGCGTATCCCCGTGACGGGTTGACGGGAAGTTGTGTAGTTCGATTGTCCGGACATACGCATTGACAGCGCACGGGGTGCACCCGCACCTTGTTCCCATGCGCATCGGGGTCATCGGGACGGGCCGCATCGGAACCATTCATGCGAACACGCTCAGCCGCAATCGCGAGGTCGGGTCACTGATCCTGACGGACGTGGATCCGGCGCGGGCCCAGGATCTGGCACACCGTCTCGGGGAGACGGCGGCACCCGGGACGGACGAGATCTTCAAGTGGGGCGTGGACGCCGTGGTGATCACCACCGCGACCTCGGCGCACGCCGACCTGATCGGCCGGGCCGCACGCTCCGGGATCCCGGTCTTCTGCGAGAAGCCGATCGCCCTCGACCTGCCGGGCACGCTGCACGCCCTGGCCGAGGTGGAGAAGGCCGGGACGGTGCTGCAGATGGGCTTCCAGCGGCGCTTCGACAAGGGGTACGCGGGCGCCCGTGAGGCCGTGCGCTCGGGTCGGCTCGGGCGCCTGCACACCGTGCGGGCGCTGACCTCCGACCAGTCGCCGCCTCCGCCGGAGTGGCTGCCGCTGTCCGGCGGGCTGTTCCGGGACACCCTGATCCACGACTTCGACGTGCTGCGCTGGGTGACCGGCCGCGAGGTCGTCGACGTGTACGCGACCGGCTCGGACGCCGGGCCCGCCATGTTCCGCGAGGCCGGTGACGTGGACACCGGCGCGGCCCTGCTCACCCTGGACGACGGCATGCTGGCCACCGCCACCGCGACCCGGCTGAACGGCGCCGGGTACGACGTGCGGATGGAGCTGGCCGGGGAGCGGGACACCGTGGTGGTCGGCCTGGACGACCGTACGCCGGTGGCCTCCACCGAGCCGACCGGGCCGCCGCCCGCGGACAAGCCGTGGCCCGGCTTCCTGGAGCGGTTCGGACCCGCCTACGAGGCCGAGTTGTGTGCCTTCGTCGACGTGGTGCGCGGCGGGCTCGCCAACCCCTGCGACGGGCGCGAGGCGCTCCAGGCGCTGCGGATCGCGGAGGCCTGCGAGGTCTCCCGGCACGAGCGGAGACCGGTGGCCCTCGCCGAGATCCCGGACCGGCTGGGCTGACCGCGGCTGCCGCCGGCCCGGCAGCCCACCGGCTACCGGATCACCCGGCTACCAGCACACTCCGGCTACCAGCGCACCCCGGCTACCAGCGCACCGGAAGGTTCCGCACCCCTCTCATCAGCGTGCCCGGCAGCCACTCGCCGTGCGGGCCGTCCAGGGCCAGGTCCGGGGCGCGCTCCAGGAGGGCGCGCAGGGCCGTGCGGCTCTCCAGGCGGGCCAGGGGTGCGCCCAGGCAGTAATGGATGCCGTGGCCGAAGGCGAGGTGGCCGCGGTGGTCGCGGCGGATGTCGAAGCGGTCGGGCTCCGGATAGCGGGCGCCGTCGCGGTCGGCGGCGGTGAGGCCGACCATCACCGGCTCGCCCCGCTCGATGACGGTGCCGGCGATCTCCAGGGGCTCGGCGGCGTACCGGTACGTCGCGTTCTCCACCGGGCCCTCCCAGCGCAGGATCTCCTCGACCGCGCCGTCCAGGAGGCCCATGTCGGCGCGCAGGGCGGCGAGTTGGGCAGGGTGGGTGAGCAGGGCGAGGACGCCGTTGCCGATCAGGTTGACGGTGGTCTCGTGGCCGGCGATCAGCAGGACGAAGGCCATGCCGCGCAGTTCCTCGACGGAGAGCCGGTCGCCGTCCTCGGCGGTGGTGCGGATCAGGTCGCTGAGCAGGTCGTCGCTCGGGCCCGCGCACCGCTTGTCCTCGATCAGCTCCCTCAGATACTCGGCGAGCTCGGCGAACGCGTCGTACTCGTTGCTCGGACGGGCGGAGCCGACCACCTCGTTGGAGAGCTTCCGGAACCGTGCGCGGTCCAGCTCGGGTACACCGAGCAGTTCGCTGATCACGGTGATCGGCAGCGGGTAGGCGAGGGCGTCGATGAGGTCGGCGCGGCCACCCGGGAGCATCTCGTCGAGCAGGTGGTCGGTGATCTCCTGGATCCGCGGCTCCAGTGCGGCCACCCGGCGGGCGGTGAACGCGCGCGTGATGAGCCCGCGCAGCCGGGTGTGCTGGGGCGGGTCGGCGACCAGCAGGTACTTGCCGATCAGCTCCTCGTCGAGAAACTTGAAGCCGGCCTTCTCGGTGTCCTTGGCCAGTCTGGGGTCGGCGAGCGCCGCGCGGGCCTCCTCGTACCCGACGACCAGCCAGGTCTCGTGGTACGCGTCGGGCAGCGGCCACCGCACCCGGTGCACCGGGCCGCGCTCGCGCAGCCGGGCGTAGACCGTGTGCGGGTCCGTGCGCAGACCGTCGCCGTACTCGCCGAGGTCGGTCACCTGCATGCTGTACTCCCCCTTCAGGAGGTCCCCGAGGCCGTCCCGTACCCGGAGAACGTTCGGGGCGCCCGACTGGTGCCCCTACTCCTCCAGCAGTCCCGCGTCGTATGCCAGCAGCGCGATCTGGACGCGGTTGTTCAGGCCGAGCTTGGCCAGGATGCGGGAGACGTGGGTCTTGACGGTGGCGACGCTCATGAACAGGCCGGTGGCGATCTCGGCGTTGGCGAGGCCGTGGCCGACCGCGACGGCGACCTCGCGTTCGCGCTCGTTGAGGGCGGCGAGCCGGTCACGCGCGCGTGCCTGCCGGGTGTCGGCCCGGGTGCCCGCCGCGTGCCGCATCAGCTGCCGGGTGACGGCGGGCGACAGGACGGGGTCACCGGCCGCGACCCGGCGCACCGCGTCCACGATCTCGGCGGGCGGGGTGTCCTTGAGGACGAACCCGGCGGCCCCCGCGCGCAGGGCGTGCAACACCTGTTCGTCGGCGTGGAAGGTGGTCAGGACGACGACCTGCGGGGCGTCCGCACGCGCGCGCAGCCGCTCGGTGGCGGTGAGCCCGTCCACGGACGGCATCCGGATGTCCATCAGGACGACGTCCGGGTGGGTGCGGTCGACGAGCGCCTCGACCTCGTCGCCGTCGGCGCCCTCCCCGACGATCTCGATGTCCCCGGCTCCGCCCATCATCAGGGACAGGCCCGCCCGCACCAGGGGGTCGTCGTCGACGAGCAGCAGTCTGATCGCGGTCATGGCTCCTACGTAATCACGCGGGTACGACATCACGTGGCCGTTCGGGCGGCGGGCACGGTGGCTCAGGCGGCGGCCCCCCAGGGCAGCCAGGCCCGCACCTCGAAGCCGCCGTCGCCGGTGGCCCGGTGCTCCAGCCGGCCGCCGGCCAGCGTCGCGCGTTCGGTCAGGCCGATCAGCCCCTGGCCCGAGCCGGGGACGTGCGGGGCGTCGGCCTCCGGGGCGGGGTTGTGCACGGTGATGTCCAGGCCGTCGCCGGGTGCTCCGGTGACGCGCACGGTGACCTCGGCGCCGGGGGCGTGCTTGCGGGCGTTGGTGAGGCCCTCCTGGGCGATGCGGTAGGCGGTGCGGCCGACGGAGGCGGGGACGGCCGCCGGATCGCCGACGTGGTTGTCGAGGGTGACCTTCATGCCGGCCTCGCGGGACTCGCTGACGAGCGCGTCGAGGGCGGCCAGCGTGGGCTGCGGCCGGCCGCCCGCCTCGTCGCCGTCGGCGGCACGCAGGACGCCGATGATCTCACGCAGGTCCTGGAGGGCCTCGTGGGCGCTCTCCCGGATCACCCCGGCCGCCCGGGCGATCTCCGCCCGGGGCGCGTCGGGACGGAACTCAAGGGCCCCGGCGTGCACGCTGAGCAGGGTCAGCCGGTGGGCGAGGACGTCGTGCATCTCCCGGGCGATGGCCTCCCGGGCCAGCCGCTGGGCCCGCTCGGCGCGCAGCCCGGCCTCGGTCTCGGCCCGCTGGGCCCGGTCGTGCAGGCTGACCATCAGTTGCCGCTTGGAGCGCACGAACATGCCGAGGCTGATGACCAGGAGGGTGAAGAGCACGACCAGGATGACGACGGCCAGGTAGGGCAGGTCGGGGTCGGGACGCAGCCAGTAGAAGAGCGGGACCAGCGCGAGGTTGGCGCCGGCGATCCAGGCGACGTACCGGAACGGGCGGTGCACGGCGAGCGTGAACAGGGCGACCATGGCGGCGCCGCCCGCGGTGTCGGAGGCGAAGCCGACCGGGACCATGGCGATGGCCAGGCCCGTCGGCCAGCGGCGGCGCAGCCAGACCGCGGCGCAGGCCAGACCGCCGATCAGCTGGTCGGAGACCGCGAGGCCGTGGGAGACGTTCGGGTCCTGCCGCATGGTGTTCGCGGCGGCCACGCCCAGCAGGACGGCGAGCAGGAAACAGCTGAAGTCGACGAGCCAGTCCCGCGCGGTGCGCCTGGGCCGCCGGCCGGCCGGGCCGGCGTCGGGATCGAGTTCATGGATCACGGCGGACGGGAAGAGCCACCGCCGCCGTTCGAACGTCCGTACCGAGATGTCACCGCTCACGGTCGACGAATCTACGCAGGAACCCGCCGGTGACACCTCCCCGAGCACGGGATCGTCGACCAAAGTAGAGGCTCGTATGGACTTTCGGCACGGCACGCGCGCGTACGTGGCGACTTCCGGCGGGCACGGCTCGCCCCGCGGCCGATGGCATGGGGGGAGGCCGCGGGGCGAGAGTCGTGCTGTGAAACAGCTGCTGGAACTGCTCGGATTCGTCGCTCTGGTGCAGGGTGCGCTGGGCCTGTTGCACGAGTTCACCCACTGGCACGTGGGTCTCGTGCAACGGCTCGGCTTCCTCGACGGCTACGGCGTCTACGCGAGCGTCGCACTGATCGTGCTGGCGATCGCGCTGTTCGCCGTCGCGGAGAGCCGGAGGTCAGGCTGAACGCGGACCGGACCTCCGGCAGGTCGCGCCGTTCCCGGCGATCGGCCGGCGGACTCGGCCGGAATTCAGCAGCCGAAGTTGACCAGGTCGAACGTCACGTAGTGGTCCGCCGTGTAGTAGTCCTCCCGGGTCTTCTTGCCGGTCACGATGCGACGTGCACCGCGTGTGGAAGAGCCGGGCGTCTTCACGGTGTACTCGTGGTAGTAACCGCTCGCCTGGCTGGGCAGCACGCCCTCCTGGTTGCGGAAGACGACGCCGTCCTGCGAGTACGGGAACGGACCGCCCGACGCGATCAGGTCGAGGGTGTCGTACGCCTGTGACGGCAGGTCGCTGTAGCAGATGCTGCCGACCGAGGCGGCCGCGGCGTCCGCCGTGGTGGCGGTGACGGTACCGCCGACGAGGAGGGCGGACAGGACGACGCCGGCGGCGCCGGTGCGGGTGATTCGTGGGGGGAATCTCATGGCTTCATGATGACGCGCGTAGACAGTGGCATGTCAATGACAAGTCTGAAGAATTTCCCGGCAAGTCCCTTGAGTTTTCAGGGAGTTAACCTGGGGCCGCGGCCTTCACGGGGCGGGCCCCGGCCGCGCGAGAGGGAAGGAGTAGACCGTCGACCCGGTCGAAGACCTCGGTGACGAACCCGCCGCATTCCGCCCCGCCGCACCCGCCGGGCGCCCGCACCTCATCGGCCGTGATCGTCCCTCCGGCGGCTCACCCCGCGTGCGTGGAGAACAGTCCGCCCGTCGGGCCCTGCTTGTCGCCGCCCTGGGCCTTCTTCAGGGCGTTGGCGAGGCTCTCGATGGTGAGGGACTGCAAAATCACCCGGCCGTTGCCCTCCAGGGTGGCCAGGGAGAGGCCCTCGCCGCCGAAGACGGCGTTCATGAGGCCCTGGCGGTTGAGGCCGCCGACGCGCTGGACGCCGTACTGGATGCCCTCCTCGAAGGCGACGACACAGCCCGTGTCGACCTCTATACGGCCGCCGAAGTCGGCGGGGTTGAGGTCGATGAAGTTGCCGGCGCCGGCGATGATCACGGTGCCGTGGCCGGTGAACTTCTCCAGGATGAAGCCCTCGCCGCCGCTCATGCCGGTGCGGCCGCCCTGGAAGGCGATGCCGAACTCGACGGTGGACTCGGCCGCCACGAAGGCGTCCTTCTCGGCGAACCACGCGCGCGTGCCGTTGAGCTCCAGGGCGCGCATCTCGCCGGGCAGCACGCCCGCGAAGCCGACGGTGCCCTCACCGCCCTGCGCGCTGAAGTACTGGAAGGCCAGTGACTCGCCTGCGAGCATGCGCTGCCCGACCTGCATGGCGGTGCCCATGGCCTGGCGCAGCATGCCGCCCATGCCGCCGCCACCGCCCTGCGGCTGGCCGCCGCCGTTCGGGCCGCTGAGCCGGGTCTCCATGGTCACGTTCGTAGTCTTGAACAGGAACTTTCCGGCTTCGCAGTAGACGGTCTGGCCGGGGTGCAGGTTGACGACCGCCATCTGCATGGCGTTGCCGACGATTTCTTGCTGAAGGGTCACGGGGAAAGAACGTAGCCGACGCTTCAGCGGTTCCCTCGCCCTCCCACCCACACGTCTCGGTTGTCGGAGCAGCGGGCTCGAAAATCAACCGAGCCGGGTGGGCGGGGCAACCGAGCCGGGTGGGCGGGCGGAAAAGGCGGGTCAGGACAGTTCGCGGTGCCTGGCCGTCAGCCCCGCTGATCCCGATTCTGTCGGCGTTCCGAACAACCGCAGGCGGGAGATTCCACCGTCGGGGAAGATGTCCACCCGCGCGTGCGTGCCCACGGCGGGGGAAGCCAGGACGAAGCGGTGGTTGGTGTCCGGCTGGAGGCGGGTGCGCGGGAGGATCTCCCGCCAGTCGCCGTCCTCGCCGTCCCGCACCGACACCGACGCCCAGCCGGCGCTGTTGCCCTTCAGGTACGCCGTGTCGATCTCGATCGCCTGGATCTGGGACTGGGCCACCAGCCGGTAGCGGATCCAGTCGTTGCCCTGGTCGCGGCGCCGGCGCGTCTCCCAGCCGTCGTCCATCTTGCGGGAGCGGCCCGGCTGGATGGTGTTGGTGGCCGGTGAGTAGAAGAGGTTGGAGGCGTCCTCGACCTGACCGCCGTTCTCCAGGGCGAGCACGTCGAAGGTGCCGAGCGCGGCGAGCCACTCGGGGTCCGGGGCGACCTCGCCGTACACGCGCAGGCGGGCGATACCGCCGTCGGGGTGCTGGTTGACGCGGAGGTGGGTGAAGCGCTGTTCGACGGAGACGGCGAAGCCGTTCGCCGCGTGGCCGCCCACCGGCGTGCGCGGGACGAGCGTCGTCCATTTCACGTCGTCGCCGAGAAGTTCCTCGGGGGACGGCGAGCCCGGCGCCGACGTGCCCTCGACCGACACCGCCTGCGGGTAGTTGCCGCGGAAGTGGGCCGTGTCGACGACGATCCCGCGGACGACACCGGGGGCGCCGAGGCGGACCAGCGCCCAGTCGTGGTCCTCGGCCGTCGGCCAGGGGTGCCCGGCCGAGGCACCGCGTCGGCGGCGCGTCTCCCAGCCGTCCATGATCTTGCCCTTGTGCCCGAAGTGCTCGGGGTCGAACTCGGGCCGCCCGGGCACCAGCAGGTTCTCCCGCTGGGCGAAGAACTCGTCATTGGCGGCGATGACCCCGGCGCCGAGCTGCCGGTCGGCGAGGTTGGCGTACTGGGTGAAGGGGAAGTCGGCGGTGCGGTAGTCGGCGTACGGGTCGCCGCCGGAGTAGGGGTTCGCGTCGCCGGTGAAGGTCGGGATCGCCGTCAAAGAAGGTCTTCCTCTCGGTGTCGGCCGCTGCGGGTGCGGAAGCGAGCGGTGGTCAGGGGGTGCGGGTCAGCAGGCGTCCCTTCGGGGCCGTGAACGCGCCGTCCGCGACGATGCGTTCGCCGCGCAGCCAGGTGGACCTCACGACGCCGTACAGGGTCTTGCCCGCGTACGCGGTGACCTGGTTGCGGTGCTGGAGGCCCGCCGGGTCCACGGTGAAGGTCTCGTCGGGCGCGAGGACGGCGAAGTCGGCGTCCCGGCCCGGGGCGATGGCGCCCTTGCGGTCGTCGAGGCCGACGAGCGCGGCCGTGCGGGCCGACATCCAGCGGACCACGTCCTCAAGACCGTGGCCGCGCTTGCGAGCCTCGGTCCACACGGCGGGGAGGCTGAGCTGGAGGCCGGAGATGCCGCCCCACGCGGTCGCGAAGTCGGCGGTCTTCAGGTCGGCGGTCGAGGGCGAGTGGTCGGTGACCACACAGTCGATGGTGCCGTCGGCCAGTGCCTGCCAGAGCAGGTCCTGGTTGGCCGACTCCCGGATGGGCGGGCAGCACTTGAACTCGCTCGCGCCGTCAGGGACTTCCTCGGCGGTGAGGGTGAGGTAGTGCGGGCAGGTCTCGACGGTGATCCGTACCCCGTCCCGCTTGGCCTCGGCGATCAGTGGCAGGGCGTCCGACGAGGACAGGTGCAGGACGTGCACGCGCGCGTGGAGGCGTTTCGCCTGCGCGATCAGCTGCGTGATCGCCGTGTCCTCCGCGTCGCGCGGACGCGAGGCCAGGAAGTCGGCGTACTTGGGGCCGCCGTGCTGCGGGGCGGCGGCCAGGTGGTGCGGGTCCTCGGCGTGCACGATCAGCAGGCCGCCGAAGGCGGTGATCTCCGCCAGGGACCGCGCGAGCCCCTCCTGGTCGAGATGCGGGAACTCGTCCACGCCGGACGGCGACAGGAACGCCTTGAAACCGAAGACCCCGGCGTCGTGCAGCGGGCGCAGGTCCTTGACGTTGTCGGGCAGCGCGCCGCCCCAGAAGCCGACGTCCATGTGCGCCTTGTCGGCTGCGACCTCCTGCTTGACCCGGAGGTTGTCGACGGTCGTGGTCGGCGGGAGGGAGTTGAGCGGCATGTCGACGAGGGTGGTGATGCCGCCGGCCGCCGCCGCGCGCGTGGCGGTCCAGAAGCCCTCCCACTCGGTGCGGCCCGGGTCGTTCACATGCACATGGGTGTCGACCAGGCCGGGCAGCAGCACGTCGTCGCCGAAGTCCTCCAGGCGGGCGCCCGCCGGGACGGGGGCGTCGTACGGCAGTACGGCAGTGATCGTCCCGGCGGACACGGCGACCGAAGCGGCCCGTGTCCCCTCCGGGGTGATGACGCGCGTCGAGCGCAGCACCAGTTCAGCGTCGGACACCCGGACCCCTCTCTCTGCCGCCGTTTTACTTCCGGGAAACGGGATTTACACCCATGTAACGGAATTCAACGTTCTGTTGAAGGAGTCTTCACTCCCGCCCCCGTGCCGTCAAGGGCACACTGCTTCTCGAGGCCACACAGGCTCACACTCTGGACGTTTCCACAAAGTGGAATTAGAATTCCGCCAAGTAGAACGTAGCTACGCACAAGAAGGGCGTCAACCGGCCGCCGGGTAGGCTTCTGCTCTTCTGCCCGGTCCGAAAGGCAGCCCCGAAAGGAACGCGCCGTGCCGACGTCCAGCGCCAGCACCACCGACTCCGCCAAGTCCAACGGCGGCGGCGTCCAGTCCCTCGAGCGCGCCTTCGACCTGCTGGAGCGGATGGCGGACGCGGGCGGCGAGGTCGGCCTGAGCGAGCTGTCCGCGAGCAGCGGGCTGCCGTTGCCGACGATCCACCGGCTGATGCGCACGCTGGTCGCCTGCGGCTATGTACGCCAGCAGGCCAACCGGCGGTACGCGCTCGGGCCCCGGCTGATCCGGCTCGGCGAGTCGGCGTCCCGGCTGCTGGGCACCTGGGCACGGCCGTACCTCGCGCGGCTGGTCGAGGAGACCGGCGAGACGGCGAACATGGCGCTGCTCGACGGGGACGAGATCGTGTACGTGGCACAGGTGCCGTCGAAGCACTCGATGCGGATGTTCACCGAGGTGGGCCGGCGGGTGCTGCCGCACTCCACGGGGGTGGGGAAGGCGCTGCTGGCGAGTGTGCCGGACGCCGAGGTGCGGGCGCTGCTGGCACGGACCGGCATGCCGGCGGCCACGGAGAAGACGATCACCACTCCGGAGGGGTTCCTGAGCGCCCTGGCGGAAGTACGGCAGCTGGGGTACGCCGTGGACGACAACGAGCAGGAGGTCGGGGTGCGGTGCCTGGCGGTGTCCGTGCCGGATTCGCCCACCGCGGCGGCGATCTCGATCTCCGGACCGGCGGGACGGGTGACGGAGGCGGCGACGGACAAGATCGTGCCGGTGCTGCAGCAGGTGGCTGCCGAGTTGTCCGAGGCGCTGGCGAGTTCGGGAGCCTGAGCGATAGGAGCGGGCGCGCCATTGGCGGGTACGGGTCGCGTTGCGGCTGGTCGCGCCCACGCGGCGGAGCCGCATACCGACGCGGCCCCGCGCCCCTTGCGGGGCGCTCAACGCCCCGGCGTCTCCCCGAACAGATCCACCGCCTGGCGTACGTCCGACAGCCCCCGGGACAGTGCGCTCACCGAACCGATGGCTCCCGCGATCAGTAACAGGGAGCGGCGCAGGCGTGGGATCTCCGGCATGCCGCCCGTCGCCATCGCCGCCAGGGCGGCCAGCTCGTCCTCGGCTATCGCGCGGTCCGTGAACTCGGCCGGATGCGCGGCCAGTTCGCGGCGCAGTCGGGAGACCGCCGTCCGTAGTTCCGCAACTCTCGGATCCTCGTCACTGCCGGTCACTGGTCTCTGTCCCAAGCTCCGCAACACAGCTCTCCCCCCTCGCCCGTCGCCCCTTGACGGTGATCGGGCGGCTGGCGACGCGGGTCAGTAAACGCCTTCCCGTGCTCGACGCGCTACAGCGCGGACCGAAATTCAGCCCTGCGGAACCGGCCGTCGGACCCAACGTCGGGTATGCAGGACGCATGACGGACACGCATGACCGGATCGCCGGGCTGCTGCTCGCCGCCGGCGGTGGCAGACGGCTCGGCGGGCGGCCCAAGGCACTGCTCACGCATCGCGGGCGGCCCCTGGTGGAGTACGCGGTCGGCGTGTTGCGCGCGGGCGGCTGCGGGCCGGTGCACGTGGTGCTGGGGGCCCGTGCGGACGACGTGCGGGAGCGGGCCGAGCTGGGCGGCTGCGTGGTCGTGGAGAACCCGGACTGGGCCGAGGGCATGGGGTCCTCGCTGCGGGTGGGGCTGGCCTCGCTCGCCGGGACGGGGGTGCGGGCCGCCCTGGTGTCACTGGTGGACCAGCCGGGGATCGGAGGCAAGGCGGTGGCCCGGGTACTCGGCGGATACCGGGACGACGACTCGCTGGTGGCGGCCGCCTACGACGGGGTGCGCGGCCATCCCGTGCTGTTCGGCTCCCGGCATTGGCCGGGGATCGCCGCGAGCGCGACCGGGGACCGGGGCGCCCGCGCCTATCTCAAGGCTCACGAGGCGGCCATCGCCCTGGTCGAGTGCGGGGATGTGGCCGAGCCGTTCGACATCGACACCGAAGCGGATCTGGGCCACCTTGAGTGAACGGGGTGGCACTGAGCGCCACCTTGGCTCGACCCGGAGAATCTCGACATCAACAAACCATTGAACTTCCACAATGAGGAAACTAGTATCCACTGTTCAGAAGCGCCCGACCCCTGATCGGGTGTGCTTCGCTCTACCCGGAACGACTGGCACCCGGTGCCACCGCTGAAGGAAGTGACAGCTCATGTCCGCACCAGCGCCGTCTCCGCCGGCCATCGTCGACGCCGAGCCCCTGCCCCGGCAGGAGGAGGTCCTCACCGACGCGGCGCTCGCCTTCGTCGCCGAGCTGCACCGGCGGTTCTCGCCGCGCCGTGCCGAACTCCTCGCCCGCCGGGCCGAGCGCCGCGCCGAGATCGCCCGCACCTCCACGCTCGACTTCCTCCCGGAGACCGCCGCGATCCGCGCGGACGACTCCTGGCGGGTGGCCCCCTCCCCCGAGGCGCTCAACGACCGCCGGGTCGAGATCACCGGCCCCACCGACCGCAAGATGACCGTCAACGCCCTCAACTCGGGCGCCCGGGTCTGGCTCGCGGACTTCGAGGACGCCTCCGCGCCGACCTGGGAGAACGTCGTCCTGGGACAGCTGAACCTGATCGACGCCTACACCCGGAACATCGACTTCACGGACTCCGGCTCGGGCAAGTCGTACGCCCTGCGCCCGGACGAGGAGCTGGCGACGGTCGTGATGCGGCCGCGTGGCTGGCACCTGAACGAGCGGCACATCGAGGTCGACGGCGAGCAGGTGCCGGGCGCCTTCGTCGACTTCGGGCTCTACTTCTTCCACAACGCGCAGCGCCTGCTCGACCTCGGCAAGGGGCCCTACTTCTACCTGCCGAAGACCGAATCGCACCTCGAAGCCCGGCTGTGGAACGACGTGTTCGTCTTCGCCCAGGACCACGTCGGCATCCCGCAGGGCACCGTCCGCGCCACCGTGCTGATCGAGACCATCACGGCCGCGTACGAGATGGAGGAGATCCTCTACGAACTCCGCGACCACGCCTCCGGGTTGAACGCCGGCCGCTGGGACTACCTGTTCTCCATCGTCAAGAACTTCCGTGACGGCGGGCCCAGGTTCGTCCTGCCGGACCGCAACGCCGTCACGATGACCGCCCCGTTCATGCGGGCGTACACCGAACTCCTCGTCCGTACCTGCCACAAGCGCGGTGCGCACGCGATCGGCGGCATGGCGGCCTTCATCCCCTCCCGGCGGGACCCCGAGGTCAACAAGGTGGCCTTCGAGAAGGTCCGCGCCGACAAGGACCGGGAGGCGAGCGACGGCTTCGACGGCTCCTGGGTCGCCCACCCCGACCTGGTCCCGATCGCCATGGAGTCCTTCGACCGGGTTCTCGGCGACAAGCCGAACCAGAAGGACCGGCTGCGCGAGGACGTCCACGTCGAGGCCGCCGACCTGATCGCGGTCGACTCGCTGGACGCCAGGCCGACCTACGGCGGTCTGGTCAACGCCGTCCAGGTGGGCATCCGTTACATCGAGGCCTGGCTGCGCGGTCTCGGCGCGGTGGCCATCTTCAACCTCATGGAGGACGCGGCCACCGCGGAGATCTCCCGCTCCCAGATCTGGCAGTGGATCAACGCGGGCGTCGAGTTCGAGAACGGCGAGAAGGCCACGCCGGAGCTGGCCCGCAAGATCGCCGCCGAGGAACTCGACACCATCCGCAAGGAGATCGGCGAGCAGGCCTTCGCGGCCGGCCACTGGCAGCAGGCCCACGACCTGCTGCTCACCGTCGCCCTCGACGACGACTACGCGGACTTCCTGACGCTGCCCGCGTACCGGCAGCTGCGCGGCTGATCTTCAGAGGCTCACTTGTCCGAGTGGCCCAGGGACTTCCCCGGGGCCACTCGGTCGCGTACGGCCTGCTTCACGGCCGTGGGCTCGGGGAATCCCTGTTCCCTGCGGTCCCAGACCACCTCGTCGTTCACCCGGACGACGAAGATCCCGCCCTTGCCGGGCTTCAGGGCCAGTTCGGTCAGCTCGGCCTCGAAGGTGGTGAGCAGCTCCTGCGCCAGCCAGGCCGCGCGGGGCAGCCAGCGGCATTGGGTGCAGTATTCGATCTCGACGCGCTGGCTGTCACTCATCCGAGGTGCACCGACCAATCCTGTTGAGCCGCGGGCTTGCCGTGCAGGTCGGGAACCTGCTTCAGCCAGGCCGGGCGTCCCTGCTGTGATCTGGCCGCGCGGGCGGCCTCCTCGGCCGCGAGCTGGTCGCGGCCCGGGAAATCGGTGGGAAGCCACTGCGCGGAGGACCGGACCCGGGCCAGCAGATAGCCGACGTAGGCCTCGCGCATCTCCGCGGGCGTTCCGAAGTCGGTGAGCCAGGCGTCGGGGACCTCGGCGAGGGTGTCCCTGAGCAGCTTCTCGGTGACCCTGGGCGCGAGTTCGGCGTCGGCGGCCCGGGTGTCGGGGCCGAACCGGCCGAGGGCGTGGTGGCGGAAGTCGTAGGCCTTCTCGGGTGCCGAGGTGTCCCAGCGGTGGTGGAAGACGAGGGCGGCGCCGTGGTCGATGAGCCACAGGTGCGGGGGCGCGGTGCCGAACGTCGGCCAGACCATGAGGTTGGAGCTGTGCACCGTACGGTCGACGTTGACGGTGAGCGCGTCCAGCCAGACGATCCGGCCGGCCTCCAGCGGGTCCACCGGGAAGACCTCGGCGATCTCCGGGGTGAAGTCCTTCGCCCCGGGCAGGAAGTCCATCCCGAGATTCACCCCGGCGCTGGCAGCGTGCAGCTCGCGCACTTCCTGGTGCGGCTCGTCCTCGGCGATCGCCGGGTCGAAGTGCACGAGCACCAGCTCGGGGAAGCGCAGTCCGAGCGCCCGCGCCAGCTCCCCCACGATCACCTCGGCGACGAGCGCCTTGCGGCCCTGCGCGGAGCCGGTGAACTTGACGACATACGTCCCCAGGTCGTCGGCCTCGACGATCCCGGGTACGGAGCCACCAGAGCGCAGGGGAGCGACATAGCGGTCAGCGGTAACCTCTCTCAGCATCTTCCAAGGCCCCATCGCTCGTCTGCCGTACCTTCCACGGATGGCTCCCCCGTGCCGCGATCCGGGCATGAAGTGAGCATAGTAACCAAGCGTGACAGCCGGGCGGCCCGACCCGTCGCGCCGGCATCGCCCCGGACTCCGCTGCTGTCGACGGCGGTTGCGGACGCCGGCAAGGGGGACCAGGTGCGCGCCGCCGGTCGTCAGGACCGGAACCTACGCGTCGCGCTGCACGACGATCATGGCCATGTCGTCGTGCAGCCGGCCGCCCGTGTACGCCCGGACGTCGGCGGCGAGCCGATCGACCAGCGTGCCGGGCGCCTTGTCCGCCCAGGCCGTGGCGCGCTCGGCGAGCGGATAGAAGTCGCCGTCGGCGTTCCGGGCCTCGCTGACGCCGTCGGTGTACAGGACCAGCCTGTCACCGTGCTCGAAAGGGAAGGTCGCCGGTACGTAACGGGCGCCGGCACCGTCCGTGCCGTGCGGGTCGGCGGGCCACACGCCGAGGCCGAGCGGGGGCGACGGTTCGGGAACCGTCAGCGGCAGCGCCGTCCTGGCGCAACCGCGCAGCAGGAAGGGTGGTGGGTGCCCGCAGCTGATCAGATGCACCACCGGCTCGTCGTCCGGGATGTCCAGGACGGCGGCGGTCACGAAGCGCTCGGCGGCGTCCTCGTTCGGCTCGGAGAACTCCGCGAGCCCCCACTGGACGGCGTCCTCGATGTAGGAGACCAGCTCCGGCAGCGGGATCCGGCGGTGGGCGGCGGCCCGGAAGGCACCCAGCACGATCGCCGTGTCGCTGATGGAGGGGAGCCCCTTGCCCCGGACGTCCCCGATGAGCAGCCGCGTGGAGCCGGGGATCCGGGCGGCCGCGTACAGGTCACCGCCGATGGTCGCGTCCGCCTCGGCGCTGCGGTACTGCGAGGCGAGAGTGACCGGACCGGCCCGCTGCGGCAGAGGCCGCAGTACGACACCCTGTGCCGCGTCGGACACCGAGCGGATCCGGACGAGTTCGCGGTCGCGCCGGTCGCGCAGCCGGGTGAAGAGGACGAAGAAGGTACAGACGGCGAGCAGGGCGGCCAGTTCGACGAGAACGCTCTCGGTGGTCAGTGACCGCCGTTCCATGCCGGCATAGACCAGCGCGAGGACCGCCAGTGCCCCGATCAGCGCGGTGACCCGCGGCCCGGCGCCGACCGCGGTGACCGCGACGGCGACGACGAGGAGATGGGCGAGATGGATGTCCGGCGGCAGGAACCCGTCGGCCACCGGGATCGCGACGATCAGCAGGAGGGGCCCGACCAGCCACCGAGGACGCGTCGAACGGCGCCATGCTCGCAGGGTCTCGACCACAGATGCAGTGATCATCGCAGCGCTCACGTCGTGCTCCGGTGCTCGTCGTTATCCTCCCGGAACACACACTGATATGTCCCCCATTCCCGGCATGCCCTCCGGTGACCGTTCGGCCGCGTTCAGCGCCGCCGTGGCCGGCTGCAGATCCCGGCCTCGGGCCCGTTCCCGGCACCGGACTCACTCGCCGGGAAACCGGTCGCCGAACATCGGCCATCCGCCCGCGGATTCCGGTCGGGCCGCCTCGTCCTCCCAGACGTCCCAGTGCTCGGCGAGCTTGCCGTCCTCCAAAGAGTGTCGGGTAGACCTCGGACAAGGCCGAAAAGACCCTCACGGCCCGGCGGAATATGCTTGCTGTGCTGAATATACTTTTCGGACCAAAACTCTTCGGCTGCCAGGTAATCGCGCTTTCCGAACAGGGTGTCGAAAGCATTCAGTACCAGCTCTTTGTTCTGTGCAGGCGTTGTCATGCGAGTCTCCGGTGATCGAATGTGATTCCCGTGGCCTCGCCTCGGCGACAGGCCTTCGCAGTCAGTTGGACGGCGCCCTGGAGGCGGCGGTCCCGGCTGTCTTCGTCGGTGCGGTCCGGCCGGCGAGCAGCCGGCACCCGGCGTGTTCCGCCGGTAAAGGCCACCCCGGCGTCTTCGGGACGCGGACGGGCACGCCGCGAGCGCCGAAAGTCACCCAGTTCGCCGTCGTGCCTCATATCGCCAGTATGGCTCCCGCGGCGCGGTGCGGGCGCGGTGAAGGTGGACCAGTCGGACCTAGGTTCAGGAAGGCTTGCACGAAGGGGGCCGCACGGTCGTACCGAACGCAATACTGGCGACCAGGGAATGCAACTCTCCCGCGACAGGAACGGGAATTCCCTTCCCTGCAGAGTCCTTTCCCATTGTCCCCGAATGGACCGCACAAAGGAGAATCACCATCATCGGCCGCCACGGCTTCAGGGCAAGGGGTTCGGCAGCGGCAGGTAGCGCGCGTCGGCGCCGTCCGCTCCCGTCCAGCGCAGCAGCAGGTTGGTCTTGCCCGGCAGGGTCGGCGCAGCCAGCAGTTCGGCCACCTCAGGGAGCCGATGCCGTGCCAGCTCCCGGCGGGCCGCGGGCCATGGATCGACCCCGGGGTGGCGCTCGGCGAGCACGGCGGCGACCTCGATCAGATGGTTGACGACCAGGCAGTACACCAGCCGCTCCCACCCGGCGGCCCGCTCCACGTCGCCCAGCAGCTTGACGCCCTCGGCGTCCCGGTACAGCGCCTGCACCGGTGTACCGTCCGGGTCGACGGCGACCAGGGTGTTCTGCAGATGCGCCTCGATGACGACCCCGTGGCCGGCGAAGGCCGTGAGCGCCGGGGGTACGACCGCGCGCAGGTACGCCTGCCACCAGGCACCCGGATCCGCCGCCGTGGCCAGGGGGCTGCCCTCGAAGCCCTCCACCAGGCCGGCGGCGAGCAGCGGGGTCGCTCCGGGCGTCAGCGACCCGCGCAGCCCGTCCCGGACGACGACCGCGAGTTCCTCGAAGGCGAAGCGGGCGGTGCGGTAGCCACGGTCACCGAGCCAGGCCGCGGGCCCGTCCATCGCGGCGAAGGCGGCGGTCGCGGCCGTGTCCGTGCGGCGCAGTTTCCGCAGGTCGTGCGCCCACAGTCGGCGGATGTCATTGGTGATCCGGACGTCCAGGCTGAACTTCAGGAAGAGATCGCGCTCCGGCTCGTAGACCGTGCGGATCGCGGCCGTCGGCCAGACCGCGAAGTCGGTCTCCCGCAGTCGTACCAGACGTCCGTCGGCGAAGGCCGGGGCCAGGTCACGGGCGACCAGGTCGAGCTGCCAGGGGTGGGCCGGCAGCAGCCGGTAGCCCGGCGGTGCGGCGGCCAGTACGTCCAGCGCCGACGTGTCGCCCTCCTCGGCCACCTGGTCCTCGCGCACCCCGAGCAGTACCAGCGGGAACCGGGCGTGCGCCTCGGGCGCGTACGGCAACCAGGCGGTTACCGGGCCGCCGCCGCGCGCCTTCGGGGCAGGGTGGTAGGGATGGCCGGTGATGAGGGACTGCTCCGAGCGCAGATACGGGTCGTCGGGCGCCGTCGCCCGGGCGCGTGCCGTGAGCAGTGCGGCGACCGCGTCCCGGCTGTCGATCATCTCGGCCGGCAGATCGCCGTTGGACAGCCCGGTGTGCGCGCGCAGCTCCTCGGCGACGAGTTTCACCAGCTCGGTGTGGCCGATGCGGTGCCAGCGGCCGGCCGCGTACACCTCGGGCGCGGCCGGCCTGCGCGCACCGCGTACCCGCAGCAGCCGTCCGCCGCCGGGCAGCCGGTAGACCCGCGGTTTCCCTTCCCCGGTGCCCGGCAGCGGCTCGTCCCCGGTACCCGGGAGCGGCTCGGCCAGCTCCCGCAGCAGACAGTTGAGCAGGGGCGCGGCAGCGTACGCGTCGGCGCGCTCGCCGATGCCGTCGCTGGGGGGCATGAGATCCACGCGTTCCATTCGTTCTCTACGTCCACACGGTCCGATCACGATCAGTATGTCTGCCGTCATCAGCCATCATGACCGTCGGACCCGTCCCCGAGGAGCCCGCCCGTGCACCGTCCCTCCCCCATCGAGACACAGCTCGCCACGGAGCTGGCCGAGGCGCGGCCGGACCTGGTGTCCGGGTACACGGCCGAGCTGCCCGGTGCGCGGGCGGCGGTGCTGACCCGGCTGTGGCGGGCGCTGGCACACGAGCCGCTGCCGTGGGTGGCGCGCCGGGTGCGCGGGGCGCACAGCCTGGCCCTGTGGCTGGCCGACGGACGCGCCCTGCACGGCCCGCGCGCGGATCCGTACGCCACCGACGCGTATGTGACCGCCGTACGACTGGACGGGGTGTCGTACGACGATCCGGCACGGTTGATGACGGATCTGGGGTGGCCGCACTCGGCGGGGTTCGCGGCCGAACTGGCGCACAGCGCGGCGTCGTTGGCGCTCTCGCGGGCGGACCGCGGGTTTCCTCCGAAGGAGTGGCCGGTGGGGGTCCCCCCGGCCGAAGGCTGGGGCAGGGACTGGGAGTGGGAGCAGCGGGTGGTCGACGGGCATCCCTTCCACCCCAACTGCCGGTCCCGGCCCGGCTTCTCGGCGGCGGAGCAGCTCGCGTACGGGCCGGAGCACCAGCCGGTGGTGCGGCTGGAGACGGTTCCGGTGGCGGCCGGGGACTGTCTGCTGACCGGCGACTGGCCGGGGGAACTCCGGGACGCCGGACGGCTCTTGATCCCGGTGCATCCATGGCAGACCGCCCATGTCCTCAAGGGCGGCCCCGGCGAGCCCTGGCGGACCGCGCACCCCCTGATGTCCCTGCGCACCCTCGCCCTGCCCGGCGGACCGCATGTGAAGACCGCGCTGAGCGCCCGGCTGACCTCGTCCGTCCGGGACATCTCGACGTACTCCATCGACGCGGCGATGACCCTGTCGTCGTTCGCGACGGACCTGGCGTCCCGCACGGACGGGCTCCTGCACTTCACCCGCACCCTGGGTGCGGCCACCGCTCACTCCCCCGACCTGGCGGCCGTGTTGCGCGAGTCGCCCGAGGCGTTCGCGGCGCCGGGCGAGCGGGTCCTGCCGGTGGCCGCCCTGGCCACCACCGCCCTCCCGGAATCGCCCTCCTGGCTGGCCGAGTTCACCCGGCTCGCCCTGACCGTGGGGCTGCGGCTGCTGGACCTGGGCGTGGCCCTGGAGGCACACGGCCAGAACCTCCTGGTGGTGCTGTCCGGGTCCGGCGCGCCGCTGCGGCTGGTCTATCGCGACCTGGCCGACATCCGCCTCAGTCCGGCCCGTCTGACCCGGCACGGCATCACCCCGCCCGGGCTGACGGGACGCCTGGTCACGGACGACGAAACGACCCTGCGCCGCAAGCTGTTCGGCTCCCTGGTCGCGGGCGCCCTGGCCGGCACGGCGGGTTCCGGACCGGCCCTGGCGACGGCGCTGGAGACGGCCGTACGGGACCTTCCCGCCACCCCCGACCTGACGGCCCTCCTCGAAGGACCGGTGCCGGCGAAGGCGTTGACGCTGATGCGGCTGTCGCCGGAGGCACCCGGCGACCACTGGGCGGCACTGCCGAATCCACTGGCCGACGGGCGGTGAGCGCTCACCTTCCGGCCCGCCACCCTCCGTTGGCCCGCCGGCCGCTCTCTTTTTGGCATCCGGACCTCGTTTTGGAGCCCGGCCCCTCTGATCAATAGGATCCGCCGATGATCAGAACACAACGGACGGCGGCAGGAGTCTGCGCTCTGCTCGCCGCCCTGGCGGCCGGGATCGCGTTCCCCGGCGGAGCGGTCGCCGACGAGACGGACGAGACGGGTCAGGCCGCTCCCAAGGTGGAGCTCGTGCTGGACGTCAGCGGTTCCATGCGGACGGCTGACATCGACGGCGGCACGCGGATGGCCGCGGCCAAGCAGGCCTTCAACGAGGTGCTCGACGCGACGCCCGAGGGGGTCCAGCTCGGCATCCGCACACTCGGCGCCAACTACGCCGGAAACGACAAGAAGACCGGCTGCAAGGACACCGCGCAGCTCTACCCGGTCAGCACCCTGGACCGCACCGAGGCGAAGACCGCCGTCGCCACGCTCACGCCGACCGGGTGGACCCCGATCGGCCCCGCGCTGCTCAAGGCGGCCGACGATCTCGAAGGCGGTGCCGGGACCCGCCGTATCGTCCTGATCAGCGACGGCGAGGACACCTGCCAGCCGCTGGACCCGTGCGAGGTGGCCCGCGAGATCGCCGCCAAGGGCGTCGGGCTGACCATCGACACGCTCGGCCTGGTGCCGGACGCCAAGACCCGGGACCAGCTGAGCTGCATCGCGGACGCGACCGGCGGCACCTACACCTCCGTCCAGCACAAGGAGGAACTGACCGACCGGGTCGGGCAGTTGGTGGACCGGGCCGCCGATCCGGTGGTGACGCCGGTGGCCACGGACGGCAGCGGCCAGTGCTCCTCGGCGCCCGCGCTGAAGTCCGGGCTGTACACCGACCGCGAGGAGTTCGGGCAGCAGCGCTGGTACAAGGTCGACGTCAAGCCCGGCCAGGAGCTGCGGGCTTCGGTCAGCGTGGCCGCCGACCGGGCCGTCAACCCGGACTACGGGGTGCTGTTGCGCGCGGTGACCGCGCAGGGACGCGAGATCGTGCGCGGCGAGGGGTCGGGCACGGGTCGTACGGATGTCATCTCGACCGGTCTGCGGTACCCGAAGGCCGAGAGCGACGACGACGAGGACACCACGCCGGAGACCGTCTGTCTCCAGGTGACCAACTCCTTCTCGGCCGCGTCCGGCGTGAAGACCAGCCCCGGTCTGCCCGTCGAGCTGACGGTCGACGTGGTGGACGGACCGTCGAAGGCGTCCGACGTCGCCTCCTTCGGTCTCGGCCGCGGCTGGTGGCTGCTCGGGGCGCTGGTGCTGACCGGCTTCCTCGCGGGTCTGCTGTGGGGCTGGGTGTCGCGCTGGCGGGTAGCGGTCTGGAGGACCAACTGATGTCGATCACACGTGTGTTGAGCGCCGCCCTGCTGGCGGTGGGCCTGGCCGCGGGCCCGGCCGCCGCCGACGACGCCTCGCCCTCCCCGAGCGCCTCGGAGGACAGCGGCGCGCCCACCCAGGCGGGCACGTCCTTCCGTACGGCCACCGAACTCGACCAGGGACAGCAGGCCACCGCGGGCGCGTCGACCGGCGACTACCTGTACTGGTCCTTCCCCGCCGACGCCGGCCAGCGCCCCGACGTCCAGGCGACGGTGAAGCTGCCCGACTCGCACGCGGCGCAGACCTGGCAGCTCGACGTGTACGACGGGCTGCGGCGCCGCCAGGCCTGCCAGTACGGCGCGGCGACCCGCACGGCCGCGCAGGGCACCACCTCGGTGCGGCTGGCCTGTGTGACGCGCACCGTCCGGGCCTGGTCGGAGCCGTGGGCCAACGACCCGCTGCCCGGCACGTACTACGTCCGGCTGACGGTGGTGGACCTCGGCAACGCGGACCTCGGGCAGCCGGTGAGCGCCGAGGTGCGGGTGGATTCGAAGGACATCGGCGGTTCGGCGGCGGTGGACGGTTCGCTGGCGAAGCCGCTGGTTCCCGGGATCGCGGTCAGCTCCGAGAAGAGCGACGGCGACAGCAAGGCCGCGGTGCTCTCCAGCTTCGGTTCGGACGACGGCTGGTCCTCCGGCTGGTGGACCGACCGCTGGGTGTGGACCGGGATCGGCGGGGTGCTGGCCGCGCTGGCCGGCATCGGCGGATACGCGTTGACCCGGGGGACGGGACGGCCGTACCGGGTGCCGCCGGGCGCCTGACCTGACGTAACCGGTGACCGGGCCCCCGTTCGCGGCGGGCCCGGTCGCCGTTTCAGGCGTCCCGCAGCCCCTTCGCCAGCGCGCCGTCCCCGGTCACCGTGACCCGCCCGGCCCGGACCGCGTCCGCCAGGCTCAACTCCCCCCGGGCCAGGGCCGTACACGTCCCGACGTCGAGCACGAGCCGTGCGTCGGGTTCGCGCGGCGCGGGGCCGTCGCCGTACACCGGGCCGTCCTCCGCACCGGCGTGCAGATGGAAGTCCCCGTCCCCGAGCCGGACTTCGACCAGCCCCTCGCCGTCCAGGGCCCGCAGCAGTGGCAGCGCGAACCAGTGGGCGCGGACCGCGTCGGTGGGCCGGCGCTCGCCCAGCTCGGGCTCCCCCCACCTGCCGAGCGCCTGGATCACCGGCATCAACTCGCGCCCGCGCGAGGTGAGTTCGTAGACGTACGCGGCAGCCGGCGGGGGCAGCCGCCGCCGGGTCGTGACCCCGTCCCGCTCCATGTCCTTCAGCCGCGAGGCGAGGACGTCCGTGCTGACCCCCGGCAGATCCGCGTGCAGGTCGGTGTAGCGGCGGGGACCGGCGAGCAGCTCCCGGACGATCAGCAGGGTCCAGCGGTCGCCCACCACGTCGAGGGCGCGGGCCGCGGAACAGTACTGGTCGTAGCTTCGGCGAGGTGACATGCGGCGCAGTCTAGACAAGATGTTGGACTTTCCAAGCTGCTACTTGGTAAAACCAAGCAACACGAGTTTCCGGAGGGGCGCATGGAGTTCCGGCAGTCCAACAAGCTCAGCGAGGTCTGTTACGAGATCCGCGGGCCGGTGATCGAGCACGCCAACGCGCTGGAGGAGGCGGGCCACAGCGTGCTGCGCCTGAACACCGGCAACCCGGCGGCCTTCGGCTTCGAGGCACCGGAGGAGATCCTCCAGGACATGATCCGGATGCTCCCGCAGGCACACGGCTACACCGACTCACGCGGCATCCTCTCCGCCCGCCGGGCCGTGGCCCAGCGCTACCAGGCACTCGGCCTGGAGGTGGGCGTCGACGACGTCTTCCTCGGCAACGGCGTCTCGGAACTGGTCTCCATGGCCGTACAGGCGCTGATCGAGGACGGCGACGAAGTCCTCGTCCCGGCCCCGGACTTCCCCCTCTGGACCGCCGTGACCACCCTCGCCGGCGGCAAGGCGGTGCATTACCTCTGCGACGAACAGGCGGACTGGTACCCGGACCTGGCCGACATGGAGTCGAAGATCACGGACCGCACCAAGGCCGTGGTCATCATCAACCCCAACAACCCCACGGGTGCCGTCTACCCGAAGGCGATCGTCGAGGGCATCCTCGACCTGGCCCGCCGGCACGGCCTGATGGTCTTCGCGGACGAGATCTACGACCAGATCCTGTACGACGACGCCGTCCACCACTCGGCCGCGGCCCTCGCCCCCGACCTGGTGGTCCTCACCTTCTGCGGCCTGTCCAAGACCTACCGGGTGGCCGGCTTCCGCTCCGGCTGGCTGGTCGTCACGGGCCCCAAGCAGCACGCGAAGGACTATCTGGAGGGCCTCACCATGCTGGCCTCCATGCGGCTGTGCGCCAACGCCCCCGCCCAGTACGCCATCCAGGCCGCGCTCGGCGGCCGCCAGTCCATCCGCGAACTCGTCGTCCCCGGCGGCCGGTTGCACGAGCAGCGCACGGTGGCCTGGGAGAAGCTCAACGAGATCCCCGGCGTGAGCTGCGTGAAGCCCAAGGGCGCCCTGTACGCCTTCCCGCGGATCGATCCCAAGGTGCACCCGATCCACGACGACGAGAAGTTCGTCCTTGACCTGCTTCTCCAGGAGAAGATCCAGGTCGTCCAGGGCACCGGCTTCAACTGGCCCGCCCCGGACCACTTCCGCATCCTCACCCTCCCGCACGCGGACGACCTCGAGACCGCGATCGGCCGGATCGGGCGGTTCCTGAGCGGATACCGGCAGTAGGCCTGAGCGGATACCGGCAATAGGACCGTGCCCGGGCCGGGCAACCCGGGTAACCCCTCCCCATGACCGAGCGCCCGCTGCTCCTCCTCGACGTCGACGGACCCCTCAACCCGTTCCGGGCCCGGATGGTTCGGCATCGCGGGTACGTGACCCACAGACTGCACCCGGCGAACTGGTCCGCCCGCCGGCGGCCCGGCTCCCGCAGGCTCCGCCGAGGCCTGCGGGTGCGGCTGCACCCGGGGCACGGGGCGCGGCTGCTCGCGCTGCCGTACGAGCCGGCCTGGGCCACCACCTGGACGCATGAGGCCAACGAGATGATCGGTCCGGCCGTCGGGCTCCCCGAGCTGCCCGTCATCGAGTGGCCCGAGCCGTTCGCCAACGATCCGGACGGGCTGTACTGGAAGACGCGGACCGTCGTGGCGTGGGCGGCGGGGCGGCCGTTCGTCCGGGTGGACGACAGGGTCACCGACCGGGACGCCCGCCATGTCACCCACCGTCACGACGCCCCAGCGTTACTCCTTCCGGTCGACCCCCGCCACGGCCTGCGGGCGCGTGAGTTCGCCGAACTGGAGCGCTGGGCTCATAGCCTCTGACGTATGGCTGATGTCTTTCTCGTCCGGCACGGTGAGACCGAGTGGTCGCGGTCCGGACGGCATACCGGGTGGACCGACGTGCCCCTCACCGAGCACGGGCGGGAGGAGGCACGGCGGCTGGTGCCGCTGATCCGCTCGCACCGCATCGGCGCCGCCTTCGTCAGCCCGCTCCAGCGGGCCCGGGAGACCGCCGAGCTGATCGGCGTGCCCGACGCCCGGGTCGACGCCGACCTGCGGGAATGGGACTACGGCGGCTACGAGGGCGTGACCACCGTGGAGATCCAGCGGACCCGGCCCGGCTGGTTCCTCTTCACCGACGGGGTCGCGCCCGGGCCGCCGGAGCACCCCGGGGAGACCCCGGAGCAGGTCGGGGAGCGGGCCGACCGGATGCTGTCCAAGGTCGAGGCCGCCCTCGCCAACACGGAGGGGGTCGTGCTGCTGGTCGCCCACGGCCACTTCCTGCGCGTGCTGACCGCCCGCCGTCTCGGCCTGCCCCCGGCCGACGGCGCCCTCTTCCAACTGGCGACCGGCACCCTGTGCCGTCTCGGCACGGAACACGACCGCCCGGTCATCGCGGGGTGGAACATCCGACCGGGCGAGCCGGGCCGGTAACGGCGCTCGGCTCTCGGCGGCCAGCGGCCAGCGGCCAGCGGCCAGCGGCCAGCGGTCAGCGGTCAGCGGTCGATGATCTTCGTCCGGTCGAGTGTCAGTGCGCGGTCGTAGCCTTCGAGGGACGGATCGATACGCGTCCGTACGGATCGACGCCGGAGAGGAGCCTGCCATGACCCGACCGCCCACTGCCGCGCAGCGGCGGGTCATCGATGCCGCCGATCCGGTGAGCGGGCGGCTGCGGGGTACGGAGGCGCAGTTGGCGGCGCTGGTGAAGCGGGGGCTCGCCTTTCGGCATCCGCGGCCGCCGCACGACCACTTTCTGACGCCCGCAGGGCATCGGATACGGGCGCAGGAGGCGGCTCCGCAGCCCCCGGCGGCGGCCCCGGCCGAGCCGGACCGGGTGTTCGCCGCGCGGGTCGGCGGTGAGGAGGCCGCCGCCGACGGGCCCGCCCGGGCACGGGAGGTGCACAGTGCCTGGCAGGGGCTTCTGGAGCTGCGCCGGATGACCAACCCCGACGGCGCCACGGACCGGCCGTGCGGCTGGGAACGTACGCATCTGGTGCGGGCCGCCGCGCTCGCCCTGGAGGCGGCCGGGCACCCGCCCGAGGGACCGGCGACCGCCGGCTACCGGGTGCGGGCGACCCCGCAGCCCGAGGCGGTCGCCGTGTACGCGCCGGCGGGCGAGCCGCTGCGGGCCTGCGCGGCCACCCTGGAGCGGGCGGGGTGGCAGACCGGCGAGTACACGGAGCCGCGGACTCGCACACGCTATCTGCTGGCGTCGCCGCGCCGGGTGTGACGGCCGGGCCAGGACGCCGGCAAAGGATCAGTGCGTCGTGCCCGAGACATCGTGCGTGAGAAGAGGTCTTCAAGGAACTGGCCTCGGCCCCGGACCTGTTCGGCTTCTTGGGGTCCGGCACCCCGCCACCGCCCGGTCCGACACCGGCCACGCGGTCAACGCCGGCTACGCGTCGAGCAGTTCGGGCCGGTGCTCGGCGTCGTGGGCCGCCCGCGCCTGCGCGATGTAGTCGCGGTTGCGCTCGGCCCAGTCGGTCAGCCGCTGCAGCGTCTCGTGCAGTTCCAGGGCCACCGGGGTGAGTCCGTACTCCACCTTCGGCGGCACGGTCGGGTACACGGTGCGGGTCACCAGCCCGTCACGCTCCAGGTTGCGCAGGGTGAGGGTCAGCATCCGGCGGCTGATGCCCTCGATACCGCGCTCCAGCTCGGTGAAGCGAATGGGTCCGTGCGAGGCCGCGACCAGGATCTGGACGCTCCATTTGCCGGCGACCCTGTCAAGAACCTCACGCACCGGGCAGGAGCCCGCGTTCACGACCTGGACGGTTACACCGGTGTTCCTCTGGGACATCGAGCTGCCTCCTTACGTCTCCCCCCATGGTCACTCACCATGAACTCCGTTACAAGTCGTGCACCTTGTGCACGATCGGTTCCTGTTCAGCTGCCTGGTGAGTTTCTACGGCGATTGCGGAGGCCTGAGGCCATGTCGACCACGACCGGAACACCGACGCCGACACCGGCGGCCCCGGTGGCACTCCCCCGAACATACCCCCGTTGGGCGTCCCTCGCCGTTCTGTGCGCGGGGACCCTGATGACCGTCCTCGACGGCAACATCGTCACGGTGGCGATGCCGGCCATCCAGCGCGACCTGGGTTTCAGCGGTCCCGGGCTGGCCTGGGTCGTCAACGCGTACCTGATCCCGTTCGGCGGGCTGCTCCTGCTGGCGGGGCGCCTCGGCGACCTGCTGGGCCGCAAGCGGATGTTCACGACGGGCCTCGCGCTGTTCACGGTCGCCTCCCTGCTGTGCGCGGTGGCGACCGGGCAGGGGGTGCTGATCGCGGCGCGGGCGATGCAGGGCGTGGGCGGGGCGATGACCTCCGCGGTGGTGCTCGGCATGCTGGTCGCCCTCTTCCCGGAGCCGCGTGAACAGGGCCGGGCCATCGCGGTGTTCAGCGCGGTCGGCGCGGCGGGCGGCGCGCTCGGCACCTTCCTCGGCGGGGCGCTCACCCAGGCGCTGAGCTGGCACTGGATCTTCCTGATCAACCTGCCGACAGGGCTGGCCGCCTGGCTCGTGGCCACCCGGATCCTCACCCCGGAGCGGGGCGCCGGCCTGCGCCAGGGCGCCGACTTCCCGGGCGCCGCGCTGGTCACCGGCGCCCTGATGCTCACGGTCTACGTCATCGTCGGCGCCGGCGGCCGCGGCCCGCTGGCCACTCTCCTCCTGACGGTCCTGGCCGTCGCCCTGTTCGCGGCGTTCACCCTCCGGCAGGCACGTACCCGGCGCCCGCTGCTGCGCCTGCGGCTGCTCCGCTCCCGGCTGCTCGCCGGTGCCAACGCCGTACAGATGCTGATGATCGCGACGATGTTCGGCTTCCAGTTCCTCGGCGCGCTGTACCTCCAACGTGTCCTCGGCTACGGCGAGTTGGCGACCGGCACGGCGTTTCTGCCGGCGCCGGTCGCGATCGGGCTGCTGATGCTGGGGCTGTCCGCGCGGACGATCGCCCGCTACGGCGCGTACCGGGTCCTGCTCTGCGGCCTGACGCTGATAGTCGCCGGGACGGCCCTGCTGAACCGGATGCCGGTCGACGCCTCGTACGCCGTCGACGTGCTGCCGCCGCTGCTGCTGCTCGCCGCCGGATTCGCCGCGGCGATGCCGGCGCTGACCGGGCTGGCGATGTCCGGGGCGCGCGCGGAGGACGCGGGTCTGGCGTCCGGGCTGTTCAACACCACGCAGGTGGTGGGCGGTTCGCTGGGGCTCGCGGTACTGAGCACGCTGGCGGCGAGCCGCACCGGCGATCTCCTGGACCGGGGTGCGGAGTTGATCCCCGCCACGGCGGAGGGCTACCGGCTGGCGTTCCGGGCGGCCACCGGGATCGCGCTGGCCGCCCTGGTGCTGGCGGCGGCGGTCCTGCGGCCGCGGAACCGGTGAGCCGGCACCACGGCCGCTGCGGGCCCTGCGCCGGGACGTCTCAACTGGCCCGGAAGAGGCTCTTGTTGTCCTCGACCCAGGTGCGGAAGGTCCGGGCCGGGCGGCCCAGCGCCTCGGCCACGTCCTCGGTGACCGACGCGTTGCCCCCGGCGCGCACGAACGCCAGGCCCGTCAGGACGCCTTCCACCCGGCTCCCCTCCATGCCCCAGGCCGTGCGGAGGAAGTCACGGGTCTCGTCCGGGGACAGGTCCCCGGTCGGGACCGGGCGGCCGAGGACCTCGGCGAGCACGGCGGCCTGACCGGGCACGGTGATCGCCTCGGGACCGGTCAGGACGTACGTCCGTCCGGCGTGCCCGGCGTCGAGCAGGGCCCGCACCGCGACCTCGGCGATGTCGCGCGGATCGATCACGCCCGAGGCGCCGTCCCCGGTCATGTTGGGCACCGGCTGGCCCGCCCCGAGCGCTTCCCTCCAGGTCAGCGTGTTGGAGGCGAACGACGACGGCTGGAGGACCGTCCAGGCGAGCCCACTCTCCCGTACCGCCCGCTCGCCGTCGACATGCCACTGTGCGGAGGGGCCGGAGGCGGGATCGCCGGTGGCGATGGCGGAGAGTTTCACCAGCCGCTCCACGCCCGCCGTCCGTGCCGCGGCGACCAGCGCCGCGTCCTCTCCCCCGTCGGGACCGGGCGGCCGGAGCAGGAACGCGGCCGTCGCCCCGGCCAGCGCCGCGTCCAGGGACGCGGGGTCGCCGAAGTCCCCGCGTACCACCTGCACCCCGGCGGGCACCCGTGCCCTCGCCGGGTCGCGGGTGAGTGCGCGCACCTTCGTGCCGCGGGCGGCCAACTGTCGTACGACGTCGCTGCCGATGGTGCCCGTGGCACCCGTCACCAGAATCATGCGGACCACGATGGGCGGGTCCGGGGGGACGGCTCTTGGAAATTCCGGCACGGCCGGGCCGCCCGGACGGCGGCCCGGCTCGCTTACCGTGGAAGCGTGCCGATGACCATCGCCCAGTCGCTTCCGGCCCTGCCCGAGGGGCTGCGCCCATGGGTGGCCGAGGTGCGGACCATGTCCTTCGCCGAACCGCCGGAGGGGACGTTCGTCCAGTTGCCGGACGCGGTGACCAAGGTGGTGCTGCGGGTGACGGGGGACGGACGGCGTGACGTCCTGGCCGTCGGGCCGCGGGTGCGGGCTACCTACCACGAGGGCAAGTCGCACATCGAGTGTGTGGAGTTGCGCCTCGCTCCGGGAACCGCCCGGCCTCTGCTGGGTGTTCCGGCCGCGGGGCTGGTCGGCCGGGTGGTGCCGCTGGACGCCCTGCCGGCCGGGGTGGCCCGCCGGTTCGCTCGTGAGGTGCGGTGGCTGGACCCGCGGGAGGCGCTGCCGCGCATCACCGAGGTGCTGCCCGGGATGCTGTCGGAGCGGACGGATCCGGCCCGGACGGCGCTGCTGCTGGCGGGCGTCGAGGCCCTGTCGGTGCGGTTGGACCGGGCGCCCGCCCAGGTACGGGACGTGGCCCGGGAACTGGCGGTGAGCGAACGCCAGTTGCGCAACCTGTTCACCGACGGTATCGGTGTCTCCCCGAAGCACTACGCCCGTATCGACCGCGTGCGCACCCTCGCCGCGCGGGCGGGCAGCGCGGCCTGGTCCGAACTGGCGGCTGCCACCGGCTACTTCGACCAGTCGCACATGACGACCGATTTCCGTGCCCTGATGGGTGTCCCGCCCCGCTCGTACCTGACCGGCCGGCTCCCCGCGCTCAGCCCGTGCCAGGCGGTCCGGGCCGTCGGGTGAATTCGGATGCACGACGGCGGCCGTGGCTGCCATGCTGCGGGACCATGTCCGTCCGTCGCGTCAGGCCCGGTTGCTGCATCTCCGTCGACATCGAGGCCGACGGCCCGATCCCGGGGCCGTACTCCATGCTGAGCATCGGCGCGGCCGTCGCCGGCACGCAGGACGCCGACGGGTTCACCCCGGCGGACCCGACGGAACACACCTTCTACCGCGAACTCCGGCCGATCAGCGCGGACTTCGACCCCGAGGCGCTCGCCGTGAGCGGCCTGGACCGGGCGCGGCTGGCGGTGGAGGGTGCCGAACCCGCCGTGGCGCTGGCTGAGTTCAGCGAGTGGGTGCGTGCGGTGAGTGCGGGTGCGCAGCCGGTGATGTGCGGGTATCCGGCGTCGTACGACTGGATGTTCCTGTACTGGTACCTGATCCGCTTCACCGGTTCGAGCCCCTTCGGGCACTCCGGCTGCCTGGACATGAAGACGCTCTACGCGACGAAGGCGGGGCTGCCGCTGCGGGCGGTGGCGAAGCGGACCATGCCCGCGCGGCTGCTCTCGGGCCGCCCGCACACACACCACGCCCTCGACGACGCGATCGAGCAGGCGGACCTGCTCGCCGGCCTCATGGCCTGGCCGGGTCCCCTCGGCGCACAGTGACCTCCTGACGGCAGCCGACGGCATTCCCAGGTTGTCGCACCGGTCCCGACCGCCTTTTCGGATACCGCTTCTGCTTCGGCCCGGCCGTGGCGTGCGCCGAGATGGACGGTCTCGGCACGCTCGGCCGGTTCGTCGGCACGCGGACGGTTACGAGATCGAATGAGGCGATATGAGGGGCGCGGCCCCCGGGGTCTCCGGGGCTTCGAGGGCCGTTCCGTTCGCTTCCGCGTGCCGCCGGCCCAGGTGGTTGAAGACGAGGTTGAGCACTACGGCCGCCACACAGCCCGTAGAGATGCCCGAGTCCAGGACGATCCGGGCGGTCTCCGGGAAGGCGTGGTAGAAGTCCGGCGCGGTGATCGGGACGATGCCCACGGCCAGCGAGACGGCGACGATCAGCACGTTCTCGTCCTTCTCCAGCCCGGCCTTGACCAGGGTCTGGATGCCGCTGGCCGCCACCGACCCGAAGAGGACCACGCCCGCCCCGCCCAGCACCGGCCGGGGTACGACGGCGATCAGCGAGGCAGCCACCGGGCACAGGCCCATCAGCACCAGGAAACCGCCGCCGACCGCGACCACGAACCGGCTGCGGATCCGGGTCATCGCGACCAGGCCGATGTTCTGGGCGAAGGCACTGCACATGAACCCGTTGAAGAGCGGGCTGATCGCCGAGCCGAGAGTGTCGGCGCGCAGCCCGGCCGCGATCGTCCGCTCGTCCGCGGGCCGTTCGACGATCTCGCCCAGCGCCAGCATGTCCGCGGTCGACTCGGTCATCGAGACCACCATCACCACGCACATGGACAGAATCGCGGCGATGTGGAACTGCGGGGCGCCGAAGTGGAAGGGGGTCGGGAAGCCGATGACGTCCGCGTCCGCGACCGGGCCGAAGTCCGTGACGCCGAACGGCAGCGCCACGACCGTGCCGGCGACCAGGCCGACGAGGACGGCGACCTGCTTGACGAAACCCCGGGTGAAGCGGCGCAGGAGCAGGACCAGGAGAAGGGTCGCGGCGGCCAGGGCCAGGTACTTGGCCGCCCCGTAGTCGTGCGCAGCCGGGTCGGGGCCTTGTGCCCAGCCGAAGGCCACCGGAAGCAGTGAGATACCGATGAGGGTGATGACCGTGCCGGTGACGACGGGCGGGAAGAAACGGACCGCCTTGCTGAAGAAGGGGACGGCGAGGAAGCCGAGGAGGCCGGCGACGATCACCGCGCCGAAGATGACCGGCAGGGCGTCGGACTTGTCGTGGGTGGAGGCGGCGATCGCGGTCATCGGGGCGACCCCGGCGAAGGTGACGCCGTTGACGAAGGGCAGCCGGGCGCCGATCTTCCAGACGCCGAGGGTCTGCAGGAAGGTGGCGAGGCCCGCGGTGAAGAGGCAGGCGCCGGTGAGGAAGGTCAGTTCGGTGCCGGACAGGCCGATGGCCGCGCCGACGATCAGGGGCGGGGCGACGACTCCGGCATACATGGCGGCCACGTGCTGAAGGCCCGTGGTGGCCATTTTCAGGGGCGGGAGTTTCTCGTCGACGGGGTGCGAGGACACGGCGGCTCTCCTCCGGTCGGGTACGCGTCGGCTCTGACGCGGGTTTCAGGGAGGTCGTGCGGGACCGAGGGGGACGGAGGGACCGTTCCTGGGCGCGCGCGAGGAAGCACGCGCCCAGGAGACGGCCGCCATGGACCCCGCTGGGGTCCACGGCTGCCGGCCGGGAGCCGTCCCTCCTGGCCGGAGCTGAAGTGCCGTACCGCCAAGTGCCGTACGGCTGAAGTGCCGTACCGCCAAGTGCCGTACAGCTGAAGTGCCGTACCGCCAAGTGCCGTACAGCTGAAGTGCCGTACCGCCAAGTGCCGTACAGCTGAAGTGCCGTACCGCGACTCCGTACCTCAAGTGCTCTACGGAGGCGAGGAGTTACTGTGCGGCGATGTGCGCCAGCCGCTGGGCCTCCGCCCGCGTGGCGCGGGCGATCGCGTCCTCGTCGACGTGCAGCAGGCGGTTGTCCTCGACGATCTGACGGCCGTTCACGAAGGAGGCCGTGACCGGGGCGGCCGCGCCGAAGACCAGGGCGGTCACCGGGTCGGCGATGGAGGCGTGGGCGAGGGTGTCCAGCTTCCAGAGCACCAGGTCGGCGAGCTTGCCGGGTTCCAGGGAGCCGATCTGGCTCGCCCGGCCCAGGACCTGGGCGCCGCCGTGGGTGCCGAGGCGCAGTGCCTGGCGGGCGTTGAGGGCGGCCTCCCGGTGCGCGCCGAGGCGGTTGATCAGCAGCGCGTTGCGCAGTTCGGTGTGGAGTTCGCCGGACTCGTTGGACGCGGTGCCGTCGACGCCGAGGCCGACCGGGACGCCGGCGGCGAGCATGTCGGGGACGCGGGCGATGCCGGCCGCCAGGCGGGCGTTGGACGACGGGCAGTGGGCGACACCGGTCCCGGTGCGGGCGAAGGCGGCGATGTCGGAGTCGTTCATGTGGACGCAGTGCGCCATCCACACGTCCTCGCCGAGCCAGCCGGTGGACTCGAAGTAGTCGGTCGGGCCCATCCCGAACAGCTCCTTGCAGAACTGCTCCTCCTCGACGGTCTCCGAGCCGTGGGTGTGCAGGCGCACCCCGAGTCGGCGGGCCAACTCGGCTCCCTGTCGCATGAGTTCGGTGGAAACGGAGAACGGCGAGCAGGGGGCGACGGCCACCTGGGTCATCGCGTCGAAGGAGGGATCGTGGTGCTCCTTGACGGTCGCCTCGGTGGCGGCGAGGGCGCCTTCGAGGGTCTCGACGGCGAAGTCCGGGGGCAGTCCGCCGTCCTTCTCGCTGCGGTCCATGGAACCGCGGGCGAGGGTGAAGCGGACGCCGGTCTCGCGGGCGGCGCGGATGACGGCGCCGGACAGGTCGCCGGAGTCCTTCGGGTAGACGTAGTGGTGGTCCATCGCTGTGGTGACACCGCCGCGGGCCATCATCGCGAGCGAGCCCTGGGCGGCCGCGTACACCATCGGCTCGTCGATGCGCGCCCAGGTCGGGTACAGCGCGACCAGCCAGTTGAAGAGGTTGTGGTCGGTGGCCAGACCCCGGGTGATCCACTGGTAGTAGTGGTGGTGGGTGTTGACCAGGCCGGGCGTCACCAGATGGCCGGTGGCGTCGATACGGCGTACGACGTTCTCCAGGCCCTCGGGTGCCCGGCCCGCGCCGAGCGACTCGATACGGTTGCCGGCGATCACGACATACCCGCTCGCGTACTCGGTGTCGTGGGCGTCGACGGTCGCGATCGAACAGTTCTCGATGACGGTGCGCTGGTCTGCTGCCATGATTCGTCCTTTTCGCTCAGTGGACTTGTGATGAGGGCACGGCAGGACCCCGGGATTTGAGTGCCGCGGCCGGATCGCTGGGCGTCACCGGCCGCGGGTGCCGAGAATGTGAGGGCGGATCAGAGGTTGGTGAGGTCCACCGGGATCTTCGCCTCGCAGCCGTCCCGGAGGATGGTCGCCTCGATCAGGCCGTAGGGCCGGTCGGCGGCGTAGTACACCTCGTTGTCGTTCTTGAGCCCGAACGGCTCCAGGTCGACCAGGAAGTGGTGCTTGTTCGGCAGTGAGAAGCGGACCTCGTCGATCTCGCCGCGGTTGTTGATGATGCGCGAGCCCATCTGGTACAGCGTCTGCTGGAGCGAGAGGGAGTACGTCTCGGCGAAGGCCTGGAGCATGTGCTTCCTGGTCTGCTCGTAGGACTTCTCCCAGTTGGGCATCTTCTGCTCGTCGTCGGTCCAGTTGAACCGCCAGCGGCCGGAGACCTGGGTGGCGAGGATGCGGTCGTAGGCCTCGGGGAGGGTCGTGTACTTGTCCTTGACGTAGCCCCAGAACTCGGAGTTGGTCGAGTTCATCACGACCAGGTCCTTGAGGCCGGATATCACCTCCCAGGACTCACCGTCGTAGGTGATCTGGGTGAGCCGGGTCTCCTGGCCCTTGCGCACGAAGGAGTGCTTGACCTCGTCCGCGCCGATGAACCTGGAGTTGGCGTCGGAGGCCTCGATGCGCTCCCAGGCGTACTCCTCGATCCGGATCCGGGCGGTCTGGATCGGCTCCTGGCTGGTCACGAAGTGCCGGGCCAGATGGATGCCGAACTGCTCGGCCGACTCGATGCCGTGCTCCTTGGCGAACGCGAACACCGTGTTCTTGGTGGTGTCCGTCGGCAGGACGTTGGCGTTGGAGCCGGAGTAGTGGACCTCGTCCATGTCGCCGGAGAGCGCCACCGACACGTTCAGGTCCTTGATGTGGTGGGTGGCACCGTCCCGCGTGATCTTTACGACCCGGTTCTCGGCCTTGCCGTACTGGTTCTGTCCAAGAATGGTAGGCATGTAGCTAGCTCCCTCGGTAAACGGAGTAGCCGAACGGGTTGAGCAGCAGCGGCACGTGGTAGTGCTCGCCCGGCACGACGGCGAACGTGATCGCCACCTCCGGGAAGAACACGGCCGGTCCGCTGTCCCGATTCGCGGGGGCGTCCTGCTGCGCATCGGCTTGCTTCTTCTCGAAATACGGCTCCACGGCGAAGTCGAGCCGTACGTGGGTGGTCCCCTCCGGCAGCGCCGGCAGGTCCTTGCACCGGCCGTCCGTGTCGGTCGCGCTGCCGCCGAGCGCCTGCCAGCCCGCGTCACGGCCCTCGCGGGCGGACAGCCGGACGGCGACGCCCTCGGCGGGACGGCCGAGCGAGGTGTCCAGGATGTGGGTGGACACGGAGGCGGTGGTGCTGGTGCTCATGGTGTCAGGCGTCCTCTGCGACGAGTCGGGCAAGCCGGATGCGGTTGATCTTGCCCAGTTCGGCGCGGACGATCTCCCGCTCCTGCTCGGGCGCGTTGCCGATCCGCTCCCTGACCGCGTCCCGCATCTCCTCGGCGCCGCGGCCGGTGGCGCAGATCAGGAAGACATGGCCGAACTTCTCCTGGTACGCCAGGTTGAGTTCGAGCATCTCCGCCTTGAGCGCTTCGGCGGCGCCGGCCATGCCGGACTGCTCGCGGGCCGAGGTGGGGTCGCCGGGCCTGGGGCGGCCGATCGGCGGATGTCCGGCCATGGCCTCCGCCAGGTCGGCCGGGCCCAGGTCGGCCATGGCCGCGTCACTGGCGGAGCAGAGGTCCTCGGGGGTGGCGTAGGGGCGGGCGGCGAGCAGACGCCGGGCCCAAGCGGTGGAGGCACACGCCTCGTGGAGGGCGGCGAGGGCCGCGTGCTCCTCCAGATCATTGAACCGGGCCAGACCCGGGGGCGTGGAAGTCGACGTCACGGGAGCCTCCGTGGCCGTAGGCGGCCTTCGTGCTGAACGGGCTGCCGTTAGCTAACGCCCTCCGGAACCCAGCGTCAACACTTTGTTGAAAATTCCGCGTAACAACCCCCGGGCCCGACCGGTGGGTCAGCTCTCCTTCTCGCGGTTGAGGTAGTTGTAGACGGTGAAGCGGCTCACGCCGAGCGCACCCGCCACGGTCTCCACACCGTGCCGTACGGAGAAGGCGCCCCGCGCCTCCAGTATGCGCACGACCTCCTGCTTCGCCTTGCGGTCCAGGTCGGCCAGCGGCTTGCCCTGCTTGCGCTCCATGGCGGCCAGGATGTGGTCGAGCGAGTCGGCGAGCTGCGGCAGCCGTACGGCGACCACGTCGACGCCCTCCCAGGCGAGCACCACGTCGTCGGCGCCGGCCTCGTCGGGCGGGAGCAACTCCCCGCCGATTGCGTCGACCAGCGGCTTCACCGCCGTGATGAAGGGCTCGTCCGCGTTTCCGGTCACTTGTCGCCGTCCTCCCCCACCACGTTGACCTGGAGCGAGATCCGGGTGGCCCCGGCCTCCAGGGTCTGACGCAGCAGCGCGTCCACGGCGGTGAGCACGGCGTCGGCGCCGCCCTCCGCCGTGTTCCCGAACGGTCCGACATCCACCGCGTCCAGCTGAGCGCCCTCGATGACGGCACGGGCGACCAGCGCGTGTGCGGGTGCCTCGTCGAGATCGAAGGGCTCGGTCGTGAACTCCACTCTCAATCGCATTGCGCCCCCAGAAAACGTCCCTGACCTGCGCTTCGCCGACCGCTGCACAGCCGCGACACATCCCGGGCCAGTCAATTCCACCGCGACGGAGCCGCTGCGTCCGCCACGAGCCGACCCTAGCCGACCGAAGCCCCCCTCCGCCCGGCCCGTTGCGCGACGGTAAGTCCCAGGCCCGCTCGCACGTGCCGGACATGGTTGCTCTCGCGCACCGCGTACGGTCCCTGACCGGACCCGTGGGGGCAAACGCGCTCCGGGCATCGTCGGTTCCCCGTCGCCGAACGGAGTTGCCAGGGGCAGCCTCCCGGCTCAGCCGCGTTTGCGCAGGAAGCTCCGCAACCGCCGCTCCGGCCAGGTGTTGATCACGTCGTCCTTGGTGAGCCAGCCGCGCTGGGCCGTGCCGATGCCGTAGCGCATGACGGCCAGATGGGGGACGGCGTGGGCGTCGCTGTTCACGGCGAACTTCACCCCGTGCCGGCGGGCCCGCAGGATGTCCTCGTCGCGCAGGTCGAGACGGTCCGGGTGGGCGTTGATCTCCAGCGCCGTACCGGTGCGGGCGCAGGCGGCGAAGACCGCGTCGAGGTCGGCGTCGACGCCGGGCCGCCTGCCGATGAGACGGGTGGTGGGGTGGCCGATGATGTGCACGTACGGGTTCTCGCAGGCCCGCACGAGCCGCCGGGTCAGCGCGTCGCGCTCCTGGTTGAAGTGCGAGTGGATCGAGGCCACGCACAGGTCGAACCCGGCGAGGAAGTCGTCCGGCCAGTCCACCTCGCCCTCGGGGCCGATGTTCAGCTCGGTGCCGTGCAGCAGCCGCAGCCCGCCGCGCCGGCCCTTGGTGGGGTAGGTGCCGTCCAGCTCGCGCACCCGCTCCCGCTGGGCCAGCATCCGCTCGTCCGTCATGCGCTGCATGGCCAGGTCGGGCGCGTGGTCGGTGATCGCGTAGTACGCGTAGCCGCGCCGGGCGGCCGCCTCCACCATCTCCTCCAGCGGAGCGAGTCCGTCGGTGAGGTCGGTGTGGGTGTGCAGGTCGCCACGCAGGTCGGCCTCGGTGACCAGCTCCGGAAGCTCGTCCCGCAGCCCCGCCTCGATCTCGCCGCGGTCCTCGCGCAGGGGCGGCGGGATCCAGGGCAGGCCGAGACGGCCGTACACCTCCTCCTCGGTCTCCGAGACGATCTTCTCGCCGCTCTCGGCGTCGAAGAGCCCGTACTCGGAGAGCTTCAGCTTCTGGTGCACGGCCCGTTCGCGGGTGCGGATGTTGTGGGCCTTCGAGCCGGTGAAGTACTGGAGCGCCGCGCCCCAGGAGTCCGGCGGTACGACCCGCAGGTCGACGTTGAGCCCTTTGCTGGTGCGGACCGACGTTTTGGTCTCGCCCTGCCCGATGACCTCCGTGACGTACGGCAGCTCGGTGAACGCCCGCATGACCGGCGCCGACTTCTCCGCCGCGACGAGGATGTCGATGTCACCGATCGTCTCGCGGTACCGGCGCAGGGAACCGGCGTAGGTGCACTTCTCGCAGCCGGTCACCGCGGACAGCGCTGCGACGATGCTCTCCGCCAGGTCCATCGCGACGTCCAGCTGCACCCGGCCGCCGGCCGACCGGAGCAGCTCGATGCCGTGCAGGAGGTTCTCCTCGGTCTTCGGCCCGAAGCCCTTGAGGTCGCGCAGCCGCTCCTGGTGGATGGCCTCGGCCAGTTCCTCGACCGAGGAGACGCCCAGCTCCTCGTAGACCGCCATGGCCTTCTTGGGGCCGAGCGTGGGGATGGCGGTCAACCGCCGCACCCCGGCGGGGATCTTCGCCCGCAGCTCCTCCACGGCGGACACGCTGCCCTGGTCGAAGAACTCCAGGACCTTCTGGGCGATCGACTTCCCGACGTTCGGGATCTCCTGGAGCCCCTTGAGGTCGAGCGTGGCGACATCGGCGTGGTGACCGCCGACCGCCCGGGCCGCCTTCTCGTAGACCCGCGCCCGGAAGGCGTCTCCACCGGTGATGGAGATCAGGTCCGCGTACTCCTGGAGCAGCGCGGCGACCTCGTCGTTGGACCGTGCCATGCCTTCAGGGTAGGGCGCGGCTTTTGCGCGGGCGCTCTTGACAGCTCTCCCCGGTCACAGGCAGTCTTCCATTAAGCAGAAATCAACTTCCGTAATACGGAAACACAGACAGTGGAAGGGAGCGCCGGCCCCCATGCCAGGTGTTGAATCGAGCGCGGCCGCAGAGCAGCGCTTCAACGTCAACCTGTCGATCCTCTTCACGGAACTCCCGCTCCTGGAGCGCCCCGCGGCCGCCGCCGCGGCCGGCTTCGGCGCGGTCGAGCTGTGGTGGCCCTGGGTCGACTCCCCCACCCCCGAGCGGTCCGAGCTCGACGCGCTGAAGAGCGCGATCGAGGACGCGGGCGTGCAGCTGACGGGCCTGAACTTCTACGCCGGACAGCTGCCCGGCCCCGACCGGGGCGCCCTGTCGATCCCGGGCGCGGAGTCGGAGAGGTTCCGCGCCAACATCGAGGTGGCGGCCGGCTTCGCGCAGTCGCTCGGCTGCAAGGCCCTCAACGCGCTGTACGGCAACCGCGTCGAGGGCGTGGACCCGGCCGAGCAGGACGCGCTGGCCCTGGAGAACCTGGCACTCGCGGCCCGCGCGGCCGACCAGATCGGCGCGGTGCTCCTGATCGAGACCCTCAACCGCCCCGAGTCGCCGCGGTATCCGCTGGTCAGCGCACCGGCCGGCGTCGGCGTCGTCGACAAGGTCAACGCGGCCACGGGACTCGGCAACGCGCGCTTCCTCATGGACCTGTACCACCTGTCCATGAACGGCGAGGACCTGCCGTCGGTGATCGAGCGGTACGCCGCGAAGACCGGCCACGTGCAGATCGCCGACAACCCCGGCCGCGGCGCCCCGGGCACGGGTTCGCTCCCCCTGGAGGAACTGCTCGACCAGCTGCGGAAGGCCGGTTACGACGGCTGGGTCGGCCTGGAGTACAAGCCGGGCGACCGCCCGAGCGCGGACACCTTCGGCTGGCTGCCGGTGGAGCAGCGCGCCGCCCGTTGAGGTGACCGCCACCGGGGGCTGCCACCCCCAGACCCCCGCTTCGGCCTGAACGGCCTCGTCCCCGATCGCCGGACGGGCCGCTTTCGGCGACGCCCGCCGAGCAGCAGACGTATCACAGCAGCCAGAGAGGCACCCCCTATGAGCACACTCCCCAAGATCGCCTGGATAGGCCTCGGCATCATGGGCTCCCCGATGTCCGAGAACCTGGTCAAGGCGGGTTACGACGTCACCGGCTTCACCCTGGAACAGGAGAAGCTGGACCGGCTGACGGCCGCCGGCGGCACGGCCGCCCCCTCGATCGCCGAGGCCGTGCGCGACGCCGACGTGGTCATCACGATGGTGCCCGCCTCGCCACAGGTCGAGGCCATCGCCTACGGTCCCGAGGGCATCCTGGAGAACGCGAAGCCCGGCGCGCTGCTGATCGACATGTCGTCCATCACCCCGCAGACCTCCGTCGACCTGGCGAAGGCGGCCGGGAACAAGGGCATCCGCGTCCTGGACGCGCCGGTGTCCGGCGGCGAGGCCGGGGCGATCGAGGCCGTGCTGTCCATCATGGTCGGCGGCGAGCAGGCCGACTTCGACACCGCGAAGCCGATCTTCGAGGCACTGGGCAGGACCATCGTGCTGTGCGGTCCGCACGGCTCCGGTCAGACCGTGAAGGCCGCCAACCAGCTGATCGTCGCCGTGAACATCCAGGCGTGCGCCGAGGCCGTGGTCTTCCTGGAGAAGTCCGGCGTGGACCTGACGGCCGCGCTGGACGTCCTGGGCGGCGGCCTGGCCGGCTCGACCGTGCTGGCACGGAAGAAGGACAACTTCCTGAACCGCGACTTCAGGCCGGGCTTCCGGATCGACCTGCACCACAAGGACATGGGCATCGTGACCGACGCGGCCCGCAACGTCGGCGCCGCCCTGCCGGTCGGCGCCGTGGTGGCCCAACTGGTCGCCTCCCTGCGCGCGCAGGGCGACGGCGGCCTGGACCACTCCGCGCTGCTGCGCGCGGTCGAGCGCCTCTCCGGCGCCCAGGTCTGAGCCGCGACCCCACGACTTCCGGGCGGCGCCGTCGCTGACAACTGTCCTGTCGCGCCCAGGCGACGGCGCCGCCCGGAAACCACTTCAACAAACTGTTGACGCTCCAGCCGACCCGATCCTAGGCTCCACAAAGCGGAAATGGATTTCCGCTGACACCCGCACGGAAGGTCCACGATGTCGAAGCGCGTGCTCACCACCGAGTCCGGCGCCCCGGTCGCCGACAACCAGAACTCCGCCTCCGCCGGCGTCGGCGGCCCGCTCCTCCTCCAGGACCAGCACCTCCTCGAGAAGCTCGCGCGCTTCAACCGCGAGCGGATCCCGGAGCGCGTGGTGCACGCCCGCGGCAGCGGCGCGTACGGCTACTTCGAGGTGACCGACGACGTCACCGGCTTCACCCACGCCGACTTCCTGAGCACGCTCGGCGGGCGCACCGAGGTCTTCCTGCGGTTCTCGACGGTCGCCGACTCCCTCGGCGGCGCCGACGCCGTACGCGACCCGCGTGGCTTCGCCGTCAAGTTCTACACGGCGGAGGGCAACTACGACCTCGTCGGGAACAACACCCCGGTGTTCTTCATCAAGGACCCCATCAAGTTCCCCGACTTCATCCACTCGCAGAAGCGCGACCCCTTCACGGGCCGCCAGGAGCCGGACAACGTCTGGGACTTCTGGGCGCACTCCCCCGAGGCCACGCACCAGGTGACCTGGCTGATGGGCGACCGCGGCATCCCGGCGTCGTACCGGCACATGAACGGCTACGGCTCGCACACCTACCAGTGGACGAACGCCGAGGGCGCGGCCTTCTTCGTGAAGTACCACTTCAAGACCAACCAGGGCGTGCGCAGCCTGAGCGGTGAGCAGGCGGCGGAGCTCGCGGGCAAGGACCCCAACTCGCACCAGACGGACCTGCTCCAGGCCATCGAGCGGGGCGTCAACCCGTCCTGGACCCTGTATGTCCAGATCATGCCGGCGGCCGAGGCGGCGGACTACCGCTTCAACCCCTTCGACGTGACCAAGGTGTGGCCGCACCGGGACTACCCGCTCCAGCGGGTCGGCCGCCTGGTCCTGGACCGCAACCCGGACAACGTCTTCGCCGAGGTCGAGCAGGCCGCCTTCTCCCCGAACAACTTCGTGCCGGGCATCGGCCCCTCCCCCGACAAGATGCTCCAGGGCCGGCTGTTCGCCTACGCGGACGCGCACCGCTACCGCCTGGGCGTCAACCACACCCTGCTGGCCGTCAACGCACCGAAGGCGACGACCGCGCGGAACTACGGCCGGGACGGCTTCATGGCCGCCAACCCCCAGGGCCGGAACGCCAGGAACTACGAGCCGAACTCGTACGACGGCCCGGTGGAGACCGGCCGTCCGCTGGCGGCCCCGCTGGCCGTCGCCGGTCACACCGGCACCCATGAGGCCCCGCTGCACACCAAGGACGACGACTTCTACCAGGCGGGCGAGCTGTACCGGCTGATGTCCGAGGAGGAGAAGCGGCGTCTGGTCGCGAACATCGCCCGCGGTCTCTCGCAGGTCTCCCGCGACGACGTGATCGAGAAGAACCTGGCCCACTTCCACGCCGCCGACCCGGAGTACGGCAGGCGCGTGGAGGAGGCGGTCCACGCCCTGCGCGAGGACTGACACAGACGGCCCGCGCACAGCCGGACGGCCCGGATGAGGGGTGGCCGGCCGGAGGTGCGCGGGCGTGGCAAGGACCGCGGCGGCGTGCGAGCCAGTGCGGTGGTGAAGGAACCGAGCGCCCTTCTCGACCTGAGGGAAGGCCGCCCCGGCTCCGTCGCACCCGCCGCGGTCCCAGCCGTTCCCAGACCCCGTCCGGCGGCGCGAACGACCTGTCGCGCCCAGCCTCGCGCCGTCGGACGGCCACAGCCGAAGAGGCCCGACCGAGCGCCGGAGCGCCGGATGCGGAACCGTCCGCGTCCTCCGCTCCGGCGCTTCGGCGTACCCGCTTCCGCGCTTCGGCGTGCGCATCCGCCCCGGCCGCAGCACGCTGAAGGCATGACAGCACACCCACCCACGGAATTCCCCCATATCGTCGTGCACGCTCCCGCCCTGGACGGCTCCCGGCGGGTCACCGAGGCCGACGTGACCCTGGGGATCGCCTCGCATCTCGACGACGTGGTCGAGATCCTGCGGATGGCCGACCTGGACCGGATCGAGGTCGAGGAGAGCGACCTCATCGAGTGGCAGGGCGGCGGACCGGACGACTGGCCGGGGCTCACCGAGCATCCCGAAAGCCCCTGAACCCGGGTAAAGCGGATGGTGAACCCTCAAATCAAGCTCTGAATCATGTTCAGCATGCTTCAACCACCCCAGTCGTGGGGCATATTCACTGCATACGGAGCCCGTCGGCACGGGGGCGGCGGGCCCCGTGTCACCCACGGCACGAAGCGGGCGGCCCATCCTTCCGGATGGACCGCCCGCTCTGTCGTGCCCCGGTTCTCGTGCTCCGGTCGTCGCGCCCTGGCCGTCGCGCCCCGGCTGTTGCGTGGCGGCTCAGGCCCTCAGCGGCGACCTCAGACCTTCAGCGTCCTGATCGACGTCGGCGCATGCCCGGGCTCGGTCGCGATCTCCTCGAACTCGACGACGTTGCCGATGTCGTTGGTCGTGGACATCGAGATGTTGGTGACCCGCTCCAGGATCGCCTCCACCACCACCGGCACCCGGTGCTCCTGCGCCAGCTTCCTCGCCTGCTCGAAGGCCGCGCCCAGCTCGTTCGGGTCGGTCACCCGGATCGCCTTGCAGCCCAGACCCTCGGCGACCTTGACATGGTCGACGCCGTAGACGCCCAGCTCGGGCGAGTTGATGTTCTCGAACTCCAGGTTGACCTGGAAGTCGATGTCGAACGCCCGCTGCGCCTGGCGGATCAGGCCCAGGTAGGAGTTGTTGACGAGGACGTGGACGTACGGGATCTTGTGCTGCGCGCCGACCGCCAGCTCCTCCAGCATGAACTGGAAGTCGTAGTCGCCGGAGAGGGCCACCACGGAGGCCTCCGGGTCGGCCTTGGCCACGCCCAGCGCGGCCGGGATCGTCCAGCCGAGGGGGCCCGCCTGGCCGCAGTTGATCCAGTGCCGCGGCCTGAAGACGTGCAGCATCTGGGCACCGGCGATCTGCGAGAGGCCGATCGTGGAGACGTACCGGGTCTCCGGGCCGAAGGCCTTGTTCATCTCCTCGTAGACACGCTGCGGCTTGATCGGGATGTCGTCGAAGTGGGTCCGGCGCTGGAGGGTCGCCTTCTTCTCCTGGGCCGCGGCGGCCCACTCGCTCCGGTCGGGGAGCCCGCCCGCGGCCTTCAACTCCCGTGCCACCTCGACGAAGAGCTGCAGCGCGGCCCTGGCGTCGGAGGCGATGCCGTAGTCGGGGGCGAAGATCCTGCCGATCTGGGTGGGCTCGATGTCGACGTGCACGAACTTCCGGCCGGCCGTGTAGACGTCCAGTTTGCCGGTGTGCCGGTTGGCCCAGCGGTTGCCGATGCCGAGGACGAAGTCGGACTCCAGGTAGGTCGCGTTGCCGTAGCGGTGCGAGGTCTGCAGGCCCACCATGCCGGCGTTCAGCTCGTGGTCGTCGGGAAGCACGCCCCAGCCCATGAGCGTCGGGACCACCGGGATCCCCGTCAACTCCGCGAACTCCACCAGCAGGTCGGCGGCGTCGGCGTTGATGACTCCGCCGCCCGCGACGATCAGCGGCCGCTCCGAGGCGTTCAGCAGACCGATCGCCTTCTCGATCTGGGCGCGGGTCGCGGCCGGCTTGTAGACGGGGAGCGGCTCGTAGGTCTCCGGGTCGAACTCGATCTCGGTGAGCTGGACGTCGATCGGCAGGTCGATCAGGACCGGGCCGGGGCGGCCGGAGCGCATCAGATGGAAGGCCTGCTGGAAGACGCCGGGGACCTGGGCCGGCTCCAGCACGGTGACCGCCATCTTCGTCACCGGCTTGGCGATCGAGGCGATGTCGACGGCCTGGAAGTCCTCCTTGTGGATCACCGCGGTCGGCGCCTGGCCGGTGATGCAGAGGATCGGGACGGAGTCACCGGTGGCCGAGTACAACCCGGTGATCATGTCGGTGCCGGCCGGACCGGACGTGCCGATGCAGACGCCGATGTTGCCGGGGCGGGTCCGGGTGTAGCCCTCGGCCATGTGCGAGGCGCCCTCGACATGGCGGGCGAGGGTGTGGTTGATGCCTCCGGAGGCCTTGAGCGCCGCGTAGAGCGGGTTGATCGCCGCGCCCGGCACCCCGAACGCGGCGCTGACGCCCTCGCGCTTGAGGATCTCAACTGCCGCACGGGCAGCGGTCATTCGAGCCATGGAGTACTCCTGCTTCGGCTGTCGGATGCCTGCTCCCGTCGCGCCCCGCGGTGAGCATAATTCCGCAATACGGAAATGAACTTCTACTATCTGAAATCAATGTAGGCGCGGGGACGAACGTCGTCAAGGGAGGGACAACCGGGCCCCGAGGGGAGCACCATGGGACCGCTGAACCGACGCGACGCCTGGGGTGGGGCCATGTCCGAGACCGTGCCGGTGCGCTGTCCGGCCTGTCGGCGCGAGCACGTCTACACCGCGCCGTCGTACCCCTGCGCCTGCGGCGCCCCGGTCACCCCGTCCCTCGACGGCGGGACCGCGCCGACCCCGGTGGCGCACCGCTCCTGGGACGAGGACTGGGTGACGGTGAGCTGCGGCTCCTGCGGCCGCCGGGACCAGTGGCCACAGCCGGAGCTGGGCTGCCCGTGCGGGGCGGTGCTGCGCGTCCCGGTCGCCGGGACCGGGACCGGGTCCGGGCCCGCGCCGGCCCCCGAGCCGCGGACGCCCTTCCAGCCGGTCACGATCCGGACCGCCCGGGACGCCGTCACCGCAGCCGCGCTCTATCTGCGCTGGCTCGGCTACCGGGACGTACGGCGCGCCGACCGGCGGCCGCCGTCCGGCATACGCCTGGCCGCGCGCGGCCTGGTCGCGCAGGTGGACCCGACCGTGGGGGCGGCCGCACTGCGGGATGTGGAGTGCCTGTGGCTGACGGCGATGACGGAGGACTCCGGCTGCGTGTACTTCTGCCTCGCGGGGTACGCCGAGGACGCGCGCGAGCGGGCCGACGCGCTGGGGATTCCGCTCTTCGTGCTGGACCTCACGGGGACGCCACAGCCGATGAACGGGCACGCCGATGAACTGCGCAGCTCGGCTTCATGACCCCCTACAGGCCGGTGGGGGCTTGTCGCGCAGTTCCCCGCGCCCCTATGGGGCGCTCTGGTCCCCGGCGTACTTTGCTCGCAGCTCGATCTTCCGCACCTTCCCCGACACCGTCATGGGGAAGTTCTCCAGGATCTGGATCCGGCTCGGCACCTTGTAGTGGGCCAGGCGGCCCTCGCAGAAGGCCCGCAGTTCCTCGAGGGTGAGCGGTTCGGCCGGGTCGTGCGGGATGACGCAGGCCAGGACCTCCTCGCCGTACCTCTCGTGCGGCACCCCGACCACCTGGACGTCACGGATCTTGGGGTGGGCGTAGAGGAACTCCTCGATCTCGCGCGGGTAGATGTTCTCGCCGCCCCGGATGATCATGTCCTTGATCCGGCCGACGATCTCGACGTATCCGTCGTCACGCATCATCGCCAGGTCGCCGGTGTGCATCCAGCGCCCGGGGTCGACGGCCTCCGCGGTCTTCTCGGGCTCGTTCCAGTAGCCGAGCATCACGCTGTAACCCCGGGTGCACAGCTCGCCTGCCGTTCCCCTGGGCTGGGTGACACCGGTGGCCGGGTCGACGATCTTCACCTCCAGGTGCGGCAGCACCCGGCCGACCGTGCCGGTGCGGTGTTCCAGGTCGTCGTCGATACGGGTCTGCAGGGACACCGGGCTGGTCTCGGTCATGCCGTAGCAGATGGAGACCTCCGCCATGTGCATCTCCGCGACCACCCGCTTCATCACCTCGACCGGGCAGGGCGAGCCCGCCATGATGCCGGTGCGCAGCGTGGAGAGGTCGTAGGAGGCGAAGCCGGGGAGGTTCAGCTCCGCGATGAACATGGTCGGTACGCCGTACAGCGAGGTGCAGCGCTCCCGCTGGACGGCCTCCAGGGTGGCCTCGGGGTCGAAGGACGGGGCCGGGATCACGATGCAGGCGCCGTGCGAGGTGGCGGCCAGGTTGCCCATCACCATGCCGAAGCAGTGGTAGAAGGGCACCGGGATGCAGATCCGGTCCTGCTCGGTGTAGGAGATCAGCTCTCCGACGAAGTAGCCGTTGTTGAGGATGTTGTGGTGGGAGAGGGTGGCGCCCTTCGGGAAGCCGGTCGTCCCCGAGGTGTACTGGATGTTGATCGGGTCGTCGCAGGACAACTCCGCGGCGCGGGTCGCCAGTTCGGCACTGCGCTCCGCGCTGCCGCGGGCGATGAACGCATCCCAGCTCGGGTCCCCTATGTACACGGTCTCCCGCAACTCCGGGCACCTGGCCCGCACTTCCTCCACCATCGCCCGGTAGTCGCTGCTCTTGTGGCTGAGGGAGGCGAACAGCAGGGATATCCCCGCCTGGTTGAGGACGTACTCGACCTCGTGGGTGCGGTAGGCCGGGTTGATGTTCACCATGATCGCGCCGATGCGCGCGGTGGCGTACTGCACCAGCACCCACTCGGCGCAGTTGACCGCCCAGATGCCCACCCGGTCGCCCTTGGCGACGCCGCTCGCCAGCAGGGCGTACGCCAACCGGTCGACGTCGGCGGCGAACCGGGCGTAGGTCCAGCGCCGTCCGGACGGCACGTCGACGAGTGCCTCCCGGTCCGGCCAGGCCGTGACGGCCCGGTCGAGGTCGGCGCCGATCGTGTCGCCCAGCAGCACGGTCCCGCTCGTGCCGTGTGTGTACGAGGTGCTCACCGGAAGTCCTCCTCACGGTATTCCCCGGCCGAGCCCGCGGCGGTCGCCTCGCGCAGTTCGATCCGCCGGATCTTGCCGGACACGGTCTTGGGCAGCGGCGCGAACTCCAGCCGCCGGACCCGCTTGTACGGCGCCAGGACCTGGCGGGAGTGCTCGAAGAGCACCTTCGCGGTGTCCGGGCCGGGCTCCCAGCCCGCCGCGAGGACGATGTACGCCTTGGGCACGGCCAGCCGCAGCTCGTCCGGCGCCGGGACGACGGCCGCCTCGGCCACCGCCTCGTGTTCGAGGAGCGCGCTCTCCAGCTCGAAGGGGCTGATCTTGTAGTCGGACGCCTTGAACACGTCGTCCGCGCGGCCGACGTAGGTGATGTAGCCGTCCTCGTCCCGGGCGCCGATGTCACCGGTGCGGTAGTAGCCGCCGGCCATCGCCTCGGCCGTACGGTCCGCGTCCCCGTGGTAGCCGGTCATCAGGCCCACCGGCCGCGCCGACAGGTCGAGGGCGATCTCGCCCTCCGTCGCCCCCGGCGCGCCCGAGACCGGGTCGAGCAGTTCGACGCGGTATCCCGGACTCGGCCGGCCCATCGACCCGGTCTTCAGCGGCTGGCCGGGGCTGTTGGAGACCTGTACGGCCGTCTCGGTCTGCCCGAACCCGTCCCGGACGGTGACGTTCCAGGCCCGCCGGACCTGCTCGATCACCTCGGGGTTGAGCGGCTCGCCGGCCGCCACCACCTCACGGGGCGGGGTGCGCAGCTGCGTCAGGTCGGCCTGGATCAGCATCCGCCACACCGTCGGCGGAGCGCAGAAGGAGGTCACCCCGTGCCGGTCCATCTCGGCCATCAGCCGGCCCGCGTCGAAGCGGCTGTAGTTGTGGATGAAGACGGTCGCCTCCGCGTTCCACGGCGCGAACAGGTTAGACCAGGCGTGCTTGGCCCAGCCCGGCGAGGAGATGTTCAGATGGACGTCGCCGGGCTTGAGGCCGATCCAGTACAGGGTGGCCAGATGGCCGATGGGGTACGAGGTGTGGGTGTGCTCGACCAGCTTGGGCCGGGCGGTGGTGCCCGAGGTGAAGTAGAGCATCAGCGGGTCGTCGGCGAGTGTCGGCCCGTCCGGCAGGAACTCGGCGGACGCCACGTACGCGTCCTCGTACGCCTCCCAGCCCTCCGACAGCCCGCCCACCGCGATCCGGGTGTACGCGCCCGGCACCTCGGCGAACTTGGCGGCGTCCTCGGCACGCGTGATGACGTGCTTCACGCGGCCCCGGTCGACCCGGTCGCGCAGGTCGGCCGGGCCGAGCAGCGGGGTGGCCGGGATGACGACGGCGCGCAGCTTCATCGCGGCCAGCGCGGTCTCCCACAGCTCGGCCTGGTTGCCGAGCATGACGAGGACGCGGTCCTCCGGCTCGACGCCCCGCGCCCGCAGATGGTTCGCGACCCGGTCGGAGCGCTCGGACAGTTCGGCGAAGGACAGCTTCGTCTCGGTGCCGTCCTCCTCGACGATGTGCAGGGCGGTGCGGTCGTTGCCCTCGGCGATGACGTCGAACCAGTCGAGCGCCCAGTTGAAGTGGTCCGGCCGCGGCCACGCGAAGCCCTCGTAGGCGGTGGCATAGTCCGATCGGTGTTCCAGCAGGAAGTCCCGTGCCCTGCGGAAGTCCTCCGTCGCACTCGTCATACGCGTCTCCTTCGGTACCGGACCATTGCCGGGCGGCTCTCTGGCATCGTGTAATCCGTGATGCAGGTCTCACTACCCCCGAACGGGGGTGTGGGCAGCACGAAGCCGGGGTCGAGGGGGCAGGACAGGTGGCAGCAGAGGTCGCGGGGGCGGTGGAGATACGCGGTGCGCTGGCCAGACTCCGGCGCGCCACCGGGCTCCCGATCGCCTTCGGCGGGCTCGTCGACGCCGACCGGCCGCAGGTCCGGATCAGCGAGCTGAGCGGCGCCCACACGGCCGCCCTGCGCTCGCTCGCGGTCAGCTCGGGGAACGGACTGGGCGGCAAGGCGGTCATGCTGGCCCGGCCGTGCGCGGTCACCGACTACTCCGTCTCCCGGCAGATCAGCCACGAGTACGACATCCCGGTGGCGGCCGAGGGCATCCGCTCGGTGCTCGCGGTGCCCGTGGTGGTACGGCGCCGGGTGCGGGGCGTCCTGTACGGCGCGCTGCGCACCGCCCAGCCGCTGGGTGACCGCACGCTGGGCGCGGCGGTGGCGGCGGCGCGGGACGTGGAGCAGGCCCTCGTCATACGGGACGAGGCCCGGGGCCTGCTGGCGGCGGCGCGGCCGGAGCCCGCCGCCGGGGCGGAGCCGGGGGCCGCCTGGGAGCAGGTGCGGGAGGCGCATGCGGCACTGCGGGCGCTGGCCCCGCGGATCCCCGACCCGGGGCTGCGCGCCGAACTCCTCGCCGCCTGCGGACTGCTGGCCGCCCCGGCGCCTGCGGCCGAGAGGACGCTGGCGCCCCGGGAACTGGATGTGCTGGCCTGGGTGGCGGCCGGCGCCACCAACGCGGCGGTGGCCGAGCGGCTCGGCCTGCGGCCCGAGACGGTCAAGGGGTATCTGCGCTCGGCGATGCGGAAACTGGGCGCGCACACCCGGGGGGAGGCGGTGTCGGCGGCTCGTCGGACGGGGTTGTTGCCGTAGCGGAGGGAACCCATTCCATTCATGCATGCGCGCTTTGAATTAGCCGATGCAAGGCCGCTGTTATTTCCCTCACCATGCCGTTCGGCCGGATTTCAGGGTTCGTTGCCTAGAATTTGGCCCGAACACGACACACGAGGGGAGCGGTGACCGTGCGACGGGACTTCCAGGAGCCTGCCCGATGCCGCCCCGACCTGGTCATCGGCCGGGCGGAGCTGCTCTCGGCCGCGCGTGAACAGCTCACCTCGGGCGGCAGCGTGCTCCTGCACGGGCCCGCCGGAATAGGGAAATCGACCGTCCTGCGGGCATTGGACGCCGAATACGCCGGCGCCGCCCGCACCGTGTTGCGCTGCTCGGCCACCGAGTCCGAATCCCATCTTCCGTTTCTGGCCCTCGCCGACCTCTTCGGGCTGGTCCTCGACGAGGTCGCCCCCCACCTGCCCGGCGCCCAGCGCACCGCGCTGGAGTCGGCGCTCACCGGCCGCGGCGAGTCCACCCTCCAGCGCGACGGCCTCGCCCTGCGCCTCGCGGTGCTGTCGGCACTGCGCGCACTGGCCGCCGAGGGCCCGGTACTGATCGTCGCCGACGACCTCCAGTGGCTGGATCCGGCCAGCGCCGAACTCCTCGGCTTCGCCGCCCGCCGCCTCGGCGGCATCCCGGTCCAACTGCTCTGCGCGGTCCGCACGGAGGGCCAGGAGTACGACCGTCACCTACGCGCGTCACCCCCGGACACCGTCGCCGTCCGCCTCGGCCCGCTCACCCGCGGGCAGGTCGCCGACCTCCTCGACCACCGCGGCCACGCGGCGCTGACCCGGGCCGCGGTCCGGGAGATACACCGCACCAGCGGCGGCAACCCCCTGTTCGCCCTGGAGCTCGGCCGCGCCCTCGCCGAGAACCCCACCCCGCCCCGGCCCGGCGAGCCGCTGCCGGTGCCGACCTCGCTGCGCGCCCTGGTCCTCACCCGCCTGGACATGCTCTCCGTCGAGGCCCGCCGCACCCTTCTGGTGGCCAGCGCCGGCGCCCGGCCCACGCACGCCCTGCTGCACGCGGCCGGCCGGGAGAACGCCGAGGCCGAGTGCGCCCAGGCGGCCGAACTCGGGCTGCTGGCCACCGAGCCGGAGGGGCCGGCCGTACGCTTCGCGCACCCCCTCATCTCCGCCGCGCTGTACGCCGAGGCGCCCGCGCAGGAGCGCCGGGCCGCGCACGCGGCGCTGTCCACGGCCGCCTCCGACCCGATCGAGCGGGCCCGGCATCTGGCCCTGGCCGCCACCGGTACCGACCCGGAGGTGGCCGCCCGGCTCGCCGAGGCCGCGGCCCAGGCCCGGGACCGGGGCGCACCCTCGGTGGCCGCCCAGCTCGGGCTGCTCGCCGCCCGGCACACCCCGGGGGACAACAGACCGGGCCCGGACGAGCGCCGGCTGCTGGCCGCCGAGGACGCGATCAGCGCCGGCGAGGTCGACCTCGCCCAGGACATCGCCCGCGAGGTGCTCACCCGGGCCACCCGGCCCGCCGACCGGGTGCGGGCCTGGATCCTGGTGATCGACTCCGCCGGCCACACCATGACCGAGGTCGACGCGGCCTTCCCGCACGCCCTCGCCGACGCCGGCGACGACCCGCGGCTGCTCGGCAAGGTCCACTACCAGCTGGCCTGGCGGGCCCTGATCGTGGAGGGCGACTTCACCGAGGCCCGGCAGGCGGCCGCGCACTCCGCCGGCCTCGCCGCGCGCGGCGACGACCGGCGCACCGAGCTGCTCGCGCTGTCCCTGCAGGCCCAGGTCGAGACCCTGATGGGCCATCCGGCCGCACCCGCCACCATCAAGCGCGCGCTGAAGGAACCGCAGGACCCGAACGTGTCGTGCCATCACAACGGGGCCGGCAGCGCCCGGTTCCGCTGGCTGGTGATGGGCGACCAGCTGGCCGAGGCCCGGGCCACGGTCACCGCGCTGCTGCGCGAGGTCCGCCGGCGCGGCCAGGTGGAGAGCGAGGTGCACTTCCTGCGCGGGCTCGCCGAGACCGAACTGCGCGCCGGGCACTGCGGCCGGGCCCTCGACCTGGCCCGCGAGGGCCTGCACCTGGCCCACGACTGCGGGATCGGCGAGACCGCCTCCGCGATGCTCACCTCGCTGGCCGAGGCCTCCGGTGGTGACGTGGACCGGGGTCTGGCGCTGGCCCGGGAGGCGGTGGCCCACGCCGAACAGGACGGCGACACCATGTACCTGTCCCGGGCTCTCGGCGCCCTCGGATACGCCCAGTTGGTGGCGGGCGACCCGGCGGGCACCGTGCGCTCGCTGCGCCGGGTGCGGGAGTTGGAGCAGAGCCTCGGCATCACCGACCCGGCGCGCGGCCGCTGGCAGGGCGACCTGGCCGAGGCGCTGGTCCGGGTGGGTGAGACGGCCGAGGCGCAGGACGTCATCGACGTCACCCGGGAGCACGCGCTCAGGCTCGGCCGGGAGAGTGTTCTCGCCGTTCTGGACCGGGCCGAGGCACTCGTCCGGGCGGCGCACGGCGAGCACGAGGCGGCCGTGGCCCAGCTGACCTCGGCTCAGGGCCGGTTCGCCAAACTGGGCTACGGCCTGGAGGAGGCCCGGGCCGCGTTCGCCCTGGCCTCGCTGCGCGAGCGGAGCTCCCCCACGGCGTACGACGAGGCCACCCGGCTGTTCCGGCGGTGCCGGGCGCTGCCGTGGTTGCGCCAGGTGGACGAGGCCGTCTCGGTGCCCGGGTCCGAGCCCGAGCCGGCGGTCGAGGCGCCGGCCGAGCCGGCCGCGACCCTGGAGGGGCTGGCCGCGATGGAGCGTCAGGTCGCCGCGTTGGTCATGGAGGGTGCCACGAACCGGGAGATCGCCGCCCGGCTGTTCATCAGCGTCAAGACGGTGGAGGCGACGCTCACCCGGGTCTACCGCAAGCTGGGCATCCGATCGCGCGTGGACATAGTCCGTTTGGCGGCAGGGCGGCGCGCGAAGTGAGAGCGCTCCCGGTTAACTGAGGCGGACCGAGGGTTTTCCCTCCCCCATCCCCCTAGGGGGTTCCCTCATTGGGAGGGTGGGGTTCCGGGTTCTAGCTTATGGATGTGCCGCTCGCCCGGGCATACGGGGGTCGGTCCCGCGACCCCCGTGCACCCCCCACGCCCGCGCGACCCCCCACCGGCAACCCCCACTGAGGAGACTCATGTTCGGGCTCAACCGCGCCAGAAAGACCGCCGCCGTCCTGGCGGCGACGGCTGCCGCCGCAGCGACCGCGCTGATCGCGTCCCCCACCGCGTCAGCCGCCCCCCAGCCGATCGTCGGCGGCACGACGACCACGACCACCGCGTACCCGTTCATGATGCAGATCACGGACGCGTCCGGCAGCCAGTTCTGCGGCGGCACCCTGGTGTCGGCAACCAAGGTGGTGACCGCCGCCCACTGTATGGAGGGCGAGTCCACCAGCAGCGTCCGCGTGGTCGGCGGCCGTACGAACCTGAACGGCACCAACGGCACGGTCAGCCGGGTCAGCAAGATCTGGATCAACCCGGACTACACGGACGCCACCAACGGCGACGACGTGTCGGTCCTCACTCTCTCGACGGCGATGTCGTACACCCCGGTGTCGTACGTCAGCTCCTCCCAGACCAGCGTGTACGCGGCCGGCACCACGGCCCGCATCCTCGGCTGGGGCACCACCTCGGAGAACGGCAGCTCCTCCAACCAGCTGCGGACCGCGACCGTCCCGATCGTGTCCGACACCAGCTGCAAGAGCTCCTACGGTTCGGACTTCGTCCAGACCGACATGGTTTGCGCCGGATACACCTCCGGCGGCGTAGACACCTGCCAGGGCGACAGCGGCGGTCCCCTGCTCATCGGGGGCGTCCTGGCAGGGATCACTTCCTGGGGAGAGGGGTGCGCGGAGGCCGGTTACCCGGGTGTCTACACCCGGCTGACCACCTTCTCGAACCTGGTGGCCGCGCAGGTCAACTCGTAACCAGAAGACCTCCCGAGCCTTGCTCGGGTGAGTGACCAGGGGGCGTTGCGGGCTACCACGAGCAGCCCGCAACGCCCCCTATCCATGTCCCGGCCGGGCTACTTGTCGGCGGTGAGTCTGCCCGCCGCGCCCCAGCTGTCCGCCGGGACCTCGTGGATCCACACCTGCACGGTCTCCGCGGGGATCCCGTAGGCGTCGACGAAGGCGTCGGTGACCCGCTTGACGAGGTCCCGCTTGAGTTCGGTGTCGCGGGGGCCCTGCTGGACGGTGACGATCGGCATCTCTGAACTCCTCGGAGTGCGCTTCCTGTTCGGTGGGTCCACTCCATCGCAGGGTGCGTCCGCGACCAAGGAGCAGATCACGAACGCGGCGATCAGCCTTCGTGATCGTCGCAGGCCAGCAGCAGGGCGTCCAGGTGCGGGGGCGGGGCGACGGCGGACACGGCGAGACCGGTCGGCAGGGCCAGGCCGGGCGCCCGGAACGGTACGAAGGTCACCCTCGGGCTGTGCAGCACGCGCGCGTGGGACGCGTACACGACCGTCCACAGAGGGCGGGTGCCGATGCTGGCGAGGGTGTCCTGGAGGGAGCCGGTCGACGGTCCGGGCGTCGGCTCGAAGCCGGCGTCCCGGCAGGCACCGACGACCAGGTCGACCAGGGCCGGGTTGTTGCGGCGCTCGGTGAGCGCGAGGGGCAGCCCGGCCAGTTCGCCGACGCCGATCTCCGGGCGTCCGGCGAGGGGGTGGCCGGCGGGGACGGCGGCCACCAGGGGGTCGGGCCACAGCGGATGGACCCGCACGCCGGGCACCGGCTCCACGGCGCGCACGAACGCGGCGTCCAGCCGCCCGCCCGCGACCCTCGCGAGGCGCTCGGCGACCGGCAGCGAGTACAGCTCGACGGGCACGTCCGGCGCGTGGTGCGCGAACGCGCCCAGCACCCGGTCCAGGTGCGCGCCGAGCCCCGTGCTGGTGCCGATCCTGAGCCCGGCCGGCGGGGCGACGGCGGCCCGGGCCCTCTCGGCCGCCGCCAGCACCGCCCGCGCCTCGGGCAGCAGCCGCTCCCCCGCACCGGTGAGCCGGACCCGGCGCGGCGAACGGTCGAACAGCTCGGCGCCCAGCTCCCGCTCGAGCCGCTGTATCTGCATGCTCACCGCGGACTGCACGATGTGCAGCCGGTCGGCGGCCCGCCCGAAGTGCAACTCCTCGGCGACGGCGACGAAGTAGGTGAGCTGCCGCAGTTCCATGGCCCCGACTCTAGAGGCCCCGTGCGCGGGTGCTCCGAAGGAGCGGCGCGAACCGGATGTCGTACGACGTCCCGGGATACAGGGTGGCCAGCATCCGCTCACCCTCTGCCACGACGGCGGCCCGCTCGGCCCGGCCCAGCCGCCCGAAGACCTCGATGAACAGGGTGTCGTCCACCGGCTTCCACACGCCCGCGAGAAACCCGTCGACGAGCAGGGTGCGGTGGGGCTGGTTGCCCTGCCAGAGGCGGCCCCGGTGCTGGGGCGGGATGACCCGGGTGCGGTCGGCGTGCGAGAGGAGGAGGTTGTCGTACTCGGGGAGGAAGCGCGGCGGGGCGGGGGTCTCGGGGTCGGGGCGGGGTGCGTCGGGCAGGTCGAAGAGTTCGACGCCGTGCTCGTCCCGGAAGGCGAGGAGACGGGGCCGGAGCCGTTCGAAGACCTCGCGCAGCCGGGTGAGTCCGGCCCAGGTCTGCATGTCCTTGACGGAGGCCGGCCCGAAGGCGGCGAGATAGCGCAGCACGGTGCCGTCCGGCGCCGGGGCCGGTGCGGCCGGGCGGCCCAGCCAGTGCTCGGTGGTGGTCAGGGCGACCTGCCCGGACCGGCCCCACAGGCCGCGCGGGGGGACCTGGACGAGGGGCAGGGTGCAGCGGGCGGCGATGGCGAGCGACTGCGGGTCGGCGTCGGGCCACTCGGCGAGGAGGGCCTGGCGCAGCTCGGCCATGGTGCGCGGCTCGGCCTCGACCAGGTCACGGGCGAGGGCGGCGAGCCGGTCCAGGTCGACGCCGGCGAGGCCCTTGCGGAAGGCGGTCAGCTCCCGGTCCCGGGCGGGCTGGACGAGCGGGCGCAGGGTGCGGGCGTCGTCGGCGGTGTGGGTGTGGATGGTCGACCGCAGGGTGACGATACGCACCACCTCCCGGTCCGCCATCAGCTGTGAGAGCCGCTCGGGGTCGAAGCCGTCCAGGCGGGCGGCGAGGGCGTGGTACGGCGGCTTCACGTTCTGCGCCTGGAGGCCGACGAGATGCTCCACGGCGTCCTTCACCGACCGGGGTGAGCGGCGCAGCAGGAGCTGACGGTCGAGGGTGGCGCGGTTGAGGGCGCGGGTGCCGAGGAGCGGGCCGGGAGACGTTTTCGCCATAGCGCGCACGCTAACGTCCGTAGCGGACAGATCCTGTCCGCTTCTCTCACCGGATCCCGTCCTTGATTCCCTCCGCCGGGCCTGTATGCCCCGTATATCCTGCACCGAGACCCACTGATCACACCTCACCACACCCGCCCGCGCCCGACCACTACGATCACACAGATCACGCCGACGCAGTCCCCATCGAGAGGCGGCCGCGATGTCCGAGCGACGCCCCAGTCCGGCCTCGAAGAACTCCGGGAACGGCAGGAACGGCCGGAGCACCAGAAGGTCTGTCTGGCGCCGCGCCCTGCCGCCGGACCAGGACACGGCCGAGCTGCCGGAACCGGGCTCCGCGACGGCGGCGACACCGGGCGAGCCGCTGAGCGTGGTGGAGGCGGCGCTGTACCGGGACGGGGTGCGGGTGTCGACGCCGGCGACTCTCGCGCAGACGTACCGCGAACTGCGCGACCAGCCCGCGGGGATGGCGTGGATCGGTCTGGCCCGCCCCACCTCGGACGAACTCCTCTCCCTGGCCGCCGAGTTCGACCTGCACCCGCTCGCGGTCGAGGACGCGATGGAGGCACACCAGCGCCCGAAGCTGGAGCGGTACGGCGACACGCTCTTCGTCGTCCTGCGTGCCGCCCGCTATCTGGACGCGCCGGAGGAGGTCGACTTCGCCGAGTTGCACGTCTTCGTGGGCCCGGACTTCGTGATCACGGTCCGGCACGGCGCGGCACCCGACCTCTCGGCGGTCCGCCACCGCATGGAGGACAGCCCCGACCTGCTCAAACTCGGCCCGGAGGCAGTCCTCTACGCCATACTCGACGCGGTGGTGGACGGCTATGCCCCGGTCGTCGAGGGCGTGCAGAACGACATCGACGAGATCGAGACGGAGGTCTTCCGCGGCGACCCGGAGGTCTCCCGCCGTATCTACGAACTCTCCCGCGAGATGGTCGAGTTCCAGCGCGCCACCCGCCCCCTGGTCGGCATGCTGCACAGCCTGATCGCCGGTTTCGCCAAGTACGACACGGACGAGGAACTCCAGCGCTATCTCCGCGACGTCGCCGACCACGTCACCCACATCAGCGAACGCGTGGACGGCTTCCGCCAGGCCCTCACGGAGATCCTCACGGTCAACGCGACCCTGGTCACCCAGCAACAGAACGCGGAAATGCGAGCGTTGGCGGAAGCGGGCTTCGAACAGAACGAGGAGATCAAGAAGATCTCCTCGTGGGCCGCGATCCTGTTCGCTCCGACGCTGGTCGGCACGATCTACGGCATGAACTTCAGGGAGATGCCCGAGCTGCACTGGGGGTTGGGATACCCCTTTGCGATCGTCCTGATGGCCGTGGTATGTACCAGTTTGTACTTCATCTTCAAGCGGAAAGACTGGCTCTGAGGAACCGACAGCAGGAGCGCGTGCTGCGGACTCGGACCGGCGAGGACACCCGCAAAGGCCTCTCTCAGGCCGCTGCGGAGAATCCGGGGAGAATGAGCTGCGCTCCGCTTCGGCCGGTTCTCCCCCGCCACGAGCCATCGGTCCCAGTGAACCTTCGGGTATCAGCGTCAACGGCCGACGCCGAGCTCGCTCATCGAGGGGCCTGAACCGTGCTCTGGCGCCGCGGACTCCTGCCTGCCGGTCCGCTCGACGACCCAGCGGCGGCGCCCTCGTCGTCCGCTGGATTCGATGCCCTTGCGTGCGGTGCGCACTCCGATACGTTTCCATCGGAGCCAGCTGCGCGGATCGGCGCGGTCTTGGGCTTTGTCCGCATGCGGACGGTGAGGCTTGAGGTGTCGGCCGCCGCCCGGATCCACGCCGGCGGGCCGCCGGCCGGCGAGGGTTGCGCTCGGCGGCCGGCGCCCTCGGCGGGGTCCGGGCTCGGTTCCGGGCCTGTTCACTCGCGGCGCTGTGCTTCCTCCCGCGTCGGCTGGGAGGGGACTCTCGTCGTGAGCGACGGGACTGGGCGGGCGGTGCCGCGGGGTGCTCCTTCGAAGCGGCTCGGAAACGGGTACTTCCGCTCCAGGAAGGCGTGGATCGCGGCCTGGGCGGCCGGTCTGGTCTCCGGGGGCGTGTCCACGTCGTTGAGGCAGAAGAAGTCGATGTCCTCGCCGGCCGCGAGACGGGCCAGGCGGCGGCGCATGTCCGGTGTGCCCAGCTGGACGTAGCGGAAGCGGTAGTCGGCGGGGACGGCCCGGCCGGTTGCCATCGCCCAGTGGTGGTGGAGCGTGGACGCGGGAGCCACGTCGGAGGTGGAACGGAAGCGCGAGTAGGCGGTCCGTTCCAGTTCCTCGATGCCGAGGCTCTCCATCTCCCGCATGACCGAGAGCAGTTGGGGATGCGGCGTGTGCAGCGACTTGTGCGTGACGTGTCTGCCGTGGAAGCGCCTGATCACCTCGCGGGCGTTCTTGCCGGCGGAGTTCGGGGCCGGTTCGAGCGGGTGCGGGGCGCCGACCCCGAGTTTCAGAGGGGACAGCGGGATACGGGCGATGCCGTTGCCGTGGAAGAAGTGCTCGGGGCCTACCGGTCGGTTGATGAAGACGTCGTCGTTGAAGTAGAGGTAGTGCTCCGACAGGCCGGGGATGCGGTGCAGGCCGCTTTCTATGGCGTGGGAGTTGAAGACGGGGAGCGCGTCGGCCGGGAGGATGTCCCGGTGGTCGATCACCGTCAGACCCTCCGCGTCCGCGTCCAGCCAGGCGGGGATCTGGGAGTCGGTCACGAGGTAGACGCGCCGGACGAACCCGGCGTACATGTCCAGTGAGCGCAGCGCGTACTTCAGTTCGTCATGGCTGGTGTAACGGGAGGCGCCGGTCTCGCGCGGAGCGATGACGTTGTCGGAGTGTTCCTGATGGGCGCGGCGCTTCGCGGCCATCGCCGGGTCGTCCCCGTCGACCCAGGTGTACACGGCGTCGACGGGGAACAGCACCTCGTCGATGCCCGGCTCGGCGAACGGGGCGAACGTCGGGACGGTGCGGCGGCGACCCGCTGCCGGTTGCCGCGCGGCCACCGGCAGCACTTCCGCCACCGGGTTGCGGCGCGGGGCGACGAGCGCCGGGCCGAAGACGTCCGGCAGCCGGCTGCCGGGCACGGTGAGCCAGGCGGGATCGGTGCCCGCGGCCGTACCCGGGGCGATGCCCGCGGCCGTGTCCGGGACGGCGCCGAGGTCCCGGCCGTGCCGCCAGAACTCGATGTCGCACCCCGTTTCGAGGCCGCTGAGCACCTGCCCTGCCGGGCCGAGGCGCACCACACCGGTGCGGAGTACCGCGGCTCGCCTCAGGGCCCGCGGCAGCCTGCCGTCGGCCCACAGCACCGGGGACGTCACGGCGTCGTCCGGTCCGACGGCACCGACGTACCCGGCGGTACCCGCGAAGCGCTGGGCGGCCCGGGCGAGGATCGCGCCGCGGTACGACTCCTCGACGCCCACGATCTGCCGCGGCGCGCCGTGCCCGTGATCGGAGGGAACCAGGAAGTACGGGACCTGCAGCCCTTCCAGGAGGGTGCAGACGCGTTCGAGATCGGCTTCGACGGCGTCCGAGGCGGTGTACGCGGCGACCGTACGGCCGTACAGCCGCGCCGGTCCGACGGTGATCCTCCGCGTTCCGGGGACGGCGGCCCGCAGGCGTCGCCGGGCCCGGGTCGTGCGCAGCGCCCAGAGCCTGGCCGACATCCAGGTCCACAGGCGTACCAGAAGGTTGCCGGCGGCGCGCAGGCCCGCGGGCGCCGTGAGACGGTGACGGATGTCCATGCCCCCCGACCCCCGTCAGTCCTGCTTCTCGAAGGGGCTGGCGAAGGGGAAGTAGTCCTCCAGGAACTCACTCATCCGGAGGCCGACCCGCTCCCGCTCCTCGGGTGGCACGTCGACGTCGTTGAGGCAGAAGAAGTCGAAGCGGCGGTTGCGGCGCAGATCGGCCAGGCGGGCCTCCGCGTCCGGGCGGCTGATGTTGACGTACCGGAAGCCGAACCGGCCCGGCACGCCGTGGCCGGTCATCAGCGCGTACTGGTAGAGCAGCGGGGCCGTCAGGGCGATGTCCTGCGGCGAACGGAAGCGGGACGCCGTGGTGCGGCGGATGTCCTCCGGGAAGAGCTCCTCCAGGGCCCGCAGTGTCTCCCGCTGCTGCGGCAGCGGGGTGTGCATGAAGTTGTTCGTGGTCATCCGCCCGAACTTCTCCAGCAGCAGCCGACGGACGTTCTTGCTCGCGGAGTTGGTCGCCGTCTCCTCGGCGTGCGGCTTGCCGACGCCGATCTTGAGCGGGGACACCGGGATCTTCATCAGACCGCTGCCGTGGAAGAAGTGCTCCGCGGTGACCCGGCGGCCGACGAACACGTCGTCGTTGAAGTAGAGGTAGTGCTCCGACAGGCCGGGGATGTGGTGCAGCCGGGTCTCGATCGCGTGCGAGTTGAACACCGGCAGGACGTCCGCCGGGAAGATGTCGCGGTGGTCGACGACCGTGATGCCCGGGGCGGTGTCGTCGAGCCAGTGCGGCTTCTGGCCGTCGGTCACGATGTAGATGTGGCGGACGAAGTCGGCGTACATGGCGAGCGAGCGCAGTGAGTACTTCAGCTCGTCGTGGCTGGTGTAGCGGGAGGCGTTGGTCTCCTTGTCCAGGATCTCGGCGGTGCCGCGCTCCTGGTACCGGGCGCGCTTGGCGCGCATCTCCGGCTCCTCGCCGTCCACCCAGGTGTATACGACGTCGACGGGGAAGGTCACGTCGTTCACGGTCGGCTGGGTGAGCGCGACGAAGCTCGGCAGCTCCCGGTCGCCGATCCGCACCATGGCCGGCTTCTGCTCGGACGCCGGGAGTACGTCCGTGATGCCGTTGTTCCGCGGCGCGACGAGGGACTCCGCGAAGATGTCCTCGGACGCCTGCGGCTGGACCGCGGCCAGGCGCCGGGGGCCCTTGTCGGAGGCGAGGAGTTCTGCCCCGTCCTCCCAGAACTCGACGTCGCAGGCGAGCTCCGGGCCGGCGAGCAGCTGGCCCGCGGGGCCCAGGAGGTTCTCCCCGACGCGCAGGACCGGGGCCGTACGCAGCGGGGCCGGCAGGACACCGTCCATGAACAGGGCGGGGTGCTTGAGCTTTCCGCCGGGCAGCGGTCTGCCGATGAACACCGCCTTCCCCGCGTTCCGTGCCTCGAGGGCGGTGAGGAAACGCTCCCGGTCGAGGGCGTTCACGCCGATGGTGTGGCGGGTGCGCGAGGCCGGCACCAGGAAGTAGGGGATGCCTTCCTGCTCCAGCGCGGCGAGGACCAGGCCGAGGTTGGCTGCGGCCGCCTCGGCGGCGGTGAACCGGGTCACGACCCGTCCGTAGAGCTGCTGGCCGCGCACCGCCACCGGGCGGAGCACCGGGTCCGTGACCGCTGCCCTGCGGCGGCGCCGGAGGGTACGCAGCTGCCACACCTTCTCGGCGGCCTTCCGCTCGACTCGCGGTCGTACCCGCCGGGCAAAGGAACGCACCGTCACGTTCTGAGCTCCTCTACATCAACCTCTACACAGCCTTGCGTTAACCAGACGGACACCTAGGGCAGATGGTTGTAGAAATTTTCTCAGAGAATTAAAGAAAAACGTATCTTGCACACACCCCCCTCATACATGTATGTGCTACAAGTCACCGACCTCACCGTCACCGGTGGCGGGGAGCGGGGTCTCCCGGCCGGGCGACGCGGTGGGGCATGCCCCTGGCCCCTGGGGAAATCCGGATGCGGCGGCCGGGCAGGCTGGCTACCGTCCGGTCGTGGACCATACCTATCCCCCGCTGAACGTCGAAGTCCGCACACCGCGCCTGACGCTGGCCGGCGCCTCAGACGAGCTGCTGGAACGTCTCGTGCCGCACGTGCGGGCCGGGGTCGCCGACGCCGAACCGTGGCCGTTCGACGACCCGATCTCGTTCTACGCCGACAGCCCCGAAAGGGAATGGCGATGGCTGCGCGCCATCTGGGCCGGCCGCGCCCGCGTGCGCCCGGATTCGTGGCGGCTGTACTTCGCCGTGCTCGTCGACGGCGAACCGGTCGGCATGCAGGACCTCATCGGCAAGGACTTCACGCGGTTCGGCACGGTGTCCAGCTTCTCGTGGCTGGCCCCCGGCAGCCGCGGACAGGGGCTCGGCAAGGAGATGAGATCGGCGGTCCTGCAGTTGGCCTTCGCCGGGCTGGGCGCACGCGAAGCCGGCAGCGACGCCTTCGTCGACAACGAAGCGTCCAACCGTGTTTCCCGTGGCCTGGGCTACGAACCGAACGGGACGGACTGGGACACCCGCCGCGGTGAGCCCGCGCGCATCCAGCGGTGGCGGCTCACTCGGGACACGTGGGAGCGGATCCGCCGGGACGACATCGAGCTGACCGGCGTCGAGGAGTGCCTGCCCGTCCTGGGTATCGGCTAGTACCCCGGTTCGGTTTCGTGGTCTTTCCGGTGGGTTCGTCGATTTTTCGTCGGCGGCGGCAGCGCCGGGCTGTGACCTGGTGGCGTCCGCGTCAATTCGACCGGCGCGGGTCAGGCGGTGAAGCCGCCGTCGACATGGATCGAGGCTCCGGTGATGTACGCGCCGTCCGCACTCGCCAGGTGGGCGACGGTGGACGCGATCTCGGCGGGTTCCGCATAGCGGCCCACAGCCGTGAAGCCGGCGATCGCCTCGGCGTTCGGCCCGTCAGCAGGGTTGGTGTCCGTGTCGGTGGGGCCGGGATGCACCAGGTTGACGGTGACTCCACGCGGACCGAGTTCTCGGGCCAGGCCCTTCGTCATCCCGATCAGCGCCGTCTTGCTCATCGAGTACAGCGCCAGTCCGGGGAAGACCGCACGCTCGGCGACATTGCTGCCGATGCTGATGATGCGGCCGCCCCGGCCCATGTGGCGCGCTGCCGCCTGGGACGCCGCGAACGGCGCCCGGACGTTCACCGCCAGGGTCCGATCGATCTCTGCCGGCCCCAGGTCCTCGAGCGGGCCGACGAGGAAGACCGCGGCATTGTTGACCAGGATGTCGAGTCCGCCGAACATCGCGGCCGCCTCGTCCACCGCGGCGGTGAGTGCCCCGGGGACGGCGCTGTCGGCCTGGATGGCCAGTGCCCGGCGCCCTCTCGCCTTGATCCGCTCCACCACCCGGGTGGCGCGTTCCGCGCTGTTCTCATAGGTCAGGACGACATCGGCGCCTTCTTCGGCCAGCCGTAACGCCACAGCGGCACCGATGCCCCGGCTGCCGCCCGTGATCAGGGCCGTGTTTCCGTCAAGTCGGTTCATGACGTCGAGCATCGCCGACACCAGCACCGCGGGCTGGCGGGAAACCGACCTTGCGTTCGGATCGTCGGTCGCGAACACCGCGTGGACCAGGTGCCGCTCGCGTCGGACACCTTGCGCCGGCCTTCTCCCCCGTCCGAAGCCTCGGTGAAATCCGAGGTCAGGGCCGTCCCGGAGCGGCAGCAGGGGTGGGTGTCGATTACCCATGAGGCCGTCGCCTTCGGCAGGATGAGGGCCATGACCGAGATCCGTACCCCCCGCCTTCTCCTCCGTCGCTGGCATGACGACGACCTCGCGCCCATGGCGGACATCCACGCGGACCCCCGGGTCATGCGCTGGATCGACGACGGCTCGGTGCGCGACCTGGACCAGACCGCGGAAGCCATCGAGCAGTGGGAGGAGGAGTGGGACGAGGAAGGCTTCGGGCTCTTCGCCGTCGAACTGCTGGCCTCGGGTGAGCTCGCCGGCCTCACGGGTCTGTCCGTGCCCGAGTTCCTGCCGGAGGTACTGCCCGCCGTGGCGATCAACTGGCGGCTCGGCTCACAGTTCTGGGGCCAGGGGTACGCATCCGAAGCCGCCCAGGCCACGCTGGAATTCGCGCTCCAGGACCGTGGCCTCGACCGCGTCATCAGCATCAGCCGTCTCGGTGACGACGCCTCCGAGAACGTCATCCGCAAGCTCGGCATGGTGCCGGAACGAGAGACGGCGCACCCGGTGTACGGCTATCCACTGCGCGTTCACAGCATCGATCTCACCGAGTTCCAGGGGTGAGCCGGCCGGGCCGTCGATCATCACCCCCAGATCCTGACGAAGACCCCGCTCGCTCTCCGTCCTCGCCGAGAGCGGCGTACCTGCTCCGGTTAGTAGGGCAGCGGGTTGCCGTGCGGAGAGGCGGCTAGGTCGTGGACCGCGGCCACGTTCTCGATGTCTTCCCAGACCGTCGAGTGCGGCATCGAGGTCGCGTTCACGGCAAAGGGAACGTCGAGTGGCAACATGACCTCCCTCCCACGCCCGTCATGTCTGCTCCGTGGTGGCGGCCGCGTCCATCGTCCGCTGCAAGCCGCCGAGCACGTCGATCACCCGGCTCGCCTCGGCGGCACTCAGGTGCTCCAGGCCGCAGAAGGACGTCGCGATCCGGCGCATCGCGTTCTCCGCGATCGTGCGCCCGGCCGGCCGAAGGCTGATCAGCACCCCGCGCAGGACCTCGGGATCCGGTACGCGTTCGACCAGCCCCAGCTCGGCTAGGCGGTCGACCTGCTTGCTGACCGCTCCAGAAGTGATCATCAGTCGCCTGAACAACGCCGTCGGGCTCATCGCGTACTGCGGTGGGGACCTGCGAAGCGCCAGGAGCACGCGGAGGTCGCCGGGCCCGATACCGCTGCTTCGCGCAAGGGCCGTGAAGGCCTGCTCGACCTGCTGCGCGAGGCGCAGGATCCCGGCGGAAACAAGGAAAGGCGTGAGATCCAGACCGGGCAGTTCGCCTGCCCAGGCAGCGGCGTTCTCGCTCAGCTCCGATGTCTCGGCCCGGGAATGCCTGTCCGCCCGCAGCGCCACGAAGCGCACCGTCGGCACGAGAGCCGCGACCGGGTCTTCGGCTATCCCTCGTCGACGGAGCCGTGCGGACTGCCGCCCTCGCGGTAGAGCACCAGGTGCTCGTGGTGGAGAACGCCGTCACGGACGTCACCCGTGGCGGTGAAGCCGGTGTCGTCGACGTAGTCGAGGTGGTTGCCGGTGACGGTGTAGCTGCCGGTGTAGGCGCTCGGGCGGTTGCCGCGGGCTTCGTCGTAGCGGCCGTTCGGCAGCAGTTCCTGGCGGATGAATCCGTCGCCGGTCACCCACATGCCGACGTACGGGTGCGGGTCGCGGGGCGTGTCGTCGCTGGTCATGCTTCTACGATCGGCCCGGCGGCCGGTGGCGACCAGGCCGCCGTATTCCCAGGTGAGGGCTTCCTGGGTACCGCGCACCCACCATCGCGAGCCGGCCGGATCGTGGGTGCCCGACACCTGGGGACAAGGCGGCCTGGTTCCGGTTCCGCCGCGCGACGAACCTGATGGTCAGGCGGCTTCCCCGGCCGCCGGACACGCGCCTCGGACCCGCGTCGACGCTCACTCCCGCAGCGCACGCACCGACGAGGCGACTCCATCGAGGAGCACGCGATGACCATCACCCTCACCGACGCCGACACCGTGAGCTGGAACCCCGAGACCCTCGGCGAGATCCGATGTCGGCGCCGACCATGGCCCCGATCAACCGGTCCGTGGTCAGGATCCGGGCATTAACTCACCGCCGACGGCGGTACGACGAGACCCGGGGCGGCCGCCCGCACGCCTACGAGGGCCGGTACTGGGTCGACGGCGACCGTATCGACTACCTGGACGACCTCGGCTTCTGGGCCTACGGCGAGTTCCGGGGCGACGAACTCCACCACGCGGGCTACGTCATGAAGCTCGGCTGACCTCCCTTTCCTCCCCTTGTCCTCCCCCGCCCTCTTCCCGGCCCCCCTCCCCCGTACCGAAAGAAGACCCGTCATGAACCTCGACGACACCAGCAGCGCCGCCGTACTCGAAGAGCTCCGGCGCCGGCCCGCCGACCGGCGGCGCATCCTGTTCACCGGCGCGACCGTCGTCACCATGGACCCCGCTCTCGGTGTCCTCGACGGCGGCGACCTCCTCGTCGAGGGCGACACGATCACCGCCGTCGGCCGCCGCCTCGACGCGGCCGACGCCGTGGTCGTCGACGCCACCGGCACGATCCTCGCCCCCGGCTTCGTCGACACCCACCGGCACGCCTGGGAGGCCCAGTTGCGCCGGATCATGCCGGACGTCGACGACCTCGGCGGCTATGTGAGGGCCACCCTGGCCGGGTACGCCACGGTCTACCGGCCCCAGGACATGTACATCGGCACCAGACTGGCCGCCCTGACCGCGATCGACAACGGCATCACGACCATGCTCGACTTCTCCCACAACTCCCGTACCCGCGAACACTCCGACGCCGCCGTCCAGGCGCTGCTCGACACAGGCATCCGCGGTGTGCACGCCTCCATGGGCCCGCACTTCGGCGACTGGGACCGGCAGTGGCCCGGCGACCTCACCCGCCTCAAGGACCGCTACTTCAGCAGCGACGACCAGTTGCTCACCCTGCGCCTGGCGGCCCTGGCCACCGACGAGATCGCCGGGCCCGCCCTCGCCTACGGCCCCGAACTCGCCCGTGCCGCCCGGGAACTGGGCATCGGGGTCAGCGTGGACGCCGTCTTCGGCACCGCCTCCTCCGACGCGGTCCTGCGCTGGGCCAAGGACGGCGTCCTCGGACCCGACCTCACCCTCATCCACTCCACCGGGCTGACCCCCGAGGCGTGGCAGGCGATGGGCGAGTCCGGCACCACCGTGGCCCTCGCGCCGACCTCGGACGCCCAGATCGGCCTGGAGACCGCGGTCCCCGCAGTCGACGAGGCGCTGTCCGTCGGCATCCGCCCCGGACTGAGCATCGACGTCGAAGTCGCCCTGGCCGGCGACATGTTCACCCAGATGCGGGCCCTGCACGCCATCCAGCGGATGCGCGCGGTCAACGCCGCCTACGGCACCGACCGGCAGCCCTCCCGCATCACCACCCACGACGTCCTCGACTTCGCCACCCTCCAGGGCGCCCGCACCAACGGCCAGGCCGGTGTCACCGGTTCACTCACCCCGGGCAAGAAGGCCGACCTGCTGGTCATCCGGGCCGAGGACCTCAACAACATGCCCCTCAACGACCCGATCGGCACGATCGTGCTGGGCTCCGACGCCCGCAACATCAGCGCCGTCCTCGTCAACGGCGAGCCCCGCAAGTGGGACGGACAGGTCCTCGACGTCAACCTGGCCGCCCTGCGCTCCGAGGTGCACGCCTCGCGCGAGTACGTGCTGAACACCCCGCCCCTCTGAAAGCCCCCCGCCCCCTCGCGCGGCCCCAGGCCGCTCGGCCCCGGACGTACGCACAGCGAAGGGAATCCGCCATGGCAAGCCTGGAACTGATCGCCGTCGGTGTGCTCCTGATGGGCTGGCTGTCGCGTCGTACCGGCCTGAGCGAACCGCTTCCGCTGCTCGGCGCGGGCTGCCTGGCGGGTCTGACGCCGCCCTTCGCCTCGTTCGCGCTGTCCCCCGAGGTGGTCCTGTTCCTCTTTGTGCCCGCCCTGCTGTACGGGGAGGCGCTCACCTCCTCGGTACGCGAGATCCGCGACAACTTCCGCAGCATCGCCCTGCAGTCCACCGGGCTGGTCCTCGCCACCGCCGTCGCCGTCGCGGCCGTGGCCCATGCGCTGGGCTACGGCTGGCCCGTCGCCTTCGTCCTCGGCCCCACGCTGCCGGCCGTGGTCCGCCGGGCCCGTTTCCCCGAGGACACCGGCAGGGCCGCCGAACTCACCCTCGTCCGCTGCCGTATGAGCAGTGCCGCGCTGCACGCCCTGCCGGAGCTGGCGCAGCGGTTTCTGCGGCCAGGCCCGAAAGTACGCCCCGGCGCCGACCGGTTCCGTCCTCACCCGGCGGCGGTGAGCGCTCCGAGGGCACTGGCCTGGGTCCGCCAGTCGGTCTGGTTCGGGCTGGTGCCGGCCCAGCGCTCGCCGAGGGAGTTGAGGGAGGTCCGGTCCTGTGCCCACAGGGTGTCCGCCTGCTTCTGCACGTAACTCCGGTAGGTGCTGGAGCCGGTGGCGGTCGCCAGGTCGGCGAAGTTCCGCATGAAGATGCCCTTGAACTGCTTCTGGTTGTCGTCGCAGGAGGCCGAGCCGACGTCGCAGGACTCGGTGAGCACTCCGCCGACCGTCAGCGCCGGACGGCTGACCGCGGCGTCGGCCAGGGTACGCGCGGTGGTCAGCAGCGAGCTGTCCCCGGTGGACCTCCACAGTTCGGTGAAGCCGCCGATGGCCAGCCCCTGGTTGTAACTCCACACGGTGGAGCCGTTGTTGGCGCACGACGAGGTCAGACCGTCGTTCACCAGACCCGACGAGTCGATCATCCCGCTGGCCCGGTACCAGGCGGCGGACGTCCTCGCCCGCTGGAGCCACACGGTGTCGCCCGGGATGCGCTGGTGCAGTGCGGTGGTCAGCCACAGGTACTGCCCGTTGGTCACCGCGTTCTTGTAGGTCCGCTCACGGTCCCACCACACGCCACCGCCACAGGTGCCGGTGTCCCAGTACTGCTGGACATAGTTGGCGATGGTGACGGCCTCGTCGAGATAGCGCGAGTCGTGGGTGTAGTCGTACGCGTCGATCCAGGCGATCGCCCACCAGCCCGAGTCGTCGATGGACCGGCTGATGAAGTCGCCCTCGATCGCGTCCGAGCTGCGCACCCCGGCGGCGAAGACGCCCTTGTTCTGGTCGAAGGTGCGCGCGACGACCCAGTCGTAGTCGTGCGTGCCGGTGGTCCTCGCGAAGTCGATGAGGGAGGTGAGCGAGGCCGCCGAGTTCCACCAACTGCTCGGCCACCAGCCGTTGTAGGGGTCGTAGGACGTCATCAGCGCGTCCGCCGCCGCGCGCGCCCGGGTCGGCGCGGGCCTGACCCAGGCGGTGCAGCTGCCCTCGTTGTGGCTCGCCTCCCGCCCGCAGGCGCGGACCGCGCCGCCGTAGAGGAGGCCGCGCGGGTCACGGGTGGCGTACATCGCGGTACGGGTGCCGGTGGCTCCGGACGGGGTGCTGGTACGGCCGAGGGAGGAACCGTCCGGCCAGGTCGAGCCGCCGTCCCAGGAGCGGTCGAGCCAGATCTCGTCACCGCCGCCACCCGTGTCGATGCTCGCCCAGGCCATCGAGTTCCGCTGGTCGACGTGCAGCCGGATCGCGCGGCCGTAGAGGGTGGTGGACGGTACCGGCTGGTCGTCGCCGGCCGCCTGGCCCGCGCCCGTGCCGTCGCAGAGGGTGTCGCAGACAGTGGGATAGACCCAGTTCGTACAGCCCACGCCTGCCGCGTCACCGCAGGCCCGGACGAGCCCCCGGCGGTGGTCGCGGGGGTCGGTGATGTTGTACATCAGCGTCCTGGTGCCGGTCCAGGTGCCCGGGATGCTCGCCTTGCCGAGCAGTCCCTCCCAGGTGGCGCCGCCGTCCCAGGAGCGGTCCAGCCACACCGAATCCCCGGTGACGCCGTCGTCGATGCTGGCCCACGCCATGTCGTCCGCGTCGGACACGTGCAGTTCCAGGCGGCGGCCGTTGAGGTCCTTGTCCGGTACCGGGAAGGTCTCCTGCCGGGCCCGCGAGGGATCGAGCGTGTCACAGGCCAGTACGCAGACCTGGGTCGCGGCGGACGCGGCGGACGCGGGGGGCGCGGCCGGGACCAGGGCGGCGAACGCGAGCGCGGCCGCCAGCAGGATGCCGAGAAGGCGTCTTATGACAACGATGTCTGAACTGCGTGAGGACACCGGGACTCGCCTCGATTTCACGATGGGGGACGACGGTCGACGCGCGTGACGGGGGCTTGGGCTCTGCCGAGCCGGGCCGGATTCGAGCACTGGTCCATACCTGTCTGCGAGGCAGTGAACCGGCTTGGCGGGGTCCTGTCAATGCCGAAAGGAAGCTCTGTTCCACGGGAGTCGAGGGGTGGCCGCGACGGGTTGACACCCCGTTTCGCGGCGCCCATCATCGGTGGAACTTCGGCGAGGCTCCTCGTGCGTCCAACTGCCATCACAGACAACGGGCTTCGCGCGGCACGGATTTGAATCGTTTCAGAGACTGCATCCAGGCACCCGCGCCCCCCACCCAGGAGGTCTCCATGCGCCGTCGCTCCCCGCTGAACAGACCGCCGGGCCGGCATCATCTGCTCTGCCTCGCCGTCGTCGCGGCCGCCACGCTCACCGCGGGCCCGGCCTCGGCCGCCGGCACCGGCGCACCGGCATCCGCCGCGATGTTCCCGGCGGGCGCCCGGGCGGCGGCGGTCGACCCGCTGAACTACTCGCCGACCTCACGCACCGTCAGGCCGACCGCCGTCCATCGGACGTCCGGCAGCGTCGCGAACCCGCAGAACGTACTGAGCGGACAGCCGACCCGGATCTCCGGCTCCCAGTCGGCCGTCACGCTCGACTTCGGCAAGGAGGTCGGCGGTGTGACAACGTTGTCCTTCGGGAGTGCCAGCGACAGCGGTCAACGGGTCGGCCTGGCCTTCAGCGAGTCGTCCCTGTACGCCGGCAACAACAGCGACCGCAGCAGCGGCCGCGACGGCGAGGACGGGGCCCTCTACGCCACGGCCTCACCGGGCGGAAGCTATACGGTGCCCACCACCCAACTCCGGGGCGGCTTCCGCTACCTGACCGTCTTCCTCGACACCTCGGGCTGGGTCGACCTCAAGGGCGTCAGCCTCGGCTTCACGGCCGCGCCCGGGAAGTCCGACCCGGCCGACTACCCCAACTACTTCCACTCCAGCGACGACCTGCTCAACCGCATCTGGTACGCCGGGGCCTACACGGTGCAGCTCGACACGATCGCCTCGAACCAGGGCCGGGCCTGGCCCCCACCGTCCTCCGCGTGGGACAACGGCGCGACCGTCGGCGTGGGTGACTCCGTCCTGGTCGACGGCGCCAAGCGCGACCGCACGGTGTGGCCCGGCGACATGGGCATCGCCGTACCCACGCAGTACGCGTACTCGGGCGATCTCACCTCGACCCGTAACGCACTCACGACGATGTACGACGCGCAGTCGGCTGCGGGCGAAATCCCCTGGTCGGGGCCGCCGTTCAACCTCACCGGCTCGGACACCTACCACACCTGGACGCTGCTGGGCACGTCGACGTACTACACGTACACCGCCGACCGGGCGTGGCTGGACTCGGAGTGGGCCGACTACAAGCGCGGGATGGCCTTCATCACCAACAAGATCGACGGCAACGGCCTGCTCGACGTGACCCGTACCCAGGACTGGGCCCGGGTCGGCCAGGGCGGTGAGAACATCTCCGCCAACGCGCTGCTGTACGCGGCGCTCAAGGGTGGCGCGACCCTGGCCACGGCCGAGGGCGACACAGCGCTCGCCGCGAGCTGGACCGGCGAGGCGGCCGCGATCAAGGCCGCGGCCAACTCCCGTCTGTGGGACGCCGTGAAGGGCATGTACAAGGACAATCCCACCAGCGGCCTGTACCCGCAGGACGGCAACTCCCTGGCCGTCTGGTACGGGTTGACCGATTCCGCGGCCAAGGCGAAGAGCGTCCTCGCGGGGCTCGGGAAGAACTGGGGCGCGTACGGTCCCACCACCCCCGAATGGGGCGGCAACGTCTCGCCCTTCGCGGGCGGCATGGAACTCAACGCCCGCTTCACGGCGAACGACGACCACACCGCCCTGGACCAGATCCGCCGCACCTGGGGGCACATGCTCGACAGCGACATCGGCACGAGGAGCACCTTCTGGGAAGGCGTCAAGGCCGACGGCGGTCTCGCCTACGGCGGTTCGTTCATGAGCCTGGCCCACGGCTGGTCCACCGCGCCCACCTCCACGCTCACCTTCGACGTGCTGGGCACCGCACCCGAGTCGGCGGCCGGCGCCTACCGCTTCGTCCCGCACCCCGGCGACCTGACCAGCGCCGAGGGCCGCATCACCCTGCCCCAGGGCGCCGTCAGCGCGTCCTGGTCCCGCGACCCCGCCGCCGGCACCTACTCGGCGCAGCTGACCAGCCCGTCCGGCACCAGCGGCCGGATCGGCGTCCCGAAGCTCGGCGGCGGCGACGTCTCGGTCTCCGTGAACGGCACCGTCGTCTGGCGCGGCGGATCCTTCACGCCCGCCTCCGGCATCACCGGCGCGAGTCAGGACGACACCTACGTCTACCTCACCGGCGTCGCGCCGGGCAGCTACACCGTGACCGCCACCGGCCTCGGCGACCCGGCCGCATCCACCGACCCGGCCACCACCGGTGCACTGCGCGCGGGCTACACCCGGTGCGCGGGCGAGGGCGGCAGCTGCTCCTTCAGCGGCACCCGTTCGGTGGCCTACGGCGCCGGGACGTACACGTACAAGACGGTGACCGGCAGCACCGCCTGCACCAGCGACTCCTTCGGCGGCGACCCGGCGCCGAATCTCCTGAAGTCCTGCTACGTCGCCGACGCGGGCGGCCCGCCGGGCTACACCGTCTGCGCGGCCGAGGGCGGCACCTGCGCCGTGCCCGGCTACAACCGTGACGTCGTCTACGGCGCGAACGGCGACTTCGCGCACCAGGTCACCAACGGTTCCGTCACCTGCTCCAACGCCCACTTCGGCGATCCCGTCGACGGTGTCGCCAAGTCCTGCTACCTGCCGTCCGCCGGAGCACCGGCCGGCGGCTGGACCAGGTGCGCGGACCAGAACGGCACCTGCGCGGCCGCCGCCGGACAGCCGGTGGCGTACGGCGCGTTCGGAGCGTTCACGACGCTCAGGGCCACCGGCGACACCCCTTGCACCGACGCGACGTTCGGCGACCCGATCCCCGGCGAGTCGAAAGCGTGCTACACCGCCACCGGCGGGCCGGCCGGGTACGCCACGAACTGCTCGGACGAGACCGGGACATGCGCCTTCGGCGGGCAGCGCACTGTGGCCTACGGCGCGCGGGGCACCTTCGTCTACCGGACGTTCACCGGCGGAACCGGTTGCACGACGGCGGCGTTCGGCGGCGCCGACCCGCTGCCGGGCGTCCGGAAGGGCTGCTACCTCACCCCCTGAGCGGTACGGCGCCTCCGGCAGCCCGCCCGGGCGCGGGGCGGGCTGCCGGATTCACTCGGGGTGCGCCGCCGCCTCCCTCTGCAGCTGCACCGCCGCGAGCAGGCTCAGCCCCGGCTCCGCCTGTCGCAGCGCCTTCACCGCGGCGACCGAGGTGATGTCCCCGGTGAAACCGACGGCCGCCAGCCGGCCACGGACCCAGCGGGCGCGCAGCCCGGTCTCGGTGGCGGAGGCGGTGGACTCCACGAGGGCGACCGCGCGTTCCAGGCCCGGGCGTTCCTCCGGCGAGGCCTCCGCCAGTGCCCGGCGCAGGGCCGCCGCGACCACGTCCGCGTCCCGGATGGCCAGCACGAAGGTGTTCTTCTTGCTCAGTCCCGTGATTCCTGTCATGAGGCTCAGCCTGACGGCCATGTCCTGCGCACACCAAGCGACTTGAGGAGCCTCAGAGGTGCCGCCGGGCCTGCGGTCCGCCCGGCTCCTCTCCAGCGACGGAGGCGTGCCGGGGGAGAACAGCACCGCGCTGTTCTCCCCCGCTGTCCAGGCGCTCCTTGCGACGGGCGAGTACCACCACGGTGGCGCCGAGTTCGGCGAGGCGCTCGGCGGTGACGGCGCCCATGCCGCTGGAGGCGCCGGAGACGACGGCGACACGGCCGGTGAGGGGGGTACCGGTGAGCAGGGCAGCGGACATCACAAAACCTCGATCTCTTTGATCGTGGGGTTCGGAAGGCAGAGGGTTTTGAAGGCGTCGGCCCGTGCGGTGGGGGGAGAGCCGGGCCGGCGTGCGGGTGCCCGGACGCATCGGGCACCCGGCGGAGCGTCAGGCGGCGTCGTCGTGCGCGGTGGCCGCGGACTTCTCGCGCCACGGGGCGAGGTCGTCCTGCACCTGGCGGTACTTGACGTCGAGCCGCTCCAGGGTGTCGCGCCCCAGGTAGAGATGGGTCGGGAGCTTCTCGGTGGAGGCCACCTCGACGATGAGGGCGGCGCCCTTGACGGGGTCGCCGAGCTGGGCGTGGTTGGCCTGGTCGATCCAGTCGAGCGTCACGTGCGCGGGGGTGTCGTCGTAGTCGCTGATGCGGTTCCCGGCGACCGACAGGGAGCTGGCGTCCAGGAAGTCGGTGCGGAAGACGCCCGGCTCGACGACCATCGACTGGATGCCGAACGGCGCCATTTCGGCGGAGAGCGCTTCGCTGATGCCGGCGACGGCGAACTTCGAGGCGGAGTACAGGCTGACGCCCGGCTCGCCCTCGAAGCCGGAGCGGGACCCGATGTGCACCAGCCGGCCCGAGCCCTGCTTGCGCATCACGGGCAGCACCGCGCGGGTGACGTTGATCAGGCCGAAGACATTGAGGTCGAACAGCGACCGGGCCTCCGCGTCGCTGATCTCTTCCAGCGCGCCGAGCAGACCGCGGCCGGCGTTGTTCACCAGGACGTCGATGCCGCCGAACCGCTCCACGGCCGCGTCGACCGCACTCGGGATGGTGTCGTTGTCCGTGACGTCCAGGGCGACCGCGAACACCTTGTCGGAACTCTTCAGATCGTCCGGTACACGTTCCGGATTTCGCACGGCGACCACGACATTGTTGCCGCCTGCCAGAGCCGCACGGGCGATTTCCGCGCCGATTCCGCGGGAGGCGCCGGTGACAAACCACGTAGCCATGGGGAAAACCTCTTTCGTCGATTTCCCCCGAGGGGGATTTCTTGTTGACGTATTCGAGTCTGTCCCTCCTCCGCGCCGATATGAAGGCAGCCGTTTTCCTGGGAGTCCTACACCCAGGATGAGGCTCAGGTGCCGTGTGCGGGGTCCTGCTGGTGCGGCACCTCGGGCGCGCCGACGGAGCCCAGCAGGGCCAGTCCGTCGGCGGACGGGGAGCCCGGCTCGGCCTGCAGGATGACGAGCTGCTGTCCCGGGACGCTGCGGATGTTCAGGGCCTCGTGCCGCAGCTCCAGGTCTCCCACGACGGAGTGGTACACCTGCTTGATCTCGTAGGGCGGGACCCTGGTGTACTCGCGTGCCCACAGCGCGCGGAACCCGCCGCTGCGCACCGACAGCTCTCCGACCAGCTCCAGGATGCGGGGGTCCTCCGGGGTGCTCGCGGCGGTCTGCCGGAGGTCGGCGACCGCCCGGTGCCTGGCCCGTTCCGGGCTGCGGTAGAAGGTCTTCGCGGCGGGGTCCAGGAAGAGCATGCGCAGGACGTTGTCGTGCTCCGCGAAGTCGCGGTAGAGGGCGTCGGCCAGTGCGTTGGTGGCCAGCAGGTCCTGGGCGTGCCCGATGATGAAGGCAGGTGTCGTGGTCCAGCTCTCGATCAGCCGGCGCAGGTGCGGCCGGACCCGCTCGACCCGGGCGGGCGCCTTCGTACGGCGGGCCGCCGGCTGGGCCAGCCGGAAGAGTTCCCGCTTGTCCTCGTCCCCGAGTTGCAGCACCCGGGCCATGGCCTCGAGGACCCGGGGCGACGGACTGTCCTCACGGCCCTGTTCCAGCCGGCTGTAGTAGCTCAGGCTGACCCCCGCGAGCGTCGCGACCTCGTCGCGCCGCAGCCCGGGCACGCGTCGCCGACCGGCGGCGGGCAGCCCCGCCGCCAGGGGGCTCAGGCGTTCTCTGCGGGCGCGGAGAAACCGACCCAGCCCTTCCACCGAGCCGAGGTGCGTGTCGTTGTCCATGCCATCGAGGCTAGGCGGGGAACGCCCGGAATAGTCCCGCCGACGGTGGGTGCATTACACCCAGGATTACGAACTCCACGGCGCACGGTGATGCCGGACCATCGCCTTACGTCTCGCTCGCCTTCCCTCTCCGGCACCCCCGGCACGGAATCACCCTCCGCGACGAACGCGCGACCTCACGTGATACCGGACGCCCTGTACTTCGCACGGGGCGAAATCCATCTAGTCTTGCCGCATGAGCAATGGGACGCCTTTGGGTGATTTTCTCCGAGCCCGCAGAGAAGCCCTGAAGCCGCACGACGTCGGTCTGCCCGAACACGGGCGGCGTCGGGTGCCGGGACTGCGCAGAGAGGAAGTCGCGCTGCTCGCCGGAGTCAGTTCCGACTACTACATCAGGCTGGAACAGGGCCGCGAGAACAGCCCGTCCCCGCAGGTCCTCGATGCCGTGGCGCGAGCGCTGAAGCTGGACGCGGAGTCCACCGACCATCTCAACCGCCTCTGCCTCGCCGCCTCGCAGCGTCCGCGCGACTGGAGTGTGGCCGACGTCAGCCCGCAGTTGTTGCAGCTGATGGACGGGTGGGAGCACACCCCGGCCTTCGTCGTCGGGCCGACCCTCGACATCATGGCGGCCAACTCCCTGGCCGCGGCCCTGCACAGCGGTTTCGAGGAGTTCGACAACCTCGCCCGGATGGTGTTCGTCGACCCGGCGGGGCGCGACTTCTACCAGGAGTGGGAGCGGGCCGCGCACTCCTGCGTCGCCGAGATCAGGGCCGCCTACGGCCACGACCCCGATTCCGCCCGCATCGCCGAGGTCGTGGCGGAACTGTCAGCCCGGAGCGCCGAGTTCGCCGCGCTCTGGCAACTGCACGACGTCAAGGGCAAGTCCCAGGAGGGCAAGCACCTGAAGCACCCCCAGGTCGGGGACCTGCACATCAGGTTCGCGGCTTTCACCGTCAACGGGGCCCCGCACCAGCAGCTGGTGGTCTACCAGGCCGAACCGGCCAGCCCGACGGCGACCGCCTTCGAGACACTGGGGGCCATGGCCACCCGGCCGAAGCAGACCCCGACAGGAGTGGTGGACGCCGGCATGTGAGCTCCGGTGTGGCCGGCGCTTGGAGGCCGGCACTGGCGCACCCAGGAAGAACGCGGCCTTCACCGTGCCTCCTGTGGGCAGGAGCGAACGGGCCGGGGGAGCACGGAGAGCGAGGTGCAGGGGCATGGCCCGTCGTCGTGGAGCGCCGATCTGATGGCGGGGCTCAAGTGGTGGCAACGAGCGGTGCTGATCGGGTGCTTGGGTGCGCTCACGCTGCCGTTGTGGTTCGCCGCGAAGAACGCCTACCGGTTCGTCGAAGGTCACCGGACGTCGACGGAAGGAACGGTTCGCTGCGCATGGGACGGCCGGCCGGGTGAGTGACCACGATGCGGCGGGGGCCGTCCGGCCGTTGGCCCTGGCTTGGGTGGGCCGGCAGCTGGAAGCCGGTGAACGGATCGTCAGAACCCGGGCGCTGCACGGTGGCATCACCGCCGAAATGCGGCGGCTGACCATCGGCACGCAGCACGGAGCCACCCGCGACCTGGTGCTGCGGACCTTCGTCGACCCGTCCTTGGTGGAGCACGCCGAGGACCTGCTGAACCGGGAGACCGGCGCCCTCACCTTCCTCGCGGGGACCCGCGTGCCGGTTCCCGGACCGGTCGCGGTCGATCCCACCGCCGCGCAGTGCGAGTATCCGTCGCTCCTGATGACACATCTGGCGGGCCGGACGGTCCTTGACGACCAGGGACTGGACACGCGCCTGCCCCTGCTGGCCCGTCAGCTTGTGGCCATTCACGCGCTGAGACCTGCCGAGCGTCCCCGGACGTACGAGGCATGGACGACCGCCGACGCCGTCGTCCCTCCCGACGGCGCCGACGCGGTGGCCTGGGCCGCGGCGGCCGACGTGATCCGCGGGCCTGCGCCACCCTACGAGGGGCGGTTCCTGCACCGGGACTTCCACCCCGGCAACGTGCTGTTCGACGTGAGCCCGGCGGGTCCCCGGATCACCGGGGTCGTCGACTGGGTGCAGACCTCCTGGGGGCCGGCGGACCTCGATGTGGCGCACTGCTCCACCAATCTGGCGCTGCTGCACGGCCCGACGTGGGGTCTGCGGTTCGCGGAGGCGTACGAGGAGGCCGGTGGGGTGCTGGCCGCGACCGCAAACGAGCGGTTGTACTGGCGGCTGCTGGACGCTCTGGCGTTCGCGGCGGCTGTGCCGTGGGCGGCCCGGCCGTGGCGGGAGGCGGGAAGGACGGAACTGACGACAGGGGCCGTGGAGAAGCGGCTGGACGCCTACGTCACCGCCCTGATGGACGCGCTGGGCTGAACCCGGACAGCCGGGGCAGCCCGCCGCCGCACCAGCGCGCTGGACCGGTTCGCCTTGTGCGCGAAGTACACCCGCCCGGCGAGGTGGTGCGCGCGGCAGACGGCCCGGAACCGCTCGGCGTTCTCGGCGATCCGGTCCGGCAGCAGCACGTTGAGCGGCGGACCGAGTGCGTCGACGAGTGCGTGCAGGAACGGCCCGGCGTCCAGCGGTGAACTGAGCGGTGGTTCCAGTCGTGGCCGGAGATACAGGGGTAATCCCACGACAGGCACCCTCCCTTTCGGCCCGCGTCGGCCGAGCGGCTCCGACGACCGTTGGAAGATCCGGTAGGACCTCGCCGACGCAGGCCAAGGCTTACTGCCGGTGGCGGTGTTCATCTTCGCGTCTCCCTCCTCCCCTGCCCCGGCAACCAGTTGCGGGTTGAGTCGTTGAGATCCCGGGGCTCCGGGAGTGACTGCAGGGCGGCCGGCACCCGATCAGACACTGTGTGCTGTTTGCGACACGTGTGGGGATACGGGAGGCTGCCGTTCAGGGGGAGGTAGTGTGTTCGAGGCTCGAACTGTCCTCCGCGAGAACCGCGGTGGCAACCGCGATGGGCAAGTCACCCGTCCGAGCCGCCTGCACGCGACCTCTGAAAATGGAGCCGATGAACGTGTCGACCGGCGGCAGACGGCTGCGCGGCCGTGCCGCCATAGCAGCCCTCGTCTGTGCGATCACGCTGTTACCCGGCCCGAGTTATGCGGCCCCGGGCACACCCGTTCCACGGAACGACCAGTCGATCGAGGACATCCACAACGAGCTGAACGGCCTCTACCGCCAGGCGGAGGTGGCCACCGAGGCGTACGACACCGCGAACGTGAAGGCGGCAGCGCAGGAGAAACGGCTGGCGTCGCTCCACAAGGACCTGGCTCGCACCCAGAGCCGGCTGGACGAGCTGCACGCCCTCGTGGGTGTGGCCGCCCGGACGCAGTACCGCGGGGGCAATCTCGACGCCACAGGCATCCAGTTGCTACTCGGCGACCACCCCGACCAGGCCCTCGACGAGGCCTCCCAGGCCCGCCAGGCCATGCGGAACCTGGTCAACGTCTCCGAGACGCAGCAGAGCGCCCGCGCGGAGCTGGACCGGCAGACCGACGCCGCCGCCGGGAAACTGCGGGAGCTGAGAAGCAGCCGCGCGGACAAGGCCGAGGCCAAGGGGAAGATCGAGAAGAAGATCGCCGAGGCCGAGCGGATCGAGGCGGGACTCAAGAAGGAACAGACCCGCAAGCTGGCCCAGTTGGAGAAGAAGGAGGCGCAGGAGGCCAGGTCCAGGTGGACGGGCCCCGATTCCGGCGGCACCTCGACCGGTACCGGCTCGGGCAGCGGCGGGACGAAGGCGAGCGGGGCGGCCGGGAAGGCCGTCGAATTCGCGATGGCGCAGATCGGCAAACCGTACGTGTGGGGCGCCGTGGGCCCCTCGTCGTACGACTGCTCGGGACTCACCTCCACGGCCTGGGCCGCGGCCGGGCACCCCATACCCCGTACCTCGCAGGCGCAGTGGCAGGGGCTGACCCGGGTCGGCCTGGCCTCCGTGCAGCCCGGGGACCTGATCATCTACTACGACGCCACGCACGTGGGCATGTACATAGGGGGCGGGCGGATCGTGCACGCCCCGCGTCCCGGACGCACGGTCACGATCGCGCCGGCCGCCTCCATGCCCATCGTCGGTGTCGTCCGACCCGGAGTCTGAACGGATGACCTACTCGCTGACCCCCCGTGACGGGGGAAACCTGCCCGCGCTCAGCGCACCGCCGCTGATCCGGCTCGACGCCTATGTGGCCGAGGACGGGTCGACGGTGGTCAACGGCCATCTGCTGGAGATGGGCGGCACCCGGCCGCCCAACGAGGCGATACTCGACGCCATCGCCATGTTCGCCCGCACCCTGCGGGCACCGGTGGCGGCCACCGTCATCGACCGGACCGTGCAGCAGGTGGCACGGCTGCGGGTGTATCCCGACGGCTCCAGCCGGACCATCGCCGACGAGGAGGACCTGCCGCCCGGGCGCGAGCGCACGGCCGCGGAGGAGGAGTCGTTCCCGCCGCTCGCCCGCGTCGAGCGGATCATCCAGCACGCGCAGCGCGAGGAGCTGCACGCCGCGTTCGTCCTCGCCAGCGCGCTGCGCGAACACCTCACGCTGCGCAGGGGCGCGGAGGACGAACTCTCGCTGGAAGCACGGGCGATCGAGGCGTACCTCGCCTACCAGCGCGGCGACTACATGCTCTCCACCGTCCTCGCGCTGACCGTCGCGCGCATCCGCTGCCGCACCGATCTGAACCGGGCGGCGCCCGAGGTGGCCCGCGCCACCGCGGCATGGCAGCGGCTGATCGACGAGGGCCAGGTGGCCACCCGGGGACAGGAGCTGCTGCACATGTGGGAGCACCTGTCGACGGAGGGCCTGTTGCTGGAACCGTCCCATCAGGCCATGGCCCAGGCCGTCCGGAGCCGGCTCGGCCGAGGCGGCCGGTCCGTACCGGCATCGGCCGCGGTTCCGGCCGTGACCGCGGGGCAGGGGCCGGTCGCTCCCGAGGACAAGCCGCTCAAGCCGACGCGGCGGGGGCTGAGCCGCTTCACCCGGTGGCCCGGCCGGTCCGCCGAACCGTCGTCGTAGTCCGGCGCGGCGCGCGCCGCCGCGGGAACGGGTCAGCCCTGCGGTGCGGCAGACGTGCTGCCGGCCGCCCCGGGTCTGCGGGTGCTCGGCGTACAGGGGCGCGAGGATCCCGATGGGCGCGGTGCCGAACAGCACCCGCAGCGGCGGGCGCTCGGCGTCGACGATCTGCGGCAGGGCGGTGCCGGGGCTCGGCGACACCGCCCGAGTCGACTCAGAGCGTGAGCAGTTCCTCGTAGAAGCCGCCGAACTCCCGCTGCCGGTCGATGAGATGGATCTCCAGGATCCAATGGCAGGTACGGCCCGCCTTGTCGGTGCGGCGCAGGGGCGTGTCGTTGGCGGGTGCGATGTACGACTCGGTGTCCGCGCCGTCGATCTTCTCGTGCGGGAACTCGCCGACCAGGTGGCCGGCGTGCCAGCCGCCCAGTTCCCAGCCGGCCTCGGTGGCCAGCCGCTCCACCTCGGCGTACAGCCGCTTCCCGGTGATGTCCGGATCGGCCTCGAAGAACCGCTTGCCGGCGGCGAAGACCTTCGGCAGGTCGTCGCGCAGCCGTCGCTTGACCGGGTCGTCGCCGAGTACGAAGGTCCGCCCGAAGTCGGCCTCGTACTCCTCGAAGATCGGCCCGAAGTCGGCGAACACGATGTCGTCCGCCCCGATCAGGCGGTCCGGCGGGTTCTCCCGGTACGGCTTGAGGGTGTTCGGGCCCGAGCGCACGATCCGCTTGTGCCAGTGCCGGGTCGTGCCGAAGAGGTCGTTCGCCAGGTCACGGACGCGGTCGCTGACCGCCCGCTCTCCTTCGCCCGGCGCCACCAGCCCCCGCTTCTCCATCTCGGCGAAGAGCCGCTCGGCCTTGGCCTGGGCGTCCAGCAGTCGGGAAGCCCGTGTGGGTTCGTCATGAGCCATAGCAGCGAAGGTAAGTTTGGCTGCACTCCCGAGTCAATCAGATTGGACTTCGCCCGCCGTCTCCGCGGGCGGCTTGGTCGAGCTCCTTCTCCGCGTCCTCTCGGATTTGTCTCCGCGTCTTCGGATTTGCCAGGGCCGGGCGGGCACGCGGGCGGCGGATGAGACAGGGGGCGCAACGGACGTTGCCGAAGCGGGCTAGTTTATGGACTCACGATCAACGCAAAACCCAGCAATTCATCCCATTCCCCATTCCCCATTCCCCGTCCCTCTCCCCCGTCCCCCTCCCCCTTCTCTGTTTCTGTGAGGCGCCTAGTCATGAGCCTGAGCATCCGCAACCAGATCCCCGGTACCGTCACCGCCGTCACCCCCGGCGAGGTGATGGCGACCGTGAAGGTACGCCTGAACGGCGGCCAGGACCTCACCGCCGCGATCACCCTGGAGGCGGTCAAGGACCTGGGGCTCGCCGAGGGGTCGGCCGTCCGGGCCATGATGAAGTCCACCGAGGTCGCCCTCGCCACCGGCCCGGTGACGGGGCTGTCCATCCGCAACCGGCTGCCCGGCACCGTCAGCGATGTCGCCGTGGGCGGGGCGATGGCCACGGTCAAGGTCACCGTCGACGGGGGCGAGCTCACCTCGGCGATCACCAAGGACGCGGTCGCCGACCTCGGCCTGACGGCCGGATCGCCGGTCGTGGCCCTGATCAAGTCGACCGAAGTGTCCCTCGCGACCGCATGACCCCGGCCGAAGCCCGTCCGCGTTGCCCCGGCCTTGGCTCGTCGTGGGCGAAGCCGGTGGTCGGCGGATGTGCGGGGCCGGGGCGTCGACGTCCGGTTCATGGCCGGGGAAGCCCTGCCCGGTGACGGGCCGGGCGAGTACACCCGTGCGGCCGCGGGCCGGCCGCCGCATCGCCGTGTCCGCCGGCGTACGCACGCTCGGGGCCCTCCTCGTTCCGGGCGTCGGCGCCGGGGCAGCGTGGCGGTATTCCGACAAGGGCCCACCTGCGGACACTCGCCGCGTCCCGGTCCGGCCGTACCTCGCGTGAGCGCCTACCCTGCACAGGGAAGGCAGCCGCGACCAGGGCACCGGCGAGGAGAGGGGACCCGCATGGCGAGCGACCGAGCAGGCACGGCCGGGACCGCCGGCCGGATCCCTCCCGGCCAGCGCCTGGTGCACGGCTGGCCGGTCTCGCACTACGGTCCGGTCCCCCGCTTCCGCCCCGAACGCTGGAACCTGCGGGTCTTCGGCGCCACCGCCTCGGGCGAGACCCACGAGTGGCACTTCGACGACCTGGCCTCGCTCCCCCATGTCACGGTCGTCGCCGACCTGCACTGCGCGAGCGGCCCCACCTCCACCGGCCACGAGTGGTACGGCATCCCCGCCGCCACCGTCCTGGACCGGGTCCCGCCCGCGCCTGGGGTCACCCACGTCATGGCCTGGGCGGAGTACGGCTTCTCCGCCAACCTGCGCCTGTGCGACTTCACCTCGCCGCACACCCTCATGGCCACCCACCACGACGGCGAACCCCTCACCGCCGAACACGGCTTCCCGCTCCGCCTGGTCGTCCCCCACCTGTACGGCTACAAGAGCCCCAAGTGGCTGCGTGGCATCGAGTACATGACCGCCGACCGGCGTGGTTTCTGGGAGGAGCGGGGCTACCACAACATCGCCGACGCCTGGAAGCAGCAGCGCTACTCCTACCAGGAGGCGGAAGCCGACGGACCGACACCCACGGCTCCCTAGCCCCACCCGCGCGCCCGGTCGACTCCGGCTGCTGGTGACGGACGTCTGAGCCGCTTCGGCGAGGACGGAGTCCGGTTCATGTCGCGCGGGCGCGGTTCGCCGTCAGCCGCAGGGTCTCCGTGACCGCGTGCGGGATGTCGTCGACCGGGAACAGCGCGTGCCGTACGGTGCGTTCGGCGTCGACGACCAGGATCAGGCGCTTGTGGCGCAGCCGGCCCGCGCCGCGGAAGGTCGGCAGCCGCAGGGCCGCCGCCAGTTGGTGGCCGGCGTCGGAGAGCAGGGGGTACGGGATCTCCTCGACGCGGGCGAACTCCTGCTGCTCGTATACGAGTTGGGTGCTGATCCCGCGTACCTCCACGCCCGCCTTCCGGAAGTCGGGCCAGGCGTCCCGGAAGAGCCGGTTCTCCAGCGTGCAGCCGGCGGCACCCGGGATCGGCGGATCGCCCCATTCGACTCCGGTGCCGGGGTAGGTGAACAGCACGGTCGCCGGGGCGTCCGGGGAGACGAGGGGCACCTCGGCGCCCCGGGTGGCGGGCAGTTCGAGGCCGTCGGGCAGGCGGGCGCCGACCAATGCGTGGACACGGGCGTGTTCCGCGCCGTCCGCCGCCGCCGTCGCGGTGAGGCTGCCGTCGCCCAGCACCCAGCGGTCGCCCCAGTCCTGCATCGCGACGAGCAGCGGCAGCAGCCCGGCACCGGCGTCGGTGAGCAGGTACTCGTAACGCACCGGCCGCCGTTGGTAGAGGCTGCGGTGCAGGACACCGTGGGCGACGAGCCTGCCCAGCCGCTCGGTGAGCACCTTGCGGGACAGGCCGATCTCGGCGGCCAGCGCGTCGAAGCGGACATGGCCGCGGGCGACCTCACGCAGGACCAGAACGTTCCACCAGTCCCCCAGGACCATGGCGGCCTGGGCGGTCCCGCAGGTCTCGTCAGCGTTGTGCATCCTCATGCACCCATAGTAAGTTCCTTTTCGGGACTTACTTTGTTTCTCGATGGAACTTACTGGCCCGACAGCGCACGGGCCCAGCGTGAGGAGTGCATCGTGACCGCCATCAGCCGGGTCGTCGCACGCGAGATCATCGACAGCCGGGGCAACCCCACCGTCGAGGTCGACGTGGAACTCAGGGACGGATCACTGGGCAGAGCCGCCGTCCCCTCCGGCGCCTCCACCGGCGCCCGCGAAGCAGTCGAACTGCGCGACGGCGACCCGTCCCGCTTCCACGGCAAGGGGGTGCGGCGTGCCGTCGACACGGTGAACGAGAGCATCGCGGACGCCGTGACCGGGCTCGACGCCGAGGACCAGGCGACCGTCGACCGCACGATGATCGAGCTGGACGGCACGGAGACCAAGTCGCGACTCGGCGCCAACGCCCTGCTCGGCGTCTCCCTGGCCACCGCCAAGGCCGCCGCGGCCTCGCACCGGCAGCCGCTGTACCGCTACGTCGGCGGAGTCGACGCCCGGCTGCTGCCGGTGCCGATGATGAACATCGTCAACGGCGGCGCCCACGCCGACAATCCGCTGGACTTCCAGGAGTTCATGATCGCGCCCGTCGGTGCGGCCACCTTCGCCGAGGCGGTCCGTATGGGCTCGGAGGTCTTCCACACCCTGCGCGGCAACCTGCTCGCCGCCGGCCACAGCGTCAACGTCGGCGACGAGGGCGGCTTCGCCCCCGACCTGCGCACCGCCGACGAGGCCCTGGACTTCGTCGTACGCGCCATCGAGCAGACCGGTTACAAGCCCGGCACCGACATCACGCTCGTCATGGACCCGGCCAGCTCGGAGTTCTTCCACGGCGGCGTCTACGACTACCAGGGCGAGGGCGTCCGCCGTACCCCCGCCGAACACGCCGACTACCTCGCCACCCTCGTCGAGCGCTACCCCGTTGCCTCCGTCGAGGATCCGATGGCCGAGGACGACCACGCCGGCTGGCGTGACCTGACCGCCCGGCTCGGCGACCGCTGCCAGCTCACCGGCGACGACGTCTTCTGCACCAACGAGACGCTGCTGCGCGCCGGTATCCGCGACGGCATCGCCAACTCCGTCCTGGTGAAGGTCAACCAGATCGGCACCCTCACCGAGACCCTCGGCACGGTCGCCACCGCCCACCGGGCCGGGTACACGGTCGTCATGTCCCACCGCTCCGGGGAGACCGAGGACACGACGATCGCCGACCTCGCCGTCGCCACGGGCTGCGGCCAGATCAAGACCGGCTCACTGTCCCGCTCGGACCGCACCGCCAAGTACAACCAGCTCTTCCGTATCGAGGAGGAACTGGGCGCGCAGGCACGTTACGCGGGACGGGAGGCACTCGGGCTGCGCCGCTGACCCGGCTGTGACGGGTGGCGGCATGACGGCCGCGGGTACCGCTGGGTGAGGACGCGGAGCGGCGGCCGCACGGGCGGGCCGCCGCCGCGTCCGAGCGACGAGCCCGGGCTCCGGACGCCGGGACGCTGGGGTCAGGAGTGCGCGTCGGGCGACTGCGGGAAGAGCGACTCAGGGGTGATCTCCCCCTCGCAGTGCCCGCACCCGGACTTCATTCGCAGGGGGTGACCGCACTCGTGCCGGAAGGCGACGGCAGGAGTGTCCACCGCCCACCTGTCACCCCATTGCAGCAGGCCGATCATGACGGGGAAGAGCTCCTGTCCCGCCTGCGTCAGGTGGTACTCGTGGCGGGGCGGGTGCTCACTGTACTGCCGCCGCTCGATCACGCCCGCCGCCTCGAGCTTGCGCAGCCGGTCGGCAAGGATGTCGCGCGGTGCGCCCGTGTAGCCGGCGATCTTCGCGAAGCGATGCACGCCGTAGGACATCTCCCGCAGCGCGAGCAGCGACCACCGCTCGCCGACGATCTGCAGTGCGGCGGCCATCGAGCAGGGCCGCACGCCCACCGGAATGCCTGCCATCACCGAGGTCAGCGGCTTGGCGGCGGTCCCGGTGCCGCCCGTCTGCGACTCCCCGGCCTGCTGCGGTCGTACGTCCATGCGCCCCACGTTACCCCTGGTTGGTTGTGTTTCACGACCCACCCGGGGTAGCGTCCCGGGCAGTCGGTAGGGAAATCAAACTCACCCAGGGGGGACCATGGCCGTATCCGAGGGGGCCTCCGCCGCCGGGCCGGCGACGGCGGAGCAACCGGCCCAGGACGCGGCCGCCCGCCGGCACGCGCTGCGGGTGCTGGCGCTGAGCAGCCTCGGCGCGTTCGTGGTGTTCCTCGACACCACGATCGTCAATGTCGCCTTCGAGACCATCGGCCGCAGCTTCCACGCCACGGCCGGCCACCTGGCGTGGGTGCTCAACGCCTACAGCCTGGTCTTCGCAGCCGTTCTCATCCCGGCCGGCCGGCTCGCCGACCGCTACGGGCGCAAGCGGGTCTTCCTCATCGGCATCACCGGCTTCGCGGCGATGAGCGCCCTGTGCGGGCTGGCACCGAACGCCGGCCTGCTGATCGCGGGGCGGGCCCTGCAGGCGGCGTTCGCCGCCCTGGTCACTCCGACCTCGCTGTCCCTGATCCTCCCGGAGTTCCCGGCGGCCCGGCGGCCGGTCGCGATAGGCACCTGGGGCTCCATGGGCGCGGCGGCCGCCGCGCTCGGCCCCACCCTGGGCGCCCTGCTGACCCAGTACGCCTCCTGGCGCTGGATCTTCCTGGTGAACGTGCCGATCTGCGCGGTCATCGCCTTCTTCGGCCTGCGTCTGCTGCGCGAGGCCCGCGACCCGCACGCCCACGGCCTGCCCGACCCGCTCGGCGTCCTGCTGATCGCCGCGACGCCCGCCGCGCTGAGCCTCGGCATCATCGAGGGACCGAACTGGGGCTGGTCCGACCCCCGGGTGATCGGCGCCTTCGTGCTCGCCGCGCTGCTGCTCCCGGCCTTCGTCCTGCGCGACCGCGCCACCGCACAGCCCGTGATGGACTTCGCGCTCTTCCGGGTCCGGCAGTTCCGGCTGGTCAACGCGGCGACGCTGCTGTTCGCGGCCGCCTTCTACGGCATGTTGCTGAGCAACATCATCTTCCTGCAGACGGTGTGGCACTACTCGGTGCTGCGCGCCGCCCTCGCCACCGCGCCGAGCCCGCTGGTGGTCACCGCCGTGGCCCGCACCGCCAGCCGCCTCTCCCACACCCACGGGGCACGCCGGATACTGACGTTCGGCGCCCTCTTCTGGACGGCCGGGCTCACCCTCACCGCGGTCCTCGCCGGCGCCACCCCGCACTGGACCACCCACTGGCTGCCCGCGGCCCTGCTCACCGGACTCGGCGTCGGGCTCACCCTGCCCGTCCAGTCCGGAGCCGCCGTCCAGGCGCTGCCACCGGGACGGTTCGCGCTCGGCTCGGCGATCAACGCGAGCCTGCGCCAGCTCGGCGCGGTCCTCGGCATCAGCCTCTTCGTCGCCGTCCTCGGCACTCCCACCGCGGCCAACGCCGTCGACTCCTTCCACCGGGTCTGGTGGCTCCTCGCCGCGCTCGGCCTGGCGTCCGGCGCCCTCCTGTGGACACCGGGCCGCGGCCGGGCCGACTCGGACACCGGCGCGGCCGAGCGGAAGCCGGCGTACAGCGCGCCCGAGGGGGCGCCCGGCCGCTGAGGCAGGTCGGCCAAGGAGTCGAAGTAGCCGGTGTCGCGCGCCCCGCGGTCGCCTCGGGGCGCGCTCGGCTCCGGGCGCCGCGAACCGGCGCGCCGGGGCTGCTCCGGCTCGCCGCTCAGCGCGCGGGCGGCACCGGGAAGAGCATGCAGCTGCTGGTGGCATGGGCCAGCAGCCGGTCCGTTCCGTCGACCAACTGTGCCTGCGCGAGGGCGGTTTGACGACCCTTGTTGATCACGGTGCCGATGGCGCGCACCGTGCCGGTCTCCACGGTGATGCGGCGCAGGAACTTCACGGTCAGGTCGAGCGAGGTGTAAGCCATCCCCTGCGGGAGGGTGGACTGCACGGCGCAACCCGCGGCCGAGTCCAGCAGGACGGCGAAGATGCCGCCGTGCACGCTGCCGATCGGGTTGTAGTGCTCCTCGCCCGGCATCAGGGAGAAGACGACCCGCCCCGGCTCCACCTCGTCCAGGGCGAAGTCGACGGTGTGGTTGATGGGCGAGCTCGGCAGCCGGCCCGCCTGCAGCTCGCGCAGGAAGTCGATACCGGCCATGCGTCCGGCGGCGTCCGCCAGGACCGCGGGATCGTCCCACTCATACGTACGCGTCCGTCCCACAGCACTGAGCCCTTCCGTCTGGCTTTTCCCTCTGACTTTTTCAAACGAAGCTAGCTTCTCGGTCAGCTGACTGTCAATGACGAAGCCAGGACCTTACGATGGCGTCATGGAGTGGCTTGAGGCGAGCACGGAGAACTGCCCCGTCCAGCGCACGCTCGACGTGGTCGGAGAGAAATGGACGCTGCTGATCCTGCGTGACGCCGTCAACGGGGTCCGGCGCTTCGACGACTTCCACCGGCATATCGGCCTGTCGGAGGCGGTCCTCAGCGACCGCCTCCGGAAGCTGATCTCGGCCGGCATCCTGAAGACCGTCCCCTATCGGGAGCCCGGCAGCCGCGCCCGCAACGAGTACCGGCTGACCCGCAAGGGCTGGGACCTGTGGCCCGTCCTCATGGCGCTGACCCAGTGGGGCGAGACATACGCCCTCGACCCCGGGGAGAGCCCCCCGCTGGACATCCGCCACACCGGCTGCGAGGCACCGGTCCGCGTCGTCGTCCGGTGCTCCGCGGACCACTCCCCCCTCGCCCCCGGGGAGGTCACCGCCCACCTGGGCCCGGGCGCCCGCCTCCGGTCGTAAACCGTCGGCCCACGGCGCACGGGTCCGGGCCGCCGGCCCCCGGGCGTGGCCCTCAGCGGCCGGACGGCCCATCGGTGTCCCGCCGGCCGGATCGGGGGGCGGCGGGGCTCCCCGCCGGGAGCGTGCCACCATCGGCTGACCGCAGACGTGACCACCGGCCGAGGAGAAGCGCCATGCCAGCCCGCCCGAGCCTCCTGTACGTGACCGACCTCGCCTACCCGGCGCGGGGTCGTCGGTACGGCGACGAGGACGTGTTCCTGACCGCCCGGCTCCGCGCGGACTTCGACATCGCCCTGTGCCATCCGCTGGACGCCGCGGCCCTGATGGACCGCTTCGACGCGGTCGTGGTCCGCAACAGCGGTCCGGTACTCCACTACCAGCGCGAGTACGACGCCTTCCGCGACCGGGCCACGGCGCGCGGCACCCGGGTCTACAACCCGCTGCACGGGCGGGGCGACATGGCCGGCAAGGGATACCTGCTGGATCTGACCGCGGCCGGATACCCGGTCATCCCCACCGCCGACCGGCCCGAGCATCTGGACCGCCTGCCCGAGAGCGACGAGTACGCGGTCAAGCCCAGGACGGGAGCGGACTCCATAGGTCTGACCTTCGTGGCCCGGGACCGGCTGGCCGGCCTCGCCTACGGCGACATCCTGGTCCAGCCACGCGTCGACTTCCGCTACGAGGTGTCCTTCTACTACGTCGACGACGCCTTCCAGTACGCGCTGTACGCCCCCGACCCCGGCCGCCGCTGGGTCCTCGAACCGTACGAGCCCAGCGAAGCCGATCTCGTCTTCGCCCGGCGTTTCATCGACTGGAACACGCTCGACCACGGCGTCCAGCGCGTGGACGCCTGCCGAACCCGGGAGGGTGCCCTGCTCCTGGTCGAACTGGAGGACCTCAACCCCTATCTGTCCCTCGACCTGGTCACCGACCGGGCCCGCGACGCCTTCGTCACCCGCCTGACCGCTTCCCTCCACGGCTTCCTGGAAGCCGGTCCACGCACCTGAGTCACGGCGGCGGGGCGGGGCCGTCATCCCCCGTCGGCCGGAAGCGCGTACAGACCGGGGAGGTTGACCACGATCGCCTCCTGGGTGACGCGCGCGATGACGACCACCGCCTCACCGTCGGGATCCGGGTTCTCCTCCCAGCCTCCCGGCCCGGCGGGTTCTGCGACAGCGACCGCGGGATGCGCGGGTGGCACCGGTTGCCGTTACCTCTTGTGCGGCTTCGGCCGGTGGGCCTTCCACCCGCAGTGCTTCACGTCGATCCGGACGACCTGGGGGTCGTGGTCGCTCGCCTGGTCGGCGAACTCGGAGTTGATGTGGACCACGTCGTAGTCGTAGCGGGTGATGGCGGGGCTGGTCAGGATGTGGTCCAGGGTCTGGCTGTTGCCGTCGTAGACGTAGCTGTAACGCTCGGACACGGGCAGGGTGTTGATGAGGTCGGTGAGGTCGTTGCCGTCGTCGGTGAGGGTCTTGACGGCGTCGGAGAACTCGAAGTCGTTCAGGTCACCGGCGGCCACGATCTCGGCCCTGGGGTCGGCGGCGAGCAGCGACTCGACGAAGGCGTTCTCCTCCTGCGCCTGGAGCCGCCGCTGCGTCTCCGAGGAACGGGTGGGCTCCTGGTAGCGGCCGTGGACCGGGTCGTCGCCGCCCTTGGAGATGAAGTGGTTGGCGATGACGAAGACCGTCCGGCCCTGGAACACGAACTCGCCGACCAGCGGCTTGCGGCTGTCCGTCCAGGCGGCACTGGCCGGGTCGATCCGGCCCGGTGAGGCGGACAGGTGGGCCTGGCCCTTGCGGTCCTCGACCACCGAGACGGCCGTGGTGGAGGCGTCACCCGAGGAGGCGCGGTCCACGAACGAGACCCGCTTGGCGTTGAAGAGGAACACCTGGCGGATGTTGCCGCCGGGCTCGCCGCCGTCCTTGTCGTTGACCGGGTCGACGTACCGCCAGGAGTACTTCGGGCCGCCGGCCGCGACGATGGCGGCGGTGAACTTCTTGAGGGTCGCCTCGGCGGAGACGGTGCCGTCGTCGGTGGCGCCGTTGTCGTCCTGGATCTCCTCCAGGGTGACGATGTCGGGCGAGGAGAGGTTCTTGACGACGCCCTTGGCGAGCCGGGCGAACTTGTCGTCGCTGTCGGTCGGGTCGAGGTTCTCGACGTTGTAGGTGGCGAGCGCGAGCTCGTCGTGGGTCTGCCTGCGCGTCACCTCCTGCTCGAGACCGTTGTCGACGGCCGTGCCGGTGGTGGCCGCGGAGGGGGCGAGCAGGTAGCCGCCGAAGTCGGAGTAGTCGACCGGGCCGGTGGTGGTGCCGGCCAGCTGGTCACCGACGTTGAGGACGGGGGTCGTTCCGTCGGCCGAGACGATCTCGATACGGCCGGTGTTCTGCTGGTCGTAACCGCCGTAGAGGGTGCCGCCGCGCTGGGTGGGGTTCTCGTGCGGCTTGGCCGTCACGAACATCTCGCCGTAGGTGTTCGTCGCGCCGACCACGCGGGCGTCCGAGACCGAGGCGCGCATGCCCTCTATGGACTCGTAGAAGTCCTGGGAGTAGACGGTCGGCTGGAGGGTCAGGCCCTCGATGCTGCCGCCGTTGTCGGTCGGCGTGTACGCGCCCGGGATGGTGGCGGCGTCGAGCGCGATCGCGTCCGGGAGGGCGTTGCCGGTGGAGAGGGTGGTGGAGACCGGGCTGCCCAGCTCGGTGACCGACTGGGCTGCGGAGGCCGGGTAGTACTCCGTGACCTTGCCGCTGACCAGGACCGAGTCGCCGACCGAGACGGTGGGCGTGGCGGAGCCGGTGTAGACGAACAGGCCCTCGCTGGTGGCGGGGTCGGCGTCCGGAGTGGGGTCCTGGATCCAGTAGCCCTTGCTGCCGGTGGTGCGGACGGCGGTGACGATGCCGGGGACGCCCACCACGCTCTGGCCCTTGAGGGGCGAGATCCGGGTGGTGCCCTGGATGTCGTGGATGCGGAAGGCGCCGGGCGCGGTCGGGCCGCCGGGGCCACCGCCGCTGCCGCCGCTCGCGGTGTCGCCCGCGCTGTTGGTGGGGGTGGGCGTACCGGCCGTGAAGTCGGCCGAGTTGTCGTCGGTGTCGGCGAGCGAGGCGGCCCGGGACACCGAGGTGGTGTTGCTCGTCGCCGGTGCGTCGCTGCCCTCGCGGACGACTGCGCTGCCGTAGCCGAGGAGGTCCACGACACGGGCGTCGCCGGTGCAGTCGGCGGCCGTCTTGCAGGTCAGCGCGGTGGTGCCCTTGACCAGGGCCACGGTGCCGGCGGTGGCGGACATCGCGATGCTGCCGGTCGCGTCGGCGGTCGGCAGCGCGGTCGTGCCGCCGGCGCCCGCGCCCTCGCCGACCAGGTAGTCGCCCCCGGCGGGGAGCGCGCCGGTGAGCGGGGTGACCTGCCACGGCGAGCTCGCGGAGGCGGAGGCCGGGAGGTACTGGACGCTGTAGCCGTCCAGCGGGTAGGCCGCCGTGGAGCGGTTGGCCAGCTCCACGAAGTCGTTGGTGAGGGTCGCCCCGGAGTTGCCTCCGCCGCCGTACGCCTCCGAGATGACCGCGCTCGCCGACGGGGTGGCGAACGCGGCGGGCAGCGGTGCCACGATGACGGCCGCCGTGGCCGCCGCGGCCACGAACGCGGCACCGGCTACCCGCGATGCGCTGGGTCTGTGAATCTGCACGAGGATGACTCCTTCAACGTCCGCCGGGCCAAGGGCACATGACGTGCTTTCGACCGGTGGGATCCATGCGACCGGCTGAGGTTACGCGCGTAGAAATGACGCATCAAGGGGTACGCGGTTAAATCTGCGGGTCCAGTCGGGCCGTGAACGCCGGTCACGGGACCGGCCCGTGCGGCCCCCCGTCCTACCGCAGCAGCCCCGCCTCGCCGAACGCCCGGGGCAGGAAGCGTTCGGCCATCCGGGCGTAGCCGGCCGGGTTCGGGTGCAGGCCGTCGGGGAGGTCCGCGATGTCCTCGGGGCCGAAGAGGGTGGTGCCGTCGATGACGTGGAGACAGTGGTCACCGGCCTTCCGGCGACGCTCCACGTGCTCGGTCAGCAGCTCGCGGACGCGCGCCAACGTCAGTGCCCCCACCGCCAGTTCGGCGGGGCGGTCGAGGGTGTGGACCTTTCCGTCGGTGCCCGGCAGCGTGGGGCCGGGCGTGGTTTCGACGGCCGGGCAGACGATGGGGCTGACGACGAGGACCGGTGTGTCCGGGTGGCCGTCGCGGACGGTGTCGAGGAAGCCGTGGAACGCCGGCACGAAGGTGCGCTCCCGCAGGGTGTCGCCGGCCACGATGTTGATGCCCAGTTCGAGGCTGATCGCGTCGGCGGGCAGGTCGCGGATGGCCCGGGCCATGAAGGGGTCGAGGTGGCACTCGCCGCCGAGGCCGAGGTTGACGAGGGAGCGGCCCGCGCGCCGGGCGACGATCGCCGGCCAGGTGCCGGTCGGGCGGTCCGCCTCCGAGCACTGGCTGATCGAGCTGCCGTGGTGCACCCACACCGGGCCGCTCGCCGGGGCCGGGCGCACCGACGCGCCCTCCGGGACCCGTACGTCGACGAGCTGGGTCGCCCGGGCGTTGGACAGCCAGATCTCGACCCGGCGCTCCCGGGGTTCGGCGCCGGGCGTGAACCGTACGGTGGCGGGCGGGGCCGGCTGGTCGTCCAGGGCCATGGTGGCCGGGTCGACGTGGACGAGGGTCTGTTCGGAGGTGGTGACGGGGGCCCGCAGCTCGCCGTCGACGACCAGGTCGAAGACGGCGTCGGAGGGCTCGGATCCCGCCATCACGACCTGGGTGAGCCGGGCGTCCACTTCGATCTCGGTGGCGTCCGTGAGCATCTCCAGCCGTACCCCGGAGGGCATGGTGCTGACGATCTCGTAGCCGGTGCCCGCCAGTTGGGCGCGTCCGGGGCCGGGAGCCCGGTGCAGGGCGATCCCGGCCGGTCCGGGGGTCTTCTCCAGTGCTCCGACGACACAGTCGAGCGCGAGAGGGAGGATGGAACGCACGTGGCGGCTCTCCTTGGGGACGGCGTGGCAGGCTACTCCTGCCCCGGATCCCGGCCGCTGGTCAGAATTCGGCCGCCGACCTGCTCCGGAGCACGATGATCATGCCCTTTGGGGCAAGTCGCGGACCGGAGCCGGCGGACCTCCTCGCCCCGGCCGTGCGGAACCACAGCGCGCACGACCGACCGCCGCCGATGCCCGCACTCGCCGTGCTGGCAGGATGACGGCATGGAACGTGTGCTTGGAATCGGCGGATACTTCCTGCGGGCCGCGGACCCGGCGGCCCTGACCGCGTGGTACCGCGACTGTCTGGGTCTGGACATCGACGACCACGGGCTGTGGCAGCAGCAGGCCGGCCCCACGGTCTTCGCGGCCTTCGAGTCCGGGACCGACTACTTCGGCTCCCTCACCCAGCAGACCATGCTGAACTTCCGGGTCCGCGACCTCGACGCCATGCTCGCCCAGCTCCGCGCCGCGGGAGCGGACGTGGCCGGGGAGACGCAGGACATGGACGGGATCGGACGGTTCGGCTGGGTCACCGACCCCGAGGGCAACCGCATCGAACTGTGGCAGCCCGCCTGACCGTGCCGGCACCTGACGCGGACCCGGCCGGTGTCAGTGGTGGTGGCCGTGCCGGCCCAGCGTCTGCACGGGGGTCGCGCCGGGGCGGGACCACTGCGGCACCGGGCGGCTGGTCGGGCCCCAGGTGGCGTTGCCGTCCGCGTCCGAACGCCAGGACCAGCAGGCGCTGTCCCCCTTCGGCCAGCCCTCGGGGTTGTCCTCCCATGTCTCGCCGCGGCCGTAGGGCGTCATGTCGAGCAGGCCGAGGGAACCGTTGACCCGCTCGTTGCCACGGCCCGTGGTGGAGTAGGTGAGGAAGACGCGGTCGCCGTCCCGCAGGTAGCTGGTGAGGTGACCCATGTCGCCGCCGGCCGGGCCGTCCACGTCGCGCACCGAGTACCAGGGCTGGGTGTAGCCCATGAACTCGACGTAGGGGGCCACCTCGTCCCACCGGCCCGTGGTCAGGACGGCGTACGAGACACCGCGGGCATTGAGGTAGACGGCGTCCTTCAGGTGCCAGGCCGTGGTGGTGCAGCCCTCGCACTGCCCCTGGTGCGGCGCGCCGTCGTGCCACATGTGCTTGTAGACCACGAGCTCGTCGCGGCCCTGGAACAGGTCGAGGAAGGGGACCGGGCCGTCGGCTCCGACGACCTCGACCGTGCCGTCGAACTCCACCATCGGCAACCGGCGGCGGGCCGCGGCGATCGCGTCGCCCTCACGGGTGTGGGCCTTCTCGCGGACCAGCAGCTCGTCCCGGGCGGCCTGCCAGGCGGCCAGGTCGACCACGGGCGGGCGCCCGGGCGGCGCGGTGATCGGCTCGTCCGGCGTGGCGGTCATGGTGTCCTCCGTGGTGTCGGGTACCGGGCATCGTCGTACGGCCGACGGCCTACGACGGTCACCGGAACAGACTCCCGCCCCGGCCGGAACTCATCGCTGCGGGCGACTCCGGCACACCATGGAGGGGGATGGCGGGAGCAGGTGGCCTTGCCGGAGCGTTCAGCGGGCATGCGTACGGTGAGGGCCGAGCGGGCGCTGCGGGCTGCGGACATCCTGGCACGGTGTTCCGGCGCGAGCGGCCGCGCGGCGCCGTGATCCCGTTGCCGGACGAGGAGGTCTGCCTGTGGCCGAGTACCCCAACACCCCTGCTCCGCCGCCGACCGACGCGGCCGAAGCCGAGGAACAGCGGATCACGGACGAGCGCAACAGGAGGCTGGCGCGTGCCGGTGTGGCCCGCGCCGAGGAGCTGTTGCTGACGTACTACCCACTCTCGTCGCGCGAGGAGACGTTCGAGCTGCTGCGCGACACCTCCCAGCGGTTCAACCTCAAGCTGCACACCCTCGCCGCCGCCGCCGTCCGGCTTCCGGTCCCCGAGGCGACGGCCCCCCGATGGGTGACGGGCCGGCCGCAGGCGGGCCCGCCCCCGCTGGCCGCCCTGCGCCCGGACGGAACCCGCCCGGAGAGCCAGGGGGCGGTCCTCGATGCCGCGCTGCGGCGCACCCTGCGCATCACGGGTACCCGGATGGGCAACGTGCAGCTGGTGGAGAACCGGCTGCTGCGCATGGTGCGGCACACCGGGCTGAACCGGCGCTTCACCGACTACTTCACCTTCGTCGACAGCGGGACCACCGCGTGCGCGCAGGCGGCCGAGGAGGCCCGGCAGGTCACCGTGAAGGACGTCCGCTCCTGCGACACCTTCGACGAGGGCTCCCGGCAGACGATCCTGCAGGCCGGCAGCCGCGCCTGCCACAGTGTCCCCCTGGTCAGCCCGAAGGGCGCCGTGATCGGCATGATCTCCGCGCACCACGAGCACCCGCTGCACGAACTCGCACCGGCCCAGCTGGCCGCTCTGGAGCAGCTCGGCGGCGAGGTGGGCCGCTGGCTGCTCTGGCACGACAACACCGTGGTGGTGGACGCCCTGAACCATCTCCATGTCCGGGCCGTCCAACGACACTGAGCCGACTGCCGGCCGTACCGGGCACCAGGGAGTGAGAGCATCCGTCTCATGGATGATGCGGGCGGTCGTACGGCTCGGTGGTGGGCGGCGCTGCGCCGGACCCCGGTGTCCGTCTGGAACGACGACGTCACGGACTGGGCCGCGGCGCTGACCTACTACGCGGTCCTGGCCCTGTTCCCCGTACTGCTGGTGATCCTCTCGGTCCTGGGGCTGACCATCCCCACGGCCAGACCGGAGGTCATCGAGCGCATCGCGCAGGCCGCCCCGCTCGCGTCCCGTGCCCTGCTGCGGAGCACCCTGCGGCAGATGGCCGGACAGTCGTCGGCGGCCTGGACGCTGATCTTCCTGGGCGGGGTGGGAGCGCTGTGGTCGGGATCCAGCTATCTGGGCGTCTTCAGACGGGCGTTGCACGCCATGAACCGGATCAGCTCGCAGCGGCCGCTGTGGCGGACCGCGCCGCGCATCGTCACCACGGCCCTGGTCCTGATCCTGCTGCTTCTCACCTCCGTGCTGGCGTTGTTCCTCAGCGGCAGCCTGATCGGCTTCCTGAGCCGGGCGCTGGATCTCGGCACCGGACCGCAGGCCGCCTGGCACGCGCTCCGGTGGCCGCTGGTGGTCGCGGTCGCCGTCGTCACGGTGCTCGTCCTCTACCACTCGGGCCCCGAGTCCTCCCGCCCCGTCGGGAAGATGGCGCCGGGCGGTGTGCTGGCGGTGGTTCTCCTGCTGGTCGTCTCGCTGGGCTGCACCATCTACACCTCCCATGTCAGCAGCTACCACCGGCTGTACGGTTCGCTGGGCGGCGTCGTGATCTTCCTGATCTGGCTGTGGCTGTCCAACCTGGCCCTGCTGGTCGGCGCCCAGTTCAACGCGGAGTTGGCGAAGACCGCTCAGGAGGAGTGAGCCGGGCCTGCGGACCCGCTCGTGTTCCAGTCCAGACGCAGCACGGCGAGGTCGTCGGTGTGGCGGTCCGCGTTGAGAGCACGGGTGCGGGCGATGAGCCGGTCCAGGTGGGTACCGGGGTCGGGGGTGTGCAGCGTGTCGATGATGCGCAGCAGGCCGTCGACTCCCAGCCGGGCGCCGGTCCCGTCCGCGAAGCCCTCGATGAGTCCGTCGGTGTAGGCGATGAGCGCTCCGTCGGCGGGCAGCGCCAACGTGGTGGCCGGCCAGTCGCCCACTCCGGGTGCGATGCCCAGCGCGATTCCGTGGGCGGCGGTGACCTGCCGGGTGCCGTCGGGGGTGACGATCAGGGGTTCGTGGTGGCCGGCCAGGTGCAGGGTGAGGGTGGCGGCCCGCGGGTCCAGGGTGATGAGGGAGCAGGTGGTGAACAGGTCGCTGCCCGCGCGTTCGGCGATGTGTATCTGTTCCAGCAGGTGCAGCAGGTGCTGGGCGCGATGTCCGCCGAGGGTGAGCGCGCGCCAGGCGATGCGCAGGCAGACCCCGAGCGCGGCGGCGTCCGGGCCGTGCCCGCTGACGTCTCCGATGATCGCGTGGACCTGGCCGTCGTCGGTCTGGACGACGTCGAGGAAGTCACCGCCCAGCAGGGCCTGGGTCCGCCCGGGGTAGTAACGGCTGGAGGCGGTGACGGCCGTCGAGGACAGCAGGGGCTCGGGCAGCAGCCCGCGTTCCAGGCGGGCGTTCTCCTCGGCGCGCAGCCGTCCCATCTGGAGGGCGGCGTTGGCGAGTTCGGCCTGCTTGCGCTGGACGGCGTAGCGGACGGCGCGCTGCATCAGGTCGGGTTCGACCTTGCCCTTGACGAGATAGTCCTGGGCGCCGACGGCGAGGGAATCGACTCCGGCGCGGGGTTCGTCCAGGCCGGTCAGGACGATGATCGCGGCGTGGGTGTCGGCCTGGATGGTCTGGATCGTCTCCACCCCGGAGGCGTCGGGCAGGTGCAGGTCGAGCAGGACGCAGTCGACGGGGCCGGCCGCGAGTGCCCGGTGTGCCTCGGCGGCGGTGTGGCACCGCGTCAGGGTGTGCGGCAGACCGGTGTCGTGGAGCAGCTCCTCGACCAGGAGGGCGTCCCCGTCGTCGTCCTCCACCAGCAGGACGTCGTACTGCTCGGCGCGGCCTGTGGCTGGACCGGTCACGACTGTGTCTCTCTGTCCGGGACGGCCGTCGCGGCCGCGGGGGCGGAAAGGGCGGGAAGGGTGAAGAGGACGCGGGTGCCGGGCCGGTGGTCCGGGTCGATCGAGATGGTGCCGCCGTGGAACTCCACGACCTTCTTGCACATCGCCAGCCCGATGCCGGTGCCCGGATAGGCGTCCCTGGTGTGCAGCCGCTGGAAGATGACGAAGACCTTCTCCCGGAACTCCGGCGCGATCCCGATGCCGTTGTCGCGGACCTCGAACTCCCAGGTCCCCTCGGCCCGCGTCGCGCCGATGTGGACGCGCGGCGGCCGGTCGGGGTGGTGGAACTTGATCGCGTTGGACAGCAGGTTCTGCAGCAGCATGCCCAGCTGGGTCGCGTCCCCGAGCACGGTGGGCAGCGGGTCGTGGGTGATCTCGGCGCCGGTCTCCTCGACGCGCACGCTGAGGTCGTCCGTCGTCGTGCTCAGCACCTCCTCCAGGTCCACGGTCCGCTGCTCGTTGTGGACGCGGCCGACCCGGGAGAAGACCAGCAGGTCGTTGATGAGGCTCTGCATGCGGTTGGCGCCGTCGACGGCGAAGGCGATGTACTGGTCGGCCTTCTCGTCCAGCTGTCCGCCGTAGCGCCGTTGCAGGAGCTGGGTGAAGCTGGACACCTTGCGCAGCGGTTCCTGGAGGTCGTGCGAGGCGACGTAGGCGAACTGCTCCAGTTCCGTGTTGGACCGCTTGAGGTCCTCCGCCTGTTCGTCCAGCAGCCCGCGGGCCTCCTCGCTGAACCGCAGCTCCGCCACCAGGCGCAGGCGCATCGCCTCCACGTCGGCGGCGAGCCGGCGCAGGTCCGCGGGGCCGGTGCCGTCGAGGGAGCGGTCGAAGCGGCCCTGCGCCACGTCACGAGCGGCGGAGCCGAGCCTGCTGAGCGGGCCGGTGACACCGCGTCGCAGGCCTTCGAAGACGAGTCCGGCCACCAGGGCGATGACGCCCGCGATGATGGCGAACATCCAGTTCCGCAGGGTCACGGCCTGCCGCAGCTGACGGGTGGCCGCCGTCCGTTCCTGTGCCAGGTGGGCCTGCTGCCGTGTCATCGCGCGCCGCAGGGAGTCGAACGCCGTCTTGCCCTCGCCGGCCCGTGCCGTGGTGATCATCGCGGCCTGCGCGGGGGAGGCCACCGAGACGGGCCGGGCGATGCGCTCCTGCCAGGTCCCGGCGAGCTTCTCGACCTCGGCCAGGTCGGCGCGGGCCCGGCCGTCGTCGCTGAGCAGCGGCCGCAGCCGCTTCAGCGCCGCCTGCTCGCCGGCCACGCCCTGCGTGTAGGGCTGCAGGAAGTCCCGCCGGCCGGAGAGGCCGTAGCCACGGATGCCGGTCTCCTGGTTGACCAGCGCCTCCTCGAGCCGCATCGACTCGATCAGGGCGGGGGACCGCCGGTCCACCAGCGCGGTCGTGATCTGTGAGGTACGCCATATGGCCCATCCGCCCAGCGACCCCAGTACCGTCAGGACGACCAGGGTGGCGGCCACGCCCGCCCGCAGCCAGCGCCGGGTCGTCCAGCCGGCGAACGCGCCCACGGCGCCTGACGGCTTGCTTGTCATCGCGGTGCGCTGCTCCCTCGGCCGGCCGTTGCGGGCCGCACCTCGGCGCGCGGCAACGACACTGTACCCGGGGCCCGACAACGCATGTTGTCCCATCGTGGATCAACGCCCTAGGGTGGCCCCATGCCTTCTCCCCCTCCCGGTCCCGCGAGCGGGGATACGGACGTACTGGTGACCCAGGTGGTGGACGAACTGACCCGGCTGCTCACCCAGGCGACCGCCGGCCCCCCACCGGACCCCGTCGACGCGGCGGGCGAGGCCCGCTGGCATGCTCTGCTGCGGTTGCGGGTACTCGCAGGCGTCAAGCAGACCGTCAGACACCTGGAGGACCAGGCCGCCCACGCTGCCGCCGAGAGCGGCGCCGGCTACCCGGAGATCGGCCGGGCCGTGAGCATGAGCCGCCAAGGGGCTCGGCGCCGCTGGCCCGGGCTGATCACCAGCAGCACAGACCACTCGACCCGCCCCACACCCCGGAGCTCCTGAATCATGGCTGCCGCCGCAATCCGCCCGTACGACGTGCTGCTGGTCGAGGACGACGTCGCCGACGCGATGCTCATCCAGGACGCCCTCACCGAGCGCGGTACGCGCAATCTCACCAAGGTCTCCGACGGCATCGAGGCCCTGGACTACCTGCGCGACCCGGACAACGAGCGCCCCGACCTCATCGTGCTCGATCTGAACATGCCCCGGATGAACGGGCGCGAGTTCCTCGCCGTGGTGAAGGAGGACGCGGAGCTGCGGACCATCCCGGTCGTCGTACTGACCACGTCCGTCGCACCCGACGACGTCAACGGCGCGTACCAGCACCACGCGAACGCCTATGTCACCAAGCCCGTCAACCTGGCGGAGTTCGAGACGGCGGTGCGCAGCATCGACGCCTTCTACCTCGACATCGCCGTCAAGCCCCCCAAGGCCTAGGGGTCACCCTTACGGAGTCGTGACGTTGGGGCGCGGGCGCGTGGTCCGGTGCCCGCGCGGGCCTAGCGTGGCGGTATGCGTGTACTGGTCACCGGCGGTGCCGGGTTCATCGGGTCCCATGTCGTCGAGGCGCTGACGGCGCACGGGCACGAGGCGGTCGTGTTCGACGTGCGCGACGATCCGGGCGCCGACGTACGTAATCCGGCGGCGGTCGGGCGGGCGCTCACGGGCGTGGACGCGGTCTGCCACCAGGCCGCGATGGTCGGGCTGGGCGTGGATTTCGGGGACGCGGCGGAATACGTCTCCCGCAATGATCTCGGTACGGCCGTGCTGCTGACCGCGATGGCGGAGGCGGGGGTACGGCACCTCGTGCTGGCCGGGTCGATGGTCGTGTACGGGGAAGGCCGGTACGAGTGTCCGCGCCACGGCGTGGTACGGCCCGGGCCGCGCGCGGTCGCCGACCTGGAGGCCGGGCGGTTCGAGCCGACGTGCCCGGTGTGCGGGGCCGACCTGGCTCCTGGGCTGGTCGCCGAGGACGCGCCGGCCGATCCGCGCAACGTGTACGCCACGACCAAGCTGGCCCAGGAACACCTGGCCGCCGCCTGGGCCCGGTCGACGGGCGGGACGGCGGTGTCGCTGCGCTACCACAACGTGTACGGGCCCCGGATGCCCCGTGACACCCCCTACGCCGGTGTGGCCTCCTTCTTCCGTTCCGCGCTTGCCCGGGGGGAGGCACCGCGGGTGTTCGAGGACGGGCGGCAGCGCCGGGACTTCGTGCACGTCCGGGACGTGGCCGCCGCCAACGCGGTGGCTCTGGAGGCACGGCCGGAGCCGGGTGCGCTGACCGCGTACAACACCGGCAGCGGCGAGCCGCACACCGTCGGCGAGATGGCCCGCGCGCTGGCCGAGGCCCACGGCGGCCCGAGGCCGGTGGTCACCGGGGAGTTCCGGCTCGGGGACGTACGGCACATCACGGCCGACTCCTCGCGGCTGCGGGCCGACCTGGGCTGGAAGGCCGAGGTCGGGTTCGCGGAGGGGATGCGGGAGTTCGCGAGGGGCGCATAGCCCCCGATGGACCGGTGGTGCTGCCCACGATCAGGAAGCGGCGGTGGGCAGCACCACCTCCGATCAGGAAGCGGCGGTGGGCAGCACCACCTCGAAGCGGCAGCCGCCGGGGATGTTGTGCACGGTGGCCCGCCCCTGGTGGGCCTCGACGATCCCGCGCACGATGGCGAGACCGAGTCCCGCTCCGGCAGGGGGTGTGCGGGCGTGGCTGCCGCGCCAGCCGGTGTCGAAGACACGCGGCAGGTCCTCCTCGGGGATGCCGCCGCAGCCGTCCGTGACGGACAGCACGACTCCCTCGGGACCGCGCTCGGCGGCGACCGCGACCGTGCCGTCGGGCGGTGTCCGGCGGATGGCGTTCACCAGCAGATTGCCCAACACCCGGCTCATCTCCTTGCCGTCCACCTCGACGGGCACCGGCTCCACCCGGTCGCCGACCAGCCGTACGCCCTGCTCGCGCGCCAGCGGGTCGGCGCCCGCGAGGGCGTCGCCGACGAGGTCGTACAGCGACATCCGGCTCGGGCTCAGCGCGAGTGTCCCGGCGTGGATGCGGGAGAGTTCGAAGAGGTCGCCGACCATGTCGTTGAGGCGCTCCACCTCGGTGCGGATCTGCTTCAGATAGCGGTCCGGGTCGGTGGCGACCCCGTCCTCCAGCGCCTCCGACATGGCGCGCAGACCGGCCAGCGGGGTGCGCAGGTCGTGCGAGATCCAGGCGACCAGCTCCCGGCGCGAGGTCTCCAACGCGCGTTCCCGCTCCCGGGACTCGGCGAGTCTGGCGCTGGTGGCCGCCAATTCGCGGCTCACCTCGGCCAGTTCCGCGGTGGCCGGGACCGCAGGCGCGGCGAAGTCGCCGTCCTCACCGAACGAGCGGGCGGCGAGGGCGAGTTCACGGCTGCGGGCGCCGACCCAGCGGCCCAGTAGCAGTGCGCTGACGAGCGAGACCACGGCCGCCATCGCGACCACCGTCGTCACCACCGACAGGTCGTGCGAGGAGAGGAACATCGCCCAGGCGACGGCCAGGGTGCCGGCGAGCATCGCGACCACGCCGACGGCGGCGACCACGGCGATGGACGCGGTGAGCGAGCGGCGCCGGAGCAGGCGCAGCGCGGCCGCCCCGGCGAGCCCGGTGAGGGCGGCACCGGCCAGGGCGTACAGGGCGATCAGCAGGGTGTCGCGCATGTCAGCCCACCTCCTGCTCGGCGGCCTCGGGGTCGAAGCGGTAGCCGACGCCCCACACCGTCTGGATCAGGCGCGGGCGGGCCGGGTCGTCCTCGACCTTGGCACGCAGCCGGCGGACATGGACGGTCACGGTGGACAGGTCGCCGAAGTCCCAGCCCCACACCTCGCGCATCAGGTCCTCCCTGCCGAACGCCCGACCCGGGTGCCGCAGAAAGAACGCGAGAAGGTCGAACTCGCGCAGTGTGAGGGCGAGTTCGATGCCGTTCCGGGTGGCGCGGCGGGCGCCCGGATCAAGGGTGACTCCGGCGGTGGAGAAGGACTGCGCGGTGGCCGGGGGGCGGGCGCGGCGCAGCACCGACTCGACCCGCAGGACCAGTTCGCGGGGGCTGAAGGGCTTGGTGACGTAGTCGTCGGCACCGACCTCCAGGCCCAGGATCCGGTCGTCCTCGTCGCCGCGCGCGGTGAGCATGATGACCGGGACGGACGCGTGGCCGCGCAGCCGCCGGCAGACCTCCAGGCCGTCCATGCCGGGCAGCATCAGGTCGAGCACCACCAAGTCCGGCCAGTGGGCGGTGGCCCGGGTCAGGGCGGTGGGGCCGTCCTCGGCGTGGTCGACCAGGTACCCGGCACGGTCGAGATACCCGGTGACGACCTCGGCGACGGTCGGATCGTCGTCGACGACAAGGACCCGGGTGGCGGCGGGGGCGGCCCGGCCCTCGGTGATCTCGTACGGCTGCTGCATGCCTCCACCCTCGCACCGGGCCGTCGCGGGTGTCGCGCCCGTGGGTGGGGACGGGGCTCGACGTCCGTGTTTCGTAAGAAACCCGGGAGCTGGGCCGCCGGTTCCGACGTCCGCGTTTCGTAAGGAGCCGGCGCCCGTTATGTCTGGTTCGCGTTCGTAGGGTGACACCGTGACCACCTCACCAACCTCCTCGACGACGGACGTGGACGTCGTCCTCCCCTGCCTGAACGAGGCCGAGGCCCTGCCCTGGGTGCTCGGCCGCATCCCGGCGGGCTGGCGGCCCCTCGTGGTGGACAACGGCTCCACGGACGGCTCGGCGGACATCGCCCGGGCGCTCGGTGCGACCGTCGTCCACGAGGCGCGGCGCGGCTTCGGCGCGGCGTGCCATGCCGGGCTGACCGCCGCGACCGCCGACATCGTCTGCTTCTGCGACTGTGACGCCTCGCTGGATCCGGGGCTCCTCGTGCCGTTCGTACGGGAAGTCCGCGACGGCGAGGCGGACTTGGTGCTCGGCCGACGGCGGCCGCAGGGGCCGGGGGCCTGGCCGGCGCATGCCCGGGCCGGGAACCTGGCGCTGGCGCGGATGCTGCGGCGCCGGACCGGGCTGCGGCTGCACGACCTCGGTCCGCTGCGGGCGGCGCGGCGCGAGCCGCTGCTGGCGCTTTCGCTCGACGACCGGCGCAGTGGCTATCCGCTGCAGATGGTGGTGCGGGCGGCGGACGCGGGGTGGCGGATCGCCGAGCACGATGTGGCGTACCTCCCGCGCACCGGCACGTCCAAGGTGACGGGGACGTGGCGCGGCACGTGGCAGGCGGTGCGGGACATGAGCCGGGTGCTGCACGAGCCGCCGCGGGTGCGGGCCGGTGGGGGCTGAGCGCGCCCACGCGGCAGAGCCGCACATCGATACAGCCCCGCGCCCCTGACGGGGCGCTGTCCCGCCGCTTCTCCCCCAGGGCGGCACGGGTGGGCGATGGGGGTCCCCCGCTCGAGCGAAGCCGAGAGTGGGGGAGGCACCCCGCAAGCGCCGGTGAGCGTCCCCACCCCGACCCCCGCCCCCCACCCAGCCGCACCCACCAAGGAACCCCCACATGACCACCCTCCTCGTGATCGCGAAAGAACCCCGCCCCGGCAGGGTCAAGACGCGGCTCACCCCGCCGTTCACGCCCGAACAGGCCGCCGCGCTCGCCGAGGCCTCCCTCACCGACACCCTGCACGCCGTGGCCCGGACCCCCGCCACCCGCCGCGTCCTGGTACTCGACGGAAACCCCGGCCCCTGGCTGCCGCCCGGCTTCGACGTCGTACCGCAGTGCGCGGGCGGCCTCGACGCGCGGCTCGCCGACGCCTTCGCCCGCTGCGACGGCCCGGCCCTCCTCGTCGGCATGGACACCCCGCAGGTCACCCCGGCCCTGCTCACCGTGGACTTCGCGGACTGCGACGCGTACTTCGGCCCCGCCGAGGACGGCGGGTTCTGGGCGCTGGGGCTGGCCGACCCGGACCCCGCGCTGTTGCGCGGGGTGCCGATGTCCACGGCGGAGACCGGCGCGGTACAGCGGCGGCGGCTCGTCGCGGCCGGGCTGCGGGTCCAGGACCTGCCGCGACTGCGGGACGTGGACACCGCCGCGGACGCCGCCGCCGTCGCCGCCCTCGCCCCGCACGGCCGCTTCGCCGCCCGGCTGGCCCGGTACGCGGCGCACAGCGGGACGGGCCGCCGATGACCACCTCGCCGCCCCTCGCCTGGACCGGCGCCGACCCCTACGCCACCGCTCTGCGCACCGGCCGCGGCCCGCTGTTCCTGCGCCGCACCGACGGCTGGCTGCTGCCCCTGGACGTCGAGCGCTGGTGCGCGCGGGCCGATCCGGTCGACCGGGAGGTCCTGGACCGCTGTGAAGGCGCCGTCCTCGACGTCGGCTGCGGCCCCGGGCGGCTCGTCGCCGAACTCGCCGCCCGGGGCCGTACCGTCCTCGGTATCGACGTCAGTGCGGCCGCCGTCGAGCACACCGTGCGTCTCGGCGGCCAGGCGCTGCGCCGCTCGGTCTTCGAGCCGCTGCCCGGCGAGGGCCGCTGGGGCACCGTCCTGCTCATGGACGGCAACGTCGGGATCGGCGGCGACCCGCGCCACCTGCTCGACCGGGCGGCCCGACTCCTCGCCCCCGGCGGTCTGTTGATCGCCGAGACCGCCCCGGTGGACGTCGACGAACGCGCCCACGTCCGCCTCACCGACGCCCAGGAGGCGGTCGGCGCCCCCTTCCTCTGGGCGCGGCTCGGCACCGCGGCCCTGCTGCGGTACGCGTGGGGCTGGGGGCGCTCCGGTCAGTGGGCGGCCGGCGGGCGCCGCTTCGTCGCCCTGCGCAGCCGGCGTGCCAGCAGCAGCGCCGAGCCGCCGAAGAGCACGGCGGTGATCAGCAGCCAGCGGGTCAGGTAGCCGTCCGAGGAATGGCCGGTGGCCGACCGGTAGTGCCCGGCCACCGTCCCGCTGATCAGCGGGAACCACACCAGCAGGAGCAGCGCGGAGAGCGCGGCCGGGACCCGGACGTACATCGCCCACTCCCGGCGCCCGGCGCCGCCCAGCCCGCGGACCGCCGCCCGGTCCGCCAGCGAGTACAGCGGCAGCAGCACGAGGTCGTGCAGCAGGGCCGCGCCCACCACCCACAGCACCACACCGAGCCAGTCGCCGGACAGCAGCCGTACGCCGGCATAGGCGGCGAGCGCGAACGGGCAGGCCAGCAGGAGGAGTTGCAGAGGGCTGCCGAGCGGGAGGCGCAGCCGCCGCAGCCGGGCGCGGACGGGCAGGGGCGAGCGCATCACAGGTCTCCGAAGGTCATCCGGGCCACCCACTTGGTGTTGAGCACACCGGGCGCGGCGGGCACGATCACGCGCGCCGGGTAGCCGTGGTCGGGGGACAGGTCCTCGCCGTTCACCTGGAGGGCGAGCAGGGAGCGCGGGTCGGCGACCTGGTTGGCGCGCAGGGCCGCACGGCGGAAGGCGCCGTGCAGCTGGATCGACTCCACGAGCACGTCCGGCGGGTCGCCGTCGTAGCCGACGAGTGCCGCGAGGTCGCGCAGTCGCACCCCGCGCCACCACTGGTCGGCGGTGGACCAGCCCTCGACGCAGGCGATGGGCAACGCGGCGCTGTGCTGGGGCAGTCGGAGCAGTTCGGTGCGGCCGAGACGGACCGTCCGGCCGTCGCGTCCGGTGACGACCAGCCGCCAGGCATCGCCGCCGGTCGCCTTGGCGTCGATCCCGGCGTACGCGGCCGTCTTGTTGATCTGGAAGCCGTTCGGCCCGCTGCCGGGGTCGGCTCCGCCGTGCGGTGCGAGCAGGGCGGTGCGCCGCAGCGCGCCCCCGATGCTCTGTCCGGCCGTCGTGACGAGCAGCAGCAGGGACGCGCCCCCGACGAACCAGAGCGCCCCGCGCCGGGACACGGTCGGCGCGTCCGGCCGGACGGCCGCCAACTCGCCTTCGTCCCGGCGCCGTTGCCGGACCGCCCGGAGCGCGGTCGGCATCTTGAGCGCCGCGTGGGCCACGAAGGCGGCGAAGAACACCCAGGCGCCGTAGAAGTGCAGGGGGTAGAAGGAGCCGGGGAAGACGTAGTCGAGCTGGACGTTGAGGACGCCGGTGGTGAACTCGAAGAGACCGCCGCCGACCAGCAACAGCAGTGAGAGCCGCTCCAGCGCGTGCGCGAGCGAGCGGGCCGGGGGCAGGGTGAACAGCTTCGGCACCACCGACCACAGCTTGGCGAGCAGCACCGGGATCAGGGTGACGCCGAGGGTGACGTGCAGGCCCTGGGTGAACCGGTAGAGCCAGGAGGGGTTCGTCGGCCACGGGAAGAGGTAGAAGCCGAGGATGCCCTTGTCCGGGGTCTGGTCGTTCACCCGGGCCAGGTCCGGGTTGTAGGCGGCGTACGACACCAGACCGGTCACGAACAGCAAGGTGATCCCGACCAGCAGCACCAGGCCGAGCACGGCGGTGAACCAGGTGCCGCGCAGCGGGCTGCGCCAGAAGCCGGGTGAGGTGGGAAGCCGTGGGTCGTCGGGTCGCATGGTCCGACCGTAGGCCGGGGAAACCCCCGGAACGGGTGCGCGACCCATGACGAAAGTCTGACGTCAGCCGCCTGATCCACTCTTTCGCCCGGTCACCGACCTAGCGTGCCGGTGTGACCCGCGCTCCCCACCGTGATCGCCCCGCCGATCTGTACGCCGTCCTCGCCGCCGCCCTGCTGGTGCTCGTCGCCGTCCTGGTCGGCCGGCACCTCCAGGACACCTACCGCGTCCTGTTCGTGCACTGGCCGCCGCTGTTCGCCGACTGGGACCCGCACGTGGGCCCGGGCACCCCGGCCGCCGTACTGGTCGCGGCCGCCGTGGTGGCGTACGGGCCGGCCCTGGCCGTGCGGCTGCCCTGGCGCGGGCTGCTCGCCGCGGCCTGGGGGACCTGCCTGGCCTGGACGTGGTCGCTGGCGCTGGTCGACGGCTGGCAGCGGGGCGTGGCCGGCCGGCTCACCAGCCCGAACGAGTACCTCACGGTCATCGGCCGTTTCCACGACATCCCGGCGACCCTGCGCGACTTCACCCACCACATCGTGAGCGGCACCCCCTCCCCCTGGCCCGCTCACATCGCCGGGCACCCGCCGGCGGCCACCCTCACCTTCGTCCTCCTCGACCGGGTCGGGCTGCACGGCGGCGGCTGGGCGGGTGCCTGGTGCATCACCGTCGGCTCCACGGCGTGTGTCGGCGTGCTGGTCGCGGTGCGGGCACTGGCCGCCGAGCGGCTCGCCCGGCGGGCCGCGCCCTTCCTGGTCATGGCCCCGGCCGCGGTGTGGGTGGGCGCGTCGGCCGACGGGTACTTCGCGGCGGTCGCCGCCTGGGCGGTGGCCCTGCTGGCGCTGGCGGTGACCGGACGGTCCGTGGCGTGGGCGGTCGGCGCGGGCCTGCTGTACGGGCTGACCGTCTACCTCTCGTACGGCCTGACGCTCTTCGCGCTCGTCGGGGCGGCGGTGCTGGCCCTCGGCCGGCGCCGGGTCCGGGCGCGGCCGGTGGTCCTCGCCCTGCTGGTGGCCGGGGCGGCGGTCGTCCCGGTGGTGTTCACACTCGCCGGGTTCGACTGGTGGGAGGGGTACCGGCTGCTGGTCACCCGCTACTACCAGGGCGTCGGCGGCACCCGCCCGTACGGCTACTGGGTGTGGGCCAACCTGGCCTGCACGGTGGTCATCACCGGCCTGGCGACGGTGGCGGGGCTGCGGCGGGCGGGTGCCGCCCTGGTCCACCGCCGTACGGCGGGCTCCGCACCGGTCCGCCTCGCCTTCCTGGTGGCGGTCACGCTGCTCGCGCTGCTGGTCGCCGACGCGTCCGGGATGAGCAAGGCGGAGACGGAGCGCATCTGGCTGCCGTTCGCGATGTGGCTGCTCCCGGCGTGTGCGTTTCTGCCCCGGCCGCGCGCCTGGCTGGCGGCCCAGGCGCTGCTCGCACTCCTGATCAACCATCTGCTGTTCACCGGGTGGTGACCCTCCGCCGGTGAATCCGGCGGTCTCCGCGAACGCCGTCGTCCGGATGCCGCCGTTCAACGCGCGGCCGTCCGGGAGGCGGCGGCGCTCGGCCCCACCGGGGCGAGACACGTCCGCGAGGCTGACCGCCCGCACGCGGGCGTCAGACGGGCCGGGCCGCGCTCGGTACGCCTGCCGTCCGGGCGTCGACCGTCCGGGCGTCGGGCGTCGGGGCGTCGGCCATCAGGGCGTCGACCGCCCGCGTGTCGACCGTCAGGGCGTCGACCGCCCGCGCGTCGACCGTCAGGGCGTCGGCCGTCCGCACGTCGGCCGTCAGGGCGTCGGCCGCCGCCGTGAGCCGGGGCAGCAGCCGGGCGAGCGCTCCCCCGTCGGCCGTCTCGGCGAGCAGCCGGGCCTGGTCGGCGCGGACCCGGCCGGCGGCGCGCCGGTACAGGTCGTCGCCGCGCGGAGTCAGGTGGAGCAGGACGCGGCGGCGGTCGTGCGGATCGGGGCGGCGGTACACCAGGGTGCCGGCGACCATGCGGTCCACGAGCTTGGTCAGGCTGGGCGCCGGCATCAGCGCGTACTCGGCGATCTCGGACATCGGATGCCCCTGGCCGTCCCCGACGATCGAAAGGACACGCCATTCCTCGACCGTGCAGTCCTCCTCGGCCAGCACCGCGGCCAGCCGTTGCACGATGCGTCGCTCGGCGTGGCTGAGGAGGTGGGCCAGGTCCGGCGAGGAGGGTACGGACGACATTGCCGGTGTCCTTCCGGTAGGTCTACTGTGCGCGCAGAATACGAGCCTCCGCGAGGGCGCCGGGGCCCGGGACCAAAATCCACGCTCCCCACGCCGGCACGGAGGTGGCCTGATGCACAGGGCGCCGCCGAGCGACCCCTCGGGTACGCCCCTGGTCGTCGCCCTGGTGGTGCCGTTGCAGGGACCGGCGGGGGTCTTCGGGCCGTCGTGCGAGGCGGCCGCGCACCTCGCCGTGGAGGAACTCAACGCCGCGGGCGGTGTGCTGGGCCGGGAGATCCGGCTGCTCACGGTGGACGGCGGGGCGCCGCCGTGGCGGGTGGCGGCCGAGGTCGGGTCCCTGGTCGCGCTGGGCGCCGTGGACGGGGTGGTGGGCTGGCACACCTCGGCGGTACGGCAGGCGCTGCTGCCCCGGATCGCGGGCCGGGTGCCGTATGTCTACACCGCCCAGTACGAGGGCGGCGAGCGGACTCCGGGCGTCTTCCTGACCGGTGAGACCGATGCCGCCCAACTCCTGCCCGCGATGCGGCTGCTGACGGAGGCGGCCGGGGTGCGGCGCTGGTGCACGGTGGGCAACGACTACGTCTGGCCCCGGGTGACCGCCCGCGCGGCCCGGGCGTATGCGCGGGAGTGCGGGGGCCGGGTGCGGGACGAGGTGTTCGTGCCGCTCGGAACGGACGGGTTCGGGCCGGTGCTGCGCCGGGTCGAGCGGTGCGAGGCGGACGCGGTGCTGATGCTGCTCGTCGGAGCGGACGCGGCCCGCTTCAGCCGGGCGTTCGCCGGCTACGGGCTGCATCAGCGGTGTCTCAGGCTGAGCACCCACATGGACGAGAACATCCTGCTGGCCACGGGCGCGGAGGCCACCGACGGGCTGTGGGCGACGGCCGGTTTCTTCGAGACCCTCGCGACCGCGGAGAGCCTCGACTTCAGCGCCCGGTACGCGGCCCGGTTCGGCATGCACGCACCCGTCGTGGGGAGCCTGGGCGAGTCGTGCTTCGAAGGGGTACGGCTGCTGGCGGCGCTGGCCGAACGGGCCCGGTCGCTGGATGTGCGGACGATGTGCGCGGTGCGGGACCCGGTGTCGTACGAGGGCCCGCGCGGTGCCGTACGGCTGCGCGGCAACCATCTCGCGCAACGGCTGTACCTGGCGCGGGCGGACGCCTTCGACTTCCATATCGTCGCCCAACTCTGAGCCCGACCCTGGGCCCGACGCTGGGCCCTACTCCCCTACTCCGCGCGGTACTTCCCACGGGAAGTATCAAGCCTTGTCTTTTAAAGCAGGTGAAACGTTCGGGAAACAGCGCGCCGCGACTCTTCCGTGCAAACGACCGGGGACGAGAGAGGGCAGAGTCGTGACGGAAATCGTCGGCAAAGAGGCGCCGCCGGCCGTGGTGGATGGCGGCACGGACGGCAAACGGACCTACAACGACTGGGCGAAGAACGACACGCTGGAGGACTACTCCCTGCGCTACGCGCCGAAGTCCTTCCGCCGCTGGACCCCCTACGTGGTGGCCACCACGGCACTCGGCGGCATCGCCTATCTCGCGGACTTCGCCATCGGCGGCTCGATCGCCATCTCCAACGGCTTCTCCAGCGCGATGGTGGCGATCCTGACCGCGGCGGTGGTCATCTTCCTCACCGGCATCCCGATCTCGTACTACTCGGCCAAGTACTCCATCGACATGGACCTGTTGACCCGTGGCGCCGGCTTCGGCTACCTCGGCTCGACGCTCACCTCGGTCATCTACGCCAGCTTCACCTTCATCTTCTTCGCCCTCGAAGGCTCGATCATGGCGCAGGCCCTGGAACTGGGCCTGCACATCCCGCTCGCCGTCGGCTATCTGATCTGCTCGGTCATCATTCTGCCGCTGGTCATCTACGGCATGACCGCGCTGTCGAAGATGCAGGTGTGGACGCAGCCGGTGTGGCTGGTGCTGATGGTCGCGCCGTTCGTGTCGATCGCGATCCAGGAGCCGGGCAAGTTCTCGGAGTTCACGCACTTCGCGGGCAACTCGCCGACGGGGTCCGGCATCAGCATGCTCGGGGTCGGCGCGGGTGCGGGCGTCGCGCTGTCGCTGATCGCGCAGATCGGTGAGCAGGTGGACTATCTGCGGTTCATGCCGGACAAGACGCCGGAGAACGGCAGGAAGTGGTGGGCCGCCGTGCTCTCCGCCGGTCCGGGCTGGGTGGTGCTCGGCGCGGCCAAGCAGATCGGCGGCGCCTTCCTCGCCTTCTACATCGCCGGCAGCGTGGGCCTGGCCAAGGCCAACGAGCCGATCCAGCAGTACGTGTCCGGCTTCAAGACCTTCGCCGCGCCCATCGCGCTGGGCCTGGCCACGTTCTTCGTGATCCTCTCCCAGATAAAGATCAACTCGACGAACGCGTACTCCGGTTCGCTTTCCTGGTCGAACTTCTTCTCCCGGCTGACCCACCGCCACCCGGGCCGGGTCGTCTACATCTTCCTCAACGTCGGCATCGCGCTGGCCCTGATGGAGGGCGGCGTCTTCGGCTTCCTGAACACCGTGCTCGGCTTCTACTCCAACGTGGCGATCGCCTGGATCGGCGCGGTCGTCGCCGACCTGGTCATCAACAAACCGCTGAAGCTGAGCCCGTCGTACATCGAGTTCAAGCGTGCCCATCTGCACAACTTCAACCCGGTCGGCTTCGGTTCGATGCTGATCGCGTCGGCGGTCTCGATCGCCGCCTACTTCAACGCCTTCGGGGAGTACGGCAAGGCGTACTCGCCGTTCATCGCGCTGTTCCTGGCGATGGTGCTCTCTCCGCTGTTCGCGGTGCTGACCAAGGGGAAGTACTACATCGCCCGGGTCGACGACCTGGCACAGCCGCTGCTGGACGCGGACGGGCTGCCGTCGGCCGCCGTGCTGACCTGCACGGTGTGCACGACCGAGTTCGAGCGGCCGGACGTGGCCAACTGCCCGTTCCACGCCGGGGCGATCTGCTCGCTGTGCTGCAGCCTGGAGAAGGACTGCCACGACTCCTGCAAGAGCGGGCCGGTCGCGCTCGCCATGCCGGCGGTACGCTCCGCGGACTGACCGGCCCCCCAACCTGGTGGGCGGCCACTACTGAGCCCGGCCGCGAACTCCCCCGACCGGCACGAAGCCACCCCCGACCGGCGCGAAGCCACCCCTGACCGGGGCGCGGGAGCCACCCCTGACCGGGGCGCGGGAGCCACCCCTGACCGGGGCGCGGGAGCCACCCCTGACCGGGGCGCGGGAGCCGGTCAGGGCCGGGGCGCGGGAGCCGGTCAGGGCCGGGGCGCGGGAGCCGGTCAGGGCCGGGGCGCGGTGCACAGCCGGCCGAAGCGGCACGGGCGGCGCACCCACACACCCACACCCGCACCCCCGCGCCCCGCGCCCGCCTCCAAGTCGGCCTGTGACGGCCGTCATGCCATCCGGTTCGAACTTCTCCTGGTCCCCGGCGTCCTGCCGTTGTCACCACGAACCGCCGGACACGGAGAAGAAGCCATGACCAAGCCCCTGACCGATCCCCTCACCACCGGAACGCACACCGTCGAGACGGGCTGATCGCCGGCTCGGACCTGCTGATCCTGGAGAACAGCGGGCACTTCGGCCACATCGAGGAGCCGGAGGTCTTCGCCCGGGCGGTGGCGGCCTTCGTGACGGGCACCCGCCAGGAAACCCGATCCCTCTAGACGATGCGGGCCGCCGCCCCGGCGGCGGCCCGCCGGACGGCCCGGCGGCCGACACGGACCGGCCCCGGTCCAGCCGCGGCGGCGCGAGGGCCTCGGCGGTCAGCCGCGTCCGGGGGCCGGGGCGGCGTCTTTCTCCTCCACCTCGACGCACGGCTCTTCCGGCTCGGCGCCCGACAGACTGGCGGGCAGCAGGGAGAGGTGGGCCATGTCGCCGGGCGGGGGCGTCCGCGTCGACCACAGGGGCGCGGGGGTGCCGTCGGCGACGGCGGCCGGGGCGTCGGTGAGGTTCATGCGCTCGCGCAGCCGGCCGTAGAAGTCCATCGGCGCGAGCCGGACGACCCGCAGCCGGGTCGGGGCGGCGTACACACCGATCCAGTCCCCCGGCCCCAGGACGCCCCGGACCTGTCCGTCGACGCTGACCGCGGCCTGCCCCGAGCGTTCCAGGACACGCAGGCCGACGGCCTCGTCCGGGGCGGTGACGACCGACCGGTTGAACGTCATGTGCGGAGCGACCGGCGTGAAGACGAGCGCGTCCGCGCTGGGTGAGACGACGGGACCGCCGGCCGCGAAGCTGTAGGCGGTCGAGCCGGTCGGGGTCGCCACCAGCAGCGCGTCGGCGGAGTAGGAGGCGAGCAGCCGCCCGGAGACGTACACGCCGACGGACACCTGGCGGTCCCGGGACAGCTTCTCCAGTACGACGTCGTTGACCGCGGCGACGTGCAGGGGCACACCCCAGTCGACGTCCTCCTGGCAGTCGGTGCGCACCTCGGGCGCCGGCAGCAGCGGCCCGCGGCCGTAGCGCATCAGCTCCTCCATGTCGGAGGGCACCTCCAGCCGACGGGAGGCGCGCATGGTGAGCAGCATCCGGCTGTCGACGGCGAACCGGTCCTCGCGGATCGCGTCCAGCGCCTCCCGCACCGAGCAGGCCGCCACCTCGGTCAGGAAGCCGACCCGGCCCAGGTCGACGCCGAGGACCAGGGCGTCGTGGTGGGCGGCGAGCCGGGCGCCGCGCAGGAAGGTGCCGTCGCCGCCGAGGGTGACGATCAGGTCGGGATCGCCCGCGGCCGCGACCTCCTCCCCGGAGCTGTGCCGTCCGCCGTCGTGCCAGACGTCGATGTCCGTGCACCGCACGTCGTGCTCCGCCGCCCACGCCCGTACGGTTCGGGCGGCGTCCACCGCCTCCGCCCGGCCCCCGTGCACCACAAGTCCGAGCCCGTTCACCGTCATCTCCGCCTCCAGGACACCGTGCCCAGCCGTTGTCCCCACGCTGTCACGGTCCGGCGGATCTCACAGGCCAAGAGAGATGGCCAGCCGGGTGAGCTCGGCGGTGGTGTTGATGTCGAGCTTGGCGCGGATCCGGCGGAGGTAGGCGTCGACGGTGTGCCGGGAGAGCCCCATCAGGCGCGCGGCCTGCAGGTATGTGCAGCCCGCCGCGATGTGCTTCAGCGTCTCGCGCTCACGCGGGGCCAGCGCGACGGCGGTGGTCTCGGTGTGCTGGGTGACAACGGCGAAGCTCATGAGGATTCCCTTGGTGAATTGACCGATAGTGGCGATTTGTCCGTTTACAAAACCCTGACAAGCCGACGTCATGAGGCTGTCCGCCGTCCGTCACAGGCGTGTCACAGGAACCCCTGGTGCGCATGTCCACGGCGGCCTGGTGGTAGGGGCGCGGACTGGTGCTCCGTGTCGGCCGGGATCATCCTGGGAGAAGAGCCGGCCGTGCAGGTTCCGCGAAGGATGAGCGGCGATGGAACGACGTCCCACCCCTCCCAGCAACCGGGCGCAGACCCACGCCGTACCGCAGGGCACCTACACCGCCGCGGTCACGGTCGACGAGCGGGGTGCCGTGACCGGCTGGAGCGACGGGGCCAGGCTGCTGCTGGGCTACCCGCCCGCCGAGATCCTGGGGCAGGAGGCCGCCCGGCTGCTCGCCGAGCCGGACGGGGTCACCTGGCGCGAGGCGGCCGCCGGCGCGCGGTGGAGCGGGACCGCGGCCCTGCGCCACCGGGACGGGCACCGGCTGGACCGGGACGTCCTCGTGCACCGCCGGCCCTCCGGCGACCGGCCGGGCGGCACGGAGTGGCGGGTGGTGTCCGCCGTCACCGGACCGCCGGTGGCCGCCGCCGACCGAACGCTCGGCGAATGGGCCTTCGGCCAGTCCCCATGTGTCGCCGCCGTCTTCGACGAGGGGCTGCGGCTGGTGCTGGCCAGTGTCGGGATGCAGCGCGGCCTGTCCCTCGCCGAGGGCACGATGCGCGGGCTGCGGCTGACCGACATCGCCCCGTACGAGGGCGGCGCCGAGGCCGAGGCCGGTATGCGGCGGATCCTGGCCGGCGGCGGCCCCGAGGACGTGCACCTGCGTCCGGACCCGGCCGAGCCCGAGCACGACTGGCACGGACGGCTCGCCCCGCTGACGGACACGGAAGGGCAGGTGCGGGCGGTGACCCTGACGGCCCACTCCGATCCGTCCGAGCAGCTGGTATGGCGGCGGATGCTGCTGCTCAGCGACGCCGGGGTGCGGATCGGCACCAGCTCCGACGTGCAGCGCACCGCACGGGAGCTGGCCGACGTGGTCGTCCCCACCTTCGCCGACGCCTGCGCCGTCGACCTGCTGGACGCGGCCAGGCCCGGTGCACCGGCCGCCGACGGCCGTGCGCTGCGACGGGCGGCCGTACGGGCGGCGCCCCAGAGCCCACCGCTCCCCCATCCCTCCGGCGAGGTGCTGCGCTGCCCTCCCTGGTCGCCGTCGGGCCGGTGCCTGGCGGAGGGACGGGGCACGGTGTACGCGAGCGACGACGAGATCGTGACCCGCTGGGCGCGGGAGGATCCGCCGGCGGCCGCGTGGATCCGGGAGAGCGGGGCGCACTCGCTGATGGCGGTGCCGCTCCGGGCGGCCGGCACCACGTTCGGGGTGGCCCTGTTCGGGCGGAGCCTGCGCAGCGAGCCGTTCGACCCGGAGGATCTGTGGGTGGCCGAGCAGCTGGCGATCCGCACCGCCACCAGCATCCACGGCGCCGAACGCGCCCAGCGCCAGCACACCACCACGATGACCCTGCAGCGCAGCCTGCTCCCGCAGACGCTGCCCGAACAGGCGGCGCTGGACATCGCCACCCGCTATCTGCCCTCGGTCAGCCAGGCCGGGGTGGGCGGCGACTGGTTCGACGTGATCCCGCTGTCCGGGACCCGGGTCGCGCTCGTCGTGGGCGACGTGGTCGGCCACGGCATGCGGGCCGCCGCCACCATGGGCCGGGTCCGCACCGCCGTCCGCACCCTGGCCGACGTCGACCTGCCGCCCGACGAACTCCTCAGCCACCTCGACGACCTGGTCGTCCACCTCTCCGCCGAGGAGGCAGGCGCCGACAACGCCGAGGAGACCGCCGGCGGCGTCGGCACCACCTGCCTGTACGGCGTGTACGACCCGGTCACGCGCCGGTTCACCGTCGCCCGGGCCGGACACCCGCCGCCCGCCGTGGTCACCTCGGGCGCGGTCCACTTCCTCGACGTGCCGGCCGGACCCCCGCTGGGCCTGGGCGGGCTGCCCTTCGAGTCCTTCGAGACGGAACTGCCCGAGGGCAGCCTGATCGCCCTCTACACCAACGGCCTGCTGGAACCCCGCGACCACGACATCGACGAGGCCCTCGACAAGATGTTCGGCGCGCTCGGCCGCCCCGCGCAGAACCTGGACACCGTCTGCGACCGGGTCCTGACGACCATGCTCACCCACCGCCCCGACGACGACATCGCCCTGCTGGTCGCCCGCACCCGGGCCCTGCACGCCGACCGGGTCGCCACCTGGGAGCTTCCCTTCGACCTGGCCGCCGTCGCCGACGCCCGCAAACACGCCACCGACCAGCTGGTCGCCTGGCACCTGGAGGAGGCGACGTTCATCACCGAGCTGATCGTCAGCGAGATGGTCACCAACGCGTTCCGGTACGGCCGGCCGCCCGTCCGGCTCCGGCTCATCCACGACGACCACACCCTCACCTGCGAGGTCTTCGACTCCAGCAACACGGCCCCGCACATGCGGCGGGCGCACACCTACGACGAGGGCGGCCGCGGCCTGCTCCTCGTCGGCCAGCTCACCCAACGCTGGGGCACCCGCCACGCCACCACCGGCAAGACCGTCTGGGCGGAGCAGTTCCTCACGAAGGACTGATGGTTCCGGCGGGGCTCGGGGGCCTAGGGGCCGAACACCGGGCGGGCCCAGGCGGGCGGGCCGGGGGTGGGGGCGGTGCCCCGGCGGACCGTGGGGGTCCGGTCGGTGGGGCGCTCCGGCGAGGCCGACTCCCCCGGTACGACGCCGTACGCGGCGAGCCGCAGCGCGCCCACGAACTCCAGGCAGGAGCCGTAGCGGTCCTCGGGAACCTTGGCCAGCGCCTTGGCGAACACCTCGTCCAGCGCCGGCGGCAGCCCGGTCCGCACCTCGCTCAGGGCGGGCGGCCGGTCGTACTGGTGCGCCCAGAGCAGGGCGATGTCCTCGTCCCGGACGAAGGGCGGACCGCCGGCGAGCATCTCGAAGACCACGCAGGCCAGGCTGTAGAGATCGCACCGGCCGTCCACCGGGCGGCCCGAGATCTGCTCCGGCGCCACGTAGTCCAGCGTCCCGACGAACTCGCCGACCGTCGTGAACCCCGTCAGCGAAAGGGACTTCTTGGTGAGCCCGAAATCCGTGAGGTAGACGTGCTCCGGGTGGTCGCTGTCGGTGCCCCGTGCCACCAGCACGTTGCCGGGCTTCACATCCCGGTGCACCAGATCGTGCTCGTGGGCCGCGTCGAGCGCCGAGGCGACCTGGGCGGCGATCCGCAGGGCCGCGGCCACCGGCAGCACGCCCTCCCTGTCCAACAGCGCGCGCAGATCCGGGCCCGACACGTAGCGCATCGCGATGTACAGCACGCCGTCCGTCTCGCCGGCCTCGAAGATCGGCACGATGTGGGGGTGGTCGAGGGCGGCCGCCACCCGCGACTCGTAGGTGAAGCGGCGGCGGAAGGTGTCGTTGCGGGCCATCTCCGGGGCGAGCAGCTTCAGGGCGACGGTGCGGTCCAGGCGCAGGTCCGTGGCACGGTAGACGACGGCCATCCCGCCGCGCCCGATCTCGCCCTCGACCTCGTATCCCGCGATGCGCGTCGCCATGGCATGTCCACCCCGTAGCGTGTCAGACCTGTCCAAATCGTAAACCAGCGGCGCGGCGTCCCGCCTGGGCGGCGGTGCTCGCGCGCAGGGACGGTGGGCGATGGCCGAGAGGACCTCTGCCCACCACACTTCCAGGAGAGGCGCGGTGCGCGGCAGGGTCACGTTCCGACGGTTCGGGACTTGACGTGGGGAAACCCCGGTCCCTAGGGAGCGGCCGCCTGCCAGCCGGTCCAGTGCGACACGGTCACGAGAATGACCGGACCGCCCGGCGGGCGTTCCCGGTACTGCGGGTATTTGTCCCGAAGCGGTTCGATGACCCCCGCGCCGGCGGGAATCACCCGCGCCGTACCGTCCGCCCTGACCCACCACAGGTGGTCCCAGTTCTCGTCGTACTCGTCCACGAGCAGGCTCACGGCCGGCCGTGCGGCGATGTTGCGCAGCCGCTTGAGGCGGGGCGTGGTCTTGGGTTTGTGGTCCACGGCGGTGACGATCCCCTCGGCCCCGTACCGCGCGAAGACGACCGGCACCAGATGCGGGCGGCCGCTCTCGTCGACGGTGGCGAGCCGTGCCACGCGCGCCCCGGCGAACCGCCGCCGCGCCTCGCCCTCGGCCAGTTCCGGCACGGCGTCCCCTCCCCCTCAGGCACCGCTCAGCGCGTCCAGCACGTCGGCGTCGGTCAGTTGCGCGAAGTCGTCGTACCACTGGCCGACCGCGTTGAACAGCTCCGGCCGGTACGGGCAGACGACGAGGTCGGCCTCGGCGGCGAGCGCGTCCAGGGAATCGGGCGCGCCGACCGGGACGGCGAGCACGGTCCGGGCGGGACCCCGGCCCCGTACGTGGCGCAGCGCGGCACGGGCGGTCGAGCCGGTGGCCAGGCCGTCGTCTACGACGATCACAGTACGGCCGCGCAGCTGGGGCGCCGGCCGCCCCTGCCGGTAGCGGCGCTCACGGCGGCGCAGTTCCCGCCGCTCCCGTTCCACCACGGGGGCCAGGGTGTCCTCGCTCATGCCCAGGTGCGCCAGGGTCGCCCGGTCGAGGAGCGGCGGGTCGTCCCCGGCGATCGCGCCGACGCCGAACTCCTCGTGGTGCGGGGCTCCGATCTTGCGTACGACGAGCACGTCGAGCGGGGCCGACAGCTCGCGCGCGACCTCCGCGGCGACGGCCGCGCCGCCCCGCGGCAGCGCCAGCACGATCGGGTCCGGCAGATCGCCCTCGTCGCTCAACTTCCGCAGCACGGCGGCGAGTTCACGACCGGCCTGGGTGCGGTCCCGGTAGCGCACGGCTCGTCCTCTCCGGTCGGCCTCGGCCCCCTTCTTCCATGGTCACACCCGAAGGCACCGAAGACCGAGTCCGTCCGGAGAATGCCCACACGCCCTCTATGCACTGTGCGCGTAGTCCCGCCCTCAAGGAGCGCGGGTACGCCTTCGTGACCGTCCCCCAGTCGCCGGCACCCGGCAAGGCCGGACCCGGAGAGGTGTACCGGCCCTGGAGGCCGTCGTCGGGACCGGAGCGGACGGCCGGCAGGGCGGACATCACGTTTCTGTCGGTCCTGTGAACAGGCGGTGTGCGCCCCGCGGAGCCTGGCCGATTCCCTACGATCGTTCCGTGGTCACCTTCCTTCTCCAACGCACGGCTCCGCTGCCGATCGACGAGGCGTGGCGCCGGCTCACGGAGTGGTCCGCGCACGCCGATGCGGTCCCTCTGACCCGCATCACCGTGCTCACCGATCCGCCGACCCACGAGGGCACGGTCTTCGTGGCGCGGTCCGGGCTCGGGCCGCTGTCCTTCGAGGACCCCATGGAGGTGACCGTCTGGGAGCCCCCCGAGGACGGCGGCTCCGGCCGCTGCCGCCTGGTCAAGCACGGCCGGGTGGTGCGCGGCTGGGCCGAACTGGAGGTGCACCCGGGGCCGGGCGGCCGTACCCGGGTGGTCTGGCACGAGGAGCTGCGGGTGCGGGGGCTGCCGTCGGCCTTCGACCCGCTGGTGCGCGGGGCCTCCCGGGCGGTGTTCGGGCGGGCGGTCAACGCGCTGCTCAGGAAGGCGTAGGCGGCGCCCCCGGCGGCCGCCCCTTGGCAGATCCCGGCCGCACGATGGACAGTGGCCCTCCGGTGCCGAACGGTCACCGTGGGTCGATGCGGCCGGGAGGCTCGGAGGTGGCGTACTTCTCACCCGGGGAGATCAAGCTGTTGCGGGAGGCCGGGCACCCGCGCGGGTGGGTCCGCGGCGAGGTGCTGATGCGGGAGGGCGAGGAGGCCGACTTCGTCGTCCTGCTGACGGCCGGTCTGGTGAAGGCGACGGTCGACTCGGCCAACGGCTACACCAGCCTGCTCGCCCTGCGCGGCCCCGGTGAACTCCTCGGCGAACTCGCCTGCGTCGACGGCGGCCCGCGGGGCGCGACCGTCACCGCGATGCGCCGCTCGGAGGGCGTGGTGATCGCCGCGGACGCCTTCCTGCGGCTCCTGGAACGGGACCCGGGACTGTGTCTGTCCGTCCTGCGCAGTGTCGTGGGCCGGTTACGGGACTCCGACGGGCTGCGCGCCGAACAGGGCGCCCGCACCACCCGGGCCCGGGTCGCCGGGCTGCTGGTGAAGCTCGCCGCGCAGTACGGCTCGGCCGCGCCGGAGACCCTGCCGGGTGCCGTCTCCGTCCAGGTCACCCAGCGTGAACTGGCCGCCGCCACCGGGGCGTCCAGGGAGTCGGTGGTGCGCTGCCTGCGGGCGATGCAGCAGGAGGGCCTGGTGGCCACCCGGCGGGGCCGCACCGTCGTACTCGATCTCGCGGGGTTACGGCGCTGGGCCGAGGAATGACCCGCTGGGCTCGCGCCACGAAGCCGGAAGACGTGCACCGCGAACGCATCAGAACGGAACTCCCCTCGCCGAATGCGTCATTTGACGCTGTCCGACGCCCCCGAAGGCGCTTCCATCGACCCCTGGCGCCCGGACCGGTACGGCGATCGGGGGAACGGACCGGGCGCTCCGCTCCGTGCGGGGTGGCCTGGCCCGGGGGGAGTCAGGCCACCGACCCGATCCGCCGCGTCGGTGTCGACGCCGTGTCGTGGTGGATCGGGGTGTGGGCGCCGGTCAGGGAGATTCCGCTGCCGCCGCGGCGGTTGGCGACGATCTCGGCCGCGATCGACAGGGCGGTCTCCTCGGGCGTACGGGCGCCGAGATCCAGGCCGATCGGGGACCTGAGGCGGGCCAGCTCCAGCTCGGTGACACCGACCTCGCGCAGCCGCTGGTTGCGGTCCAGGTGGGTGCGGCGGGAGCCCATCGCGCCGACGTACGCCACCGGGAGGCGCAGGGCGAGCCGGAGCAGCGGGATGTCGAACTTGGCGTCGTGGGTGAGGACGCACAGGACCGTACGGCCGTCCACCCGCGTGCGCTCCAGGTACGTGTGCGGCCACTCGACGACGATCTCGTCGGCCTCCGGGAAGCGGGCCTTGGTGGCGAAGACGGGCCGCGCGTCGCACACGGTCACGTGGTAGCCGAGGAACTTGGCGACGCGGACCAGCGCCGACGCGAAGTCGATCGCCCCGAAGACGATCATCCGGGGCGCCGGGACCGAGGACTCGACCAGCACGGTGAGCGGCGCTCCGCAGCGGGAGCCCTGCTCTCCGATCTCGAGGGTGCCGGTGCGGCCCGCGTCCAGGAAGGCTCCGGCCTCGGCGGCCACCGTGCGGTCCAGTTCGGGGTGGGCGCCGAAGCCGCCCCGGTAGCCGCCGTCGGCGTCCACAAGGAGGGCGCGGCCCGACAGCTCCGGTGGCCCGGTGACGATCCGCGCGACGGCCGCCGCCTCCCCCCGCACGGCGGCGGCCAGCGCGGCCTCGACCACCGGCCGAGCGGGGTCGTCCACCCGTACCGGGGTGACGAGGATGTCGATGACGCCGCCACAGGTCAGGCCGACGGCGAAGGCGTCCTCGTCGCTGTAGCCGAAGCGCTCCAGGACGGTGTCGCCGTCCTCCAGCGCCTGCCGGCACAGCTCGTACACGGCGCCCTCCACACACCCGCCGGAGACCGAGCCCACGGCGGTGCCGTCGGCGTCCACCGCGAGGGCGGCGCCGGGCTGGCGCGGGGCACTGCCGCCGACCGCCACCACCGTGGCCACGGCGAAGTCACGGCCGTCCGCGACCCACCGGTTCAGCTCCTCGGCGATGTCCAGCATCTCTCGGTCTCCTTCGGACGACGTTGGGGAGATGCGCCCCCGAAGAGGCGCTGGGGGAGGAACTGCGCGACCAGCCACGACGGACCCGCGGACGACCGCCGGCACGTCACGTCTGCACTGGCGGAGCGCCTAGTGGACGCCGAGCCAGCTCTCTATGGGATGGAGGGCGAAATAGACCAGGAAGATCACTGTCAGGCCCCACATGAATCCTCCGATTTCCCGGGTCTTCCCCTGAGCTGCCTTGATGGCGGTGTAGGAGATGACGCCGGCGGCCACACCGGTGGTGATGGTGTAGGTGAAGGGCATCAGCACGACCGTCAGGAACACCGGGATGGCGGTGGCCCGGTCGGCCCAGTCCACGTGCCGGGCGTTCATCAGCATCATCGCGCCGATGACCACCAGGGCGGCCGAGGCGACCTCCTGCGGGACGATCGCGGTGAGCGGGGTGAAGAAGAGACAGGCCGCGAAGAACAGGCCGGTGACCACCGAGGCGAGTCCGGTGCGGGCGCCCTCGCCGACGCCGGTCGCCGACTCGATGAACACGGTCTGCCCGGAGCCGCCTGCCACCCCTCCGATCGCGCCGCCCGCTCCGTCGATGAACAGCGCCTTGGACAGGCCCGGCATCCGGCCCTTGTCGTCGGCGAGCTCGGCCTCGGTGCCGACGCCGATGATGGTGGCCATCGCGTCGAAGAAACCGGCGAGCACCAGCGTGAAGACGATCATCGCGACCGTCATCGCGCCGACCTTCCCCCAGCCGCCGAACTCGACGTCCCCGAAGAGCGAGAAGTCCGGCATGGAGACGGCGGAGCCGTGCAGTTCGGGGGCTCCGTTGGCCCACTGCCTGGGGTCGATGACACCCAGGCCGTTGAGTACCGCGGCCACGACGGTGCCGCTGAGGATGCCGATCAGGATGGCGCCGGGGACGTTCCGGGCCTGGAGCATGAAGATCAGCAGCAGGGTGCCGGCGAAGAGCAGCACCGGCCAGCCGGTGAGTTCGCCCGCCGGGCCGAGGCTGAGCGGGGTGGCCTTGCCCTGGTGCACGAAGCCGGACTTGTAGAGACCGATGAGGGCGATGAACAGGCCGATGCCCATGGTGATGCCGTGCTTGAGCGCGAGCGGGATCGAGTTCATGATCATCTCGCGGAGGCCGGTGACGACCAGGAGCATGATGACCACGCCGTACAGCACGCACATGCCCATCGCCTGCGGCCAGGTCATCTGCGGGGCGACCTGCGAGGACAGCACGCCCGAGACGGACAGGCCGGCGGCGAGCGCGAGCGGCACCTTGCCGACGGAGCCCATCAGCAGCGTGGTGCAGGCCGCGGCGAACGCGGTCGCGGTGATCAGGGCCTTCTGGCCGAGGGTGTCCCCGGCCGCGTCCTTGCCGGACAGGATCAGGGGGTTGAGCAGGAGGATGTACGCCATCGCCATGAAGGTGGTGACGCCGCCGCGGACCTCACGCGCGACGGTGGAGCCTCTCCGGGAGATGTGAAAGTACCGGTCGAGCCAGGATCGTCCGGCCGGGACGCGGGTTCCCGCACCCGCGTCGTCGGCGACGGTCTCCGGCTCCAGTGACTGCTGGGTCATATGGGCCTACTCCCAAGGTTCAAAGGGGCACCCGCGACATGCCTTCGGCGATGGCGGGATTTGGGGAGGTGCCCGACCCGGGGGACGGCCCGAGGCGAACATTCAGGGGTCCTGGGGGACGGGGTCCCCCAGGAGAACTCACCGGATCAGACCCCGGAGGGTCCGGTGCCGGTGAGGTGTTCCGGGCGGACCGGCGTGCGGTTCAGCTCCAGGCCCGTCGCGTTCCGGATCGCCGCGAGGACGGCCGGGGTCGACGACAGGGTCGGGGCTTCGCCGATGCCACGGAGCCCGTAGGGGGCGTGGTCGTCGGCGAGTTCGAGGACGTCGACCGGGATGGTCGGCGTGTCGAGGATGGTCGGGATCAGGTAGTCGGTGAAGGACGGGTTCCTGACCTTCGCGGTCTTCGGGTCGACGATGATCTCCTCCATCACCGCCACGCCCAGGCCCTGGGTCGTACCGCCCTGGATCTGGCCGACGACGGAGAGCGGGTTGAGCGCCTTGCCGACGTCCTGGGCGCAGGCCAGTTCGATCACCTTGACCAGGCCCAGCTCGGTGTCGACCTCGACGACCGCGCGGTGGGCGGCGAAGCTGTACTGGACATGGCCGTTGCCCTGGCCGCTGTGCAGGTCGAAGGGCTCGGTCGGCCGGTGCCGCCACTCCGCCTCGACCTCGACCGCCTCGTCCCCGAGCACGTCGGCCAGGTCGCCGAGCACCTCGCCGCCGTCGGTGACGACCTTGCCGCCCTCAAGGAGCAGTTCGGCCGTGGCCCAGGCCGGGTGGTAGGTACCGAACCTGCGGCGCCCGAGCTCCAGCACCTTCTCTCGGACGAGTTCGCAGGCGTTCTTGACGGCGCCACCGGTGACGTACGTCTGGCGCGAGGCCGAGGTCGAACCGGCGCTGCCCACCTGGGTGTCGGCCGGGTGGATGGTGACCTGGGTGACGCCGAGTTCGGTACGGGCGATCTGCGCGTGGACGGTGACCCCGCCCTGGCCGACCTCCGCCATCGCGGTGTGCACGGTGGCGACCGGCTGCCCGCCGACCACCTCCATACGGACCTTGGCGGTCGAGTAGTCGTCGAAGCCCTCGGAGAAGCCGACGTTCTTGATGCCGACCGCGTAGCCGACACCGCGTACGACGCCTTCGCCGTGCGTGGTGTTGGACAGGCCGCCGGGCAGCTGCCGCACGTCGGCCTGCTCGCCGGCCGAGAGCCACTGCTGCTCGGGCGGCAGGGGCATCGCCTTGACCCGGCGCAGGAGTTCGGCGACCGGGGCCGGGGAGTCGACCGGCTGGCCGGTGGGCAGCAGGGTGCCCTGCTCCATGGCGTTCAGCTTCCTGAACTCCACCGGGTCCATACCGAGTTGCGCTGCGACCTTGTCCATCTGCGCCTCGTAGGCGAAGCACGCCTGGACCGCGCCGAAGCCGCGCATCGCGCCGCAGGGCGGGTTGTTGGTGTAGAGGGCGATGGCCTCGACCTCGACGTCGTCGACGACGTAGGGGCCGATGCCGAGCGAGGAGGCGTTGCCGACGACGGCCGGGGAGGCGGAGGCGTAGGCGCCGCCGTCGAGCACGATCCGGCACTTGACGTGCGTCAGCTTGCCCTCGCGGGTGGCCCCGTGCTCGTAGTAGAGGCGGGCCGGGTGGCGGTGGACATGGCCGAAGAAGGACTCGAAGCGGTTGTAGACGATCTTGACCGGCTTGCCGGTACGCAGGGCCAGCAGGCAGGCGTGGATCTGCATCGACAGGTCCTCGCGGCCGCCGAACGCGCCGCCGACGCCGGCCAGCGTCATCCGCACCTTGTCCTCCGGCAGGCCGAGGACCGGGGCGATCTGGCGCAGGTCGGAGTGGAGCCACTGGGTGGCGATGTAGAGGTGGACACCGCCGTCCTCCTCGGGTACCGCGAGACCGGACTCGGGGCCGAGGAAGGCCTGGTCCTGCATGCCGAAGTAGTACTCGCCCTTGACGATGACATCGGCCTTCCTGGCGGCCTCGTCGGCGTCGCCGCGCACGATCGGCTGGCGGTGCACGATGTTCGGGTGCGGGACGTGGCCGATGTGGTGGTCGGCGCGGTTCTCGTGGATGTGGACGGCGCCCGGGGCGGTCGCGGAGGCCTCATCGGTGATGACGGGCAGCTCGCGGTACTCGACCTTGATCTTGGCGGCGGCGCGGCGGGCGGTCTCCGGGTGGTCGGCGGCGACGATCGCGACCGGCTCGCCGTGATGGCGTACCTTGCCGTGCGCGAGGACCGGGGTGTCCTGGATCTCCAGGCCGTAGTTCTTCACCTCGGTCGGCAGGTCGTCGTAGGTCATGACCGCGTAGACGCCGGGCTGGGCGAGGGCCTCGCTGGTGTCGATCGACACGATCTCGGCGTGCGCGACCGTGGAGCGCAGGATCTGGCCCCAGAGCATGTCCTCGTGCCACATGTCGGACGAGTACGCGAACTCTCCGGTGACCTTGAGGGTGCCGTCCGGGCGGAGCGTGGACTCGCCGATGCCGCCCTTGGTCTGGGAGCCCTGGGTGATCTTGGTGGGAGTGCCGATGGTGGGCATGTCGCTCAGACCGCCTCTCCCTGCCGGGCGGCCGCCAGGCGGACCGCGTCCATGATCTTCTCGTAGCCGGTGCAGCGGCACAGGTTGCCCGAGAGCGCCTCGCGGATGTCCGCGTCGGTCGGGTTCGGGTTGTGCTCCAGCATCTCGTCGGCGGCGACCAGCAGACCCGGGGTGCAGAAGCCGCACTGCACCGCGCCGGCGTCGATGAACGCCTGCTGGATCGGGGAGAGCGGGGTGCCCTCGCCGCCGGTGTGGGAGTCGGTGCCCTTGGCCTGCCAGCCCCGGGCCGCGTCCGGCGAGGTCCCGTGGGCGTCGCCGCAGGAGCGCTGCCGGGCGTGGTCCGCGAGCCCCTCGACGGTGACGACCTCGCGGCCCTCGGCCTGACCGGCCGCGACCAGGCAGGAACACACGGGCACGCCGTCCAGCCGGACGGTGCAGGATCCGCACTCGCCCTGCTCGCAGGCGTTCTTGGAACCGGGGAGACCGAGCCGCTCGCGCAGCACGTAGAGCAGGCTCTCGCCCTCCCAGACGTCGTCGGCTTCCTGGGGACGTCCGTTGACGGTGAGGTTGACGCGCATCAGGCGACACTCCCCTTCTGATAGGTGGTGCCGCGGTACGACTCCCAGGTCCAGGTGAGCGTGCGCCGGGCCATCACACCGACCGCGTGACGGCGGTAGCTCGCGGTGCCCCGGACGTCGTCGATCGGGTTGCAGGCGGCGGCGCACAGGTCCGCGAACTGCTTGGCGACCGACGGTGTGATGATCTTTCCGTTGTCCCAGAAGCCGCCCTCGTCGAGCGCCGCGTTCAGGAAGTCCTCGGCGGTCTTCGCGCGCACCGGCGTGGGAGCGGCCGAACCGATCCCGGTCCGCACGGTCCGCGTCCGCGGGTGCAGGGCGAGCCCGAAGGCGCACACGGCGATGACCATGGCGTTGCGGGTGCCGACCTTGGAGTACTGCTGGGGTCCGTCGGCCTTCTTCACGTGGACCGCCCGGATCAGCTCGTCCGGCGCCAGGGCGTTGCGCTTGACTCCGGTGTAGAAGTCGTCGATGGGGATGAGCCGGGTGCCGCGCACCGACTCGGCCTCGACCTCGGCGCCGGCCGCCAGCAGCGCGGGGTGGGCGTCACCGGCCGGGGAGGCGGTGCCGAGGTTGCCGCCGACGCCGCCGCGGTTGCGGATCTGCGGGGAGGCGACGGTGTGCGAGGCGAGGGCCAGGCCCGGCAGCTCGGCGCGCAGGTTCTCCATGATCCGGGTGTACGGCACGGAGGCGCCGAGCCGTACGCCCTCCTCGCCGACCTCCCATTCGTAGAGATCGCCGATGCGGTTGAGATCGAGGAGGTATTCGGGCCGGCGGTGGTCGAAGTTGATCTCGACCATCACATCGGTGCCACCCGCGATCGGCACTGCGGTGGGGTGCTCGGCCTTCGCGGCGAGCGCCTCCTCCCAGCTGGCGGGGCGAAGGAAGTCCATGACCGGCTCTCTTCTCCGTCTCGTGAGTCTCGTGAGTCGTGCGGATTGAGCCAATCCGTGTGCGGCGGGCCCGGCTCGTTCATGTCCTGTTAACGCGCAATGAGGTCAGTACACCGCCCCGTACTCCAGTGGGGTCAGTCACCGAAACCATGAAGGAGTTGGCTGGCCAGCACGGGCATCTTGTAGATTCGTATGAACGGAGGTCATCAGTAACCTCCAGGTTTTCCTGTGGAAACGCAGGAAACGCCCAGGCACCTCGTGATCGCGGCCCGTGACCTCGCACGCCGGGCGCCCCATCCATGACACTGCAAGATCCATCGTAGATTTCGAGACAGAGAACGGCGGCGACGAGATGCGGCTGCGCGCACTGCTGGACACCGATGCGCTGGGCCTGCGGCTGCTCGGCGGCGAGGACGAGCTGGACCGCACCGTGCGCGGGGTGATGACGACGGACCTGCGTGACCCCAGCCGTTACCTCTCGGGCGGTGAGCTGGTGCTGACGGGCCTGGCCTGGCGCCGGAACGCCGCGGACTCCGAGCCGTTCGTACGACTCCTGGCGCAGGCCGGGGTGGCCGCCCTGGCCGCCGGCGAGGCCGAACTCGGGGACATCCCGGACGACCTGGTGGTGGCCTGCGCCCAGCACCGCCTCCCGCTCTTCGCGGTGCACGAGTCGGTGGCGTTCGCGACGATCACCGAGCATGTCGTACGGCAGGTCAGCGGCGAGCGGGCCGGGGACCTCGCGGCCGTCGTGGACCGGCACCGCCGCATGATGACCTCGGGTCCGGCGGGCGGCGGCCCGGACGTGGTCCTGGACCTGCTCGGCTCGGACCTCGACCTGCGGGCCTGGGTGCTCTCCCCGACCGGCCGGCTGATCGCGGGCTCCAAGGTGTCCGGGCCCGCGCTGCCGGCCGACGCCTGCGCCCGGCTGGCCGCCGAGCACCTGGCCGCGACCCGCACCGGCCGCCGGGGCCCGCACCGGGTCCTCCTCGACGGCAGCACGTACTCGCTCTTCCCGATCCGCTCCTGGGGACACCGCCCGGCGGTAGCCGGAGGAGGGCGCTCCCCGCAGGGCTCCCGGGACGTGCGCGAGACCGTGCTCTCGGACTGGCTGCTGGCCGTCGAGGCGGACGCGAGCGACTGGCAGGACGAGCGCCTCGACCTGCTCCAGGGCGTCACCCAGCTGATCGCCGTCGAGCGCGACCGCCGCGACGCGGCCCGTACGGTACGGCGCCGGCTCGCCCAGGAGGTGCTGGAGCTGGTCCAGACGGGCGCGGCCCCGGCCGAGATCGCCGCGCGTCTGCGGGTGGCCGCGCCCGTCCTGCTGCCGGGCCTCGGCGCGGCCCCCCACTGGCAGGTGGTCGTGGCCCGCGCCGAATGGGACGGAGGCGAGGTCGAGGGCGGTCCGGTCGCGCAGTCGCTCCTGGAGGAGATCCTGGTCGACCCGCTGGCCACCGGCCCGGAGCCGTCCGACCGGATAGCGGTCGCCCACACCGGCGACGAGGCGGTCGCCCTGGTCCCGCTCCCCGCGGTCTCCACCGAGCACGACGGCTCGGAGTCCGGTGTGCACGCCGACGCCCTCCTGAAGACGGTGCGCGGCCCCCTGTCCGCGGGCCTGGACGACGACGGCCGGGTCACCCTCGGCGTCAGTGCGGCCGTGCACTCGGCGGAGGGGCTGCGCGGGGCCCTGGAGGAGGCCCGGCACGCCCGCCGGGTGGCCGCGGCCCGCCCCGGCCGGGTCTGCGCGGCCGGTCACCAGGAGCTGGCCTCGCACGTCCTGCTGCTGCCCTTCGTCCCCGACGACGTCCGTCGCGCCTTCACCGCCCGCCTGCTGGACCCGCTCACCGACTACGACCGCCGGCACCGTGCCGAGCTGATCCCGACCCTCGAGGCGTTCCTCGACTGCGACGGCTCCTGGACCCGCTGCGCCACCCGGCTCCACCTGCACGTCAACACGCTGCGCTATCGCGTGGGCAGGATCGAGCAGTTGACGGGCCGGGACCTCTCCCGGCTGGAGGACAAGCTCGATTTCTTCTTGGCGTTGCGGATGAGCTGAGGTCACGCGGGCGTGCGACCGGCTCGCGCCAAGTGCCCTCGCCGTCCCACGACTTTGTGAAATTATTCACCCACCCTCTTGGCCCCGCGTGGCGATCGATGCTGGAATGCGGCCACCACTTCACAGCTCGACGGCGCGCTGGGCCTGCCCTTCGGAACAGGTCGGTGTCGAGGCACCCCGCCTCGTGACACCGATGAGCGGGGCGTGGTGCGTGCAGCTGCAAGGCGGAGGAGGGAGCCGACGCGGAGCGTCGGTGACCGACGACGCCGCGGCTGCGCGTGCCACGCCCCGCGAACCCGGGCTGAGCCGAAGGGCAGGACCCTGGGGAGGGCAACGTGGCGTATCCCGCCATGTCTGGGAACGGAACGAACGCCGGTGACGATCCGCTCCAGACCGCGGTATGGCGGTTGCGCTCGCGGGCCTGCTGGGCCGACGCGGCGGCACTGCTGCCGACGGACACGCCGACGTCCTCCCTGCAGCGGGCGGGGCTGATGGTCGAACGGTGTCTCTACACCGAGGGCGGCTGGGGAGAGGCGGAGGACGCGCTGCGGACGGCGGAGGCGGTGGCCCGCACCGACGAGGAACGGGGCGCCGCCGCCTGCGAGCGCGGCCAACTCGCCTACGCGGCCACGCTGCACGGGGTGCGGGACCGGGCCGACGAGGCGCGGGCCGCGCTCGGCAGGGCGGCGGCGCTGATCCCTCCGGGGGCGCCGGGGCGGGCCCTTCTCGACTTCCGCCGGGGTCTGCTGGCGGAGAACCTGACCCGCTCCCCGCAGGCGGCGCGGGCGGCCTACCGACGGGCCCACGCGGCCGCCACGGCCCACGCCGACCCGCTGCTGCTGTCCTCCACCTGGCGCCATCTGGCCGGACTTGCGCTGCGCGAAGGGGAGTTGGCGGAGGCACGGCACGGTTTCGCGGAGTCGCTGCGGATCAGGGAGGAGCTGGGCTACCTGGTGGGCACGGCACCGGCGCTCGCGTCCCTGGCCGACACGGAGCCGGAGCCGGAGGCGTCGCGGCTGCGGGAGGAGGCGGGCCGGCTGTTCAGGTTGCTGGGGGGTGTCCCTACCTGGCTGGCGCGACAGCTGACACCACCCGCCCCGGGAGCGGCGACCGCCTGAGACCCGCCTCAGAGGAAACTGAGAGTTGGCTGTGCCAGGCTGACGCGCCCCGACCTCCTCAGGAGCGCTTCGCCATGAGCACCATCAACGGCCTGCCGGCCCATGTCCTGCTGGTCCACATCGTCGTCATACTGGTTCCGCTGACCGCCCTGGCCCTGGTGGCGGCCGCGCTGTGGCCCCGTGCCGCGCGGCGGCTGGGCGTGCTGCTGCCCGCACTCGCCCTGGTCGCCCTGGTCAGCGTGCCGCTGGCGACGCAGGCCGGCGAGTGGCTGGAGCGGCATGTGACCGACGACGCCCTGGTCCGCCGGCACACCGAGCTGGGCGACGGACTGCTGCCGTGGGCGCTGGGTCTGTTCGTGCTGGCCACGGTCGTGTGGTGGGCGACCCGGCGCGGCGGGCAGGAGTCGGACCGCAGCGGGGGCGCACGCCTGTCGGCCCTTCCGGTGCGGGTCGCGGTGGGCGTGCTGTCGGTGGCGGTGGCGGCCGGTGCGGTCGTCGACGTCTACCGCATAGGCGACTCCGGCGCGAAGGCCGCGTGGCACGACGCGTACGACAAGACGGCACAGGGCAACTGAGCCGCCTACGCCGGGTGCTGGGGGTGTCATCCACCGGTGTCACCCTCCAGCTGTAGCTGCCCTTCAGGGGCGCGGGGCCGTATCGATATGCGGCTACCGCCGCGGGCGCGACCAGCCACGACGCACCCGCACCCGGGCGCCGGCCGCGACCCCTACGGCGAGCCGCCGCGAAAACAACCCTCCGCCGCTCAACCCGCGGTGGCGAAATGCCCGGTCACCAACCGGCGCACCGCGTCCAGCTCCCCCGCGATCAACGCCTCCAGCAACGCCGCGTGCTCACCCGCGTCCGCCATCAGGTCGGCCCGGCCCCCGCTCAGCGGAACCGCCCGCCGGTGCAGGTCCTCCGCGATCTGCACCAACTGCTCGTTGCCCGCAAGGGCCAGAACCGCCCGGTGGAACGCCCGGTCGGCCTCCGCGTAGGTCGCCCTGCACCCCAGCGCCGCCGCCCGCGCCGACTCCTCGGCCAGCGGCCGCAACGCGGCCCACCGCTCGGCCGGCACGCTGCGCGCCAGCCGCATCATCACCGGCACCTCGATCAGCGCCCGCACCTCGGCCAGTTCGGCGAGTTCCCGGGCGCCCCGCCGCACGACCCGGAACCCGCGGTTGGGCACGACCTCGACCGCGCCTTCCAGGGCCAGCTGCTGCATCGCCTCGCGCACGGGCGTCGCGGAGACCCCGAACCGCTCCCCCAGCGCCGGCGCCGAGTACACCTCACCGGGCGCCAGCTCGCCGCTCGCCAGCGCGGTGCGCAACGCGTCCAGGATCTGTCCGCGCACGGACGCCCGCTGCACGGCGGGCCTGGGCTGCGGGATCGGCCGTTCGCAGTGCGTGTGCTCGCCGCGCGCGGCCGGCGCGCCGGCGGGATGTCCGCCCGTCTCCCGGGCCGACTCCTCGGACCGCGTCTGCGCCGGCACCCTGGCCGTCTCGGCCGGAGCCGGGTGCGCGCGATGGTTCACGGGTCCTCCTCCGACTCGTCGGGACTTGGGCCATTAACGGTGGGTTGTTACTTGTCCGTCAAGCACCTTAGGCGCCCCGGGCGATAGTTCAAATTTCCGAATGAATGGGTAAGGTAAGCCTTACTTATCCAGCAGTCGGCCCGCACCCGATCGGTGGTAGCCCATGCCCTCCCCCGTCTCCGCCGCATACGCCCGCCTGGCCGGGGTCTGCCCGGACCTGGTGGTCACGGAGCTGGGCCCGGGCGAGCCGGCACCCAGGGGCGGCGACTGGGTCGGCGCCGCCGAGCTCGCGGCGGGCGGGGCCGGTCTGGACGCCTTCCTGGCCTGGGACGAGGACCAGATCCTGCGGGACTACGGGCAGCCGGGCCGCCCGGACGTGGTGGCCACCTTCGGCCTGCACCGCTACGGCTGGGCCGCCTGCCTCCTGATCACCCTCCCCTGGTTCCTGGACCGCCGGGTCCCACGACTGCCCGTGACGCATGTCTCGTACGACCGGGTGGCCGGCCGCATGGCGGTGCGCGTCGCCTCCTTCGCCTGCCTGCCGGGCGACCCGGCGGCGGCACTGCCCGGCGCGGTGGTCGTCGCGGACGAGGAGGCGCTGCGGGCCGAGGTGCGGACGGCCGTCGCCGAGCACCTGGAACCGGTCCTCGGCGCCTTCGGGCCGCCGATGCGGCGGCGCGGGCGCGCGCTGTGGGGCATGGCGACCGACGAGATCGTCGAGGGGCTCTGGTACGTCGCCGGACGGCTCGGCGACGAGGAGCGGGCCGTACCCGAACTCGAACGGCTGCTGCCCGGCGCCACCAAGCCGTACGTCGGCTCGGCCGCCTTCCGGGTACTGGCCGGCCCGGCGGGCGAGCCGCTGCCGACCCGGGACCGGGCGAGCTGCTGCATGTACTACACGCTGCGCCCCGAGGACACCTGCGCCACCTGCCCGCGCACCTGCGACGACGAGCGGATCGCCAAACTCGCGGCGGCCGCAGCGGCCTGAGGCACCCTCAGGCCCCCCGGGACGGAGCACCCCACGGGATCCACTAAGATCACCGAGGGCGGGATCACCCTTGCGCCGACAGGGAATTCACAACTTCCTCACTTGCCGCAGGAACTTTCCGAGGAACCACCCGTATGGGTACTCTTACTCGAACTCAACTCCCGCCCCTCACGCGGCAGTTCGAGCAGAATGCCGCCCTGGGGCAACCCCTTGCACTTCCTTGGCGGCCTCTTGCCCCGAAACCCCCTGAGGGCCGGCGGGATTGGGCCACTATGGCGGGCGATACGCCCTATCCCAATGCAAGGGACCCCTAGATGAGACTGACCGACATATCGCTGAACTGGCTGCTTCCCGGCGCCGTACTGCTCCTGGGCATGCTGGTCGCGGTGGCGGTGCTCGCGCGCTCCAAGCGGTCCGGCGGGGAGCACGCGAAGGACGACTCGTGGGAGCGTAGCGAGGAGCGCCGCAGGCGCAAGGAGGCCATATACGGCACCGTCTCCTACGCGCTCCTGTTCTGCTCCGCGGCGGTCGCCGCGGCGCTCTCGTTCCGCGGTCTGGTCGGCTTCGGCCAGCAAAACCTCGGCCTCTCCGACGGCTGGGAGTACCTGGTGCCGTTCGGTCTGGACGGCGCGGCGATGTTCTCCTCCGTCCTCGCGGTCCGCGAGGCGAGCCACGGTGACGCGGCCCTCGGTTCCCGGATACTCGTGTGGACGTTCGCGGGCGCCGCGGCCTGGTTCAACTGGGTACACGCGCCCCGGGGCGTCGACCACGCGGGCGCTCCCCAGTTCTTCGCCGGCATGTCGCTGTCCGCGGCCGTCCTCTTCGACCGCGCGCTGAAGCAGACCCGCAAGGCCGCCCTGCGGGAGCAGGGCCTGGTGCCGCGTCCGCTGCCGCAGATCCGGATCGTGCGCTGGCTGCGGGCTCCCCGTGAGACCTACAAGGCCTGGTCGCTGATGCTCCTGGAGGGCGTGCGCAGCCTGGACGAGGCGGTCGACGAGGTGCGCGAGGACAAGCGGCAGAAGGAGACGAACCGCATGCGCCGCCGCGAGCAGGACCGTCTGGAGCGGGCCCAGCTCAAGGCCATCAGCCGCGGCCACCGGGGCTTCGTCGGACGCGGCCGGCAGGACGAGGTGCACCAGGTCGAGCGCGGTCCCTCCCAGCCCACTGCGGAGCCTGCCATATCGGCGCCGGAGCAGCTGCCCGTACGCCAGCGGCCCTCCCTCCAGCCAGTCCGCAAAGGGTCTGACCCGATCACGGTCGACCTGACCGCGGAGGACGACACAATGGCGTTGCCGCGCCTCGACTCCCTGGAGCGCAAGCTCAAGGACCTTGAGCAGCAGTTCGGTTGATCGTCTGCTGCCGGACGGCACCTCGGGACGGGGGCGTGACCTTCAGGGTCACGCCCCCGTCCCGTTGTGGGAAGGCGGCCTCAGGCGGCCTCCGCGTCCAGTTCGAACCACACCGACTTGCCCACCTCGTGCGGCTGGACGCCCCAGGCGTCCGCGAGGGAGTCGACCAGCACCATGCCCCGGCCGTGGGTGCCGTCCCCGGTGTCCGGGGCGCACACGCGGGGCCGGCGGCCCACGAAGTCCCGGACCTCCACACGTAGTTGGCTGGGTCCTACGACGGCCGTCAGCACGGCCTCGTGGTCGGTGTGGACGAGAGCGTTGGTGACGAGTTCACTGGTGAGCAGTTCCGCGATCTCCGAACGGCCCGGTTTCCCCCAGTGGCGTAGCAGTTCCCGCAGCTCCCGGCGCGCCTCGGGCACCGCCCGCAGATCCGACCGCCCCAGCCGGCACCTGAGCTGTGACGGGTGTCCCCGTTCCCTCGTGTCGGTCTCTTCCCCCGCCGCCTGCGCCGAGGAGGCCCCGATGGCCACGGGACCGCCCCCTCGTGCCTGACTGTTCATGACCCCCGCCCGCGCGCTGTTGCCGGTTCCCCTCCTGGTCGAACACGTTCACGGGGATCCATGCCCGCTCGGGCACGGGCCAGTCATGTCACGCCGATGACGGCCGGGTGTTCGGCCATGTCCTGAACCGGCCCCGGCCCGTACGTCGCCTCCCGGATGGTCCCGTACGCGCCAACGGTGCCGGGGACCCGGCGTGAAACAGCCCCTCGGACAACCCCCGGAGCTGTTTCACGCGGTCCACGGCACCGGCGAACCTGGCCGAAACCTACCCTTCCGCCTACTTAACCCCGAGGCCCTTGGTGCCGATGTGAATGATCTTGTGGGAGCCGCGGCTCATGTCGACGAACAGCTTCGTGGTCGTGTTGCGGCTCCAGGTCAGGGTGACGACGGCCTCGGTGTGGTTCTTCGCCGTGCCGTTGTCGGTGACCTTCCACTTGAGCGGGGTGTTCTGGGCCTGCAGCACCCCGTCGGCGTGCTCCCGGTCCTCCCAGGCCTGCAGCTGCTTCAGGTAGGTCGGGGCGATGTAGTAGGCGCGCAGCGCGGTCGGCAGGTCGCCGCTTCCGTCCAGGTCGCTCTCGGCGTCGATGTAGGCGCCGTAGAAGTCGGCGATCCGGGTGAGGTTGTCGGACGGGTTGCCGGCGACGCTGCGCGGCGCGCCGGCCGAGGCCTGGGCGGTGAAGCCGAGACCGAGGGCCACGGCGAGCACGCCGGCGGTGAGGACGGTGCGGGTCTTGGTGCTCATGTCTGATTCCCCGTTTTCTTTGCTTGGTCTTCTGTGTTCGGGCTTCGGTACCGGTCTTCGGTACCGGGTCGGTGCGTGGTGGCCGTCGGGGCCGTCGGGGCCGTCCTCCCCTCCCCCGAGCGGGAGGACGGCCCCCTCCTTCAGTGGAGCTTCTTCACGGCCGTGGTGGTCGTCTTCTTGAACGCCTTCACCGGCGCGTCCTGGAAGCCGCCCAGCTGCCCCCAGTCCACGACCGTCACGGTGCTCCCCTCCCGGCCGAGCGACAGCAGCCGGATGTCACTGGCGCCCCAGGAGGTCTCGGTGTGCAGGGCGTAGACGTGGGCGCCGTCGCCGACGGGCAGGTCGCCGTGGTCCTGGAAGTCCGCCCGGGTCTCCGGGTCCTCCATCTCGATCCGGTCCGCGCAGGACACGATGTCCTCGTCCAGCTTCGCGACCCGGCCCTTCGCCGCGCGGACGTCGGCCAGTTCGACGCTGACCTGGCGGGCGCTGGTGTCGAGATCGGTCCGGAACTCCCGGTACCAGGTGTTCCGGCCGCCGCCGAGGGCGATGCCCAGGCAGGTGTCCTGCCTGACCGCCTCCGGCACACCCGCGGTGACCTTGCCGGCCGTCCAGGACGAACTCGGGTGCGGCGGCAGGTCGGCCGCCGCGAGGAAGCCGGGCGGCTTCGGGGCGGCCGCCGCCGGGACGGCGAGCGTGGTGCCTACGGCCAGTGCGGCGCCGGCGAGTACGGTGAGCGCGCCTGCTCGGGTGCGCTTGGGCATGGATGGTCCCCCGTCGGATCGGTGCATGGGTGTGGGATGCCGCGGACGGCGCCGGCTGGTCGGTCCGGCCCTGGTCGGTGCGACACCAGAAGCATCGGCTGCCGGCTGCGGCAACCGCAACGGTCACCGCCCGTTCCGCCGGCCTGGAACCATCCCAGCCCTGTTGACGTGCAGGTATATGAGTGCCTGGGATACGGACGACCGGGGGAAGGTGCCCGTGCGCGAGGACGTCGAGGAGTTCGCGGCGCTGCTGCGGCAGTTGAAGGACCGTACGGACCGGAGCTACGGCTCGCTGGCCCGCCGCCTGAACATGAACACCTCCACCCTGCATCGCTACTGCGCGGGCGAGGCGGTGCCGCTGGACTTCGCTCCGGTCGAGCGCCTGGCCGCGTTCTGCGGGGCGAGCCCGGCGGAACGGCTCGAACTCCACGAGCGCTGGTTACGGGCGGTGGCGGCACGGCAGCGGCCACGGACGGCGGAGGACACCGGGACTCAGGAACCCGGACCGACGACTCCGGAGGTCTCGGAGCGGACCGAAGCGGAACCGGAAACCCCGGAAGCCGCGGCCGAGAGCGGAGAAGAAGACCCGGTACCGCGGCCCGGGCCCACGCCCGCGCCCCGCCCCTGGTACCGCCGTCGCCGCACCCTGGTCGGCTCGGCCGTGGCCGTCGTTCTCCTGGTGACGCTGGGCAGTCTGATCGCCCCTTCGGACGACCGGCCGCCTGCCGGCACCTCCGCCCGGGCCCCCGGTTCCTCCCCCACGACCGCCGCCGGCGACGCCCGGCGCCACGACCCCACACCCACCGGCCCGACACCGGACGACTCCGGCTCACCCGTCCACCGCTCGCCGTCCGCGGCGCCGGACGGCACCAAGACCCCGTCGTCCTCCGCCCCGAGCACGCCCACCAGCCCCGCCCCGACCGGCGTCCCGCTCGCCTGGACCGCCAGTTCCCAGGTGTGGGAGCTGGGCTGCGACCACGACTACGTCATCGACAAGCAGCCGGCGCAGGTTCCGCCGCCGCCCGTCCCGCAGGACGCCGGCACCTGGGCGGCCACCCAGAACGCGGTGCACGGCCGCGACACGATCGTCCAGATCTCGGTGCAGGGCCGCTCGTCCACGGCCGTCGTCCTGGAGGACCTGCGGGTGCGGGTCGTCGGCCGTAGCGCGCCCGCACCCGGTATCGCCTACTCCATGGCCGACGGCTGCGGCGGCGGGCTCACCCCGCGCTACTTCGACGTCGACCTGGACAAGGACCGCCCCCTCGCCCGCCCGGTGGCCGGTGAGGGCCCGGACGGGCAGACCGTCTCGACCATGCGGCTGCCCTACCGGGTCTCGTCCACGGACCCGGAGGTGCTCCGCGTCAACGCGCGCACCGAGGGCTGCGACTGCCGCTGGTACCTCGAACTGGACTGGTCCTCACAGGGCCGCTCCGGCACGGTCCGGATCGACGACCACGGCCGGCCGTTCCGCACCAGCTCCATCAAGGGCCTGCCGGAGTACTGGTACGGCTTCGTGAACGGCGTCCGCCAGTGGGTGCCGGTCGAGGGGTGAGCTAGGGCCTCGGCACGTTGCGCAGATTGGAGCGGGCCATCTGGACCATCCGGCCCACGCCGCCGTCGAGGACCATCTTGGACGCGGAGAGCGCGAAGCCGGTGACCATGTCGGCCTTGATCTTCGGCGGGATGGACAGCGCGTTGGGGTCGGTGACGACGTCGACCAGGGCCGGACCCTTGTGCTTGAAGGCGTCCTTCAGCGCACCGGCGAGCTGCCGGGGCTTCTCGACCCGTACCCCGTAGGCACCGCAGGCCTGGGCGACGGCGGCGAAGTCGGGGTTGACGTTGGTGGTGCCGTACGAGGGCAGGCCCGCGACCAGCATCTCCAACTCGACCATGCTGAGCGCCGAGTTGTTGAACAGCACGACCTTCACCGGCAGGTCGTACTGCACGAGGGTCAGGAAGTCGCCCATCAGCATGGCGAAGCCGCCGTCCCCGGACATCGACACGACCTGCCGTCGCCGGTCGGTGAACTGCGCGCCGATCGCCATCGGAAGCGCGTTGGCCATCGAGCCGTGCGAGAAGGAACCGATCACCCGGCGGCGGCCGTTGGGCGAGATGTACCGGGCCGCCCAGACGTTGCACATGCCGGTGTCGACCGTGAACACCGCGTCCTCGTCGGCGAGTTCGTCCAGTACGGAGGCCACGTACTCGGGGTGGATCGGGACGTGCTTCTCCACCTTCCGGGTGTACGCCTTCACCACCCCCTCCAGCGCGTCCGCGTGCTTCTTGAGCATCCGGTCGAGGAACCGCCGGTTCTCCTTGGTCCGCAGCCGCGGCACCAGACAGCGCAGCGTCTCGCGCACATCGCCCCACACGGCGAGGTCGAGACGGGACCGGCGCCCCAGCACCTCGGGGCGCACGTCGACCTGGACGATCTGTACGTCGTCGGGGAGGAAGGCGCTGTACGGGAAGTCCGTGCCGAGCAGGATCAGCAGGTCGCACTCGTGGGTGGCCTCGTAGGCGGCGCCGTAGCCGAGCAGTCCGCTCATGCCGACGTCGTACGGGTTGTCGTACTGGATGTGCTCCTTGCCGCGCAGGGCGTGGCCCACCGGGGACTTGATCTTCCCGGCGAGTTCCATGACCTCCGTGTGCGCACCGGCCGTGCCGCTGCCGCAGAAGAGCGTCACCTTGTCCGCCGCGTCGATCATCGCGACCAGCTTGTCGAGTTCCTCGTCCCCGGGGCGGACGGTGGGCCGGGAGGTGACGATCGCGCTCTCGACGGGCTCGTCCGGGGCGGGTTCGTCGGCGATGTCGCCCGGCAGGCTCACCACGCTCACCCCGCTGCGGCCGACCGCGTGCTGGATGGCGGTCTGGAGCAGCCGGGGCATCTGCTTGGGGCTGGAGATCAGCTCGCTGTAGTGGCTGCACTCCTGGAAGAGCCGGTCGGGGTGGGTCTCCTGGAAGTAGCCCAGGCCGATCTCGCTGGAGGGGATCTGCGAGGCGAGGGCGAGCACCGGGGCCATCGAACGGTGGGCGTCGTACAGGCCGTTGATGAGGTGCAGGTTGCCCGGTCCGCAGGAGCCGGCGCAGGCCGCCAGCTTCCCGGTGACCTGGGCCTCCGCGCCGGCCGCGAAGGCGGCGGTCTCCTCGTGGCGGACGTGGATCCAGTCGATGGCGGAGTTGCGGCGGACGGCGTCGACCACCGGGTTGAGGCTGTCGCCGACGACGCCGTAGAGGCGGCGCACTCCGGCGCGGACGAGGATGTCGACGAACTGCTCGGCGACGTTCTGCTTGGCCATGGCGGACGGGTGCCCCTTCCCTGTGGGCGGATACCTCCCATCCACGCACAGGGACCGGCCTCACGCCTCCCAGACGACCGCCGCCGTACGGTCGTCGGCGTAGCCCTTCACCCGTACCTGGGTGTCCGCGAGGAACGCGGCGAGGCCCGGCGGGGTACGGCCGGACCAGCGTCGGGCCAGATACGCGCAGAGGGCGGGCTCGCCGCGCAGCGGGTCGGCGAGCCCTCCGCTGCACATCACCAGAGCGTCACCCGGGCGGGCTACCGAGGCCCGGAAGAGGAAGGGGTCGCGGGGCGGTTCGGGGGCCGGTTCGTAGGGGCTCGGCGGGGTCGGGATGCCTAGGTCCATGGTGAGCCGGTCGCCCTCCGGGGTCTCGGCGGGCGGCGAACCGTAGCCGACCACGGCCTCGCCGACGGTGTCGGTGTCGACGTGCGGTTCGATGTCCTGCCACTCGCCGTCCCGGAGCCGGAACAGCCCGCCCTCCCCGACCCCGAAGAAGACCCGGGTACGGCACTGGGGATGGGCGGGGACGAGCAGGCAGCGCAGGCTGGCCGCGTACTCCTCGGCGGCGACGCCCTGTTCGGCGGCGCTGGCGCGGAGTTTGCCGAGGCTGCGGTCGGTGAGCCGGTGCAGCCCGGACTTGAGGTCGCCGCGCCGGGCGGCCTGGATGTCCTCGGTGAGCCGCTGGTGACTGCGGCCCACCGCCCGGGCGATCCACTCGCAGACCTCGGCGGCGGCCCGGTGGGCACCGGGGGTGGCCCGGGCGCCGGTGGCCATCGCGACCAGGAGCAGTGCCTGGTCGCCGGAGCCGAACCGGGCGGTGAGCAGGGCGTCGCGGCGCGGCTCGCCCCGGTACCGGGCGGAGTCGCCGCGCTGGGAGACGGCCCGCAGGGTGCAGGTGCCGTAGCGGGCGCCGTCCAGCACGGTGTCGGCGACCAGGTCGTCGAGTTCGTCGGGGTCGGCGGCGGGCAAGGCGGTGGGTTCGGCGTCGTAGGTGGGCGGGCCGGAGCCGACGTAGTCCACGGAGGAGACCGGGGCGGCTGCCGGGGCCGAGTGCGGCGGGAGCGTGGCCAGGTCGGGGCGGGTGGCGGGGTGGGAGTCCGCCCAGGCGTCGTCGTCCGCCTCCGGGAACTCCGGGTCCTCCTCGTCCCACGGCCAGGGCTTGCGGACGGTGGCGGCCTTCTCACCCGCTGCGTCGGTGGGGCCGGCGGGCGCGCGTTGCGCGGGCACGGTCGGCGGGACCGTCGGGACCGGCGGGGCCGTCGGGACCGGCGGGGCAGTCGGGACCGGCGGGGCAGTCGGGACCGGCGGGGCAGTCGGGCCGGGCGACGGCACCCGAGCGGCCGACGGGACCGGCACGGCCGGCGGCCCGGACGGGCCCGGCTGCACCGGCACGGCCGGTGGGACGGGCGGTGCCGATGGAACCGGCGGTGCCGATGGAACCGGCGGTGCCGATGGGACGGGCGATGCCGGTGGAACCGGCGCGCTCGGTGGGGCCGATGCGGCCGGTGGGTCGGGTGGCTCGGTGCCCGGTTCCTCCGTGACGCCCCGCCGTCCCCGTCCCCGTCCCCGTCCCGCCACCGTTTTCTTCGCCGAGGCGAAGCGGTCGTCCAGGGAATCGGGTGCGGCCGTGGGGCCGGTGTCCTCGGTGGAGTCGTCGTACAACTGCCCCCACCAGTCGTCCTCATGACGGGTGGGCCTACCCCCTGGCTGACTCATGCCCCTAATTGTCCACCGCACGGCCCGGATGAAAACGGGGCATCGGGAAAATCCCGCACCCGAACCGGTGTCGAACGGCGTGGCGAGTGACGCGCTGAACACCCGTGCGAGGAAAGAGAGTCGACGACACGCGTGAGGGGCATGGTGCCCGTGACACGTGTGAGTCGCCGGGTGGTCCCACCCCCCACGGGAGAACCACCCGGCGACACCTGAGTGACCCGGCCCCAGATCCCCTACGCGTGCGCGCGTCATGGGCCCCGGGCCACCGTTCGCACGGCCGGACGCGGTCGCGTCGGCCGGAGGCCAGATTGTGACGGGCGATCCTTGCGACCAGCTGTGCGTCGCGGATCCGGATCCCCGGTGAAGGTGCTGCGCTGACGTGATCTTGGCAGAGTGACCGCCGGTACGGCGATGATGTGCTGCGGCGGGTTTGCGCCGTGGCCAGTTCCCGCCACGACGCCCGACTTCGAGGGAGGGACGCGGGTCGATGCTGGCAGCGCTCGGTCTGGACGAGAGGGACGAGTCGGCGTACCGGACGCTGGTCTCCGTGGGCGCCGCCGATGTGCCCGATCTGGCGCGGCGCCTGACGTTGGCCGAGCCGGACACCGAGCGCGCGCTGCGCCGGCTGGAGCGGCACGGCCTGGCGGCCCAGTCCTCGGGCCGGCCGGGCCGCTGGGTGGCGGCGCCGCCCGGGGTGGCGTTGGGTGCGCTGCTCACCCAGCAGCGGCACGAACTGGATAAGGCGGAGCTGGCGGCGGCGCTGCTGGCCGAGGAGTACCGGGCGGCGGCCGCCGAGCCGGCGGTGCACGACCTGGTCGAGGTGGTGACCGGCGCCCCGGCCGTCGCCCAGCGGTTCCTCCAGCTCCAGCTGGGGGCCGCCGACGAGGTGTGCGCGCTGGTCACCGGCAACCCGATGGTGGTCTCCGGGATGGAGAACGAGGCGGAGGAACAGGCGGCCGGCCGGGGGGTGCGCTACCGGGTGGTGGTGGAGCGCGCGGTGCTCGATCTGCCGCACGGGATCACGGAGTTGACGGCGGCACTGGGCCGGGACGAGCAGGTGCGGGTGGTGGACCGGGTCCCGACCAAGCTGGTCGTGGCGGACCGCTCCCTCGCGATGGTCCCGCTCACCTCGCAGACCTCGGAGCCCGCCGCGGTGGTGGTGCACGCCAGCGGCCTGCTGGAGCTGCTGTCCGAACTGTTCGAGTCGGTGTGGCGGTCCGCGCTGCCGCTCCGCCTCGGTGCCTCGGGGGTGACCGAGGAGCGGCCGGACGCCCCCGACGCCACCGATCTGGAGGTGCTGTCGCTGCTGCTGGCCGGGCTGACCGACGTGAGCGTGGCCAAACAGCTCGACCTGGGCCTCAGGACCGTGCAGCGCCGGGTGAGACGGCTGATGGAACTGGCCGGGGTGACGACCCGGCTGCAACTGGGCTGGCACTCCTACGAGCGGGGCTGGGTGGCCCGGGACTGACCCGCGCGGCACGCCGGGCGGATGGGAGCAGGGGAACTCCTGCTGGTCGGCCTGGTGCTGGCGCTCGGCCTGCGCGGAGTACCGGTGCCCGGGGTGCCGGGTTCGTGGCTGGTGCGGGCCGCCGCGGCGTGGTGGACGCCGTACGACGCGCACCCGGCGGCATGGGGGGGCTCAGAGCAGGTCGCCGAGCCGGACGGCGGCGGCCAGGGCGCGCATGCCGGTGTCGTTGAAGTGCAGATGGTCGCCGGGGTCGTAGCCGGGCCGGATGCGCGTCGGCTGCTCCGGATCGCGGACGACGGCGTCGAAGTCCACGTACGCGTCGAAGACGTTCCGGGTGCGGATCAGCTCGTTGACCCGCTGTCGTACGGCCTCCCGGGCGTCGGTGTAGCCGCTGAACCCCGCGTAGGGCGTGAGTGTCGCGCCCACGACCCGGATTCCGCGTGCGTGGGCGCGGGCCACGATCGCGCGGTACGCCCGCACGAAGTCGGCGGGGTCCGTGGCCTCCGGGTTGCCCTTGATGTCGTTGATGCCTTCGAGGAGGACCAGGGTCCGGACACCCGCCCGGGTCAGCCCGTCGGCGTCCAGTCGGTTCAGGGCGCCCGGTCCTCCGGTGCTGTCGAGCAGCAGCCGGTTGCCGGAGATCCCGGCGTTGAGGACTCCGATCCGGAAGGGGCGCAGCCGTTCCGCGAGGCGGTCGGGCCAGCGGTGGTTGGTGCCGAAGCTGGAGCCGTTGCCGTCGGTGAGGGAGTCACCGAAGGCGACCACGGTGCCGAGGGCCACGCCGCGCACGTCGACACCGGCGACGTAGTACCAGTTCCCGGTGGTCCCGGTGTACGCGGTCCCGTGTTCGTCGGCGGCCCGGCCGGCGCCGTGCCTGGCCAGGTAGCTGGTCTGGAGCGCGACGCGGTGATAGGTGGCGGGACCGGAGTCGCCCGGGGTCTCGACGGTGACCAGCAGATCGGCGGCGGCCGGGACGGCGAGCGGCACCGGGTCACTGACCAGGTCCTTTCCGGCCGGTACGACCGCGGTGCCGGCGCCGTCGAAGGTGGCGCCGCGCATGGACCCGGGTACGGCGTCCGCGCCGGTGCCCCGGCGCAGCGCGACGGTGACCGCGCCGAGCCGGAGGGGTGCGCTGCCGAGCCGGTTGCTGATCCGGACCCGTACCGCACTGCCTCCGACGCTGAGATGAACGACATTGCGGTAGGCGGCGCCGGGCACCGCGCGGACGGTACCGGAAGGCGCGGCCTCCCAGCTCCCCGCCCAGAGCGAGGGGCCGGATTCGGCACCGGCCCGCCCCGTCGTACCCATCGCGATCAGCAGCGCCGCGCCGAGGACCCGCCCGACCTTGCCCATCCACACCCGCCCTTCCTGAGGCCCACTGGAGGGGAAGGTGGCATACGGACGCCGAGCGGGGCGGCAACTTGACCGGGGGACCACCCGGGTGGCGCAGCGCGAGCCCGGCGGAGCCGCGCCGTTGAACTGCGGGCCGCATCCCGGCCGCGGGTGGTGAGTGGTTGCGCGCGCAGTCCCCGCGCCCCTGACGGGGCCCGTCGTAGCCGCGGGCAGTCGTGCCTACCCCAGTGCCCCAAGGGCCCCCACCCCGCGCTGACCCGCCGCTCCCTCCAGCGTCAGCAGCCGCACCTTTCGCTCAAGTCCCCCCGCGTAGCCGGTCATCGAACCGTCCGCCCCGATCACCCGGTGACAAGGCCGCACGATCAGCAGCGGGTTGGCCCCGATCGCCCCGCCGACCGCACGCACCGCCATCCTGGACGCCCCGATCCGCGCGGCGATCTCCCCGTACGTCGTCGTCCCCCCGTACGGCACGCCGTCCAGCTCACCCCACACCCGCTCCCGGAACTCGGTCCCGTGTGCGCTCAGCTCCAGCCGGAACTCCTTCAGTTCACCGGCGAAGTACGCGGCGAGCTGCTCCTCGGCCGCCCGGAAGGGCCCCGCGTCCGCGAGCCACCCCGTCGCGACGCTCCGACCGCCCTTCTGCCCGGGGACGGACAGGGACGTCAGCGCCCCGTCCCCATCCGCGGTCAGGAGCAACTCCCCGACCGGCGAAGCGATCCGCGTCCAGTACGTGACATCCATCAGTTCCTCAGTTCTCCTTCCGCCAGCAGGTGCCGGACGGCGTACGACCGCCAGGGCCGCCAGTCGTCCGGTATGTCCAGGCCGGGCGCGGCCACGTCGGGGTCGCCGAGCGCGCGGACCCGGATCGCGGCGAGGACCGCCGGCTCCAGCCCGGGCAGGGCCCGCAGGGCCGTCTCCGCGTCGTCCCGGTCGGCGCCCGGGTCCAGCCGTACGGTGCCGTCCGCGAGCGCGGCGGCGAGCGCGCCGAGGGTGCCGTCCGGCTCGGCCCCGGCGAGCACGGCGGCCTCCGGGAAGAGGTGGGTGAGGCTGCCTGCGGGCGCGTCCAGCGTCTTGCCGTACCGCTGGACCAGTCGCTCGGCGCCGACGGTGCCGACCAGGGCCCGTACCGCGGCCTCGGCCGGATCCGCGGTCCCGGGTGAGCGCAGCCCCGGCCGCGCGGCGACCAGCGGAGCGAGCCGTGGGTCCTCGGCGAGCCGCTCGTCGACGGCGTACGGGTCGGCGTCGAGGTCGAACAGCCGCCGCAGCCGCTGTACGGCGGTGGTCAGGTCGCGCGGGTCGGTGAGCCGCAGCCCGGCGTCGAGCCAGCCGCCGGGACGGGCACCGCCGGCCGCGGCACCGGTCCGCTCCTCGACGGCGACGACGCCATGGCCGTACGGCAGTCGCAGGGTGCGACGGTAGGTGCGGGCGCCGGGGACGCCGGTGACCTCCTCCACACCGGGTACGGCCTCGCGTTCCAGCAGGTCGAAGACGGGACCGGCCTGGTACGGGCCGCGGTGGGCGAGCCGCAGCGGGATCCCGGCCGCAGGCGAGCCGCGCCGGGCGCCCCGGCCGCCGGGCGCCGCCTCGCGCAACCGGCTCGGGGTCGTGGCGTACACGGCGCGGACGGTGTCGTTGAACTGCCGCACGCTGGCGAATCCGCTCGCGAACGCGATCTCCGTGATCGGCAGCTCGGTGGTCTGGAGCAGCACGCGTGCGGTGTGGGCGCGCTGGGCCCGGGCGAGAGCGACCGGACCGGCGCCGACTTCGGCGGTCAGCTGCCGCTGTACCTGGCGGGCGCTGTAGCCGAGCCGGTCGGCGAGACCGCCGACGCCCTCCCGGTCCACGACGCCGTCGCCGATCAGCCGCATGGCCCGGCCGACGACGTCGGCACGGGCGTTCCACTCGGCGGACCCGGGCACGGCGTCCGGGCGGCACCGGCGGCAGGCCCGGAAGCCGGAGCCCTGCGCCGCGGCGGCGGTGCGGAAGAAGCGGACGTTGTGCCGCTTCGGGGTGACGGCGGGGCAGCTGGGACGGCAGTAGATGCCGGTGGTCCGCACGGCGAAGAAGAACGCGCCGTCGAACCGCCCGTCCCGGCTGCGCACCGCCTCATACCTGGTCTCTTCGTCCATCACCCTTCAAGTGTGGGCGATGGGCGAGGGTGGGTCTGGCGGGAATCGGACGTGGTGCTAGCGCCACCGCCCCTGCTTCGCCTCCATCGCCGCCTTCCCCTCCGCACCCCTCTTCTTCCAGTCCTTCTTCATCTCGGACCGCAGGCGTGCGTCCGTCTTCGCGACGATCCACTGGTTCTCCCGCATCAGCTTGCGGTAGCTCTCCAGCCGGCGCACGGGCAGTTCCCCGGTCTCCACCGCGAAGCGCACCGCACAGCCCGGCTCGCTCTCGTGCCCGCAGTCGGAGAACCGGCACCCCTCGGCCAGTTCCTCGATCTCGGAGAACACCTGCCCGACCCCGGTCCCGGCGTCGAACAGGCCCACGCCACGCAGCCCGGGGGTGTCGATCAGCACCCCCCCGCCCGGCAGCGCCAGCAGGTTGCGGGTGGTCGTGGTGTGCCGGCCCTTGCCGTCGACGTCCCGGGCTGCCCGGACGTCCATCACGTCCTCGCCGACCAGCGCGTTGGCAAGGGTGGACTTGCCCGCGCCGGACTGGCCGAGCAGGACGGACGTACCGGAGCGGACGAGCGAGACGAGGACGTCGAGGCCGTCCCCCGCCATCGCGCTGACGGTGAGGACCGGAACGCCGGGGGCGCTGGTCTCGACGTCCTGGACCAGATGCGCGAGGGTCACCGGGTCCGGGACCAGGTCCGCCTTGGTGAGGACCACGACCGGCTGGGCCCCGGACTCCCAGGCCAGTGCCAGGAACCGTTCGACGCGGCCGAGGTCGAGCTCGACGGCGAGGGACACGGCGACGATCGCGTGGTCGACGTTGGCCGCGAGGATCTGCCCCTCGGACCGCTTGGAGGAGGTGGAGCGCACGAAGGCGGTACGGCGCGGCAGATACGCGCGTACGTAACGGGGATTGCCGCCGGGTTCCACGGCGACCCAGTCGCCGGTGCACACGACGCGCATCGGATCGTGCGGGGTGACGAACGCGGTGTCGGCGCGCAGCGGCCCGCCGGCGCTGACGATGTCGCACTGCCCGCGGTCGACACGGACGACCCGCCCGGCCAGCAGGCCTTCGGCGGCGTAGGGGGCGAACTCCTTCGCCCAGGTCTCGTCCCAGCCGTAGGGAGCGAGCGCGGAGAAAACAGCAGCAGAGCTGGAAGTCAAGGGTGACCCTTCACAGGGCGGCCCCGGGAAAGCTGGTAGGTCAGCCGGTGGCCGCGGAGGTGGAATGGATGAACTTCTGGTCGCGGGCAGCGCCCATCGCAACGACAGCCATCGGTCACACCTCCTCTACCAGCCAAGTCACCCACGGCACCTCAGGGGTTGCCGCTCGAACACCACCGACCCTAGAAGACGCACGGGCCGCGACGCCACCGAATTTCGGCGCGGTCACGGCGAGCGCAGACGGGCGGCTCGATGCGCGGACAAAGGCCCGGCCGCGGCCCGCCGTCCCGGATCCGCCACACGGCGCTGACCTGCAGCGCCGTGTCGCGGCCGGGACGGCGGAGCCGCCGCCGGGGACCCGTCACGCGGTGGCCAACGCGCACTGGCCTCGGTCGGCCTTCGTCGGTCCGGCCGCGCTCGGACGGACCTCGAAGTCGAACATGGCGGTGGGTACGTACAACGAGCAGCACGCGTTGGGGATGTCGACGATGCCGCTGATACGTCCCTCTATGGGGGAGGAGCCGAGCAGCAGGTAGGCCTGCTCTCCGCTGTAGCCGAACTTCTTGAAGTACTCGACGGCGTTGAGGCAGGCCCGGCGGTAGGCCAGTGTCGCGTCGAGGTAGTAGTTCGTGTCCGTGTCGTGGTCGACGGAGATCCCGATGAAGGTGAGGAACTCCGTGTACCTGGGCTCGACGTTGCCCGGAATGAACACGGGGTTGGTGGAGATGCCGTACGTCTCCATGCCGCCCTTGATCAGGTCGACGTGGAAGTCGATGAACCCGCCCATCTCGATGGCGCCGCAGAAGGTGATCTCTCCGTCGCCCTGACTGAAGTGCAGGTCGCCTCCGGACAGCTTCGCGTCCTTGACGTGTACGGGGTAGAAGACTCGCGATCCCCGGGTGAAGTTCTTGATGTCGTGGTTGCCTCCGTTCTCGCGGGCCGGCACCGTGCGGGCGCCTTCCGCGGCGATGCGCTTGGCGAGGTCTCCGGTGGCCGTGCCCGCGAGTGCGTTGGTGCTGTCCGGCGGTACGGCGAGCGGCGGGACCCGATTGGGGTCCGTGTCGATCAGCGCCTGCTCGCGGGCGTTCCAACGGGCGAGCATCTCGGTGGACGGGGCGGTTCCGAACAGCCCGGGGTGGGTGATCCCGGTGAAGCGGATCCCGGGAAGGTGACGGGAGACGGCCTGCTGTCCGTGGAAATCCCAGATCGCTTTGTAGGCGTCCGGGAAGTAGTCGGTCAGGAAGCCTCCGCCGTTGGCCTTGGCGAAGATGCCGGTGTAGCCCCAGCCCTGCCCTGCCGCGTCCCCGGTCTGCTGCGGCACGGGGCCGAGGTCGAGGATGTCGACGACGAGCAGGTCGCCGGGTTCGGCGCCCTCCACGCCTATCGGGCCGCTGAGCATGTGAGGGATGGTCAGGTCGATGTCGCGTACGTCGTTGGCGGTGTCGTTGTTGCCGACCTGGCAGTCGGTCCAGTCGCGGCACTCCATGCGGAACTCCGCTCCCGGCTTCACCATGGCGACGGTGGGGATGTCCGGGTGCCACCTGTTGTGGCCGGGCACGGCCTGGTCACGCATCGACTTGCTGTGGTCCACACTGAAGACAATCTCAGGCATGAGAACTCCTCGTTTCTGATCCGGTCACGTCGGTGCGCCCACGCCTCCGGCCCGCGGGGCAGCCGAGGTCGGCCGGGGCTTTCTATGGGTGCGCGGCCACAGACCCGCGAACACCACGACGCCGAAGGCCGCCAGTGCGATGGCGATCTCGGTGGGGTGCTTCCAGTAGCCGGAGAGCAGCAGCCCGGCGGGAATCACACCGGTGACCCAGCCTTCGATCGCCGTGACCCAGCCGGTATAGATCGTGAGGTCGTCCCTCTTGAGACCGAGCAGCAGGAAGAAGAGGAACCACAGGTAGGCCCAGTAGAGCCAGATGACCCCGAAGGGGTAGTCCTTGAGCAGCCGGAAGTTGGCGTACGAGTATCCCAGGGCGACAACTGCCACGAACAGCGAGTAGTAGCCGACGCCGGTGCTGTCAAGACCGACGAGCAGGCCGATACCCACATAGAGGTAGGTGAAGCCGAAGAGGTAGATGCCGGATGCCGCCAGGATCTTCATGGGGTCGTTGTTGGCGGTGAAGATGAGGTAAGTCGGCGTCAGTACCTGCAGTGCGCCCACGAAGAGGTTGAACACCGCTCCCGCTCGGGCATCGACCTTCCCGAGCAGCAGCAACCCGTTCATGAAGAGCACCGCACCGACGAAGAGCAGTCCCACGTTTCCCACGGGGACGCACCTCCCTAAGTCCGCGTGGGGAGTGGAATCGCGTGCCGCCAGAGGCCGATGGGCCGCCGATGATACGGCTTTGCTCCCGGCCCGCGTTGCGTGATTCCGCATTCCGCACATCGCTGCGGGGACGACTTCGTGTTCCGATGCCGAGACCCGCATGAGACGTTCTGCCTTGCCCACCACCGCCTTCAAGGACGCGGCAGCCGCGAGAGCGCGGGGTGCGGGCGCACCCTTCTGCGTGGCGGCAGTTGGGAGACCACTGCCGGAGCCTCACGCGCCTGCTCCTCCAGGACATGGAGGGCGGCGACCGGGTGCGAGGTCAGCGTAAGGCCGGGCGAGGAGTACACACGTCTCGCAGCGCGTGCGCAGACGGGGCAGCCATATGACTTGGGCGCCGTCCCGATCGCCAACTTCACGTCGAAGGGCCCGCATCGGCCGCACAGATATTCATAGGTTGCCATCAGCAGCCTCCGGATGCCGGTGGACGCTGCCAGACCCGAGTGCGTGCTGTGCGCACCCGACTGGCGCACGCCACAGGACATTTCCTACCTTCAAGGAGACGTCTCGTAAATCCCGGTGTCAAGTACCGGACCCCGGCGCGCGGCACCGGATCGTCAGGCCGCCGCAAGTCCCGCCGCAATACTCGAAACGCCGTACAGCAGCGATTTGCCGACCTGCCCTTTCTCACACAGGTGGACCGAGTCGTGACTGAATGTGGAAACGTCCTACGGGCACCGCAGAAGTCGTACGGGCACCGCAGAAACCGACCCCGGCAATGACCACGACCTGTTCCGGCCTGTTCCGGCAGTGCGTGCCGCACACCGAGACCCACCAGCAGCCCGGCACGAACGAGCCGGTCACGTTGATCGGCCAGGTGCCGTGCGGGAAAATGTCTTTGCCGCGCCCCTGTCCACCGGGCACCTCCCGGCCATCCCAGGGGATTGCAGTGCCGACACGCACGCGACTAAAATTCAAGATCATCGGTGTTCGACCGGCTTGCCGACGCCCTACCTGTTCACAGGAGCAGTGGCTCCACCGATGGAGGACGGCCATGGCAAAAATTCTTGCGGTGCTCTATCCGGATCCCGTGGGCGGTTATCCTCCCGACTACGCCCGCGACGAGATTCCCACCATCAGCGGCTACCCGGGCGGTCAGACCGCGCCGACCCCCCAGGCCATCGATTTCACCCCGGGGCACCTCCTCGGCTGCGTCTCAGGAGAACTGGGGCTGCGCCGGTTCCTGGAGGACCGGGGTCACACCCTCGTCGTCACGAGCGACAAGGAAGGGGCGGACTCCACCCTGGACCGCGAGCTTCCCGACACCGACGTGGTGATCTCGCAACCGTTCTGGCCCGCCTATCTGACCCCCGAACGCATCGCCGCGGCTTCCCGGCTCAGACTCGCGATCACCGCGGGGATCGGGTCGGACCACGTCGACCTGCCGAGCGCCATCGCCCACGACATGACCGTGGCCGAGGTGACCTTCAGCAACAGCATCAGTGTGTCGGAGCACGCCGTGATGCAGATTCTCACCCTGGTGCACAACTACATGCCGGCGCACGAGTGGGTGACCACCAAGAAGGGCTGGAACATCGCCGACAGCGTCTCGCGCGCCTACGACCTCGAAGGCATGGCCGTCGGCGTCCTCGGCTCCGGCCGGATCGGCCAGGCGGTACTGCGCCGCCTCAAGCCGTTCGACGTCACGCTGCACTACTGCGACGTGCACCGGCTGGACAAGGAGGTCGAGGAGGAGCTGGAGCTGACCTGGCATCCCGACGCCCGTTCGCTGGCCCCCGCCGTCGATGTGCTCTCGATCCACACTCCGCTGCATCCACAGACACAGAACCTCTTCGACGACGAGCTGATCGGGGCCATGAAGCGCGGTTCGTACATCGTCAACACCGCACGGGCGCTCATCGTCAACCGGGATTCCGTGGTGCGGGCCCTCGAGAGCGGACAACTGGCCGGTTACGCCGGTGACGTCTGGTACCCGCAGCCGCCACCGCCGGACCACCCCTGGCGCACCATGCCCTACGAGGCGATGACGCCGCACGTGTCCGGGTCGACCCTCTCGGCGCAGGCACGCTACGCGGCCGGTGCGCGGGAGATCCTCGAGTGCTGGCTCGACGGTCGCCCCATCCGCGCGGAGTACCTGATCGTCGAAGGCGGGGGGCTCGCCGGGACGGGAGCGAGTTCCTACACGGTCGCCGGCTGACCGACACGGGCGGGGTGACGTCCGGGGGCCGAGAAATCAGCTGCAGATTCAATAGAAGATCCACCAACCCGGCTGTGAGCCGCTTCACCCAGAATTTACTGGACGGGCCCGGGCGAAGCCTTTAGCGTCCATAAATAGATTGTTTTTCATTATGTAGGGATACCGGCGCCGCGGGTAATCTCTCGTAAGAAAACCAGGCGAACGCCGGGAAGGTGGATCTGTGAGCACGGACGCAGTGTGGGTTCGGGGCGTGACCGGAATTCAGATGCATCACGTGACCGACCTTCAGGATGCCGGCAGGTTTTTGGGCAACGCCGCGATGGCACTGCGGGCCGCGCACGTGAGGACCGGCGCCGACCGGTACTCCGGCATCGCCGCCGAGCTCAGGTCTCTGGTGGAGCGAGTGCGTGAACTGGAGGACGAGGCGCGGTCGAGCATGCACGAACTGCACTCCGCCGACCCCGAGCGGTTCATCCGCTGCCGGGACGGCCACGAGCCGTGGCCCGGCGAGATCCCGGCAGGATTCATCCCGCGCCACACCTGCAAGGACGAGTGCCTCTACCACGACCGCGAGGTCCTCGAGGCCCTCATGCAGTGCACCTGCGGCCGGCCGCCGTGCCAGGCCTGTGAGATCGGCGGCAAGCTCTGACGAGCTCCTGGGCTCCCGCGGCCGAGCCGCGTCGAAACGCCATCCGACCCCACCGCTGCGCTCTCCCCCAGAAGGCGCCCGCACCCGGGCGCCGACGGTTGTTCCGGCGGTCGGTGCCCCCTCGCCCGTAGCGGACCGGGGACGGTGTCGTACCGGGCACGGAATGGTTGCGGCATGGGCTTCCCGGCACGACGGCGCCGGGGCTGCGGCAGCATGACGGCCCATGAGCAGAGACCGGTACGTCGACTTCCTGCGCGCGTGGGCCATCGTGCTGGTGGTGCTCGGCCACTGGCTGATCACAGCGCTGGTCCGGGAGCCCGGTGGGCAGATCACCGCCCCGGAGCTGTTGGCGGCCGTTCCCTGGACCCAGTGGCTGACGCTCGGGTTCCAGATCATGCCGCTGTTCTTCCTGGCCGGGGGCCACGCCGCGGGCGGTTCCTGGCCGCGTGCCCAGGCCGCCGGGGGGACGGCCGCCGGGTGGCTGGGGCGACGGGCGCTGCGGCTGCTGCTGCCGGCGGGCCTCTACAGCGGTCTGGTGCTGCTCGCCGTCGGTGTCTGCTCGGCGGTCGGCGTGGACGCGGGCACGCTGTCGCTGGTGGGATGGGCGATGGCGATGCAGTTCTGGTTCCTTCCGGTGTATCTGCTGCTCAGCGCCCTGACGCCACCGATGTACGCGGCACACCGGCGCTGGGGACTCCTGGTCCCGTCGGCGATGGGGGCGGTTGCCCTGGCGGCCGACGTGCTCGTGATGACGGTGCACGCGCCGTACGCGGGTCTCCTGAACTACGTGCTCGTATGGGGTGTCGCCTATCAGCTGGGCTTCTGCTGGCGGGACGGTCTGCTGACCGGGCGCCGGCTCGTGCCGGCCATGATGGCGGCGGGCGGCGCGGTGGCCTTCGCCGCGCTCGTGGCCCTCGGGCCGTTCCCGGTCAGCCTGATCCTGGTGACCGGGCAGCACCCCAGCAATACCAATCCGCCGTCGGCCGCGATGCTGGCGTGGGTGGTGACCCAGGTCGGGCTGAGCCTCCTCGCCGCGCCGACGGTGCGGCGGCTACTGGACCGAGAGCGGGTGTGGCGCCTGGTGCGCCCCGTGGGGGCGACCAGCATGACCCTGTACCTGTGGCACATGCTGCCGGTCCTGGTCGTCGCCGCCGCGTTCTACCTGACCGGCCTCGCGCCCGAGCCGGCCCTCGGGTCCGCCGCGTGGTGGGGCCTGCGGATCCCGTGGCTGCTCGTGCTCGGCCTCGTCCTGGCCGGCGTCGTGTCCGCGCTCCGGCCCCTGGAACGCGGGCTGGCCGTGCTGTACGAACGGACCACTCCGGACGTCGGCCTGCGGCATGCCTGGCCGCTGTGGCTCGGCCTGGCCATGGACACCGCCGCCCTGGCCCGCTTTGCCGTGCGGGGCTTCGCGCCCGACGGCCGGCTCCCCGTACTGCCCACCATGGGCCTGGCGCTGGGCACCGCGCTGGTCATGCTGACGCGGTGGACGACGGCACGCGGGCTCGACCGACCCACGGTGGCCCGGGTTCCGGGGCGGGTGTGAGAGCAGCGGCCGGACGGACACCGTGACCCGCCGGCAGACGCTGCGAAACCCCGGCGCGCGGCTCGCCGTTCCCCAGCCGATCGCGGCTCCCCGTACGCGGCGTACCACCCGGCACCACTGGCCTTCCCGGCCGCCCCACCGACCTTCGCCGGTCGCCCTCCGCCGGCCTTCCCCGCCCGTCGCGCGGCCCCTCCTACGCCGCGAACGGCCCCGGCAGTTCCCCCGACCCCCGCTCGATCAGGCGGGTCGGCATGACCACCGTGCGCGGTGGTGAGACGTCGCCGTGGATGCGGGCGAACAGCAGGTGTGCCGCGCTGGTCGCGAGGGCCACCGGGTCCTGGGCGATCACCGTGACGGGCGGGGTCAGCCGGTCGGCGAGCGCGAAGTCGTCGAAGGCGACGAACGCCAGGCCGGCGGGGAGAACGGTGAGGGCGCTGAAGGCGAGGATCTCGTTGCCGGCCAGCAGGGCGGTCGGCGGGTCGGGCAGGGCCAGCATCTCGGTGACGGCCCCGGCCGCCTCCGGGCCCGGCCGCAGACCGTCCCTGACCAGTGCCGGGTCGGCGGCGAGGCCGGCCGCCGCCAGCGCCGCCAGATAGCCCCGCCGGCGTTCGCCGAACGTCCAGATCCGGGGGGTGTCGCCGAGGTACCCGATCCGGCGGTGGCCGTGTGCCGCCAGCCGCCCCACCGCCTCCCGCACCGCGCCGAAGTTGTCGACCACCACGGCGTCCACGTTCAGCCCGGGTGCCGCCCGGTCCACGCAGACGATCTTCGTGCCCTGCGCCTGGGCCGGGCGCAGGAAGCGGTGGCTGCCGGCGGCCGGGGTGAGGATCAGGCCGTCGACGCGGCGGGCGGTGAACGCGGCGATCACCTCGCGTTCCCGGCGCGGGTCGGCGCGGCTGGAGCCGATGAGCATGACACTGCCGCGCTGCCGGGCGACGTCCTCGGCCGCGGAGGCCACGGCGGCCATGAAGGGGTCGGCCACATCGTCGACCAACAGCCCTATGGTCTGGCTCAGTTCGTGGGTGCGACGTAACTGGCGGGCCACGTCGTCGCGTTGGTAGCCCAGTTTGCGGACCGCGGCCTCCACCCGCGCGGCGGTGCGCGGGGCGACGGCCGCATCCCCGTTGACGACCCGGGACACCGTCATCGCGCTGACGCCCGCTTCCGCGGCAACGTCCTTCATGGTCGGCCGGGTGGCTGCCACGCCACGTCCTCCACCTGCGTCACGTTTGAGCGTCGACTCGTTAACGTTACCAACTCGACGGCATATCAACAGACGTGCAAATAGGAAGAGTTGAGGAGCCGGACGGCCCGGTCCAGGATCGGCTGCACCACCCTTGACACCCCGCTGTGAGCGCCCCAAGAATCAGCCAAGCTGTTAACGATACCAACCAGAAGGCACAACATGGCCTCTGCAAGGGAACCACTGCTCACCGCACATGGCGTGGTCAAGCGTTTCGGCCACGTCCAGGCGCTCCAGGGCGCCGATTTCACGGCATACCCCGGCGAGGTCGTCGCCCTCATCGGCGACAACGGCGCCGGCAAGTCCACTCTGGTGAACGTCCTGTCGGGCGTGCTCGCCCCTGACGCCGGCGAAGTCCGCCTGGACGGCGCACCGGTGCGGTTCTCCGGGCCGATGGACGCACAGCGGCACGGCGTCGAGACGGTCTACCAGGACCTGTCGCTCGCGCCGGATCTCGACGCGGCGGCCAACCTCTATCTCGGCCGGGAGATCGTGCGCGGAGGCCTGCTCGGACGGGTCGGCGTCCTCGACCGGCCCGCGATGCGCCGGGAGGCGGTCAAGGCCTTCGCCGAACTCGGCGTGGAACTGAAGGATGTGACAGCTGCTGTGACAACGTTGTCCGGCGGCCAGCGGCAGTCCGTCGCGGTGGCCCGGGCCGTCGCCTTCGCCAACAAGGTCATCTTCATGGACGAGCCGACCGCCGCCCTGGGGGTGGTCCAGCGCGCCCGGGTCCTGGAGACCGTCCGCCGGGTCGCCGACCGAGGCATCTGTGTGGTGCTGATCAGTCACAACATGCCCGAGGTGCTGTCGGTCGCGGACCGGGTCGAGGTGCTGCGGCTGGGCCGGCGCGTCGCGTCGTACACCGCGGCGGACACCACGATCGAGGAGCTCGTCGGGGCGATGACCGGATCCCTGGACGGGCCGGGCGGCGGCAAGGAAGCGGAGGGCGCACGATGACGGCCGAGAGCGAGAAGGCCCCCGTGGCCGTCGGCAGCCGTGCCGGGGTGCCGGACTGGCTCCGGCGCGCGGCAACGCTCAACGAACTGTGGACCTTTGTGATCCTCCTGGCGCTGGTGGTGTTCTTCACCATCGCGGCGCCGGGCAAGTTCTTCACCACGTACGACATCACCCAGATCGCCGTGAACGCGGCCATCTACCTGGTGCTCGGCGTCGGCATGACGTTCGTGATCATCACGGCGGGCATCGACCTGTCGATCGGGTCGGTGCTGGTGCTGGCCGCGGTGGCGGCGGGCGAGTACAACATCCATCACGGCGGCCCGGCCTCGGGCTGGGGCACGGTCGCGATCTGCGTCGTCATCGCGCTGGCCGTGGGCACGGCCTGGGGCGCGCTGCAGGGCGTGGTGGTGGCCAGTGGCAAGGTGCCGCCGCTGATCGTGACCCTGGGCGGGCTGGGCGCGGCGCTGGGGATCGCCGAACTCGCCACCGGCGGCCAGGACCCGGCCGGCGCGGCCTCCACCCATCTGCAGAACAGCCTCGGTTTCGGCAAGCTGCTCGGGATCCCCTGGATGGTGGTCCTGGCCGCCGTGGTGACCGCGATCTTCGGCGCGGTGCTGGCCGCCACCCGGTTCGGCGAGCACACCCTCGCGATCGGGTCGAACCCGACTGCCGTACGGCGGGCGGGTATTCCGGTGGGCCGGCATCTGGTGAAGGTGTACGGCCTGATGGGGCTGCTGGCCGGACTGGGCGCGGTGATGTGGCTGGCCTCGTACGGCACGACGTCGATCGCCGGGCACTCCACCGACAACCTCAAGGTGATCACCGCGGTGGTGCTGGGCGGTACCAGCCTGTTCGGCGGGCGGGGTTCGGTGCTGGGCACGGTGATCGGTGTGTTCATTCCGGCGGTGCTGACCACCGGGCTGATCGTGATCGGCGTCCAGCAGTACTGGCAGGACGTGGCGGTGGGCGTGGTACTGGTCGTGGCCGTCTACATCGACCAGATGCGCAGGAAGACCCGGGAGCGCGCATGACGCGCACACCCGTGGTTCGACCGCGCAGGACGCAAGGGCACGGGACTACTCGATCGCGCAGGACAAGGAGAACTCTGTGATGGGGAGCATTCGCAGCAGGCGCGGGTTGCTGGTCGCGGTGGGCACGGTGCTGGCCCTCGGCGCGGCCTCGGCATGCGGTTCGTCGGACGACGGTGGCGGCTCGGGGAGTTCGGGCGGCGCCAAGGGCAAGAAGGTCCGGCTGATCACGGGGGTGAAGAGCGACCCCTTCTACATCACCATGACCTGTGCCGCGCAGCAGGAGGCCAAGGCCAAGGGGATGGACTTCACGGCCGACGGTTCCGCGCAGTGGGACGTGTCGGTGCAGCGCCCGCTCCTGGACTCGGTGGCGGCGGCCCGGCCCGACGGGCTGCTGATCTCGCCGGTGGACACCAGCGCGCTGACGCCCTCGCTCAAGCAGATCCAGTCGTCGGGCACCAAGGTGGCGCTGGTGGACACGACGGTGAGCGACGACTCCGTCGGGATCACCCGGATCTCGTCGGACAACGAGAAGGGCGGCCGGGTCGCCGCCGACGCGCTGGCCAAGCTGATGAACGAGAAGGGCTCGGTCATCGTCATCAGCGTCAAGCCCGGTGTGTCGACGACGGACGCCCGGATCAAGGGCTTCACCGAGGAGATGGGCAAGTACCCGAACATCAAGGTGCTGCCGACGCTCTACGACAACGACCTGCCGGCCACCGCGGCCTCCCAGATCCAGTCGACGCTCGCCGCCCACCCGGACCTGGGCGGGGCGTTCGCCGGCAACACCAACACCGGTACGGGCATCGCCACCGGCCTGAAGCAGGCCGGCAAGCAGGGCACGGTGAAGGTGGCCGCGTTCGACGCCGAGCCCGACGAGGTCGCGGCGCTGAAGGCGGGCACCCTCCAGGTGCTGGTCGCCCAGGACCCGGCTTCGATCGGCCGGCAGGCGGTGGACCAGCTCGCCGACTCCTTCGAGGGCAAGTCGGTGAGCAAGACGATCGGCACCAACATGGTGGCGATCACGAAGGACAACATGAACGACCCGTCGGTCAGCAAGTACTTCTACAAGTCGCAGTGCTGACCGGACTGCCCGGCGGCCGCCTCTGACGGACGGCCGGCGGCCGGGTGGACCCGCCCTCTTGGGTCCACCCGGCCGCCGGTCGTACCGCTGGTCCGGCTCAACTCGACGAGCAGGAGCCGCCGTTCAGTGTGAAGCCGTACGGCGAGGAGTTCTTGCCGCTCCAGGTGCCGAGGAAGCCGAAGGACAGGGTGCCGTTCGGGGAGACCGACTGGTTGTAGTCGGCCGAGTCCGCGGTGACCCGGCCGCCGCTCTGGCTGACGCTCGCGTCCCACATCTGGGTGACCTTCTGGCCGTCCCGGAAGGACCACTGGACCCGCCAGCCGGACAGGGCCTGGGTGGTGGTGACGGTGACGGTGGCCTGGAAGCCGTCGGTCCACTGGTTGACCAGGTCGTAGGAGACCCGGCAGGTGGCCGCCGCGGATTCCGTGGGCGAGGGAGCGGGAACGGGGGCGGCGGAGCCGGTGGCCTTGCCGCCGGTACCCGCCGTGGCGGTGGAGGTGCCCTGGGGCTCCGGGTCGGGGTTCTTGTCGGCCGGCTTGCCGGCGGTGGCCGACGAGGACCGGGCCGCGGAGGCCGTGTGGGTGGCGGGCGGCTCGCTCGACGGGGGCACGGAGGTGGGGTCGGCGACCGGCTGGCGGTCGTCGTGGGAGGCGGTGGCGGTGTCGTCGCCGGAGCCGCTGCCCATCGGCATCATCGACACGCCGAGCGCCACCAGCGAGATCATGACCGCCGCGCCGAGCAGCCCGTGACGCAGCACCCGCCCCCGGCCGGTGCCCTCCTTGGGGTCGCCGCCGTCGTGGTCGCCGGCGCCCGGGCGGCCCGCGCCGAGCCGTACCTCGGCCGCGCGGCGGCGGCGTTCCAGGTAGGCGAGGCCGCCCCAGCCGATGACCCCGCCGGCGAGCGCCGCGGGCAGTCCGCCGCCGTGCAGCCGCAGACAGGCGGCGGCCTCGGCGCACTGCACGCAGGTGGCGAGGTGCCGGGAGAGGTCGTCGGGCGTGTCGGCCGCGGCGGACCGGGTGACCGCGTCCAGGAGCCGGGCGTAGCTGCGGCATTCGGCGGCCATCGGCGTGTCGAGGTGCGCGCGATGGCAGCGATCCCGGAACAGGCCGCGCACCTGCTCCAGTTCCTGGGCGGCGGCGACCGGGTCGAGGCCGAGCCGGCGTGCCACCGAGGGCAGCGGCAGCGCCTCCACCTCGGCCAGCCACAGCAGTGCGGCGTCCGCCTCCTGCATGTCACGCAGGCCGCGCAGTGCGACGGGTCGCTGCAAGGGCGGGCCCGTATATCGTGTGGCCTTCTCGGAGTTGAGCCACAGTCTGAGGTCCGGGTCGAGTTTGTGGCCCAGGCTCTCGGCCTCCCAACCGGCGGCCGTGTTGCGGACGGCCGTGAGCAACAGCGGGATCATCGGCAGCCGGGCGGCACGTCGTCCGACGCTGCGGACCGGGGTGAAGTCCGTGTCACGGGCCTCGCGCATACCGAGGGCGAAGGCTTCGGTGGCCAGTTGATTGGCCGTCAGCGAGCCGGACGTGCACAGGTCGGCGTAGGAGAGCACCGCGTCCCAGCATTCGGAGAACAGCGCTGCCTCGGCGGCGTCCTGGGGGATCGGCAGGTCGGGCATGGGTCTCCTGCATCAAAAGCGAGGTCAACTCACCACATCGGCAATGGAGTTGGGGGGAACCTCGCGGCAGGACCCGAGCTTTTCACGTCTCCTGCACAACTGACAAGCGGCCTATTCAAAACGGTTACCGGTGGTCGTGTCACGGATCCTCCCCGTCACCCGTACCACCGGCCCCCGGCGTCACGCCAACCGCCGTGCTCAGCCGCCCTGACCGCGCCCCGGCCACCACCCGCCGCCGCCCGCAGCGCGCCCACGCCGGGTACGCCGACCGCGCGGAATCCCCGCGGTCACCGTACCGGGCGAAAGGTACGCCGACGGCCGATGGCGGAACATGGCCGTGGATCGCGGTCCAGCCGGAGAACGCGTTCGTGTCCGCCGTGGCCCACAACTCCGCCCTCCTATACGCACCGCAACCGCATTCCGACTCACCGTCCTCCCCGGTCCCTCGCACATCGAGGCCCGGGAGGTGAGCGCGGTCACCGCGGGAGGAGCCGGGAGCCCGGCCGGCGCTCTCCGGAATGCCCAGGAGGGCGCCAGGCAGACCGCCTGACGCCCTCCTGTGTCCGGTGCCCCGGGACTCACACCTTCGTCGGTTCCTCCGCGGGGAGGCTGTCCATGAACGAGCTGACGGAGAAGACGGCGTTGCCGGGGCCGGGCGGCCCGTAGCCGGGGGGCGAGGACAGGCCGAAGTCCTCCATCGTCTGACGGTAGGCCTGGAGCAGGCGGATGTGGTACTCCAGCGGCGCGCCCTGCGGGTTGGCCTTGCCGAGCGGGGTCGTCGGCTCCGGGCACCAGGTGGTGAAGCGGGGCGTGATGCCGTGCGACATGAAGAAGCGCAGGCCCTCGGTGGTGGACTTGATCGCCTCGTCGACCGTGGTGAAGCCGAAGGGCTCGGCCATCTCCACACCGGCCACGAAGTTGGGGATCACATTGCGCGCGCCGAAGATCTCGGCCGAGTCCAGGATCCGCTTGTGCCACTCGTCCCGGCCGACGTACCGCTCCTTGCCCGGGCAGTACATCTTGAACAGGTACTCGTCCCACACCTCGTAGTTGGGGTGGTAGATCTGCACGCCGTAGTCCTTGAACCGCTGGACGTCGTCCTTGGGCAGCGCCTGGGCGACGACCTTGCCGATCCAGCGGTTCGGGAAGTGCTCCTCGATGGCCTTGGCGTACATGCCGTAGAAGTCGGCCTCGTCACGGCCCTGGAGCTTGGAGGTGATGGCACCGCCGGTGAGGGTGTAGGCGGTGGAGGTCTTCGCCGTGTCGTACCGGTCGATGATCTCCAGGGCCTCCAGGACCTCGTCGACGTCCTTCACTCCCGTGTAAGGCCGGCCGGCGGCCTTGTGCTGGCGCCAGTTGTGGTTGATGTCGCAGTACTGGCACTCCTCCTTGGCGCCGAAGTACTGGCAGACCCGGAAGACCGTGAGGTAGATCAGGTAGCCCCACTGGATGGTCGGGGCGACCTCCATCACGGACTTCCCGTTGGCGAGCTTGTGCCGGTAGTACTCCGGCATCGGCGGCACCCCGACGTCGGCGATCCGCTTGCCGTCCAGGTAGAGCCCGAGCAGCCCCTCCTCGTCGGCGGCCACCCGGTACGGCGAGGCGGGGTTCACGCGTACGGAGACGACGGTCCGGCGCAGGTCGTACGGGCCGCCCGTGAGGATGATCTCCTCCGGCGGCCGGCGCAGCGCGGCCTCGCCCAGTTCGGGCAGGGTGCCGTGGTCGAAGGAGAAGATGAAGTACGACTTCGGCTTGACCTCGCCGCTCTCGTTGTCGCTCAGGGCGGAGGGATCGAAGGCGACACCGCCCCGGAGCAGGTCCTCCTTGAAGACGGCTTCCCTCGGTACGTGCGGGAACCTCTCCATCAGATCCTCGACCAGCGCGGTACGGCTGCCCATCCCGTGTCTCCTTCCGACTCAGGCGTTCGACTCCTCACGGTATGCCCCCGCTCGTTCGCCGGCCCTGCCGGGTCCCCTCACGCTGTGCGATTCATCCACCTTCGGGAGGTTTCACCCCTCTGTTCGGCTGCCGCCGGCCCGTCGGGTCGACTCGCGCAGCACCACATGCGTGCCCAGGACCAGGTGCTGGCCGTCCGGCAGGTCGTCGCGGTGCAGAGCGAGGCGGACGGCCGCGCGCCCCAGCTCCTCCTGGGGCACGTGGACCGTGGTGAGCGTCGGGTAGACGTCCCGGGCGACCGGGATGTCGTCGTACCCGGCCACCGCGATGTCGTCGGGGACACGGCGGCCGGATTCGCGCAGCGCCTGGATCACGCCCGCGGCGATCATGTCGGTGGCGGCGAAGACCGCCGTGAACTCCTTTCTGGAGCGGAGGAGTTCACGGGTCGCCTGGTAGCCGTAGGAGCGGGAGAAGACGCCGTCGGTGATCAGGTCGGGGTCCGGGGTGAGGCCGAGGAGTTCATGGGCGCGGCTGAAGCCGGCGATGCGCTGGGCGCTGGTGGAGAGACCGGGGACACGGCCGAGGTAGGCGATGCGCCGGTGGCCGCCGGAGAGCAGGTGGCTGGTGAGGGCGAAGGCGCCGCCCTCGTTGTCGTAGTCCACGACCGTGGCCGGGACGCCGGGGCCGAGCGGCGGCCGGCCGACCAGGACGAGCCGGGAGCCGGCCCGGTCCAGGGCGTGGGCGAAGTGGGTCATACGGTCGTGGTAGGCCTTGTCCGCCAGGGCGCCGCCCACCACGATCACCGCGTCCGCCCGCTGCTCCCGCATCGTCTCCACCACGGCGAGGATGCGCCGCGGGTCGCCGTGCGTGGTGCAGAGCATGCACAGCCGGCCCTCCGCCGAGGCCTGCTCCTCGACCCCGCGGGCGATGTGCGCGTAGAAGGGGCCGGTGACGTCGTCGACGACGAAGGCGACCGTCTTGTTGGTGGCGCCGCCGAGCGCGCGGGCGTGCGCGTTGACCACGTAGTCCAGCTCGCGCATCGCCTTCAGGACCTTGGCGCGGGTGGTGGCGGCCACCGGGTAGGTGCCGCCCAGCACCCGGGAGACGGTCGACGCGGAGACCCCGGCCCGTGCGGCGACGTCCCGTACGGTCGAGGCGTCCCCGTTCGGCGCCGGCTGTGTCCGCTTCGCCACCGCTCGGCTCCCCTTCGTCATGTTTTCAGGTCACCCTACGAGACGGCCGTCACGCGGCCCGTTCGAGGACCGAGTGGTCGACCGCGTACCGCAGGCCGTCGCCGGCCAGCAGCCGTTCGGCCTCCGTGACGACGGTGAGCCCGAGCCTGGCCAGCTCGTTGCCCTGCGACCCGGCGAGGTGCGGGGTGACGAAGGCGTTGGGGAGGTCGAACAGCGGGGAGTCGGCGGGCAGCGGTTCGGGGTCGGTGACGTCGAGGATCGCGGTCAGGCGGCCGGTGCGCAGCTCCTCGGCCAGGGCGTCGTGGTCGACCAGCGAGCCGCGCGCGGTGTTGATCAGTACCGATCCGTCCGGCATCAGGGCGAGTTCGCGGGCGCCGACGAGACGGCGGGTCTCGGGGGTCTGCGGGGCGTGCACGGTGACGATGTCCGAGGTGCGCAGCAGCTCGTCCAACGGCAGCAGCGGCACACCGAGCCGCGCGGCCTCCGCCTCGTCGACGTACGGGTCGGCCAGGCTCACCACCAGGTCGTGGGGGCGCAGGAGCTCGATGAGGCGGCGGCCGATGCGGGAGGCGCCGACGACGCCGACGCGGCGGTGGAAGTTGCCGATGCCGGGGACGATGCCGCCGTAGGGGTAGGTGCGCCGGGTGCGCAGCAGGTCACGGAAGGCGAAGACGTCCTTTCCGGCGAGGAGGACCATCGCGAGGGTGTACTCGGCGACGGGCAGCGCGTTGGCGGCGGCCGCCGAGGAGACGAGGATGCCGCGCTTCCAGACCTCGGGCGTGGTGAAGCCCTTGACCGAGCCGGCCGCGTGCAGCACCGCGCGCAGTGCGGGCACCGCGTCCAGGGCGGCCGTGTCCAGGGTCGGGCAGCCCCAGCCGGTGACGAGGACCTCGGCGCGGGCGAGCGTCTCCCGGGCCCGGGGATCGGTGAAGTCGTCCACCACCAGAGTGGGATCGATTTCTACGCACGCGCGCAGCCGTGCGAGCACCTCCGGCGGGAAGATGTGCGGCACGTTCTGGGCTGTCATGGCGAACACTGCCTGGAGACGCTCGGGCAAGGAAGTGACCTTCCGGCTCGGTGACGCGCGGATAGCAACCGGTCTCTACCGTAGGTCTCGGCGAATGAGAGGGTCAACGCACACGCACTCTCCGGCGGACGAGAGCGCGGCACACGACAGGCACGGCGCGGCACGGCACAACTGGCACGGCACGGCACGGCACAACTGGCACGGCACGGCACGGCACAACTGGCATGGCACGACAGGGATGGGACGACACGATGACGGATCCGGCGCAGACGGTCACCAACTGGGCGCGCAACATCACGTACACGGCCAAGGAGTTCCACCGCCCGGACTCGCTCGACGCGCTCCGGTCGCTGGTGGCGGGCGCCGCGCGGGTCCGGGTGCTGGGCAGCGGGCACTCCTTCAACCGCATCGCCGACCCGGGTCCGCACGGCCTGCTGGTCTCGGTCGCCGGGCTGCCGCCGGTGATCGAGGTGGACACGGCGGCCCGCACGGTCCGGGTCGCGGGCGGGGTGCGGTACGCCGAACTGGCCCGCGCGGTCCATGCGTACGGCCTGGCACTGCCCAACATGGCCTCGCTGCCGCACATCTCGGTGGCCGGTTCGGTGGCCACCGGAACGCATGGCTCGGGCGTGACCAACGGGTCGCTGGCGGCGCCCGTACGGGAGGTGGAGCTGGTCCTCGCCGACGGTTCGACGGAGACGATCGCGCGCGGCGACGCCCGGTTCGAGGGTGCCGTGACCTCGCTGGGCGCGCTCGGGGTCGTCACCGCGCTCACCCTCGACCTGGAACCGGCCTACGAGGTCGCGCAGACGGTGTACGTCGAACTTCCGCTGACGGGGCTGGACTTCGCAGCCGTGTCCGGCGCCGCGTACAGCGTGAGCCTGTTCACCGACTGGCGGGAGCCGGGCTTCCGGCAGGTGTGGGTGAAGCGGCGCACCGACCGCCCCGCCGTGGACTTCGGCTGGGCCGCGCCCGCTACCGAGGCGATGCACCCAGTGCCGGGCATGCCGGCGCGCAACTGCACCGAGCAGTTCGGGGTGCCGGGGCCCTGGCACGAGCGGCTGCCGCACTTCCGGGCGGAGTTCACGCCGAGCAGCGGGGACGAGCTCCAGTCGGAGTACCTGCTGCCGAGGTCGACGGCCGTCGAGGCGCTGTACGCGGTCGACGCCGTCCGGCAGGCGGTCTCGCCCGCGCTGCTGACCTGCGAGGTGCGGACCATCGCCGCCGATCCGCAGTGGCTCAGCCCCGCCCACGGCCGGGACTCCGTGGCCCTGCACTTCACCTGGGTCGACGACCTGGCGGCCGTACTGCCCGCGGTGGGCCGGCTGGAGGAGGTGCTGGCGCCGTTCGAGCCGCGTCCGCACTGGGGAAAGGTGCACAGCGTCCCCGGCGAGGTGCTCCGCGGCCGCTACCCCCGGCTGGCCGACTTCCGTGCGCTGGCCCGGACCCTGGACCCCGAGGGGAAGTTCGCCAATCCCTTCGTCCAGGACGTACTGGGCGGATGACGAGCTGGCGGAGCCCTTCGACCGGCTTAATAAAGCCCTTTTCCTAATCCCTTGTCGAAAGCCCGCCGCAGCCCATAGCCTTGCGCCGTGTGAAGCACACATCACGTGACATCCGCACCGCGAACCGCTACGAGGTGCTGCGGCACATCATCGCCGAGTCTCCCACCTCACGGCAGGAGCTGGCGTCCGTCACCGGGCTGAGTCTGGCCACGGTCGCCACGCTCGTCGGCGAACTGCTGGAACTGCGGATGATCACGGAGGTCGGCTTCGAGGACTCGGCTGGCGGCCGCCCCCGGGGGCTCGTGGCGGTCAACGCCTCGGGGGGCGCGCTGATCGGCGTGGACATCGCGGAGACGTACGTCCATGTCGAGCTGTTCGACCTGGCGCTGAACGTGCTGGCCCGCGCCGAGGAGGACATGCGCCCCGGCGAGCACCGGCCCGAGCAGGTGGTGAGCCATGTCGCCGCCGCCGTCGGCTCGGTGGTGGCGCAGGCCGGGGTGGAGGGCGCCCGGGTGCTGGGCGTCGGGGTGAGCGCCCCCGGGCAGGTGGACCGGGACACCGGCATCGCCGAGTACGCGCCCAACTGGGACTGGCACGACGTGCCGTTGCTCGACCTGCTGTCCGAACACGTGGCCTACCCCCTCCACCTGGACAACCCGCTGCGTGCCTGCGCGGTGGCCGAGCAGTGGTTCGGGGCGGCGCGCGGGCGCGGGGACACGGTGGTGGTGAACCTCGGCACCGGGGTCGGCGCCGGGCTCGCCCTCGGCGGCGGACTGCACCGGGGCGTCAGCAACAGCGCCGGGGAGTGGGGGCACACCACGCTCGTCCTGGACGGACGGCCGTGCCACTGCGGCAACCACGGCTGCGTCGAGACCTACGTCGGCGCTCCCGGCATCATGCTCAACCTGCGCGAGTCGAGCCCGGACAGCCCGCTGCTGCACCCCGAGGACCAGACGGCCACCATCGGGGCGCTGGCCCGCGGGGTGGCGGACGGCGACCCGGTGGCGGTCCAGGTGGTGCGGGACACGGCCCGGTACATCGGCGCCGGGGTCGCCAACCTGGTCAACCTGCTCAACCCCGAACTGGTGGTGCTCAGCAGCTGGGTCGCCCGCAGGCTCGGTGAACCGCTGCTCGACGAGGTCCGCGAGGCCGTCCGCCGCCACGCGCTCGGGCGGCCGTTCGCCGCCACCGAGATCATGCTCTCCCCCATCCCCACCGACCCGGTCTGCCTCGGCGCGGCCACCTTCGCGCTGGAGGGCGCGCTGCGGTCCGTGGGGCAGCGCAACGGGGTCCGCCCAGGCCGTACCGCGTCCGTCTCCCGGTGATCGATTAGTCCAACTCTCGGGTCCTTTAGTCCATTGCCGGGCCCCTCGGCGCTCTGCGACCGTCGTTGCGTATCCGCGGCCGGTCGGCCTCCCAAACCGGCCGGCCGTACGTCGTGTACGGAACGAGGGAGTCCCCCAGCGTGGCCGGAAGCATCGAGGTCCGCGGTCTGTCCCGCACCTTCCACACCACCGTCCGGCGCCCGGGTCTCTCCGGCGCCCTGCGATCCCTGGTCAACCCCGAGCGCGTCGAGAAGCACGCGGTCTCCGACATCACCTTCGACGTCGCCCCCGGCGAACTCCTCGCCCTGCTCGGCCCGAACGGCGCGGGCAAGTCGACCACCATCAAGATGCTCACCGGCATCCTCACCCCGAGCTCCGGCCATGCCCGGGTCGCCGGCGTGGTGCCTTACCAGGAGCGGGAGCGCAACGCCCGTAACATCGGGGCGGTGTTCGGGCAGCGCACCCAGCTGTGGTGGGACCTGCCGGTGCGGGAGTCGTTCGCCATCCTGCGGGACATCTACGAGGTGCCGAGGGCCGAACACGCGGCGCGGCTGCGGGAGTTCGACCAACTCCTCGACCTGTCCGCCTTCTGGGACACCCGGGTCCGGCACCTCTCGCTCGGCCAGCGGGTCCGCTGCGACCTGGCGGCCGCCCTGCTGCACGACCCGCCGGTGGTGTTCCTGGACGAGCCGACGATCGGCATGGACGTGGTGGTGAAGGAGCAGGTCCGCGAGTTCCTGCGGTACCAGGTGGCCGAGCGCGGCCGTACCGTGCTGCTGACCACGCACGACATGACCGAGGTCGAGCGGCTCGCCGAGCGGGTGGTGCTGGTCAACCACGGGCGGCTGGTGCTCGACGGATCCCTGGAGGAGATCCGCCGTACCTTCGGCTCGACCTGGCAGGTGCGGGCCACCCTCGCCGACCCGCACACGCCGGTCGGCCCCCTGCCGGGCGTCACACTGGTGAGCCGGGACGGCCCCCAGGTGGTGTTCGGCCCGGACGGCCCGGCCGCGCCCACGGTCCACAAGGCGCTGAAGCTGGTCATCGAGCGGTACGAGGTGACGGGCGTGGCGGTGGACGAGGCGGACCTGGAGGACGTCATGCGGGCGGCCTACGTGCAGGCCGAGGCGGTCTGAGATGGCCCTGTCCTACGGCTGGCGCGCCGCCCGGGTCACCCCGCTCGGCGAGCTGTACACCCCGCCCCGGATCACCGGGGTGCTGCTGCGGCTGACCGTGCAGGTGGTGCTCGTGGCCTCGCTCTGGCGCGGCCTGTACGCCCAGTCCGGTACGACCGCGGGTCTGGACCGCGGCCAGGCGGTGACCTACGCCGTGATGGCCGTACTGGCCTCCCGGCTGCGGGAGCTGGACCAGTACGCGGGCCGGGACACGGTCATGCAGCATGTGCACTTCGGCACGATCGTCTACTGGTACCTGCGCCCGATGCCACCCCGGCGCTACCACGCCCTGCGCGCGATCGGGGAGCAACTGTACGGTCTGATTTGGGCGTTGACGGGATACGCGGTCTGTCTGGCGGTCGGGGTCGTGCAGCCGCCGGGTTCGGCGGCGGTGGCGGGCGTGTTCGTCCTCAGCCTCGCGCTGGGCCAGTTGGTCCTCTACCACGTCATGCTCCTCATCGACCAGCTGTGTTTCTGGACGCTGCGGAACACGGCCGCGATGCTGATCCTGGTCTTCGCGCAGAACCTGCTGTCCGGGGTGTACGCGCCGCTGTGGTACTTCCCGCACTGGTTCATCACGCTGAGTTCCTTCCTGCCCTTCCAGGCGACCCTGAGCGTGCCGCTCTCGCTGTACGTGGGCCGCGTCCCGCTGTCGGACGCCCCCTTCCAGCTCGGCGTCCAGGCCGCTTGGGTCGTGGCCCTCTACCTGTTCACCCGGTTCGTGTGGCGGCGGGCCGCCCGTCGTGTGATCTCGCAAGGAGGCTGAGACCGATGAACGCCGTACGGATCATGTGGCGCATCACGCGCCTCAACTTCCGCGCCCAGCTGGAGTACCGCACCGAGTTCCTGATGATGATCGCGATCGGCGCGGTCTGGCAGGTGTCGGTGATCGTGTTCGCGACGGTGCTGCTCACCCGGTTCGCCGGGATGGGCGGCTGGGACAGCAGCGACGTCCTGCTCATCCCGGCGACCCGCATGCTGGCGCACGGCCTGTTCGTGCTCCTCCTGGGCCGGGTGCACGGCCTGGGCCGGAGCATCCAGGAGGGCAGGATCGACGCCTACCTCCTGCGCCCGCTGCCCGTCTACCGCCAGGTCCAGCTGGAGTTCTTCCCCACCAACGCGATCGGCGACCTGACCGTGGCGGCCGGTCTGATGGCGGGGGCGCTGGGCCGCAGCGAGCTGGACTGGACGGCGGGCCGCATCGGCTACCTGGTCGCGGCCGTCCTCGGCGGGATGCTCCTGGAGGCGGCCCTCTTCACGGTGGTGGCCTGCGCCTCGCTGCGTTACCCGGCCGCCGACTACTGGGGCCGCTGGCTGGAGGAACTTCTCGGCACCTTCGGCAGCTACCCGCTGAACGTCCTTCCCCGCGCGGTCGGCGGCCTCCTCACCTACGGCCTGCCCCTCGCCTTCGTCGCCTACTTCCCGGCCGCGGTCCTCACCGGCCACGGTCACTCGACGGGCGCCCCCTACTGGCTGGCGGCCGGATCCCCGCTCCTCGGCCTGCTCGCCTACCTGGCGTCGCGTCGGCTGTGGCGGTGGGCGCTGGGCCACTACACGGGGGTGAACGGCTGACCGGCCGGCGGGGCCGTCAGCCGAGCAGGATCTCCCTGACCCGCTCCGCGAAGGCGGCCGGCTGCTGCACGGTGCCCAGGTGCCCGCCGGGGAACTCGGCGAAGGCTCCGCCGGTGTACTGGGCGGTGAACTTCGCCGTGTCGTGCAGGAGTTGGCCGCGGGACTCGGTTCCGGCGGCCACCGTGAGGCGGGGCAGACCGGTCGCCGGCCGGTAGGCGGTGAACGGGCGCAGGACATGGTCGAGGAAGACCCCGAAGGGCGTCGGCTCTTCGGCGGCCGGCCGCCCGGCCGCCAACTGCCCGACCAGCTCGGCCCGCAGCCGCTCCCCGTCGGGCAGCAGGGTGACACACGGCGGCTCGTGGGCGATCACGCCCCGCAGCCGCCCGGGATGCCGGGCCAGCAGGTCGAGGGCGGTGATGCCGCCGGAGCTGGTCCCGAGGACGTACGCCGCCTCCTCCTCGCCCGCCGTCTTCGCCAGCACGCGGTGGGCGCCCTCGCTCCAGTCCGCCACCCGCTGGTCGGTGACCGGCTCGCCGAGGCGTCCGTGGGCGAGGCCCAGCGGGTCGTACGTCACGACGGTGAAGTGCGGTGCCAGGTGGCCGGCCAGCGGGTCCAGGCCCATGGGGTGGCCGGCGCCGCCGGGGAGGAGGAGCAGGACGGGTCCGGTGCCGGTGACGTCGTAGTGGGGTTCAGACATGGTGGTCGGTCTCCTCGTGGGGCCAGTTCTCAAGGGCGATGTGCAGGGCCTCGATCGCCCGGTCCCAGGAGGCGCGGACGTCCCGCGCGGCGTTGAAGCCGCCACCGGCCTCCAGGGCGCAGTAGCCGTGGAAGGTGGCGCGCAGCAGGCGTACGGCGTCGGTGAGATCGGGTTCGGTGAGGCCGTAACCGCGCAGCATGCCGTAGGTGATCTCGACGGTGCGGCGCATGCCGGGATCGTCCGGGTCGACGAGGGCGGGGTCGATCCGGATCTGGGTGGCCGCGTAGCGGCCGGGGTGGGCGAGGGCGTAGGCACGGTAGGCGCCGGCGTAGGCGACGAGCGCGTCCTTGCCGGAGCGTCCGGCCACGGCGGTGGCGATGCGGTCGATCAGCTCGCCGCCGGCGAGCCGTGCGATCCGGTGCCGCAGGTCCTGAAGGCTCCTGACGTGCGCGTAGAGACTCGCGTCCTTGACCCCGAACCGGCGGGCCAGCGCGGACAGCGTGACCTGCTCGAAGCCGGCCTCGTCCGCGAGTTCGGCCGCCGCCGAGACCAGCCGGTCGACGGTGATTCCGGCACGGGCCATCCGACTACCTCCCTGGTGTTCCTAGCCTGGATCCTAGAGGTCCTAGGTTTCGCGGTCCAGGCGATTATCAACGGGACGCGGTCGGCGTAGGGTTGCCGGAACTCGGAAGGGGGAGCCGTGGCAGGCGAGGCGCGACGGGCGGAGCGGGCGGCTCGCGCCAAGGAGGCGGCGACCGGGCAACCACTGTGGAGGCAACGGGACTTCGGCCTCTTCTGGCTCGCCCAGACCCTCTCCGTCCTCGGTGACTCCTTCAGTCTCGTCGCGCTGCCCCTGCTGGTCCTCCAGGCGACCGGCTCGGTGGCCCGGATGGGCCTGCTCACCGCCGTCGGCGGGGTCGCGATGGTGCTGGCGGCGGTCTTCGCCGGGGTGGTCGTGGACCGGGTCGACCGGCGGAAGCTGCTCATCGCCTGCGACCTGGTCCGTATGGTCCTCTACGGCCTGATCCCGGTCGTCTGGCTGGCCGGGCCGCATCTCTGGCTGCTGTACGTGGTCCTGCCGCTGTGCGAGGCCGTCGGCATGCTCTTCGCCGTCGGGTACGTCACCGTCGTACGGGGACTTGTCGACGTCACCCGGCTCACCGAGGCCAACGGGAGGGTCAACGCCACCGCGGCGGCGGCCGGTGTCCTCGGTCCCCTGGGCGCGGGTCTGATGGCCGCCTGGACGGGGCCGGCCGACGCGGTGGCCGTGGACGCGGCGAGCTATGCCGTGTCGGCCGCCCTGCTGTCGCTGGTCCGGGTCCGGGAGCGCGCCGGGGACGACCAGCCGGCCGGGAAGCGGGGTGTGTGGCGTGACCTGCGCACCGGGATCGGCTACCTGGTCCGGCACCCCGTCCTGCGGTCGGTCACCGGACTGCTCGCCGTCTTCAGCTTCCTCAGCCTCGGCATCAACGACCTGGTCATCTACCACCTCAAGCACGACCTCGGCCACGACGACGGCACGGTGGGCACGGTGCTGGCGGTCGGCGCGGTCGGCACGATCACCGGGGCGCTGCTGGTCGCCCGGCTGCGGCGGCGGCTGGGCTTCGGGCCGACCTGGATCGCGTCGATGACGGTGTGCGGACTGGCCTTCGCCGGGCTCGGCCGGGTGGGCTCGGTGCCCGTGGTGGCGGTCCTGTGCGCGGTCTACCTGGCCTGCGTGGGGGTGGCGGGCACCTGTTCCATGTCCCTGCGCCAGGAGATCACCCCGGAACCCCTGCTGGGCCGGGTCACCTCCGCGCACTGGACCCTCCAGTACGCGCTGGCCCCGGCCGGCGCCGCCGTCCTCACCTGGGCGGCCGAGCGGTACGGCACCGCCGCCGTGGCCGCCGTCGCCGGTGTCTGCTGCACACTGACCGGCCTCGCCGCCCTCGGCACCCCGATCAGAAGGGCGGCGCCACTGCCCGCGGCGGCCGCGCCGGAACACGGCAACCTTCCCCGCGCCGGCGACGACCAGGAGGCATGACCTCCGCACCACGCACCACAGGTCACCGCCGCGTCCACGCCCACCCCGTGATCCGCATCATGCCCGACGCGGCTCAGCCCGGCGCGATGTGCTCCACATCCACTCCATCGTCCTGCCAGCGGACCCGCAGACCGGGTCCCCCGCTCCACAGCACGGTCAACTCCTTCGCCCCTTCGGCGCGTACCGTCACTGTCTGCCCCAGCGGCTCGGCATCCGCCGCCCCGGTAAGCCGGCTCAGCGCGACGAACAGGGTCGGGGCCTCCCCCGTGACCCCGGTCAGCGCCTCGTCGAGGCCTACGGCCGGCAGCAGTTCGGCCCGGAGCCCCTCCGGTGCGGCCCAGCCGGTGACCCGTACCGGCGTCCCCGGTTCCGCCCCGGCCACCAGGAAGGCCCGCACCTCCACCGCCCCGCGCACCAGCACGGCACTCGTCACGCGAGCCCCCGAGGCGGCCGTGTGCCGGGAGGCCGCCCAGCCCTGCCCGACGCCCAGCGGCACGATGTCCGTCCGGCTCGGATCGCCGCCGACGAGCACACTGTTGTCGTACGACGCCGACGGCTCGGTCACGGTCGAGTAGCCGAGCCGGGTGTAGTAGGGGTCGTAGCGGACGTCCTCGCTGCCGTGGTTGTGGAGGCGCACGACGCCGTCCGAACGCGTGGACTGGAGCAGCCAGTTGGCGGGCGCGATCGGCGTGACCGCGTCGGCGCGCTCGGCCGGGCCCGGTTCCTCCGGCGCCGTCCACACCGCGTGGTCCGGCGGAAGCAGCAGGCCGAGGAAGCCCTTACTCGCCCAGTACGGGGATGCCGGCCCCGAATAGCCTTGCAACACCGCCACGTTGGGCCCGTGCCAGCCGAGGGTCAGGAGTCCGTGGGCGTCCACCGCGCCCCGGTCCAGGAAGTACTTCAGCGCTCCGGAGGCCAGCCGCCGGGTCTCCCCGGGGGACAGGGGCGTGCGTCCGGTGAGCGCGCCCAGCCAGAGCGGGGCCGTGGTCGCGAAGCGGTACGTCAGCGAGCGGCCCTGGTGCATCGGGGCGCCGTCGCCGCCGAACAGCCGCGCGTAGTGGCCGAGATGGCGTTCCAGACGGCCGCCGTACAGGTCGAGCAGCTTCTCGTCGCCGGCCAGCCAGGCGTGCAGCACCGGGTAGAGGTGCATCGCCCAGCCGTTGTAGTAGTCGAACTTGCGGCCGTCACCGTCGGTGTACCAGCCCTCGCCGAGGTACCACTCCTCGATGCGGGCCAGGCCGTGGTCGACAGCCTTGCGCGCGGCCTCCGGCTCGTGGCCGACCTCGGCGAGGAAACCGCCGACCGTCACCGGGAACAACTCCCAGTTGCAGGGCCAGGGTTCGGCGGTGAGCGCGTCGGCGAGCCAGGCTGCGGCGCGCTGCCGCACGCCGTCGTCGAGGCGGTCCCACAGCAGGGGGCGGGTCAGACGCAGGGCGAGGGCGACGGAGGCCGCCTCGACGAGCGGCTGACTGCGGTCCTCGACGCGCGGCCAGCCGCCCGCCACGCCGGCCGCGAGCCCGTCCGCGTACCGCTGGAGCACCGTCTCGTCCCGGCGGAAGGCCGCGAGGAGCAGGGTGCGGGCGTAGCCCTCCAGGCCGTCGGAGAGACGCCCCGACCAGCTCTGGTGGTCGCCGGGGAGGTGGTAGAGGGCCCGGTCCGGGGTGGCGTAGGGCTCCACGGCGGCGAGCAGGGCGTCGGCCGCGGCCTCCCAGTGGGCGCGGGTGTAGCCGGTGCGCGGGCTGGGGCCGCGGTCCTCGGCGGGCAGCTGCATCGGTGCTCTTTCTCGCTCGTACCGGACCTCGTACCGGACCCCGTGCCCGACCGCGTGCCGGATTTCGTACCGAACCTCGTGAAGTTGGAACCTGGGGCGCCCCGGTTCCGGTCGGGACGCCCCAGGGGCTCATCCCACCCGCACGGTGCCCCGGGGCACCAGGTGCCGGGCGAGCAGTTCGTCACGCACCAGGCCCGCGTAGACGGTGGCTCCGTACGCGGAGGTGTGCGTGTTGTCCTTCTCCTCGTTGTACAGGTACAGCGCCTTGGAGCCCTCCACGCCGAGGGACTCCGCCAGCGCCTTGGTCTTCGCCGTGAGGTCGATCAGCGGAACGTCCTCGGCGGCGGCGACCGAGCGGATCACCTCAGGATGATTGACGCCGAGCCCGTTGACCAGAAGCGCGATGTCGTTGTTCAGCGTGCCGTCGGAATTGAACCAGCGGCGCACGATCGGTGTCACCAGCACCGGCCGCCCGCCCTTCTCCCGGACGCCCGCCACCAGCGCCTCCAGATTCGCGCGGTAGGTCGCCTCGTCCGTCGTCTTGTCGTTGTGCGCCAGCTGGATCAGGACCAGGTCGCCCCGGCCGATCAACGGCTGGACGGTACGCCAGAGTCGAGGGTTCTGGAGATAGGTCACCGTACTTTCCCCGGAGTCCGCGTAGTTGGCGACGGAGACGCCGCGGCGCAGGAACTGCGGGAGCTGCTGGCCCCAGCCGGAGTACGGGGCGGCGGGCTGGTCGCAGACGGTGGAGTCGCCGACCAGGAAGAGCTGCCGGGCGTGCCGGGCCGGGGTCACCCGGATGCCGGCGAGCGCGGGCGCCGAACCGCCGATCGCCAGGTCGAGGCCGGGCGTTCCTTCGGGCCCGGTCGGTTCGCCCTCGGGTGTCCGGACGTTCACGGTGAAGCTGCGGGTGACGTGCCGCCCCGCCGCGGCGGACGTCTCGGGGAGCAGCGAGCGCCGGGTCTCCCCGCTGATGCTCGTGCTGGACGCGGCCGCCCCGCCGAGCCGGACCGTCACGTCGTAGTCGCCCGGCGGGACGTCGAAGTGGCAGGCGTCGGCGGTGCAGTGCGCGAGGGAGACCGGCGGGTGCCGGTCGTGCGCCTGGGCGGGAGTGCCCGCCAGGCAGGTGGCCGCGCTCAGGACGACCGCGGCCACGGCGGTACGGACACCGTTGAAACGTCTCACTCGGGACTCCTCCGTCACGGCGACAGGGCCTGGCGGGGACCGTACCGCCACTCACAAGCGCTTTCTAGACCTTGGACCATTTTCACAAGACTGCCAACCCCAAGAGAACGAAAGCCCTTTCGCGAAATCGATTCAACTGCCACTCTCACAGTCACCCGCACCCCCGCCCCTCCGAAGGAGGCACCCCCATGTCCGGAGTCAACGGGAGACCCCTCGGACGCCGTACCTTCGTCCTCGGCAGCGCGGCCGCCGCCGGCACCGCCGCCCTCACCGGCCCGCTCGCCACCACCGCCTCGGCCGCGAGCTTCGGCTGGTCCGACGACGGCTCCAACTACGTCGTCGACACCGGCGCCAGTCTGGTCTTCAAGATCAGCAAGACCAACGGCGACCTGACCTCGCTGGTCTACAAGGGCACCGAGTACCAGGGCTACGGCGGCAAGAACTCGCACGTCGAGTCGGGCCTCGGCACCTCCACGGTGACCATCGCGCAGTCCGGCACCACGATCCTGGTCTCGGTCACGTACGGCACGCTGAAGCACTACTACGCGGCCCGCAGCGGCGAGAACAACGTCTATCTGTGGACCGACAAGGCCGACTCGTCCGTCACCGCGACCCGTTACATCGTGCGCGTCAAGGCCGGCCTGTTCCTCAACGACGAGCCGGATTCCTACTCCTACGCGCCCACCGTCATCGAGTCCGCGGACGTCTTCGAGAAGTCCGACGGCCAGACCCGCGCGAAGCACTACTCGAAGCTGCGGGTGATGGACTACGACTACATCGGCTGGACCACCGGCAGCGTCGGCCTGTGGATCGTGCGCAGCAACCACGAGAAGGCCTCCGGCGGCCCGTTCTACCGCTCGCTGCTGCGCCACCAGAGCGCGGACGGCGGCGGGCTGTACGAGATCCTGTACTACGGCGAGAACCAGACCGAGTCCGAGCGCTACGGCCTCCAGGGGCCGTACGTCATCGCCCTCACGGACGGCGGCGCGCCCGCCTCCGCCCTCTACCCGGGCACCCTCACCACGTCCTGGGCGGACTCGCTCGGCATCTCCGGATACGTCGCGGCGAGCGGCCGGGGCAAGGTCGCGGGCGTCGGGATCAGCGGCCGGGACACGGCGTACGCGTACACGGTGGGGCTCGCCAACTCCGCGGCCCAGTACTGGGGTTCGGCACGCTCTTCGGACGGCTACTTCACCATCGGGAGCGTGCTTCCGGGGACGTACACGCTGACCGTCTTCAAGGGCGAACTGGCGGTGTACACCACGTCGGTGACGGTGACCGCGGGTGCCACGACCACCCTCAACACCCTCACGATCCCGTCCTCCAACGACCCCGGCAACGCCTCCGCGATCTGGCGGATCAACAACTGGGACGGCACGCCGGGCGGGTTCAAGAACGCCGACCTGATGACGTACGCCCACCCGTCGGACGTGCGGGCCGCGCCCTGGACCGGGAACGTGGTCATCGGCAGCGGCACGGAGACCTCGGCCTTCCCCTGCTATCTGTGGAAGGACGTCAACAGCGGGATCATCGTGTACTTCAGGCTGACGGCCGCCCAGGCCGCCGCCGCGCACACCCTGCGGATCGGTGTGACGACGGCCTACGCGAACGGTAGGCCCCAGGTCGTCGTCAACGACACCTGGACCTCCGCCGTCCCCTCGCCGCCCACCCAGCCGAGCACCCGGTCACTGACCGTGGGCTCCTACCGGGGCAACAACCACACCTTCACCTACAGCGTCCCGGCGTCCGCCTGGCTGACGGACACCAGCGCGTACAACACGCTGAAGATCTATGTGGTGAGCGGCTCGGGTACGACGTCCTTCCTCAGCGCCGGCACCTCGATCGACGCGATCGACCTGCTGGCCTGATCTGGTTCGGCATCAGGTACCGCGCGTCCACTGCTGGTTCGTGCCGCCGTTGCACGCGTACGTGATGAGGGCGGCCGAGTTGGCGGTGGACGCGCCGTTCACGTCCAGGCACTCACCGCTGGTCCGGGCCTTGATGTTGACGTAGGAGCCGGAGGTGACGACCGACCACTGCTGGGCCGTGGCACCCGTGCAGTCCTCCTGGGTGACGTCGGTGGAGTTCTCCTGGAGGCAGAGCGAGCTGCCCCGGCCCATCAGCTCGTAGTAGCCGGTGCCCAGGTCCTTGAACCACCACTTCTGGTTGGTACCGCCGTTGCAGGTGTACTGGCTGATCGCGACGGACTCCCAGAGCGACTGGCTCGGGACGTCGGCACACTTGGCGCTGTGCCGGGCGATCAGCGTGTTGTAGGTGGCACCGGTGCCGGAGACCGTCCCGGCGGTCGTGTCGACGGACACCTCCGGGTACCAGGACATCGACATCGTGGTGGTGGTCGGGAAGGTCAGCGGCAGCCAGACGTAACGGGAGTCGTCGACCGTGCCGCCGAAGGAGTTGCCCCAGCGGTCGCCCAGGTAGAGGTACGAGGTGCCGGACGTGCCGGTGACCGGGAGGACGTACGCGGTCTGGGAGTTGTAGGCGGTGGAGTCGCCGACGTTGGTGAACGCCGTCCAGGGGCCGGAGAGCGAGGTCGCGGTGGCGTACTGCTGCTGGTTGGCGTTCCAGCCGGTGGCGCCCGACGTCAGCATGAAGTACACGCCGTTGCGCTTGAAGAGGGCGGGCGCCTCGCGGTGTCCGCCCGCCCAGGGGTTGGCGACCAGGCCCGCGATGGCGGTGTAGTCGGCGGTGAGCCGGTAGATCTGCAGGTCGTAGTTCTCGTTGGCGGCCGAGACCATGTAGGCGGTGCCGTCGGTGTCGACGAACGTGGTGATGTCCCGGGACATGTACTGGCCGAGCGGCCGGAAGCTGCCCTGGTAGCTGTAGGTCCCGTCGACGGTGTCGGAGACGGCGACGGCGGCCCTGGCCTCGCTGTAGTCGACGCCGTTCTCCTTGTGCATCCACATCACGAACTTGCCGGTGGCGGCGTTGTAGACGACCTTCGGGCGCTCGATGTAGGCGGTGCCGAGTTCGGCGGCGGAGGACCGGGTGAGGACGTGGTTGCGGAACTCCCAGGTCTTCAGGTCGGTGGAGCGGTAGGCGTCCACGTACTTGAAGGTGTTGTCGGCGTTGCGGTCCTCGCCGAACCAGTAGTAGTAGGAGCCGACCTTGATGACCCCGCCGCCGTGGGCGTGGACGATGTTCCCCGAGGTGTCGGTGAACTGGGTGCCGTTGGTGACGGTCTGGGCGGCCGCCGCGGCCGGCCCCGCCGTGGCCAGGGCGCCGATCACCGCCAGACAGAGGGACAGCAGGATCGCGTACGCACGTCTCATCTCACACACGCCCCTTCAGGTTCGAGATCACGAACGGCGGTTGCCCTCACGAACGTTGTGATCGCCGAAAAGGTAAAGGGGTGTTACGGGCAGGTCAACGGGTCTGACGAGACAAGGGGGAAAGCGATTTCCAACCGATCGCCGCCCGGCCGCGTTTTTCTGTTATCCGACGCCTTCCACCGCGTCTCCGATGACGTGCGCAGCCACCTCCACACCACCGCAGCGGCCGTCGGCGCCCTCGCCGCCCTCGCCGCCCTCCTCGCCTCCACTCCCCCGGCGTCCGCCGCCGGCCCCCGGGACGCCACCGCCGACGTCCTCGCCGGCCGGGACGTGACCCTCACCGACGACACGGTCGTCACCGTGCCCGCCGGGACGACGACGTACGAGGGCGTCCTGCACGGCGAGGGCACGCTCACCGTGCGCGGGGGCGGCACGCTGGTCCTCACCAGGGACAGCGACTTCACGCTGCCCAGGTCCCGGCAACGGCAGGTGGTGCGCACCCGGGGCGGCAACCACCCGTACACGACGGTCACCCACCCCGACCCGCCCGCGATCACGGTCGAGCGCGGCACCACCCTGCAGTACGGCACGGGCGGCGGCACCGGCCTGATCGGCCACTTCCCCTACGACACCCCCGGCTACCGGCTGAACCAGCTCAACGTCCGGGTCGACGGCACCCTGCGACTGTCCCTCACCCGCACCTTCAACATCGGCACGATCAGCGGTTCGGGCCTCGTCACCCAGCCCCGCAACATGTGGGGCACCCTCGACCTGGCCGGCACCCACCCTTCACCGGGGTCATCGACAACGGCACCGGCATGGCCGTCGGCCGCCCCGAATACCCGGTCGCACTGCCCCACGCCCGCGCGATCCTCAACCAGGGCTCCTGGATCATCGACACCCCGCTGAACCAGACGATCACCCTGCGGCAGGACTTGTACCAGCGGGAGTACGGCAGTGACGTCAATGTGCACTCGCGGCCGGGCAGCAAGGTGGTGCTCACCGGCCAGTACGGCTACAGCGACCGGGGCGGCGACACCCACCCGTCGCTGAGCGACCCGTCCCTCAACTGGAAGCCCGTCGCCCACCAGTTGAACAAACGGGGCACCAACATCGAGGGCGCGGACGTGCACTGGGGCGACGGCACCACCCACCGCGTCTTCATGCCGGGAACGAAGGACACCGTTTACCTCAATCTGCATGCGGCCGGCGGCCGTCGGTCGCGGCTCACCTTCGACTACGACGGCCCGGTGACGCTCGGCGCCCCGATCGGCGGCGGCCACTACCACGACACGCTGGCCGCGCCCGGCGCCGGGGACACCGCTCCCCCGGCCGTGACCACCCGCACCGCCGCCGACTCGGCCGACTCCTTCGGCTGGTGGCCCTACGCCCTGGCCCTCGGCCTCCTGGGCGGTCTGATGGTCCCGGCGGGCCTGCGCACCCGGAAGGCGGGCCCCCGCACCCGGCAGAAGGACCGCCAAAGGGGCGGCCGGCACGCGGCCTGAAGATCGGCTCGCCGGCCACCCGCCGTCACGGCACAGACGGAAGGGATGGCGGCGGGATCGAACAGGACGCGCACGCCGTCCCGCGGCCGGTCCGGTGCCGGTGTCGCGCCCCGGGCGACGGCATCGGCCACCGCCACGTCCCGGGCGCGACCGTACCGAGCACCTCGCGCGCCCCGGCTTCGGGGCTCCGGAGAGGTGGGCCCCAGGAGTCAGCACGGGTGCGGCTCTGTCACATATCAGGGCACCGTCCGGTCAATCACCCGAAGCGAACATAACGCCATATCGGCGTCCATATCCGCGTCTGGATTCGGGAAGGAGACGGGCCCCCAACCACCTCCCCCGCTTACCTAAGGACATGAGCTCGATGCCCACCACTGACAAGGCGACCCTCAGCAAGCAGACGAACACGCAGCCGATATCCGACTCGGCGATCGGGATGCTCGACGAGCAGGGGACGGTGCTCGGCTGGACGAAGGCCGCCGAGCGGCTGGTCGGACACCCCGCCGGGGACGTGGTGGGACAGTCCGCCGCACTCGTGCTGCCCTCCTTCGAGGAAGCCCCGACGATATCGGCGTTCGTCGAGCGATGCCGCGTTCAGAAGGGCTGGTCGGGCACCACGGCAGTACGCCACCGGGACGGCCGGTTGCTCACCGTCAGCCTGCGGATCTCGATGCTGTGGGGGCAGGACGGAGCAGTCCGGTGGCTCGTGTCCGTGACCGACCTCCGCAAGCTCTCCCAGGAGGCGACGAGCGGATCGGTGCGGGAATCGCTGCTCACCCGCGCGCCGATCGGCATCGTCATTCGTGACCCGCGACTGCGGTGCACCTGGGTGAACGACACGATGGAGGGCCACGACGGCGTCTCCCGTGAGCAACGACTCGGACGCCGGCCCATCGACACTCTGCCCTGCGGCGAGGCCGAAGCATGCGAGGCGGTGATGCGGCAGACCACCCGCACCGGCACCAGCAGCGTCCACGAGTTCCGCAGGCGGCTGCCGGCGGATCCGCGCCGGGAGCACATCCTCGCGACTTCGTTCTTCTGCCTCCAGGACGCCGAAGGCCAGGCGCTGGGGGTGTGCGCGATCAGCGTCGACGTCACCGAGAGCCGGCGGGCGCAGGAGCGCCTCGCGATCCTCAGTGAGGCCGGTACGCGTCTTGGCAGCACCCTGGACGTGATGCGGACCAGCCAGGAACTGGCCGACCTCGCCGTGCCCCTGTTCGCCGACTACGCCGTCGTCGACCTGGAGCATTCGGTCCCGACCGGCGAAGGTCCCGCGGTCCACCTCGGCCCGGTGGGCGAGCGCCGCCCCGTCTTCCGGCGGGCCGGTCTGGCCTCGATCCGCCCAGGGATCCCGGAATCCCCGTGGGTCCGCGGTGAGCCGGTCCCCGCACCGCCCGGCGCGCCCTTCACCGACGCCCTGCGCACCGGGAGGTCCCATCTGGAGCCGGTCCTGGACGCCGCGCCGGGCACCTGGGTCGACCAGGACCCGGTACGGGCGCGGAAGATCCGCGAGCACGGCATGCACTCCCTGATGGTCGTCCCCATTCGCGCGAGGCACGTCCTGCTCGGGGTGGCCTTGTTCATCCGCACCGAGGACCCGGTGCCGTTCCAGGAGGACGACCTGCTCCTCGCCGAGGAACTCGTCAGCCGTGCCGCGCTGTCACTGGACAACGCCCGCCTGTACGCCCGCGAACACGCCACGGCCCTCGCGCTCCAGTGCAACCTGCTCCCGCAGCGTCTGCGGGGCGGCACGGCGGTCGAGGCGGCCTCCCGTTATCTGCCCGCCGACATGGACATCGGCGTCGGGGGCGACTGGTTCGACGTGATCCCGCTGTCCGGCGCCCGGGTCGCCCTCGTCGTCGGCGACGTGGTCGGCCACGGCATCAACGCCACCGCGGCCATGGGCCGGCTCCGCACCGCCGTACACATGCTCGCCGAGCTGGAGCTGCGGCCCGACGAACTGCTGGCCCGCCTCGACGACACGCTGGAGCGACTGAGTGAGGGAGCCCCCGACACCCGGGACCAGTTGGCCGCCGTGACGGGCGCCACCTGTCTGTACGCGGTCTACGACCCGGCCACCCGGAAGTGCACCATGGCACGAGCCGGGCACCCCCCGCCCGCGATCGTCGACCCGCAGGGCCGGGTCACCTTCCCCGACCTGCCCACCGGAACCCCGCTCGGCGTCGGGCTGGGGAGCCCTTTCGAGGCCGTGGAGCTGGAACTGCCCGAGGGAAGTCTCCTCGCCCTGTACACCGACGGCCTGATCGAGACCCGGGACCACGACATCGACGCGGGCATGCACCGCCTGGGCGCGGCCCTGGCGGAACCGAGGTGCTCCCTGGAAGACCTCTGCACCCGCGCGATGGAGACCGTCCCGGCCCAGGCACCGTCCGACGACGTCACCCTGCTCCTCGTGCGCACCCTCTCGCTCAGCCCGACCCAGGTCGCCTCCTGGACGCTGCCGGGTGACGAGACCGCTGTCCGCAGCGCCCGCCATCTGGCAGCCGGCCAGCTGGCCGAATGGGATCTGGACGGTCTTGAGGACTCGACGGAACTGATCGTCAGTGAACTGGTCACCAACGCCGTCCGCCACAGCACCGGCCCGATCGGTCTGCGACTGATCCGGCACCAAGTCCTGACCTGCGAGGTGTTCGACACCACCGACTGCCTGCCACGTCTGCATCGCGCACATACCACCGACGAAAACGGCCGCGGCCTCTTCCTGGTCGCCCAGCTGTCACGCAGATGGGACTTCCGCCCGGTGCCGGGCGGCAAGGTCGTCTGGTCCGAACAGGACCTTGCCCCGCCTCGGACTCAGGAGTCCTCGACACCCCGACCACACCCGACGAGCGACGCGCCGACGGCCGTCGGCCCGGACCAGCTCGACAGACTCCGCTTCGGCAGAATCGCCCGGGGACGGCAGTGGGTCGAAGCGATCATCGGCACCTTCATGAGGCCGGCCACGGCGCGGGGCAGCACGAGGGCCGGACACCGACCGGAGGAAGCGGTGTGTCAGACGTCCCCGGTGACTTCCCGCGGTGGCCGGCCACGCGGCCACACGTACACCGGGATGTCCGCGACCACGAACAGCACGCACTGGTAGACCCGGGATGCCCGCGACCACGAACAGCACGCACTGGTAGACCGCGGCGTGGCCCGTCATGCGGACCCGGACATTCGATCGCCGGCTTTCCCGCTTCCCGAACGCCCCCGGAACCACCGTGACAGCCCCCACCTTCGCTTCCGCCCTCGCGCACCGCGAGGCGCAGGAACCCACCCGGGCCTCGTCCGGTCCCCGCCGTGCCGTCGGACCCGCCACCGCCCCGACCGCGTTCTGTTCATGCCATGGACACGGCCGGTCGGTCGAGACCGGGTCGACTAGCGTCGGGGGCATGACCAGCGACAACTCCCCCAGCCTCGCCGACGCCCTCGCCGCCGGGACGGTCGTGCTCGACGGCGGTATGTCCAACCAGCTGGCCTCCGCCGGACATGACCTCAGCGACGCGCTGTGGTCGGCACGGCTGCTGGCCGACCGACCCGACGCGGTCAGCGACGCGCACCTCGCGTACTTCAGGGCGGGCGCGGACGTCGCGATCACCGCCAGCTACCAGGCCACGTTCGAGGGCTTCGCCGAGCGCGGGATCCCTCACGAGGAGGCCGCTGGGCTGCTCGCGCTGAGCGTGCGGCTGGGGCGCGACGCGGTACGGCGGGCCCGGGCGGAGGGGATCGTACGGCCGTTGTGGGTGGCCGCGTCGGTCGGGCCGTACGGGGCGATGCTCGCGGACGGCTCCGAGTACCGGGGGCGGTACGGGCTGAGCGTCGGGGAACTGGAGCGCTTCCATCGGCCGCGCCTCGAGGTACTGGCCGGGGCGGGGCCGGACGTGCTCGCGCTGGAGACCGTGCCGGACGCGGAGGAGGCGGCGGCGATGCTGCGGGCGGTGCGGGGGCTGGGGGTGCCGGCCTGGCTGTCGTACAGCGTGGCGGGTGGGCGGACTCGGGCGGGGCAGCCGCTGGAGGAGGCGTTCGCCCTGGCCGCCGAGGTGGACGAGGTGATCGCCGTGGGGGTGAACTGCTGTGCGCCCGAGGAGGTGCCCGGGGCGGTCGAGGTGGCGGCGCGGGTGACCGGGAAGCCGGTGGTCGTCTATCCCAACAGCGGGGAGGTGTGGGACGCGGCGGCTCGGGCGTGGACGGGGCGGTCGCTGTTCGACCCCGGGCAGGTGGAGGGATGGCGGGACGCGGGGGCTCGGCTGATCGGTGGGTGCTGCCGGGTGGGGCCGGAGGCGATCGGTGGGATCGCCCGGGTGGTCTGAGGGGCGCCCGTTCGTAGTAGGGGCTCTGACCATGGGCGGCTGCGGGCCGTCTCGGGCTGGTCGCGCGGTTCCCCGCGCCCCTGTCGGGGCGACGCAGTCCCGTTCCCCCCGTCCTCGACGGGGCGCTGATGTCCCGTCGGGAACCGGTTGCCGGGCCCGGGGCCTTGAACCCGATCCGCACCCGGCCCTGGTCACCGTGCACGTGCCCTACGAGGAGCTGGGGCGGCTCGCCGTGCGGACCGCGCTCGGGCACGGCGGGGAGTCGGCCGACGAGCATCTGCTCCTCGGCACGCATGTGGTCGTACGGGACTCAGTGGCGGCGTACGGCGGCCATTGAGCGGCGCAGCCGGCGTACGGCCAGGGCCAGTTCGGCGGTGCGCTCGGGGTGCGGTACGGCGGTGGGCATCCAGAGGGCGAACTCGCGGTCCCGGGGGCCGGACACCGTGTGGGGCTCGCCGTCGCCGAGGACGCGGACCGGGTGGGTGTCGTCCCAGGGCTGCCAGCCGGGGTCGCCGGTGGCGGCGAAGCGGACCCACGCGCCGTGCATCTCGTCGGCGAGTTCCTGCGGGGCACCCTCGCCGGCCAGCCGGGCCGCGTCGGGCCCGTCCCCGGTGTCGAAGACGAAGCCCAGCTCCAGGGCGTGGCAGGCGCCGAGTCGGGGGCGGTTGGAGGGCCAGGCGAACTCGTACAGGTAGGACGAGCCCGGGCGGGCCTCGGCCAGCCGGTGCAGCGGGCGCCGGAGCAGGTGGTCGGTGACCAGCTGGCCGACGGTCTCGGCGGGGCCGGCCTCGGGACGCAGGGCGCGGTAGCCGCGCGGCACCTCGTGGCCGACACGGCAGCGGGCCATGGCGCCGGCGAGGGCGACCGGGCCGAGCCGGTCGACGTGATCGAGCAGGCCGCCGGGGACCAGCCAGAGCCGGTACTCGTCGCGGGTCCAGCCCATGAGGAGGTCGACGCCGCGGGCCGCATCGCCGTCCAGGAGGGCCTGGAGGGGGTCGCGCGGGACGAGGTCGCCGTCGACGACGATCCCGAAGGCGGGGCCGCCCAGGACCGGGCTGCTCAGCCGGCCGACCTCGGCCTGGGTGCGCAGCAGCAGCTCACGGTCGACCTCGGCGAAGGCCTGGGCGGTGGCGGGGATCCTCAGGCGGTTGGCCATCCGGCGGACCATGCGCCGGACCTTGTCGCGCTCCGCGGCCTCGGGCGGGCCACTCTGCAGCACCGCCCGGCGGATCAGGCCCTGCGCCTGGGGTGCGGCGAGCAGGGCGCCGGCGCTGATGGCGCCCGCCGACTGGCCGCAGAGGGTGACGCGGTCCGGGTCGCCGCCGAACCCGGCGATGGTGTCGTGGACCCAGCGCAGGGCGGCGAGTTGGTCGCGCAGGCCCGGGTTGTGCGGGGTGTCGGGGAACAGGCCGTAGCCCTCGACCCCCAGCCGGTAGTTGACCGAGACGAAGACCACCCCGTCACGTGCGAACGCATGACCGTCGTACACGGGTACGGCCGACGAGCCCCTGGTCAGGGCGCCGCCGTGCAGCCAGACCAGGACCGGGAGCCGGGCGCCGGGGCCCGGCTCCGGGGTCCAGACGTTGAGGTTGAGGCAGTCGTCGCCGGGGATGACCGGGTCGGACAGGTATTCCGCGAACGCCTCCGAGTACGGCGGTTTGGGCGCCGTCGGCCCGAAGGCGCCCGCGTCCCTGACGCCGTCCCAGGGTTCGGGCGGCACGGGCGGACGGAACCGGTGCGCCCCGAAGGGCGGGGCGGCGTAGGGGATGCCGCGGAACACCGCGACCGACTTCTCCCACCTGCCGCGCACCGCCCCGTACGGGGTGCCGACCACGGGGTCCTTGGCGTCCGTCCGCTCCGCCGTCATCCGCCACCAGCTCCTCCCGCCGCGCGCGCCTCAACGCCGGTACGACAAGAGCACCACACCCGTTCCCCGTATTCCGGCACCCACGGCGTTCGGACGGCCGCGCGCGGCTACTTGGCGTACATCAGGGTGCCGAAGCCGAGTTGGTCGTACCCGCCGCTGTCGGAGCCGCTATCCCCGCCGCCGCCCTCGGGGGCGGCCAGGCTGTAGTACCTGGCGGAGATGTGCTCGGCCTTCATGAACCGCCGGTCGTCGTAGGAGTAGAGACCGTCACCCCGGTTCCAGACCGTCTCGCGAACGCGCCCATCCGTCGCCGACATCTCCGGTGACCGATGTCAGCGTCGTCGACCAGGCATTGAGGGTGTTCGCGGCGCAGACGGCGTCGGCGTCGGCGCCGCCGGCCTTCCGGCGCGGGGCGTTCCGGTCGGCGGCGGCGATGTCGTCGTAGAGCGAGCAGCAGTTCTGCCCTTCGCCGCTTCGGACGATCGTGGCCGTCGCCCACGCCCGCCTGATCCGACCATCCCTGTTCGAAGTTTCGAAAGTCCCGGCGCGGATGATCCCGCGAATTCCCAGGTCTTCACGCCGAGTTGACGCGCACCTATCGTAGGAAGCGCTTACTGCACGGCTTGCACACAGACCGCGGAAGCAGCGTTGGTCGCGACTTTCGTTACTTTCGTTGGCCCAAGGGCGGGCCGGAGAGGCGGTTCCCCATGGTCCGTGCCGGGGGTACGAGCGTGGCGGCGGCCGGTCCGACGCTGGCGGTGGTGGCCCGCGAAGCCGGCGTCTCCGTACCGACCGCGTCGAAGGTGGTCAACGGCCGTGAGGACGTCGCCCCCGAGACCCGCCGCCGGGTCACCGCGGCCCTCGAACGGCTCGGCTACGTCCGCAGACCGCGGTTCGACACCGCGAAGGCCCCCACCCTGATCGACATCGTGGTGCACGCGCTGGACAGCTCGTGGGCGGGCGCGGTGCTGCACGGCGTGGAGGAGGCGGCCGACGAGGCGGGGCTCGAGATCGTGGTGTCGGCGGCGCCGACCAGGCCCCGGGCCGGCCGCCCGGAACGCGGCTGGCTGGACAAGCTCACCGCGCGCGGCTCCTCCGGAGTGCTGTTCGACCTGGCCGAGCTGACGCCGTCGCAGTACGCGTGGCTGGACCACCACCGCATCCCGTACGTGCTGCTCGACCCCGTCCGCGAACCCCCGGCGGGAGTCGTGTCGGTGGGGGCCGCGAACTGGCAGGGCGGGGTGTCCGCGACCGAGCATCTGCTCGCCCTTGGCCATGAGCGGATCGCGGTGATCGCCGGCAGCCGGCGCAGCATGTGCGGCGGCGCCCGGGTGGCCGGATACCGTTCGGCGCTCGCCGCGGCCGGGCTGCACCAGCGCGGCGGGTACGTACGGCACGCGAGCTTCGACGAGGGCACGGCCCGGCATCGTACGCACGAGCTGCTCGACCTGCCGGAGCCGCCGACCGCCGTGTTCGTCTGCTCGGACCGGATGGCGCTCGGGGTGTACACGGCACTGGCCGAGCGCGGGCTGCGGGTGCCGGACGACATCAGCGTGGTCGGCTTCGACGATCTGCCCGAGGCACGCTGGGGCACCCCGGCGCTGACCACGGTCCGCCAGCCGCTCGCGGAGATGGCGGGGACCGCGCTGCGGCTGCTGGTGCGGCTGATGCACGGGGACCGTCCGGAGGGCACCCGGACCGAGTTGTCGACCCGGCTGGTGGTGCGGGCGAGTACGGCCGCCCCGGCTGCCCGTTCGGCCGTAGGGGGGTGACCGGGGTTCCGTCAAGATCGTTTCCAGTGCATGAATCTCACCCTGCGTACCACGGCGGCCTGCGCCCTGGCCGCGGCCGCCGTGACCACGGTCCTGGGCTCCGCCCAGGCCACGACCCGTACCGTCGCCCCGGCCGAGCACCACGCCATGGTGGCTGCCCCGCCCGACGAGCACGACCCGAAGGAGGACGTGGAGCTGGACGAGAACGGCCGCCCGGACCTGAACGAGGACTGAGGCGGAGCGCCCGTCAGGGGCGCTGGGGGTACCCCCGGCCGAAGGCTGGGGGAGGAACTGCGCGTCCAGCCACGACGGACCCGCAGTTCCCCACCGGCCGGTCCTTCAGTCGTCGGCTCGAAGAGGCTCACCGAGCAGCGCCTGGATCGCGTCCACGGCGCTGCCGTCGTGGTCGCTGCCGGCCGTGCCCCGCCCGGCCTGGACGTTCGCCGTGCGGTCCACCTCGATGATGGAGTCCGCGTGGGAGTTGTCGATCACGGTGATCAGACTCCCGGCCGCATGCGCGGGGACCCCGGCCGTGCCGAGCAGCACCGCCGCGACCGCCACAGCCGTCGGCAAGCGCGTCACACGCCCACGCCCTCGGGCACGGGCACGGGCACGGGCTCGTCGAGCCGTTCCCGTGCGATGTTGCGCTCCAGCAGGGCGGTGGACGCCTTGACCCCGACACCGCCGGCCGCGTCCACCTCGGGCAGCCGGCCGTCCGCCGCCTTGAGCTCGCCGAGCGCGCTCTCCATGGCCTCGTGCGCGGCGAACAGACAGGGGGTGGAGTAGATGGCGACGTCGACGCCGAGCTCGCCCAGTTCGGTGAGCGAGAGCCGGGGTGACTTGCCGCCGCCGATCTGGTTGAAGAGCAGCGGCTTGTCGCCGACGACCTTGCGGATGCGGCGGATCCACTCCTCGCTGCGGACCCCGTCGACGAGGATCACGTCGGCGTCGGTGGCGGCCAGCCGCTCCGCGCGGTGCAGGATGTCGTGCTCGTCGGTGGCGTCCGTACGGGCCACGACGAGCAGATCCTGGCGGGTCTCCAGGACCTTCTCCAGCTTGTCCAGGTACTCCTCCAGGGGCAGTACCTGCTTGCCGTCGGCGTGCCCGCAGCGGCGGGGCCGCTTCTGGTCCTCCAGGATCACCCCGGAGGCGCCGATCCGCTCCAGCCCCTCGACGACATGGCAGGCGACCTCGGGGTCGACGTACCCGTCGTCGATGTCGACGAGGAGGTGGTGGTGCGGGAACGCGCCCCGCAACCGCTGGACGAAGGCCACCATGTCGGGCCAGGCGATGAATCCGATGTCCGGCAGGCCGTAGTACGACGCGGCGAAGCCGAAGCCGGAGACGAACATCCCGTCGTAGTGCTTGGCCGCGATCGACGCCGAGTACATGTCGTACACGCCGATCAACGGGGTGGTCCCCGGCCCGGCGATCTGCTCGCGCAGCTTCTTCCCGTAAGTCAAGGTCCGGCTCCTCCTGTGGGTGGGTGGCGCGGCGGCTCGGTGGCCTTCGCGTCTCGACAGCCCTTTGCCAAGACAAGAGCATCTCTAGATACGCACGTGACTATCTCCGTGCGCGAGCTTTACTCACCCCAATGGCGGATCGGGTTCACCGGAGAAACGTCACTGGCCGAGCCGGGCGGCCCAGGTGAGACCCCCGTGCAGATGGGTCAGGAAGGCCGGATCCCGGTACGCCTCCCGGGCGTGCCCGAGCGCCGTGAAGAACACCCGTCCGGCCCCCTGCTCGCGGCACCAGGCCAGCGGGTGGTCGTCGCCCATGGTGCCGCCGTCGTAGGACGACTCGTCGGCGCGCAGCAGCACCCGGACCCGGCCGCGCGGGTTGTCCCGGAAGTCGTACCACTCGTCGGTGAAGTCCCAGACGGCCGGCAGCTCCCGGGTCGCCGGATGGCCGGGGTCCTCGACGACCGCCCGGCCGGGCTGGTACTCCGGGTGGCGGTCGAAGCGGGCGCCGAGGAGTTCGCCGTAGTACGGCCAGTCGTACTCGGTGCAGGCCGCCGCGTGCACACCGGCGAAGCCGCCGCCCGCCTCGACGTAGGCGGCCAGCCGGGCGCGGCCCCGCGGGGTCAGGATCTCGCCGCTGGTGGAGAGGAAGACGACGGCCGCGTACCCGTCCAGCGGCTGTTCGAGGGCGGCCGGGTCCTCGGTGGCGTCGACGTCGAGATCGGTGAACTCCCTTACGGCGGCGACGGCGTCGGGGATCGAGTCGTGGCGGTAGCCGGTGGTGCGGGTGTGGACGAGCAGACGAGGGGCCATGGCCGCATGGTCGCCCATGGCCGCCGACGGTTCAAAGGCCGGGCGTCGGCACGCTGTTGTCGGGTGCGCCGTCCCCGTTGGAGGGCAGGTCGCCGCGCTGTACCGGCTGGTCGTCGGTGAAGGCCGGGTCGGGCGTGGGCAGCAGGGTGTCGAGTTCACCGGCGGTGGGACGGTGGATCGCGCGCAGCGCCTTGCCCAGTACGGCGCCGGAGACCCCGCCCTCGGCTTCGAGCCACACCACGCAGTCCTTCTTCGTCACCTCGTACTTGTGTGTCCCGGCGTAGCGCAGGTGGTCGGTGTAGAGGTGGATGACGGCGCCGGTCCTGTCCGTGTAGGCGGCGGAGAATCCGTCGTCGCCCTGCACTCCGACGGACTGCTGGGCGAGCGTGAACCCCGGGGCCCCGGTGACATAGACCAGCTCCGGATCCATACCCAACGCCTTCGCCTTGGCGGTGAGTTCGGCCGGGTCGGCGGGCGAGGCGGAGGCTCCGGGGGCCGCCTTCTCGGTACCGCATCCGGTGAGCAGGGCGGCGGCGAGGAGCAGCGGCGGCAGGACGCGCACGGCACGGATCATGCGCCCATCGTGCCGCACGGACGTTCCACGGGCATCGGGATTTCCGACTTGCCCCGCCGCTTGTCCGTCGGCGCCGACGGCGCCTAGCCTCGGCTTCGATGAACGCCACCCCGCCCCTCCTCGACCACCTGGTGCTGGCGACCCCCGACCTCGCCGCGACGGTCGCCGACTTCGCCCGGCGGACCGGTGTGACGCCGGCGGCCGGCGGTGCCCACCCGGACCTCGGCACCCGCAACCATCTGGTGTCCCTGGGCGGCACCGGCTATCTGGAGATCATCGGCCCGGACCCGGAGCAGTCCGTACCGCCCGGCGCCCGTCCCTTCGGCGTCGACGGGCTCACCACCGCCCGCACGGTGACCTGGGCGATCCGCCCGCGGGACCTGGACGCGACCGTCGCGGCCGCGCGGGCCCGGGGCTACGACCCCGGTGAGCCGCGTCCGATGAGCCGCCGGCGCCCCGACGGAACGCTGCTGGAGTGGCGGCTGACCGACAGCACCACCGCGCATCCCTCGGGCCTGGTGCCGTTCCTGATCGACTGGGGTTCCTCGCGCCACCCGACGGCCTCCGGGCTGCCGGTCACCCCGCTGCTCGCGGTGTCCGCGACCGTCCCCGACCCCGCGGCGGTCCGCCCTCTGCTGAGCGCACTGGGCACGGACCTGACCCTGACCGAGGGACCGGTGGCGTTCTCCTTCACCGTCGACACCCCGCGGGGAGCCGTGACCTTCTCCTGAGGGTCCGTTCCCCGGTGTCCGATTACCTGGTGTCCGATTACCTGGTGTCCGATTCCTTCAAGACCGGCGCTCGGGCCCCCGCCTACGGTGACGTCATGACTCCACGATTCGCCGTGATCGGCCTGGTCGCCTCCGACCTGGCATCGTCCCTCGCCTTCTACCGTCGCCTGGGCCTGGACTTCCCGCCCGGCGCCGAGGAACAGCCGCATGTCGAGGCCGAGTTGCCCGGCGGGCTCACCCTCGCCCTGGACACCGAGGAGACGGTCCGCTCCTTCCACCCGGCCTGGCGCCCGCCGGCCGACGGCGGCCGGGTGGGGCTCGCCTTCCGCTGCGGTTCGCCCGCCGAGGTGGACGCGGTCTACGAGGACCTGGTCGGCGCCGGGTACCACGGCGAACTCAAACCGTGGGACGCCTTCTGGGGCCAGCGATACGCCACCGTGCACGACCCCGACGGCAACGGCGTCGACCTGTTCGCCCCGCTACCCGCCGAGTAGTCCGGTCAGTGGCAGACCCGCCAGCTCCCGTACGTCCCGAGCGAGATGAGGCTGGTCCGCGTACCCCGCCCGGACCGCCGTCTCCGCGAGCGGCACCCCGTCCCGGGCGAGCGCGAGCGCCCGCTGCATCCGGAACACCCGGGCGAGCGTCTTGGGCCCGTAGCCGAAGGCGTCGCGACTGCGCCGGTGCAACTGGCGGGCCCCCAGGCCGAGCTCATCGGCCACGGCGCCCACGGCGCGCCCCGCGTCCAGGGCTTCGACGAGCCGCTTCAGGGACGGGTCGGGCGGGACGGCCCGTTCCAGAGCGATACGCTCCAGCGCGGCGGCGGGATCATCGGCGGCACCGACCAGGGCGCGCAGCCGCCGCACGGCGGAGGCCGGCCAGAGGTCGCTCAGCGGCACCCGCCGGTCGAGCAGTTCATACGCCGGCACGCCGAGGAAGCCGGGCGCGGTACCGGGGTAGAAACGCAGGCCCACCCACACGCCTTGGGTGCCTTCGGTGACGTACGCGCGGCTATCGGGCCCGGCGACCAGCAGCCGCCCCTCATGCCAGAGCAGATCCATACACCCGTCGGGCAGCACCCGCCCCGCACCGCCCTCGCCGGGGGTGTTCACCCAGACGACCGCACCGGGAAGTCGAGACGCCCGCTCCTTGTACACAGACGGCAGCGTAGACGCGCCCCATCAGGGGCGGGGGGCTGTGTTCGATATGCGGCTGCCGCCGCGTGGGCGCGATCAGCCGCAGCGAACCCGCACCCCGCCCGAGACGCGAACCCCCGAGACGAACCCGGCCCCGGCCCTCAGGCCTCCGGCTTCCGCGGCGGATGGCTGCTCTTCACATGCGTACGCAACCGCGCCGTGACGTCCTCGGGCGGCAGGAAGCGGGACCAGCGTTCCGGGAACTCGGACGGCATGTCCGGATCGTCGGGGTCGACCTCGCGCGCCGCGGCCGCGCGGGCGACGTACTCGGCGACCTGGGCCTCCCGCAACCGCTCGTTGGCGGCGCGCGCCGCGGCCGTGGCGGCGGCCGGCCAGACCCGGTCGATGGCGGCGTTCACGGCGGCGCCGACCAGCACCGCGAAGGCGGACACACCGATCCACAGGAGCACGGCGACGGACGCGGCGAGGGAGCCGTAGATCGTCGCGCCCTCGATGGTGCTGGTCAGGTAGATGCGCAGCAGGAAGCTGCCGAGGACCCACATGGCCAGGGCGACCAGGGCGCCCGGCACGTCCTCGATCCACGGCGAGCGGACCGGCACGGAGACGTGGTACAGCGTGGTCAGGAAGACGATGGACAGGACGATCACGACCGGCCAGTACAGGACCTGTACGACCGTCTCGGACCAGGGCACGATCCGGACCACCGCGTCCGGCCCGGCCACCATCAGCGGCAGCGCGACCGAGCCGATCAGCAGCGCGGCGATGAAGAGCAGGAAGGACACGATCCGGGTCTTCACGATGCCCCGGACGCCGTCGAGGCCGTACATCACGGTGATCGTGTCGATGAAGACGTTCACCGCGCGGGAGCCCGACCACAGGGCGAACAGGAAGCCGATGGAGATCACGTCGGGGCGGCCGCCCCGCACCACGTCGTGCAGGATCGGCTCCGCGATCTCCTTCACGCCCTTGTCGGACAGGACCGTGCGGGAGGCGTCCAGGAGGTTGGTCTCCAGGCTGGCGATGGTGTGGGCGCCGGTCCAGTCGTCGACGTAGCCGAGCAGTCCGATGAGGCTGAGCAGCAGCGGCGGGACGGACAGCAGGGTGAAGAAGGCGGCCTCGGCGGCGAGGCCGAGGATGCGGTACTCCATGCAGGAATTGACGGTGTCCTTGACCAGCAGCCAGGCCGTCCTGCGCTTGGAGACGTTCCGGTAGAGGGCCCTGGCCCGGTGGAGCCGGCCGGAGGGCCGCTCGGGGGTATCGCTTGCTGGCTGCACGCCCTAACGGTATCCGCCGTCCGGGGCAGTACTCATCTTCCGGGGTCCCGAAGCGATCTTCCGGACCCGGCAGGATCTTGCGGGGCGCCCGGGGGTACCCCTGTGTCACGCTGGAGACCACCGCCGTCGGCCCCGGATAGGTTCGCAGACATGGCAGGCACCACCACCCATACCGTGACCAACCAGCCGCCCCCGCTGGTCGGATACGACCTCTTCGCCGCCGACCACGCCCTCGTCGAGGCGGTGGCCCGGCACACCGACCCGGAGCTGCTGGACGAGGTGCGCGCCGAGCTGTCGTCGATCGGCGTCTCGGCCGGTTCGGCGCAGGTGCAGGAGTGGGCGGCGCAGGCCAACGAGCACCCGCCGCGGCTGCGCACCCACGACCGCTACGGCCACCGTGTCGACGAGGTCGAGTTCCATCCCGCCTGGCACCGGCTGCTCGGCAAGGGCGTGGGCGCGGGCCTGACCACCGGCTGGGTACGGCCGTCCGGGCACGTCCGGCGGGCGGCCGCCTTCCTGGTCTGGACCCAGGCCGAGGCCGGGAACTGCTGCCCGCTGTCGATGACGAACGCGGCGGTGCCCGCGCTGCGCACCGACCCGGAGCTGGCCGCCGCGTGGGAGCCGCTGCTGACGTCCGTGATCTACGACCGCGAGCTGCGGCCGGCCGCCCAGAAGGCCGGCGCCCTCTTCGGCATGGGCATGACGGAGAAACAGGGCGGCAGCGACGTACGCGCGAACACGACCGTCGCCGCCCCGCTCGCCGAGCCCGGGACGTACACGCTCACCGGACACAAGTGGTTCTGCTCGGCGCCGATGTCCGACGGCTTCCTGGTACTGGCCCAGGCCCCGGGCGGACTGACCTGTTTCCTGGTGCCGCGGGTCCTGGAGGACGGCACCCGCAACGTCTTCCTCCTCCAGCGCCTCAAGGACAAGCTCGGCAACCGGTCGAACGCGTCGAGCGAGGTGGAGTTCGACGGCACCTGGGCGCGGCGGGTGGGCGAGGAGGGGCGCGGGGTGCGGACCATCATCGAGATGGTCGCCGCGACCCGGCTCGACTGTGTGCTGGGCTCGGCGGGGCTGATGCGGCAGGCGGTGGTCCAGGCCGTGCACCACTGCACGCACCGCGAGACGTTCGGCGGGAAGCTCGCCGACAAGCCGCTGATGCGCAACGTCCTGGCCGACCTCGCGATCGAGTCGGAGGCCGCGACGACGCTCGCGCTCCGGCTGGCCGCCGCCTACGACAACGGCGGCGAGGCCGAACAGGCCCTGCTGCGGTTGGCGTTGCCGGCCGCCAAGTACTGGGTGACCAAGCGCTGTGCGCCGGTCGCCGTGGAGGCCGCCGAGTGCCTGGGGGGCAACGGCTACGTGGAGGAGTCGGGGCTGCCCCGGCTGGTGCGCGAGTCACCGCTGAACTCGGTCTGGGAGGGCGCGGGGAACATCCAGGCGCTGGACGTCCTGCGGGCGTTGCAACGCGAGCCGGGAGCGCTGGACGCCTACCTCCAGGAGATCGGCCGCGCCCACGGCGCCGACCACCGCCTGGACCGCGCGGTCAAGGACCTCTTCTCCGAACTGGCCGACCTGGAAGGCATGGAGGCCCGGGCCAGGCGCCTGGTGGAACGCCTGGCGACGGTCCTCCAGGGCTCCCTGCTGGTCCGCTTCGCACCCCCGGAGGTGGCCGACGCCTTCTGCGCGTCAAGACTGGGCAACGACTGGGGTTCATCCTTCGGCACCTTGCCGAAGGGCCTGGACCTGGTTGCCGTGGCAGAGCGGGCCCGAGCTTGTTGAGAAGTCCCTCCGCAACTCCCTAGGGGCGCGGGGAACTGCGCGACCAGCCACGACCCCGCCGCAGCCGCCGACGCACCGCAAGCCGCACCCCCTACCGCATCCGGCCTTCCGGCGGGGCACGGGGGTGGTGCTGCGCCGACACGGCACCACCCCCGCTTCTTCGGCCCATGTCAGGCCACCGACGCCGGAGCGTCGGCTCAATTTTCGGCCACCCCAGGCCCGTTCACCAGGGTTGCAAGGGGTTGCAACATATCGGTGTCTGTGTGCGGACTGTGTGCCTCCGGCGCTGGAAAACGGCAGTATGAGACGCACAGTCGGACCGGAAACCGCCGCCCGGACGGCTTGACAAGACACTTCCACACCTTTTCCGAGGACTGTCCGGGAGGACCTCAGTGGGGAACCCGCCGATGGACGTGGCGCGACTCGCCGCGGTGGACGCGGCGCAGGCGGCGCGGTTACTGAGCGAACTGCGCGAGGCGAGACTCGCCGGACAGCGTGGGCGGATCGCGCCCCGGCCGGTGATCGAGAAGTCCTGGGGGCGGATGCTGCGCGGCGGCGTCGACCCCGAACACGACTTCCGTTCGGGGCTGCTGTCCGCCGACGAAGTCCGGCGCAGACGTGAGGAGTCACCGCTGCGGGACGTACTGCCGGTACTGCGCGAGGGGTTGCTTTCGGTCGCGGACGTCGCCCAGCACATCATGGTGGTCGCCGATGCCGACGGCCGGGTGCTGTGGCGCGAGGGTTCCTCGCCGGTGCTGCGCAAGGCGGACGGCGTCGGATTCACACCCGGCGCCGACTGGCGCGAAGACATCGTCGGCACCAACGGGGTCGGCACCCCGGCGGTGGTGCGGCGTCCCGTCCAGGTCTTCGCCGCCGAGCACTTCGTCCGCTCGCTCAGCTCATGGACGTGTTCCGGCGCCCCCATCACCGATCCCCGGGACGGCAGGCTGCTCGGTGTGGTGGACGTCAGCGGGCCCCTGGAGACCATGCATCCGGCCACCCTGGCCTGGGTGAACTCGGTGGCGAAACTCGCCGAGGCCCGGTTGCGGGAGCTGCATCTGGCCGCGCTGGAGCGGCTGCGCGCGGTCGCGGCCCCGGTGCTGGCCCGGCTGGGCGGGCGGGCGCTGGCGGTGGACGCCGACGGCTGGACGGCGGCGGTCACCGGCATGCCGTATCCGCAGCGGCTCGCACTGCCCAAGTCCCTTTCGCCGGGCCGCCGCTGGCTGCCGGCGCTCGGACTGTGCTCGGTGGAGCCGCTGGCGGGGGGCTGGCTGCTGCGGGCGGTGGACGAGCCGGCACCGGCGGGCGGCGGCCGGCTGGTGCTGGACCTGGCCCGGCCGCGCCGGCCCTCGGTGACGGTGAGCGGCGGCGCCTGCTCCTGGTCCAGGGAACTGAGTCCACGGCACGCCGAGTTGCTGTATCTGCTGGCGGTACGGCGCGGCGGCCGGAGCGCGGCCGGGCTGGCCGAGGACGTCTTCGGGGACGCCTCACGGACGGTGACCGTGCGCGCCGAGATGTCCAGGATCCGGCGCTATCTGGGGGCGCTGCTCGAACACCGGCCCTATCGCTTCAGGGAGGACGCGGAGATCGAGGTGCTGCTCCCCGCCGACCCGCACGACCTGCTGCCCTGCTCGAACGCCCCGGCGGTGGCGGCGGACAGAGGGCCGGGCCCCCGGTCCGCGTGAAGGCCGGTGCGAAGGCCAGTGCGAAGGCCGGTGCGAAGGCCCGTGCGAAGGCCCGTGCGAAGGCCGGTGTGAAGGCCGGTGTGAAGGCCCGTGCCCCAGGGCGCATTCGACGCGTCAGGGGCATCCGGTGACGTATCTTCCGCATATTTGCGGGGTCTTCGCGGTACGGCCGCCTCGACTGCCGTAGCATCCCGGTACGGGCATCCCCAGCTGCTCCTCGGTCAACGTACGGACCATGAGGCGCAGTTGGCCCGCCTCGGGAGGAAACATGAAGCATCGCGGCAGACACCGGCGGCGCAGGCGGGGCACGGCACTGCGCGCGGCCCTGGCCGGGGCCGCGCTGGCGCTCACCGCGACCGCCACGATCGTCAGCGCCTCGCAGGCCACGGTCGCCGAGGACCCGGGCGCACTCAAGCCGCTGACCTCCGGCGCCGACACCGGGCGCCTCCAGCTTCAGGAACACCTGGTGCCGCGCCGCTCGCTGGACCGGCTCGCCTCGGCGATGGGCGGCACGGTCGGGGTCGCCGACGTCCTGGCGGACGCCGACCACACCCTGCGCCGGGCGGCCGACTGCGACTCCGACGACCGGGACTCGCTGCCGGTCACCCCGGCGGCCACCGAGGCGTACTGCTGGGACCCCACCGACACCCTCACCGACGACTGGCGGCCGGCCTCGGTGACCACCTCCTCCGAAGCGGACGACGACGGCCTGTGGGGCGCCAACCGGGTCGTCCTGGCCGGCTGGACGCACAGCACCTCCAGCGGCCCCGCCGCCTCCCGGGGCCTGGCCAGGGTCGCGGTCGTGAACGAGAACGACCCGGCACACCCCTCGTACTCCTGGGTCCTGCTGACCGTGCCCAGCGCCGACGGCCGTACCTACCGGGGCCTGACCTCGGAGATCTCGGGCATGGCCTGGTACGAGGACAAGCTGCTGGTCACCACCACTCCGGGCAGCGCCGACGCGCTCTACGTCTACGACCTCAACCGCATCCAGCGCACCTCGGTGCTGACCGACGCGGTCGGCCGGGTGCCCGGCGGCTGGTCGGCCGACGGCTTCCGGTACGTGATGCCCGCCGTGGGCTCGTACCGGTTCACCGCGGGAGGCTGCTCCGAGGCCGGTGCGCCCTGTCCGAGCGCACTGTCCGTGGACCGCGGGACGGCCCCGGACAGCCTGGTCCTCGGCGAGTGGACACCCGCCGGCGGCGATCAGCGGGCCCGGCTGTGGCGGTACGCGTTCGACGAGAACCCGACCCACGACGGATCGCTCGCCACCGACGCCGCCGGCCGGGCGGACGCGGTCGAGGCGTACCGGACCGGGGCCTCCGAGATCCGGGGCGTCCTGTCGTACCGCCCGCCGGGCGCGACCGCCTCCGAGTGGTACGTCGGTCACCTGCCCGGCGCCATGGACGGGCACGGCAGCCTGTGGCGGCAGGACACCGGGGGCGCGCAGGCGGCCCGCTGCGGCTCGGACGCATCGCACCGCTGCTGGGGCGCTGGCACCGGCTCGCTCTCCTACGCTCCCGACACGGGCAAGGTGTGGTCGGTCACGGACCGCATGCTGTTCTCGGTGCCGCTGCGCTCGATCGACGCGTCGCTCGGATAGGCGACACGGACCACCGACACGTCGCTCGGACCACGGACTCGGCGCGTCGCCGCGTTCGACGGACATCGACACGGCCGGGGCCGGGATGATTGCCTGGCCCCCATGAGCAGCATCGTCGTGACCACCTGGTCCCTGGAGCAGACCTCCCCGGCCGACCTCCTCCCGGCCGCCGCGCCGGAGGGCGACACGGTCGAGGTCGTCCGCTCGCAGATCCCCTCCCCCGAGTTCAGCCGCTTCCTGTACGCCTCGGTCGGCGGCGACATCCGCTGGACCGACCGGCTGGGCTGGACGTACGCCCGGTGGCGGGAACACCTGGAGCGGCCGGGCGTGGAGACCTGGGTCGGCTACGACCGGGGCACCCCGGCGGGCTACGTCGAGCTGGAACCGCAGGACGACGGGGTCGTGGAGATCGTCTACTTCGGCCTGATACCGGCGTTCCGGGGCCGCCGGATCGGCGGTCACCTGCTGTCGTACGGCGCCACACGCGCCTGGGACCTGGCGGAGCGGTGGCCCGGTCTGCCGCCGACGAAGCGGGTGTGGCTGCACACCTGCAGCCTGGACGGCGAGCACGCGATGGCCAACTACCAGCGACGCGGCTTCAGGCTCTTCGACACGAAGGTCGAGGAGGAACCGGACGTCTCGGCACCCGGACCCTGGCCGGGGGCGCGTCCGGAGCCGCACCCGGCAACGTGACCCACACCATCCCGTCTCAGTATTCAGAATAGATCCGTCCGAACTACGGACGATGGTGGACTGGCCCGAGATCCGCGTGACACGCTTCCGTCATGTCTGGAACTGGAACCGCCTTGGTGAGTCGGCGGCACGTCGACCTCGGCCGCATGTCCAGCGCCATCTGTCCGGCGGGCTGAGAGCACAGCACCGCCGCGCTTTCCTGTCCAGACCTTCCCTTGCGCAGTGTCGCGCAGATTTGCCCCCGTGCGCCCGTACGCGCAGGTAAGAGCCTCCCTCCCGCCGCCCGACCTCCGCCCCTCAACGACGGCGCTCCGCGCCGGCCCCTTCCGTCGCTGTCCCGAAGGACGTATTCACCATGGCCGCCACCCCGCAGAACCCTGCCGCCTCCGCGCCCCGCCGCAAGGTGAGTCGTCACCGCGGTGAGGGTCAGTGGGCTATGGGTCACTTCACCCCCCTCAACGGCAACGAACAGTTCAAGAAGGACGACGACGGTCTCAATGTGCGGACACGCATTGAGACGATCTACTCCAAGCGCGGCTTCGACTCGATCGACCCCAACGACCTGCGCGGACGTATGCGTTGGTGGGGTCTGTACACGCAGCGCAAGCCCGGCATCGACGGTGGCAAGACGGCCATCCTGGAGCCGGAGGAGCTGGACGACAAGTACTTCATGCTGCGGGTGCGGATCGACGGCGGCCGCCTCACCACCCAGCAGCTGCGGGTGATCGGCGAGATCTCGCAGGAGTTCGCGCGGGGCAGCGCGGACGTCACCGACCGGCAGAACATCCAGCTGCACTGGATCCGCATCGAAGACGTTCCCGAGATCTGGAACCGTCTCGAGGCCGTCGGCCTGTCGACCACCGAGGCGTGCGGCGACACCCCGCGTGTGGTCATCGGCTCGCCGGTCGCCGGTATCGCCGAGGACGAGATCATCGACGGCACCTGGGCGATCGACGAGATCAACAAGCGGTACATCGGCAGCAAGGAGTTCTCCAACCTGCCGCGCAAGTTCAAGTCCGCGATCTCCGGCTCGCCGCTGCTCGACGTGGTGCACGAGATCAACGACATCGCCTTCGTCGGTGTCGAGCACCCCGAGCACGGCCCCGGCTTCGACCTGTGGGTCGGCGGCGGTCTGTCCACCAACCCGAAGATCGGCGTCCGGCTCGGCGCCTGGGTGCCGCTGGCGGAGGTCCCGGATGTCTGGGCCGGTGTCATCGGCATCTTCCGGGACTACGGCTACCGACGGCTGCGCACCCGCGCCCGGCTGAAGTTCCTGGTCGCCGACTGGGGCGCGGAGAAGTTCCGCCAGATCCTGGAGGACGACTACCTCGAGCGGAAGCTCGTCGACGGGCCCGCGCCGGCCGAGCCCCTGCAGCGTTGGCGTGACCACGTTGGCGTGCACCGGCAGCAGGACGGCAACTTCTACGTCGGGTTCGCCCCGCGCGTCGGCCGCGTGGACGGCACCACCCTGGCGAAGATCGCCGACCTCGCCGAGGCCCACGGCTCGGGCCGGGTGCGGACCACCGTCGAGCAGAAGATGATCGTCCTCGATGTCACCGAGGACCAGGTCGACTCGCTGGTCGAGGCCCTGGAGGCGCTGGACCTGACCGCCAGGCCGTCCTCGTTCCGGCGCGGCACCATGGCCTGCACCGGCATCGAGTACTGCAAGCTCGCCATCGTCGAGACGAAGGCGCGGGGCGCCGCGCTCATCGACGAGCTGGAGCGCCGGCTGCCCGACTTCGACGAGCCGCTGACCATCAACCTCAACGGCTGCCCGAACGCCTGCGCCCGCATCCAGGTCGCGGACATCGGTCTCAAGGGCCAGCTGGTCCTGGACGACCAGGGCGAGCAGGTCGAGGGCTTCCAGGTGCACCTGGGCGGCGCGCTGGGTCTGGAGGCCGGTTTCGGCCGCAAGGTCCGCGGTCTCAAGGTGACCTCGGAGGAACTGCCGGACTACGTCGAGCGGGTGCTCAGGCGTTTCCAGGCGGAGCGCGAGGACGGCGAGCGGTTCGCCGCCTGGGCGTCCCGCGCCAGCGAGGAGGCCCTCTCATGAGCGAGCGGGCCGCCCCCTTCTACTGCCCCTACTGCGGCGACGAGGATCTGCGTCCGAACGAGCAGGGTCACGGCGCCTGGGAATGCGCGGCCTGCAACCGCGCATTCCAGCTGAAGTTCCTCGGGCTGCTCGCCCGGGGGCTGAAGCACTCCGAAGCCGGAGGGGAACAGATATGACCACAGCTCAGGAAGACCGCACCGCCGACGACTTGAAGGCGCTGGCCGAGCAGGCCGGCCGTGATCTCGAAGACGCCACCGCCCTGGAGATCCTCCAGTGGGCGGTGGACACCTTCGGCAAGGGCTTCTGCGTGACCTCCTCCATGGAGGACGCGGTGGTGGCCCACCTGGCGTCACGCGCCCAGAAGGGCGTGGACGTCGTCTTCCTCGACACCGGCTACCACTTCCCGGAGACCATCGGCACCCGGGACGCGGTCGAGGCCGTGATGGACGTCAACGTCATCACCCTCACCCCGCGCCAGACGGTCGCCGAGCAGGACGCCGAGTACGGTCCCAGGCTGCACGACCGCGCCCCCGACCTGTGCTGCAAGCTCCGCAAGGTGCAACCGCTGGAGCAGGGCCTGACGAAGTACGCCGCCTGGGCGACCGGGCTGCGCCGCGACGAGTCCCCGACCCGGGCGAACACCCCGGTCGTCGGCTGGGACGAGAAGCGGCAGAAGGTCAAGATCTCGCCGATCGCCCGCTGGACCCAGGACGACGTGGACGCCTACGTCGCCGAACACGGCGTGCTGACCAACCCGTTGCTGATGGACGGCTACGCCTCCGTCGGCTGCGCCCCCTGCACCCGCCGGGTGCTGGAGGGCGAGGACGCGCGCGCCGGCCGCTGGGCGGGGCGGGCCAAGACCGAGTGCGGGCTGCACGGATGACGGCCACCACGCCTTCGACGAACCAGGAGAACAACGTGACGACCGGAGCCACCGTCTGGCTCACGGGTCTGCCGAGTGCCGGCAAGACCACCATCGCGTACGAGCTGGCCGGCCTGCTGCGGGCGGAGGGCCGCCTCGTGGAGGTGCTCGACGGCGACGAGATCCGCGAGTTCATCTCGGCGGGCCTCGGCTTCAGCCGCGAGGACCGGCACACCAACGTGCAGCGCATCGGCTTTCTCGCCGAACTCCTGGCACGTAATGGCGTGACGGCCCTTGTCCCGGTGATCGCCCCCTACGCGGACAGCCGGGACGCGGTGCGCAAGCGCCACGAGGAGAACGGCACCGCGTACGTCGAGGTGCATGTGGCGACCCCGGTCGAGGTGTGTTCCGTACGCGATGTGAAGGGTCTGTACGCCAAGCAGGCCGCCGGTGAGCTGACCGGGCTGACGGGGGTCGACGACCCGTACGAGGAGCCCGAGACGCCCGATCTGCGGATCGAGTCGCAGCACCAGACCGTGCGGGAGTCCGCGGCGTCCGTGCACGCCCTGCTCAGCGGGAAGGGACTGGCATGACGACGACCGTGGCGGCTCACGGGGAGGGCACGGGCACCCCGTACGCCCTGTCCCATCTGGACGCGCTGGAGTCCGAGGCGGTCCACATCTTCCGCGAGGTGGCGGGCGAGTTCGAACGGCCGGTGATCCTGTTCTCCGGCGGCAAGGACTCCATCGTCATGCTCCACCTCGCGCTGAAGGCGTTCGCCCCGGCGGCCGTCCCCTTCTCGCTGCTGCACGTGGACACCGGACACAACTTCCCCGAGGTCCTCGAGTACCGGGACCGTGTGGTCGCCGCACATGGGCTGCGCCTCCATGTGGCCTCCGTACAGGACTACATCGACCGGGGTGTACTCAAGGAACGCCCGGACGGCACCCGCAACCCCCTGCAGACACTTCCGCTCACCGAGAAGATCCAGAACGAGAAGTTCGACGCGGTCTTCGGCGGCGGCCGCCGCGACGAGGAGAAGGCCCGCGCCAAGGAACGGGTCTTCTCCCTGCGCGACGAGTTCTCCCAGTGGGACCCGCGCCGCCAGCGCCCCGAACTGTGGAACCTCTACAACGGCCGCCACGCGCCCGGCGAACACGTCCGCGTGTTTCCGCTGAGCAACTGGACCGAGCTGGACGTCTGGCAGTACATCGCCCGCGAGGGCATCGAACTGCCGCAGATCTACTTCGCGCACGAGCGGGAGGTCTTCCAGCGCGGCGGGATGTGGCTGACCGCCGGCGAGTGGGGCGGCCCGAAGGACGGCGAGACCGTCGAGAAGCGGCAGGTGCGCTACCGGACCGTCGGTGACATGTCCTGCACCGGCGCCGTCGACTCCGACGCCGCCACCCTGGACGCCGTGATCACGGAGATCGCCGCCTCCCGGCTCACCGAGCGCGGCGCCACCCGCGCCGACGACAAGCTCTCCGAGGCCGCGATGGAAGACCGCAAGCGCGAGGGGTACTTCTAGAGATGAGCACGACCACCACGGAACTCGGCCTGGCCGAGACCACCCTGCTGCGTTTCGCCACCGCCGGTTCGGTCGACGACGGCAAGTCCACCCTCGTCGGACGACTGCTGCACGACTCCAAGTCCGTCCTCACCGACCAGCTGGAGGCCGTCGAGCGCGCCTCCGCCAGCCGCGGCCAGGACACCCCCGACCTCGCCCTGCTCACCGACGGACTACGGGCCGAGCGCGAACAGGGCATCACCATCGACGTCGCCTACCGCTACTTCGCCACACCCAAGCGCCGGTTCATCCTCGCCGACACGCCCGGCCATGTGCAGTACACCCGCAACATGGTCACCGGAGCCTCCACCGCCGAGCTGACCGTGGTCCTGGTCGACGCCCGCAACGGAGTCGTCGAGCAGACCCGCCGACACGCCGCGATCGCCGCCCTGCTCCGGGTCCCGCACGTCGTCCTCGCCGTCAACAAGATGGACCTGGTCGGCTACCAGGAGTCGATCTTCGCGGGGATCGCCGAGGAGTTCACGGCGTACGCGACCGAGCTGGGCGTCCCCGAGGTCACCGCGATCCCGATCTCGGCGCTCGTCGGCGACAACGTCGTGGAGCCGTCCGCGAACATGGACTGGTACGGCGGCCCGACCGTCCTGGAGCACCTGGAGACCGTCCCGGTCAGCCACGACCTGGCGCACTGCCACGCCCGGCTGCCCGTGCAGTACGTGATCCGCCCGCAGACCGCCGAGCACCCGGACTACCGGGGCTACGCCGGCCAGATCGCCGCCGGCACCTTCCACGTCGGCGAGCCGGTCACGGTCCTGCCGTCCGGCCGCACGACGACGATCTCGGGCATCGACCTCCTGGGCACGCCGGTCGACTCGGCCTGGACCACCCAGTCGGTGACCCTGCTGCTCACCGACGACATCGACGTCTCACGCGGCGACCTGATCGTGCCGACCAAGGACGCCCCGGCCACCACCCAGGAGGTCGAGGCGACCGTCTGCCACGTGGCCGACCAGCCGCTGACCGTCGGGCACCGGGTGCTGCTCAAGCACGGCACCCGCACGGTCAAGGCGATCGTCAAGGACATCCCGTCCCGGCTCACGCTCGACGACCTGTCCCTGCACCCGCATCCGGGGCAGCTCGTCGCCAACGACATCGGCCGGGTGAAGATCCGTACCGCCGAGCCGCTGCCGGTCGACTCCTACGCCGACTCGCGCCGCACCGGCTCCTTCATCCTGATCGACCCCGCCGACGGCACCACGCTCACCGCGGGCATGGTCGGCGAGTCGTTCGCCTCCCCCGAGCCCGTCAAGGACGCGGCAGAGGACGACGGGTGGGACTTCTGACATGTCGATGACCGACGTCTTCTCGACGTTCGCGAAGGAGGGCGGCCGCGTCGGCAGCGGCGTCCTCGGGAGCGGGCAGGGCGGGGTGGCGCGATGTGCGTGCTGACGTACGCGCACTGCCTGCGCGCCCCGGCCCCCCACCCGACGTCCCGGATGCGACGAAGACCTGCCGACCTCCCGGCCACGACCTGAGAGACCGTGACCGCCGGGCCAACGAGAGGAAAGCCTCCCGTGCCTGCCAACCGCTCAACGCTCCTTCGCCGCGGCATAGCCGCGCTCGCCGCACTCCCCCTGCTCACGCTCGCCGCCTGCGGGTACGGGTCGGACTCCGACACGAGTGACACCACCAAGGTCGCCGCCGGCGCCAAGAAGATCGACGGCCTCGACACCGTCAAGATCGGCTACTTCGGCAACCTGACCCACGGAACCGCGCTGGTGGGCAACCAGAAGGGCTTCTTCCAGAAGGAGCTCGGCGCCACCAAGGCCAAGTACGCGATCTTCAACGCGGGCCCGTCCGAGATCGAGGCGCTCAACTCGGGCTCCATCGACATCGGCTGGATCGGCCCCTCGCCGGCGATCAACGGCTTCACCAAGTCCAACGGCACCGACCTGAAGATCATCGGCGGTTCGGCGTCGGGTGGCGTGAAGCTGGTCGTCGACCCGAAGAAGATCAAGTCCCTGAAGGACGTCAAGGGCAAGAAGATCGCGACGCCTCAGCTGGGCAACACGCAGGACGTGGCGTTCCTCAACTGGGTGGCCGACCAGGGCTGGAAGGTCGACGCGCAGAGCGGCAAGGGTGACGTCACGGTCGTCCGTACCGACAACAAGATCACCCCGGACGCCTTCAAGGCCGGTTCCATCGACGGTGCCTGGGTGCCGGAGCCGACCGCGTCCAAGCTGGTCGCGGAGGGCGGCAAGGTGCTGCTCGACGAGTCCACGCTGTGGCCCGACAAGAAGTTCGTGATCACGAACATCATCGTGTCGCAGAAGTTCCTCAAGGCGCACCCGAAGGTCGTCGAGGCGGTCCTCAAGGGCTCGGTCGAGACCAACAAGTGGATCAACGCCAACCCGGACGCGGCGAAGACCTCGGCCAACAAGCAGCTGGCGATCGACTCCGGCAAGGCGCTGCCGGACGACGTCCTGAACTCCGCCTGGTCCTCGATCCAGTTCACCGACGATCCGCTGGCCTCCACGCTCAACACCGAGGCCGAGCACGCCGTCAAGGCCGGTCTGCTCACCGACCCGCTGCTGAAGAACATCTACGACCTGACGATCCTCAACAAGGTCCTCAAGGCCGAGGGCGCGAGCACGGTCGACGCCGCCGGTCTCGGCAGCAGCTGACTCCGGTCCCGACGCGTTCCCAGGAGGTGACGACCATGGCCACGACCACGACACTCGCCAAGGCCGGCGAGTCGGTGGAGTACGCGGCACGCCTTGAGCACGTCTCGAAGTCCTTCGCGACTCCCGGTGGACAGCAGCTCGTCCTGGACGACATCACGCTCGATGTCGCGCCGGGCGAGTTCGTCACCCTCCTGGGGGCGTCGGGGTGCGGCAAGTCCACGCTGCTGAACCTGGTGGCGGGGCTGGACCGGCCCACCGCGGGCTCCATCGCGACGGACGGGCGGCCCGCCCTGATGTTCCAGGAGCACGCCCTCTTCCCGTGGCTGACCGCGGGCAAGAACATCGAACTCGCCCTGAAGCTCAGGGGGGTTCCCAAGAACGACCGCCGCGCCAAGGCCGAGCAGCTGCTCGAACTGGTCCGGCTGAAGGGCGCGTACGGCAAGCGCGTCCACGAGCTGTCGGGCGGTATGCGCCAGCGTGCGGCGCTGGCCCGGGCGCTCGCCCAGGAGAGCAACCTGCTGCTGATGGACGAGCCGTTCTCGGCCCTGGACGCCATCACCCGGGACGTGCTGCACGACGAGCTGACCCGTATCTGGGAGGAGACCGGGGTCTCCGTCCTGTTCGTCACGCACAACGTGCGCGAGGCGGTGCGGCTCGCCCAGCGGGTGATCCTGCTGTCGTCCCGCCCGGGCCGGATAGCGCGCGAGTGGGAGGTCGGCATACCGCAGCCGCGCCGCATCGAGGACGCGCCCGTGGCCGAACTGTCCCTTGAGATCACCGATGTACTGCGTGGGGAGATCCGCCGTCATGGCCAGCACTGAGACGACGCCGCTCAAGGAGGGCGGAAGTGTCGAGGCGGGCCTCGACGCTCTGGAGACGTCGACGACCGGCCGCCCGACCTTCCGGCAGACCTTCACCGCCAAGATCCTGCCGCCGATCATCGCGCTCGCCGTGGTCCTCGTGGTCTGGACGCTCCTCGTCCCGGTCGTCGACGACCCGTCCAAGCTGCCCTCGCCGGCCGCGGTGGGCGACACGTTCAAGGACGCCTGGCTCAAGGGCGACCTGCTCGGCTATATCTGGACCAGTGTCAGCCGCGGCCTGCTCGGCTTCCTCTTCGCGCTGGTCATCGGCACCCCGCTGGGTCTGCTGGTGGCCCGGGTGAAGTTCGTGCGCGCGGCCATCGGCCCGATCCTGTCCGGCCTCCAGTCGCTGCCGTCGGTGGCGTGGGTGCCGCCGGCCGTGATCTGGCTGGGTCTGAACAACTCGATGATGTACGCGGTGATCCTGCTCGGCGCGGTCCCCTCCATCGCCAACGGTCTCGTCTCCGGTGTCGACCAGGTGCCCCCGCTGTTCCTGCGCGCCGGACGCACGATGGGCGCGACCGGCGTGAAGGGGATCTGGCACGTGGTGCTGCCGGCGGCGCTGCCCGGCTATGTGGCGGGCCTGAAGCAGGGATGGGCGTTCTCCTGGCGCTCGCTGATGGCGGCGGAGATCATCGCGAGCTTCCCGGACCTCGGCGTGGGCCTCGGCCAGTTGCTGGAGAACGCGCGCACCGCCAGCGACATGGCCATGGTGTTCGAGGCCATCATCCTGATCCTGTTCGTCGGCATCGCGATCGACCTGCTGATCTTCAGCCCGCTGGAGCGGTGGGTGCTGCGCAGCCGCGGTCTGCTGGTGAAGAGCTGAGGTAGCCCATGAGCAAGCCGGTCCGCCCCGTCCTCGTGGTAATCGCCCACGGCAGCCGCGATCCGCGGCACGCGGCGACGGTGCACGCCCTGGTACGGCGGGTACGGTCGCTGCGACCCGGGCTGCGCGTGGAGATCGGCTTCCTGGACTTCAACATCCCGTCGGTGCACGGGGTGCTGGAGTCCCTGGCGGCGGAGGGCGTCCGCGATGTCGTGGCCCTCCCCCTGCTGCTCACCCGCGCGTTCCACGCGAAGGCGGACATCCCGGCCGTCCTGCGGGACGCGCCGGCTCGGCTGCGGATCCGGCAGGCGGAGGTGCTCGGCCCGTCCCCGCTGCTCCTGGCGGCCCTGGAACGGCGGCTGCACGAGGCGGGGCTGATGCCCGCCGACAAACCCTCGACCGGGGTTGTACTGGCCTCGGCGGGGTCCAGCGACCCGGAGGCGATCGCGGTGATCGCAGAAATCGCGCGGGAGTGGCGGCACACCGGTTGGTGCGCCGTGCGGCCCGCGTTCGCCTCCGCGTCCCTCCCCCGCACCGAGGACGCGGTACGGGAGCTGCGGGAGCTCGGCTGTGCCCGGGTGGCGGTCGCCCCCTACGTCCTCGCCCCCGGCTTCCTGCCCGACCGGATCGCGCGGGGCGCGGCGGAGGCGGACGTGCTGGCCGAGGTGCTCGGCCCGGCGCCCGAGGTGGCACGGGTGCTGCTGGAGCGGTACGACGCGGCCCGCACCCCCGCCCTGGCGGCCGTGGGCGCCTGAGCGGTCCGGCCTTCGGTCCGAGGGGCGCCCTCGGGGTTCGCGGTCCGGCGCTCCCCTGTGACGTCGGACCGCGAACGGCCGGCCCACGACGGGGCTCTCACGAGCGCCACCGCCACGGCCGGCTCTTACTTCAGCGTCGCGGCCCGCGAACGTGTCACACCAGGGGCTTTACCGGTTCAGTTTCCCAACGACTTGCCCCTATTGGGCAGTTGACCGGGCGATCGTGGTGCTCTCGGCACCGGCGATCCGGCGGCACGGCCGTTGCGCTCGATGCTCAGAAGGCCTCGCGGCCGGTGTATACGAACTCGGCGTCGGCGGGAGGTTTCCAGCGGGCGTTCGTGCCGGAGGAGGCGGTGCACCCGGGGGCGGTCCGGATGCGGCTCACCGGCACGGCCCCGCGGGCCCGTTGCGCGCACCACCCGCCGACGTACAACTGCCGTGTGCGGACGAGCCCTTGGGGCTCCCGTTTCGGACCCCGGCCGAGGACCCGCGGCTCGCCGTACCGCGCGAGACCGTGTCGCCGGCGCCCGTCCTCGGCCTGCGGACGGTCACGCCTGCGGGGCGGTGAGCTCCACCAGCTTGACGACCGTGTTCCAGTTGCGGGTGGTGGCGATCAGCCCCTTGTTGATCCGCGGCCGGGACAGCGCCTCCGCCAGCTTGGAGCGGCCGAGGCCGTCCGGGGCGTACAGGTACAGCGCGCGGTCGCCCAGCCGGAACTCCTCGGGGAGGTGGGCGGCGGGGTCCAGGTCCGCGAACCGCTCCGGCGCGACCGGCGCGGAGAAGTAGGTGACGTGCAGCTGCCTGGCCTCCAGCTCGGAGGCCGGGAACGGGCAGGCCTCGGCGGTCGCCTTGAGGTAGGCGTGGTCGCGGACGAGCACGTCGACGGAGAAGCCGAACCGCTCCTCGATCCCCTTGGCCAGCTCCGCGGCCAGCGACTCGGGGTCCCCGCCGGCGGCGGCGAAGACGGCCTGCCCGCTCTGCAGGTAGGTCTGCACGGACTCGTACCCCAGGCCGGTCATGAGCGCCCGCAGCTCGACCATCGGGAGCTTCTTCCTGCCGCCCACGTTGATCCCGCGCAGCAGTGCCGCATACATCGTCATTCGAACACCTTAGAACGGCCGTCGTGCCCCGTGGGGGTGGGCACGACGGCCGTGCCGGGCATGCCGGGCTGCCCGAAACTCTGGCCGATCGGACCGCTCCGGATCAACTCCTACACGCACCTGTGACTTGTTCAACAAGGTTCTGTAATCACAAAGCGGATCCCCGTCGTCGGAAGGGACAGCCCTGATCATCACCCCCGAGATGGGTCGATAGATGTAAGGGCCCGACATCCTCCCAGGCGACGAGAGCCGGCCGCCGCACTTCACCGGACAGCACGAGGAGTCGGTCTTGTCCGGCCCATACCTTCGAATCGAACGAAGGAAGTCGTGAAGAAGTCGTGGCGGCCGGGGCGGCCGTCACCGCACACGAGGGGGCAATCCCGTCATGGGGAACGGAGACACGCGGGTGCGGGGCCTGGCCGCCCGGGCCGGCGGCTGGAGCGCCCGGCACCGCTGGGCCGCCGTCGGCATATGGGTACTGTTCGTCGTCCTGGCGATGGGACTCGGTTCGGCGGCCGGCCGGGTCGATGTCGACGAGAGCGACCAGCTCAAGGGCGAGACCCACACCGCAGCGAAGATCATCGACGACGCGGGGATCAAGGAGCCGGCCGCCGAGACGGTCCTGATCCAGTCCAGGGATCCGTCGGTCAAGGCCACGGACGCCGGGTTCAGGTCCGCCGTCGCAGAGGTCGTCAAGGCGGTCGACGGCACCGGCAAGGTCGCGGACACCACCTCGCCGTACGCCACCGGAACCATCTCGAAGGACGGCCGCAGCGCGCTGGTCCAGTTCGACATGCGCGGTGACGCGGAGACCGCCGCGGACCGGGTCGAGCCGGTGCTGGACGCCGTGGCCGGGGTGCAGAAGGCGCACGGCACGCTGCGGATCGCGGAGATCGGCGGCGCCAGCATGGACAAGCAGTACGGCGACGCCTTCGGCAAGGACTTCAAGCGGGCCGAGTACTCCGCCGTGCCGGTGGCCTTCGGCATCCTGCTGATCGCCTTCGGCGCGCTGGTGGCCGCGCTGCTGCCGGTCGGCCTGGCGATCACCGCGATCATGGCGACGATGGGCCTGATGGGCCTGGTCAGCCATCTGCAGCCGATGAGCGACACCGCCAACTCCGTGATGCTGCTGGTCGGCATGGCCGTCGGCGTCGACTACTGCCTGTTCTACCTGCGCCGGGAGCGCGAGGAGCGGGAGGCCGGCCGGGACGCGGGCGCGGCGCTGCGGATCGCCGCCGCCACCAGCGGCCGGGCCATCATCGTCTCCGGTGTCACGGTCTGCGTGGCGATGGCGGGCATGCTGTTCACCGGCCTCGCCGAGTTCGAGGCGATGGGCCTGGCCTCCCTGATGGTCGTCGCGGTCGCCATGGTCGGCTCGGTCACCGTCCTGCCCGCGCTGCTCTCCCTGCTGGGCGAGCGGGTCGAGAAGGGCCGGATCCCGTTCCTGCGCCGCCGCAGGCGCGCCCGCGGCCCCTCCGAGAGCCGGTTCTGGAGCGCCGTCCTGCGGGGCGTGCTCGCCAGGCCGCTGGTCTCCGTGCTCGTCGCGGTCGGCGCGCTGCTCGCGGTCGCCGCACCCGCCCTCGGGATGAAGACCTCGCAGCTCACCCTGGACCAGGAGTTCGGCGGCTCGCTGCCGATCGTGCAGACCTACGACCGGGTCAACCAGGCCTTCCCCGGCGGCTCCCAGCCGGCCGAGGTGGTCGTCAGGGCGAAGGACATCAACGCCCCCGAGGTCAAGCGGGCGCTGACCGACTTCCGGGAGCAGGCGATCAGTTCGGGTGCCTCGCGCGGCCCGGTCGACATCAGGCTGCACGACGCCCAGAACGTCGCCCTGATCTCCGTGCCGCTGGTCGGCGGCTCCGACATGGACAAGGCCGGCAAGAGCCTGCAGAAGCTGCGCGACCAGGTACGGCCCGCCACGCTCGGCAGGGTCGACGGGCTGCAGGCGCCGGTGACCGGGAACGTCGCGGGCAACGAGGACTTCAACGCCCAGTTGATGGGCTCGGTCGTCCCGGTCTTCGCCTTCGTGGTCGTCTTCGCCTTCCTCCTCATGCTGCTGTCGTTCCGCTCGCTGACGGTCGCGATCACCTCGATCCTGCTCAACCTGCTCTCGGTCGGTGCCGCCTACGGCATCCTGGTCGCCGTCTTCCAGCACGGCTGGGGTGCCTCCCTGGTGGGTGCGGAGGGCGTCGGCGCGATCGTCAGCTGGCTGCCGCTGTTCCTCTTCGTGATCCTGTTCGGCCTGTCGATGGACTACCACGTCTTCGTGGTCTCGCGGATCCGTGAGGCCCGGCTGCGCGGCCGGTCCACCAGGGACGCGATCCAGCACGGGGTGGTCACCACGGCCGGGGTCGTCACCAGCGCCGCCGTCATCATGGTCGCCGTGTTCGCGATCTTCGGCACGCTCTCCATGCAGTCCATGAAGCAGATGGGCGTGGGCCTGGCGGTAGCGGTCCTCATCGACGCGACGGTCATCCGGGGCGTGCTGCTCCCGGCGGTGATGGCCCTGCTCGGCGAGCGCAACTGGTACCTGCCCCGCTGGCTGCACTGGCTGCCGGACCTGACCCACGACGAGTCGCCGGAGCCGGTGGCGCCGCCGGTCACCCGGGGCGAGCAGGACCGGCTGCCGGTCTGACGCCCGGGTAACACCCTCTGCCACAGGGTCCGTTGGCCTCCGGGGGAGCCAACGGGCCCTGTTCGCTGCCTACGGGTGCTCAGCGCTGGTAGCGGGCCAGGACCAGGTTGCCGTCCTTCTCCAGGCGGTGGCGGAGTTCGTCGAGGCCGATGGCGCCGCTGTAGTACGACTGGAGGGCGGGGGTGGCCACCTTGTCCTTCCACTCCGGGTAGCCGCGGACCGTCTGGGCGGGGGCCGGGCTGAGCCGGCCGGCCAGGGCGGTGCCGGTGGCCCAGCCGTACCTGGCGGTGTGCAGGGCCGGGTCCCGCAGGGCCTGGGTGCCGGTGGGCAGCATCCAGTCCCCGAGGGCGAGCCGGACCATGTTCTTCGGCCGGAGCAGGAAGTCGATGAACTCGGCGGCCGCCTTCTTGTGGTGGCTGTCCTCCGCTATGGACAGCGTCTGCGGGCTGACGCCCTGGGCGAGTCCGTCGGCGCCGGCCGGGGCGGGCAGCACCTCCCAGTCGAAGCCCTTCGGCGCCTGCTGGACGATCTGCTGGCGGTAGGAGAAGCCGAGCGGGACCATCGCGTACCTGCCGCCGAAGAAGCCCGGCAAGGTGTCCGAGCCACCGCTGCCCAGCGTGGAGCCGGGTGCGCTGCGGTCGATGCCGACCTGGTCGTGGATGGTGCGCGGCACCACCTGGTCGGCGGCCTGGAAGCGCACGGTCACCTTCCCGTCGGCGCCCCGGTGGAAGAGCTGTCCGCCCGCCGACAGGGAGAGGTTGAGGGTGGCGGAGACGGGTTCCTTGAGCGGCCAGGCGACGCCGTACTTGCCGTCACCGCTGAGCTCCTTGGTGACCTGCCTGAACTCCTCCCAGCTCCAGGGCTGTTCGGGCGTCGGTATCCGCACCCCCGCCTTCGCGAGCCAGGTGCTGTTGGCGATCAGCACCCTCGGCTCCTGCAGGAACGGCACGCCGTAGATGCCGTCACCGAAGGTCGCCGCCTCCCAACTCCGCTGCGGTATACCGGCCTTGAGCCGCGTGGGCAGCAAGTCGGTCAGGTCGGCGAGGTAGCCGCCGTAGGCGAAGTCGGCGAGGTCGTCGGAGGCGTCGTGGATGATGTCCGGGGCCTCACCGCCCTCGAAGGAGGTGAGCAGCTGGTCGTGGACGCTGTCCCAACTGCCCTGCACGTACTCGACCCTGACGTCCGGGTGGGTGGCGTTCCACTCCTTCACCAGCTCCTTGTTGGCCGCGACCGACTCCTCCTGCCAGGCCAGGGACTGGAATCGGAGGGTGATCGGGCCGCCCTTCCGAGCGGTGCCCGAGCATCCCCCGAGCAGCATGAGGACGGCGACGACGACGGCCGCGGTGGCCCTGGTTCGCATCAGCTCTTCACCGCCCCGGTGAGCATCCCGCCGGTGATCCGCCGCTGGACGAGTGCGAAGACGAGCAGCGAGGGCAGCGTGGCCAGGAAGGCGGCCGCGGCGAGGGGGCCGAGGTCGGCCACGCCCTCCGCGCCGATGAAGTGGGTGAGGACGACCGGCAGGGTCTGTTTCTCCGGTGTCTTCAACAGCACCAGCGCGAAGAAGAACTCGTTCCACGCGGTGACGAAGGCGAACAGCCCGGTCGCCACGATCCCGGGGGCCAGCAGCGGTGCCGTCACCGACACCAGCGTCCGCAGCCGTCCGGCCCCGTCCACGGCCGCCGCCTCCTCCAGTTCGACGGGGACCGCCCGGACATAGCCGACGAGCATCCACAGCGCGAACGGCAGTGCCCACACCACGTACACCATCACCAGCCCGAACAGGGAGTCGATCAGCCGCAGGTGCTTCAGGACCAGGAACAGCGGGATGATCACCAGCACGAACGGGAAGGCCTGACTGACCACCACCCACCCGGTGGCCGCCCGGGACAGCGCCCCGCGCCGCCGGGCCATGGCGTACGCCATCGGGGTCGCGAGCACTACGGCGATCAGCGCGGCACCGACCGCGGCGAGCAGGGAGTTGAGGCCGGCGCGCAGCAGGGGCTGCTCGTCGAAGGCCTGCCGGAAGTTGGCGAGGGTCGGGTGCCGGGGGATCCAGGTGGGGTGCAGACTGCCCAGCTCGGTGGGCGACTTGAAGGCGGTGGAGAGCAGCCACAGCAGCGGGAAGGCCAGGAAGACGAGGTAGCCGAGCAGGGCGGCGTACTGGGCGACGCGGGCGCCGGTGCGGGTCCTCACGCGTCCTCGCCTCCCCGCAGCCGGCCCGCCAGGAAGACGGCAAGGAGCACCGCGATCACCGCGACCATCACACAGCCCATCGCGGCCGCGTACCCGAACTGGCCGTAGCGGAAGGCTTCTTCGTAGGCGAAGAGCATCGGCAGCCGGGTCTTGCCGCCGGGGCCGCCGTTGGTCAGGACGTAGACCAGGGCGAAGGAGTTGAAGTTCCAGATCAGGTTGAGCGCGGTGATGGCCAGGGCGACGGGTCTGAGGGCGGGCCAGGTGACCGTGCGGAAGCGGCGCCAGGCGCCGGCGCCGTCCACGGCCGCGGCTTCGTGCAGTTCGCGGGGGGTGTTCTGCACTCCGGCGAGCAGGGCGACCGTGGTCTGCGGCAGGCCGGCCCAGACGCCGACGACGATCACGGCGGGCAGGGCGCTGCCGAGGCCGCTCAGCCAGTCCCGGCCGTCGCCGAGGCCGAGGTCGCGCAGGGTCTCGTTGAGGATCCCGGCGTCCGGGTTGTAGACCAGCCGCCACATGATGCCGACCACGACCTCGGGCATCGCCCAGGGCACGATGGCCAGCGCGCGGGCCAGCCAGCGCAGCCGTAGCTCCTGGTTGAGGAGGAGGGCGAGACCGAGGGCGAACAGGAACTGGGGCACGGTCACCCCGACGGCCCAGACCAGGCCGATCCGGAACGACTCCCAGAAGAGCGTGTCGTGCAGGAGGTCCTGGAAGTTGAGGCCGCCGATCCACCGGGTGGCGGCGGTCCGGCCCGACTGGGCGTCGGTGAAGGCCAGCAGGATCCCGTAGAGCAGCGGGCCGACGCTCAGGACGAGGATCGGGATCAGGGCCGGCAGAACCAGGAACCAGGCGCCGTGGCCGGTCAGGCGTGCGGCGGCCGGTCGCCGCACGCTGGCCACGTTCGTCGCCAATGCCACGTCATCCCCCTTTGCGCGGCCCGGTCGGACCCGGTCATGGTCGTGAAGGCAGGGTGTCCCGTCAAGGCACCGCGCACACGCCGCGACCTCCGCGGATGCGAGACTGGCCGGCGGATGGCTGGAAGACGGCGCCGTGTGCACCCGCACAGCCGCGGGCGCGGGCACCAGGAGCGGACACGGAGGCGGACGATGGACGAGGCAAGGGCGCGGGACGTACTGGCCGCGGCGGGTGTGCTGCCCGGTGCGGTGGCTGACGCCTCGCTCCTGGCCCTGGGCGAGAACGCGGTGTTCGCCGCCGGCGAGCTGGTGGTGAAGGTCGGCCGCGACGCCGAACTCCTCGACCGGGCCCGGCGTGAACTGGAGATCGCCGGGTGGCTGGCGGAGGCGGGCGTCCCGGCCGTACGGGCCGCCGAGCCGAAGGCGCGGCTCGTGGACGGCCACCCGGTGACCGTGTGGCACCGGCTGGCGGATCCGGTACGGCCGGCCGAACCGCGCGATCTGGCCGAACTCCTGCGGATCGTGCACGCACTGCCCGCTCCGCCCTTCGCGCTGCCGCCCCGCGAGCTGCTGGGCGGTGTGGAGCGCTGGCTGCGACTCGCCGGCGACGCGATCGACCCCGCGGACGCGGCCTATCTGCGGGAGCGCCGGGAGGGCTTCGCGGCGGCCGCGGCCGCGCTGACCCCGCAGCTGGCTCCGGGGCCGATCCATGGGGACGCGCTGCCCCGCAATGTGCACGTCGGTCCGGACGGTCCGGTACTGGTCGACCTGGAGACCTTCTCATCCGATCTGCGCGAGCACGACCTGGTGGTCATGGCACTCTCCCGGGACCGGTACGGGTTGCCGGCCGAGGCCTACGACTCGTTCGTCGGGGCCTACGGGTGGGATGTGCGGGAGTGGCAGGGGTGCGGCGTGCTGCGCGGCGCCCGGGAGACGGCGAGCTGCGCGTGGGTCGCCCAACACGCACCGAGCAACCCGAAGGCGCTGGCGGAGTTCGAGCGCCGGGTGGCGTCGCTACGGGACGGGGACGAGTCGGTGCGGTGGTACCCCTTCTGACCACGGAACCGCGCCCCGTAGGGGGGCGGGGCTGTATCGGATGTGCGGCTACCGCCGCGTGGGCGCGACCAGCCCCCGCCGGCCCGCGGTAGACGACCCGCACAACCAGCGGAACGCTCAGACCGCTTCGGCCAGCTCCCGCAGCGGCCACGCCCCGTCCACCACCGCGTCGGCCTCTCCCTTGCGGCGCAGAAAGCTCTGGAAGTCCGCAGCCCACTCCGCGTACCACTCCACCTGGCGCCGGTGCAGCTCCGCCGGCCCCAGCGCCGCGATCTTCGGGTGACGGTCGGCTATCGCCCGGGCCAGGCGCGCCGCGGCCAGGGCGTCGGCCGAGGCGTTGTGGGCGGCGGCGAGGGTGATGCCGTACTCGGCGCAGACCGCTTCGAGGTTGCGCTTGCCGCGGCGGTAGCGGTCGACCCAGCGGTCGATGGTGTACGGGTCGATGACCGGCGCGGGGTCGAGGCCGCCGAGGCGGTCGGAGAGGGACGGCAGGCCGTGCCGGCGCAGCTCCGCGGAGAGCAGGGTGAGGTCGAAGGTCGCGTTGTACGCGACGACCGGGACGCCTGTCTTCCAGTACCCGGTGAGGACGTCCGCGAGGGCGTCGGCGACCTGGTCGGCGGGGCGGCCCTCGGCCGCCGCCCGCTCGTTGCTGATGCCGTGCACGGCCACCGCGTCGGCCGGGATCTCCACGCCCGGATCCGCCAGCCATTCGCGGCGGCCCAGCTCCTGCCCGGCCCTGACCTCGATCACGGCGCCCGTGACGATACGCGCCTCGCGCGGATCCGTACCCGTCGTCTCCAGATCGAAGCCGATCAGGAGCTCTTGGTGCCAGCCCATGGGCGGTCCCCCTTCTTGGTGGTGCTTTCCCCCAGTGGTCTCCACCCTCGCATGCGCCACTGACAATCAGAGGACCGCGTTCCGCTTACCGTCGCGTCCACCTTCAGGACACAGGGCGCGAATCCGCCCAAGCCATTTCGAACTCCTCGCGGTAGGTCGGGAACAGTCCCGCTTCCAGGACGTCGTCCGACTTGACCACCTTGTCACCGTTGCGCAGGACCAGCACCGGCGACTCCATGCCGCGCGCCCCGCGCAGGTAGGACTGGACGATGGCGACACCGTCGGCACCGTCGCCGTCGACCAGGTAGGCGGAGAAGCGAGGGGTGTCGTCGTAGACCTGGATCTCGAACGCGCCGGGGTCGCGCAGCCGGGAGCGGACCCGGCGCATGTGGAGGATGTTCATCTCGACCGAACGGGAGAGTTCGCCCCGTTTCATCCCCAGTTCGCGCTCGCGGCGCTTGATCGCGCTGGAGGCGGGGTTGAGGAAGAGCAGCCGGACCCGGCAGCCGGTCTCGGCGAGCCGGACCAGGCGGCGGCCGGAGAAGTTCTGCACGAGCAGGTTGAGGCCGATGCCGATGGCGTCCAGCCGGCGGGCGCCGCCGAAGAGGTCCTCGGCCGGGAACTGGCGCATGAGCCGGACCCGGTCGGGGTGGACGGCGACGACGTCCGCGTAGCGGTCGCCCACCAGGTCCTCCACCGCGTCCACCGGCAGTCGGCGCGCGGAGGGCACGTCACCGCCCGCGCCGAGCATCTCCAGGAGCCGGGCGGAGGCCCGTTCGGCCTGGTTGAGGACGGCCTCGGAGAGCGCCCGGTTGCGGGAGACTACGTTACGGGTCACTTCCAGTTCGTCGAGGGCGAGTTCGACGTCCCGGCGTTCGTCGAAGTACGGCTCGAAGCACGGCCAGTGCTGCACCATCAGCTCGCGCAGCTGCGGCAGCGTCAGGAAGCTGATCACGTTGTCGTCGGCCGGGTCCAGCAAGTAGCCCTTGCGACGGCTGACTTCGCGGACCGCGACCGCCCGCTGGACCCACTCCTGCCCGGCCGGCCCGGCCGCGGCGACCACCCACTCGTCGCCGTGGACGGGTTCGTAGACGGGCCGCAGCACGGCGGCCACGACCGTACGCAGCCGCTGCTCGACCAGGTTCAGCCAGATGTAGGCACGGCCGGCCCGCTGGGCGCGCGTACGCACCTCCAGCCAGGCGTCGGCGTCCCAGTCCAGCTCCGGCCCGATGGAGCCCGAGGCGTCCATCGGCCGGGCCAGGGACACCGCGCCGGGCGGGACGTCTGTGGAGTTCCCCTCGTGACCCTCGTCACCAGGGGGCAGCTCCAGGCCTCCCGAGCCCACCCGTGCACCGCCTTCCGCTCCCCCGAACCTACCCCGTGCCAACGATCAAGGAAGGGTACTCCGGGAGCGGTCGGCGGTGCAGCAGGATGGACAGGTCGTTTCTCAACTACCGTTTCCGGGCTGTCCGTTCTGATCAGCGAGGGCGGCCGGAGTGAGCGGATTCATAGCGGTGACATCCCGCGGGGCGATGGAGAAGCCCTGCCAGTGGACCGGCATGGGCTGCTGGTCCTCGTCGCGCGCGATGTGGTGGAAACCGACGTTCACCCAGACCACGGGGTTGGTGAGGGTCTGCCCGTTCACCCACTGGTCGACGGTCTTGGGGTGGCCGTTGGCGCAGCCCGGGTTGTTGCTGGCGAACAGCTCGCACTTGTCGTACTGGGTGAAGTAGACGTCGTGCTTGGTGAAACCGTGACCCAGGTACTTGTTGCTGGCACCCGGCACGATCTCGTACGAACGGGCGTGCCCGTCCTTGTTCTTGCCGGCCGTGCTGACCACCCGCCACCACCGCATGTTCTTGTAGTCACCGGCGAGTTCCTTGGTGACGTTGGTGCGGGTGGTCTTGTTGCTGGGCGCCTCCTGGCCGTGCGCGGGCGCGCTGACCACCGAGTCGTACTGCTCGATGCGGCTCTTGGAGGAGCCGTCGAGGTCGAAGTCCAGCTTCCAGAAGACGTTGTGGCTGTGGCTGGTGGCGTACGCGTGGGCACCCTTGCCGATCGGCCAGCCGCGGCCGTCCCCGGCGTCGTAGTCGCCCGGCGAGAGGCTGCCGGTGGCACCGATGTTCATGTTGATCGTGCCGTCGTCCTGGAACCGCCACTCGGTCATGTACTCGTACCAGCCGACCTTGTTGACGGTGTAGACCAGCAGGTCCTTGCCCTGCTGCTGGTACACCCGGTTGCCGGTGTCGGCCTGCATCCGGTACGCGTGGCCGCGCGAACGGGTGGTGGTGCACAGGCCGTTGACGTTCGGGTGGGCCGGGTCCCAGGCGTCGGGGACCTTGACGGTCTTGATGGTGCCGCCGGGGCATTCGGCCGCGTCGAGCGGCACCAGGCCCTGGGCGAAGCCGAAGCCGGTCAGGTCGTCGTACTCGACGCTGCCGTCGTCGTAGGGGACGTCGATCTGGCCGAGGCGGGCGCTGGAGAGGACCTTGATGGGGGCCGACTCGCCCTTGGGCTGGTAGGAGATGTGCTCCAGGACCAGTCCGGCCTTGCTGTCGTAGCGCCAGCACATCCGCCAGGTGGTGCCGGTGGAGAGCTTCTGCTCGATCCGGTAGGCGGCGGAGCAGTCCCATGCGGGTGCGGCGGCCTGCTTGGGCTGGGCGGCGGCGGGTCCGGCCGCGGTGGTCGCGCCGGCGGCCAGCGCGGCCACGGACAGGCCCACGGCGGCCGTCCGGCGGGCGCGGCGGATTCTGTTCGGGTGCATGACGAAGTGACTCCTCGTACGGGAGATGCAGTCGAAAAAGGAGAAGGCGTTCGGGAAAGGCGAACGGGACCGGCGGCTCAGCGGCCGAGCTTGACGACCTTGCGCGCGCTCAGGTCGACGATCAGGGAACGGGCGTCGATCCAGGGCCCGTTCTTGACCTTCGGGAAGAGCCGTACGCAGCGGTGTTCGCCGCACTTGTCGAGCGCGGCCGGCTGGGCGCCCTCAGTGGCGCGGTAGACCGCGCTGTTGAGCAGCAGCTGCTGCTGCGGGGAGGTGAGGTCCTCGCCCGTGGCGTCCTTGAAGTCCGCCTTCAGGCCGGCGCCGAGCGGGTCGGCGACGAGCAGCTGGAGCGCCTCGACGTTCTCGTCGTGGCTGAGCGGCGGCTGGACGCCCTGCCGGGTGGTGGTCTGCTCGACCTTGCCGGTGTCCAGGTTGACGGTCCGGGTGACGAGGCTGTCGTCCCGGTAGTCGTAGAACGTCACGTCGGCGCGCCGTGGCGCGTTCGTGGCGTCCAGTTCGTTCGCGTTCGGCTCGGCCAGGTCGACGCTGATCCGCTGCGGGCCGCGCCGGCCCTCGACGTTCTCCCCGGCGTTGAACATCTGCTTGGTCAGAGCGAGTTGTTCGACGCGCTTGGTCTCGTCGTCGGTCAGCGGGTCGCTGCCGGTGCCCTTCTTCCCCTCGGCCGGCGCCTGTTCCACCACGCCCGGCTTGACGGCGTCCGTGCCCTGTCCCGCCTGCTGCGCGGCGACCGGGCCGGTCCCGTCGCTCCCTCCCGAGTCGTCAGCCCCGGCCGTGCCCGGCAGGGTGATCCCGACCATCACGGCGGTCCCCGCAACCGCCAAGCCCGCACCGGCCACCACTTTGCCCAGATGGCGGTGCACTATCTTGCGCACATCTTCCCCCTACTCCCCCTTGGTCACAGGGAGTACGTGTTTGCCCCACTGGTTCGGCACACTTCGCCACATGGGCCGCTGTGTGCACTGGTCGCGGGGTAAGAGGGGTGTAAGTCACCTGGGGTTCCATTACTTTCGGGCAGACTCATGACCAAGGCGCCCCCGCGCGCGATGCACACCTGGAAGAGTCGACTTCATGCAGGTCTGGCCTGGAGAGGCATATCCGCTCGGTGCCACGTACGACGGCGCCGGGACCAACTTCGCGGTGTTCACGGAGACCGCGGACCGAGTAGAGCTGTGTCTGCTGCACGACGACGGCTCCGAGACGGCGGTGGAGCTGCGCGAGAGCGACGCCTTCGTGCGGCACGCGTACCTGCCGGGGGTGATGCCCGGGCAGCGTTACGGCTTCCGGGTGCACGGCCCGTACGACCCCGGACGCGGGCTGCGCTGCAACTCGGCGAAGCTGCTGCTCGACCCCTACGCGAAGGCGGTCAGCGGGTCGGTGCGCTGGGGCGAGGAGGTGTACGGCTACCACTTCGGCGACCCCGACAAGCGCAACGACCTCGACTCGGCCCCGCACACCATGACCTCGGTGGTGATCAACCCGTACTTCGACTGGGGCGACGACCGCCGGCCCCGCACGGAGTACCACCACACGGTGATCTACGAGGCCCATGTGAAGGGCCTGACCATGCGCCATCCGGGCCTGCCCGAGGAGCTGCGCGGCACCTACGCGGGTCTCGCGCACCCGGCCGTCATCGAGCACCTGACGGAGCTGGGCGTCACGGCGCTGGAGCTGATGCCGGTCCACCAGTTCGTGAACGACCACCGGCTGGTCGACATGGGCCTGAACAACTACTGGGGCTACAACACGATCGGTTTCTTCGCCCCGCACAACGCGTACGCCTCCTGGGGCGACCGCGGCCAGCAGGTCCTGGAGTTCAAGTCGGCGGTCCGGGCACTGCACGAGGCCGGGATCGAGGTGATCCTGGACGTGGTCTACAACCACACCGCCGAGGGCAACCACCTGGGCCCGACGCTGTCCTTCCGGGGCCTGGACAACCCGTCGTACTACCGGCTGACCGACGACCCCCGCTACTACATGGACACGACCGGCACCGGGAACTCCCTGCTGATGCGGTCCCCGCACGTCCTCCAGATGATCATGGACTCGCTGCGCTACTGGGTCACCGAGATGCATGTCGACGGCTTCCGTTTCGACCTCGCGGCGACGCTGGCCCGGCAGTTCCACGAGGTGGACCGGCTGTCGTCGTTCTTCGACCTGGTGCAGCAGGACCCGGTGGTCTCCCAGGTGAAGCTGATCGCCGAGCCCTGGGACGTGGGCGAGGGCGGCTACCAGGTGGGCAACTTCCCGCCGCTGTGGACCGAGTGGAACGGCAAGTACCGCGACACCGTGCGCGACCTGTGGCGCGGCGAACCGCGCGCGCTCGCGGAGTTCGCGTCCCGGCTGACCGGCTCCTCCGACCTCTACCAGGACGACGGCCGCCGCCCGCTGGCCTCCATCAACTTCGTGACCTGCCACGACGGGTTCACCCTGCACGACCTCGTGTCGTACAACGACAAGCACAACGAGGCCAACGGCGAGGACAACCGGGACGGCGAGAGCCACAACCGCTCCTGGAACTGCGGGGTCGAGGGACACACCGACGACCCCGCGATCCTCGAACTGCGCGAGCGGCAGATGCGCAACTTCGTCGCCACGCTGATGCTCTCCCAGGGCGTGCCGATGATCGGCCACGGCGACGAGTTCGCGCGCACGCAACAGGGCAACAACAACGCGTACTGCCAGGACAACGAGGTGTCCTGGGTGGAGTGGCCGGACCCCGAGGACGACAGCGGCCTGCTGGCCTTCACGCGCGCGATGGCGCGGCTGCGCAAGGAGCACCCGGTCTTCCGGCGCCGCCGCTTCTTCCACGGCCGCCCGGTGGAGGGCACCCACGACGAGCTCTCCGACATCGCCTGGTTCACCCCGGAGGGCCATGAGATGGCCCAGCAGGACTGGGGTTCGGCACAGGCGTCGGCCCTGACGGTGTTCCTCAACGGCAACGCGATCTCGGAACCCGGCACCCGCGGGGAGCGGATCGCCGACGACTCTTTCCTGCTGATGTTCAACGCGTCACCGGATCCGCTGGAGTTCCTGGTGCCGGTGAACCACGGTCTGCAGTGGGAGGTGGTGGTGGACACGGCACGCGCGGAGCCGGTGCCCCCTGGGCCGAAGGTGGACGGCGGGGCACGCCTGACGTTGGTGGGACGGAGCCTGACCGTTCTGAAGAGGCCGGCGTAGCGGGCGCGCTCCGGTGGGCTGTCGTACGGGTGCGGGCCGGCGGGGGCTGGTCGCGCCCACGCGGCGGGAGCCGCACGTGGATACAGCCCCGCGCCCCTACGGGGCGCTCTGCCGTACCCGGTGACAGAGAATCCGGCGGGGCGGGTACGTAGGTCTCCATGACAGCCGAGCGAATCCCCGCCACCGTGCCCACCTCCACCTACCGCCTCCAGCTCCAGCCCGACTTCCCCTTCTCGGCCGCCGAAGCCGCCGTGCCGTACCTCTCCTCGCTCGGCGTCTCCCACCTGCACCTCTCCCCCGTCCTGGAGGCCGTCCCGGGCTCCACGCACGGCTACGACGTCGTCGATCACGCGCGTGTGCGGGAGGAACTCGGCGGCGAGGAGGGGCTGCGCGCGCTCGCGCGGACCGCGCGCGAGCACGGTCTCGGGCTGGTCGTGGACATCGTGCCCAACCACATGGCCATGTCCCCCCGGCACAACCACGCCCTGTGGGAGGTCCTGCGGGAGGGCCCCGAGTCGCCGTACGCGCGCTGGTTCGACATCGACTGGGAGGCACAGGGCGGGCAGCTGCTGGTGCCGGTGCTCGGCGGCCCGGTCGGCGAGGTCCTCGGGCAGCTCGAGGTCGACGGCGACGTGCTGCGCTACCACGAGCACGCCTTCCCGCTCCGGGAGGGCACCGCGGACCTGCCGCTGCCGCGGCTGCTGGACGCCCAGTGGTACCGCCCGGTGTGGTGGCGGCTGGCCCGGACCGAGGTGAACTACCGGCGGTTCTTCAGCATCTCGGAGCTGATCGGGGTGCGGGTGGAGGACCCGGAGGTGTTCGGGGCCACGCACGCCAAGATCCTCCAGCTGCTGCACGAGGGGGTCGTGGACGGGCTGCGCGTCGACCACCCCGACGGGCTCGCCGACCCCGACGGCTATCTCGCGCGGCTGCACGAGGCGACCGGCGGGCGCTGGACGGTCGTGGAGAAGATCCTGGCCGACGGCGAGCGGCTGCCGGGCGCCTGGCCGGTCGCGGGGACCACCGGGTACGACGCGCTGCGGCAGGTGGACGGCCTGTTCACGGACCCCGTCGGCGCCCGTGAACTGCTCGACGGCTACCGGCGGTTCGCGGCCCCGCAGACGGACCGGGGCGGCGACTGGGCGGCGACCGTACGGCGGGCGGCGTACAAGGTGCTCACGCACGAGCTGGCGGCCGAGACGGACCGGCTGACCCGGGCCGCCACGCGCGTGTGCGCGACCTCTCCGGACCCCGCGCTGCGCGACCGGGCGCCCTGGGCGCTGCGCATCGCGCTGGAGGAGCTGCTGGTGCGGATGCGGGTGTATCGGCCGTACGCCTCCGGTGACGCGGCCGCCGTGGTCACCGAGCGGGCCGCGGAGGAGGCGCGGTCCGCCTTCGTGGTGCCCGAGGAGGGCGGGGCGGTGGACGCGGTGCGCGGGCTGCTGCTGGCGGGGGACGACGGGCCCGGGCCCGTGGAGTTCCGGACGCGCTTCGCGCAGACCTCCTCGGCGCTGCGCGCCAAGTCCGTGGAGGACACGGCGTTCTACCGCTATGTGCCGCTGCTGTCCGCGACCGAGGTGGGCGGTGATCCCGGCAGCCCGGGCGTCTCCCCCGACGACTTCCACGCGTACTGCGCGCGTGTGCAGCGCGACTGGCCGTTCTCCGGGACGGTGGTGACAACGCACGACACCAAGCGCAGCGCCGACGTACGGGCGGCGCTGGCCGTGCTGACGGAGTGCCCGGAGCGGTGGGCTGACGTGCTGACCGAGGTGACCCGGGACGGGGCGGCCGTACCCGACGCGCAGCTGGCGTGGGCGGCCTGGCAGACGGTGTTCGGGCTCGGCCCGGCGGCCCCCGAGCGGGTGCAGGGGGCGCTGCTCAAGCATGTGCGGGAGGCCGGCCTGTACACGAGCTGGACGGAGCAGGAGCCGCCGTACGAGGAGGCGGTGGCCTCGTTCGTCGCGGCGGGGCCCTGCGGGGCGCCAGGAGAGCACGTGGCGGCCTTCCGGGCCTCGCTGGGGCCGCACGTCCGGGCGAACGTCCTCGGCACGGCTCTGGTCCATCTGACGATGCCGGGTGTGCCGGACGTCTACCAGGGCACGGAGGGCGAGTTCCGGGCGCTGGTGGACCCGGACAACCGGCGGCCGGTCTCCTTCCCGCCCGGGCACCCGGGCGAGAAGGACGCGGTGACGACGGCGGCGCTGCGGCTGCGGGCGCGGCGCGCGGGCGCCTTCGGTGACACGGCGACGTACGCGCCGCTGACGGCCGAGGGCCCGGCCGCCGCGCACTGTCTGGCGTTCGCACGCTCCGGCGATGTGGTCACGGCGGTGACCCGGCTGTCGCTGCGGCTGGCCGCCGCGGGCGGCTGGCGGGACACGGTCCTGCCGCTGCCGCCGGGGCGGTGGGCGGACGTGCTGGCGCCGGAGCGGGAGTTCACGGGGCACGCGCGCGTGGCCGAGCTTTTCGAGCGGCTGCCGGTGGCGCTGCTGGAGCGGGTCGACGGCGGGGCGACGAAGACGAGGGGCGCTGCGGTCGCGGCGGCCGCTGCGGCCGCTGGGGGCACCGAGGGTCATATTCACTCGAACGGGTGAATATGAGGGCGAGGTGAGGGGTTGCCGAAACTCGTCGGGCGTCCGCCGCGTCCGTAAAGGCGCGCGGAGCCGTTCCGCGCCCCGTAATGGCTTCGCACCCCCACCGGCGCCCACCGCCCCGTCGGCCGACGGGGCATGCACCCGGACGCCCCCTGGAGCCTCCCCCGGGAGGTTCTTGACAGTTCACCTATGCCGTGCGGGACTGGGGAATGCGAAGCCGGGCGGACAAGTCGGGGGTGAGTCTCCTGCCGGAGCTGCGTTACCCCAGTGTTCCCGAACTGGTCGCGACCGCCCGGGCGCTGGCCGCTCACCGGCCCGGCCTGTGCACGTTGCGGCAGATCGGCGTCTCCCGCGCGGGCAGACCGCTGCACCTGCTGTCCGTGGGGCACGACCGGCGGGCGGTGCTGGTGGTCGCGGGCGCCCACGCCAACGAGCCGACCGGGGGCGGCACCCTCCAGGCGCTCGCCGAACGGGTGCTCATGGAGCGGGACCTACGGGCGGAGACCTCCTGGCACTTCCTGCTGTGCGCGGACCCGGACGGGGCGAGCCTGCACGTCACGCCGGCACCGCGCAGCCTGCTCGACTACCACCACGGCTTCTACCGCCCGGCAGGTCCCGAACAGCCCGAGTGGTCGCCGTCGGTGCTGCCCCCGGACCGGCTGCCGCCCGAGACCCTGGCCCTGCTCGGGGTGATCGACGAGCTGCGCCCCTACCTCCAGGTGACCCTGCACGGCACGGATCTGGGCGGCAGCTGGGTGCAGTTGACGAAGGACGTGCCCGGGCTCGCGGAGCCGTTCGCCAAGTCCGCGGCGGAGCTGCACATCCCGGTCGAGACGGGCGCCTCGGACGCCGCGGGCTGGCCGGCCTCCGGTCCCGGGGTCCGGGTGATGCCGGGTCCGGGGTCGGGGGTGGCCTACCCGAGCCTGCCGGACGACGCACGCCACAGCACCTGGTACCACGCGCACCGCTACGGCGGCCTGACGGCGGTGGTCGAGGTGCCGATGTGGGCGAGCGATCTGGTCGACGACCCGGCGCCGCACCCGGCGCCGGCCGCGGCGATGCGGCGGCTGGCGGGCCGGCTGCTGCGGGACTCGCGGGAGGTGGAGCGGGTGCTGACCGAGGCGCTGCCCCGGCTGGACGGCCTCCTGGACGGGCCGCTGCTGCGGGCGGCCCGCTGGGCGCTGGGGCTGATCCCCGGACTGGCCGAGGACTGGATCCGCCGGCCGCCGATCGACACCACGATGGCGTACGTCGGCAGCGTGGACGCCTTCGGGCGGCGGCTGCCGCTGCGGGCGGCGTCGATGCTGCTGCGGGTGCTGCGGGAGGCGGACGACCTTGCGGTGCCGCGGCTGGAAGAGCTGGTGGCCTCCTGGTGCGACGCCTACGGGGAGCGCTTCCAAGCCCGCTGGGTGCCGCTGGAGCGCCAGGTGGAGCATCAGTCCAGGACGGTGCTGGCGGCCGCGCAGCACGCCCGTGAGCGGGCGGCGTGAGGCTCTGGGGCCGGGTCGGTGGACAGCCGGGAGCCGCACGCCGCCGCCGGGTTCAGCTGTCGAGGGCGAAGACCGGTCCGGTGCGGGCCGCCATCCCGCAGGAGTTCGAGAACGTCTCGCGGTACTCGATCGGCCGGCCGTTCCACTGCCCGCGCGCCTGCGCGGTCACGGGGGCGTAGACCATCGGGCACATGGCGTTCCTGACCGGGGTGAGGCGCGCGATGTCACCGCCCACCGTGTCGAGTTCGGCGCAGGCATCGGCAGCGCGGGAATGCCCCTCGGGCGGGTCGCACAGCAGCAGCGTGGCGCTGGACCGGCCGTCCCCCTTGGTGACGGTCAGATACAGGTAGTCGCCGCCGAGGGTGGCGCCGGGCGCGGCCTGGGCCGGGCCGGCGGCGAGGAGGGCGGCGGCCGCCAGCAGGGCGCCGCCGGCCGCTGTCGCTCTGATCAGATGGGTCATTCCCGGTGCATCGGCACAACGGCCTCCGCGCCCCAGCCCGACTCACCCGAACGAGCGCGCACGCGTGTGTGGCGTAGTGCCAGTTCGAAGGCGCTCAGGACCACCCGCGTCTGGTACTCGGCCTGGCGTGCGACCGGGATCCAGCGCGCGCCGAAGGCCTGGTGGTAGTCCGCGCACCAGTCGTCGATCAGCCGGTCCAGGTCGGGCAGGGCACCGGCCGGGTCGTGGCCGGTGCCGCGCAGCAGCCGGTGCAGCAGTCCGGCGGTGCGCAGGACCAGCCGGCGCCCGGCGATCCGCAGGGCGGCCAGATGGGCGGTGCTCAGCGGGGGCAGCGGGCGGGCGCTGCCGGCGTCGGTACCGGGGTCCCAGGCGTCGGCGAGGCCCGGGCAGACGAGCAGGTAGTCGTCCACCGGCGCGAGCAGCCGGGCCGCGTCCGGCGCGGCGGACAGCTGGGGCCGGATCCGGGCCAGGACGCCCTCCAGGAGGCCGGTGTCGTGCCGCAGGGTCCGGCTGACGGCGCGCAGCGCGGCGTCCCGGTCGGCGGGCGGTGCGCCGTCCTGGACGGCGGCCACGCCCCACATGGGCGCCTCGACGATGGCGGTGACGGTGCCGTGCCGGTGCGGATGGAACCAGGTGGACTCGACGGCCGCCTCGGTGATGGCGGCGACCAGATCGCCCGGGCGGGGCGGCGGCACCCGGTAGACGGCCGGGCCCAGGGTGGGCCAGTACAGGGTGTCGTAGGCGCCGAGTTCGCGGGGGATGCCGAGCCGGCTCGCGGTGTGCGCGAGGCGCGGGGCGAGGCCCGGCAGGTCGTCGGTCAGCTCGACGAAGCCGCCGCCGACGTCGACGCCGTGCAGCGAGCACTGGAGGAAGGGCCGCAGCTCGTCCTGGAGGTCCAGCAGTGCCCGGGTCTCGGGGAGCGCGACGGCGTCGGCCCCGTCGGGCAGCCATTCGGGCTGCTCGAGGAAGCCGGGCCGGAAGAAGTTCCGGAAGTAGTGGCCGAGCGTGTACGGCCCGGCCAGCCAGCCCTCGTTGCGGCGCGCGCCGTCCGGGTCCAGGCACAGCAGCAGGTTCCAGGTGACGTCGGCGTCCTCGGTGAGCCGGGGGTCGGCGAGGACCCGGTCGGCGAGGCGGAGCGCGGTGGCGCCGCCGACGGGTTCGTTGGCGTGCGGGCCGGCCACGACGAGGGCGTGCCGGCTGCCGTGACCGATCGAAAGCAGCCACAGCGGGGTGCCCGCGCGGGAGGTGCCGATCCGGCGCAGCCGGGCCTCCCGGGGGTGCTCGGCGACCAGCCCGGCCGCCCGCGTTTCCAGCTCGTCCACGGACGGATAGCGGAGGAGTGACGGCAGGACACACCTCCACGACGCGCCGTCGGTTCACATGATGTGCATGGTGCACGCACAGTCAGTCACGACTCGAGAGGTACGTCAACACCGTGGTGGACAAACGTTTTTCAGCCACGTGAGAGAAGGTGTGAACTCAGTGCGTCGAAAGCCGGAAGCACACCCGGCCGAAGCCGATCTGGTCGCCTTCGCTCACGACGGCGGCGCCGATCACCCGACGGCCGTTCACCGTCGTGCCGTTGGTGGAACCGAGGTCCCTGAGGACCCACAGGCCGCCCTGCCGGTGGAGTTCGGCGTGCACCCGGGAGACCGTCTCGTGGTTGAGCCGCAGCCCGTTGGCCGGGTCGCGGCCGATGCGCAGCGGATGCCCGGCGCCGGGATGCGGCAGCAGCAGCTTGGGCAGCCGCTCGGCCTGCCAGGCCCGGCGCAGCCGTACCGTGAACCCGGAGACGGCCTCGACGGTACCGAAGAGCACGCGCGCGAAGCGGCTCTCCTGGGGCAGGTCGGCGGTGAGCACGGCGAGTTCGTCCACGCGGCGGGCCGCGAGCGCCAGCTCCATACGGCGCACGAACGTGTCGTGCGACAGCCGTCCCATGGCGACGCCGTCACGCAGCACACTCAGCGCCTTCTCGCGCTCCGCGTCGGACAGCCGCGCGGGATAGGTGTTGAACTCGAAGGACGACGTCACGCTGCCGATTCTGGGTCAGTGAACCCCGGGTGTCCAGAAAACGGGGAAACGGCCGTCACGCGCGCGTACCTACGGCGACACCCGTCGGCAAAGCCGGGATTCAAAGCGGATTGATCTCTTTTCACGGCACGATGGACGGACTACCTCACGATGAGCCAGACGAAGGGGAACCGTCCGTGCAGTTCGAGGTGTGGGCACCGCAGGCAGACCGTGTGACGCTCCATTGCGACGGCGCAGCACAAGCGTTGGAGCGTGATCGGCGGCGACCGGGCTGGTGGGCCGGGGAGGCGGCCGCCGAGGACGGCACGCGCTACGGGTTCGCGCCGGACGACGGTCCGGTGCTGCCCGACCCGCGCTCGCGCCGCCAGCCGGACGGACCGGACGGGCTCAGCGCGGTCGTGGACCACGGCCGGTACGCGTGGCGTGCCGCGTGGCCGGGTCGCGCGCTGCCGGGCGCGGTGTTCTACGAGCTGCACGTGGGCACGTACACCCCCGAGGGCACCCTGGACGCGGCCGCCGGGCGCCTGGAACACCTCAGGGAACTGGGCGTCACACACGTGGAGTTGATGCCGCTCTGCCCGTTCCCGGGCCGGCACGGCTGGGGATACGAGGGGGTCTCGCTGTGGGCGGTGCACGAGCCGTACGGCGGCCCCGAGGCACTGAAGCGCTTTGTCGACCGGGCGCACGGACTCGGGCTCGGTGTCGTCCTGGACGTGGTCCACAACCACCTCGGCCCGTCGGGCAACTACTTGCCCGCGTTCGGGCCGTACTTCACGGAGACGCACCACACGCCCTGGGGCGCGGCGGTCAACCTGGACGCGCCCGGTTCCGACGAGGTGCGCGCGTACCTGGTGGGCAGTGCGCTGGCCTGGCTGCGCGACTACCGCATCGACGGGCTGCGCCTGGACGCGGTGCACGCGCTGTGCGACACGCGCGCGTGCCACTTCCTGGAGGAGCTGTCGTCGGCCGTCGCCGGCCTGGCGGCCGAGTCGGGCCGGCCGTTGTTCCTGGTCGGCGAGTCCGACCTGAACGACCCGCGGGTCATCACCGCCCGCGCGGCGCACGGGCTCGGCCTGGACGCGCAGTGGAACGACGACTTCCACCACGCCCTGCACACCGCGCTGACCGGCGAGTCCCAGGGCTACTACGCCGACTTCGCGCGCGCCCCCCTCGCCGCCGTCGCCAAGACCCTCACCGGCGGTTACTTCCACGACGGCACGTACTCCAGCTTCCGGGGCCGCCACCACGGCCGGCCACTGGACCGGGCGCGGGTGGCCGGCCATCGGCTGCTCGGCTACACCCAGACCCACGACCAGATCGGCAACCGCGCCCAGGGCGACCGGCTTTCCGCCACCCTCCCGCCCGGCCTGCTGGCCTGCGCGGCCACGCTGACGCTCACGGCGCCCTTCACACCGATGCTGTTCATGGGCGAGGAGTGGGCGGCGGGCACCCCCTGGCAGTTCTTCACCGACCACACGGACCCGGATCTGGCGGAGGCCGTACGACGCGGCAGGCGGCGGGAGTTCGCGGCGCACGGGTGGGCCGAGGAGGACGTACCCGATCCGCAGGACCCGGCGACCAGGGACCGGTCCTGCCTGGACTGGTCGGAACCGGAACGCGAGCCGCACGCGCGCGTACTGGCCTGGTACCGCCGGCTGATCGCCCTGCGCCACGAGCAGCCGGACCTCACCGACCCCGATCTCGCCGACACCAAGGTGGCGTACGACGAGGAGGCACGCTGGCTGGCGTTCCGGCGCGGTGACGTGCGGGTCGCCGTGAACCTGGGCAAGGAGCCGGCCGCCATCCCGCTGGGCACCGCCCGGGTAGAGGTCCTGGCCGCGTGGGACACCGTGACGGCACCGGACACGAACGGGCTGCTGCGGGTGCCGGGCGAGTCCTGCGTGGTACTGACCCAGGCGTGAGCGCGCGCGTACCGGCGGACGGGGTGCACGCGCGCCGGCTGGGACACGCGTACGGCGGGCACGCGCGCGTGCCTACGTCTCCTCGCCCGTGTCGTCCTCCCGGAGGTCCGACACGCGCTCGAGGAGGATCGCCTCCCAGGCGCGCCGGAGCTGGGTGCGCAGCAGGGGCAGGGGGCTGTCGTCGCGGCCTTCGAGGCGGTCGGTGAGGCGGATGACGGTGTCGCAGCGGGCGAGCCACAGGCCGCGCAGGCAGGGGCGGGCGCCGTAGCCGGCGAGGGTGGCCGCGCGGACGGCCGCGCCGGAGCCGACCGCGAGGGCGAGCCCGGCGATGTCCTCGGCGGGGTCGCCCACCGCCGCGTCGGTCCAGTCGAGGACGCCGCGCACCCTGCCGTCGGCGCTGACCACCAGGTGCTCGCCCTTGAGGTCGTGGTGGGCCAGCACGGCCGTACCGGCCTGGGCGGCGAGCTGGGCGGCGCTCGGCGGCGTGAAGTGGAGCAGGGGTGCGGGGTCGAACTCGTCGGCGATGGCGAGGCGTTCGGCGGCGGGCACGGCCATCCGGCGCAGCGCCTCCAGGGATCGCGGTGGGGTACGCGGCACGCCGAGCGTCTCGGCCTGCCGTACCGGCACCTCGCGCAGCCCGGTGAGCAGTCCGGCCAGATCGGCCTCGCCGACCGCGGAGACGTCGTGCTCCTCGGCCGTACCGCCGGGGATCGCGGTGTCCAGCGTGTAGGTCAGCCCCGGCGCCCACTCGCCGTGCGCGACGCCGGCCGGGACGGCGACGGGCAGGTACGGACGCACCAGGTCGCGCAGGCGCAGTTCGCGGCGCTGGCGTGCGGCGGCCTCGCGGTCGGGCGCCAGGCGCAGCACGTACCGGGTGCCGACCCACCAGGTGGAGTGCTCACCGCCGGCCGCCACGGGCCGGATGTCGGGGGCCGGGGTTTCGGTCGCGCTCTCCTTGAGCAGCGAACGGACCAGTCGGCGGACGGTGTCCGCGGTGGGTGTCGGTGCCTGGGTCATGGATCGCGCCGTTGCCGTTCGGGGTGGGGTAGGTGCGAGAAGGTGCGCCGGGGCCGGGTCGGTCAGCCCACTATGACCATCTCGCGGGTGGTGTTGTTGAAACGACGCCCGCCCTCCTCGGTCACCGTGACGATGTCCTCGATCCGCACCCCGAAGCGGCCGGGCAGGTAGATGCCGGGCTCCACGGAGAAGCACATCCCGGGCACCAGCGGCTGTTCCTCGCCCTCGATCATGTACGGCGGCTCGTGCGTGGTGACGCCGATGCCGTGGCCGGTGCGGTGGATGAAGAACTCGCCGTACCCGGCGTCGGTGATGACCGCGCGGGCGGCCCGGTCGACCTCCTGGCAGGCGGCACCGGGCTGTACGGCCCGGAAGCCGGCCTCCTGGGCCGCGCGCACGATGTCGTGCACCTCGCGTTCCTCGGCGGTCGGCGGTCCCACGTGCACCGTTCGGGTGGTGTCGGAGCCGTAGCCGTCCTTGAGACCGCCGAAGTCGAGGACGACCATGTCGCCGTCCTGGATGACGCGGTCGCCGACCTCGTGGTGCGGGTTGGCGCCGTTGGGTCCTGAGCCGACGATGGTGAAGTCGACCTGGTCGTGACCGAAGCGGCGCAGCAGGTCGGCGAGGTCGTGGCCGACGTCGGACTCGCGGCGGCCGGCGAAGGGAACCTTGCGGATCTCCTCGAACGTCGCGTCGGCAGCCGCTCCGGCGGCGGCGAGGAGTTCGAGTTCGGCGGCGTCCTTGACGGCGCGGAGCATGGGCAGCGCGTCGGTGAGGGAGGCGTAGGAGGTGTCGGGGAGTGTCTTCTGCAGGCCCAGCAGGTGCATGGCCCAGGCGTTGTCGCTGATACCGAAGCGGCCGTCCTTGGCGAGCAGGCCGGCGGTGACGGTGTAGGGGTCGGTGCCGTCGGTCCAGTCCCGCAGGGTCAGGACCGACGCGCCGTCGGCCTTCTCGGCGTCGGGGGCCTCCAGGGTGGGGACGACCAGCACGGGGTCCTCGCCAGGGGTCAGGACGAGGAGGGTGAGGCGTTCGGTGACCGCGGTGGGGGTGTAGCCGGTGAGCCACACCATGTCGGGGCCGGGGGCGATCAGGAGGCCGGCGAGTCCGGCGTCGGCCGCGGTGTGTGCCGCGCGCGTCATGCGGGACTTGTAGTCGCCGGCGGTGAAGGGCGCGGGCGTGCTACCGGTCATCCGAGCCTCCCTGTGCGGGTGAGGGGACTGTAGGGGCCTCGGCATGCATCCTGCCGGGTGCGGCGTGGCCGCGCGAGCCGGTTTGGGTACAGCCGCCGTCGTGGGTTGCGCTCGTGCTGCCGGTGCGGGTGGGTCGTGGCTGGTCGCGCCCACGCGGCGGAGCCGCACCTGGACACAGCCCCGCGCCTCTTCGGGGCGCCTGCGTGCGGATGTTCTCAGGTGACGACGCCCGGCAGCACAGTCAGCTGCTGGTAGCCCCCGCTCTCGTGGCGCACGGTGAGCTTGGCCTCCTTGCCCGGCCGGGCCTCGGTCACCGCTCGTACCAGGTCGGCGGCGCTGTCGATGCGCCGGTCGCCGAACTGGAGCAGTACGTCGCCCCGGACCAGCCCCGCCGTATAGCCCGGACCCGGCACATGGACGCCCACCACCAGCGCGCCCACCTTCTCGGCGTCCACGGCCTCCACTCCCAGGGTCGCGGCGGCCGTCCGCGCGGGGCCGGCGGTGGCGGACGGGGAGGGTCGGGTCGGCGTCGGAGGGGTGTGGCGCTGTAGTTCGGCCAGTCTGCTCATGCCGATCACCGTGGCGCCGGCCGTGCCGAGTCCGACCCCGGTCAGCACCAGGACCGTGCCGACGGACAGGCCGAACACCAGGGACCTGACCCGCCGGCCGCGGCGGCGCGCGGCGTGCGGGTGCCGGGCCGGGCCGGGTTCGGAGCCGTCGCGGCGCTCCTGACCGGGAATGGGCTTGGGACGCAAAGCGGTCTGTTCCATGGTTCGCCTCCAGCCGCAGCTCTACCCGGCGCACGCGGGCGTGACGAGACACGAACGAGTGAGACTGCCCCTGGGTCAACCGCGGGAAGCCTCAGACCTCACTCGCGCCACCCGACCACCACCCGCCACGGCGGCGGCCGGCGCTCGCGCCTTGAGCGGGAGGACGGGTAGGGCGGCCCCGCCGTCCGGCTCCTGGCCGGCTGCGTTGTCAGCGGCCAAGGCGGGCGCGAACCATGTTCACCATGGCGTTGACTTCATTGATGCGCATCATGCGGGCGAGGGGGATGAACAGAGCGATCAGTACGGTCGCTCCTGCGACGAGTGCGGTGAGCGCGGCAACGGCGGGGGGGTGAATGGCCGTCATCAGCCAGGCGGCGACCGATCCGGCTGCCAGGGATGCGGGAAGGCTGGCCCCGATGAGACGCGCGTAGGTTCGGATGACTTCACGGCCGTCGAGGTCGCCGCCGAGTCGGCTGCGGAGTCGTCTCCAGGCGACGCCGACGCCGATGACGTAGGCCAGGCCGTATGCGGTGGCCATGCCGGTCACGGCCCACCGCGCGGGGAGCAGGAGATAGGCGGCGAGAGATCCGCCGGCGTTCACGAGCGCGACGATCAGGGTGTTGAAGAAGGGCGTCCGGGTGTCTTCGTAGGCGTAGAAGCCGCGCAGTACTACGTATTGCACCGAGTACGGGATCAATCCCAGGGCGAAGGCCATCAGGACGAAGCCGATGTTGCGGGCGCCTTCCTCGCCGGCTCCGGCGTAGAGCAGCTGGATCAGGGGCACGCCCAGAGCGAGAAATGCGAAGGCACAGGGCACGATGGCGACTGCTGATGTACGCAGGCCCTGTGAGATGTCGTCTCGGACTGCTCCGTGATCGCCGTCGGCGGCTGCGCGGGCGATGCGGGGAAGGATGGCTGTCATCACGGAGACGGTGATGATGGCCTGCGGCATCTGCCACAGCAGGAGCGCGTAGTTGTATGCGGTGATGCCGGTGCCGGGGTGTCCGGCCTTCTCTGCGCTCGCGCCGGCGGCGGTGGCAAGTCGCGTGACGACGACCATGCCGGCTTGATTGACGAGCACGAACAAGAAGGTCCATTTCGCCAGGCCGAGAGCCTTCCCGAGGCCATGACCGCGCCAGTCGAAGCGCAGGCGGATCCGGAATCCCGAGTCGCCCAGGTAGGGGACCATGGCCAGCGCCTGAACCGCCAGCCCCAGAAGGGTGCCGAGGCCGAGCAGGCGTACTCCCTGCGGCGTGATCGTCGATGCCGACATGCCCGAGTGGTCAGCCGTGCCGAACACCCAGACGAATGACCCGAAGGCGGCGATGATCAGGATGTTGTTCAGGACGGGCGTCCACATCATGGCACCGAACCGCCCGCGCGCATTCAGGATCTGCCCCATCACCACGTGAATCCCCATGAAGAACATGGTGGGCAGGCAGTAACGGGCGAAGGTGACCGCGACACGCAACTGGTCGGGGTGAGTGGCCATCGAGGGCGACATGACACGGATGAATTCCGGCGCCGCAACGACACATATCAGGGTGGTCGAGCCGAGAAATGTGATGACCAGGGTGATGAGACGGTTGGCGTATGCGGCACCCCCGTCGGAGTCCTCTTTCATCGATCGCACCAGCTGCGGAATGAAGACCGCGTTGAGGGCCCCTCCGCCAACCAGCACGTAAATCATGGTGGGTAGCGTATTGGCCACCTGATAGGTGTCGTTGAGCGTTCCCACACCTAGCGCAGCTCCCATGACCAGTGTGCGCAGAAAACCAGTCAAGCGTGAGACCAGAGTTCCGGCCGCCATCAAAGCGCTGGACTTCACAAGTCCGGGAGGCCGCTTACCGTCGGAGCTTTCGCCGGCGACCGGTACCGCCTCGGTCACGACAGGATTCATGGCCGAGGAAGAGTCGGACACCCGGCGAATCCGGAGTGTCTCGAAGTCGCGGGCGGCTCCGTCCGGCACGGCACGCCGGACGCGATCCCGCGGCCCGGGCTCCGGGGCGGCCGCGCGGCTGCCGTCACCTTCAACATTCATGCGTGATCCATCGCTCCGTATCTCCGGCCCCCCACTGGGCAGCCACCATACCGGCGCGGCAACTCCGGGACGCCCGCAGGACGTTGTGGTCAGCGCGCTGCGACTCCCCGGCGCCTCTCCCTCCGCCTCTGCCGTCAGACACGGCAGCCGCAAGCCTTGATCGTTCAGGTGTCCACCAGGAGGTGCACCTGTCGGCCGGCCGGGCCTGACGATGTGACGTGGATCATCCCGGCCTCGGTGCCGCACTCACCTTCTGCTACCAATATCCACTTCTATTGCGAAAACTACGGGCGATATGCGGGTCAAGAAATATTAATCATTGCCGATTCCCGGCCACGCTGACCGGAAATAATCACTGGCAATCCCCGGGTGTGCCATAGATAGTTAGCGACCGCACGTGAAATCAGGCAAAGCAAACCGCTTCTCCACGGGAGGAAAACAAATGCGTCGAATAGTGGCGACAGTCGCAGCGACGGGTTTCCTGTTCGCACTCGGAACGGGTGTCAGCGGGGCGGCCACGCCGACCAGCTCCGGGGCCCACGCCCAGATCGTGAGCCCCAAGGCGAGCTACAGCTTCGCATGCACCCTGCCGCAAGGTTCCTACGCCAACTACTCGTTCAGCGACGGAATCACGTCCACCAGGATCTACTACAACAACCACTGTTCCAGTGGGATATATGTCAGGGTGCACGTCGCCGCGGGCAGCTCCTGCTGGCTCACCCCGACCGGCAAGTCCAGCGCGATCTTCGATGCCGGGGTGACGGGCATCACCGAAGGATGCTGAGAGTCCCTTCTCCGCTGACGCAGCGGCGGATCTGAAAATCACCCACGAACCCGTTTCAGTCCGACCTCGCGCTTTCACGAGCGGACTTGTCCTGACGGCGGGGAATCGGTCGGGTGCGCGGGCGGGTGCGGGACGGTCATGCCGAGGCCGTCCCGCGAACGTGTGCCCGCGCCGCACAGGCGGTCACGGCCATCCGGACAGCTGTGGGGCCGGGGTCAGGACCGCCGCCGGCCGACCCGTCAGGCGAGGACGGGGAGCGACGGGGCGAGCGACGGGCGGTCGGGCAGGAAGCCGTGGGCCCGGCGGGCGAGGTGGTGTGCCTTGTAACGGTCCACCCGTCGGTGCCAGTTCAGGATTCCCGCCATCCAGTTCTGCAGGTCGCGGACATAGCCGTCCATGGCCTCACGGGCCTCGGCCGACAGCTGGAAGTCGTCGCACACGACCGGGAGTTCATTGCCGACGACGTGCTCGAACTGCTTCATCCGCTGGGTCATCAGGTCGTCCACGACGCGGAGCCCGGTCGGGTAGTCGACGCCGAAGAAGTTCTGGACGACCAGGATCGCGTTGTGGAACTCGCCCTCGTACTGGATCTCCTTCTGGTACGAGAAGACGTCGTTGACGAGCATGCCGTAGTCGATGGCGGCGTTCTCCAGGGAGCGGACCGGGCCGCTGCGGTAGACCTCCGCGGGGATCGCGGGGCCCCGGCCGCGGCGGGCCAGGCTCAGCGTGAGGTCGGAGCCGAAGGTGGCCCGGCGCATCTCCAGGAAGTCGACGGGGTCGGGAATGCGGTGCTGGAGCTGGTTGGACAGCTCCCAGAGCCAGCTCTCGGTCATGCTGTCGACGGACTGCCTGAGAGCGAGCCGGTCTTCGGGGCTCGTCCCGGCGGTCGTGCGGGCCCACAGGTCGATCAGGCCGCGCTCCATGCCGGTGGCCGGCACCGGGACGGGCTCGTCGGCGAGGGGCATGCAGGCGGAGAGGCGGGCCGTCGCGTGCCGGGCGCCGGCCAGGTCCCGCCGGGTGCCGAAGACCAGCGGGTAGTAGTCGTCGGCGTAGGTGCCCCAGGCCAGCCAGTTGGCGCTGAGGTCGAGTTCCTCGGGAGTGGCGTCCGGGTCGAGGCCGGCGGAGCAGAGCACCAGGTCGGAGGCGGCGAGTTTGTCCTCGTCCCAGACGCCCTCGGCGAGCATGCCGGTGCTGTGCATCCAGGCGGTCAGCCGGGGGCGGGCGGCGTCGAGGTGCGGGCTGAGCTCGACTTCGTAGGGCATGTGGAAGTCGGGCAGGAGGGAGGGGCCGACCTGCTGGAAGGGCACATGGGAGTAGGCCCGCAGCCTCTCCCCCTGCCCGAAGGGCGTGGGCGATGCCCCCGTTGCGGCGGCCGAGGCCAGCAGGGCGCCGACGTCGGCGGCGGAGGTGCCGGGCCCGGTGAGGTGCTGCCAGGGGGAGGACCGGGTGGCGCCCTGGTTCATGTAGCGGCTGGAACGCATGTGCCACTCGTGGCCGCCGGACTGCCAGTCCTGCAGGCCCTTGGTGTAGGCGGCGATCGCGGCGGCCTGGTCGGGTGTGAGGCCCTTCTCGGCGGCGAGGGCGGCCACTTCGGTGAGGGCGGTGTGCTCGAACTGGTGGAGGCGGGAGGTGAGGATGTCGTTGACCGTGTCGGCGGCCTCCTGGGTGGTGCAGTCGAAGAAGGTCTCCAGGACCAGCACGCCGTTGCTGTTCTCGCCCTCGTCCTCCACCTCGCGCTGGTAGGAGAACAGGTCGTTGCGCAGGTGGACGGCGTCGGCGAAGGTCTCCATCAGCACCCGCAGCGGCCGTGTCCCGGCGGCGGCCGCGGGCACCTCGGCCGTCGCGTACTCGACCAGCCCCGCCGACCAGGGGGCGCCGCCGACCTTGCGGCGCATCTCGATGTACTCGACGGGGTTGGCGATCCGCCCCTCGTTGATGTTGGCCAGCTCCCACATCGACTCGTTCAGCAGGTGCTCGGTGGCGACCGAGAAGCGGCGGCGCCAGTCGACCGACATCGACGGGACCGTGCGCGCCCACAGGTCGGCGAGGCCCGCCTCGACCGGGTTCCGCGGCTCCGGCACGGGCGCCGCGGGGTCGAGCGGCATGAAGAGCGGGAGCCGGTCGAGATGGGCCTTGCCCGCGGCGCGGTCCTGGGTGCGCTTGTACATGTCGAGGAAGTGGTCGTCGAAGAAGAACACCCACACGTACCAGTCGGTGATCAGCGACAGGGCCGGGCCGTCGCAGTCGGGGTGGGTGTAGCTGCACAACAGGCCGTAGTCGTGTGCCTCCAGGTCGGCCTGGGTCCAGATCCCGGAACCCTCCAGCATGCCCATCCCGCGGGCCCACTCGGTGGAATGGGCGCGGGCCTCCTCCAGGTGCGGATTGAGCCGCGCGGGATACGGCATGTAGAAGTGCGGGAGTTCGAACGGCTGCGTCATGGCCGGGGCCCTACCCGCGGGCTCCAACGGGCATCCACCGGGGCACACATGATCACACCATCGCGTGAACCGGCGAGGAATCCGGGAACTTCGGACGGCCTTTGTGGCGTCCGCCGTGCACCCGGGCGGGCGTGCTCGGCCGGCAGGCGCTCGGTGGTGGTCTGCGGAATGCCGAGGGACGTAGGAATGCGCGGTGTCCAGCCGGTCGGGCCACGGTGCGGGAATGCCGGCGAAGAAACCGGGCGCCGCGAAGGGCAAGGAGCGGAAGACTCCTTGCCCTTGGCTTTTCCGCCGGTCGTATCGGCCGCCCGCTCCGGACGGATGTCCTCCCCCGAAGGTTTCACAGGGCATCCTTTAGGCTGCCGCTGTTGGTCCATTCACCGGATCAACTGATCAGGGGGCGGGGGCCGATGAGCAACGCGACCGGGGTGTTCCAACCGCTGCAGGCGGACGATCCGCCGATGGTCGCCGGTTACCGGCTCGCCGCACGGCTCGGCGCGGGCGGCATGGGCCGGGTGTATCTGTCGCACACCCGCGGCGGCCGGCCGGTGGCGATCAAGGTGGTGCGGCCGGAACTCGCCGACGACCCGGACTTCCGGCGCCGGTTCCGCAGGGAGATCACGGCGGCCCGCCGGGTCCGGGGCGCGTACACCGCCGAACTCATCGACGCCGACGCGGACGGCGTACCGCCCTGGCTGGCCACGCTGTACGTGCCCGGGCCCGCCCTCTCGGACGTCGTCGCGCGGCGCGGACCGCTGCCACTGCCGGCGGTGCTGTGGCTGATGGCGGGGGTGGCCGAGGCGCTCCAGGCCATCCATGGCGCGGGCATCGTGCACCGGGATCTGAAGCCGTCGAACGTGCTGCTGGCCTCGGACGGCCCGCGCGTGATCGACTTCGGTATCTCGCTGGCCGCCGACGCCACCTTCCACACCGCCACGGGCACCGCCATCGGCACGCCCTCGTTCATGGCTCCCGAGCAGGCGTCCGGGGGCGAGGTCACCCCGGCGACCGATGTCTTCGCGCTCGGTCAGACGGCGGCGTTCGCGGCGCTGGGCGAACCGCTGTACGGGGACGGCCCGGCGGTCAACGTGCTGTACCGGATCGTCCACTCCGAGCCCGATCTCACCCTGCTGCCACAGGAGTTGCGCCCGCTGATCGCCCGCTGTCTGGACGCCGATCCGGAGCGGAGGGCCACCCTGGCGGAGATCGTCGAGTGGTGCCGGGGGCGGCTGGGTCCGGACGCCGACGCGGGTGCGGGACCGGCCGTGTGGCAGGAGCTGACCGGCCCGGAGGCGACGGTTCCGGCGCCGGTCGCCGAACCCACCCGGGCCTACCCCGTCCCGCCCGGCACGAGGCCGCTGCCGGCGCCGCCGGCGGGGCAGCCGATGAGCCGCCGTCGCCGGGCACTGATAGCGGTCGCCGCCGTGACGTCGGTGGTGCTGATGACGACGGCCGTGGTGCTGATCGTCAGGGACACGGACACCTGGGTCCGCGGACAGGTGGAGGCCCGGTCCTCGTCCAGCACATCCGGTTCGACGGTGTCCGGTAAGGACGGTGCCGTCTCCTCGGGCGGTGCGGCCCGGGCGTCGTCGTCCCCGAGCGCGTCGCCGTCACCGCACACGGTCGCCCACCCCTACCCCGCCGAGTTTCTCGACGAGAAGAACTCCGTCGACATCGATGCGCAGGCCGAGCGCAAGGACCGCAAGGGCGACGTCCGCTTCGCGTGCGCCAAGGGCGGCTGCTCGCTGGAGAGCCGGACCAGTGTGTTCGTCGACGTGCTGGGAGACCCGCGCGGCTCCCTGAAGGTGTGCCGTCAACTGCTCGGCGACGCCACCAGCCACAGCATCCCGCTGGCCGCGGTGGCGGCCGGGAGCGAGATCTGCGCCGAGGACCGCGACGGCGACATCGCCCTGTTCGTGGTCCAGGTGAAGTCGGACGCTCTGCCGGACAGCGGGAGCAGCTTCCTGATGGCGGACCTGACGGTCTGGCAGACGGCCTAATCCCGGTCCCCCTTGGCGGGTTCCGACGGGCGGGCGGCGTGGTCGTACGACCACCGCTGCCGGCGGCGGCGAGGGCCGTCCGTGCCCGACTTCTTCGATCCGTGGGCCGTACGCCGACCCCGCGCCTGTCCTTCGGGGACGGGCCGCACATCTGCCTGGGCGCTCATTTCGCCCGGCTGCGGCTGCGCACGCTCCATGCCGAGGCGCCCGTGCCGGAGCGGGGCGGGCCTGCCGAACGGCCGGTCTCCCACTTCATCAATGGGGTGAAGTCGCTGCCGATGGCCCGGGGTTGACCTGGATGAGGGCATGGGTGCCGGCCGTGCGCCAGCGTTGTCCCTCGGCCGCGTCCAGGGCCGCCTCGGTGTCCGCGGCAAGGCCGGTGATCACATCGGACTTGAGGGTGCGCAGCGCGGCCACCGGCCCCGGGAACCAGGCGGTGACCCCGGCGAACGGGGTGGTCGGCGGCCAGAGCCGATCACCCACCAGACGGCGGTAGTTGAGGTCGCCCTTGAAGATCGTGAGGTCGGCGGAGGCGAACTCGGCGCGCAGGTCGGCGGGCATCTCGGCGTACGGCAGCGGGGCGCAGGAGAAGGGGTGGGCGCGCACGGTGAGGCGGCCGTCCGACATCGCCGACCAGAGGGTGCGGCCGTACTCGGCCGCCGCTCCGGGTGCGGCGGAGAGCCTGCGCAGGGCGTCCAGCACGTCGGCCGTCGTGGCGTCGGAGACGTAGTAGGGGTAGGGCTTGATGTGCAGGACCGCGTCCGCGATACGGCCGGTGTCCAGGAGGCGGGCGATCAGCAGCAGGTCGGGGACGAGTTCACGGCCCGCGTTGTCGGCGACGAGGCACAGGGTGCCGCCCCGGAGCAGCCGCCACAGGTCGGCGCTGTCGTCGGCGACCAGGGCGGAGACGGCCTCGCCCGACTCGGCGGAGAGGCGAAAACCCAGGTCGGCACGGTTACCCCAGAGGGAGCCGTACAGCAGGGCGCGGTCCGGGTCGTCGCCGAGGGCCTCCAGCGCCGCCAGCTCCTCGTCGGTCTCCTTGGCGTCCAGTTCGGCGAGCTTGAAAGGACGGAAAGGGTCGATGCCCTGCCAGGGGCCGGGGCCGAAGTAGCCGACGGCGTCCAGGAGGCGACGGTAGAAGTAGCTCTCGGACCACAGCCACGGCACGTCGAACCAGGAGTGCCCGAGGTAGCCGTCCAGGCCCCAGCCGCGCCACCGGTCGCCGTCCGGCAGGGGTTCGATGACGCCTTCGGTGCAGTTGCGCAGCAGCGCGTCGAGGGCGCGGTGCTGCGCGGGGCCGTACGGGAAGGCGTCCCGCACCTGACGGATGATCGCGGGGTGCCGTTCGGCCAGCACGCTGTGCGGGAACGGGCCGGTGGTGCCGAGGATCACGGGCGCGGCGGCGGAGTCGGGCATGGGCGCCACGCTATCGCGCCAGATGCCCGGCTCCGCCGAACCGACGGCGCCCGTCACGCCGTTCTGATCTCGCGCTCCAGCTGGGTGGCGAGGGTCATGTAACGGGCGCGCCGGTGCACCGGGACCAGGCCGCGGATCATCAGGTACCACATCTCCGCGACCCTGCGCGGCAGTCGTCCCACCGGCTCCAGGTTGCGGCCGGCCACCCGGGTGCCGACGAAGAAGCAGACCAGGGAGTGGGCGACCGCGCCGATGTCGATGTCCGGGTGGACGTCGGACTCCTTGACCGCGCCCTGGAGTTTGCGCGTGGCGAACTCCAGGCCCTCCGTGAACGGATGCCTCAGCGGCGGCCGCACGGTGACGTCCGCGGTGGCGAGCCGCAGTCCTGCGCGCGGGATCGGGCCGTCGACGGAGAGCCGGGCAATCGCGAACGTGGTGCGCATCAGGGCCTCCAGCGAGGAGTAGCCGCGGCTGTCCACCTCCTTCACCAACTGGCTGGAGGTGCGGGACTGGAGCTCCATGATGGCGTGCGCCAGGTCCTCCTTGGCGGCGAAGTGGAAGTACAGCGCCCCCTTGGTGACCTTGGCGTGTTCGACGATCTCACTCAGACTGGTGGATTCGTAGCCACGCCGGTCGAAGAGGTCGGCGGCGGCCGTGATGATCGTGGCGCGGGTCTGCTCCGCGCGTAACTGCCTCGCCATCGACTCAACACTCCTCACGGCTCCAAACCGACGGGGCATGCGGTTTGTTTTTTACCCCGTGCACACGATAGCTCACCGTGCGGCAACGGGAGGCGACTGTGCGGACCTGGTGACGGACATGCCCAACTGCTGGGCTTGGCCCCGCGATCGGCGGCCACACTGCACCAACGCACGAGATCAGAACACGCCACTCCCTCGAGTTCGTGCCGGATTCCGGAGGCGGTGCGGGCGGCCGGACGCCCCACGGTGATCACAACGATACGAGCCGCGCGGTTGGTTCTCAATGACGCCTGCGCAGTCCGCAAAACGGACGAGCCGGTCGGCGCCCCACACACCGGCCTGCCCGTGACCAACCGCGCTGAACGGTGCGCGCCCTGGTCCCGTACTCATCTCAGCAGACTTCGTACCCGCGCCTGCCGAGGAGACGTCCCGATGACCCGGACGACCGCCCGCCTGACGGGAGCCGCCGTCGCGGCTCCGCTGCTGCTCCTGTCGTGGGCGGCGGGTTCCGCCCAGGCGCACGGCGCGCCCACCGATCCCGTCAGCCGGGTCTACGCCTGCTCCCCCAGCGGCGGCAGCGCGTCGACGGCGGCCTGCAGGGCGGCGATCGCGGCGAGCGGGCAGAACTTCGTGGCGTGGGACAACCTGCGGGTGGCGGGGGTCAACGGCCGTGACCGGCAGGTGATTCCGGACGGGAGGTTGTGCAGCGGCAACCTGCCGGCGTACAAGGGGCTCGACCTGGCGCGCACGGACTGGCCCGCGACCCGGTTGACCCCGGGCGCCCGGATGACCATGACGTACGCCTCGACGATCGCGCACGCCGGCACGTTCAAGCTTTACCTGACGAAGCAGGGGTACGACCCCGCGAAGCCGCTCACGTGGTCCGAGCTGCCCGCGCAGCCCTTCGCCGAGTTCAAGGACCCGGCGCTGACGAACGGGGCGTACCACTTCACGGCGACACTGCCGGCCGACCGGACGGGCCGTCAGATGCTGTACACGATCTGGCAGAACAGCAGCACGACGGACACCTACTACTCGTGTTCCGACGTGGTGTTCACGGCGAAGAAGGACGGCGGGGCGACGGCGAGCGCGCGCCCGCGGCAGCGGGCGACTGCCACACCGGCCCCGAGCGCCTCCAAGAGCCCGACTCCCAGTGCCTCGAAGAGTGTTGCCGTCCCGACACGGCGGACGGCGGCGGCCCCGGTCTCCCCAAAGACCGGAACCGCCGCCGCCGACAGCACTCCCGTGGCCTCCGACACGGGCTCGGGCTCGGGCCCGTCGGCGCCGCTGCTGGCGGGCGGCGCCGCCGCGGTGCTGGTGCTCACCGGGGGCACCGCCCTGGCGTTGCGTCTGCGTCGACGCTGACCGCCTTCGTACGAGGGTCAGTTGACGAAGACGGTGGCGCCGTTGTCGGTGACCGGGGCGTACTTGGCGGTGAAGTAACCGGCCGCGAAACAGAGCGAGGAGCCGGAGGTCTTCGTGAACGCCTGGTTGGTGAAGTTGATGCTGTTGTCGGTGTTGCTCGACGTACCGGTCAGGCTCGGCGCCTGGTAGACGCAGGTGATGCTGCCCAGCAGGGTCTTCAGCTTGACGGTGGTCTGGATCGTGGAGCCGCTCGCCGGGGTGACCGTGAGGGTGCCGTCCGAGGCGACCGTGGTGGTGTACGGCAGGTTGTCGACGGTGACGCTGGTGACGCCGGTGACACCGAGGACGTTGCTGGTGCAGCTGCTGGAGTCGAAGGTGTGCCCGCTGACCGACTCGGTCGCGGTGCCGGGGGCGGCCGGGTTGTCCGTGACCGTGGCGGTGAAGACCGAGGACGTGCACTTCACGCCACTGGTGCCGGTGGCGCTGGAGTAGAGGGTGGCACTGGTGCCGGTGGCCAGCGGCGCACTGAGCACGTCACCGACGGCGACGGCGGTGCCGCCGGCGCTGCCGGTGGTGAGCACCGCGCCGTCGGCGGATGCGGGAACGGTGGCGGCGACCGAGAGGGCTGCGACGGTACCGGCGAGGGCGAGGAGGGATCGCGTACGCATGCGGGTTGCCTCTTTCCTTGGGGGACTTGCGTGAGGTGAGGAGAGGTGGGGGTTCAGGGCGGGCGCGTATGCGCCGCCGGCCGTTGCCAGCCCGTGACGCCTTCTCCGTACGTGACGGACCGACAACGGCAGTGGAGCCGGACACCGGCCGAAAGCCTGGGGGGGTTAGGCCTCCGGCCGGGCCGATTGAGGGCGTTCGGGCGCGGCCCCTGGGGGGAAGCGGCCGCGCCGACGCCGAGAGCGGAGCGGTGATCGAGGAGGCCGGGATGCGGCCGATGCCGCTCGGCGGATCCGGCGCCACGGATCCGAAGGAAACCAGGGAGAGTTGTAGACCTGATCAACCATCAACGTCAAGGCCGATCAAGGGAGTTGAGAAACCGATCAAGGGAATACGAGGTCGGAACACAATTGACGCATATTCAACACCCTTTTTTCACAACTGCCTTGACCCATTAAAGTAACCGCCGGTAACTTGCGGCATGGCTACTGCTGCGTAACGAGAAATCCCTTGCTCCCGCCGGGAGTTGCGAGGAGGCGTGCGCGGCAGCCGCTGTCCGCGCCAGGACAACGTGCCACTGAAGCCCAACCCGCGTCTTAATGCATGGGAGCAGACATGGCCTCGTCCCCGGACGTTCCGTCCGCCGACAACACGCCTGAGAACCCGGGAAGCGGTTCTCTTTCCGATACACCAGACACCACCGGGGCCACCGGAGGGGAACAGAGACGGGGACGGGTCCGCGCACGCCGGGCCGCGGTGATGGCGGTGCCGGCCACCCTGGCCGCCGCCGGTCTCGCGGTCTTCACCGCACAGGGTGTGCTGGGTGTGCAGTTCGCCATCTCCGGGATGCCGTTCGTGGTCACCGCCGACCGGCTCGACGGCACCGGCTTCGAGCAGTTCGGCGGCCTCGACAACATGATTCCGGACAGCCCCAACGCCGGCGACACCGGCGGCCAGGAGCTGGTCGTCACGTCGGTGGTGAAGAACGGCACGATCACCAACATGTGCCAGAGCGTCGACCTCGGCGGCATCCAGCTCCTCCTCAAGGCCGGCGGCGGCTCCAAGCCGGTGTCCGTGTCGAACCTGGCGATCGACTCCGACGACATCAAGGGCGACGCCACGTTCAACAACATCGAGATCGGCCGCGACGCCAGCACCTTCGACAAGGCCGGTGTGCAGGGCCCGAAGGGCGTCTACGGCCAGCAGGCCGACGGCGTCGTCATCGAGCACCTCTACCAGCACAACTACGCGGCCACCGCGGCCGTCTTCAAGCTGCCCAACCTGCACATGTCCTTCAGCGGCGACGGTTGCGACTGATGACCGACCCGGGGACCCGGACAGAGCGATTCCGGCGGTGGCGGGGACAGCGGCCGTTCGCGGGCGGCGTACTGCTCGTGCTGGCCGGTGCCGAGATCCTGGTGACCATGAAGGCACCCCTTCCGGTCATCCTGCACATCGGCATGCAGGGCCTGGCGGGTTATCTGCTGCCGACCCTGATGGTCGTCTGCGGCCTGCTCATCGTCTTCAACCCGGCCCAGCGCCTCTTCTACTCCATCCTCGGCATCCTGCTCTCCCTGGGGACCTGGCTCACCTCGAACCTCGGCGGTTTCATGGTCGGCCTGCTGCTCGGGGCCGTGGGCAGCTGCATCGCCTTCGGCTGGCTGCCGGACCAGGAACCTCGTGTCAGCCGGCGCAAGCGGCGTAAGGCCGCACAGGCTGCCGCGCAGGGGTTCGGGGACGGGGCCGAAGCGGTCTGAAGCGGTGAAGGAGGCGGACCGGTGCGTTTCGGTCCGCCTCTTCTGTGTGCGCGGGGAGTTCGCCCGAACAGGTGACTCGGGAACTTCTTTGCCGGCGCTGCGTGTTCATCGGGCAGCCGGACGGCGTGTGGCCGTCCGGGGTGCGAGTGATCAGTGCGGCGGTGGACGAGATCGGGGACTTCTCCGAAGGGGACGAGGACCAGGGCGGGACCAGGGCCTGTCCGGCGGAGGAGAAGGGCCCCGGCGTTCGTCAGCTCGCGGTGACGGTCGGCCCGGCGGCCTTCCCGGGCTCCGGCTGCGCGGGGGCCGCGGCCGGCTCCGCCGCCATCTGCACCGACGTCGGCTCCACCGGCGCCGCCGTGTCGTCCGTCTTCATCGCCTTCGCCTCGCTCTTGAGGATGCGCATCGACTTGCCCAGGGCCCGGGCGGTGTCGGGCAGCTTCCGGGATCCGAAGAGCACGATGAAGACGATCGCGACGACCAGCAGGTGCCAGGGTTCGAGTCCGTTACGGAGCATGACCGCCCCCTCCCTTTCTCACGTTGTTCCGTGCCGACGAAGGGTGCTTCCTGCGCCCCGGCCGAGCAGCGACGATTGCCACATTGCGCAACTGTACAACCCTGACTCGAAGGCGGTCCCCCGACCCGGCCGCGCGATCACTACGGCCGGCGCCGGTCGTGGCGTGCCCGTACCGCCCTCAGCGCCGGCGCGTACAGCCCGAGGACGGCGGCGAGCAGCAGCGGGTAGGCGGCCGGCAGCCCGGTCATGCCCAGGGCCGCGCCCAGGGGACTGGGCGGGAGCAGCAGGCCGACGGCGGCGAGCGCGGCGGCGGACCGGCCGATGGGTCCCGGCCGGGTGCCGCCGCGCAGCAGGTACATCACCAGAGCCTGGGTGAGCAGGTTCTCGGTGAACCAGGCGGAGTGGAAGACGGCCTGGTCGTCGAGGGCGTCGGGACCGCGCAGGGCGAGCGCCAGGACGCCGAAGGTGGCGAGGTCTGCGATCGCGTTGAGCACGCCGAAGCCGGTGATGAACCGCAGGAAGGCACGCGGTCGCAGCACGGTCGGTCGGCGCAGGGCCGCCGGGCCGGGGCGGTCGTACGCGAAGGCGAGCTGGGCGGCGTCGAAGCAGAGGTTCTGGGCGAGCACCTGGGCCGGGAGCATCGGCAGGAAGGGGAGCAGCAGGCCGGCACAGAGCATCGCGATGACGTTGCCGAGGTTGGAGGAGAGGGTGACCCGCAGATAGGAGGCGATGTTGGCGCTGCTGTGCCGGCCGGCGGTGACGGCGTGTCCGATCGCGCCGAGGTCCTTCTCGGCGAGCACCACGTCCGCGGTCTCGCGGGCGAGGTCCACGGCGGTGCGGGGCGCGATCCCGACGTCGGCCGCGCGCAGGGCGGGGATGTCGTTGACGCCGTCGCCGAGGAAGCCGACGGTGTGCCCGGCGGCGCGCAGCCCGCTGACGACACGGGCCTTGTCCTCGGGGGTGCAGCGGGCGACGACGTCGGCGTCGAGGTCGAGGAGTTCACCGGACACGGCCACCCGCCCCGCGGCCAGGCCGAGGTCCCGGCAGGCACGGGCGGCCGTGGCGGGGTGGTCGCCGGTGAGGACGCGGACGGTGATGCCGAGGCCGGTGAGGCGGCGCAGGGCCTCGGCGGCGCCGGGGGCGAGGGCGTCCCGGAAGGTGACCAGGCCCCGGAAGGTGAGGCCGTGTTCGTCGGCGGCCGTGTAGGGGCGGGTGCGGGCGGGTCCTTCGGCGGTGGCGACGGCGAGGACGCGCAGCCCGGCGCCGGCCTCACGGGCGGCGAGAGCGAGCAGGCGTTCGTGTTCGGCGGGATCGAGGTCGCAGCGGGCCAGTACGTCCTCGGCGGCGCCCCTGGCGACCAGGACATGGCTGCCCAGGCCGCCCGCGACGACGGCGGTGGCGGTGCGCCGGCCGGGGTCGAAGGGGACGGCGCCGATGCCGTCGTACTCCTCCCCCACCGGTCCGGCCGCCGTGAGCAGGGCCTCGTCCAGGGCGTCGGCGGCGGGCAGTTCGGCGAGCTGGAGGGTCCACCAGGCGCCGACGGCCGCCCAGCGCAGCACGTCCGGGTCGTCGTGCCCGTCCGGGCCGAGGGCGCGTTCGACGACGGGCCGGTCCTGGGTGAGGGTGCCGGTCTTGTCGAGGCAGAGGACGTCGACCGCGCCGAGGTCGTGCAGCGCGGGCAGCCGTCGTACGACGACCTGGTGGGTGCGGGCGAGCAGGGCTGCGGCCCGGGCCAGGCAGGTGGTCACGATCACCGGGAGCATCTCGGGGGTGAGCCCGACGGCGACCGCGACCGCGAAGGGCAGCGTCTCCAGGCCCCGGCCGCGCAGGGCGGCGTTGGCCATGAGGACCAGCGGCGGGGTGAGCAGCATGAACCGGATCAGCACCCAGGAGATGCCGTGCACGGACCGGTCGAAGGCGCTGGCCTCCCGCCGCCCGCCCGCCGTGCTCTGCGCCACCGCGAACCGGGTCCGCTCCCCCGTCGCCACGACCACCGCCGTGGCACTGCCCGAGGCGACCCCGCTGCCCTGGAAACAGAGGTACGGCTCCTGGAAGGGGCCCGCGCCGGCCGGGGGGTCCGCGCCGGGGATCTCGACGGCGGCCTTGGCGACGGGCGCCGACTCGCCGGTGAGCACGGCCTGGTGCACGGTCAGGCCACGGGCGCGCAGCAGTCGTACGTCGGCCGGGACCAGGTCGCCGGGGCCGAGCCGTACGACATCGCCCGGTACCAGATCGGCGACCGGGACCTCCCGGGTCCGCGGTGCCGCCTCCGCCCCGGTGCGGCGCAGCACGGTGGCGGTGCCGGCGACGAGTTCGCGCAGTGCGGCCAGGGAGCGGTCGGCGCGGTGTTCGCCGGCGGCGCGCAGCCCGCAGCTGACCGCGACCAGGGCGAGGATCACCACCGCCGTGCCCCAGGAGGCGACGAGAGCGGAGACCAGGCCGAGGGTGAGCAGGACGGCGGTGAAGGGGTCCCGCAGGGCGCGGGCACAGCGCAGCGGCCAGGAGACCGTGTGGGGAAGGGGCGGGGTGTTCTCGCCGGCGTCGGCGAGCCGGGCCGCGGCCTCGGCCTCGGTCAGCCCGCGCGGTCCCGTGTCCAGCCGGCGCAGCACCTGCAGCGCGGTGGCGGCCCCGCCCTCAGAGACCACGGAGGCGCCGGGGGGCCGGGAGTTCGGCGCCGGTGGTGCGGGCGGTGAGGCGGCCGACGAGCAGGCGTACGACGTCGACCACGTCCGGGTCGTCCACCAGGTACACCTGGCGGCGGCCCTCCCGGCGGGAGCGGACCAGGCCGGCGAGCTTCAGCTTGGTGAGGTGCTGGCTGACGGCCGGCAGTGCGCCGCCCACCCGCTCGGCGAGTCCCGTGACGTCGCTCTCGCCCTGCGCCAGCGCCCAGACGATGTGCAGCCGGGCGGGCGAGGCGAGCAGCCCGAAGGCCGCGGCGGCGTCCGTGAGCACGTCCGCGGAGGGGTCCTCGACAGCTGTTCCGGGCCCTGTCGCCACCGTTGTCGTCCTCCTGCCCGCCAAGTCGAAGACACCAGTCTAGGACGCGGGAACTTCTCGGCCTCCGCGTCAGTTTCTACGTTGTTGTAGAAGTAAATTCTTTGGCAAGCAAGACTCTTGGCAAGCACATACCGAACGAGGAGTGAGTGCGCATGGCTCTGTGGGACCGCATCAAGGACTCCGCGACGCAGATGCAGACCCAGCTCGTGGCGAAGAAGAACGACTTGAAGAGCGGTGCGTTCCGCGACGCGAGCATGGCGATGTGCGCGCTCGTGGCGGCTGCCGACGGCACCATCGACCCGGCGGAGCGGCAGCGGGTCGCCCAGCTCATCGCCACCAACGAGGTGCTGCAGAACTTCCCGGCGGACGACCTGCGCCGGCGTTTCGAGGAGAACCTGAACAAACTGACCGCCGACTTCGCCTTCGGCAAGGTGAGCGTGCTCCAGGAGGTCGCCAAGGCCAAGAAGAAGCCGGCCGAGGCGCGTGCCGTCATCCAGATCGGCATCGTGATCGGCGGCGCGGACGGCGACTTCGACAAGACCGAGCAGGCCGTGGTCCGCGAGGCCTGCTTCACCCTCGACCTGCCGCCGCACGAGTTCGACCTCTGACCGGCGCGGTCCTCACTCCTCGGCACCGGAGACGGTGGCCGGTTCGTTCGACGCCGGGATGGTCCGGGCCCGCACGCCGGTCAGCGTGAGCGGTCCGCTGTGGCGGTCGTCGACCTCGGCACCGGCGGTGACGGTCGCGCCGACCCCCGCCCGGACGGCGGCGCGGCCGGGCAGCGAGGCGTAGACCACCTGCGGACCGGACGCGTCCCGGAACTCCGGCCGGCCAGCACCGGACGAGCGCCTCGGGCGGTACGACCGGGTCGGCGACGGCGTCGGCGAGCCGGACGAGTCCGGGCAGGCCGAGGCCGTCGCCGTCGAGCACTACACAGGGCCGGGAAGGCACCTGTCTCGGTAGGTCGGTGGTGCTGTCCAAGGGAGGTCGGGCGCGGGTCGGGTCAGCTGCTGAGCTCGGCCTTCTTCAGCCAGGCCTGGGCCACGTCCAGCGGGTCCTTGTTGTCCGACTGCACCTGGGTGTCCAGGTCCAGCAGGGTCGCGGTGTCGAGCTTGGCGGAGACCGCGTTGAGGGCGTCGGTGGCCTTCTGGTTCAGGGCGCTCTTGTAGACCAGGGGCTGGATGTTCTCGAAGCCGAAGAGGTTCTTCGGGTCCTGGAGGACGACGAACTTCTCCTTGGAGATGGTCGGGTCCGTGCTGAAGATGTCGCCTGCCTGCACCGCGTTCTTCGTCAGGGCCGCCTCCGTGAGCGCGCCGCCCGCGTCGAGCGCCTTGAAGGACTTGAACTCCAGGCCGTACACGGACTTCAGGCCGACCAGGCCCTGCTGGCGGGTCTGGAACTCCGGCGAGGCGCCGATGACCAGGTCCTTGGCGATGTCCTTGAGGTCGGCGATGGAGGACTTCTCGGTGAGCTTGTACTTGGACGCGGTCGCCGCGTTGAGCGTCACCGTGTCCTTGTCCTGCGCGTCCGCCGGGTCGAGCAGCGTCAGCTTGGAGTCCAGCTTGGCCTCGATGGCCGACGTGGTCTCCTCGACGGTCTTCGGGGCGGCCTTGGGGTCGAGGTAGGCGAGCAGGGCACCGTTGTACTCGGGCAGGACCGAGATGGAGCCGTTCTTGAGCAGACCGTAGGTCGTCTCACGACTGCCGATGTTCGGCTTGTAAGTGACCTTGATGCCCTTGGCCTTGAGTGCTTCGCCGTAGATGTCGGCGATCAGGGTGCTCTCGGCGAAGTTGTTGGAGCCGACGACGACGGTGTCCACGCTCGCCTTGCTGTCCGTCAGCGGGTCGGACTTGCTGTCGTCGGAAGAGGAACAGCCCGCCAGCAGGGCCGTCGTCGCGGCGAGCGCGACGGCCGCCACGCCTCGGTATGTCCGGATTGACCTGCTGGGAAGGGTGTTGGAAGTCACGGTTGCCGTTCCGGGAGCTGTGGGCAGAAGGGTGGGGGTGTTGCGAACCACGTGGGGTTGTTGCGAACCACTCCGCACGATCCAATCCAGCCGGTTCTCGGTCAGTCAAGTGCCTCCGGGTTACCGATTGGCTTCAATCCGTGGCCAGTTGCGGACGGAGAGCGGTCTCTTTGTAACGGATTCTTGATAAAGAGCAAGCGGAATGACGCTTCAATAACGCTGTAGTCTCACGGCAGTTGATATCGGTCACAGCGGTGCACGGGGCCCGCTACTCGGTGTCGTTCTGCAGCAGCTCGGGGTGAAGACGCCCCCCACAGTCGAGACACCCTCATGAAGGAGGCCCGGTGTCCACGAACCAGGTGGACGCGCCCGTCCGGCCCGCCCCGACGCGGGGTGGGATACGGGGTTTCGCCGACCGTTGGCCCTTCCGGCGCAAACTGAACCTGCTGGTCGGTGTGCCGCTCGCCGTCATCGCCGTACTGCTCGCCTATGTCTTCACCGATCTGTTGCAGCAGTCCACCAGCGCGGAGAACGCGGCGCAGCTGGTCCGGGACAGCACCCAGGTGGCACGCCTGGTGGACAAGGTCGAGGCGGAGCACCAGCAGGCGATCCTGCTCTCCGCCCGGTACGAGTCCGGGTACAACACCCCCTCGCAGGCCGCCTACCGCGCGGCCCAGGAAGCGGTTACCGCCCAGCTCCGGACGGTCCGTGACACCTTCGGCGACCGGCTGCCGGGCACCGAGGCGAACGCGTTGCGACAGGTCGAGGGCCTGTCCAGCCTGCGCGCTTCCGTCGAGCAGTCGTACCTGCCGGCGGACAACATCGACCCGGCGTACAGCAACGCGGCCAACGACCTGATCGACGGCCTCGGTCTGGACCGCAACGCCGACCTCGCCGCCACCTTCACCGGCAACCTGCTGGACTCGCTGCTGCGCGCGGACGCCGCCCACGGCGCCTTCGAGACCAACGTGCTCGCGGCCACCACCGGAGACACCAACGCGCTGATCGAGTTCACCAACGCGATCGGCGCCTACGACCTGTACCAGCACCAGGCCGACCGCTTCACCCGGTTCGCCACCGAGGGACAGGCCCGGCAGCTGGCCGACGTCGAGCACACCAAGGCCCAGAGCACCATCGCCGAGTCCTTCGCCGAGCTGCAGATCGACCCGAGCAAGCTGCAGTCCGGCGACCAGGACCAGATCCGACAGGCCGTCAAGGACGCGCTCACCGACTACCCGGCCTATCTCCAGCAGGCCACCGCCCGGCTGACCATCACCGCCTCGCTCATCGGCCAGATCGCCGACCGCGCCGACGCCGCCGATCGCGCCGCCGAGCTGCGGGCGGTACTGCTGCTGGGCGGCTCGCTGCTCGGCTTCATCCTCTGGATCACCCTCGCGGCGCTGGTCCGCCGCTCGGTGATCCGCCCGGTGCAGGCCCTGACCGGGGTCGCGCACGAGGTCGCCGAGGTGGCGGGCCGCGAACTCGCCCGGGTCGCCGACGACGACGCCGAGGACGCCGGCCCGCCCCGGCTGCGGGACATGCCGGTCACCGCCCGCGACGAGATCGGCGACCTGGCCGAGGCCTTCAACCAGGTGCAGACCACGGCCGCGGCCCTGCTCGAACGTCAGGTGCTCAGCCGCCGCAACACCGCCGAGATGTTCGGCAACGTCGGCCGCCGGGTCAGCAACCTGACCACCCGTCAGCTGGCCTTCATCGACGCGGTCGAGCGCGCCGAGACCGACCCGGCCCTGCTCGAACGCCTCTACTCCATCGACCACATCGCCGTCCGACTGCGCCGCAACGCCGACAGCCTGATGCTGCTGGCCGGCATCCGCGAGACCGTGCTGGCCTCCGGGCCCACCCCGATATCCAACGTGGTCCGGGCCGCGCTCGGCCAGATCGAGGGCTACCAGCGAGTACGGCTGTACGCCGGCACGGACGTCCTGATCGAGCCGGACATCATCGGCGACCTCACGCTGATGGTGGCCGAACTCCTGGAGAACGCGGTGTCCTTCTCGCCGGAGGGCAGCCCGGTCGAGGTGACCGTCCGCACCGGCGACGACGGCGCGCACATCGTCGTCACCGACCACGGCCTGGGCATGAGCGCCGAGCGGCTGGCCGAGGAGAACGCCCGGCTGATCCGCCGTGAGCGCCTCGACCTGGTGCCGACCAAGGTGCTCGGCCTGTTCGTGGTGGGTGCGCTGGCCCGGCGCTGGGAGATCGGCGTCGAGCTGACCCGGACCCCGGGCGGCGGTGTCACCGCCGAAGTGACCCTGCCCTCCCGGCTGTTGCTGACGATGAGCGCGCTGGCCGGCACCTCCGCCACCCCGCTCGCCGTGGAACCGGCGGCGCCGACCGCACCGACGGCTCCGGCGGCACCGACCGAGCCGACCGGCCCCACCCCCGCCGCCTCGATCCCGGCCGCCGCCGAGCCCGAGAGCCCGCTCCCCCGCCGGGTACCGCGTCGCGAGGCCGCCGAGGCGGAGGCCGCGCCGGCCCCGCTGATCCCGGCCGCCCGCGCCGGCGAACCCCCGGCCGACTCCGCCGACGGGCCGCGCCCGCTGCGCCGCCGGGTACGCGGCGCGACCCTCCGCACCACCGTCGGCGCCGCCCAGACCCTCGCCCAGCCGGCGCGCAGCCGCGACGCCGACGCCGAACGGGACGCGCTGGAGGAGTTCGAGGCGGCGGTGGAACGCGCCCGGCGCGAGAGCGACACCGGAAGCCACGAGCGGCCCGCGCCGCACCCCGAGACCAACCCGCCGCACCACCAGATCCACCTTCCGGAAGGAGCCGAGCAGTGAGCACGTCGACAGGTGACACCCCGACGGGCGGCGCCGCCACGCCGACCGACCTGCAGGCGGCCGCAGCCGACTTCACCTGGCTGCTGAACCGCTTCGCGACCGAGACAGCCGGCGTGGTGGACGCGATCGCCGTGTCCTCCGACGGCCTGCTGATCGCGGTGTCGGAACTGCGTGAGCGCGCGCACTCCGAGCGCCTCGCCGCGATCGTCTCCGGCATCACCAGCCTGGCCGCGGGCGCCTCCGGCAACTACGGCCTGGGCGGCCTCAACAAGGTCATCATCGACCTGGAGGGCGGCCATGTCATCGTCTCCGCGATCGGCAGCGGCGCCGTGCTCGGCGTCGTCGCCGACAACGAGGCCAAGCTCGGCAACATCGCCTACGAGATGACCCTGTTCGCCAACCGGGCCGGTGCCGCGCTCAGTCCGCAGCTGGTTCTGGAGCTGAAGAACAGCGTCGGCGTCCCACAGACGCGCTGACCGGCGGAGCCGGTCGAGAGAGGAAGACACAGCCATGGCGGACGGCTACCCGCCCCCGGGCCCGGACCCGGTAGGCCCGGCCCCCGCCGTACGGCCGTTCCTGGTCACCGCCGGCCGGGTGGCGGACAGCGCCTCCGGCCCGGCGATGCCCGTCGAGACCCAGGTGGTGGCCACCACCGCCGGGCTCGACGCGCTCGTCCGGCTCTCCTTCGAGCAGCACGACATCATCGCCGCGTGCCGGATTCCGCAGTCGCTCGCGGAACTGGCGGCACGGCTGCGACTGCACCTGAACGTGGTCCGGGTGCTCGCCGAAGACCTGCGTGAGGCCGGGCAGCTGACCGTGCATGTGCCCGACTTCGAGGCCACCCACGACTCGTCCGTCCTGCGCAGGGTTATCGACGGCCTGCGGGCCATCCCAGACTCCCGAGGGGTACTCCGTGACACCGACTGACTCGCTGACCCGGGGGGCCGGCCGTACGGCCGTACGGCCGCCGCTGCCGGTGAAGATGGTCATCGCGGGCGGTTTCGGCGTGGGCAAGACCACCGCCGTCGGCTCGATCTCGGAGATCGAGCCACTGACCACCGAGGCGTCGATCACCGAGGTCGCGGCGGGCGTCGACGACCTGACGCTCACCCCGCGCAAGACCACCACGACCGTGGCGATGGACTTCGGCTGCATCACCATCGACCCGACGCTGAAGCTGTACCTGTTCGGCACGCCCGGGCAGGAACGGTTCGGCTTCATGTGGGACGACATCGTCGAGGGCGCGCTCGGCGGCCTGGTGATCGTTGACACGCGTCGCCTGGACGACTGCTATGCCGCGGTCGACTACTTCGAGCACCGCGGGATTCCGTTCGCCATCGCCATCAACGCGTTCGACGGGCGTGTCGAGCACACGCTGGACGAGGTGCGGTGGGCGCTGGACGTCGCGGAGGGGACTCCGGTGGTCGTCTTCGACGCGCGTGAACGGGGTTCGGTGCGCGACGCGCTGCTGGTCGTTCTGGAACTGGCGCTGGCGCGGCGCGAGGGGTAGCGCCGTAGGTGGGGGACTGCGGGCCCGCCGCGTGGCGCTGGTCGCGCCCACGCGGCGGCAGCCGCATGTTCAGTACAGCCCCGCGCCCCTGACGTCAGCTGCTCCTGCGTACGCCGGGAGAGACCGTCAGTCTCTGTATCGCCCAGAAGATGCCCAGCGTCGCCAGGGCCATGGCTGCCACCAGGGTGGCGCCGCCCACGACCTTCTCGTAGTTCTTCTGGTAGAGGCCGTCGATGATGTAGCGGCCCAGGCCGCCCAGGCTGACGTACGCCGCGATCGTCGCCGTCGAGACGATCTGGATGGCCGCCGAGCGCAGGCCGCTGAGGATCAGCGGGAGGGCTACCGGGAATTCGACCTGGAAGAGGACGCGTGCCTCCGGCATGCCCATGCCGCGCGCCGCGTCCACCGGGGACGGGTCGACCGAGCGCATCGCCTCGTACGTCGTGACCAGGATCGGCGGTACGGCGAGGATCACCAGCGGGATCATCACCGGCAGCATGCCGAAGCCCAGCCAGATGAACATCAGGACCAGCAGGCCGAAGCTGGGCAGGGCCCGGCCGGCCGTGGCGATCAGGGCGAGGGTGTTGCCGCCGCGGCCGTAGTGGCCGGTGATCAGGCCGATGGGCAGGCCGATGACGGCCGCGTAGGCGAGCGCCTCCAGCGAGTACTGGACGTGCTCCCACAGTCGGGTGGGGATGCCGTCGTACCCGTGCCAGTGCGAACCGTCGCTGAAGAAGGCGTGGACGAAGTTGAGGACGTTCACCGGGTGCTCTCCTTCGGCATCCAGGGCGTCAGCACACGGCGCAGGAGGACGAGGAGGGCGTCCGCCAGGATCGCCAGCACGGCCGTCGTCACCACGGAGTTCACCGCCAGCTCGGGGCGGTGGTAGGTGTTGGCGTCGTTGAGCAGGTTGCCGAGGGCGCCCTGGTTGCCGATCAGCATGCCGACGCTGACCAGCGAGATGCTGGAGACGGTGGCCACCCGCAGGCCCGCGATGATCGCGGGGACGGCGATGGGCAACTGCACCTGGAAGTAACGGCGTACGGGGCCGAGGCCCATGGCGGTGGCGGCGGCGAGGGTCTCGGCCGGGACCGAGCGGACGCCGTCCACGATCGCCGGGACCAGCACCACCAGGCTGTACACCGCGAGCGGGATCATCACCGTCGTCTCGGTCTGGCCGGTGTAGTCGATGAGGACCACGAAGAAGGCCAGGGAGGGGATGGCGTAGAGGATCGTGGTCACGCCCAGGACCGGCGGGTACAGCCAGCGGAAGCGCACACAGAGCTGGGCGATCGGGAGGGACACCAGCAGTCCCGCAAGCACCGGGACGAGGGCCTCGCGCAGATGCAGGCCGATCAGACCGAAGTAGGTGTTCTGGAGGTCGCTGGGGATGTCGAAGAAGCCGCTCATCCCCCGACCTTCGTGTCGTCGCGGCCCTCGGCGTGGGCGGTGCGGATCGCGGCACCGATGACCTGCTGGGAGACGACGCCGACCGCGCGTCCCTCGCCGTCCACGGCCACCGCCCAGCCGGTCGGCGAGAGCACGGAGCCGTCGAGGGCGGCACGCAGCGAGTCCCGGCCGGGCACGAACGGCCGCCCGTACGGCAGCAGTCGCTCCGGGTCGATCGAGCCGGCGGTCAGCTCACGCGGCTCGCCCCAGCCGAGCGGCCTGCCGTCCAGGTCCGTCACGAGGAGATAGGGGGCCTCCGTCGACGTGCGGGCGCCGAGCTTGGTGGCGTCGGCGTCGACCGGGACGATCGGGGCGGTCTGCAACGCGAGGTCCGCGGAGGGGAAGAAGGACAGTCGGCGGATGCCCCGGTCGGCGCCGAGGAAGTCCTCGACGAAGGCGTCGGCGGGGTCGGTGAGCAGCTCGGCCGGCGGCGCGTACTGGGCGAGGTGCCCGCCGGTGCGCATCACGGCGACCATCGTGCCGAGCTTGATCGCCTCGTCGATGTCATGGGTGACGAAGACGATGGTCTTGCCCAACTCGCCCTGAATCCGCAGGAGTTCGTCCTGGAGGCCCTTGCGGACCACGGGGTCCACGGCGGAGAACGGCTCGTCCATCAGCAGCACGGGCGGGTCGGCGGCGAGCGCCCGGGCCACGCCGACGCGCTGCTGCTGGCCGCCGGAGAGCTGGTACGGGTAGCGCTTGGCGAGGGCCGAGTCCAGGCCCACCCGCTCCATCAGCTCGCCGGCCCGGGCACGCGCCCTCTGCTTGCTCCAGCCGAGCAGCCGGGGCACGGTGGCGATGTTGTCGATGATCGTGCGGTGCTGGAAGAGTCCGGCGTTCTGGATGACGTAACCCATCGACCGGCGAAGGGTGTTGACCGGCTGCGCGTGGATGTCGGTGCCGTCCAGGAGGATACGGCCCTCGCTGGGCTCGACCATCCGGTTGATCATCCGCAGGGTCGTCGTCTTGCCGCAGCCCGAGGGGCCGACGAAGACGGTGATCGAGCGATCCGGTATCTCCAGGGAGAGTCGGTCGACGGCGACCGTACCGTCCGGATACCGCTTGGTGACTGAATCTATCCGTATCAAAACGCCGAATGCCCTTCGGGTTTGGCTGAGACTGCCCAGTTTTCGACCACGGTCGCCGTGGTACAGGCCGTTGCGGGGAGAGTCTAGACCGCAAGTGTTTCAGCACTTTGGCGGCTGACTGGTCGTCTTCAGTCTGTGACCTGCCGCATCTCCTGGCTCGTCCCGTTCGCCGCGATCGCCCTGAGCGGCGCGCTGGTGCTGCGCGGCCGGGCGCCGCGCACCGACGCCGGGCGGGCCGCGCTGATGCTGTGGGGCGGCTGGTTCGTCCCGTACTTCCTGACCTTCTCCTCGATCATCCTGGCGTCCGGTCAGCCCGCCATCTCCATGGGCGGCCGGTCGGGCGGCGACAACGCGATGACCCTCGCCGAGCCCAAGAGCCCGGTGAAGTCGGGCACGCTGCACTACATCGTGGTCAGCAGCGGCGGCGGCCAGGGCACCGACTCCGAGATCGCGACCTGGGTGAAGAAGCACGGCAGCGCGGCGAGCGTCTACAGCGGCCTGTACCGGCTGGACGCGTCCGACGTGAGCTGATCGCACCACCGGCCGAGAGGCGGGCCGCTCCCGCCGGCCCGCCTCTCTCACGTTCCTGGGATCACGCGGCGACCGGCAGCCCCGCCGTCCGGAGCACGGCGTGCTCCGCGTCCACCACGAACACCTCGCAGCCCGGCCGTCGCGCCGCCCATTCGGCACCCTCCGTGCCCATCGCGAAGGCGGCGGTGGCCACGGCGTCGGCCTCCGTCAGGGTCGGAGCCACGACGGTGACGCTGAGCAGCCCGGTCGCCGGCCGGCCGGTACGTCCGTCGAGGATGTGGTCACCGCGCTCGTACCGCCCGGAGGTCGCGACCGCCCCGTCCGTGATCTCAAGGACGTTGCACAGTTGGCCGGCATGCTCGGGGTGCCGTATCCCGACCCGCCAGGGCCCGCCGGACGCCACCACGTCACCGCCGGCGTTCAGCACGAACCGCCGCGCTCCCGCCGCCGACAGCAGCTCCGCCGCCCGCTGCACCGACCAGCCCTTGACCACCGCGCACGGGTCGAGTCCCCGCCCCGGCAGCCGTGCGTCGAACGCGCCACCGGTGGCCACCCGGTACTCCTCGCACAGCGCGAGCACCTCGGCGAGGTCCGCGCTCACCTCGGTCTCGGAGAGTTCGCCCCGGTCGAGCCGGGAGACCTCGCTGTCCGGCCGGAACGGGCTGAACCGCTCGTCTACCTCGCGCAGCCAGGCGTAGACGGCGTCCACGGCGTTGCCGAAGTCCCCCTCGTCGTCCGTCCGCAGCGACACGGGGAACCCCATGACGTGTTCGACCCGGTGCATGATCAGCCCTTCGCGTCGATCGCGGCCTGCAGGGACTCCCGGTAACCGTCGCTGGTGATCGTCGCGCCGGAGACCGTGTCGATGTCCGCGCTCTGCGCCTTGAGCGTCTCGGAGATCAGCACCGGCACGGCCGCCGTCGTCTGCGGGTGGTCGGGCTGCTGGAGCATCTTCACCGCGGTGATCTTCTCGCCGTCGAAGGTCACCTGGACCTGGACGGGGCCCTTCTCGGTGTTGACGGTCGTGCCCTTGACGACCGTGCCCGAAGCGGCGTTCGCCGAGGTCGACGGGGTCGTGACGGGCTCGTTGGCGGAGGTCGTCGTACCGCCGATGGACGGCTCGTAGCGCCAGACGGGGATCAGGCCCGCGATGCTCAGGGCGACGACGGGTATGGCTCGCTTCACGGTGTCTCTCTCATCCCGCCAGGCTGAAACGCTCGAAGTGGATCTGCGGCTTGGGCACGCCCAGGTCTCCCAGGCTGCGCAGCACCGCGTTCATCATCGGCGGCGGCCCGCACAGGAAGACGTCCCGGTCGGCGATGTCCGGCACCAGTTGGGCCAGTTCGCGCGGCGCCAGCCTGTCAGGGACCGGCGGGCCCGTGACCAGGTGCAGTTCGGCGCCCTTGGCGACGGCGAGGTCGCGCAGTTCGTCGTAGAGGACGGCGTCCCGGTCGGTGGCGACGCGGTAGATGACGACCGCGTCGCCTTCGAGGTCCTCCAGGAGGGCGCGGATGGGGGTGACGCCGACGCCGCCCGCGATCAGCAGGGACTCGGACTTCCGGCGGTGCAGGGTGGTGAAGGCGCCGTAGGGGCCCTCGGCGAACACCCGGGTGCCGACCTTCAGGTGGCGCAGGGCGGCGCTGCCGTCACCGGCGGCCTTGGCGGTCAGGCGCAGGGTGCGGCCGTCGGGGGCGGCGGAGAGGGAGAAGGGGTTCGCCTGCCACCAGCGGTCCTTCGTCAGGAACCGCCACAGGAAGAACTGGCCTGCTCGTGCGCCGAGGTGGTCGAGGTCGCGGCCGGTGATGTAGACGGAGACCACGTTGTCCGACTCGGGGACGACGGCGGAGACGCGGAACTGGTGGCGTTGGTTGCGCCACAGCGGCAGGACCAGCCGGCCCAGGGCCACCGAGCCGAGCGCGACGCCCCACAGGGCGTACCAGTAGGCCGTGGCGGCGGACGACGCCGTGAACGTCGTACCGACCGCGACCTGGTGGCTGAAGGCGAGCACCACGGCCACGTAGGTGTAAAGGTGGATGAAGTGCCAGCTCTCGTAGGCGAGCCGGCGCCGGGCGTAGCGGGCCGAGACGGCGCCGATCACAAGGATGATGCCGAGCGCGACGACGGCGCGGAGCACGCCCTCGGTCGTCTCCGCGAGGTCGACGATCTCGCCGATCGGGCCGACGCCCGCGCCGTCGGCGTAGCCGAAGGCGATGAAGACGGCGTGCCCGAGCAGCGTCCACAGCAGGGCGAAGCCGGTCCAGCGGTGCCAGGAGGTCAGCCGGTCCATGCCGATCCGGCGGTCCAGCCAGGGCAGCCGGGCGACCAGTACCAGCTGGAAGGCCATGACCAGGGCGCCGTACAGGCCGAGGAAGCGGCCGATGACGATCAGGGCGTTGGAGGCGAAGCCCGCCTGGGCGAAGAAGAAGGCGACCAGGGCCGCGTTCACGGCGAGCACGGCGTACAGGCCCGTGCGGGCCACCACCCCGGGGCGTATCGCCGTGGGGGGCGCAGGGGGTGATTGGACGGTCGTCACGGGTCGGCAGCTCCTTGATCGGGTCCTGGGAATCGAGCTTCACCCGTGACTGCTGTCGTTTTCCTGTCGGACGACTTTCAACTGGTTATCGATGTGTTTTCGGTCTGGGCACGGGTCTGGCGTCCGCCACCGGGTAGCGCAGTATGAGCGGGTGGAAAAAGTACGACTCCTCGTCGTGGACGACGACCCGCCGATCGCCGACCTGGTCGCGACGGTCGCACGGTACGAGGGCTGGGAGGCGGTCACCGCGTACTCCGGTGAGGACGCGCTGGCCCGGGCCGCCGAGTTCCGGCCGGACATCGTCGTGCTCGACCTGATGCTGCCGGACGTGGACGGCTTCGGTGTCCTGGACCGGCTGCGGCGCTCCGGGACGATGGTGCCGGTGGTGTTCCTCACGGCCCGCGACGGGGTCGCCGACCGGGTCGCGGGGCTGACCCGGGGCGGGGACGACTACCTGGTCAAGCCGTTCGCGGTGGAGGAGCTGATGGCCCGGCTGCGCACGGTGCTGCGGCGCAGCGCGGGGCCCGGCTTCCAGCGCTCGGTCCTCCAGGTCGCCGACCTGACGATGGACGAGGACACCCGTGAGGTCCGGCGCGGCGAGCGGTTGTTCTCGCTGACCCCGACCGAGTTCGAGGTGCTGCGCTATCTGATGCGCAAGTCGCCGACCGTGCTCACCAAGGCGCAGATCCTGGACCATGTCTGGGAGTACGGGTTCGGCGGCCGCTCGAACGTGGTGGAGCTGGTGGTCAGCCGGCTGCGCCGCAAGCTGGACGAGGCCGGCGGGGAACCGCTGATCCACACCGTGCGCGGGTTCGGGTACGTGATACGGCAGCAGGCGGCGGAGTGACCGGCCGGCTGCGCCACTGGTACCGGGGCGGGCGCCGGTACCGGAACATGCGGCTGGGCACCCGGCTGGCGCTGGGGCTGGGCGCGCTGGCCCTGGTGGTGTTCGCGGTCGTCGGCACGGCCCTGACCACGTACATGCGGGACTACCTGTCGGCCCAGCTGGACGACCAGCTGGGGCTCGCCCAGACCGCCCAGTCGAAGAGCATCGAGCAGAACGGCACCCTGCGGGGCAAGAAGTACTACCGCTGGTACTACGCCGTGTACGACGTCTCGCACGGCTCGCCGGTGCTGCGCAAGCCGGAGGAGCGGGGCGACCTGCCCACGGACATCGGTGACCTCACGTCGGTCGCGAAGGCGCAGATCGCCGCGGGCACCGAGGTGCTGAGCACCCGGGACCTGACCGGGGAGGGCGAGTACCGGCTGCGCGGCTGCGAGGTGAAGCCGGGGGTGGTGCTGGTCAGCGGCGCGCCGATGGACAGCATCGACGACACGGTACGGCAGCTGGTCACGGTCCAGGTGGTGGCCTTCGGGCTGGCGCTGCTGGCCCTTGTGGTGTTCGGCCGCCGGCTGCTGCGGCACGGTCTCGAGCCGCTGAGCGACATGGCGCACACCGCCCATGGCATCGCCTCGCACAATCTGACGGAGTCGGCGGCCCGGCTGCCGCTGCGCGCGGCCAAGCGGGGCGGCGGACCCGAGGTCGAGGAGCTGCGTATCGCGTTCAACACGATGCTCGAGCACATCGACCGTTCCCTCGCCGTCCGCGCGGAGGCCGAGCAGCGGCTGCGCCGGTTCGTCGCGGACGCCTCGCACGAGCTGCGCACCCCGCTGATGTCGGTGCGCGGCTACGCCGACCTCTTCCAGTACGCGGCGGCCAACGCCCCCGAGGAACGCGACCGGCACCTGGCCCGGCTGCGCGCCGAGGCGGCCCGGATGGGCATCCTCCTCGACGACCTGCTGCTCCTGGCCCGGCTGGACGCGGCCGAGGTGGAGGCCCCGCTGCGGCTGGAGGACGCCGACCTGGCGGAGCTGGTGCGGGAGGCCGCGGACGCGTTCCGCGCGGCGCACGCCGACCATCCGCTGACGGTGACCGTCGGTCCGGACCCGGTCCCGCTGCGTCTGGACCCGGTCCGCATCCGCCAGGTGCTGGACAACCTCCTCACCAACGCGGCCGTCCACACGCCCACCGGCACACCGGTCGCGGTGACGGTCACCACGGCGCCCGGCTCGGCGACGGTGAGCGTCGCCGACCGTGGCCCCGGCATCCCGTCCGCCGACCGGGCCCGGGTCTTCGACCGCTTCTACCGCGTCGACAAGGCCCGCAGCCGCGACCGCGGCGGCAGCGGCCTCGGCCTGTCGGTGGCCCGGGCCCTGGTGGCGGCACACGGCGGCACCATCGGGCTGGGCGACGGCCCGGACGGCACGACCGTGTTCACACTGACGTTGCCCGGGTAGCCCACGGCGGCCCGGACCGGACAGCGGCGGCGGGCGGCGCAGCCGAGGCCCCGCATGGCCCGGCGCCCCCGTCCGGCGTCAACCACCGGACCCCGGGCGGTACTTGCCGCGACGCGGTCCTGCGGGCCGGCGTTGTCCCCGGGCCCACCGTCACAGGCCCGGTGCCCTCTCCTCCTCCGGGACGAAGGTGAACCCGCCCTGCCGGGGATGCGGGCGGGCCGCCAGGACCGCGACGTCGTCCTCGGCGTTGCGGGCGTCGAGGCGGGTGAGGATCGACTCCAGCAGGACGTCCACGCCGACGGCGGGGCTGAAGTGCAGGTCCGCGAGCCGGTTCAGGGAGCGGTCGATGTCCTCGCCACGGTGTTCCACCAGTCCGTCCGTGAAGAGGACGAGGGTGTGGCCGGGGTCGAACGGGTGGGTGGCCGATTCGTAGCCCCCGAAGCCCGTGCCGAGCGGCGGGCCCACCGGGACCGGCAGCAGGGAGGTCCGGCCCTGCCCGGTGATCAGGGCGGGCGGGAGATGGCCGGCGCTGGACAGGGTGACCTGACGGCGGCTCGGGTCGACGCGCACCAGCAGGCAGGTGGCGGGTCTTCGGTCCGCCTCGTCGGCTGCGATGGCGTCCATCTGGCGCAGTACCCGGTGCGGGGGCAGCTCGGAGGAGGCGATGTAGCGGAGCGAGGACCGGTAGGCGTTCATGTCGACGGCGGCTTCCAGGCCGTGGCCCATCACGTCGCCGACGACGAGCAGGGTACGGCCGAAGTGCAGCCGTACCGTCTCGCACCAGTCGCCGCCGACCAGCACCCGGCCGCCGGCCGGTAGATAGCGGATCGACACGTCCAGGTTGGGATGCGGTCGGCCGGGCTCGGACAGCAGGGCGCGCTGCAGGTCGCCGGCGGTGCGGTTGACGTGCTCGTACTCGCGGGCGTGCCGGATGTGGGAGGCCGCGCGTTCGGCCAGGAGGGCGAGCAGCTCGGCCTCCGCCCGGAGGAAGGCCATCCCCTCGCGGGCGCAGACCAGGACGCCGTAATGGTCGGAACCACTGGTCAGGGGCACGCACACGGCCGGACGGGTGCGGCTGCCGGCCGGGCGGGACAACCAGGGGTCCGCCCAGTGGTCGGCCGCCGGGGAGCCCGCCTCCCGGGCCACGGCCGTGACCCAGCGGGCGTCGGGCAGCATGTCGGCGTCGCCGGAGATCGCCTCGTAGCCGGAGACGGTCTCGCCCACCCGCCGCATCACGGCAGCCCCGCCGCCGGTCAGCCGTACCGCCGCCCGGGACAGTTCCGTGCAGGTCGTGGACTCGTCGAGGGTGGTGCCGATGCCGGCCGCGGCCGCCCGCAGCGCTCTGAAGGGCGTGGAGGGGTCGGCGCCCGCGAGGGGCCCGTCCGCTGCCCCCGGGCCGTCGGCGGACGCGGGTCCCCGGCGGGAGTGGAACCATCGCGCGACACCCAACACCCTCACAGAATGTCAAACAGCGCCCCAGGGGGCACCAGCCACCCGCGCCGCACGGCCTGCGGAGGAGGTGCGCCGGGGCGGCCTGAGTCCGGCCGCCGCGCCGTCGGCGGCGGCGCGCGCTCACCCCCGGGTAGTTCGGATCCGGTGTGCGAGCGGGCCACGGACGGATCCGCGCGCGGGCTCCCCGGGCCATGGACGCCTCCGGCGCGCGGGCCCGCCGGGACTCGGACGGCCCCAGCGGTCCGGCACACCGGTTACGCCCGAACGGCGCTGGACATGCCGACGACCGCGATGGACGAGACGACCGCGAAGGCCCGGTTCCTGAGGAGGTCCAGGCGCAGCAGCGGGGCGGCCGCCGGGTTCTCGGCGGCGACGAACAGGCCGAGGAAGAGAGCGGCCGGGCGGGGACGACCGTGCCGGGAACGCGACGAATGCAAGGCAGTTTCTTTACGTCGGTCAACAGACCGCACGAATCGGGCGCGCGGGCAACACCCTCACCTGATCTACCGCTGTCTCAGCTCTCGCCGGCGGTCAGCCGCAGCAGGATCGAGAGAAGTGCCGGTCCCTCAGCCGCCGACGAGGGCGACGAGCTTGATGAAGACCAGGTCGGGAACGGCGATGAGATGGATCGCCGGTGCTCGTGCCCCGTGGATCGCCGGAACTCGGTCCGCTGACGTTCCAGGAGGTCGACGAGCCAGCGGACGCGGTCGAGCGCGGCGGCCCTCACGTCGTCGAGGGAGTCGTTCCTACGGGATTCGGCCACCAAGGCGTCGTACAACATGGCGGGATGATGGCAGGGAGGACTGACAACACGACCAGCCCATGGATCCTCCCGACGTCAGGACTCCCGCACGGATCCAGCACCGGAAACAGCGACGGGGTCGACCCTGGCGAGAGCCGACCCCACTTGACCTGCGCTCAAATCCTCACGTCTCGTCCGGAGCCAACCGCAACGAGATCGAGTTGATGCAGTACCGCTGGTCGGTCGGGGTCGCGTACCCCTCACCCTCGAAGACGTGCCCGAGGTGCGAGCCGCACCGCGCACAGCGCACCTCGGTGCGCACCATCCCGTGCGTACGGTCCTCGATCAGCTCGACCGCGTCGGTGTCCTTCGGGTCGTAGAAGGACGGCCACCCGCAGTGGGACTCGAACTTCGTGGTGGAGGTGAACAGCTCCGCACCGCAGGCGCGACAGGAGTACACACCCTTGGTCTTGGTGTCGGTGTACTCACCGGTGAAGGCCGGCTCGGTCGCCGCCTGACGCAGCACGGCGTACTCGGCCGGCGTCAGCTCCGACCGCCACTGCTCGTCCGGCTTGTCGACGTCGTACGACATGACTCTCAGCCCCTTACTTCGCCAGGCGTTCCAGGATCTTCGGGCCCAGGTCGGTCACATCTCCCGCGCCCATGGTCAGAACCAGATCACCGGGCTTCGTCATTCCCGCGACCACGGCGGGGACCTCGTCCTTGTCGTGGACGGCGGTGACGTCGGCGCCCGCGGCCCGTGCCGCCTCGATGATCAGCTCGCTGGTGACCCCGGGGATGGGGTCCTCGCGGGCCGGGTAGATGTCGAGGACCACCGACGCGTCCGCGAGGGCCAGCGCGTCGCCCATCTCCTTGCCCAGCTCCTGGGTACGGGAGAACAGGTGCGGCTGGAAGACGACCAGGATCCGGGCGTCCCCGGCGGCGGCGCGCATGGCCTCCAGGTCGGCGGTCATCTCGGTGGGGTGGTGGGCGTAGGAGTCGATCACCTGGACGCCGGCCGCCTCGCCCTTGAGCTGGAGGCGGCGCTTGACGCCCGTGTACGCGGCGAGCGCGGGTGCCAGCTCGGCGGCCGGAACCCCGAGGGCCACGCCCGCGGCGAGCGCGGCGACGGCGTTGTGCGCGTAGTGGCGGCCGGGCACGGAGACCGTGAAGGTCAGCTCCGTCCCGTCCAGCACGACGGTGACCTCGCTCTTCAGCCCCTGCGGTACGACGGACAGCACCCGCACATCGGCATCGGCGGCGTCGCCGTAGGTCACCGTCCGGACCTTGCCGGCCAGCCGCCGGGTCAGCTCGCGCGCGCCCTCGTGATCGGCGTTGATCACCAGCGTGCCGCCGGGCACGATCCGGCCCGCGAAGGTCTCGAAGGACTCGTAGATCTCTTCCATCGAGGCGTAGTTGGCGTGGTGGTCGAGCTCCACGTTGAGGACGATGGCGACCTCGGGCGCGTACTTGTGGAAGCTGCGGTCCGATTCGTCCGCCTCGGCGACGAAGATCTCACCCTCGCCGTGCAGGGCGTTGGAGCCGGGGGCGTCCAGGTCGCCGCCGATGGCGTACGACGGCTCGCGGCTCAGCTCGGTCAGCGAGACGGCCAGCATCGAGGTGGTCGTGGTCTTGCCGTGGGTGCCCGCGACGGCGATCGGCCGCGCGCCGTCCATCAGGGCCGCGAGGGCGTCCGAGCGGTGCACCACGGGGATGCCCAGTTCGGCCGCGCGCGCCAGCTCGGGGTTGTCCTGGCGGATCGCCGACGACACGACGACACAGCTGGCGTCGTCGGCCAGGTGCCCGGCCGCGTGCCCGATGTGCACGGTGACGCCCAGCGCGCGCAGCGCCTCGACGGTGGCCGACTCCTTGGCGTCACTTCCGGCCACCTGGGCCCCACGCTGGGCGAGGATCTTGGCGATCCCCGACATCCCGGCGCCGCCGATCCCGATGAAGTGCGGTCGCTCCATGGCGGAAGGAAGGCCGGGTGCCATGTGTTTCTCCCAGAGACGGTGACGTGCGAAAGCGTGCCTAGCCTATGTGCTCGCACTCGCTTCACTCCGCAACGGGCGGCGTGCCCACCCACCCAGGGGCGCGGGGAACGGCGCGACCAGCCACCACACACCCGCACCCGCCGGCGAACCGCACCCGCACGGCGCCTAGGCCTTACTGTGCGAGAACAGCTTCAGCACCGGCACCCCCACCTTGTGCCGCGCCCGCGACGCCCAGTCCCGGTGGAAGAACTCCTCCACGTAGTGCGGATCGGTCAGCACGATCACCTCGTCCGCACCGACCTCTTCCACCACCGTCTTGAGCGCGTCCAGCGGGTGGTCCTCGACCATCCGCCCCTCGGCCGCGCTCCCCGCCGCCCGCAGGCCCGCCAGGGACACGTCGAGTGCCTGTTCGGCCGGTCCCTTCGCCGCGTCCCCCTCCGGCGTCTCCCGCTCGCGCGCGGCTTCGTCCAGTTCGCCGAGCGCGATGTCGTCGATGGCCCGCAGCAGGCGGTCCGCCTGGTCGCCGCGCGGCTGGAGCAGCACATGGAAGGAGACCTGCTCGTCCCCGTGCAAGGTGGTGACGAACTCCACGTCCGCGGACGTCAGGGCCTTCTCGATCATCAGAACGCTTGTGAACACCAGGCGCCTCTTCTCCTGAGAGGGCCGCTCGGGCCCTCTGTCCTCCCTGGGCCTAGCCAGCCCTGCGGAAACCATCCTGCCCCGTGATCGCACGGGTACTGCTGCCGGATTCAGTGTGCCCGCCGGAAGCTAAGCGGAACGGTAGATTCCGCCGAATTCAGGACCGCTGGTAGCGGCTGAACAGGAATCCGGCCTCCTCCAGCAAGGACACTAGTTCGAAACGTCGGGGCACGGTGACACCGGGGCCCCCGGAAATGCGCTGCGCCGCCCCCGCCGTGAGCATCGGGGACATCGTCAGGCACAGCTCGTCGAGGACATCGGCGGCGACGAACTGCCCGAGCAGCCGGGGCCCGCCCTCGGTGAGCAGCCGGGTGTGGCCGAGACCGGCGAGGGCGCCGACCGCGCGGGCGGGGTCGACCCCGACGCCGTCACCGGCGACCACCACCCGGGCGCCGGCCTGCTCGGCGGCGGCGACGCGGTCAGGGGCGGCCGCCGCGCCGGTGAGGACCAGGGTGGGGACGAGGGGCGAGGTGAACAGCGGGAGCGAGAAGTCGAGGTCCAGGCTCGCGGTGACGACGGCCACCGCGGGGGCCGCGCTCTGCCCCGCCGCCGCCCGGGCCCCGGCGAACTCCGCACGCGCGCGGGCCGGCCGGTACCCCTCCTGCCGTACCGTTTCCGCGCCCACGACCACGACGTCCGCGAGCGCCCGCAGGGTGCCGAAGACCCGCATGTCGGCGTCGCTGGAGATGGGCTGCGACCGTCCGTCGTGCTGGGCGGCGCCGTCGAGCGTGGACACCATGTTGGCCCGCAGCCAGACCTCTCGCCCCGCGGGATAGCCATAGGCGAGCGCAAGCTCGGCGAGACTCCACTCCCCCTCGGCCGGTCCGCCGGAGGCCGGGGCCGCTGTCTCTTCGGTCACAGGGAACAGGCGTCGCATGTCGTGCAGTGTGGCACGGCAACTACCATGGACCACCGTGTCGTCTTCTCCCGCCGCTTCCGAGGTCAGCCCCATAGCCGACGCGGCCCCGCTGTCCCTCTGCGCCCGCTCGCCGCACGTCCCCGCGGACCGGCTGGTCGCCGAGATGGTGCCGCCGCCCCGCTTCGACTCGGTCCGCTTCGCGACCTACATACCGGACCCGAACCAGCCGAGCCAGACCGAGGCCGTGCGCGTCCTCGAGGGCTTCGCGGCCGGTCTCGGCGGAGCGCACGCGGCGGCCGGCGGCAAGCGCGGCTTCTTCGGATTCGGGAAGGCCAAGGCACCGAAGATCCCGGCCGGACCCCGCGGGGTCTACCTGGACGGCGGCTACGGCGTCGGCAAGACCCACCTGCTCGCCTCGCTCTGGCACGCCACCCCGGCCGAGCCCGCGCTGAAGGCGTTCGGCACCTTCGTCGAGCTGACCAACCTGGTCGGCGCGCTCGGCTTCCAGCAGACCGTGCAGACCCTCTCCGGCCACCGTCTGCTCTGCATCGACGAGTTCGAGCTGGACGACCCCGGCGACACGGTCCTGGTATCGACGCTGCTGGGGCGCCTGGTCGACGCGGGTGTCGCGCTCGCCGCCACCTCCAACACCCTGCCGGGCAAGCTCGGCGAGGGCCGGTTCGCCGCGGCCGACTTCCTGCGGGAGATCCAGGGCCTGTCGGCCCACTTCCGCGCCCTGCGCATCGACGGCGAGGACTACCGCCACCGCGGCCTGCCCGAGGCGCCGGCGCCGTTCTCCGAGGAACTGGTGACCAAGGCGGCGTACGCCACCCAGGGCGCCTCGCTCGACGACTTCCCGCAGCTCCTGGACCACCTGGCCAAGGTGCACCCCAGCCGGTACGGCGCGCTGACCGACGGCGTGACGGCGGTCTGCCTCACCGATGTGCGGCCGGTGCCGGACCAGTCGACCGCGCTGCGGCTGGTGGTCCTCGCGGACCGGCTCTACGACCGTGAGATCCCGGTCCTGGCCTCCGGGCTGCCGTTCGACAGGCTGTTCAGCGAGGAGATGCTGAACGGCGGCTACCGGAAGAAGTACTTCCGGGCGATATCCCGGCTCACCGCCCTGGCCCGGGACGCCAAGGGGCTCGTCGCCGCCGGATAGCCCCCTATTCGATCAAGATCGCCGGGTCAAGAGCTCGATCGAGCCACCCCACCGGCATTTTTCACGCTCTCTTCGGTTCGCAACACCGAGTTAACCCTGCAAACGACTTTGCAGGGTTAACGTGTTTCTTGACCAACCATTGACCTGTGCTTGGTGCACACAAGAGGCGCGAACTGCCGCGAGGGGGGCTCATGTTCCGTGGTACGACGGCCCGGGCCGTGTTCTCGCTCCTGGCCGCCGCCCTGCTCGCCGTCCAGTTCTTCGCGCCCGCGGCAACATTCGCAGCCGCGCACACAGCCAGTCATGCAGAGGCCAAGGCCGAGCCCGGTCTGCAGCCCTCGACGAAGGTCGTGCGCGACGGCTCGCACACCCTCCGCGACCACGGCCTCTGCGGGGAGCCCCCCAGCCCGCCGCAGAGCGCCGACCGCCATCGCACCGCCACCGCCGGCTGGGCCGACGACCGTCCGCCCACCGCCCGGCACACCCAGGCGATACCGGCCTCGGCGGCCCCTGCGGGCCGCCATCAGCGCACGTCAAGAGCGTCCAGAGCCCACTCGCCGGCCGCGCTGCAGGTCTTCCGCTGCTGAGCGACGGGTTCTGCCCCGGCTCGTCACCCCCACAACCGTCGTGCAAGCCCGACGCGCCGCTCCGGCGCGCCAGGAGGAGTCCACACATCATGCAGCCCCTCATCGACAACGCCCGTACGTTCGGACAGCGCCCTGAGGAGTTCGCCAAGCTCGCCGCAGGCCAGTCCCCGCAGGTGCTGTTCATCACCTGCTCCGACTCCCGGGTCGTCCCGGCCCTGATCACCGGCGCCCGCCCGGGCGAGCTCTTCGAGCTGCGCACCGCGGGCAACATCGTCCCCCCGTACGCCTCGGAGCACCCCACCGGCGAGGCGGCCACCATCGAATACGCCGTGGAGGTGCTCGGCGTCCGCGACATCGTCGTCTGCGGGCACTCGCACTGCGGCGCCGTCGGCGCGCTGGTGCGCGGCGACGACCTGACCGCCGTACCCGCCGTACGGGACTGGCTGGCCCGTGCCGAGCCGCGCCCGACCGGGGCCGTCGAGGACCCGGCCGTCGCCGAGGGCGTGCAGAGACATGTGCTCGCCCAGCTGCTGCGGCTGCGCTCCTACCCGTTCATCGACAGGAAGCTGGCGCAGGACGAACTGACCCTGCGCGGCTGGTACTACGAGGTCCACACCGGTGCCGTGCGCGAACACCGTGCCGCCACCGACGCGTTCGAGACCCTGTGAGCGTCGCGATGACCAAGTTCCCTTACATAAAGCAGGACTTCACCGCCTCTCTCGTCGTCTTCCTGGTCGCGCTCCCGCTGTGCGTGGGCGTGGCCGTCGCCTCCGGTGTGCCGGCCGAACTCGGCCTGGTCACCGGCATCGTGGGCGGTCTCGTCACCGGGATGCTGCGGGGCAGCAGCCTTCAGGTGTCGGGGCCGGCCGCCGGTCTGACCGTGCTCGTCTTCGAGGCGGTGCAGGAGTTCGGGCTGCCGGTGCTCGGCGTGATCGTGCTCGTCACCGGCGTGCTCCAGATCGCCATGGGTGTGTTGAGGCTGGGCCGCTACTTCCGGGCCATCTCGGTCTCGGTGGTCGAGGGCATGCTGGCCGGAATCGGTCTGGTCCTGATCGCCGGTCAGCTGTATCCGGCGCTCGCCGCCAAGGCCCCCGAGTCGGGGCCCGGGAAGATAGCCGGACTGCCCGGGGCGTTCGCGGACGCCCTCGGGGACGGGGAGGCGCTGGCCTCGCTCGCCCTCGGTGCGGGCACCGTCGCGGTCCTGGTGCTGTGGAAGTACCTCCCGGCGAAGGTGCGGACGGTTCCGGGCCCCCTGGCCGCCGTCGGCCTCGCCGCCCTGGCCGCGTTCCTGCTGAGCCTCCCGGTCGCCACCGTCGAGGTGCACGGACTGCTGGACTCCGTCCAGCCGCCGCCGCTGAGCGCCTTCGGCGAACTGGCGGGCCTCGGCGTGATCGGCACGATCGTCGCGTTCACGCTGATCGCGTCCGCCGAGTCGCTGTTCAGCGCGGCGGCCGTGGACCGACTGCACAACGGTCCGCGCACCAAGTACAACCAGGAGCTGATCGCTCAGGGCGCGGGCAACGCGCTCTGCGGGGTGCTCGGCGCGCTGCCGATGACCGCGGTGATCGTGCGCAGCGCGGCCAATGTGCAGGCGGGCGCCAGGACGAAGGCGTCCCGGGTGCTGCACGGCGTCTGGCTGCTGCTGTTCGCCGCGCTGCTGCCGGGAGTCCTCGGCCACATACCGATCCCGGCGCTCGCCGGAATCCTGGTCTATTCGGGCGCCAAGCTCATCCCCGTGCGGGCGCTGGCCGTCCTGTGGCGCGAGCACCGGGGCGAGGCGCTGATCCTGGTCGTCACCGCGGTGTCGATCGTCGCGGTCAGCATGTTCGAGGGCGTGCTCATCGGACTGGCCCTGTCGATCGTCAAGACCGCCTGGGAGGCCTCGCACATCAAGCTGGAGGTGATCGACAAGGGCGCGGGCCCGATCGACGCGCACCTCTCGGGCAACGCGACCTTCCTGCGGCTGCCCAAGATCCTCGACAGTCTGGAGGCACTGCCCCAGGACCGCCCGATCCGGGTGGATCTGTCCGGTCTGCATCATCTCGACCACGCCTGCCGGACCGCGCTGGAGGGCTGGGCCGAGCGGCACAGCGACGCCGGCACCGAACCGGTGCAGGTCACGGCCGCCTCGGCCGGGACCACCCGGGTCACGGCCGTCTGAACCGACGGCCGCTTCCGGGCCGGGTTGCCGACGCCCCTCGGCATCCCGGCCCGGACCTGCTCCCGGCGACCGTGGCCCCGAACGGGCTGCCGGGCATATCGTTGCAGCATCAGACATACCGGACCTCTCTGGCTGGGGGTCGTGATGGTTCAGGAGCTGCTGGTCGCGGTGGTGGCGGCGCTCTGCGTCGGTGCGCTGTATCTGGCCGCGGCGGCGCGGGTCGTCAAGCAGTACGAACAAGGGGTGCTGTTCCGGCTCGGCCGGGTCACCGGTGGCGTACGACAGCCCGGATTCAATCTGGTGATCCCGTTCGCGGACCGGCTGCACAAGGTCAACATGCAGATCGTCACGCTGCCGGTTCCCGCCCAGGAGGGCATCACCCGCGACAACGTCACCGTGCGCGTGGACGCGGTCGTCTACTTCCGGGTGGTCGACGCGGTGAGCGCGCTGGTCAAGGTCGAGGACTACAAGTTCGCCGTCTCGCAGATGGCCCAGACCTCGCTGCGGTCCATCATCGGCAAGAGCGACCTGGACGACCTGCTCTCCAACCGTGAGCAGCTCAACCAGGGCCTGGAGCTGATGATCGACAGTCCGGCCGTGGGCTGGGGCGTCCAGGTGGACCGGGTCGAGATCAAGGACGTGTCGCTGCCGGACACGATGAAGCGCTCGATGGCCCGCCAGGCCGAGGCCGACCGGGAGCGCCGGGCCCGGATCATCAACGCCGACGCCGAGTTCCAGGCCTCGAAGAAGCTGGCCGAGGCGGCCCAGCAGATGGAGAAGACCCCGACAGCCCTGCAGCTGCGGCTGCTCCAGACGATCGTGGCGGTGGCGGCCGAGAAGAACTCCACTTTGGTGCTGCCCTTCCCGGTGGAGCTGCTGCGCTTCCTGGAGCGGGCCCAGCAGCCCACGCCGAACGGCGGCGCACCGTACGTTCCCTCCGATCTAGCCGGGCTCGCCGAACTCTCGGAACCCTCCGAACCCGGACACCCGGACCCCGGCGAAAGGCGTGCCCGTGCCGAGGAGGCACCCGAAGCGTACGGACGACAGCGACCGCGCTCCGCGTGACCTGCTCCGGCTCCCGGTGGGCGAGCGCGCCGGCCTGGACGCCCGGCCGGCCGACGCCCGCCCCGCGGGACCCGACGACAAGGCGGCCGCGCGCACCGCGACGGCCGAGCTGAGCGAGCGCCTGGCCGGTCTCCAGGAACGACCGTGGGCGGCGGGCACGGCCGGCGACCGCGCGATCGGCCGCCTTCTCCTGGAGCACCTGGAGGAGCTCGACCCGCGCTACCCGAAGGCAGACTTCGACGTGGCGGAGTGCCGGGAACGGCCGCTGAGGACACGGTGAGGGGACAGCCGCCGCCCGGGTGACCCCCGCGGCCCGGGCGCCGCGCCACCCAGAAAAACCGGACAATCCGACCTACGTTCATAGGGTGATCCGATCAGTCCGCCGTCTTACCGGTATGACCGTCGCCTGCGTCGCCCTGAGCGCCGCGCTCGCGGCCTGCGGCACCGCCCAGGCCCCCCACACCGGCCGCGCCGGCCACCCGGCCCCCGCCCGGCCGGCCCCCGCCGCCAAGCCGCCCACGCTCCCTGCGGGCCCCGGCGGCCAGGCACCCGTCTTCTCCAACGGTCCGCGCACCCTGGGCAAGACCGTCGCCCTGACCTTCGACGCCGACATGACCGCCGACCAGGGGCCTCGCGCGGCCGCCGGCGAGCACTTCGACAACCCCGCGCTGATCGCGACCCTGCGCCGGCTGAAGGTGCCGGCCACGGTCTTCATGACCGGCCGCTGGGCCGACGAGTACCCGGACCAGGCCCGCTCCCTCGGCCGCGACCCGCAGTTCGAGGTGGCCAACCACTCCTACAGCCACTACGCGTTCACCGGCGACTGCTACGGCCTGCCGACCGTCTCCGCCGCGAACATGAAGCCGGACGTGCAGCGCGCCTACGCCGCACTGCTCAGGGCGGGCGTGCCGCATCCGATGCCGTACTTCCGCTTTCCCGGCGGCTGCTACGACCAACAGGCACTGCGCGCGGTCGGCTCGCTCGGGGTCACCGCGGTGCAGTGGGACGTGGTGAGCGGCGACGCGTTCGCGACCGACGCCGACGCCGTGACCAAGCAGGTGCTGGACGGGGTGAAGCCCGGCTCCGTGGTCGTCATGCACTGCACGCGCAGCGCCGCCCCGACCACCGAGCGGGTGGTCCGCAGCGTGGTACCGGAGCTGCGCAAGCGGGGCTTCCGGTTCGTGAAGGTGTCCGAGCTGATCGGCGAGACGCCCGGTCATCGCTGACCGTCCTACGCTGGAGACATGAGCGACGAGGGCTACTGCACGATCTCCGAGGCCGCCAAGCCGCCGACGGCGGACGGTCCGCCGTACGCCGAGTGCGTGCTGTGCCGGGAGCCGACCGAGTACCCGGCGTCCTACAAGGGCATCACGATGTGTCCGCGGTGCGAGTGGCAGGAGGCGCAGCGGACCGCCTGCTCAGGATGAGCGGCGGCCGTTGAGGACGCAGGCCGCGGTGAAGGCCGCGGCGGTGAGCAGGGCCGCCGCGGCCAGGGGCAGGGGTGACACCGGGACCCGGCCGGACTCCGAGCCGGAGACCAGACCGGTGATCGCGGCGTGCGCCGGAGAGCCCGCGACCACCACCGCGAGCAGCGCGGCGAGCAGCATCGTGGGCACCGCCCGGCCCGGTGAGCGCAGCAGCGGCCGGTTGGTGAGCGCGCCGACGGCACTGCCGAGCAGCGCGCAGGCGAGGGTCGCGAGCAGACCGGCGGCTCCGGCCCCCAGGGGTGGTACGGCGAGCCGGTGGTCGTTGGTGGCGTGCCGGCTGATCACCGTCACGGTCAGGGTCGCCGCCGTGCCGAGCAGGGCGGCGGCGGCGAGGGCGGTGAGCAGGGCGGCCAGATGGACCCTGGCCGGGCCCCGCGCCGCCGTGACACAGGCGCGGGCGGCCGACGGTTCTCCCGTGACACAGATCCGTACCAGCCAGGCGGCCACCGGCAGCAGTGCGGCGGCCGTGTAGCCGAGCGAGTCCAGCACCGGCTGACCGCTCTGCACACCCACGCCCAGGAACACGGCGTACAGGATCACCGGTGGCAGCCAGCGCTGGGAGCGCAGGAGGAGTGCGGTCTGGTAGCGCAGGAGTGCGGTCATGAGCGGGCTTTCTCGTCCGGTGGGACGTCCGAGGGGCTGACGGTGACCACGTGCCACGGCGGGTGGGCCGTGAGAAGGGCACGCAGCACCAGGTCCGAGTGGGACGCGGGAACCGTAAGACGGTAGGTGCCGGGGGCCGGTTCCTCGGCGGAAGCAGCCGTGCGGGTCGCTTCGGCGGGGAGGCGGCCGCCGGCGGGGCCCCGGACGGTGACGACGGTGTGCGGACCGACGGGTGAGGTCACCTGTGCGGCACGGGGTCTGAGGGTGCCGTCGACGACCTGGTAGGTCGCGTCGGGGGCGCCCGCGAGGCGCCGGGGATCGTGATCGACGAAGACGACGGCGCCCCCGGCCGCGGTCCGCTCGGCGACGGCCCGTTCCAGCTCCGCGCGGGCCTCGGCGTCCAGGCCGGTCCAGGCCTCGTCGAGGACGAGCAGCCGGGGGTCGGCGAGCAGGGCCTGGGCGACCGCGACCTTCTGGCTGGTGCCCTTGGAGAGCTGGGCCATGGGTGTCGCCGCGTAGGCCGCGGCGCCGAACCGCTCCAGCCAGTCCGCCGCGCGGGCGGCGGCCGACCTGCGCGAGAGGCCGTGGACGGTACCGAGGTGGGTGAGGTAGCCGGAGGGGGTGAAGGGGAGGGCCGAGGGGAAGCGCTCGGGCACGTACGCGGTGCGGGGGCGGCCGGTGATACGGCCCTCGGTGGGAATGTCTATGCCGGCGACGATGCGAAGCAGGGTGGACTTGCCGGTGCCGTTCGCTCCTTCCACGCGGGTGAGGGTGCCGGGGGTGATGGTGAGGTCGATGCCTCGTAATACCCAGGGGCCGCGTATGCCGTAGCGGCGGCCTACGCGGGCCAGTTCAAGATCACGGTGCATGCCGACATTGTCGTGCCGGGAGGGGGCAGGCGGTGCGCATCGCTGCGGGGTGCCGGTCGTATGTGGCTGGTCGCGCAGTTCCCCGCGCCCCTTAAGGTTGGTGCGGTGAGCGCTCCTTTTCAGGTCTCGGCCAACAGTCGGGACGAAGCACCCCAGTTCGTACTGCCTCTTGTCGTGCGGATCGAGAAGGCGGCTCCACCCGCCCGCACCGACGCTCTCGAAACCGCCGCGCGGGCCGTGCTGAGCATGCTCGGTGATCCGCGCTCCCTTGGGGACGGGGAATGGGCTCAGTCGATGCGGGACTGGGAGGACGCTCGGATCCGTAAGGTCGTGCGGCGGGCCCGGGGGGCCGAGTGGCGGCGGGCCGGGGAGCTCCCCGGGATCACTCTCACGGGGAAGTCCGCCGAGGTACGGGTGTTTCCGCCGGTCCCCCTGGACGGGTGGCCCAAGGAGCTCGCGAAGTTGCAGGTGTCCGGGACGGAATTGGACGATCCCGAGCCGCCCGCCGACGCCGACCGGGCGCAGGCCGTGCTGTGGCTGAACCCGGAGCTGGAGATGTCGGCGGGGAAGGCGATGGCGCAGGCCGGGCACGGGGCCCAACTGGCCTGGTGGGCACTGTCGGAGGAGGAGCGGGAGGCCTGGCGCGGGGCCGGGTTCCCGCTCGCCGTGCGGACCGCCGATCCGGCCGAGTGGCGTGAACTGACGGACAGCGGGCTGCCGTTGGTGCGGGACGCCGGGTTCACCGAGATCGCGCCGGGCAGTTGCACCGTGGTCGCGGACCATCCCGTACTGCGCTGACCTGGGATTTTTTGAATACCCTGACGAACTTTGCCGTTTGTTTGAACACCGCCGCCGTCCCACCCGTACGTCCGGTCACTGAACCAGCGACACGGGGAGGCATCCCTTGCGGCGTTTCAACGGTACGGCCATGATCCTGACGGCCCTCGCCGCCACACTCGGCGTGCTCGCCTATCCCGTGTGGTCGTACGCCGACCGCTCCGGCACCGGGCAGGCGAACCTGGCGGCGGGGACCGTGGCCACCCAGTGGGGTCCGCTGTCCGCCTCGGACCGCGATCTGATCGTGCGGGTCCGGCTGGCCGGGCTCTGGGAGCTGCCGGCCGGACAGCAGGCCGTCGAGCGGGCGCCGAGTGCGGAGATCAAGGAGGCCGGGGACCATCTGATCGTCGGCCACACCGACCTGGACCGGCGGGTCCGGATCATCGCGGCGCAGCTGGGCGTCGAACTGCCCAACGTGCCCAACGAGCAGCAGCAGGGCTGGCTCCAGGAGATGTCGGCGGCCACCGGCGCGGAGTACGAGTACAAGTTCGTGAACCTGCTGCGCGCCGCGCACGGCAAGATCTTCCCGGCGATCGGGACGGTACGGAACACCACCCGCAACAGCCTGGTGCGGCAGCTGGCCTCGGACGCCAACCAGACCGTGCTGGACCACATCACGATCCTGGAGAAGACCGGGAAGGTCGACTTCGAGGCGATCGCCAACGAGATCGCCGGCTCCACCACGGCGAGCCCGACCGGTCCGGCGGTGCCGGCGCCGGGAGTGGTGGTGCCCTCCGCTCCGGCCGCGCAGGCCAGCGGTGGCGTGCGGGGCACGTCCCGGCCCTCGCCCGGCGCGCCGGGCACGGTGAACACCGCACGCCCGGACCCGGTGGACTCGCTGGGCGTGCTCGGCGGATAGCCGGTTCGGCTCCCCGGAGCGCGGACCCGAACCTCAAATGTTGCTCTGAAGCGGCAGGCAACGAGGTTGGCGGACGCGCTCCGGGGCCATACCCCCGTCATTCGGATGAGGAGGGGGCGGCCATGACCGTGGAGAGGCTGGGAACGGGCATCGGCTGGCGGCCGGAGATCGCGGACGCCGTGGAGTGCATGCCCGGCATCGACTGGGTCGAGGTCGTGGCCGAGAACACCTGCCCGGGTCACCTCCCCGAGTCGCTGCGGCGGCTGCGCGAGCGCGGGGTGACGGTCGTACCGCACGGTGTCTCCCTGGGCCTCGGCGGCGCGGACCGCCCGGAGGAGCACCGTCTTTCGGCGCTCGCCGAGCGGGCGGAGGCGCTGGGCTCCCCTCTCGTCACCGAGCACATCGCGTTCGTCCGCGCGGGCGGCCCGCTGACGGCCTCGCCGCTTCTGGAGGCTGGCCACCTGCTTCCCGTGCCGCGCACCCGGGACGCGCTCGACGTCCTCTGCGAGAACGTCCGCATCGCGCAGGACTCGCTGCCCGTGCCGCTCGCCGTCGAGAACATCGCCGCGCTCATCTGCTGGCCGGGCGAGGAGATGACCGAGGGACAGTTCCTGTACGACCTCGTCGACCGCACCGGGGTACGGCTGCTGATCGATGTGGCGAACCTGCACACCAACCGCGTCAACCGGGGCGAGGACCCCGCCAAGGCGCTCGCCGAACTCCCCGTCGAGGCCATCGCCTACGTCCATGTCGCGGGCGGCTTCGAGCGGGACGGCGTCTGGCACGACAGCCACGCCCACCCGGTACCCCCGGAGGTCCTGGACGTCCTGACCGACCTCGCGTCCCGGGTCACACCGCCGGGAGTGCTGCTGGAGCGGGACGAGAACTTCCCCGAACCGGCCGAACTGGAGCGGGAGCTGGCGGCGATCCGCGGGGCGGTGGCGGCGGGGGGCGCGGACACCGGCCGCCGGTTCGACGCCTCGGCGCGGCCGACCGCGCCCGAGGTGACCGACGCCACCCGGCAACGTGTCGGGCTCGCACAGACCGCGGTGCTGTCGTCCCTGGTCGCGGGGACACCCGTACCGGAGGGGTTCGACCGGCTGCGGATGGGGGTGCAGGCGCGGGCACTGGCGTCGAAGCGGGCGGACGTGGTGGCGAAGGTGGCCCCGGAACTGCCGGAGATCCTGGGGGCGGGGTATCGGCCGGCGTTCCTGGCGTATGCGCTGGAGCGGCCGATGACCGGGGGTTACCGGCGGGACGCCCTGGACTTCGCGGGACGCCTGCTGGGCGACGGCGGGGCGGGAGACAGGACGTCCCAGCGCCGGCTGGAAAAGTGGTGGCGGGACCGAGCGGGCGCGACGCCCCGGCGGTCGGCTGCCCGAAGGGCGTTGCAGCGGCGAGGCTAGGGGGAGGCGCGGCCGGGGGGCCACTTGCCGGCGTCGGCCAGGGTGCCGCATCGGTCGGATGTCGGGTGCGGGGCCGTGTGTGGCTGGTCGCGCGGTTCCCCGCGCCCCTGACAGGGCGCTGTTCAGCCGTGTCCTGCATAGCCACGGAGCCGCATGGCCGTGGGCACTCGTGCCGCACCCGACATCCGGCCCAGACCCCCACCAACCCCTCGTCCCGGCCCCCACACCGCGCCCTCGGTAATATGCCAAGCCCGCACGGCGAAGCCCCAGCCGTGCGGTGCAGGAGGCATCATGCGCGCGCGTTCCCGACCCCCCGTCCAAGGCCGAGGCATATTCTCCGGCACTGGGCTGATCATCACCTGTCTCGGGGCGACCCTCGCCGCCCTGGTCTTCCCGATCTGGTCGTACGCCGACCGTTCGGACCCGACCGGCACGGTGAACGTGCTGAGCGCCCGGACCGTGTCGACCCGCTACGGCCCGCTGTCCGCCCTCGACCGGGACTTCATCGTCAAGGTGCGGCTCGCCGGGCTCTGGGAGCTGCCGGCCGGGGAGATGGCGGAGCGGAAGGGCACCACCCAGGCCGTACGGGCCGCGGGCCACCACCTCGTCGACGGTCACGCCGCCCTCGACGCACACGTCCGCAGCGTCGCCGCCCAGCTCGGCGTGCCGATTCCCAACCAGCCCAACGACCAGCAGCGACAGTGGCTCGCCACGCTGACCGAGGCGCAGGGGCAGGACTTCGACCGGCAGTTCGCGAATATCGCGCGGCTGGCCCACGGCCGGGTCTTCTCGGTCGTCGCCCAGGTCCGCGCCGGCACCCAGAACACCCTGGTCCGCGATCTCGCCGACGACGCCAACACCACCGTCCTGGACCACATCAAGGTCCTGGAGGCCACCGGCTACGTCGACTTCGCCGCCCTCGCACAGCAGTTGGCGGTCACCCCCTCGCCCGCCGCCTCGCCGCCGGTCTTCGCGCCGAGCGACGCGATCCCGGTCCTACCGTCACCGGTGCCGGCCCCGCCGTCGGCCTCGACATACCCGCTGCCGCCCGCCGCCTCCAGTCCCCCGCCGCCCGACAGCCCCTGACCTGCACGGGAAACGGAACGTCACGTACCGACAACACTCGGTCCGGAATGTGAACAGGGCATGGCGTTTCCCAAGCCCCTGGCATAGAAACGCGTCATGTTCTGGGTCCTTCTCCTGCTCCTGGCCTGGGCCGTCGCCGGCACCGCCTGCACTCGGCTGTGCCTGGCCGCCGTACGCACGGCGGCGACCGACACGGACACCGGCCGGGGACACGATCTGACGCTGTACGAGGCCGCGTTCCTGTCCGGCGGGCCCGCGCGGGTCGCCGATCTGACCATGGTGTCCATGGCCCGCCAACAGCGACTGCTGCTCGCCCACACCGGCTGGGCGACCGTCGTGGACCCGCTCGCGCGGGACGAGATGGAGCGCTCGGTGATAGGTGCCATCGGGCCGGAGGGGCAGTCGCGGATAGCGCCGGTGCGCTCGGCGGCGGCCGGCGCGGACGCCGTGCGGAGTCTGGGCGAGGGGCTGGTGCGGGCCGGGCTCGCGGTGCCGGACGTGGCGGCGCGTACGACGGTCGCGTCGGGCGTGCGCCAGGTCCGGGCCGCCGCACTCGCCGTGTTCGGGCTGGCGGTGGCCGCCCTGGTGCTGCCCGCCCCGACCGAGATGCCCCGCGACCTGGTCGCCGTGTGGTTCGCGCTGCCCCTCACGCTGACGCTGAGCTGCCTGGCCATCGCCCGCGTCGAGGTGCACCCGTACGCGCGCTGGGCGTCCCCGGCGGGGCAGCGGCTGCTGGGCGTACTGCACCGGCGGGCGAACCGGGCGGCCGACGACCACTCGCTGCTCGCCTCGGTCGCCGTCCGCGGTATCCGCGCGATCGGCGAACCGGAGCTGCGTGCGGCCTTCGCACACCGGGACCAGCTCCCGCGGGAGTGAGCGGGGGCGTATAGGGGCATTGGCGCCGACACCGGCCGATGGTGCTTGCCTTCGCCGGCAACCGGTCGAAATATCCCTTTTATTGCTGCCGTGCAGGCGCTGCGGTGCCGTTGCTGCCGCGCCACGCAGCGACCGCACCGAAAGGGATACGCCATGAGAGCCCCCGCCCTGTATTCGGCAGCCGGGTCCCTGATCCTGACCACCCTGGCCGCCGGCCCGGCCGGGAGCGCCCCCCGCGTCCCGGACGCGGCGACGACCGAACTGCGCGGTACCGCCGTGGCCGCCGCGCGGGCGCGCGCGGAGGGCATCGACTTCGGCAAGTGCGCCGCCGGACTGGACTACCCGAGTTCCTTCCAGTGCGGCACGCTGAGCGTCCCGCTCGACTACGCGCATCCGGACGGCAAGCAGATCAGACTGACCGTCAGCCGGGTGCGGGCCACCCACAAGGACCCGCACAACAGCAAGCGCAAGGTGCCCCGGCAGGGCGCCCTGGTCTACAACCCGGGCGGCCCCGGTGCCTCCGGCATGGCCTTCCCGATGGTCGGCGTGCTGCCCGAGTGGAAGCGCCTCGCCGCCGCCTACGACCTGGTGGGCTACGCCCCGCGCGGGGTGGACCGTTCGGCGCCGCTGTCCTGCGTCGACCCCAAGCGCTTCTTCAAGGCGCCGTCCCCGTCGCCGACGCACCCGTCGGCGGCGTACAAGAAGGCGCGGGTCGCCGAGGCGAAGGCGTACGCGCGCGGCTGCCTCAAGCGGTCCGGGAGCAGGCTGAGGTACTTCACCTCGCTCAACAACGCCCGTGATCTGGACGTGCTGCGCGCCGCGCTCGGCGAGAACCGGCTGACCTTCATCGGCGCCTCCTACGGCACCTACTTCGGCGCGCTGTACGCCACCCTGTTCCCCTCGCACGTACGGCGGATGGTGCTGGACTCGGCGGTGAACCCGGACCCGGCGCAGATCTGGTATCGCGCCAACCTGGAGCAGTCGGCCGCGTTCGAGAGCCGCTGGGCGGACTACCGCGAGTGGATCGCCGAGCACGACGACGTGTACGGGCTGGGCGACACGCCCACGAAGGTGCAGGCGAGTTACGACCGCGCGAGCAAGCGGCTGGCCAAGAAGGCGGCCGGCGGGAAGGTCGGGCCGGCGCAGTTGCAGGGCGCCTTCCTGTCGGCCGGGTACTACGACGACTACTGGCCGAGCCGCGCGGAGGCGCTGTCGAAGTTCCTGAAGGGAGACGCGAAGCCGTTGGTCCGGCTGGCGTCGCCGACGGCGGCGACGGCCGCCGCGGCGGAGAACGGCAACGCGGTCTACACGGCCGTCGAGTGCAACGACGCGGCCTGGCCGACGGACTTCAGGACCTGGGACCGGGACAACACCCGGCTGGCGCGGGTGGCGCCGTTCGAGACCTGGGACAACGCCTTCATGAATCTGCCCTGCGCCTACTGGCCGGTGCCCCGGCAGAAGGCCCTGGACGTGCGGACCGGTCCCGGTGAGCTGCGGCCGACGCTGATCCTGCAGGCGGAGCGGGACGCGGCCACACCGTACGCGGGCGCGCTGGAGCTGAACCGGCGGCTGGCCGACTCGGTGCTGGTGACCGAGCGGGACGCGGGCACCCACGGCATCGGCGGCGGCCCCAACAAGTGCGTCAACGGCTATCTGGAGGCCTACCTGCTGGAGGGCCGGCTCCCGGAGCGGCGGGCGTCCTGCGCGGGGCACCCGGAGCCGAAGCCGGCCGGCCGTGCCCAGCAGAAGAAGCTGCGGGACTCCCTGAAGGGCAAGGCCGGCCAGCGCTGAGCGTCGTCAGGCGAGGCCCGCGACCAGCTCCGCGACGTCCTTGCGCCGGCCCGTGTAGAAGGGGACCTCCTCGCGGACGTGCATCCGGGCCTCGGAGGCACGCAGATGACGCATGAGGTCGACGATGCGGTACAGCTCGTCGGCCTCGAAGGCCAGGATCCACTCGTAGTCGCCGAGCGAGAACGAGGCGACCGTGTTGGCCCGCACGTCCGGGTAGCCGCGGGCCATCTTGCCGTGGTCGGCGAGCATCCGGCGGCGGTCCTCGTCGGGCAGCAGGTACCAGTCGTACGAGCGCACGAACGGGTACACGCTGACGTAGTTGCGCGGCGTCTCGTCGGCGAGGAAGGCCGGGATGTGGGAGCGGTTGAACTCGGCGGGGCGGTGCAGCGCCATGTTCGACCAGACCGGCGCGAGGGCGCGGCCCAGCTTCGTGCGGCGGAAGAGGTTGTACGCCTCCTGGAGCTGGTCGCTGTCCTCGGCGTGCCACCAGATCATCAGGTCGGCGTCGGCGCGCAGACCGGAGAGGTCGTAGGTGCCGCGCACGGTCACTTCCTTGGCCGCGAGCTGGTCGAACAGCTCCTGGACCTCGTCGGCGTAGCCCGTGCGGTCCTCGGGCAGCACGTCCTTCAGCTTGAAGACCGACCACAGGGTGTAGCGGATGACCTCGTTGAGGTCCTTGGCCAGCTTGCCCTTGTTCGGGATCCGCTCGGAGGCGGTGATAGGGGCGTCGTCACTCATGGTCCCTATTCTCCCGCTCCGCCGTGCAGGCTCTGCACCGGGTTGGCGGTGAGCTCCCGCACCGCCGCCAGGTCACCGCCCAGCTGGTCGACGGCCGCGTACGCGCTCGCGATGCAGGCGGGGATGCCCACCCCGTCGTACTGCGCGCCGCAGACCGCCAGGCCCGGGAGCCGGCCGACGTGCTCGCGGACGCGGGCCACGCGCGCGTGGTGGCCGACCGGGTACTGGGGCAGACCGTCGGTCCAGCGGGTGACCCGGGTGGCGACGGGGGCCGCGGCCAGGCCGGTGGCCGCGCGCAGGTCGTGCCGGGAGACGTCGAGGAGGTCGGCGTCCGCACGCCCCAGCACCTCCGTCTCGCCGTACCGCCCGACCGAGGTGCGCAGCACGACGACATCCGGGTCCTCGTCGGCGATCCAGCCCCACTTCTGGGAGGCGAAGGTGGCGGCCTTGATGGTGCGGCCGTCGACGGGCGGCACCAGGAAACCGCTGCCCTCGGGCAGGGCGAGGTCGGCGCGGCGGTAGGCGAGGGTGATCAGGGCCATCGAGGCGTACTCGACGGCGGCCAGTTCGGCCGCGGCGGCGGGCACCTCGGCGCGCAGCAGGGCGGCGGCGACGGGGGCCGGCACGGCGATGATCACGGCGTCCGCGTACAGCACCCGGTCACCTGCGACGACCCGCCACCCGGTGTGCGAGCCGCCGGGGGCGCCCCAGCCCGCCGCGCGGTCCCCGTCCGCCCCGGTGGTCGCCCGCGCGAGGCCGGATCCGCCGGCCGTCGAGCCGGCACGGTCGGAGTCGCCTGCCGCGCCCGGTCCCACCCGGCGCAGTTCGGTCACGGGTGCGCCGGTGACGATCTCGCCCCCGCGCGCCCGTACCGAGGCGGCCACGGCGAGCGGCAGGGTGCCGACGCCGCCCTCGATGCCCATGAACACCGGGCCCGTCTGCTGGTTGGCGGCCGCCTTGGCCTGGATCTCGCGGACGGCCTCGGTCAGCGAGTCGTGCGTCCTGGCGGCCTGGTAGAGCTGGGGGACCGCCGAGCGCATCGAGATGCGGTAGGCGTCGCCCGCGTAGACCCCGCCGAGCAGGGGCTCGACCAGCCGGTCGACGACCTCCCGGCCCAGCCGCCCGGCCACGTACTCCCCCACCGCGACGTCGTCACCGACCTCGGTGCGGGGCAGGTCGGCGTCGCGCTCGATACGCGCGAGGCCCTCCTCGGACAGCACGCCGGACAGCGCGGCTGCGGTGCCGGGGACACCCATGACATGGCCTTTGGGCATGGGGCGCAGGGCGCCCCGGGTCCAGATCGAGGCCGTGGCGGTGGCCGGCGACTGCAGCCGGTCGTCCAGCCCCACCTCGCGCGCGAGGGCGACCGCCTCGGGTCGGCGGGCCAGCATCGACTCGGCGCCCAGGTCGACCCGCACGCCCGCGATCTCGCCGGGCAGCAGCTTGCCGCCGACTCTCTCCGAGGCCTCCAGCACGGTCACGCGCACGCCGCGCTCCAGCAGCCGGTGGGCCGCGGCCAGCCCCGCGATCCCGGCTCCGACGACGACGACCTGACCCGTGCCCGTTGCGCTCATGACCCCACTCTCTCAAACGTCACGACACTCCCGTCCCGGCCCGGTGACCGGCGCGCGTCCGGACCGTGACCGCATCGGAACCGTCCCGCTCAAACGTCCCGCACCGCCCCGGCGTCGAAGGAGCGTCAGTAGTCACGACCCTCGGGGGGAACCATGCGACATCCCGTACGACCCGTCCTCGCCGGCTTTCTGCTCGCCTGCGCGCTCGTCCTCACCGGCTGCGGCGCCGGTGCCGGCTCCGGCGGGTCCGCCGGCGACTCCAAGGCCGACGTGGGCGGCGCGGCCCAGGAGGCGGCGGGCTTGGCGGGCGCCAAGGACAGCAGCGGCAGGGGCACCGACAAGGCCCCCACGCTCACGGTGAACCGCATCATCCGCACCGCCTCCCTGACCGTGCAGGTCAAGGACGTGCCCAAGGCCCTCGACGAGGCGCGCACCACGGCCGAGAACGCCGGCGGCTATGTCGGCAACGAGACCACCACCCGGGGCGCCCAGGGCCATGAACGCACCCGCGTGGTGCTCCGGGTCCCCACCGAGAAGTACGACGAGGTGCTCAGCGATCTCCAGGGCGCGGGCAAGCTCCTCGACCGCACCGCGAAGGCCCAGGACGTCACCGACCAGGTGGTGGACGTGGACAGTCGCGTCAAGTCGCAGCGGGCCAGCGTGGCCCGGGTCCGCGAGCTGATGGACCGGGCCACCAAGCTCAGTGACGTGGTCACCCTGGAAGGGGAGTTGAGCAACCGGGAGGCCGACCTGGAGGCGCTGCTCGCCCAGCAGGCGTCCCTGAAGGACCGCACCAGCCTGGCCACCATCACCCTGTCGCTCACCCAGACGCCGGTGACGAAGGCCGCGAAGGACGACACGCCGGGGTTCGTGGACGCGCTGGCGGGCGGCTGGCACGTCTTCGTCACCATGCTGCGCTGGATCGCCCTGGCGCTGGGCGCGGCCCTGCCCTTCGCGGCCCTGGCGGCCCTGGTCGCGGTCCTGTGGTGGCGGGTCGTCCGCCGGCGCCGCACGCCCGGCGGGGAGACCTGAGCAAGCCCGAAATTCCGTCGCCCCGTAGCGTGTTCGCATGGACATGAGCGGTGGACGGGAACGGCTGGTGGTGATCGGCGGGGACGCCGCGGGCATGTCCGCGGCGTCCCAGGCACGCCGGTTGCGGGGACCGGACGAGTTGGAGATCGTGGCCTTCGAGCGCGGTCACTTCAGCTCCTACTCGGCGTGCGGCATCCCGTACTGGGTCGGCGGTGACGTGGCGGAGCGGGACCGTCTGATCGCCCGCGCGCCCGAGGAGCACCGGTCGCGGGACATCGATCTGCGGATGCGCACCGAGGTCACGGAGATCGACGTGGCCGGGAAGCGGGTACGCGCGCGTGACGTCGATTCCGGCACCGAGTCCTGGACGTCGTACGACAAACTCGTCATCGGGACCGGCGCCCGCCCGATCCGCCCCGACATGCCGGGCGGGGACGCGCCGGGGGTGCACGGCGTGCAGACGCTGGACGACGGCCAGGCCCTGCTCGACACGCTGGCACACACGCGTGGCCGTCGTGCGGTGGTCGTCGGCGCCGGCTACATCGGCGTCGAGATGGCCGAGGCGATGATCAACCGGGGCTACGAGGTGACGGTCGTCAACCGCGGCAGCGAACCCATGTCCACGCTCGACCCGGACATGGGCCGCCTGGTGCACGAGGCGATGGAGGGCCTCGGCATCACCATGGTCAACGACGCCGAGGTCACCAAGGTGCTCACCGGCCAGGACGGCAGGGTCCGGGCGGTGGCCACGGAGGACGGCGAGTACCCGGCGGACGTGGTGATCCTGGGCATCGGTGTCCGCCCGGAGACGAGCCTCGCCCGGGCCGCGGGCCTGCCCGTCGGCGAGCACGGCGGCCTGCTGACCGACCTGGCGATGCGGGTCCGCGGCCACCGGGACATCTGGGCGGGCGGCGACTGCGTGGAGGTCCTGAACCTGGTCTCGGGCCAGGAGCAGTACATCCCGCTGGGCACCCACGCCAACAAGCACGGCCAGGTCATCGGCAGCAACGTGGGCGGCGATTACGCCACGTTCCCTGGGGTCGTCGGCACGGCGGTGAGCAAGGTCTGCGACCTGGAGATCGCCCGCACCGGACTGCGGGAGAAGGACGCGCTGCGGGTGGGCCTGCGGTTCGAGGCGGTCACCATCGAGTCCACGAGCCGCGCCGGGTACTACCCCGGCGCGAGCCCGATGACGGTCAAGATGCTCGCGGAACGCCGCACCGGCCGCCTGCTCGGCGTCCAGATCGTGGGGCGGGAGGGCGCGGGCAAGCGGGTCGACATCGCGGCTGTGGCCCTGACGGCGAAGATGACGGTGGACCAGATGACAGCCCTGGACCTGGGCTACGCACCCCCGTTCTCACCGGTGTGGGATCCGGTACTGGTGGCGGCCAGAAAGGCGTCGGCCAAGGTGCGCGAGGGCCACTGAAGCGCCCCGTCAGGGGCGCGGGGCGTAATCGATTTGCGGCTCCGCCGCGGGGCGCGACCGGCCACAGCGCACCCGCGCCCCGCGACGGCGATCAAGCGGTCCCGCTGATCCTCGGCAACGAAGTGACCCCGGCACCGCCCGGCGCAGCCGCGGCAGCCGGCTGCTCGGCGCCCGGTCGCGCGTGCGCCGCCGCCGGCCGGGTCGACCGCAGCCGATTGCTGACCGCCTCGTCCAGCGTCACCGGCCGCTGCATCTGCGCCGCCAGCCGCCCGGCCTCCTGACCGAGCCGCGCCACGTCCTCCCAGGGAAGCCGCACGACAAGAGAGATCTCCGCCTCACCGTCGGGCATGGCCTGCATGGGAGGGAACGCCTGAGAAGCAACCCGCTCGTTCATCGCCTGGTCCTCACGTCGCCTGGAACATCACCTGAAGCTCATCGGTCGCAAAGACATACGCACCCGCGCGTGCCGACGTTCACCGGGCCGCTCCGCGCTTCGGGCGCCCCCGCCCTGGGCACTAGTGACCTGTGGTCATACCCGTCCATGACGTCAACCCGGTGCGGCGCACGCCGTACGTGACGTACGCGCTCATCGCCGCGAACGTCCTCGTCTTCCTGTTCACACCCGGCATCGCCGGCTCCGTGGCCGGCAGCAGCGATCTGGCTCAGCTGTGCCATCTCCAGGCCTTCACGGACCACTACGCGGCGGTCCCCAGGGAGCTGATCCACCATCAGATGCCGACGCTGGTCCCGACCGGCGCGGCGGGCATCGGCCGGAACGGCCCCGGCTGTGTCGTCGGGCCGCCCTCCTACGACAAGTCGCCGGCGCTGTCGGTCTTCACGGCGATGTTCCTGCACGGCAGCTGGCTGCATCTGCTGGGCAACATGCTGTTCCTGCTGATCTTCGGCAACAACGTCGAGGACCGGATGGGCCACGTCCGGTACTTCCTCTTCTACGTCGTCTGCGGCTACGCGGCCGGCTACGGCTTCGCGCTCCTCAACGACACCTCGGCGGACCCGCTGATCGGCGCGTCCGGCGCGATCGCCGGCGTCCTGGGCGCCTATCTCGTCCTCTACCCGAGGGCCAGGGTCTGGGTGCTGGTGCCGTTCCTGGTGTTCCTGCCGCTGCGGCTGCCGGCCTGGCTGGTGCTGGGCTTCTGGTTCGTGCTCCAGGCCGTGTACTCGTCCGGCGAGGGCGTCTCCGACGCCGGCACGGTGGCGTACGCGGCGCACGTCGTCGGCTTCCTCGTGGGCATGCTGCTCGCCTGGCCGCTCAAGCCGGGCACGCCCCCGCCGCCGGAACCGCGCGGCCTGCTGTTCGGCAGGCGGGCCCGGCCCCGGCACGGCTGGTAGCGGACGGGGTCAGCGGGCCGTTTCGGTGTGGACGAAGTCGGCCAGCCGGGTCAGCGCGTCCGGGTCGGTGGACGGCATCACGCCGTGGCCGAGGTTGAAGACATGGCCTTCGAGACCGGCGGCCGCGTCGAGCACCTCGCGCGCCTTGGTCTCCACCGCGTCCTTGCCGGCGAACAGGACGGTAGGGTCGAGGTTGCCCTGGAGCGCCTTGCCGGGGCCGACGCGGCGGGCGGCCTCGTCGAGCGGGACCCGGTAGTCGACGCCGACGACGTCCGCGCCGGCCTCGCCCATGAGCCTCAGCAGTTCGCCGGTGCCGACGCCGAAGTGGATGCGCGGGACGCCGTATCCGGCGACGGCGTCGAAGACCTTCGCGGAGGCGGGCAGCACCGAGCGCCGGTAGTCGGCGGGGGCCAGCGCCCCGGCCCAGGAGTCGAAGAGCTGGACGGCGGAGGCGCCGGCCTCGATCTGCACCTTGAGGAACGCGCCCGTGATGTCCGCGAGGCGGTCGAGCAGGTCGGCCCAGAGCTCCGGGTCGCCGTACATCATCGCCTTGGCGTTCTCGTACGTGCGCGAGGGGCCGCCCTCGACGAGGTAGCTCGCGAGGGTGAACGGGGCGCCCGCGAAACCGATCAGCGGGGTCGGGCCGAGCTCGGCGGTGAGCAGGCCGATCGCCTCGGTGACGTAGGAGACGTCCTCGGGGGTGAGGGCACGGAGCTGGGCGAGGTCGGCGCGGGTGCGGATCGGGTGCGCGACGACCGGGCCGACGCCGGGCTTGATGTCGAGGTCGACGCCGATGGCCTTGAGAGGGACGACGATGTCGCTGTAGTAGATCGCCGCGTCCACGTTGTGCCGGCGGACGGGCTGGAGTGTGATCTCGGCGACCAGCTCGGGCCGCGTGCACGACTCCAGCATGGGGACGCCCTCGCGCACCTTGAGGTACTCCGGCAGCGAGCGCCCGGCCTGCCGCATGAACCACACGGGGGTGTGCGGCACGGGTTCACGCCTGCACGCCTTCAGGAAGGCACTGTCGTACGTCGCTGTCGGCTGCTGGCCCGTAGGGCTTCCGTTCGCACTCACGACGGCAAGTCTCGCACGCCCCCGAACCCGGTGCCGTCGCGGCCCGTGCGGCGCCTCGGGTGGGGCCTTAGGTGGTGTCTCTCCCTGCGCGAAGGCGTCGTTCCCCTTACTCTTCCCCGCATGGCTGCGGCTCAGGGACGACTGTCGGACGGCGCTGGCGGGATGGGCGAGGGGAAGGGCACCGAGGAGGGCGAAGGACATACGGGGAGTACGGCGCCACCGGCCTTCCGAGCCGCGGTCGACGCGCTGCGCGGCGCGCGGCTGCGACCGCAGGTCGAGGTGGAGCCGACGCCCGCACCGCAGCGTCTGGCCCCGTTCGCGTACGCCGTGGAGGCGGCGGTCGTCGACGGCGACCAGGACCTCGCCGACGGCCGTCTGGTGCTGCTGCACGACCCGGCCGGGCACGACGCCTGGCGTGGCACGTTCCGGCTGGTCACGCTGGTGCGCGCGGAGCTGGAGCCGGAGATGGCGGCCGATCCGCTGCTGCCGGACGTCTGCTGGTCGTGGCTCACCGGTGCCCTCCAGGCGCGCGGACTGTCGTACGGGGAGCCGAGCGGGACCGTCACGCGGGCGAGTTCGCACTACTTCGGCGGGCTGTCCGAGCGCCCCGCCGCCTCGCAGATCGAGATCCGGGCCTCCTGGACGCCCCGGGAGGGCCGCACCGGGGTCCCGGACACGGCGGCGCATCTCGCCTCCTGGTGCGATCTGCTGGCGCAGGTGGCGGGACTGCCGCCGGCCGCTCCGGGCGACGCCTCGGTGGTCACGTTGCCGCAGCGCCGCGACCCGCAGGCGCGCTAGCCGCTCGTTCCGTCAGTGTTCGAGGACCCGTCCACCCGGGTCCCGTCGACTCACCCTTCATTGACCATCTCTTTGTCGATACGGCCACTTTCTGTCCCGTACGACAACAGCCCGAACCGATTCGATCTTCGGATGATCGATCGCGTGTCCGAATTGCACGTATTGTTACTCACCAGATCGTGATCATTCTCTAAAGGCGGACGGGTTTGATGCCGAAGACGACTGTGACCTTGAAAGCACGGTTCGTCCCGGCTTCTTCCCCACAAGCCGGCCCCCGTCCCCCACCCCAGGAGGCCTGGTGTCCGTTCTCCTCGAGCAGCCCGCAAGCCTGGTCGCCTACCGCCCGAACAAGCCCACCGCCATGGTGGTCGTGGCCGACCCGCGCGTGCGCTCCACCGTCACCCGTCACCTGTGGGCGCTCGGCGTGCGCGATGTCATCGAAGCCTCGTCCATCGCGGAGGCTCGTCCCCGCATCGGCAACCCCCGCGACATCTGCGTCGCCGACGTCCACCTCCCCGACGGCTCCGGCCTGACCCTCCTCTCCGAGACCCGCGCCGCCGGCTGGCCCAACGGCCTGGCCCTGTCCGCCGCCGACGACATCGGCGCCGTGCGCAACGCCCTGGCCGGCGGGGTCAAGGGCTACGTAGTCACCGGCACCCGCACCAACATCGGGCTCCCCACCCGACCGGGCGCCGCCCCCATCGGTTCCGCCGCCGCCCGTATGCACCGCCGCCCCCCGGGTGCCCCGAGCCACCCGGGCGGCTACCGCGAGCTCTCCGGCCGTGAGGTCGAGGTGCTCCGGCTGGTCGCGGAGGGCCAGTCGAACAAGGCGATCGGCGTCTCGATGGGCCTGTCCGCCCTCACCGTCAAGAGCCACCTGGCCCGAATCGCCCGCAAGCTCGGCACGGGCGACCGCGCCGGGATGGTCGCCGTCGCCCTGCGCACCGGCATCATCCACTGACCGAACGTTCATCCCGCACTCCACCGTTCAGCGACGTGAACCGGATCGGCCGCTGATCCGCTGGCACGTCCTACGGCGACGTCCCCCGTTCGTGGACCTGATCTTTCACCGGCCTGACTGGTTTACGACCCCCCGGCGCCCGTCGACGGAACGTTCCGTCGACGGGCGCCGTCCACACACGGATACCCTTGACATGTGACCGACGCCCAAGACACCGCAGCAGACAGTTCACTGCGCACCACCGGGGGCACTCCCCCGGACGACGCCGGATCTTCTGTGACGGGGGCGCCGATTCCCTTGCTGGAGCCGCGTGAGGGCATTCCGCCCGTGGTCACGGACGAGGATGCGCTCGCCCGCGTGATCGCCGCGTTCGCCGCCGGCTCCGGGCCCGTCGCCGTCGACGCCGAGCGCGCGTCCGGCTACCGCTACGGGCAGCGCGCCTACCTCGTCCAGCTGCGCCGGGAGGGCGCCGGGACCGCGCTGATCGACCCCGTCGCCTGCCCCGACCTGTCCGGCCTCGGCGAGGCGCTGTCCGGTGTCGAGTGGGTGCTGCACGCGGCCACCCAGGATCTGCCCTGTCTGCGCGAGATAGGCATGATGCCCAGCAGCCTGTTCGACACCGAGCTGGCCGGGCGACTCGCCGGGTTCCCGCGGGTCGGGCTCGGCGCGATGGTGGAGAGCGTCCTCGGCTTCGTCCTGGAAAAGGGCCACTCCGCCGTCGACTGGTCGACCCGGCCGCTGCCCGAGCCCTGGCTGCGGTACGCGGCGCTCGACGTCGAACTGCTCATCGATCTTCGGGACGCCCTCGAGAAGGAGCTGGACCGGCAGGGGAAGCTGGAGTGGGCACGGCAGGAGTTCGACGCGATCGCGTCCGCGCCGCCGGCCGAGCCGCGAAAGGACCCCTGGCGCCGGACGTCGGGGATGCACAAGGTGCGGCGGCGCCGGCAGCTGGGTGTGGTGCGGGAGCTGTGGCAGACACGGGACCGGATCGCGCAGAAGCGGGATGTGTCGCCCGGCAAGGTGCTCAGTGACGCGGCGATCGTGGAGGCCGCGCTCGCGCTGCCGGCGAACGTGCACGCCCTCGCGGGACTGAACGGCTTCGGGCACCGGATGGGACGGCGGCAGCTGGAGCAGTGGCAGGCGGCGGTGGACCGGGCCAAGGCGCTGCCGGACGCCGGGCTGCCGCTGCCGGGGCAGCCGCTGACGGGGCCGCCGCCGCCACGGGCGTGGGCCGACAAGGATCCCGCGGCGGCCGCCCGGCTGTCCGCGGCACGGGCCGCGGTGTCGGCCCTGGCCGAGCAGCTCAACATGCCCCAGGAGAACCTGATCACGCCGGACACGGTGCGCAGGCTCTGCTGGGAGCCGCCGAAGGCCGTGGACGCCGAGACGGTGGGAACCGCTCTGGTGGGGTACGGCGCGCGACCCTGGCAGGTGGAGCAGGTGACGCCGGCGCTGGTGACCGCGCTGACCACCTAGGCCGGTCCGCCGGGCAGCTTCCTTGTCCCGGCTCACCGGGTGTCGGCGCGCGGACGCGGGACTCGGCCCTCCAGGGTGCCTCAGGGCGCCGCTGAAGAGCCGAGTTCCGCAGTGGTCCCGCTCACCGCCCCGGGAGCACTCCGGCGTGACCCGGAGCCGCTTCTTCGGCGTGCTCCGTGAGTTCTTCGAGCCCTTCCAGCCCTGCATGCCCGTCGAGCCCTTCCAGCCCTTCGAGCCCGTCGAGTTCTTCAGCCTGGCCCGGGGATCCCTCCGCGGACTCGTCCCGCGGCAGCTCCGGATCGGCCGCACCTTCGAGGAACGCGTTGTACAGGTTCTTGCCCCGGTGCACCGAGATGTCGATCTCCGGCAGGACCTCCGGCACGGCGATCGCGGTCACCACATTGCGGTACATGCGCGCGATCCGCGCTTCGACATTCCCCATGTGCCGGTCGAGGGTGTTCGAGATCAGGACCACTCCGGCCCAGTTCCCCGCGACCTGGTAGGCCTGCTCCTCCACGTCGACGAAGGGTTTCAGCTCTCCCCTCCGCCGCGCTTCGGTCAACTGTCCCGTGTTGAAGACGATCCAGTCCGGCCAGGGAGTTCCGTAGGTTTCTGGTGCATTGCCGCGGAACGACAGCATCAAGGCGGCCTGGACAGCACTCTCCCTGGAGATTCGATGGGCCAGGATCATGCCTATGTCGACCATTTCCTGGAGCATGATTCGCTGCTTCTGCAGCCCGTCCATGCTCAGCGTGTCCTCCATGATGGCCGACGCCACTTCGAGCTTTCCCCCGGGGAAGTGCCGATAGAAAGCCCCTTTGCTCGTCCGTGCGGCCGTGATCAGGTCACTTACCGAAGCCCCTTCATAGCTGTCCGCCACGAAGAGCGCGCCAGCGGCGTCGAGGATCCGCTGTCTCGTGTCGATGGCGCGCTGTTGCCGCCGTCGCGGCCTGCGCAGGTTGCTCATTCGATCTCGCCTTCGAGTCCCATTCGCCGGTTGAGACTGAACGGACTTTGTCCGGGAAAACTGCGTACGCGTTCCAGAACACCCGCCCCCGCAAGCGTTCTCGGAGCCCTGAAAGGCCGAACCGTATTCTCAGGAAAAGGAATTTCAGGGCGTCACAATAAGCCGGAAAATACCGCGCACACGTTAATCAGCCTCCCGATACTACCCCGCCCGTTCAGGCGGATGCCCGGCGCCGGAAGGGGTGTGCGCACCTCGCGGACGACTGCCGCACGGCGCCAGCCGCACGTAAGGGCCCAACGCGGCTTTCGGCCGTGACCTCCCTCTTTAAGCACGCCGCATCCCAGTGGCAGCCGGGCACCTGAAAGCAGTGTGACCCATGGTTGCTTGACGTCACAGCGCCCGAGTTCCAGACTTGACGCCGACAGAACAGACCGATCAGTCCCTTCTGAAACCGACCGCGCATTCCGGCAACTCGGACATGTCATCTCTTCAGGGGTGATGAACGCCGCCGTCCCGTACTTCGAGGACGCATGCAAGCCGTTTCTGGGGGATGGAGAAGTCGCAGCAGAAGGGACCGATGGGTCCCAACAAGACCGGGTGGCGTCGTATGACGGGTCGAGCGGTCCGGGCGGGCACCCCGCCGGATCACTCCCATCCGCACGGGGGGTCATATGCGTTCCGATCACGTTCGGACGAGGCATGCCGAGCCGTCGGCGCCGGTGCACGGCCGGCCATGTACGCGATCCGCATTCCGTTCCGGCTCCCATGGGCGGCAGCCGCGGAGTGAAGGTGCAAGGACCCGAAGCGATCACCTCGTTCGTCGGGTGCGCGTGAGCGACCCGGGCGGCCGGACGACCGCTCGCACCAGCTGACCCGCTTCGGCCTCACACCCGTCTGCTTGGGAGCTCGCACCGATGACCATCCCCTCCGCCCCCGCCGCGGCCGCTTTACGGACCGACCCCGCCGTCGACACCGCGGCCGTGATCGCCCCGTACGACGGCGGGATCCCGTATCCGCGGGCATTCGCCCGGCACGGCTGGCGGACGGTGGCCGTCGTCCCGGAGCGCCGCCTGCGGCCGCCGGCGTACCGGAACTCGCCGGTGCCGGCCGGGTACACCGGCACTGTCGTGCACCGCGGGGTCCGGCAGACCGTCAAGGCGCTGCGGGCGCTGGGGGTCTCGGCCGTCGTCGCGGGCAGCACCGGGGGCATCGAACCGGCCGAGCGGATCGCCTGGCAGCTCGGTCTTCCCGGCGCCGATCCGGCGACCTCACCGCTGAGGTACGACCGGGGGGCGCAGGCGGACCGCCTGGCGCGGGTGGGCATTCCCGCGCTGCGGGGCATCCGTACGGCGAGTCCGGCCGAGGCCGTGGCCTGGGCGCGGAGCCACCCCATGCCCGGCTATCTGCTCACCCCGGCGGCCAACGGAACCCCGGTCGCCCCGGTGGAGTGCCTGGACGAACTCCAGATCGGCGCTGCCTGGCCGGCCCTGCGGAAGGCGGCCGTCCAGCACTCCGGCAGCGCGCACCTGGTGCTGAGCGAGCGGCCCTCCGGGCGCCAGTACACGGTCAACACAGCCACTCGTCCGGGCCCGGACGGCCGCCCCGAGCACGTCGTCACCGACCTGTGGGCGGACGTCCACACCGGGGACGGCCGGCTGGACCGCACCGATCTGCTCGCTCCGGGCAGCCCGCCGGCGCGGACCCTGGCGCTCGGCGCCACGCGGGTGCTCGACGCGCTGGGCGTGGTGTGCGGTCCGGTCACCACCCGGCTGGCGTACGGTGCCGGTGGCGAGCCCCTGCTGGTGGGCGCGCTGGCGGCGCCCGTCGTGACGCCGGCCGACGAAGCGCTGCGGACGGCGACCGGCCGTAACCGCGCCGCCGACGCGCTGGGCACGTGGATCCCTCCGGCCGCCGCCCGGTCCACGCCCGCGCCGGGCGGACAGCACATCGTGCGGGTGCACATGCGCGCGACCGCCGGGATCGCCCCGTGGCTGGGAGCCGTCCTGCGCTCGCTGCCCACCGTGGTCGCGGCGAGCGAGATCCGCACGCCCGGTGCCCCCGTCTGCGCCGAGGCCGTGCTCAGCAGCAGCGAGCCGCGCGCCATCGAACGGGACTACAGCGTGATCCGTGCGCTGGAACACCACGGATGACGTTCACCGGGCGGTCCGCGACCACGCGGCCGCGCCTGTGCGCACACCACCACCCGAGAGGAGCCCTCGTGCTCACGTCACCCCGGTCCCGGGCCGCCGCCCGCCCCTCCCGCGAGTCCCGCCCGCCCGGTCCACTCCTGATGACACGGAACGCTCGCATCCTGGAACTGGGCGTACGGCACACCGCCGCGCGCGCTGGTCGACGCCCGGCGTCGCACGGCGCTCAGCGGGTCGCTCCCCGCATGAAGCCGTTGTGGACGAAGCGCTGCGGGCACAGGAAGACGACCCGCGTCGGCAGGACGACCAGGACCGCTCCCGCCGAGACGACCTCGCAGTGCGCTCCGTAGGGGCCGCGGCAGCGGAGCGGGGACGTCGAGATCACGCCAAGATTCCGGGACGGCACATGTGACCTTCGCCGCTCCCGCCGTCAGGGGTGGGCAGTCACGTTACTCATAAGTAGCATGGGCCTGAGCGCGCGCTCAGCGCATGCAGCAGTGCCATCCCGCACCCTGGAGGAGAGCCAATCGTGCCTCGTACCGTCAGGGATGTCGTCTTCGTCGACGGCGTCCGTACCCCGTTCGGCAAGGCGGGCCCGAAGGGCATCTACCATGAGACCCGTGCCGACGACCTCGTCGTGAAGGCGATCCGGGAGCTGCTGCGCCGCAACCCCGGGCTGGACACCAAGAAGATCGACGAAGTCGCCATCGCCGCGACCACCCAGATCGGTGACCAGGGTCTGACCATCGGCCGTACCGCGGGCATTCTCGCGGGCCTGCCGACCTCCGTGCCCGGCTACTCCATCGACCGTATGTGTGCCGGCGCCCTGACGGCCGTCACCACGGTCGCCGGTTCCGTCGCCTTCGGCGCGTACGACATCGCCATCGCCGGTGGTGTCGAGCACATGGGCCGCCACCCGATGGGCGAGGGCGTCGACCCGAACCCGCGGTTCGTCAGCGAGAAGCTCGTCGACGAGTCGGCGCTGTTCATGGGCATGACCGCCGAGAACCTGCACGACCGCTACCCGGGCATCACCAAGCTGCGCACGGACGAGTACGCGGTGCGGTCGCAGGAGAAGGCCGCCAAGGCGTACGCCAACGGCAAGATCCAGGCCGACCTGGTCCCGATCTCGGTGCGCCGGACCAACCCCGAGGGCGGCGAGACCGGCTGGGGTCTGGTCACCGCCGACGAGCCGATGCGGCCGGGGACCACCCTGGAGAACCTGTCGGGTCTGAAGACGCCGTTCCGTGTGCACGGCCGGGTCACCGCCGGCAACGCGGCCGGTCTGAACGACGGCGCCACCGCCTCGCTGATCGCCAGCGAGGACTTCGCCCGCGAGAACAACCTGCCGGTCAAGATGCGGCTCGTGTCGTACTCCTTCGCCGGTGTCGAGCCCGAGGTCATGGGCTACGGCCCGATCCCGGCGACCGAGAAGGCGCTCGCCCAGGCCGGGCTGAGCATCTCCGACATCGGTCTGTTCGAGATCAACGAGGCCTTCGCCGTGCAGGTGCTGGCCTTCCTCGACCACTACGGCATCGCGGACGACGACGAGCGCGTCAACCAGTACGGCGGCGCCATCGCCTTCGGTCACCCGCTGGCCTCCTCGGGTGTGCGTCTGATGACGCAGCTGGCCCGCCAGTTCGAGGAGCAGCCCAGCGTCCGCTACGGCCTGACCACCATGTGCGTCGGCTTCGGCATGGGCGCGACGGTCATCTGGGAGAACCCGCACTTCGAGGGGGACAAGTGAGCACCACCGCCGAGCTTCTGAAGCAGGCCTCGGACCTGTTCCCCGACGAGGTCGTGACGTCGGCGCACGTGCGCCACTTCGACCTGCCGTCCGGGGCCGGCCGCTTCGCGCTGATCACCCTGGACAACGGCCTGGACCACACCAAGCCGACCACTTTCGGCCCGGCCTCGCTGGCGAACCTCAACACCGCCATCGACCAGGTCGAGAAGGAGGCGGCCGAGGGCACGATCGTCGGTGTCGGCATCACCGGCAAGCCGTTCATCTTCGCGGTCGGCGCCGACCTCAAGGGCGTCGAGCTCCTCAAGGAGCACGAGCACGCGCTCGCCATCGGCAAGGGCGGCCACGAGGTCTTCAAGCGCCTCGCGGGCCTGGCCGTGCCGACCTTCACCTACTACAACGGTGCCGCCATGGGCGGTGGCGTCGAGGTCGGTCTGCACTGCACCTACCGCACGGTGTCGAAGGCCATCCCGGCGTTCTCGCTCCCCGAGGTCTTCCTCGGCCTGGTCCCGGGCTGGGGCGGCTGCGCGCTGCTGCCGAACCTGATCGGCGCCGACAAGGCCGTCTCGGTGATCATCGAGAACAGCCTCAACCAGAACAAGCAGCTCAAGGGGCAGCAGGTCTTCGACCTGGGCATCGCCGACGCTCTCTTCGAGGGCGCCGACTTCCTGGAGCAGTCGCTGATCTGGACCGCCCAGGTACTCAAGGGCGACATCGAGGTCGAGCGCCCGGTGATCGACCGCGGCGAGGCCTGGGACCAGGCCGTCGCCAAGGGCCGCTTCATCGCGGACTCCAAGGTGCACGGCGCCGCCCCGGCCGCCTACCGCGCCCTGGACATCATCGCCGCCGCCAAGAACGGCGACCTCCAGCAGGGTTACGACGCCGAGGACCTGGCTCTCGCCGACCTGATCATGGGCGGCGAACTCCGCGCCGGCATCTACGCGTTCAACCTGGTGCAGAAGCGCGGCAAGCGCCCGGCGGGTGCGCCCGACAAGAACCTGGCGCGCCCGGTCACCAAGGTGGGCGTCGTGGGCGCGGGCCTCATGGCCTCGCAGCTCGCCCTGCTCTTCCTGCGCCGCCTGGAGGTGCCGGTCGTGCTGACCGACATCGACCAGGAGCGCGTCGACAAGGGTGTGGGCTATGTCCACGCCGAGATCGAGAAGCTGCTCGGCAAGGGCCGTATCAACCAGGACAAGGCCAACCGCCTCAAGGCCCTGGTCACCGGTGTGCTGGACAAGGCCGAGGGCTTCGCGGACGCCGACTTCATCATCGAGGCGGTGTTCGAGGAGATCGGCGTCAAGCAGCAGGTGTTCGCGGAGGTCGAGGCGGTCGCCCCGGCGCACGCGATCCTCGCCACCAACACCTCCTCGCTGTCGGTGACGGAGATGGCGTCGAAGCTCAAGAACCCCGAGCGGGTCGTGGGCTTCCACTTCTTCAACCCGGTCGCCATCCTCCCGCTCCTGGAGATCGTGCGCGGCGAGCAGACCGACGACGCGTCGCTGGCCACGGCCTTCGCCGTCGCCAAGAAGCTGAAGAAGACCGCGGTGCTGGTGAAGGACGCCCCGGCGTTCGTCGTCAACCGCATCCTCACCCGCTTCATGGGCGAGATCCAGAACGTCATCGACGAGGGCACCCCGGTCGAGGTCGCGGAGAAGGCGGTCGAGCCGCTGGGCCTGCCGATGTCCCCGCTGGTGCTCCTGGAGCTGGTCGGTCCGGCGATCGGCCTGCACGTCTCGGAGACCCTCAACCGGGCCTTCCCGGACCGCTTCACGGTCTCCCCGAACCTCGCGGCCGTCGTCAAGGCGGGCAAGCGCGGCTTCTACGTGTACGACAGCGGCAAGCCGGAGCTGGACCCCGAGGTCGCCGCGCTGCTGAAGCAGGGTGACGTCGTCCTCAGCGAGGAGCAGGTCCGCGACCGCGTCCTGGACGCCGTCGCCCAGGAGATCGGGCTGATGCTCGACGAGGGTGTCGTCGCCGAGGCGCAGGACATCGACCTCTGCCTGATCACGGGTGCCGGCTGGCCCTTCCACCTGGGCGGCATCACGCCGTACCTGGACCGCGAGGGTGTCTCCGAGCGCGTGAACGGCAAGAAGTTCCTGGCGCCGGGCGTGGCGTCGGTCCCGGCGTAACCGCCGACGGCTGAAGGGGGCCTCCGCGATCCGCGGAGGCCCCCTTTCGCATGGGGTGGAAGGGGTCAGGCCGCGTCGATCCACTCGGTGAGGGCGGGCAGCGGGGCCGGGAGGGCGCCGATCGGGCGTCGGGGGGCCAGTGCGGCCGCGGAGGCGGTGCCCAGGGCGTCGATGGCGTCGAAGACGCGCTCGCAGTTGCCGCCGCCGCGGTGCACGAAGAACTCCTCGACCCGGGCCCGGTGTTCGGGCTGGACCGTGAAGTCGCGGGCGATGGCGGCGATGATCTCGTCGACGGCCTGGTCGACGGTCCGGCAGACCGGGCCGAAGCCGTCCTCGGCCAGGTCGAAGTAGCCGCGCTTGTAGTGCCGGCCGTAGAAGTCCTCCTCGTCGAAGGGGACGTAGACCAGCGGGATGCCCATGTAGGCCACGTCGAAGAACACCGACGAGTAGTCGGTGACCATCAGCGAGCACTCCTTCATCGCCTGCTGCACATTGCGGGTGCGCGGGTCGGCGACCTGGATGGACGGCGAGGAGAACTGGAAGGTGTGCAGGTAGGGGCGGATCTCGTAGTGCGGGAAGAATTCGAGGTCCACGCCGAAGTGGTCCAGGGCGCGGCCGAGGCGGGGGTCGGAGAGCAGCGTCTTGTAGAAGCGGTAGTACTCGGACTGGGTGAAGCTGGTCCGCGCCGGTCCGGCGGACTTCTTGTAGGACGCGGTGACGATCCACTGCCGCCAGGTGGGCATCAGCAGGATGCGCGGCTTGTCGCGGCGTTCGCGCTGGAGGGCGTCGAAGCGCGGGAAGCCGACCGGCTGGGCGCGGTCGCCGTAGCCGGCCTCCCGGGCCATGAAGTCGCGTTCCTGACGGCCGGCGGTGACCAGCAGGTCGTAGCTCGCGATGCGCTGGTCGGCGCCGGAGGTCACGTCGTTGTAGGTGACGCCGTGCTGGAGGAACACCCGCTGGTACTTGACCAGTTCGCCGAAGCGGTGCAGGAAGAGCGCCTTCTTGTAGCCCTCGGGGACGAGGTAGGACTCGGAGTCGTAGGAGCCGATGAGCTTGGTCGCGTGGAGCAGGTACACGCGGTGCCTGAAGGAGCCCAGCCTCAGGACGTTCCCGTACGGGGCGACCTTGGCGTGGTCGGGCGAGGCCGCGTCGATGACGTAGTACACGTTGCGGCGCTTGCGGTGGATCCGGGCCCATTTGAAGAAGTGGTACGAGTTGTCCTGCGCGGTGTCGGAACGCTCACCGACCAGCCAGATCTCCTTGCCGTTGAGGAAGGGATAGGTCAGCCAGTAGGCGACGCGCATCCGCCAGCCGGGGTTGCGGGTGCGCAGGATGCGCAGTTCGCGGCCGGTCCGCCACATCGCGTGCCGGAGGCGGGCGGTGCGGCCGGGGGCGACCAGCCGCAGATGCAGCGCGTCCTGGGCGCCGATGGTCAGCATGTAGGGGTACCGGCCGACCTTGCCGGGGCCCTTGAGCCGGTGCAGGGCGAGGCGGGCCTTCATGACGACGTTGCGGTGCCGGGTGCCGTCCGGACGGTGCACCCGCAGCCGGAAGTCGCCGACGCCGAAGCCGGTCTCGGCGAGCCGGGCGGCGGGGATCTCGGCGTACCAGCCGGCGTACAGGTCCCGGCCGCCTCGCGCGTTGCTCAGGTCGCGGCGGTAGACCTGGGTCAGCGGGACGGTGACCTTGGTGCCGCGGACCTGGTAGACGAGTTCGAGGCGGTTGCCCATCGGGCCGTCGAGGTCCATGCCGGGGAAGGCCATGCAGCCCTCCAGGACCAGCACGTCGTCCCGGGTGCGGACGCTCTCCACCACCACGTTGGGATCCTTGACCCGGGCCGCGCCGCTGTGCAGCCGGCCGCCGGGGAAGGTGCGGTGGAAGCCGTCGTCGTCGATCTCCACGACCGGCGGGGCCGCGGCGAGGGCCGGTTCCGGGTCGGCGAACAGCTCGAAATTCCCGGTTCTGGCCGCGTAGTGGTCGAGTTGCTGGGCGGGGCTGGTGACGAACTCGGTGATGACGTCGTCGGGGATCTGCGCGTAGTGCCGGTGGATGTCCGGGAACATCTCGGCGAGCTGCGTACGGCCCATCACGTTCCGGGCGTTGCACAGGAAGCCCTTGTAGGTGCGGGTGGCGTAGCGCTGGAACATCCGGCGGATCTCCGGGGGTTCCTCGGCGCTGTGGTGCAGCAGGAAGTGGTTGAGCCGCAGGTGGTCGCGGTAGTTGGCGGGCTTGCTCCACAGCGAGTCCATGATGGACGAGCCGTCGGGGCGGCCCCGGTACCAGTAGACGGGCCGGTCCACGATGCTCAGCGAGCCGGCCCGCAGCATGGCGGGCAGGGTCAGCCACGCGTCCTCGAAGTGCACGCCCTCGCCGAAGCGCAGGCCGAGCCGGCGCAGCAGGGCCGTCCCGAAGAGCTTGTTGCAGGCCGAGCCGCTGAAGATCATGTCGGGAATCTCGGCGAAGTCGGTGACCAGCCGGTCGCCCTGCCCGAAGTACTCCTTCCACGGGCCGTAGGGCCGGTCGGGGAAGTTGACGAGGTCACCGATGACGACCTCGGAGCCGTCGCGGTGGGCGGCTTCGAGCATCGCGGCGAGGGCGTCCTCGCCGAGGATGTCGTCGGAGTCCAGGAAGGTGACGTACGGCGCGACGACCCGGTCCAGACCGGTGTTGCGGGCGTTGCCGAGGCCGCCGTTGCGCTGGTGGACGACGGTGACGTTGGCGTAGTGGGCGGCGAACCGCTCCAGCATGTGGGGCGTCTCGTCGGTGGCGCCGTCGTCGACCAGGATCACCTGGGTCTCGGCGAAGCCGCGCTGGGCGGCGAGGGAGCCGAGGCAGTCGTCCAGGTACTTGGCCACGTTGTAGCAGGGGACGACGACGGCGAGCTCGAAGGCACCGGTGAGCTGCCGGATCGGCGGATGGACGCGGTCGCGCCACCACATCCAGGGGGCGTCGGGGTCGCTCTGCTCGGACTCGAAGGTGCGCCGGCCCGCGGTGGCGGAGCGCAGGGCGAGGTTCCCGCTGACGGTGCGGTAGCCCTCGTACCCCTCGCCGTCCCGGTCGAAGCCGAGACCCTCCAGGGTGATGTCGCGGACGTTGAGCGCGGAGCGGGAGCGGCTGCGCTTCCACTCCACGATCACCGAGACGTTCCACACGGTGCTGTCGGCGAGGTCGTCGCCGAGCAGCTTCGCCAGGTCGGCGCTGCCCTCGAAGGTCAGCAGCCGCTCGTCGACCGAGACCTCGCGGACCGGGACGACCACGTCCTTCTTGGTGTGTCGGTTGCGGACCGCCAGGGAGAGGGAGACCGGGTCGCCGGGGGCGATCCGGCCGAAGCGGTTGACCAGTTCGCCGGTGTACGACAGCTCGGTGCGCGCCACCCGCCAGCTGGTGAGCCGGCCGAACAGCGGGAGCTGGGTGACCGGGGCGGCGGCCAGGCCCAGTTCGGTGACGTCCAGCATGCGGCGGGCTTCGGGCAGGTGCAGGTGGTCGGCGGACCAGTAGACCCGGCCGTCCTCCTCGACCAGGTGGGAGGAGAAGACGCTCTTGCGCTGGGTGTAGTCCAGGGTGGTGAGGGCGGCCTCGATCTCCTCGTACATCAGGAAGTAGCCGCGCACCCGGTCGACCGGGCCGCACAGCTCGAAGGCCTCCCCGCTCAGCGAGAACAGGTAGGAGCTGACGATGTCGGCGAACCGCTGCTGGAAGGCGGCGTCGCCCTCGGCGAGGGCACGCATGTACAGGCGCAGGTCGTGGGTGAGGAACTTGGCGTCCTTGCGCAGCTTCAGCTGCCACAGCCCGCGTTCCAGCAGGAACCGGTCGGTGGCCCGGTGCACCGCGATCCGGTCGGTGATGCTGCGCAGTTCGCCGGTGCGCCCGGTGATGGAGGTGCCGTCCGGCTCCCACATCCAGCGGTAGACGGGCTCGGTGATCACCGTGATGCCCCGGGCGAGGCAGCCGGCCACGGTGGAGAAGTAGGTGTCCTCGTAGAACACGCCCTCGGGGAACCGGACGCCGCACGTGCGCAGGAACTCCACGCTGTAGAGCTTGGCGGCGGCGATCGGGTCGGAGAGCAGGAGCGGGAACTCCTCAAGACCGGAGACGGTACGGCCCATGGCGTAGACCTCGGGCGCCCAGGGCTCGGTGTCGCCGGTGGCCCGGTTGACCCGGACGGCCTTGCCGGCGGTGATGTCGCTGCCGGTCTCCAGGGCGCCGGCGACCAGCCGTTCGCAGGCGCGGGGCGGGAGTTCGTCGTCCGCGTCCAGGAACGTCACCCAGCGGCCCTCGGCCTGGGCGATGCCCCAGTTGCGCGGGGCGCCGACCCCGCCGCTGTTCTCCTTGCGGCGCAGCACCCGGACCCGGGGGTCGGTGCCCGCGAAGCCGGCGACGACCTCGATGGTGCCGTCGGTGGAGGCGTCGTCGACGACGATCACCTCGACCAGCTCGTAGGTCTGGTTCAGGGCCGACTGGAGCGCCTTGCCGATCGTGGTGGCCGCGTTGTGGGCGGGGATGACCACGGTGACCCAGGAGTTGCCTCCGTCGTACTCGGCGTGGGCGGTCTCTGCTCCGGGTCTCATCGGTGGTCCTTCCGGCCCGCCGGGATGCTGCGGGCCGCGCCCCTCGCGATCTGGGTGAGGGGCATGGTGTCGCCGTGCGGTGCGGGGATGTGCGGGAGCCCGCCGAGCACGGTGTTGGGCTTCGGGTAGGGCTGGAAGAAGGGGTCGTCCTCGGGTGCCGGGGCCCGGTAGCGCTCGTCGGCGAGCAGGGCGTCCGCCTCCGCGCGGCGGTGCCGGCCCCGGTGCAGCTGCGGGGCGATGGTGCCGGCGGTGCCGGAGGCGGGGCTCAGCTCCTCCATGACCCTGGTGAAGTCACGGGTGGAGAGCCAGAACTTGTACATGATGACCAGTTCGAAGAGCAGCAGAAGACCGGCCGAGACGGCGGTGGTCCACAGGATCTGGCCGATCAGCGGGCCGATGATGAAGACGAACATCTGGAACTCGATGCCGCTGATGAGGTGCGGGCGCACCCGGGTGCGCAGCATGGCCCGGCGGATCCGGGTGTACCAGGGGAACTGGCCGCGGAACTGCTCGTGCAGGTCGACGACGTTGCCGGTGCCGGCTTCGGCGCGGAGGGTCTCGGCGGGGGTGTGGGGGTTGTCGCGGAGCAGGTCCTCCATGAAGACGACAGGCGAACCGTCGGAAGTCTCCCGCCCCCTGAAGTAACGTTCCTGCACAGCCTCGGCCGCCGCGACGGCCTCGGCCTCTGCCGCGGCCGCGGCCTCGGCGCGGGTCCGGGTGACCTTCTCGATCTTGGTCCGCATCGACATGCGCATCTTGTAGATCTGGAGCGCGTCGACGTAGCGGAGCATGTCGAGGAAGACCACGACGAGGGCGGCCACCAGGTAGCGCTCGTCGTCGTGCGGCAGGAACTGGCCGCCCATCAGGGCGAGGGCGCAGAACAGCACCCGGATGCGGTCGAAGACGTAGTCGAGCCAGCCGCCGAAGACGGTGCCGTTGCCCTTGAGGCGGGCCAGCTTGCCGTCGATGCAGTCGAGGATGAAGCTCAGGTGGTAGAGCAGCGCCCCGATGGTCAGGGACCGCCGGTCACCCTCCAGGAAGAAGCCGCCCGCGGCCAGGCCGATGAACAGCGCCGCCCAGGTGACCCGGTTCGGGGTGATGAAGCGGAAGCGGGCGACGACGAGCAGCAGGCGGGTGGCGACAGGGTCGACGAGAAAGACCGTCCACCAGGCGTCTCGTTTCTTGCAGGTCAGTTTTTGGACAGCCCGCAGCGAAAGCCTGGCCATAACCCCCCAGTCACCCCTCAAACAGGACACATCGGCCTGTTGTTTTCACAGACCAATCACATAAGCGACCCGAACTTTAACAATCCTTCACCTAAGTGTCGACGCGCATTGACCTGCGATTGACCGCGACGTTGATCACAGATGGCCTGTACAACCATTTGCGTACTTCACACGGGGAAGCGTGGGGCGCTCTTGGGGCGGACTTGGCTCCGGCCTTGCGAAACGGCATGGATCGCCGCGCGGGCAAGAGCTTCCTGGGCGGCATCAAGCCACCCGCCCGCATGGGGACAGGGCGGGAATCCAGCCATCCGCTCGGCAGGCCGCCAGGCCGGGCTCAGTCCCCCACCTGGCGCCAGCCGTCGAGCACCAGCCCGTCCCGGCTCTCGTCCCGCCGGGCCACCAGCAGCCGCCCGCCGGGCAGCCGGGTCGCCACGGCGAGCCGCCCGGCCCGGCTGACGGCCGCGGCCGGAGCGCCGTACGAGGGCGCGCCGGCGTCCTGCCACCACACCCCGGTGTCGGGCCGCCCCGCGGGATGCGCGCCGAGCGAGCAGGTCCCCTCGGCGCCCCGGCCGACCAGCACGGAGTAGCCCCAGCCCGCGAGTTCGGCACCCCGGGCCACGGACGGCGCGCCGGATCCGCTGTCCGGGTCGTCGAGCGGATAGGGGCCGGGGGCACCCGGCCGCCAGAAGCAGGTCCGGCCGGTGCCGGCGTCGCGGAAGAGGACCGCGCCCGGCTCGGCCGCCGGGGTCAGGGTGCCCGGGCGGGCGGCGAACGGCAGGGTACGGTCCTCGCTCCAGGTGCCGTCCGGCCCCGGGCACCAACGGAGCACCGCCGAGGTGTCCCTGGCCCGGGCGAACAGCTCGACCCCGCCGTGCTCGGCGGTCACCGCGACCAGGTCGTCGGCGACCCGCAGCCCGCTCAGGTGCCGCCACGGCGTCCACTCGCCGTCGGCCGACCGGCGGCGGTGACTGACGCTGTGCCCGAAGTTGCGGACGAAGACCAGAAGATCCCCGGCGGCGTCGAACGCGGCCGCGGGAAAGCCGACTTCGCGCCCCTTGCGCCAGGCCGCGGCGTTCGGGCCGCCGAGCGAGTGCCAGGGGGTGAGCGGGCGTCCGGTGCGGTACTGGGCGGCGTGCACCACCTCGACGTCCACCCCGCCGTCGCCGCGCGCACTCCTGCGCAGGCCGAGCAGATGGGGCAGCCCGTGCGGATCGCGGACCACCAGCAGACCGGGCAGCAGCCCGGGGCCCTCCAGCAGCTCCGGGCCACGCCAACGGCCGCCGGGCAGCTCCTCGTACCAGCGCACCACACCGGCGGCGGTCGGCCAGAACGCGGTGAGCCGGCCGTCGAAGCCGGCCGAGAGCCAGTTCACCGGCGCCGGGTGGCGCGGGGCTCCGGCGCCGCCCGGGACCCGCTCGGCACGCAGGCAGTCGACGTACAACGGCCGTCCCGTCGCGGCCTGATGGGCCCGGGCCGCGGCGAGCGCCACGGCGGCGGTCTCGGCGTGCGCGTCCGGCACCCCGTAGGAGGGCACCCCGCTCGCCTCGTCCAGGCCGGTGTGCACGGGGTCCGGGTCGAGGGTGTGCAGCCGTTCCGGATCGAGCGCGCTCAGTTCCTCCCGCAGGGCGGGCAGCGCGTCGTGGGGGTCGGTGTCCAGCACCCGGAGGCCGCCGCGTACCCGGCAGCCCCGGCTCTCGGCGGCGGCCAGCGCCCGGTCGAGGGCCGCCCGGCCGTCCTTGGCACCGGCCCGCAGGCAGACCACGGCGATCTCGCTGCCGGGCGCCTCCCGTTCGACCACGGCCACCGCGTCCCGGGGTTCGGGTACGACGACGGCGACGAGGTGCCCGCGGCCGTCCGGGGTGCGGCCCGCGGGCCCCGGCCCGGTGCGGCCGGACCTGCGCGTCATGCCCACACGTCCTTCTCGTGTCCGTCGCCTCGCGCGCTCACAGCAGGCTCCAGTCGCCCAGGCTCAGCCCCGGGCCGTCGCCTTGGCGGGCCAGCGCGAGCCCGCCGCCCTCGGTCAGGGCCAGCAGCACGACCCGCCCGAGGCCGTCGCGCGCCAGCACCGGATCGCCCTGGCAGACGGTGCCGGTGTCGGCCCACCAGACGCCGTGGTGCTCCTCCTCGGCACCGCACGCGCCCAGCACGAGCCGGCCCTCGGTGTCGCGGTGGGCCAGCACCGTGCAGGGGTGGCCGTCGAGGGTGGTGGCGAGCGCGGCGTGCCGTCCGTCGCCCGGGTTCCCGCCGAGCGGCACCGGCCAGGAGCCGGGACGTACGGCGACGGCACCGCCGCCCACCGCGTCGGTCAGGTAGTAGGTGATCCGGCCCGGCGAGGTCTCCAGACCGCACGCCGACCCGGGCAGCGGTACGACGCCGAGGTCGGGGCCCCGCTCCGGTGCGGCGCCCGGACCGGGCTGACACCAGGTCAGGGCACCGGTGCGGGTCGGGGCGACGACATGCACCTGCCCGGTGGTGGTGGCCACCGCGGCCGGGGTGTCGAGGACGGCCGCCACCTCGAGGTCCAGCCAGGGCTCCCAGCGGCCCCGGGCGTCCTCGCGCCGCAGGGCCAGTCGTCCCTCCGCCGTGGCCACCAGGATGTGCAGGGCGCCCGAGGCGTCGACGACCGCCGTGGGGGTGCCCATCCGTGCGGTGCGTTCCCGCTGGGCGTGCGGGTTGCCGGCGGAGCGCCACTCGCTCAGCGGGCGTCCCGCCTGGTACTGGATCGCGTAGACCAGGTCCACCGCCGACGGCGCGTCCCCGGTGCCACGGGCCCGGCGGCCGACGAGGTGGACGTAGCGGTTGCGGCCCTGGGCGACGGTGAGTTCGGTCATGTTCTTGACCTGCAGCACGTCCGGGCCGGTCCAGTCGGGGCCGCCCGGACGGGTCTCCGTCCAGCGCAGCACGGCGCCGTCGGCCTGCGCGTAGGCGATGAGCCTGCCGTCGTGCCCGGTGAGGAGCCAGGGTCCGGACCGCACCGTGCGGCCGGCCGGGGCTTGACCGGCCGGCCGCACCCGGTCGGCGCGGTCGCGCCCGGGAGCGGCCATCAGCGCCGGGCCTCCGGATGGCGCCGGCACCAGCCGGCCCAGGCCGAGGCGACCATGGTGCGGGCGTCGTGGCGGGCCGTCCAGCCCAGTTCGGCGCGGATGCGGTCGGCCGAGGCGACGACCCGTGCCGGGTCTCCGGCGCGACGCGGCGCGTGGACCGGGGCGGCCGCCGGGCCGTAGCCGGTGACCTCGCCGATCAGCGTGATCATCTCGCGCACGGAAACCCCCTCGCCGCGCCCGATGTTGACCGTCAGGTCGCTGCCGGGCTCCCGGCCGGGCAGCGCACGGGCGGCGGCGAGATGGGCGGCGGCGATGTCCTCGACGTGGATGAAGTCCCGTACGCAGGTGCCGTCCGGGGTGTCGTAGTCGTCGCCGAAGATCACGGGGGCGCTGCCCTCGGTGAGCTTCTCGAAGACCATCGGGACGAGGTTGGAGACGCCCGTGTCCGCGAGACGCGCGTCGGCCGCCCCGGCGACGTTGAAGTACCGCAGGCAGGCGGTGGTCATCCCGTGCGCCCGGCCCGCGGCGCGCACCAGCCACTCCCCCGCCAGCTTCGTCTCGCCGTAGGGGTTGAGCGGGGCGCAGGGGGTGTTCTCGGTCACCAGGTCCACGTCGGGCATGCCGTACACGGCGGCGGAGGACGAGAACAGGAAGTGCCGCACGCCGGTGTCGGCGGCCGCCTCCAGCAGGGTCTGAAGCCCGTGCACGTTCTCGCGGTAGTAGTGCAGCGGCCGTTCGACCGACTCCCCGACCTGCTTCTTGGCCGCGAGGTGGACCACGCCGTCGATCCCGAGGTCGGACAGGGTGCGCCGCAGGAGGGTGCCGTCGAGCACCGAGCCCTTGACGTAGGTCACACCGTCGGGGACGCGGGCGGGGTCGCCCGTCGAGAGGTCGTCGTACACCGCGACCCGCTCACCGGCGGTGAGCATCGCGCGCACGACATGGGCACCGATGAAGCCGGCACCGCCTGTTATCAGCCACGTCATGGCGCGCATACTATTTCTTTGGCTGCTGTTTACAAATACATCACGGGTTGTGCATGATCGTGCGGTCGTTCGCCCCTTGTGCGGTTTCGACCGGGCAGCACCACCTGGACCGGCCTCCCCCACCCGAGTCCTCACGCCACAGCACCGCCCCGCCGGGGCACGATCTTTGAGGATTCGAAGCAGGATGAGTCATGTCCCGACGCCCCAGCTCAGCGACTCCGATGCGCCCCCCGCACAGGGCGGCGGGCGCGGCCGCAAGCGCACCGGCGGACGCCGGAGGGGCCGCTGGATCCTGATCTCACTGGCCGTTCTGGTCGCGGCCGGAGCGGGCACCGCGTACTGGCTCTACAGCGGCATCGACGGCAACATCCAGGGCGTCGACATCGACCGGGCGATCGGGGACGACCGCCCGGAAAAACTGCCCACTTCGGGACAGAACATACTGATCCTCGGCTCGGACTCACGGGCCGGCGCCAACGCGAAGCTGAACACCGGCAAGGTCGCCGGGGCCCGTTCGGACACCGCGCTGGTGATGCACATACCCGAGGGCCGCAAGCAGGCCGTCGCGGTCAGCATCCCGCGCGACACCCTGGTGACCCGCCCGGAGTGCACCACGGCGAGCGGCTCCCAGGCCCCCTCCGCGAAACGTGTGATGTTCAACTCCATCTACTCCCAGGTCGGTCCGGCCTGCGTGGTCAAGACGGTGGAGCAGATGTCCGGGGTCCGCATGGACCACTACGTCGAGGTCGACTTCGCCGGCTTCAAGGACCTGGTGGACGCGATAGGCGGGGTGACCGTCACCGTCGACCAGGACATCCACGACACCTCCAGCGGCCTCGACCTCACCAAGGGCACCCACGAGCTGGACGGCACCCAGTCCCTGGAGTTCGTCCGCACCCGGCACGGCATCGGCGACGGCAGCGACCTCGGCCGGATCGGTCTCCAGCAGCAGTTCATGATCGCCCTGCTCGCGGAGATCCAGAAGCAGGACCTGCTGGGCAGCCCGGTCAAGGCGTACAAGATCGCCGACAAGCTGACCGCCGCGCTCACCACCGACTCCGAACTCGCCTCGCTCACCGAACTCGCGGAGTTCGGCCGCAGCCTGAACGGCGTCAACCCGTCCACCATGGAGACGATCATGCTCCCGGTGGCGTACGACAAGGCCGACCCGAACCGCGTGGTGGCCGCCGAGCCGCAGGCCTCGACCCTGTGGAAGGCGATCCGCGCCGACGCCACGATCCCCGACTCGGCGAAGAAGTCCCCCGCCACCGGCGGAAACTGACGGTACGTCAGATCTCGCGCCAGGCCTCCAGGGCCAGCCCCGGTTCGTCCTTGCGCCGGGTGAGCCGGAGTTGCCCGGTGGACGGGGAGAGGGTCGCCGCGGTGACCCGGTCGTCCCCGTCCGTGGTCAGGGCGACCGTCGCGTCGGCCGGGAGCTGCGGCCCCGACTCGGTCCACCAGGCGCCGGCCCGTTCGTCCTCCGTCGGGTACGCGGCGAACGCCACCCGGCCGCTCGCCGAGCGCTGCGCGAGCAGGGTGCAGTCGTGGCCGTCGAGTTCGCAGCGGACCGCGGCGACCGGCCCCGGCCCGGCGGAGGGCAGCAGGGTGTACGGCTTGCCGCCGGGACGCCAGGCGCACAGGTCGCCGGCCTCGTCGCTGTAGTAGAGGGTCGTGCTCTCGGCGGAGGTGGCCAGGGCGGCGAGGGTGCCCGGCCGGACCGGGGCCTCCAGAGCCTCCAGCAGAACCGGCGGCTTCCCCGCCGCCTCCTGCCGCCAGTACACGATCCCGCCCGGTACGGCCGCGTACACCTCCACCCGCCCCGACTCACCGGTGACCGCCGCGAGTCCGTCCTCGACCAGCCGGCCCTTCAGATCGCGCCACGGCTCCCAGCCGCCCTTCTCCTTCTGGGCGACCATGCTCACCCCGCGCCCCCGGTTGCGGACGAAGACATGGGCGCGGCCCTGGGCGTCCACCGCGACGGCCGGGGCGCCGGTGATCTCGCCCTTCTTGTTCGGGTGGCCGATCGGCCGCCAGTCCAGGGCGGCCAGACGCGGACGGTAGTGGGTGGAGTGGACCAGGCCCGACTCGCCCTTCACCGTGGGCCGCCAGGCGACCAGGTGGGCGTATCCGTCGGCACCCCGGCCCACCGAGAAACCGGGGTGCAGCCGCTGGTCGCCCCCCATCTTCCGGGGGGAGCCCCAGGGACTGCCGGGGCCGCGTTCCGCCTGGCACAGCACGGCGTCGCCCGACGGCAGATAGACACTGAGCCGGCCGTCACGGCCGCGGAGGAGCCAGTCGCCGTTCACCGCTTCACTCTAAGCGGGGCCGTTCGGAGCAGTGGCCCGGCCCCTGGCGTGGGAGGCTGGGGGCATGGATGACGAAGCGCCCCTGCTGGTGATCGTCGACGGTGCGAACGTCGTCGGGTCACGGCCGGACGGCTGGTGGCGGGACCGCAAGGGGGCCGCCGAGCGGCTGCGCGACCGGCTGGCCGAGCGGGGCCTGCCCGGCCATCCGACCCCGGTGGACCTGGTGCTCGTCGTCGAGGGCGCGGCCCGCGGGGTGGAGTCGGTGCCCGGGGTACGGGTGGAGTCGGCGGCCGGCAGCGGCGACGACCGCATCGTCGAGCTGACCGCCAAGGCCCCTGGCCGCCCCCGCCTCGTCATCACCGCCGACCGCGAACTCCGGCGCCGAGTAACCGAGTTGGGTGCCGAGGTGATCGGCCCGAACGCCCTGCTCCACTGAACCGGCGCCGCACCCCGCCCGCACCCCCCACTCCACGGAGCCGGGTCGGGCCATCGCCCCCCGCCATGGAAGCGGGGGACGCCGCCCACCCCCTGGAGGGCGCGGGAACCCACCCGTATCCCTGCTCCACCGAACCGGGCCCGCCCGTGCCGGTCGTTGCTCGGGCTCACTCGGCCGGCACGCGGGCGTACAGCACCGCTCCGTCCACCTCGGCCACCTGTTCGTAGTCGGCCGTGAGCAGGCGGCGCAGGCTGGGGACGCGGTCCGGGCCGTACGGCTTGCCCCGGGAGTCGTCGACCACCAGGGCCGGCGCCCGGTCGGCCAGCTCGGCGCGGAAGACCGGCCAGGTGCCCTCGACGGCGTACTTCTCGCCGACCTGCGGACCGTCCCTGCCGCCGCTGAAGTTGGTGAGCAGGCCGGCGGTGAGATAGCGGGTGGCGGGGGTGCGGTCGGCGAGCCAGTACGTCTCCGGGTGCATGCCCCAGACCAGCACCCGGTCGCCGGGCTGGGTGCGATGGGCGAGGGCGAGCGCGAGCCGCTGGGCGTGCGCGAGTTCGGGGCGGGGGGCCAGGAGACCCCAGGTCAGGAAGAGGGCGCAGACGCAGGCCGAGGTGCGGACGGCGGCCGCGGCCCGCTCCCTCGGCAGGACCTGCAGCGCGGCCGTGGCCAGCAGCGCGAGCGGCGGGGTGAGTTGCAGGAAGTAGTGGCCGAAGAAGTGGAAGCCGAGGGTGACGGCGACCGCCGACGCGCCCAGCCACAGCCACAGGTCGGGGGCGCCGGTACGGGCGATGCGCAGGGCGCGGGCGACCGGCGGGAGCAGCCCGGCGCAGGCCGCGGCGAGGATCGCGGTGTTGGTCAACGCCCGTGCCAGGACGTGGAGTTCGGAGCCGGTGAAAGAGGCGTAGGCGCCGGAGCCGGTGACCGTCCAGAAGGCGAAGCCGGCCGGGTCGGTGAGCAGGGCCGCGCCCAGTACGGGCAGGGTGAGGCCGGCGGCCAGCCGGAGCAGGCCCGCGCGCGGGCCGCCGTACCGGTTGAGCAGGTAGACCACCGGCAGCAGGACCGCGCCGCCGGTCTGCTTGGTGAGCAGGGCGCAGGCGACGGCCGCTCCGGCGGCGCCCCAGCGGCGGCGGTCGGCGCACCACATCGCGGCGGCCGTGGCCGGCAGTATGAACACCTCGAAGGTCGCCGCCTGCGCGTCCTCGGGGTTGAGCCCCACCGAGACCAGCAGATACAGCGCCCCGGCGGTACATCCCGCCCGGTCGCCCCACCGGCGCCGGGCGATCGACGCGAGCAGTACGGCGGTGGCCAGCTGGGCGAGTACGGCGAGCACCCGGAGCGGGGTGAGCGACCCGGATCCGAAGACCGCGAACGCCCCCTCGTAGAGCCAGGGCAGCAGCGGCGGTTTGCGGTCCACGACCGTCTCGTACAGCTGGCCGCCGCGCGCCAGCATGCGCGCCTGTACGGCGAGGAAGCCCTCGTCCGGGTTCCACAGCGGCCGGCGGAAGGACGGCATCCGGGTGACGCAGGCCAGCACGGCGAGCAGCGGCAGCAGCCGCGCCCAGTACCCCTTCCGGACGACTACGGATCGTGACGGGACGAGAGGGGCGACAAGCATGGGGAGCACGCTATCCGGCCCCGCAGTCCCACCTTGACGGGACATACGGGGCCGGAGTGGCGAGCCTGACGATTACGGAGCGTCGGCCGGCGTCCGCTGCTGTCCGGCGAGGCGGCTGTGCGAGCGGCCGTAGAGGAAGTAGACGACGAAGCCGATGACCATCCAGATGGCGAACCGCAGCCAGGTCTCGGCCGGCAGGTTGAGCATCAGCCAGAGCGAGGCCAGCACGGAGACGATCGGCAGCGCCGGTACCCACGGGGTGCGGAAGGACCGATCCAGGTCGGGCCGGGTGTTACGCAGGATGATGACGCTGATCGCGACGACGATGAAGGCGAAGAGGGTGCCGATGTTCACGAGTTCGGCGAGTTCGCTGAGACTGGTGAAGCCGGCGACGATCGCGATGACGACGCCCAGCAGGATGGTCGGCCGGTACGGGGTGCGGAACCTCGGGTGGGTGTGCGAGAAGAACCGGGGCAGCAGCCCGTCCCGGCTCATCGCGAAGAACACCCGGGACTGGCCGAGCAGCAGGATCATGCACACGGTGGTCAGGCCGACGGCCGCGCCGAAGCTGATCAGACCCGCGAACCAGGGGTGCCCGGTGGCCTTGAACGCGTCGGCGAGCGGGGCGTCCACGGACAGCTCGGTGTACTTCTGCATGCCGGTCACCACGATGGCCACGGCCACGTACAGCAAGGTGCAGATGATGAGGGAGCCGATGATGCCGCGCGGCACGTCCCGCTGGGGGTTGCGGGTCTCCTCGGCGGCGGTGGCGACGACGTCGAAGCCGATGAAGGCGAAGAAGACGACGGAGGCGGCGGTGAAGATGCCCATCACGCCGAAGTTGGAGGGCGCCCAGCCGAACATCAGCTGGATCAGCGGGGCCTTGAGGTTGCCGCCCGCCGGCACCGCCTCCTTCGGCGGGACGAAGGGGCTGTAGTTGCCGCTGTGGATGAAGAAGGCGCCGGCGATGATGACGACCAGGACGACCGCCACCTTGATGGCGACGACGACCGAGGTGACCCGCGCGGAGAGCTTCATGCCGACGACCAGGATCGCGGTGAGGACGAGGACCAGGGCGGCGGCGAGGATGTCGAAGCCGAAGCCGTGGGCGCCGTCGCGGCCGCTGAGGTACTCGGGCAGATGCCAGCCGGCGTTGTCGAGCAGCGAGTGGATGTACCCCGACCAGCCGACGGCGACCACCGCCGTGCCCAGCGCCAGCTCCAGCACCAGGTCCCAGCCGATGATCCAGGCGGGGAACTCGCCGAGGGAGGCGTACGAGAAGGTGTACGCCGAACCGGCGACCGGGACGGTGGAGGCGAACTCCGCGTAGCACAGTGCGGCGAGGCCGCAGACGACGCCGGCCGCGACGAAGGACAGGGCTACGGCGGGTCCCGCGTTGTTCTTGGCGGCCGTGCCGGTCAGGACGAAGATGCCGGTGCCGATGATGACACCCACGCCGAAGACCGTGAGGTCCAGCGCCGACAGCGACTTCTTGAGCGCGTGCTCCGGTTCCTCGGTGTCCTTGATGGACTGTTCGACGTTCTTGGTCCTGAAGAGCGTACTGGCCACTGCCTACCTCCCACGTTTGTCGTCCTCGACATGATCGAGAGGGCCGGGGTGCGTATGCCCCGGCAAAGGCAGGTTCACGCAGATGGGTCGGTCTCGCCACTTGGAGGAGTGGGGAGACCGACCCATTGGGGCGGTTTGGGGTGCGTCGGGGGGCGGGACGGTGGGGGCCGAGCGCGCAGTTCCCCGCGCCCCTTCGGGGCGCGCCCCGGCTAGGGACGCTTCACATCAATCCCTTGCCGGTTCCACCGAGCTGACATCCGTCGGCTGACCGTCCAGCTTCGCGACCAAACCGGTGACCTGGCGGGCGATGTCCGGGGCCGTCAGGCCGATCTCCGTCATGACCTCGGCCCTCGACGCGTGGTCGAGGAAGCGGGGCGGGATGCCGAAGTCGCGGAGCGGGACGTCCACGCCCGCGTCGCGCAGGGCCTGGGCGATCGTCGCGCCCACGCCGCCGACGCGGATGTTGTCCTCGACCGTGACGACCACCCGGTGCCGCTCGGCCAGCGGGGCCATCGCCTCGTCCACCGGCTTCACCCAGCGCGGGTCCACGACGGTGGTGGAGATGCCCTGCTTGTCGAGGAGGGCGGCGATCTCCAGGCACATCGGGGCGAGGGCGCCCACGGAGACCAGCAGCACGTCCGGGGTGTCGGTGCCGGGCTCGCGCAGCACGTCCATGCCGCCGACCTTGCCGACGGCGGCCACGGCGGGGCCGACCGCGCCCTTCGAGAAGCGGACGACCGTCGGTGCGTCGTCGACCTCGACGGCCTCGCGGAGCTGGGCGCGGACCTGGTCGGCGTCGCGCGGGGCGGCGAGCCGCAGACCGGGGACGACCTGGAGGATCGACATGTCCCACATGCCGTTGTGGGAGGCACCGTCGGTACCGGTGACGCCGGCCCGGTCCAGGACGAAGGTCACCCCGCACCTGTGCAGGGCCACGTCCATCAGCACCTGGTCGAAGGCGCGGTTGAGGAAGGTGGCGTACAAGGCGAAGACCGGGTGCAGTCCGGTCGTGGCCAGGCCCGCCGCGGAGGTGGCACCGTGCTGCTCGGCGATGCCGACGTCGTAGATCCGCTCCGGGAAGGTGTCGGCGAACTTCTTGAGGCCGACCGGCTGGAGCATGGCCGCCGTGATGGCGACGATGTCCTCGCGCTCCTTGCCGAGCTCGACCATCTCGTCGCCGAAGACGGAGGTCCAGTCCGCACCGGAGGCCTTGACCGGCAGGCCGGTGTCGGGGTGGATGGGGCCGATGCCGTGGAAGCGGTCCGCCTCGTCCTGGAGGGCGGGCTGGTAGCCGCGGCCCTTCTCGGTGAGGCAGTGCACGATCACCGGGCCGCCGAACCGTTTGGCCCGGGCGAGGGCCGACTCCAGGGCCTCCATGTCGTGGCCGTCGATCGGGCCGACGTACTTGAGGCCCAGATCCTCGAACATGCCCTGCGGGGCGATGAAGTCCTTCAGCCCCTTCTTGGCGCCGTGCAGGGTGTCGTAGAGCGGCCTGCCGACGACCGGCGTGCGCTCCAGCAGGTCCTTGCCCCGGGCCAGGAACCGCTCGTACCCGTCCGTCGTGCGCAGGGTCGCCAGATGGTTGGCGAGGCCGCCGATGGTCGGGGCGTACGACCGCTCGTTGTCGTTGACGACGATGACCAGCGGGCGGTCCTTGGCGTCGGCGATGTTGTTGAGCGCCTCCCAGGCCATGCCGCCGGTGAGGGCGCCGTCACCGATCACGGCGACGACGTGGCTGTCGCGTTCGAGCAACTGGTTGCCCTTGGCGATGCCGTCGGCCCAGCCGAGGACGGTGGAGGCGTGGCTGTTCTCGATGACGTCATGCTCGGACTCGGCCTGCGAGGGGTAGCCGGACAGGCCGCCCTTCTGCTTCAGCTTCGAGAAGTCCTGCCGGCCGGTGAGCAGCTTGTGCACGTAGGACTGGTGGCCGGTGTCCCACAGCACCTTGTCCTTCGGCGAGTCGAAGACGCGGTGCAGGGCGATGGTGAGCTCGACCACGCCCAGGTTGGGACCGAGGTGTCCGCCGGTCTTGGAGACCGCTTCCACGAGGAAGCTCCGGATCTCCTCTGCCAGCTGGACCAGCTCCTCGGGGCTGAGCCGGTCCAGATCGCGCGGTCCCCTGATACGGGTCAGCAGCGGCACCCGTGCCTCCTTGCAGTAGAGCTGATCGAGCTGTTGCCGGGCTCATCGAGTCTAATGTTCCGCCCGGGCGGCCGGACTCCGGCCCATGGGTCATAGGTCACGCGTCGGCTGTACCCATCATGAGCCTCCCCTATGACACGACTGTGCCCGGCACTGTCCAGTGCCGGGCACAGTCGGAAACCTCAGGGCGCGGGGCTGTATTCATTTGCGGCCACCGCCGCGTGGGCGCGATCGACCACGACGGCGGTGAAGCCGCCCACGCACCGCACCCCGACGGCGATCGGCGCTATCCGCGCCCCGCCGCCTTCTGGCTCTTACGGGAGACGGAGTCGATGACGACCGCACCCAGCAGAACACCGCCGGTGATCATGTACTGGATCGACGTGTTCATGTTCAGCAGGTCGAGGCCGGTCTGGATGGACTGGATGACCAGCATGCCCAGGAGGGCGGACCAGACGGTACCGCGGCCACCGAACAGCGACGTACCACCGATGACGGCCGCCGCGATGGCGAGCATCAGGGTGTTGCCGCCACCGGCGTTGAGCGTCGCGCTCGCCGTCTGACCGGCGAAGAACATACCGCCGATGGCCGCGAAGCCACCGGAGATCGCGAACACGGTGATCCGGACCATCGGCACGCTGATACCGGCACGGCGGGCCGCCTCGATGCCACCGCCGACCGCGAAGACCTTGCGGCCGTAGGTCGTACGACGGAGCACGAAGTCGACGATCACCAGCGACGCGAGGAAGATCACCAGCGCGTTGGAGACACCGGACGCGTTGTTCAGCACCGCCGCCGCGACGAAGGACGCGATCGCGAGCAGCGCGACCCGGACCACGATCTCGCTGGTGGGCCGGAACGGCACACCCGCCGCGCGGCGCCGGCGCTGCTCGTTGAACTGGCCCAGGGCCGAGAGCACGACACCGAGGCCGGCCAGCAGGTAGGCGCCGATGATGGCCTGGTCCATGAAGAAGGAGCTCTGGCCGAGGACGTGCACCGGACCGCTGTCGGCCGGGATGTTGATCGTGCCGCTGGAGCCCAGCAGCCACAGCATCAGACCGTTCCAGCCGAGGAAGCCGGCCAGGGTGACCACGAACGCGGGGACGCCGATCTTCGCGAAGAACCAGCCGTGCAGCGCGCCGATGCCGATGCCGGTGATGATCGTGAGGACGAGCGCCAGCCACTGGTTCATTCCGTGGTTGACCACGAAGACGGCGAACACCGTGGAGGCGAGTCCGCTCACCGAGCCGACGGACAGGTCGATCTCACCGAGCAGCAGCACGAACACCAGGCCGATGGCGAGCATGCCGGTGGCCGCGAGGAAGTAGCTGATGTTGGAGAGGTTGTCCGCGCTGAGGAACAGGCTGTTCTTCAGCTGGAAGATGGTCCAGATGATGATCAGGCCGACGACCACCGGCAGCGAGCCCAGCTCGCCGCCCTTCACCCGGCGCTTGAACTCGGTGAGGTAGCCCTTGAAGCCCTCCTCACGGACCAGCAGGCGCGGGTCGACGACCGTGACCGGCGCGGCCGTGGGGTCGTCGGCGGGCGCCACCGTGGTCGGGGCCTCGGCGGCCTCGGCCTTCTCGATCTTGGGCGACTCGCCGCCCTCTACGGTCTTGTTCGACGTCTCACTCACTTTGCCGCCTCCGGGGTGCGACGCTCCGAACGACGGGTCACGGCGTTGTCCGTGGCACCCGTGATCGCCGCGATGATCTCTTCCTGGCTGGTGCTCTTCACGGGGAAGAAACCATTGTTCTTGCCGAGTCGCAGCACCGCCACGGTGTCCGCGACCGCCTTCACGTCGGCCATGTTGTGGCTGATGAGGATGACGGCGAGGTTGCGCTCGCGGAGCCGCTCGACCAGGTCGAGGACCTGCGCGGTCTGCTCGACACCGAGGGCCGCGGTGGGCTCGTCGAGGATGACGACCTTGGGGTCGCCGATCAGGGCGCGGGCGATGGCCACGACCTGACGCTGACCGCCGGAGAGGCTGGCGATCGGGATGCGCACGCTCGGGATGCGGATGGAGAGCGTGCTCAGCAGCTCGCGGGCCTGCTTCTCCATCGTGACCTCGTCGATGACGCCGCGGTGCAGCAGCTCACGGCCGAGGAAGAGGTTGCCGACCACGTCGAGGTTGTCGCAGAGGGCGAGGTCCTGGTAGACCGTCGCGACGCCGAGTCCCTGGGCGTCGTGCGGCTTGTTGATGCTGACCGGGCCGCCCTCCCACTCGATGACGCCCTCATCGATGGGGTGCACACCCGCGATCGTCTTGACCAGGGTCGACTTTCCTGCGCCGTTGTCGCCCACCAGGGCGACCACTTCTCCGGCGTGGACCTCCAACTCGACTTCGGTGAGGGCCTGGACCGCACCGAATCGCTTGGAGACTCCGCGCAACGCCAGCACGGGCGTAGCGGACACGTGAACCATCTCCTTCGCCGCCTGACCGGCGGGGATGCCGCGCTTGTGTGACCAGGCGCGGAGGGCCGTGCGGTACCTCAGGTTGGTCGGTGTACGCACGTGGTTTACAAGATGAACATGCGCGAATCCGCTGCGCTTGGCAACGGGTCCGTCCGACGCCCGCTCCGGCAGCGGGGTATGAAGGCCGGAGCGGGCGTCGGAGGGGTTCGCGAGACCGCCGGACGGACGGGGCCCTTGCGGAAGGACCGGGTGGTGCGTCGGGCGGCCGGGGCCCGGGTGTCGTACTGCGATCACCCGGGCGCTGACGGCCGGAGCCGGACGGCTCCAGGGCCGGACTACTGCAGGCCGGCGGCCTTGCAGGCCTTGGCGAACTCGGCGGTGCAGATGTCCGCGACGGTGTACAGCTTGTCCTTGATCACGGTGTCCGTGATGTTGGCCTTGGTGACCGACACGGGGGTCAGCAGCTGGGAGGGCACCTTGTCGCCGGAGCCGCTGGTCTGCGTGGTGGTGGCGAGCGAGGAGATGCTCTTGCCCTGCAGCAGGTCCACGGCGATCGTGGCGGCGGCGTCGGCCTCCGGCTTGAACGCCTTGTAGACGGTGGAGGACTGGGTGCCGGCGACGATGCGCTGGATGCCCGCGAGCTCCGCGTCCTGACCGGTCAGCGGGATGCCGCTGATGCCGGCGCCCTTGAGGGTGGTGGCGATACCACCGGCCATGCCGTCGTTGGCGGAGTAGACGCCCGCGATGTTCTTGGCGCCGAGCTGCGTGATGGCCGCCTTGACCTTCTGCGCGGCGACGGTGTCCTTCCACAGGCCGGACTGCTCGTAGGCGATGTTGACCTTGCCGTCCAGGGCCTTGTGGGCACCCGCCTTGAACTGGGCGGCGTTCGGGTCGGCGTCGTCACCGTTGATCATGACGACCTTGGACTTGGTGGTCGCCTTGGAGCCGAGGGCGTCGAGGAGGGCCTGGCCCTGCAGCTCGCCGACCTTGACGTTGTCGAAGGAGACGTAGGCCGAGACCTTGCCCTGGGCGAGGCGGTCGTACGCGACGACCTTGACGCCCTTGGCCACGGCGGCGTCGATGGAGGACTTGATGGCCGCGGAGTCCTGAGCGGAGATCACGATGACCTTGACGCCCTTGGTGACCATGGTGCTGACCTGCTGGGCCTGCTTGGCCGCGTCACCCGCAGCGTTCGCGTAGTCGACGGTGCAGTCGGCACACAGCGACTTGACCTGCGCCTCGAAGTACGGGTGGTCGAACTTCTCGTAGCGCGCGGTCACGCTGTCGGGGAGCAGCAGACCGATGGTCTTGCCACCGGAGGAGCTGCTGCTGGACGAGTCGCTCTTCTTGTCGTCGCCGGCCTTGCCACAGGCGGCGACGGACAGCGCCATGGAAACCGCGGCGGTGCCGATCACGACTCTACGCATCGTTGCGTTCATTTGGGGGTGCCTCCCTGACAGGGCCGCAACGCTGCGGCCGAGGTGGCTGGAAGTCAACTCGGCCGTGACTTCGACGTCAAGAAGTAAATACTTAACGAGATGGCAACGGCGCCATTCGTTCTCTAAGTGAAGGCAGGTGCAACGGCAGGCAACGAGCCGTCCAAAAGGGTCGAATCGCCCATCTCGCTGAGAGCGAGAGCGAGCGCGCCGAGCACCTCCGCACGGCCGCCAAGGGCCCCTGGAAGCACCGAGAGCTGCCGGGCGGCGCTGGGGATCGCATAGCGCCCCACGGACTCCCTGATCGGCGCCAGGACCAGTTCTCCGGCCTCGGCGAGGTCGCCGCCGAGGACCACTCTGCTCGGGTTCAGCAGGTTGCAGAGATTGGCCACACCGCTGCCGATGTGCCGGCCGACGTCGGCGATCACCCGACGGCAACCGGGGTCACCGTCCCGGGCCAGCCGTACGACGCCTTCCATGGTCAGGTCGGTGCCGTGACCGGGCTGGAGCAGTGGCAGCACATAGCGGGCCGCCGCGAAGGTCTCCAGGCAGCCACGATTGCCGCAGCGGCAGACCGGGCCGGATTCATCGAGTGTAATATGTCCGATTTCGCCTGCCGTGCCGCCAGGGCCCCGGTAGATCTTCCCGTTGATCACCAGACCGGCGCCGACACCGCTCGCGACCTTGATGTAAGCGAGATCACGCACGCCCTTGCCGCTGCCCCAGACCAGCTCGCCCAGGGCTCCGAGGTTGGCGTCGTTGTCCACGTGCACGGGGACGCCGAGACGGAGTCTGAGCTCCTCGGCGGGTCTCGCGCCGATCCAGCCGGGCAGGATGGCGCTGGAGCCGAGGGTGCCGGACTCGACGTCGATCGGTCCGGGGACGCCGACGCCCACGCCGGCGATCTTCGAACGGTCCACGCCGGTCGCCGCGATCAGGCGGTTGACCAGCTCTTCCGCCCGGTCGAAGCCCTGGCTGGACGACGAGTCCACGTCGAGCGGTTCGGACTCCTCGGCCAGCACCTGGTGGGCCAGGTTCCCGATCGCGACGCGCAGGTGGGTATGGCCGAAGTCGACCCCGATGACGATGCCTGCGTCACCGCTCAGACTCACGCTGCGGGCCCTGCGGCCACCCGCCGACGTGGGCGTGACCTCGACGGTTCCGCCGTCCTTGAGCTCGCGCACGATGTTGGAGACCGTCGCCGCCGACAGGCCGGTCGTGCGCGCGATCTCCGCCTGCGTGAGCGATCCGGCCAGTCGTACGGCCCGTACGACACGTTCCAGGTTGGCTCGGTGCAGCGACGACTGCGACCCCGGAGTCTCCATCGACCCATCCACTCCCGCCATCGGAGGCGGCCACGGTGCCGCCAACGTGACCCAGGTCACCTCACTGAGACCGGGCCACTTACAAGTTATGAACTCCAAGCTCTGCTGAACGGGTTACCGCCGTCAAGTCCTTGACAGAAATCGTTGGCGGTTCGGGGGTCGCCTGAGGGACATGCGGTGGACATGTCTAGGCCACTGGTCAGCAGGTTGGAGGGCGCGCGCGGAGTGTGGGTGCGGGGCCGTCGTGGCTGGTCGCGGAGTTCCCCGCGCCCCTTTCGGGGCGCAAACGTTCCGTTACTTCAAAGCTCCCGCCGTCAGGCCCGCCACCACCTGGCGCTGGAAGATGATGTACGCCGCCAGGACCGGGAGCATCGCCATCACCAGGCCGGCGAACAGGCCCGACCAGTCGCCCTTGTAACCCTGGCTGACCGCCAGCTGGACCAGACCCTGGGTGAGGACGTGCTTGTCGGGGTCCGTGTTGAGGACCGTCGGGAGCATGTACTGGTTCCACTGCCCCAGGAAGTTGAAGATCCCCACGCTGATCAGGCCGGGCTTGGCCATCGGCAGCATGATCTGGAAGAACGTGCGGGTGTGCGAGGCGCCGTCGACGAAGGCGGCTTCGGCCACCGAGGTGGGCAGGGTGCGGAAGAACGCCGTGAGGAAGAAGACCGTGAACGGCAGCGAGTACGCGATGTAGACCAGGATCAGGCCGTGGATGGTGTTCAGCAGGCCCATGTTGTTCACGACGTAGAACAGCGGGACCAGCGCGAGCATGATCGGGAAGCTCATGCCGCCGATGAACAGGAAGTAGATGAAGCGGTTGCCCGGGAAGTCGAAGCGGGCCAGGACGTAGGCCGCCATCGAGCCGAGCACCAGCGTGCCGATCAGCGAACCGCCCACCACCAGGATGGTGTTCAGGAAGTAGTCGCTCATGTTGGCCTGGGTCCAGGCCCGCGACCAGTTGTCGAAGTGCAGCTTGTCCGGCAGCGCCCACGGCGAGCTGAAGATGGACCTGTCGTCCTTGAAGGAGGTCATCACCGCCCAGACCAGCGGCATGACCACCATGATCGCCCAGAGGATCAGGACGCCGTGGGAGAAGACGTTGAGGATCCCGCCCTCGCGCCTGCGCCGGGACGGCCTGGCCGCGGGGACCTCGGTCTTGGCCACGGGCACGTCCGGGCCGGTCGGCATCGGGGCGTCGGTCTCGGTCGTCGTCATCGCTTCAGTACTCCAGCCGCTCGCGACGGCCCAGCCGCATCACGATCGCCGCGAAGGCGAGCGTGACGACCAGCAGGGCGACGCCGATGGTGGTGGCGTAGGCGGCCTGACCGTCCCGGAACGCCTTCTGGTACACGTACAGGACCATCACGGTCGTCGAGTAGTCGGGACCGCCCGGTCCGGTCGTCATGATCTGTACGACTGCGAACGACTCGGCGCCGAGCGCGAGGATGCCCATGTAGACCCAGCCGGACTGCACGGTGTCCCACAGCAGCGGCAGGGTGAGGCGGAAGAAGGTCGTCGCGCGGCCGGCGCCGTCGAGCAGCGCGGCCTCGTAGAGATCCGTGGGGATGGACGCCATGCCCGCCGAGAAGAGGACCACGAAGAAACCGACCGTGGACCAGACCAGTACGGCCATCACGCACCACAGCGCCAGGCTCGGGTCGCCGAGCCACAGCGGCTGGATATTGTCCAGACCAATTCCGCGGAGCAGTGAATTGATCGCGCCGCTGTCCGGGTTGTACGCGAAGGCGAACAGCAGCGAGACGATCGCGATCGAGAGCACCTGCGGGAAGAAATAGACGATCTTGTAGAAGGAAGAGCCCCGGACACCGGTGACGACCGGGCCGCCCTTCCTTCTGCGACCACCCACATTGATCATGAAGGCGAAGAACAGCGCCAGGCTGATCGTCACCAGCGGCAGCACGACCGCGAACATCAAGCTGTGCTGCAAGGACTTCCAGAAGATGTCGTCATGGAACATCCTCTTGTAATTGTCCAGGCCGACCATCTTGAAATCGGGGCTCAGGCCGGTCCAGTCCGTGAACGAGTAGTAGATGGACTGGATGAACGGCCAGACCACGAAGAGCGCGTACAGTCCGAGGGGCAACGCCAGAAACCCCACAATGAACCGGTACTTGCCGTGCTGCATCGCCACTCCGGTGCCGTGAGGGGGGGTATTACTGGTGCTTGTAGTGCTTGATCGAGGTGTCCTTGGCCGCCTCGTCGGCATAGCCCTGGATCTTCTTGATGGCCTCCGCCGGGGTCAGTCGGCCGGCCATCATCTCGCCGAGGCCGGCCACGCCGATCTTCTCCTTCTGAAGCTGCACATACCAGTCCTGGAGCCGCGGGTTGACCACGTTCGACCCGGCCAGCTTCAGGGCGGCGACGCCGGAGGTGAGGCCCGGGGTGAGGGTGATGCCGTCGGTGCCGCCGTTGTACGCGGTCAGCGACTTCACCTTCGACGTGAAGTTCTTGGAGGACGCCTCGCTGAGCATGATGCGCAACTGCTCCATGCCGCCCTCGGCGTTCGCCGCCTTGGCCGGGACGATGAACGGCTCGCCGCCGGAGGCCCAGATGGTGCCGAACGGCATCTTGTCGCTCTTGTCGATGCCGGTGGGCGCGGAGACGGCGAGGTTGAAGTCGGAGGGGATGACGTTCGCCGACTCGTTCTCCACCCAGGAGCCGTTCGGGATGAACAGCGCCTTGCCCTGGGCCCAGGCGGTCTGTGACTGGATGTGGTCCAGGCCGGGGGTGCCCTTGAGGACGTAGCCCTTCTTGTAGAGCTCGTAGTAGGCCTCGAAACACGCCTTGACGGCCGGGTGCTTCCAGGCGTTCGGCTCCAGGTTGTCGATCGCGTTCAGCACCTCGACGCCGCCGACCTTGCCGATCATCGGGTACAGCGAGAAGGGGATGTAGTACGGGTACTTGCCCGCGTACGTCCAGCCGGCCATGCCCTTCTTCTTGGCCTTCTCGCAGACGGCGAGCATCTGGTCCCAGGTCTGCGGGTACTCCGCGTCGAGCGAGTCCAGCGCCTTCTGCGAGTACCAGACGCCGTACACCGTGTAGGCGTAGTACATGATCCAGACCGGGTCGCCGTCGAACTGGCCCATCTCGACGATGCCGGGGCGCAGCGTGTCGCGGACCTTCTTGTTGGGGTCGTCGTACGACGGCGCGTCGAGGAGCGGGGTGAGATCGGCCAGCTGCTTCTTGCCGACCAGCACGCCCATGTCCATCTGCTCGGCGCCGGAGTTGTCGATGAGGTCCGGCGGGGTGCCCTGGTTGAAGCGGGGCTGCAGGGTGGACTGGATCTTCTGGGTGGCCGAGAACTTGACCTTGGCCTTCGGGAAGTCCTTCTGGTAGATCTTCACCGCGTCCTCGGCGTACTCCTTGCCGAAACCGCCGTCGAAGAGGACGAATTCCATCTTGGCGGTGTCGTTGACGCCGAGCGGGTTCTTGGCCGTCTTCTTGCCGGCCTTGTCCTTGGACTGGCCGCCTCCGCCGCTGCTCGCGCAGGCGGAGAGGAATCCGACGGTGGGGACCGAAATCAGGCCGAGCGCGGCTGACCGCTTGATCAGATCGCGGCGGCCGACGCCTTCGGAACCATGACTGGCTGCGGATGTGGATCCCATGCTCAAGTCCTCGCCCTCTCCAGGACTCAGGCGGTGAACCGGATCCTCCCCGGCACCGCGGTCGGGTCGTGCTGGGCCGTGCAGGAAGTCACTCAGGAAACGCCGACAGGTATAGTCCACTTCCCGCCAGCGGGGCAAGATCGAATGCAAGGTTGGCCAAGGGTCTTTTCCTAGTTGAGACCTGTCGGAAATCTGAGCGAGCTGTGTACGGCTTGCCGGAAAAAGAGCCGACATAGACCCCTGAATGCCGCAGCCAACACCCTTGACATCACGGACCACTTGACCACCTACTGGTTCCTGCGCCACGCATCTGACAACGTTGTCTCATGTGGCAGGGAGGGTACCCGTTGTGATGCAGCGGAGAACGCAGCGAAGAACAGGACACAGATCTGGTACGGCGGTCGTGATCGCGGCCGCCGTAGTCATGACCCTGGGCTCCCAGGGGGCCGCGGTCGCCCTGCCGGCCAAGGCACCGGCCGCCGCGACAGAGTTCGCATCCTCGTTCGAGTCTGGCGATCCGTCACCGGACTGGACCGACACGGTCGACACGGACCCCACCGGCGCACCGCGCGCCTCGGGGGTCGACGGCGGCTACAGCACCGGCATCCCCGGCAATGTCACCGACCACGTGACCGACATGCGGGCCAGCGGCGAGAACACCGGCGCGGGGGAGGTCAAGGAGAACCTCGTCGACGGCGAACCGGGCACCAAGTGGCTCACCTTCGAGCCGACCGGCTGGGCGGAGTTCGACTTCGACAAGCCCATCAAACTGGTGACGTACGCCGTCACCTCGGCGAACGACTACGCCGAGCGCGACCCCGCCGACTGGACCCTCCAGGGCTCGACGGACGGCAAGGACTGGAAGACCGTCGACACCCGCACGGGCGAAGGCTTCACCGAGCGGTTCCAGACCAGGACGTACGACCTCTCGGCACCCGCCGAGTACCAGCACTTCCGGCTCGACGTCACGAAGAACAACGGCGCCCCGGACATCCTGCAGATCGCCGACGTCCAGTTCTCCACGGGCGGCAGCGGCGGTCCGGTGCCCCAGGACATGCTCTCGCTGGTCGACAAGGGCCCGAGCGGCTCACCGACCGCGAAGGCCCGGGCCGGCTTCACCGGGACCCATGCGCTGCGCTACGCGGGCCGGCACACCGCGAGCGGACGGGCGTACTCGTACAACAGGGTCTTCGACGTGAACGTGAAGGTCCGGCGGGACACCCGGCTCTCGTACCGGATCTTCCCCTCGATGGCCGACGGCGACCTCGACTACGACGCCACCAACGTCTCCGTGGACCTGGCCTTCACCGACGGCACCTACCTGAGCGGCCTCGGGGCGGTGGACCAGCACGGGTTCGCGCTGTCGCCGCGCGGCCAGGGCGCGTCGAAGGGGCTGTACGTCAACCAGTGGAACGACGTCTCCTCGGTGATCGGCTCGGTCGCGGCCGGCAAGACCGTCGACCGGATCCTGGTGGGCTACGACTCGCCCGCGGGCCCGGCCAAGTTCCGGGGCTGGATCGACGACGTGAACATCGAGCGCGTCGCCCCCGAGAAACCCAAGGCGCATCTGTCCGACTACGCGCTGACCACCCGCGGCACCAACTCCAGCGGCAGCTTCTCGCGCGGCAACAACTTCCCGGCGACGGCCCTGCCGCACGGCTTCAACTTCTGGACGCCGGTGACCAACGCGTCCTCGGAGAGCTGGCTGTACGAGTACGCACGGGCGAACAACGACGACAACCTGCCGACGATCCAGGCGTTCAGCGCCAGCCATGAGCCCAGCCCCTGGATGGGCGACCGGCAGACCTTCCAGCTGATGCCGTCCGTCGCCGCCGGCAACCCGGACACCGGCCGGGAGGCACGGGAGCTGGCCTTCCGGCACGAGAACGAGACCGCGCGGCCGTACTACTACGGGGTGCGGTTCGAGAACGGACTCAAGGCCGAGATAGCGCCCACCGACCACGCGGCCGCGCTGCGCTTCACCTATCCGGGCGACGACGCGAGCGTGATCTTCGACAACGTGACCGAGCAGGCGGGCCTGACCCTGGACAAGGAGCACGGGATCGTCACCGGCTACTCGGACGTCAAGTCCGGCCTGTCGACCGGCGCCACCCGCCTGTTCGTCTACGGCGTCTTCGACAAGCCGGTGACGGGCGGCGACTCCAGCGGGGTCAAGGGCTATCTGCGCTTCGACGCGGGCGCCGACCACACCGTCACGCTCCGCCTGGCCACCTCCCTCATCAGCGTCGACCAGGCCCAGGACAACCTGCGCCAGGAGATCCCGGACGGCGCCACCTTCGACACGGTCAAGGCGCACGCCCGGAAGACCTGGGACAAGCTGCTCGGCAAGGTCGAGGTGGAGGGCGCCACGGCCGACCAGCTGACCACGCTCTACTCCAGCATGTACCGGCTGTACCTGTACCCCAACTCGGGCTTCGAAAAGGTCGGTTCGAAGGACCAGTACGCCTCCCCCTTCTCGCCGATGACCAGCCAGGACACCCCGACGCACACCGGCGCGAAGATCGTGGACGGCAAGGTGTACGTCAACAACGGCTTCTGGGACACGTATCGCACGACCTGGCCGGCCTACTCACTCCTGACACCAGGTCAGGCGGGTGAGATGGTCGACGGGTTCGTGCAGCAGTACAAGGACGGCGGCTGGACCTCGCGCTGGTCCTCCCCCGGCTATGCCGACCTGATGACCGGCACCTCCTCGGACGTGGCGTTCGCGGACGCCTACGTCAAGGGTGTCAACTTCGACGCGAAGGCGGCCTACGAGGCGGCCGTGAAGAACGCGACGGTCGTCCCGCCCTCCTCCGGCGTGGGCCGCAAGGGCATGTCGACCTCTCCCTTCCTCGGCTACACCAGCGACGACACCCGCGAGGGCCTGTCCTGGGCGATGGAGGGGTACGTCAACGACTACGGCATCGCCGAGATGGGCCTGGCCCTGTACAGGAAAACCGGCGAGAAGCGCTACAAGGAGGAGTCGGACTACTTCCTCAACCGCGCCCAGGACTACGTGGACCTCTTCGACTCCAAGGCCGGCTTCTTCCAGGGCAAGGACGCCCAGGGCAGGTGGCGGGTGGACTCCTCGTCGTACGACCCGCGGGTGTGGGGTTACGACTACACCGAGACCAACGGCTGGGGCTACGCCTTCACGGCTCCGCAGGACAGCCGGGGCCTGGCCAACGTGTACGGCGGCCGGTCCGGACTCGCGGACAAGCTGGACGAGTACTTCGCGACGCCCGAGACGGCCTCCGCCGACTTCGTCGGCTCCTACGGCGGGGTCATCCACGAGATGACCGAGGCCCGGGACGTCCGGATGGGCATGTACGGCCACTCCAACCAGGTCGCCCACCACGTCATCTACATGTACGACGCGGCCGGCGAGCCCTGGAAGGCCCAGGCCTACGTCCGCGAGGCGGTCTCCCGGCTCTACCTGGGCAGCGAGATCGGCCAGGGCTACCACGGCGACGAGGACAACGGCGAGCAGTCGGCCTGGTACCTCTTCTCGGCCCTCGGCTTCTACCCGCTGGTGATGGGCAGCGGCGACTACTCGATCGGCTCGCCCCTGTTCAAGAAGGCCACGGTCCACCTGGAGAACGGCCGGGACCTGGTGATCCGGGCGCCGCGCAACAGCGCGACCAACGTCTACGTGCAGGGCGTGCGGGTCAACGGCCGTATCTGGACGTCGACCTCGCTCCCCCACTCGCTCATCTCCAAGGGCGGGATCATCGACTTCACGATGGGCCCGAAGCCGTCGACGTGGGGTACCGGCAAGGACGCCGGCCCGGTCTCGATCACCAAGGACGACAAGATCCCGGTTCCGCGCGCGGACGTCCTGAAGGGTGACGGCTCCCTGTTCGACGACACCTCGGCGACGGAGCAGACGGTGGCCTCGGTGGACCTGCCGGTGACCCGGTCGGTCAAGGGGATCCAGTACACGCTCACCTCACCGGCGGACCACACCAGGGCCCCGACGGGCTGGACCCTCCAGGCCTCGACGGACGGCACCCACTGGCGCACCGTGGACCGGCGGTCGGACGAGACCTTCGCCTGGAACCTGCAGACCCGGGCGTTCACGGTCCGCACGCCCGGGACGTACGCGCACTACCGGCTCGTCCTGGACGGCGCTTCGACGCTGGCGGAGGTGGAGTTGCTGGCCTGAGGCACGGCACGGAGGCCAGAAGAAGGGGGGCGGGCCCGTCGGGTCCGCCCCCCTTCTTTTTGGGTTGCGCCGTCTCAGCCGGTGGCGAGGGTGAACACGTGCAGGTCGGTGTTCTTGGGGAGCCGGACGCTCTTGATGCTCTTACCCGCCGGCGCCTCGAAAGGCCTGGTCGCGAAGACGTAGGTGGCCACGGGGTCCTTGTCGGCGCCCGCGACATTGCGGTACGCGGTCCTCGCCACGGTCTCGTTCCCGTACTGGACGGTGCCGCCTCCGCCGCCGACCGTCCAGTCGGTGAAGGCGAGGTCGACCGTGCCGGTGCTGCCGTCGGTGTACGTGACGGTCGCCGGGGCGGACTGGTTGCCGTTGGTGGCGCTGCCCAGGAAGGACAACTTGTCCGCGGGTGTGCCGAGTTCGACGGTCTGCCCCGCGGCCGTCGCGTTGTCGGGGCGGCCGGCGGGGGCGCTCGGCCAGGTGTAGGCCAGGCCGTCGACCGTGCCCTGGGCACCCGCGGTGAGGCCGGCCGCCGCGAGGGCCTGGCGGGAGTAGCTCCAGCCGCCGCCGTCGAAGTCGCCCTCGTCGTGGTCACCGACGTCGTCCGAGACGCCGGTGTTGTCGTAGGCGGCGAGCAGGGTGCCGGGGGCGGCGACCGTGAGGGACACCGGCTGCTCGTACGACGTGTCGCCCGAGGTGACGGTGACCTTCACGTCGTAGAAGCCCTGTGTGACGTCGTCGGCGGCCGTGAGGGTGATGTCCTGCGAGCCGTCGACGACCGTGCCCTGGGCGGGGGTCGCCGTGACTCCGGTGGGGGCCTCGACGCTGTAGCGGACCTCGGGTCCGGTGCCGCCGCTCAGCGACAGGGCCCGGATGTCGACCTTGGTGGTGGCGCCGGGGGCGAGGGTCGCCGTGGTCGGGCCGACGCCGATCTGGTACGGCTGTTCGCCGACGCGGAAGGACGGCGGGGCGTCGGCGGGGTCACTGCCCCAGGTTCGGTTCGGGGTGGTGGCGAGGGTGTAGTCGAGGGTGCCGCCGTTCCTGACGATCGAGGAGGAGAGCCAAGGGCGGTCGCTGGTGCGGCCGTTGACCTTCAGGAACTGGATGTACGGGGCGTCGGTCGCCGCGCCCTTCGCGCGGATGGAGATGTCGTTGCCGTGCGGGCGCTTGATCTCGATGCGCTCGAACAGGGGTGAGGCGAGGGTGAGTTCGGCGCGGGAGGGGACCTGGGGGTACATGCCGAGCGCGGAGAAGACGTACCAGGACGACATCTCGCCGAGGTCGTCGTTGCCGGGGATGCCGGCGGGATCGGTCGTCCAGAGCTGTTTCATGGCCGCCCTGACCGTCTCCTGCGTCTGGTAGGGCGCGCCCACGTAGTCGTACAGGTAGGGGACGTTGACGGACGGCTCGTTGTCGAGCTCCGACTTGTCGCCGCCGCTGCCCGTGAAGGCCCAGCTCCCGTCCGCCTCGTGGAAGAAGGAGTCCAGGCGGGCCAGTGCCTTGTTCGTGCCGCCCATCGCCGCGAAGAGGCCCGCCGGGTTGTGCTGGACCATCCACGTGTACTGGGCGGCCGTGCCCTCGACGAAGCCGTTGCCGGTGCCCGGGGTGAAGCCGGTGACCCAGCTGCCGTCCGCCTTGCGGTTGGCGATGTAACCGCCGGTGGGGTCGGCGGCGATGTTGAAGTTGTTCTGCCACCACTGGGCGCGCTTGGCGAAGTCGTTCGCCGTGCTCTTCCTCCCTGCCGCCGTGGCGAGTTGGGAGAGCGCGAAGTCCGCCGTGGACATCTCCAGCGTCTCGGCGGCGCCGCCCCAGGCGTTGGAGACGGACGGCATGTAGTGCAGCTTCAAGTACTTGTCCAGGGAGGGGCGCTGGCCCGCCGAGAGCACCGGCTTGCCCGAGGAGGACAGGTCCTGCGCGGTCGGTACGGTCGCCGCCTGGACGAGGGAGTCGAGGGCGCCGTTCAGGTCGAAGTCGGTGCCGCCGAAGGCGCGGATGCCGGCCAGGGCGGTGGGCGAGGGGTCGCCGTTCATGACGTGGGTGCCGCTCGCTCCGTGCAGCCATCGGTCCCAGATCCCGCCGTTCTGCTGGGCGAGTTCGTAGAGGGACTGAGCGATGTCCGAGCCGGTGCGGGGGTTGAGGAGAGTGAGCAGTTGGACCTGGGAGCGGTAGATGTCCCAGCCGGAGAAGGTGCCGTACTGCGCCTCGTGGCCCCGCCCGACCTTGTGCACCTTGCCGTCGCTGCCCGTGTATCGGCGGTCGGCGTCGCTGATGACGTTCGGGTGCAGGAGGGAGTGGTAGAGCGCGGTGTAGAAGGTGGTCCGCTCGGCGTCGGTGCCGCCGCCGACCTTGATCGCGCCGAGCTGGTCGCGCCAGGCCCGGTGCGCCGCGTCCTCGACGGCGTCGAAGGAGCTCTTCGGCGGGTTCTCCGCGGCGAGGTTGGCCCGGGCGCCGGCCTGGCTGACGTACGAGATACCGACCCTGACGCCGACCGGGCCGGTGCCGGGCTCGAACTCGACGTAGCCGCCCGCGCCCTTGCCCGCGACGGGACGGCCGCCGTTGGTGAACCCGCCCGTGCCGCCGGTCGTACTCGTCGACCCTGGGGTCAGCCTGTCGTCCTGCCAGGTGCCGGTGGTCTTGAAGGCGCGGTCGAAGGTGGCGGTGAAGTACAGGGTGTAGTAGGCGCGTTGGCCCTCGGGGTCGAGGTAGCCGCAGAAGTCGCCGGAGGTGACCGAGCCGGAGACCGTGCGGGTCGCCGGGTCGATGGTGACCGACGAATCCGTGGAGCCCACCTCGGAGTTGGCGGTGCGGATCAGCAGCGAGGCGGGCTTGTCGGCCGGGTAGGTGAAGCGGCCGGAGCCGGTGCGGGCCGTCGCGGTGAGGTCGGCGGTGACGCCGGAGGCGAGGCCGACCTTGTAGTGGCCGGGCTCGGCGGTCTCGTCGGCGTGACCGAAGTCCGAGGCGTAGACGGCGTCCTTGGTGTCGCTCGCCGGGGACGAGGTGACCTCACCGGCGTACGGGAAGAAGGGGATGTCGCCGCTGCCGCCGGCGCAGCCGGTGCCGGACATATGGGTGAGGCTGAAGCCCCGGATGCGGGTGGCGTCGTACTGGTAGCCGCCGGGCGCGGCCGTTCTGGTCGCGTCGCCTCTGGTGTTCTCCGGGCTCCAGGAGAGCATGCCGAACGGCACGACGGCGCCCGGGAAGGTGTCGCCGCCGTTCTTGGTGCCGATCAGCGGATCCACGTACGCCGTGGGGTCCTTGACCAGTTCGGGGGCTCGTTCGGGTACCCCGCTCGCGGTCGCCGCGAGGGCGGGGGTGGCGCCGCCGGTCGCGAGCACCGCGGCCAGCAGCAGGGACATGGGACGGAAACGCATGACGCGGCCCCTCCTCCTTCGGACGGGTCGCGCACCACAGGTCGCACAAGCCGCAGGGACAGTAACGTGCGCCACCCGTAGCACGGAAGACCGCATGCCCCGGACAGGCACCGCCCCGGTTCACCCGGTCGGGCTACCCGAAGTGGGTTGACATCGTTGTCGGTTGAGGCGGTAGAGTCATGTACCGACCATCAGACAACGTTGTCGTGTTCCATAGCGTTGACACAAGCCGAACAGCACGGCGCGCAAGAGGCAGTTCGAGCCACTTCCCCCCGGGCAGGTACCCCACCCCCCTCCCTGCCCGGCTCGCGGACCCGGTGTGCACCGACACCGGGTCCGCCCAGAGCGGCCACCGGCGACGTCAACCGACCTGGCACGGCCGGGCGGTTGCGGTGTCCGCGCCGTCGCCCTGGACCACGTAGCCGAAGGCCGCCCTCTGCCCGGGGCTGAGCGAGCCGTTCCAGTCGACGTTGTGGACCATCACGTCGCCGTTCCACAGGCCACGTCACCGCTGTTGGTGACGGCGGCCTCGGGCTGGTGGCCGCCGGGCCGGCTGTTGGCCGTGGTCCGGGTGGCCGTGCAGGTCTGTGTGGGGTGACCGGCCGTACGCGGGGCAAGGAGACGGACGCGGGGCGGAAGCGGGCCCGACGCCTCGACGGGTTCCGGTCCGGCGAAGCTGGTGGGAGCGCTCCCACCCCACTCTCTGTGAAGTTAGCGCGGACGCGAGCGACTGTAAACGGCAGGGACGGGTCCGCCGTTCCGGAGGTGACACCGACGCCCGGACTCGCGGCCGGTGTCCGGCGGGCGGCCGTCCCAGCGACATCCCAGCGACTCCGCGATCCCGCAGTTCAACACGCCACCGCCATCCCGGCATCCCAGGGCCCCCGGAACTCCTTGGCACCCACCCGGCCGCGCCGACAGCCTGCTGCCGCCGGGTGGGAGAGGACACCTCGCACCGAGCACACGACCGGACAACGCTCGAAAACACGGGAGGAATCATGAAGAAGCGTGGCATCGCCGCCATCGCCGCCGGCCTCGCGGCCGCTGCCCTGGGGCTCACGCCGGGCACGGCCAACGCGGCGGACAACGATCCGCTCAGCGCCAGCACCACGGGCGCCTCCGTCTCGCTCACCGTCGACTGGACCGGTTCGGAGTCGTTCACCCTGCGCAACGTGAAACTCAGTGACACCTCCTGCGACGCCCACCCGGTGTTCTTCTACGTCACCGTGCCGGGTTTCCAGTACCCGAACCACTGGAACACCAGCGGGTGCGGCACCACCACCACCTGGGGCAGCCTGCCGGGCAGCCTGGACGGCGGCATCCACAGCCTCTGGGTGACGGTCTGCCGCGACACGACCTTCGACAACTGCAGCTCGTCCGGCGGGTCGATCAACCCCTACGACTGATCCCCTGACGGCAGACACCGTCGGCCGTAGTCTCGGCGGGGTGAGCACCGTGATGTTCGACGAGATGACCGTCCGCGACGCCACCCCCTCGGACTCCGACGCCGTCTACCGCCTGCTGAGCGGGTTCGTGACGAGCCATCGGCCCGACCGGGCGGTCTTCGACGCCGTCACGTTCCCCCGGATCGTCGCGGCCGCCGCGGACGGCACGGCCGAGTTCCTGGTCGCGGAGGCGGACCCGGGTGTGGTCGGGTACGCGCTCGCACTGCGCATGCCCACCCTTTTCGCGGGCGGAACCATCCTCGAACTGCTCGAACTCACCGTGGACGCGCCCTCGCGCGGGCGCGGTACGGGTACCGCGCTGATCCGGGCCGTACAGGCGCGGGCCCGGGAGGCGAAGGACGTCGAGGTGACCGTGCCGACCCGCAGGGCGGCCGGCTTCTATCGCACCCTGGGGTTCCACCAGACCGCCGTCCACCTCAAGTGGTCCACCGCCTGACCGGAAGGGACCACGGGCTTCCGGGCGGCGAGTCGGTCGGACGGTGGGGGACGGCCGGCAGCCGGCGGCCCAACTCGGACCAGGTCCGCCGTCCCGGAGGCGGGGCACCGATGTCGCGGCCGGCGTGCCGGCCCGGGGGCTCGGCCGGCCGGCGGTTCGGCGACCGCCGGCCGGCGCGTCACTCGTAGCGGTACTTCAGCGAGTCCGCCTCCGCCTGCTGGATGTCGGTGATCGTCAGCTCCGGCATCCGCAGCTGGGCCAGCGTCACCTCGGCAGAGGTCGGCTGGGCGTTTGCCGGCAGCCACTGCTCCGGCTTCCAGGCCCCGCTGCGCAGAAGCGACTTGGGGCAGTGCGGGTAGACCTCCTCGATCCCCAGCACCAGCGCGCTGGCCGGCGGCTTGCCCACGGCGGTCAGCTGCGACAGCAGCTCCGGGCGGGTGGAGACGCAGGCCCGGCCGTTCACCCGGAGGGTCGTGGTGCGCCCCGGGATGACGAACAGCAGCCCGGCCCGTCCGGTGGCGATGACGTTCTGCAGGGTGTCCAGACGCTTGTTGCCGGTCGCGTCGGGTATCGCCACCGTCCGTGCGTCCAGGACGGCGACGAACCCGGCGGGGCCGCCGCGCGGGGAGACGTCACAGTTGCCCTCGGCGTCCGCGCTGGCGACCAGGACCAGCGATGAACAGCCGATCAACCGCCGCGTCTGCTCGGTGAGTTCGGTCATCTGCTTGCGCACGGCCGCGTCGCCGGGGAGGTCGTAGACCCGGCGCAGCGCCTCCTGGTCGGGCACCGCGTCGAGGCGCAGCGAATCGAAGGCACTGCCGGCAAGGGATGTCGTCATGCCTCGACCCTAATGGGCCGACCTGGATCGGTCTTGGTCGGTGAACGCCGGGACACAAGGACGGCCTGTCGTACCGGCAGCTGGGCGAGCCGGCCGCCGGACCCGCCCTCACCGGGTGGCCCGCCGTGAGTCCGGGCGCGTCGGCGGACGATCAGCCACGGCCAGGGCCGCGCCCTGGGGTCGGGGGCCATCGCGGTCGCCGGGCGGTGCCACAGTGAGCCCACAGACTTGACTCTTTTTTGGCCAAGCGCACCGGTGGTGACTGGCGTTCGGTCATGTTCACTTGTCGCGCCCACGAAGTTGGTTCTTGACGTTTTCTGAGTCAGTCAGGTGGGTCGCGCGAGCAGCCTTCCCGGCCGGATCCCGACCCTCCGATACCGGCCGTCGCGCTGTCAGGGCGCTGCGATGGAGGAAGAACTCATGAGGAGACACATACGCGGGACGCTGGCCGCGTTGACCGGAGCGCTGCTGCTCACGATGGGGCTCACCGCGACCGGCAGCCAGCCGGCGCAAGCCGATGACAACGGTGTCGGACTCAAACCCGCCCTCGGATGGAGCAGTTGGAGCTTCGTCCGGCGCAATCCGACCGCAGGGACCATCGAGTCGCAGGCCAAGGCGCTCAAGTCGAGCGGCCTCGCGAAGAACGGGTTCGTGTACGCCAACGTCGACGACTTCTGGTACCAGTGCCCGGGCAGCCAGGGTCCGGACGTCGACCAGTACGGCCGGTGGGTCACCGATCCCGCCAAGTTCCCGCCCCGCGGTGGCGAGAACGGCATCCAGGTCGTGGCCGATTATGTCCACTCCCTCGGGCTGAAGTTCGGGCTCTATGTCACTCCGGGCATCTCCCGGCAGGCAGTCGCGCAGAACACCGCGATCCAGGGAACGCCGTACCACGCCCAGGACATCGCCACCACGACGACGGAGAACAACTACAACTGCGGCGGCATGGTCGGCATCGACTACGGCAAGCCCGGCGCACAGGCGTTCATCGACTCCTGGGCCGGCCAGTTCGCCGGCTGGGGCATCGACTATCTCAAGATCGACGGCGTCGGCACCCCCGACGAACAGGACGTCCAGGCCTGGTCCGACGCCCTGCGAGGGACCGGCAGGCCCATCCACCTGGAGCTGTCCAACAGCCTCGACATCAACAACGCGGCCACCTGGGCCAGGCTGTCCAACGGCTGGCGCACCGGCGGCGACATCGAGTGCTACTGCGGACCGGACGGCAGCAGCTACCCGCTGACCACCTGGGCCTCCGTCGCCTCCCGGTTCGACCAGGTCGCCGCGTGGGCGCCGTACGGCGGTCCCGGCGGCTACAATGACTACGACTCCCTGGAGATCGGCAACGGCGACCACGACGGGCTGACCCCGGACGAGCGCAGGACCCAGCTGAGCCTGTGGTCACTGGCCGCCTCCCCGCTCATGCTCGGCACCGATCTGACCCACCTCGACCCGGCCGACCTGGCCCTGCTGAAGAACACCGACGTCCTCGCGGTCGACCAGGACGGCATCGACGCCCGGCGGATCTCCGGAAACGGCGACTCCCAGGTGTTCGCCAAGACCGAGCCCGACGGGGACGTGGTCGTCGGCCTGTTCAACACGGACGCGGCGCCCCGGGAGGTCGCCACCACCGCTGCCGCGCTGGGTCTGCCGGCGGCGCGCGACTACTCCCTGCGGGATCTGTGGAGCCCCCGGGTGACCGAGTCGACGGGCCGGATCGCCGCCGACGTGCCGCCGCACGGCGTGGTCCTGTACCGGGTCCACGGCAGCGACCACGTGGTGCGGGGCGCGGCCCCCGACGTCTCGCTGGCACTGCACTGGGCCTCCGCGCCGAGCGACAGCACCACGCGTGAGGTGACCGCGGTCCTGTCCGACAACGGCTCCCGCCCGGTCACCGACGCCGGTCTGACCCTCACCGGGCCGTCCGGCACGAAGATCACCACGCGCGACGAGACCCGGGCCCGGACGATCCACGGCGGCAGCGCGCTGAAGGCCACCTTCAGCGTCTCGATCCCGCCCTCGGCCGACCTCTTCGCCTCCAGCGCGTTCCACGGGTCGGCGACCTACCGCCATCGCTCCGCCGGCGCCACGGGGCTGAAGGCCGGTGACACGATCACCGTCAACCATCCGGTGACGGCTCCGTACCGCACTTTCGCCTCCACCACGGCGAGCTTCAGCGAGTCCGGCTCCAGGCTCGGCATCCGTGCCCAGGGCGCCGACCTGTACAACGGGACGAACGAGTACGGGACGGTCTACCTGCCGGGGGCCGAGCACGACGGTTCCACGACCACCGTGAAGATCGACTCCCAGGCGGACACGGACGTCTGGGCGAAGGCCGGGATCATGGTCCGCAACGACATCACCCGGCCGGACACCTCCCCCGGTTACCTGGCCCTGGTCGTGACCCCCGGCAACGGCTACCTCCTCGACTGGGACAGCGACGGTGACGGGCGGCTGGACTCCCAGGACTCCACCGGGACCGCCACCTACCCCTCGTGGCTGAAGCTGGTCCGGCACGGCACCACGTACAGCGGCTACTACTCCACCGACGACGCCACCTGGAATTTGGTCGGCACGGTCACGGTCCCGACCGCCGCGGCCACCCAGGACGTCGGCCTCACCCAGACCTCGCACGCCTCGGGCACCACCGGCGAGGCCGACTTCGACACGTTCACCACCACCCCCTAGGGGGTGTCGTCCGCGCGGCGCCCGGTGCTTTCTCAGACCGGCGCCGTGCGGGCGCGCATCGCCGTTCCGGCGGCCCGGAGTTCGGCCACCGGGAGCTCCAGAGTGAACTCCGTACGGCCCGGCCGGCTCGCCACGTCGATCCGGCCGCCGTGGGCCGTGGTGATGGCCGCGGCGATGGCCAGGCCCAGACCGGAGCCGCCCTCCCGGACACCGGCGCGGGTCCGGGAGGAGTCGGCCCGGGTGAAGCGTTCGAAGACGGCGGGCAGGAGTTCCGGCGCGATGCCCGGTCCGTCGTCGTGGACGCGGATCACGCAGGTGGCGGCGGTGGTCTCGACCGTGGCGGTCACCGCCGTACCCGCGGGCGTGTGCACCCGCGCGTTGGCCAGCAGGTTGGCCACCACCTGGTGCAGCCGGGCCTCGTCGCCCAGGACCAGCGCCGGGCCGTCCAGGTCGAGTTCGAGCTGCCAGACGTGTGCCGCGCCCGCCGCCCTCGCGTCCCACACCGCCTCCGCGACCAGTGCGGCCATGTCGACCTCGGCGGACTGCAGCGCGCGTCCCTCGTCGAGGCGGGCGAGCAGCAGCAGGTCCTCGACCAGGCTGCGCATCCGGGCCGACTCGGCGTTGACCCGGCGCCAGGCCAGGTCCGGTTCGATGCGGTCGGTGCCGCGGTTCATCAGCTCCGCGTACCCGGCGATCGAGGCGAGCGGGGTGCGCAGTTCGTGGCTGGCGTCGGCCAGGAAGCGGCGCATGCGCTCCTCGCTGCGGCGCACCTGCTCCTCGCTGTGCCGGCGTTGGGCGAGCGAGGCCTCGACATGATCGATCATGCGGTTGAGGGCGGCGCCGACCTGGCCGGCCTCGCTGCCGGGCTCGGTGTCCCGTTCCGGGACCCGGGTCAGGCCGGTGACCTGGCCGTGGCCGAGGGGCGCGTGGGAGACCTCGACGGCGGTGGCGGCGACCCGGCCGAGGGGGCGCAGCTGTCGTCGTATCACCACCGCGCACACGCAGCCGGCGACCGTGAGACCGACTGTGGCGACCGCGACCTCGACCTCGACCAGGTCTCCGATCATGTCCAGTACGTCGTCCATCGGCAGGCCGGTCACGACGCGGACCCCGCTGGCGTCCAGGGCGGCGACCCGGTAGGTGCCGAGGCCGGGGACCGTGCGGGTGTCCGGCGAGCCGTTCGGCACGATGCCCCTGAGAGCGGCGGTCTGGGCGGCGGTGAGCGAACGCGGGGGCGCGTCCTGGGTGACCACGGCCGCGCTGAGGATCTCGCCCCTGGTGTCGATGCGGGCGGCGAGCATGCCGGCCGGCTGGCCGCCCTCGTTGAGGAAGGTCAGGTCGCGGGTCAGCTCCGGATGCAGCGCGGCGCCACCCGCGTTGCGCTCGACCGCGTCGCTCACCCGGTCGTCCAGGTCGCCCATCAGGTAGGCGCGTTGGGCGAAGGCGGTGGTCAGGGCCAGCACGGCGCAGACGCAGACCAGGACGGCGGTGATGAAGACGAGCAGCCGCGTGCGCAGCGACCGGCTCCGCAGCCGGGCGGTCATCTCCCGTCCTCCACGGCCCGTACGACGTATCCCATGCCGCGCACGGTGTGGATCACCGGCGTCCGGCCCCGGTCGATCTTGCGGCGCGGACCGGAGACGTAGACCTCGACCAGGTTGCCGCCGCCGTCGAAGGACATGCTCCAGACGTGGTCGAGGATCTGGGCCTTGCTCAGCACCTGGCGTGGATGGTCCAGGAGCAGGCTGAGCAGGTCGAACTCCTCGGCGGTGAGCCTGACCGGGGTGCCGGCCCGCCGTACCTCGCGGGACTCCCCCGTCAGCACCAGGTCGCCCAGGACGCGTACGGAGTCGTCGGCGGGGTGCTGTTCGCTGCCGGCCCGGCGCAGCAGCCCGCGCAGCCGCAGCATCACCTCCGCCACGGAGAAGGGCTTGGTGACGTAGTCGTCGGCCCCCGCCTCCAGGCCGTCGATACGGTGTTCGACGGCATCGCGGGCGGTGAGCATCAGGACGGGCAGCCGCGGCATCTCGTAGCGCAGTCTGCGCAGTACCTGGAGGCCGTCGAGGTCGGGCAGCATCCCGTCGAGCACCACCGCGTGCGGGGTGCAGCCGCGGGCCAGCCGCAGGGCCGTCTGTCCGTCGAGCGCGGGGTAGGGGCGCCGGCCCGCGTCCGCGACGGCGGCGGACAGCAGCTCGGTGAGACCGGGCTCGTCGTCGACGATCAGAACGCGGACTCGGCCGGTTCGGGACCCTGCGGTGGCAGCCATGTATCAAGTCTGTGCCGGTCAGCTGGGGGAACGCTGTGTTCCGGCTGAGCCCTGGCGATGTTCCGCGGCGGCCGCGCACAGGTACGACGAAGGGCCGCGCCCCCGGCTGACCGGGGACGCGGCCCTCACAGGCCCCTTGAGGCTACTTGCGGAGCAGGCTGCGCAGCACGTACTGCATGATGCCGCCGTTGCGGTAGTAGTCGGCCTCACCGGGGGTGTCGATCCGGACGACCGCGTCGAACTCGACGCCCGTGTCGGTGGTGACCTTGACCGTGCGCGGCGTGGTGCCGTTGTTGAGCTCCTCCACACCGGTGAAGGAGAAGGTCTCCTCGCCGGTCAGACCGAGGGACTCGGCGGTGGCGCCCTCCGGGAACTGCAGCGGGAGCACGCCCATGCCGATCAGGTTCGAGCGGTGGATGCGCTCGTACGACTCGGCGATGACGGCCTTGACGCCGAGCAGCGCGGTGCCCTTGGCGGCCCAGTCGCGGGACGAGCCGGAGCCGTACTCCTTGCCGGCCAGGACGACCAGCGGGATGCCCTGCTCGATGTAGTTGCGGGAGGCGTCGTAGATGAACGCCACCGGCGCGTCGGCCTGCGTGAAGTCGCGGGTGTAGCCGCCCTCGGTGCCCGGCGCGATCTGGTTGCGCAGGCGGATGTTGGCGAACGTACCGCGGATCATGACCTCGTGGTTGCCTCGGCGGGAGCCGTAGGAGTTGAAGTCACGACGCTCCACACCGTGCTCGGTGAGGTACTTGCCGGCCGGGGTGTCGGCCTTGATGGCACCGGCCGGGGAGATGTGGTCGGTGGTGACCGAGTCGCCCAGCTTGGCCAGCACGCGGGCACCGGCGATGTCGGTGACCGGGGACGGCTCGTGCGCCATGCCCTCGAAGTACGGGGGCTTGCGGACGTACGTCGACTCCGGGTCCCACTCGAAGGTGTTGCCGGTCGGGATCGGCAGCGACTGCCACTGGGCGTCGCCGGCGAAGACGTCGGCGTAGGACTTGTTGAACATGTCCTCGCCGATGGCGCTCGCCACGACCTCGTTGACCTCGGCCTCGGTGGGCCAGATGTCCTGGAGGTACACCGGCTTGCCGTCGGTGTCGGTGCCCAGGGCGTCCTTGGTGATGTCGACCTTCATCGAGCCGGCGATCGCGTAGGCGACGACCAGCGGCGGGGAGGCCAGGTAGTTCATCTTGACGTCGGGGTTGATCCGGCCCTCGAAGTTCCGGTTGCCGGAGAGGACCGAGGTGACCGCGAGGTCGTGGTCGTTGACGGCCTTGGAGACCTCCTCCGGCAGCGGGCCGGAGTTGCCGATGCAGGTGGTGCAGCCGTAACCGACCAGGTTGAAGCCGACCTTGTCGAGGTAGGGGGTCAGGCCCGCCTTGTCGAAGTAGTCGGTGACGACCTTGGAACCCGGGGCGAGGGTGGTCTTGACCCAGGGCTTGCGGGTCAGGCCCTTCTCGACCGCCTTCTTCGCCACCAGCGCGGCGGCGACCATGACGTACGGGTTGGAGGTGTTGGTGCAGGAGGTGATGGCCGCGACGGTGACCGCGCCGTGGTCGATCTCGTACGTCGAGCCGTCGGGGGCGGTCACGGTGACCGGGTTGGTCGGAACACCGTTGGCGGTGGCCGGGGAGTCGGAGGCCGGGAAGGATTCCTTGCCCGCCTCGTCGTCGTCGGCGACGTAGTTGCGGACGTCGCTCTTGAACTGCTCGGCGGCGTTCGCGAGGACGATACGGTCCTGCGGGCGCTTCGGGCCGGCGATGGAGGGGACGACGGTGGCGAGGTCCAGCTCCAGCTTCTCGGAGAAGTCGGGCTCGGCCTTCGGGTCCAGCCAGAGACCCTGCTCCTTGGCGTACGCCTCGACGAGCGCGACCTGCTGGTCGCTGCGGCCGGTCAGACGCAGGTAGTTGAGGGTCTCGTCGTCGATCGGGAAGATCGCGGCGGTGGAGCCGAACTCCGGCGACATGTTGCCGATGGTGGCGCGGTTGGCGAGGCTCGTGGCCGCCACACCCTCGCCGTAGAACTCGACGAACTTGCCGACCACACCGTGCTTGCGGAGCATCTCGGTGATGGTGAGCACCAGGTCGGTGGCGGTGGTGCCGGGCTTGAGCTCACCGGTCAGCTTGAAGCCGACGACGCGCGGGATGAGCATGGAGACCGGCTGGCCGAGCATGGCGGCCTCGGCCTCGATGCCGCCGACGCCCCAGCCGAGCACACCGAGACCGTTGACCATGGTGGTGTGCGAGTCGGTGCCGACCAGGGTGTCGGGGTACGCCTGGCCGTTGCGCACCATGACCGTGCGGGCCAGGTGCTCGATGTTGACCTGGTGGACGATGCCGGTGCCCGGGGGGACGACCTTGAACTCGTCGAACGCGGTCTGGCCCCAGCGCAGGAACTGGTAGCGCTCGCGGTTGCGGCCGTACTCCAGCTCGACGTTCTGGGCGAAGGCCTCGTGGGTGCCGAACTTGTCGGCGATCACGGAGTGGTCGATGACCAGCTCGGCCGGGGCCAGCGGGTTGATCTTCGCGGGGTCGCCGCCGAGCTCCTTGACGGCCTCGCGCATGGTGGCGAGGTCCACGACACAGGGCACGCCGGTGAAGTCCTGCATGATCACGCGGGCCGGCGTGAACTGGATCTCCTGGCTGGGCTGGGCCTGCGAGTCCCAGCCGCCGAGGGCACGGATGTGGTCGGCGGTGATGTTCGCGCCGTCCTCCGTGCGGAGCAGGTTCTCCAGCAGCACCTTCAGGCTGTACGGAAGGCGAGCCGAGCCTTCCACCTTGTCCAGCCGGAAGATCTCGTACGACTCGTCGCCCACCTGCAGCGTGCTGCGGGCGTCGAAGCTGTTCGCCGACACGACAGTCTCCTTCATTGATGTGCGCGTACCACCGTCAATCGTGCCGCCACGCCGACTTGGCCGATCCAGTAAGGTCAGACTAAGTTAGGCAGGCCTTACTAGAGGTGGCGGCTACGGTGCGCCTAGGCAGATATCTCGATGTCGAGATAACTCTAGTACACGGGCGCCGGATGGTCATGCCCGGACCCGTTGTTCTGTCTCCGTGGAGGTGGCCAGGTCTCACTTGGCCTGGTCACGTTCGAGTGAAAATCTCGGCCATGTGGCCACGTGCCCCGCTGCCCGCCGTACGTTCACGAGAGTCCGTACGTTGCGGTGCCGGGGGTGGGCATGGCGGATCCGGTAGCTGCGGCGGTCCCGCTGAGCGGGGCCGATCCGTTTGAGGTGGAGTACGTCGACGGTGTGGGCCGGGTAGTCCGTTCGGCTCTGGCGCAGTGCTGGCATGTCCGGTTCGAGGACTGCCGCCCGTCCCGGGCGTTTCCTGTCTACCGGGGGCAGAAGAACTTCACCGGTTGGTGGTGGACCGCGACGACAGACACGCATGTGGGCTACGAGTCGTGGCTGGAGCGGGCGGTGCTGATCGGCCTCGACTTCGACCCGGATGTGGCGGGTATCTCGTCGCAGCCGTTCTGGCTGCACTGGTTCGACTGCTGGACGACGGAGTGCCGGGCCGGGTTGAGCTGACCGGCAACCCACCACTTTGCGACGCGCATCTCCTCCGGGGAAAGTCCCTCCAGCCGCCCGAAGGTGGTGCGCGGTGAGCACGTCACAGCGGGTGGGGCAAGCCCGACTCCTACGTCCGCCGCCTTGCCCGCGCCAACCACCTACGGCTGAGCGCGCAGACCTGCCCGGGACTTCCGCCTCATCCCTCTTCCTCCCTATTGAATGAGCGACCTCCACCTCGATGCTTCCCCAAGGCCCGCACCGCGGTGGCGACGACGGCAAGGGTGATGGTCGCCATCCCCGAAGCAGCCAGTACCTGCCGGGGCCCCATGGCAGCGCTGAGCGGGCCGCCGAGCGCAGTGCCCACCGGGGAGGCGGTGAGAAGGGCGGCACCTCGGACGGCCAAGACCGTGGTCAGCCAGGCCGCCGGGGTGCGGTCCTGGAACAAGGTGAACGACAGCGCCGTGAAGGGTCCATAGATCATGCCACCAAGAGCAAAACACACAAGTGAGATACCGGCCGTCGCACCCAGACCGAAGGGCACAAGCATCAGGCCCCAACCAGCGACGATCCCCAGAGTGACCGGCCAGTGCGGAAGCTTGCTCAACGCGCCGGCCGTCAGGCTGCCAAGGACGGCGCCCGCTCCGAAGAGAGTCCAGTACAGCCCAAGAAGGCTCGCACCCGAGTGAAGGTCGTCGGTGACATGCAGCGGGAGCGCGACCTCCACCGGCCCATAGAGGAAGTTGAAGAACCACGTCAACGCGAGAACGCCGAGAAGCTCGGGCTGACTGCGCAACAAGCGCAGACCGGCGGCCGATCGGCTGGTGTCGACCGGCGCAGCCGTCGCCACCGCCTTGGCCACACCGCCCAGCCGTCCCACCTGGACGGCAAGGACGGCGAAGGACATGGCATCGAGGCCGATGATCCAGGCTGGACTGACGACCGCCGCCAGAAACCCGGCGAGTGCAGGACCGACGATGACAGACGCCGATCCGCTCGAACTGACCAGCGCATTCGCGGCCAGACGCTGATCCGGCGGAAGCATCTGGGAAATCAGGGAGTACTTCCCCGCACCACCCCAGGCATGCAGCACCGACGACCCGGCGAGCAGGACCACATAAAGAACCGGGTGCAGCACTCCCGCTACCCAGGCCAACGGCACACAGCCGAGAAGTAACGCCCGGAGCCAGCTGTCCGCGGCCAACAACCGCCGAGGAGCCAGGCGACGCAGCCAGCGGCCGAAGACCAGCGCTCCAGCGGCCCCGGGAAGGGCATAGGCGGCAACCGCAGCACCGACGACCAGCCCCGACTGACCGGGAGGCGCGATCAGAACGGCCAACCACGCCACGGCGACCACACTCATCCCGTCACCGAGGTCGGATGCCGCCAGAGCCGGCAAGAGCCGTCGGAACTCGACATGAGCGAACAGCGGCCGATACGTCGGCGGCAACAAGCGGGTTGTCGATGAAAGAGGCACCACGTCAGACTTGTGGTTCAAGCGCGCTTGAAGTCAAGGGGGATCAGTGCGAGAGCTGGGCATCGGTGACCTTGCGCGGCAGGTCAAGATGCGGCCCTCGGCATTGCGCTACTACGAGAGCATCGGCTTGCTGCCGACCGCCCGGCGAGTCACAGGCCGACGCGTCTATCCGGCCAGCGCCCTGCGACGGATCGCCCTGATCAAAATGGCGCAGCGGGCCGGATTCACCCTGGCCGAGATCCGCCAACTGCTGGACACCGACGCCGACCGAGGTGCCACCAAGCAATGGCGCACTCTCGCGGAGCGCAAGATCCCCGAACTGGACCGGTTCATCCAGGAGACGCAAGCCCTGCGGAACGCCGTCGCCGACTGCCTCGCCTGCGGGTGCATGAACTTCGACAGCTGCCAACTGCTCTCCCCCGGCGCCCCCGAAGACGACGCCTGAGACCGGCCCTGGACCCGAACTTCGGCGGCGATCACGTCCTGAAGGTAGCCACACAGGCGAGACTTTCCACACGCACCAAGAACGGCCACTCGAAGTGAGACAGAGTGGAGTGCCTCGTCTCACCACACCTGTCCACGCCCAGGTCAGCACATGGTCACGGGCCGTATTCCCGGAGACGGGACACCCGTTCTCCGCTGTCCCCGCGGCGTGTCCGGGGCCTGCCCCCGAGGGGCGAATCACCACATCCCGCACGGGCACGCGGGCGCGAACCACCGGGTCCCGAACGAGCGCCCGTCAGGCAATCCGGTTCTCGCGCCCATCAGTTCACGGAGTGGGGGTAACCGGCGAGAGGAACGAAAGGAGTCGCAGTCATGCCGCTCACCTTCCGGAAGAGCTTCCGGATCCTGCCCGGAGTACGCCTCAACATCAACCGGCACTCCTGGTCCATCACCACCGGGGGCAAGCACGGGCCCCGGCACACGCACAGCAGTACGGGACGCCGGACGACGTCGATGGATCTGCCCGGACCGTTCGGATGGCGGCGCACCTCCAGGGAGCGCCGCCGGTGACGTCCGCGGGCGGACCGGAGACCCGAGCGGTCCGCCCGCGGCGTCTTCCGGGTCCGGACGGAGGAGCGGGGAACCCACAAGGCGGATCGTCGGCGTGTCGCAAAACATGCCAGAACGGGGCAGTCCGGGCTTCCCGCGCGGCGAAGTCGAAGTGCGCGCCGGCCAGACCACCATCCACCCCCGGCCGGACGCCCACGGCACCCTCCTTGAGCAGGCAGTTCGGGCTCCGGTCCATCCGGTCGGCGGACGGCGCGCGGTGCCGATGGCGACCACGTGACCGCACCCCGGCACTCCGGACCACTCGTCGCGTGGCCGCCGTCGGCGAAGGGGCCGGACCCGTCGACGAACGGGTCGTCCTGGACCGTCACCTGGAGCGGACGGGTTTTCCGCATCGCCTCCGTGATTTCGGCGGCGGCCCTGAATCGGTCGGCGCGGGCGTCCTTGAGTCCACGGTGTCCGGCGACGAGTACGGAATCCGTTCTCAGTTTTCCGGAAACCGTGAGGCCGGCGTCGACACCACCGGACATACCGGGCGGCGACATGGCGGCCTCGAAGTGGTTTCCGGAGGCGGAGTTTCCGTCCTGGAGAAGTTCCGGACAGGTACGACTGGAGGGCCGGAGTTGTCCCGGAAGGCGGATGACGAGAGCCGACCCGGGGCCGGTCGTACGTACTTCTTCGCGGGGCGTGAGAAGCCGGGAGATGATCCTTCGATTCGCCGCGATACGGTCCGGGACGTCGATCTCGGAGAATCTTTCCGGACCGTGTCCGGCGACCCGCGGACCGGCCGGGAAAACGGCCGGCGGAATCCACCGCACGCCGCCCCGGGAAACCGACGGCGACCGCCGGTGGACGCCCCCGCCCACGTCGTTGCCGGGCTCCGGCTCCCCGTCCGACGTCCGGGCGCGGCCGTACATGTCACCGTCGCCCGCCACGCTTTCCGCCACCCGAATCCTTCGATACATGCGCGATCCCGCCGGGTGCGGTGAGAGTGCGGGAATTTCCGTGGCCGCCGTCGGCGGGCGTCCGGGGAGGGCGTCGGCGGGGGCGCGCCGTGCAACGCACCGTGTATCAGATTCCGTTGCCGGTGATCGCCGGAAAAGGCTCGGGATTCTCACCCTCGGGGGCCAGAATGGTCGTTCCCTGACCAACTTCGAGGGACCCGAGACGGGTGATTTTCGGGCCTTCCGGAGTTCCGACGAAGAGGGTTGTCTCGACGGCCTCCTGGGACATTTCCCGTACCTCCGACTTGAGCCCGATGACATGCCGGCGGGGTGCACCGGGCACCACACCGGCGCACGGAGAAAATGCCCCCGGCCGACGTCCGACGGAATTCACGGCCGAACGCCGGGAGCCGCCTCGAGTTCGACGACCCCGCCCTCGCGCGCATCGGAACGATGGTCGACGGGCCGAACAGCCACGCTCGCTGACAAGGCATCACCCGAACGGACCCCCCAACGGGCACCATCTCATATCTGAGATAACCTCAACCTCATGGCAGACGACTACCTCGTACGCATCGGCAAGCTCATCCGTGACGCCCGGCAGCACCGCGGCTGGACACAGGCACAGCTCGCGGAGGCGCTCGGCACCAGTCAGAGCGCTGTCAACCGCATCGAGCGCGGCAACCAAAACATCAGCCTTGAGATGATCGCTCGAATCGGTGAAGCCCTCGACAGCGAGATCGTCTCACTGGGCTACGCGGGCCCGATGCATCTGCGGGTGGTGGGCGGTCGCCGGCTGTCCGGCGCGATCGACGTGAAGACCAGCAAGAACGCGTGCGTGGCCCTGCTGTGCGCCTCCCTGCTCAACAAGGGGCGCACGGTACTGCGCCGGGTGGCCCGGATCGAGGAGGTGTACCGCCTCCTGGAGGTGCTCAACTCCATCGGCGTGCGCACCCGCTGGATCAACGAGGGCGTCGACCTGGAGCTGGTACCGCCGGCCGACCTGGACATGGCGGCGATCGACGCCGAGGCCGCCGTACGCACCCGCTCGATCATCATGTTCTTCGGTCCGCTGCTGCACCGCATGGACCACTTCAAGCTGCCGTACGCCGGCGGCTGCGACCTCGGCACGCGGACCATCGAACCGCACATGATCGCGCTGCGCCGGTTCGGGCTGGACATCGCGGCGACCGAGGGGCAGTACCACGCGCAGGTCGACCGCTCGATCCGCCCGGACCGCCCGATCGTGCTGACCGAACGCGGGGACACGGTCACCGAGAACGCGCTGCTGGCCGCCGCCCGGCACGACGGCGTGACCGTCATCCGCAACGCGTCCTCCAACTACATGGTCCAGGACCTCTGCTTCTTCCTGGAGGCGCTCGGCGTCAGGGTCGAGGGCATCGGCACCACCACTTTGACCGTGCACGGCGTCCCGAACATCGACGTGGACGTGGACTACTCGCCCTCCGAGGACCCGGTAGAGGCGATGAGCCTGCTGGCCGCGGCGGTGGTGACGGAGTCGGAGCTGACCGTGCGCCGGGTGCCGATCGAGTTCCTCGAGATCGAACTCGCCGTCCTGGAGGAGATGGGCCTCGACCACGACCGCACGGCCGAGTACTTCGCCGACAACGGCCGTACCCGCCTGGTCGACCTCACCGTCCGGCCCTCCAAGCTGGAGGCGCCGATCGACAAGATCCACCCGATGCCGTTCCCGGGTCTGAACATCGACAACGTCCCCTTCTTCGCGGCCATCGCGGCGGTCGCTCAGGGCAAGACCCTGATCCACGACTGGGTCTACGACAACCGCGCGATCTACCTCACCGACCTGAACCGCCTCGGCGGCCGGCTCCAGCTGCTGGACCCGCACCGGGTACTGGTGGAGGGCCCGACCCGCTGGCGCGCCGCCGAGATGATGTGCCCGCCGGCGCTGCGCCCCGCCGTGGTCGTCCTGCTGGCCATGATGGCGGCCGAGGGCACCTCCGTGCTGCGCAACGTGTACGTCATCAACCGCGGTTACGAGGACCTCGCGGAGCGCCTCAACACGATCGGGGCGCAGATCGAGATCTTCCGCGACATCTGATGAGCGAATGCCGCCACACCTCGCCTGACCTGCTGCTGAGCGGGTCAGGACGGGGTGCGGCGGCGTCTTTGGGACCGCTCTGGGACTTTGGGCACGCGGCGGGCTACGGGCACCGCCCCACCAGACATGATCGAGTGCCGCGAAACGGATCGAACCGGCCGCGGATCGGCAGCCGGAAGGCCGCGACGGCGCATATCACGCCCGGATTCCGCTGCTCCGGGTTTCGTCGTCGTCCGTCAGCCCTGTGGAGTTCCATGCCTGCCGGAGCGCCCGTGCCACGGCCTCGTGCGCGTCCTCGGCCAGAGGGTGACCGCTTTCGACGCCCATGGCCGTCACTTGGTTGTGGACCCACCGCTGCCAGCTGCCGGCGATGTCCTCGTACCACTCGGTCGCTCTGCTCGCCCCACAACACCAGGGTGGGGCGTCGGACCTTGCGCCCGGCGGCCTGGTCCTCGTCGTCGTCTCGGCGTTCGATGCTCCCGCAGTTGTGGTGGCGGGTACCGAGGTACTTGCGCCCTGCTGGCCCTGTGCTGGGCACTGCTGTCCAGCGGCCTGCCTCTGTGGCTGCAGCAGGACACCACGGCTCCGGTCTGGATCGCCCCACTGACAGTGCTGGTCAGTTCGCTCCGCATCGCCTTGTTCCAGGTGCGTGTCACCCGCTCCGGGCAACGGCTGGCCGGGGCGGTGCGGTCCTCCCGGCGGGCCGGCCTCGCGCTGGCTGCCTGTTGTGCGGGATTCGCGGCGGCCGCCTGGCCCGCCGACCCGCTGATGGCCTGCGGTCTCGTGTTCGGCGGGGCTCGGCGGCGGCCGTCACTCCCGAGAAGCGGTCGAGGAGGGCGTCGAGGACGACCGGAGCCTCGGCGCGGACGAGACGGGCTCCCATGCAGTGGTGGGTGCCGGCGCCGAACGCCAGGTGGACGTCCCCGAACGGGCGTCCCTCACCCCCGTGAGAGAGGACCGTCCTCCTCGCGGCTCACCTCGTGGTGGCGGCCGTCGGGGCGGGGCAGCGGCTTGAGGTCGACCTGGATGCGGTGCGTGGAGTCGTGGCTCACCGAGCCGCCCAGCCGGGCCTCGACCACACCCAGGCGCAGCCCCGCACCGCCCTCACCGGCCCGGTGGAACTGCACCGAGAACTCCAGGCTGACCTGCTCCACACTGAACCGCCAGTCGCTCTCGGCGCCCTCGGCCTGGGCCCGGGCCAGTTCCGCACGTACCGTGCCGATGGCCTCCGCGAGACCGATCGGTTCCGGATCCCCCATGACAACACACCGCCGGCTTCCGTTGATTGACCGATGCAACCCGGTCACAAGTCTAGGGACGGGCGATGCCCCGCGCGTAGTGTGAGACAGCATGGGGGAACTGCGTGCGGACTGGAGACTCAGGCTGCGACGCGAGGACGCGCACGGCCCCGTCTGCGGAGCCGGTGTACTCGTCGACCAGCACACGGCGCTGACCTGTGCACACGTGGTGCGCCACCCGGATGCCGTGATGTGGCTGGAGTTCGCCGAGAACAGCGCGCTGGAACCGGTGGCCGCCCGGGTGATGGCGGGCGGCTGGCTCCGGGAGGGCGGACACGGCGAGGACGTCGCCGTGTTACGGCTCGACAGTCCGCGCCCGCAGGCGCGCCCCGCTCCGCTGGAACCCGTGCTCAGGGCCGGTACGGAGGTGTACACGACCGGGTACGCGGAGGGCTTCGACGACGGTATGAGCCTGTGGGGCCGGATCGGCGGCGCCAGCGGCGAGCGGGTGCAGCTCGACGCCGTCACCAAGGCCGAGGTGGTGCGCGCCGGGTTCAGCGGCGCAGCCGTCTGCACCCGGCCCCGTGAGGGCCGTCCGGCCCGGGTGGTCGGCCTCGTCGTCAGCTGGCGCGGGGACATGGCCGAGCTGCTGCCCGAGGACAACCGGCTCGCCTTCTCGTATCTGGTTCCGATCGACCGCATCGCCGAACTCTCCCCCGTCGTGAAGGAGTTGAGCAGCCCGGACGCCTGGGACCACGGCTTCGAGGAGCGAGTGGTCCGGTGGTACGACGATCCGGACGAGGACCCGGTGAAGATCACCGTGGTGCCCCCGGGCAGCGGCAAGGACCGCTCGCTGCGCCATCTGCTGCACCGTGCCGACATCGTCCATCGCGGCGGCGACAGCAGACCGCACCTGGCCGACCACGCCCTGGGCCGGATCTCCTTCCCGGTCGGCGAGTACCTCGCGTACTGGGACTGGCTGCTCGGCACCGCACGCCACCCGACGGGCGCGACCTCCACCCCCGTCCGGCCCGTGACGGTGGTCGTCGACGGCCTCGACGAGGAGCCCCGGCCCGGCCCGCTGCTCGAACTCCTCGTGCGGTTACGGGTGTTGGGCTTCCGACTGCTGCTCGTCTTCCGCCACGAGGGCGGCACCGGCTGGAACACGGCCCGAGACGACCTGCTGCGGCCCGCGCTCCTCGGCCACGCGGACGCGCTGCTCGGCCGGCTGCGGCTCGCCGAGTTCGGCAACGCCATCCGCCGCGACGTCGTCGGCAGCGCCTCCCTCGACGCCGTCACCGAGACGGCCGACCTGCGCCGGGCCGAACTCCGCCGGATCGGCGCGTTACCGGACCCGCAGCAGCAACTTCCCCGGCTGCGCGCGCTGCTCAGAACCCTGCGCGCCGACCTGGACCGTCAGGGAGGCCGGTGATGCGGGGGCACCGCCCGGACCGGGCCGGGCGGCAGGACGAGGGGAGGATGCGCGGCTGCCCGCACCGGAACTTCGACGGCTCCCGCTGCCAGGGCTCCGTACTGCCCACCGGCTGGTGCGACCTGTGCGGCCGCGCGGAGCGGGGCCCCGCACTGCCCGCCCTGCCCGAGGACCCGGGGGACCTCGGTCCCCGCGGCCTCCTCACGCTCCCCGACCGCGCACCGCGCCCCGCCGAGGAACGCCTCGTCCGTACGGAGACACCGCTGCGTATCCGGATGGGCTGCTCGGCCGCCGACTGCGGGGTCACCTTCGCCCCGCCCTACACCGACGGCCCGGTGCCCATCACGGGGTACTGCCCGGCGTGCGGCGAGCGGTACTCGTACGAACCCGAGCTCACCGAGGGCGATTTACTGCGCGACCAGTACCGGATCATGGGGCCCATCGCACACGGCGGCCAGGGCTGGGTCTACCTCGCCGAGGACACCCATCTCGGGGACGTCGTCGCCGTCAAGGGACTGCTCAACCGGTACGAGCACGACGGCGCCCGGCTCGCCGACGTCGAGCGCCGCAACCTGGTCGCCATGCGCCACCCCCGGATCGTCCAGATCCGCGACTTCGTCGCCCGCGGCGACGGCACCGGGGAGATCACCGGCGGCTACATCGTCATGGACGACGTCGGCGACGGCACCCTGGAGAAGGTCGTCGAGGAGACCCGGCGGGGCGAGTCGGTGCTCGACATCGAGCACGTGGCGGCATACGGCTGCCAGGTCCTCGAAGCCCTGGCGCATCTGCACGCCGGCGGTGAACGGGTCTTCGTCTACGGGGACATGAAGCCCTCGAACGTCGTGCACCACGGGGCCGGCGTCAAGGTCATCGACCTCGGCGGCATGCGCGAGGAGGGCCAGAGCCGGCCGCCCGCCCATGTCACCAACGACTACATGGCGCCGGAGACCGCGTTCTCGGGGCTGCCCACCGTCGCCCACGACCTGCACACCGTCGGCGTCACCCTGCGGGAACTCGCCCACTGGGCCGTCGACGAGGTGCCCGGCCTCGGCACCGGCTCCTTCTGGCAGGTCGTCGAGCGAGCCGTGCGGACCGACCCCGGCCGGCGCTTCGCCGACGCCCGCGAGATGGCGGGCCAACTACGGGGCGCACTGCGGGAGATCCGGGCCCTGCGCGGCAAGAGCGACCCGCCCGAGCCCTCCGACTACTTCCGTCCGTCCGCCCAGCTGCTCGGCGCCCGGCTCGGCACGGTGCCGGGCATCGAGCACTGGCTGGAGCGACCCCGCCGCGACCGGTACGAGCCGCCGGTGGCTCCCGCCCTCGATCTCGGCGCCCCCACTCCCACCGAGATCGCCGGCTGTCTGCCGGTGCCGCGCCGCTACCCGGGCGACCCGCAGACCGCGCGGTTCGAGGTGAGCAGCGGTTACGACCCCGGGTTGCTCCTCGACCAGGAGGACGAGAAACCGGCCTCGGTGGAGATCTGCCTGCACAACGTGCGTGTCCTGCTGGGCCGGAACACCCGGCGCGACCTGGAGCTGGCCCAGGCGGAGCTCGACACCGCCGACTCCATCCCCGGGCCGTCCGCGGTGCGCCGATGGCGTCTGGAGTGGCACCGCGCGCTGCTCGCGCTGCGGCACGCCGGTCTTCACGACACCGCACAGCAAGTCGCGGACGCCCAGGGCCACTTCCTGCGGGTCCACCTCGAACTGCCCGGCGAGTACGCCCCCAAGCTGGCCCTCGCCTACTGCGGGGAGCGGCTCGGCGACCACGGCAACGGACCCACCGCCAGGGAGCTGTACGAGGCGGTGTTCGCCCGCAACCCCGCGCACGGCGGCGCCGCGCTGGGGCTGGCCAGGCTGGCGCTGCGCGCGGGCGACCGGCGGGCGGCCCTCGACGTGCTCGGCCGGGTGGGGCCCGGCACCCTGGACCACACCGTGGCCCGGATCGCGTCCCTGCGGATCCGCGCGGCCCGGCTGCCCGAGGACGTCGGTCCGCCGTCGAGGAACTTCGCTCCGCTGCCCGCGCCCGCCGAGGTCGACGCGGCGCTGGCCGAACTGCCCGGCCTGGTGGGCCGCGGACCGGGCGCGGGAGAGCCGAGCCTGTCCGAGGACGAGGCGCTGCGGCTGCGGACCGAGCTGCACGAATGGAAACTGGACGCGCTGCACCACCAGAGCGACCGGACCGGCGCTCCGGGCGCGGGCGCCGGCCGGCTCGACGCCCGCCGGCTCAGACGCCTGCCCCCGCCGGAGCGCGAGCAGCGCAGGCGGTTGGAGTCGCTCTACCGGCAACTGGCCGCCTGGAACCGTGAGTCGGCCGCCACCCACGAACACCTCGTGGACCTCCTGCACGCGATACGGCCACAGACCCGGATCTGACCACCCGCCACCACCGAACCGAACGACGCAGACGCAGACGCAGACGCCGACACAGACAGCACGCGAGCACCGCACGACACGACACAAACGCACGGCAACACGCAAGCACCGCACCGCACGACACAAACGCACGGCAACACGCGAGCACCGCACGACACGACACAACCAGGCTGAACGACCGGACCACCCGGCACGACAGAGCCGGGCGGCACGACGCAGCCGCGCAGCGCCGCAGACGCGGTGTCCTCGGTGACGAAGGGAAGGAGCGGTGACGGAGGACATGAGCAGCCACACCCGGCCGTCGCGGCCGGGCATCCGACTCCACGTCGACCTCGACGGTGACCTGCGCCCGCACCGCAGCGCGAAGATCGAGGCCCATCTGCGGGTCGAGGCGGCCGCCGACGGCGCCCCCACCGACCTGCCCGCGGTCGAACTCGCCGTGATCATCGCCGTGGACGTCGCCGAGTCCAACCGGGCGGCCGTACGCCAGGCCCTGCCGGCCGCGCTGCGTGCCCTGCCCGACCGGATCTCCTTCGCCGTGCTCGGCAGCGGCCCCGAGCCGGTCCGGTGCTATCCGCGGGGCGACGACACGTGGGCCGTCGCCGACCAGAACCAGCGCCGCCGGGCCGCGTTCGCCGTGGGCTCGCTGCCGCTGCACCGGGACGGTCCGCGTCCCGCCGGGTACGCCCCCTGGGCGGCCGAGGCGCGTGCCCTGCTCGCCGACCGCCCGCTGTCCGTACCGCATCTGGTGCTGATCACCGACGGCAGCAGCGCCGCCGGCGAGACGCGTCTCGAGGAGGAACTGGACGCCTGTGCCGGGAAGTTCACCTGTGACGTGTTCGCGGTGGGCGCCGACTGGCCTCCTGATCCGCTGCTCGCCATCGCCGAACGGCTGCACGGCACCGCCCAGTTCGTGGACGAGGGTCTCGGCCGGGCGGTCTCCGACGCCATCGCGCGGCTGCGCCGGGTGGGCACCTCCCAGCTGGCGATCGAGGTCACCGTGTGCCCCTCGGTGCGCCAGGTCTCGCTCAGCGAGAAGGCGCCGCGGCCGCACCGCCTCGTCGGGTTGCCCCGGTCCGGCCGACCGCGCGGGTGGAGCTTCCCCACCCACCAGTGGGAGCAGGGCAGCCGCGACTACCTGCTCACCCTGGTCGCCAGCGCCGACGACGACCCGCTGGAGACCGACCTGCAGTTCGCCATGGTCTCCGTCGCCGACGTCCACGTGCCGGTCGTCGCCCGCTGGCGCCTGCCCCGCCAGTCCGCGCCGCCCGGCCCGGCGGGCGGCGGCAGTGTGCGCAGCCTCAACGCCACCGCACGGATGCGCGGCGCGCTGCGCGAGGGGCTCACCGCGCTCCAGGGACACCGGCCCGACACCGCCCGGGAGTGCCTGGCGCAGGCGGCCCAACTGGCGGCGCGGTTCGGTACGGACTGGGTGCTGGACGAGATCCGTACGGTCGCCGACATCGAGGACGCGGCCGCGGGGCGGATCCGACTGCGCGCCGTGGACGCGGGCGCCCTCGGCCCGATGATCCTGCGGGCCGGCTCCCGGCCGGGCGGCCCCATGGCCGACCTCGTCGACGCACCGCCCGGCCCACGCTGCGGCACCTGCCGGAGCCGGGCCGGGAGCGAGGCCCGTTACTGCATCGTCTGCGGGGAGAAGCTGCCGTGACGACCGTACGGACGACCCTCTTACGCCGGTACTCCCCCGCCGCGTTCTGGCGCGGGCGGCTGAGCCACTGGCGGACCCGCCGGTTGCTGGAGACGCATCTGCTGGTGCTGTTCCTGTGTGCCGCCGTGGCCTCGACCTCTCTGTTCTTCTCCTACCGGCAGACCCAGCGGGGCGCCGCGGCCCTCGCCGCCCGTGAGGCGCCGGCCGTGCAGGGGCTCGCCGCCAGCCGGCTGGCGGCGCTGCGGGCCGACCAGGAGGCCCACGCCCTGGTGACGACGCACCTCGTCGACGTGGCGGGTTCGGGCGAGACCTACCGGTCCCAGTTGTCCGCCGCGGACCAGGGCCTGTCCCGGATCGCCGACCGCACGGACCAGGACCTCGGCACGGTCAACGGTCTGCTCGCCACCTACGGGAACTCGCTCAACCTCGGTACGTCCATGTACCGCGACCAGCCGCTGATGCGGGAGCAGAAACTCGACGAGGCGCACTCGCTGCTCACCCGCAGCACGGTCGGGCTCGCGCCCCGCCTCGACGCACTGCAGCGGATCCAGCTGCGGCACGCCGAGGCCACGGCCACCATGGGGCAGTGGCAGCGGGCCGGCTGGTGGCTCGCCGAACTCGCCCTGGCCACACTGGCGTTGACCCTGCTTTCGGCGCTGTTCGTGCTGCGCGACCGGTGCGGCCGCGACTGGAACCCGTATCTGCTCGCGGCCTTCGTCATCACCGTGCTGCTCGCGGTGTTCCCGCTGCTGACGACGTCGGCCACCGAGGACCGCCTGGACAGAGCGCTCGCCGACCTGGGGCAGATCACCAAGGTGTCCCGGACCCGGCACTCCGGCCCGGGGCTGGCCGGGGCGCAGCAGAGCGTCGCGCAGAAGTCGGAGGAGGTCCGGCAGGAACTCACCGACGGCGGCTGGACCGACCGGATGTACCGGGGCACGGTCGTCGGCGGCCTGCTGCTCGTCGTCCTGCCCGCGCAGGGCGTCGGGCTCCGGCTCGACAGCGACTACTGGAGGCGGCGGTGACCCGGCGGTTCAAGGTGCTGGTCGTGCTCGTGGTCATGCTGCTGATCGCGGCCGGCGGGCTGGTGGTGGTCTGGGCACGGCACGACGACCGGGAGCCGGTGACGATCCTCGGGACCTGGACCGGGGAGCAGGCGGAGCAGTTCGAGGCCGTGCTGCGGGGCTTCGGCATCCCCTTCCGCTACCAGGGCACCGCCGCCCAGCGCGAGGTGCTGCTCTCCAAGGTGCAGTCGGGAGAGCCCCCGGACATCGTGATCATGCCGGGCATCGGTGAACTCGCCGAGTACGCCGGCCAGAACCGTCTCAAGCCACTGAACGGGCTCTACGACCCGCGGCAGTACGGCGCCCCCTGGAACGCGACCGGCGCGGCCTCCGCGTCCGTGTACTGGGTCCCGGTCAAGGCGGACCTGAAGAGCATCGTCTGGTACCGGCGGGGTGAGAGGCTCGCCGCCTCACCCGCACCGCTGCGGAGTTGGTGCATCGGCATGGGGGACGACGGTGCCTCCGGCTGGCCCGGCACCGACTGGATCGAGGACCTCGTGCTGCAACGGGCGGGGCCGGCCGTGTACGAGAAGTGGGCGCTGGGCGCCGGCGACACATGGCGGAGCGCCCCGGTGCGCTCCGCCTGGCAGGCCTGGGCCGGTCTGCTCGGGCAGGACCGGGCCAGGGCCCGGCACGCCCTGCTCACCGACCACCGCGGCGCCCCGGACAGCGACGGGCTGCTGTTCGGCGGCTGGGGCGGATGCGATCTGGAGCATCAGGGGTCGTTCGCGAGTTCCTTCTACAAGACCGAGGCGCCGCACGCGGACCTGACGGACTCCGCTCCGCTGCTGCCCGGCGGCGGCCAGGTCCGGGCCCACGAGGTCACCGGGGACTTCGCGGCACTGTTCAGCGGCCGTCCCGAGGCCCGTGAGCTGGTCCGGCGGCTGGCTTCCAAGGAGGGCCAGCAGGAGTGGGCCGACTCGGCGGACTTCTTCTCGGCGAACCGGCAGGTGGACCCGCAGAACCACACGGTGGAACGCGAGATCGCCGAGCGGCTCCGGGCGGGCCCGCGCTGCCTGGACGCCTCGGACGTGATGGCGCCCGCCGTACGGGACGCCTTCTACGAGGCCGTCCTGCAGACCATCGCCCGGGTCGCCGCCGGCCAGGATCCCGGCACCGCGGGCCTGCTGCGGGACCTTCAGCGGGTGCAGGACGCACAGGGCGCCCCGGGCAGAGCGGCACCGCGGACGGTGTGCAGTTCCCGGTGAGGGGTGAGGGGGTGAGGGGGTGAGGGGGTGAGGGGTGAGGGGGTGAGGGGGTGAGGGGTCCGTGGCCGGCCGCCTAGGGCAGAGCCTTCCCGATCGCCGCCAGCCAGGCGTCGACCGGTCCGGCCGTCACCAGCCCGCTGCCCGCGCCGGCGAGCTGGCCGGCGGCCGGGCGCAGCCCGTCCTGGCAGCGGCGCAGGGTCCGGCGGTCGCCGACCGCCAGGGCGACGGCCGCCACGACACACCACAGCGCCTCCTGCACCAGGTCGGCAGGCGGCTCGGGCAGCCCGTGCAGCGCTTCGCGGGCCGCCCCCTCGCCGTCGGCGGCCAGAGCGAGCCCCGGCCGGATCCAGGGGAGATACGGGCCCCAGTCGGCGTCCGGACCGAGGGCCGCACGGATGCCGTACGGCCGCCCGGCCAGGCGCAGGCAGAGCAGCGCGAGCGGAAGCAGCCCGGCGCGCACTCCCGGCATGCCCGGCCCGTCCAGCAGCCGGTCGACCTCGCGGTAGGCGGCCTCGGCGCGCTCCGGCTGCCCGGTCGCGGCCAGCCGCAGGGCCCGGTACCCGTCGGTGAACACCCGGACCAGCGGCAGTTCATGGCGGGCGGCCAGCCGGTCGGCCGCCTCGGCGTGTGCCTCGGCGGTGGTGAGGTCGGCGAGGCCCGCGCGGGCCTGCACCCGGATCAGATGGCCGAGCACCTCGTAGGTGACCAGGCCGTGCCGGGTGGCCAGGGCGATCAGTTCGGTGCCGAGGGCGTCACGGCGCGGGGCGAGGCCGGCCCGGGTGCAGGACTGCATGAAGACGCCGTTGAGGGCGAAGGCGAGCAGCGCCGGATCGTCCAGGCCGCGGGCCAGGTGTTCCGCTTCGACGGCGGCCTCGGCGGCACGGGCCGATCGGGTGCCGCGTGACTCGAGGGCGACCGTGGCGAGCAGCCGGCAGCGGGCGGTGTCCCGGGCCGGGGTCGCGGGCAGCCGGGCCAGTGCGCGTTCGGCGGCCTCGACCACGCGGCGGGCGGCCGCCGGGTCGTCGGAGCGGGTCCAGATCGCCGGGACGTCGTAGGCGCCGATGACCCTCGCCGCCAGTTCCGGGTCACCGGACTCCTCGGCCGCGCTGATCGCCGCGAGACGGTGTTCGCGGGCGGCGGCCAGCCCACCGGAGCCGGTCACCGCGAGCGTGCGCAGCAGGCCGACGGTCGATTCGAGCCGGGCCCGGGCGCCCGCGGCGACGGTACGGTCGTACGCCTCGGCCGTCCGGGACCACACCCGTGCCGCCGCGGTCTTCCGTTCCGCGTCCAGGCCGGGGTCCTGCGCGAGGATGCCGGCCTCCAGCCGCCGCAGCGCCGGGCCGGGGTCGAGTCCCAGCTGGTCGGCGAGGGTCGCGCGGGCCCGGCGCAGCACCGCGAGGGCGTCGCCCTGGCGGCCGGTCCGGTAGAGCGCGAGCGCCAGCAGCCGCCAGCCCTCCTCGCGCCACGGGTGCCCGGTGAGGTGGGCGTCCAGATCGGGCACCGCCTCGGCCGCCCGGCCCTCGGTGAGCAGCGCCTCGGCCCGCTGCTCGACGGCCCGGAGCCGCAGCTCGGCCAGCCGGGCCCGCTCGCCCCCGCACCAGGCCTCGTCGGCGAACTCGGCGTAGGCCGGCCCCCGCCACAGCTCCAGCGCCTCCCGGAGCCGCCGGGCGGCCTGCGCGGGCTCCTCCTCTACGGCACTCTCCACGGCCGTCTCGAACCGCCAGGCGTCCACCGCCTCGGCTTCCGCGCGCAGGGCGTAGCCGGGTCCCTCGGTGACGAGCAGCCGGGCCGGGGTGCGGGACGGCCGGTCGGGTTCGAGGGCGCGGCGCAGGTCGCCGACGAAGGTGCGGACGGTGCCGACGGCGGTGGGCGGCGGCTCGTCCCAGAGGTCGGCGACCAGGCAGGCCACCGGCACGACCCTTCTGCGGGCCACGATCAGCCGGGCCAGTACGGCGCGGTGCCGAGGGCCCTTCAGAGCGAGCGGAACACCGACACGCTCGGCCGTCACGGTCCCGAGCACCCCGAAAACGACCTGCTCCATCCTCACCCGCCCCACGGTAGATCCCACCCCACGCCGGATCCCGGCCGTGCCAGGTCCACCACACGCCGGATCCTCGGCCCACGGTAGATCCCGGCCCACGCCGAACCCCGGCCCACGGTAGATCCCGGCCCACGCCGAACCCCGGCCCACGGTAGATCCCGGCCCACGCCGAACCCGGCCCCACGCCGTACCCCGGCCCAAGGCCGTACCCCGGCCCAAGGCAGCTCCCGGCCCACGCCGAACCCGGCCCCACGCCGAACCCCCGCCCAAGGCAGCTCCCGGCCCACGCCGAACCCCGGCCATGCCGGACCCCACCCCACGGCGAGTGCTGATTCGTTGCTGATCCGGGGGCGGGAGTCTCGGGGCATGAACATCCCCGGTTTCGCAACCCACCGTGTTCCGGTCGCCGACGGCGTCTCCCTGCACGCTTCCGTCGGTGGCACCGGCCGCCCGGTCGTCCTGCTGCACGGTTTCCCGCAGACCCACCTGATGTGGCGGCGGGTGGCCGCCGACCTCGCCGCCGACCACACGGTGATCTGTCCCGACCTGCGCGGCTACGGCGCCAGTGACAAGCCGGCCGACGCGGACGGGCTGACGTACGCGAAGCGGACCATGGCCGCCGACGTGGTGGCGCTGGCCCGCTCCCTCGGCCACGAGAGGTTCACGCTGGCCGGGCACGACCGGGGTGCGCTGGTGGCGTTCCGGGCCGGCCTGGACCATCCGGACACCGTCACGCACCTGGCCCTCCTCGACGTACTGCCCACCCTGGACATGTGGGAGGTGCTGCACGGCAGCACCGCCGCCGTCGCCTTCCACCTCTACCTGATGGCCCAGCCCCCGGGCCTGCCCGAGCAGTTGATCGGCGCCGCCCCGGACCTCTTCTTCGGTCACTTCCTCGACCTGTGGACCCGGGACCCCTCGGCGATCCCCGCCGACGTCCGCGCCGCCTATCTCGCGGCCTGCCGGGCGGCGGTGCCCTCGATCGTGGCCGACTACCGGGCCTCGGCCGGCATCGACACCGAGCACGACCGGGCCGACCGGGCCGCCGGGACCGTGCTGGGCATGCCGGTGACCGTGCTCCAGCAGGACTGGGGCGCAGCCCTCGGCTACGACGCGGCCGCGCTGTGGCGGGCCTGGGCACCGGACCTGGACCACCACACGGTGGACTGCGGGCACTTCATGGCGGAGGAGGCACCGGACGAGGTCACGTCCGCGCTGCGGAAGCTGCTGACCCGGTGATCCGGCTGGTGATCCGGCCCGGCACCGCCGGGGTGCCGGGCCGCCCGGGGCCGCCGGGGTGCCGGGCCGCCCGGGGCCGCGCCTCAGCCCTTGTCGAGGGTCACGTCCTGCTGCTGGACGGCGTGGAAGAAGGGCAACGGCAGGCCGCCCTGCAGGCGCAGTTCCATGATCGTGGCCTCCACACGGACCGCACCGGGCTTCAGTTTCTCCGAGGTCACCTTGCCGGTGTTCTTCCAGTGGTGCTCGGCGCCGTCGCACACGGCCCGGGTGCCGCCGACGCCGTGGCGGTGGTTCGGCGACTCCTGGCTGACCGACGAGCTGACGAACACCGGCCCCGTGGCATCGGTGCAGGTGTAGGTGCCGGAGAGGGTGACCGTGCCGTCGTCGGCGAGACGGCCGGTGGGGTCGACGGTGACGGACTCGGAGGGGGCGGCGGTCGCGGGGGCGACGGCGACGCAGAGCAGCGCGGCGGAACCGAGGGCCGCGGCGAGGACAGGGCGTAGGTGCATGACATCCTTCCCAGGTCGGGGTGTGGGGCATGCCCTGGATACCGGGCGCCCGGCCCGGGAAGCGTGACCATCACCCCTTCGGTGGCGCGTCCCACCACTCGGCAAGGAACCGCACGTCAGCGCGGCAGCGCCGCCTGCCGTCCCGGGCGCGCGGCGACCGTCGTGGGAGCGTCCGGGAGTTGTCCGTGTGTTGTCACAGGTCGCGGCAGGAGGTTCCGTGGCGTTCACGACGGGAGCATGGTCTGGTCATGCCGGTCGGCGACCGCGCCGGAGGCAGACCCGTGGAGGTGCGCCATGTGTTCCCACCAGTTCCCGAGCGCGACGGCCGACCGCGGCCTCCCGCACGTCGTGGCCGCCCACCCCGAGCAGGGCTGGACCCTGTTGTGCGACGGGGCGATCGTCTTCGACGACACCGGCGAGCTGCGCCCCGACGGCAGCGTGGCCGAGCCGCGCCGCGGCCCGGCCGGCCGGCTCGCCGTCGCCGCCTGACCCGCCGCGGGGAGGGCGCGGACAGCGCTCCGGCGGCTCCGCGGACACCCCGTCGGTCCCCTCCCGGAATCCTGACTCATGTTCAGGCGCGTACCTGAGGTGACCAGCAGCGATGCCGGGGACCTAAAATGATCAACGTGTCCGAGCAACACGCCCCGAGGTCCCTCATCGTCACGCTCTACGGTGCGTACGGCCGCTTCCTGCCCGGCCCGGTGCCTGTCGCCGAGCTGATCCGGCTGCTGGCCGCCGTCGGCGTGGACGCCCCTTCCGTACGGTCGTCGGTGTCCCGGCTCAAACGGCGCGGCCTGCTGGCGCCGGCCCGTACCGCGCAGGGCGCCGCCGGCTACGAACTCTCCGCCGAGGCCCGCCAGTTGCTGGACGACGGCGACCGCCGGGTGTACGCGGCGGCACCGCCGGAGGACGCGGGCTGGGTGCTCGCGGTGTTCTCGGTGCCCGAGTCGGAACGGCAGAAGCGGCACGTGCTGCGCTCCCGGCTCGCCGGACTCGGCTTCGGCACGGCCGCCCCCGGGGTGTGGATCGCCCCGGCCCGGCTGTTCGAGGAGACCCGGCACACCCTGCGCCGGCTCGGCCTCGATCCGTACGTGGACTTCTTCCGCGGCGACCATCTCGGATTCGCGCCCACCACCGAGGCGGTCGCCCGTTGGTGGGACCTGACAGCGATCGCCAAGGCGCACGAGCAGTTCCTCGACGACCACGAGCCGGTGCTGCGCGGCTGGGAGCACCGGACGGACACCCCGCCCGAGCGCGCCTACCACGACTATCTGCTCGCCCTGGACTCCTGGCGCCATATGCCGTACACCGACCCCGGACTGCCGACGAGCCTGCTGCCCGCCGACTGGCCGGGCACCCGTTCGGCCGCCGTCTTCCGGGCGTTGCACCAGCGGCTGCGGGACCCGGGCGGTGCCTTCGTCGGCCTGTGAACGGACCGGCCAGCCGACCGCCGATTGTGAAATGTTCATTTCAGGACCGCGTGACCTCTTGCGTACTACGAGTCACTCAGCCAAACCTCAGCCTCCTTGACCACTCCTCTCAGACTTCTTACCTACTCTTCGACGGGTCGTACGCCAGCTTGACGAGACGGTAAGGAAGAGGTCTGTTGCGCATGACCACCACGCCAAGGGCTCAGGGGGCCACGGTCTGGCTGACGGGGCTGCCGAGCGCGGGCAAGACGACGATCGCCCGGCTTCTGGGGGATCGGCTCAAGGCCCAGGGACATCGCGTGGAGGTCCTCGACGGCGACGAGATACGCCGCTTCCTCTCGGCCGGCCTCGGCTTCTCGCGGGCGGACCGCAACACCAACGTGCAGCGCATCGGACTGGTCTCCGAGGTGCTGGCACGCAACGGCGTGCTCTCCGTCGTCCCGGTCATCGCCCCCTACGCCGACAGCCGCGAGGCGGTCCGCAACCGGCACGCGAAGAGCGGCACCCCGTACCTGGAGGTGCATGTCGCGACCCCCTTCGAGGTGTGCAGCGGACGGGACGTGAAGGGCCTGTACGCCAGGCAGGCCGCGGGCGAACTGTCCGGGCTGACCGGTGTGGACGACCCGTACGAGCCGCCCACGGACCCGGCGCTGGTGCTGCACACCCAGGACCAGACCCCGCAGGAGTCGGCGGACGCGGTGCACGCGCTGCTGGCGGAGCGGGGACTGGTATGAGCACCTTCGCCCTGTCCCATCTCGCGGGCGCCCCCGAGCTCACCGCCAACGATCTGGGCCGGATCACCCTGCGCAGCGCCGAGCCGGTGCCGCTGGACGCCTACGCGGTCTCCCGGCGCACCGGGGCGTTCATCCTGATCGATCCGGCGGACGGCGCGACGCTGACCGCGGGGATGGTCGACTTCGCCTGATCCCCTCTCCGTCGCGGAGCCCCCGGCACCCGCCGGGGGCTCCGCGCGTTCGAGACGGTCACAAGGTCACGGCGCGTCAATAAGGCGGTAACAGAGCGGGCGGGCGTGCAGGACGGCCGGGCGGCCGGGGTAAGCAGTCCGTTGTCGGGCCGAAGGACGCGCCCGGGGCCCGCCGACAGGCTCTGGGGCGGGACCCGTACCATTCCTACAGTTGAAAGCAGGACAAGCAGTGATCGCCTGCGCCATGAACGGAATCGCCGTGTACGAACCACCTTCCGCCGCCTCCTGGCGCATCGCGCTGCCGCACACCGTCGCGGCCGTGCCGGTCGCCCGTGCCCTGGTGCGTTCGGCGATGGAGGAGGCCGACCACCCGGCGGACCCCGACACCGCCGAGCTGCTCACCGCGGAACTGGTCGCCAACGCCGTCGAGCACACCGCCGGCAAGGGGCCGATAGAGCTGGTCGTCGAGCTGATGCCGGGCGGCTGCAAGGTCGAGGTGCACGACCCGGACCCGGCGCCGCCGGGCCACCTGACCCGTCCGGTGATCGAGGAGCCCGATCCCATGGACGAGGGCGGGCGGGGTCTGCTGCTGATCCGCGCCCTCAGCGCGTCCTGCGGGCACCGCCCCACCGAGTCCGGCAAGGCGGTGTGGTTCAGGCTTCCTGTAGTACCGCGTCAGTGGCGTCCGGCGTGACCGCGTCGCTCGCGGAAACGGCCAGCGTGGATTTCCGGCGCCCGTAGCCGACGTAGACCAGCAGGCCCACGACCAGGAAGACGGCGAACTGGATCCAGGTCGCCCACCCGGTCTCGTACATCAGGTACAGGCAGAAAGCGACGCCCAGCAGCGGTACGACCGGGTAGAGCGGCACCCGGAAGGTGCGGGCGAGGGACGGTTCGCGACGGCGCAGGGCGATCACCGCGATGTTCACCACCGCCATGATCGCGAGGGTGCCGATGGTGCACAGGTTCATCACCGCGTCCAGCGAGGCGAAGGCCGCCGGCAGCGCGAAGACGCCCGCGACGATCAGCGTCCCGGCGACCGGGGTGGCGGTCTTCGGGGAGACCTTCTCGAAGACGCGCGGGATCAGCCCGTCCCGGGACATGGACATGAGGATGCGGGTCTGGCCGTACATCACCGCGAGGACGACGGATGCGATGGCGACGACCGCGCCGAAGGCGATCACACCGCCGCCGATCGTGGACCCGGTGACCTGGTTGACGACGTAGGACAGGGCCGCGGGACGCCCGGCCACCTGGGCGCCGCCGATGGCGCCGGTCGCGGCCAGCGCGACGGCGCAGTAGAGCAGCGTGACCACGCCCATGCAGACGAGGATCGCGACCGGGATGTCCCGGCGCGGGTTCTTCGCCTCCTCGCCGGCCGTGGTGATCGCGTCGAAGCCGATGTAGGAGAAGAACGCCGCGGTGGTGCCGGCGCCGATGCCGCCGAGCCCGGCCGGGGAGAACGGCACGAGGTTGCCGTCCTTGAAGGCGCTGAAGCCGATCACGCAGAAGGCGACCAGGATGACGAGCTTCACGGCCGCCATCGCGGCGGTCGCCCGGGCGCTCTCCCGGACCCCGCGCACCAGCAGCACGGCGGCCATCGCGATGACGATCACGGCGGGGAGGTTCACGATCCCGCCGTCGCCGGGGCCCGCGGACAGGGCGTGCGGGAGCTGGAGGCCGGTGAGGCTGTGCAGCAGTTCGTTGACGTACTGGCTCCAGCCGACCGCGACGGCCGAGATCGAGACGCCGTACTCCAGCAGCAGGCACCAGCCGACCAGGAAGGCCGTGGACTCGCCGAGACCGGCGTAGGCGAAGGAGTACGACGATCCGGAGACCGGGATCGCGCCGCCCAGCTCGGCGAAGGAGAGGGCGGTGAAGACGCAGGTGATCGCTGCGAGGGCGAACGAGATCACGACGGCCGGACCGGCCTGGGCGACCGAGTCGGAGAGCCCGACGAAGATGCCGGTGCCGACGATCGCGCCGATGCCGAAGCAGATCAGCTGGAAGAGGCCCATGGTGCGGCGGAGGCCGTGGCCCGCGCGGTCGGCGCCGGATTCGGCGACCAGCAGGTGGGGGGACTTGATGCGGGGCATGCGGGTGGTGCTCGTTTCTGGTGGTGCGGGTGCGATCCGGGTCGGTCGCCGTGGCGGCCGCGGCAGGGGTGGGCCGGGCCGCCGGAAAGAATAAGGCCTGCTGAGGCCGGAGCGTTACGGCGGCGGTCAGCCGAGCGTGGCCACCAGCACCGCCTTGATGGTGTGCATCCGGTTCTCGGCCTCGTCGAAGACGACCGAGTGCTCGGACTCGAACACCTCGTCGGTGACCTCCAGCTCGGTCAGTCCATGGCGCTCGAAGATCTCCCGGCCGATGTCGGTGCCCAGGTCGTGGAAGGCCGGCAGACAGTGCAGGAACTTGACGTCGGGGTTGCCGCTGGCGCGCAGCACGTCCATGGTCACGGCGTAGGGGCCGAGCAGCGCGATCCGCTCGTCCCAGACCTCCTTGGGCTCGCCCATCGACACCCATACGTCGGTGGCGATGAAGTCGGCGCCGCGTACGCCCTCCTTGACGTCCTCGGTGAGGGTGATCCGGGCCCCGGACGCCTCGGCGAGCCGCTCGGCCAGCTCGACGATGGTGCCGTCCGGCCACAGCAGCCGGGGCGCCACGATCCGCACGTCCATGCCGAGCAGGGCGCCGGTGACGAGGTAGGAGTTGCCCATGTTGTAGCGGGCGTCGCCGAGGTAGGCGAAGGCCATCCCGGTGAGCGGCTTGTCGCTGTGCTCGGTCATGGTGAGCACGTCGGCGAGCATCTGGGTGGGGTGCCACTCGTCGGTGAGGCCGTTGTAGACGGGCACCCCGGCGAACGCGGCCAGCTCCTCCACGACGCCCTGCCCGTGCCCGCGGTACTCGATGGCGTCGAACATCCGACCGAGGACCCGGGCGGTGTCCTTCACCGACTCCTTGTGCCCGATCTGCGAACCGGCCGGGTCTAGGTAGGTGGTGACGGCCCCCTGGTCGGCGGCGGCGACCTCGAAGGCGCAGCGGGTGCGGGTGGAGGTCTTCTCGAAGACCAGCGCGATGTTCTTGCCGCGCAGGTACTGGGTCTCGGCCCCGGCCTTCTTGGCCGCCTTCAGCTCGGCGGCCAGCCCGACCAGCCCGCGGAACTCCTCCTGGGTGAAGTCCAGCTCCTTGAGGAAGTGGCGGCCGGCGAGGGCGGTCGGGACTGTCGCCATGGGGGCGCTCCAGCAGTAGAGGTCGACGCGGGGACTTATGGAAGTCTATACGACGTGCCACATTTATATACAGCCGCCCGTCGAGATCGTCCTATGGTCCCCACGTCTTGTGCCCCTCACACGGCGTCCCGCTCCACCGGGCAGCTCATGCAGCGCGGGCCGCCCCGCCCCCGGCCCAGTTCGCTGCCCGGGATCTCGATCACCTCGATGCCCTGCTTGCGCAGATGGGTGTTGGTGGTGGAGTTGCGCTCGTAGGCGACGACCACACCGGGTTCGACGGCGAGGACGTTGCAGCCGTCGTCCCACTGCTCGCGCTCGGCCGCGTGCACGTCCTGGGTGGCGGTGAGGACCCGGATCTCGCTGAGGCCGAGGGCGGCGGCGATCGCGCGGTGCATGTGCTCCGGCGGGTGGTCGGTGACCTTGAGCTCCTTCTCGCCGGCGCCCGGTTCGATGGTGTACGAGCGGAGCATGCCGAGCCCGGCGTACTGGGTGAAGGTGTCGCGGTCGACCATCGTCATCACCGTGTCGAGGTGCATGAAGGCGCGCCGCTTCGGCATGTCCAGGGCCACGATCGTCCGCGCGGAGCCCGCCGCGAACAGCTTGTGCGCGAGCATCTCCACGGCCTGCGGGGTGGTGCGCTCGCTCATCCCGATCAGGACCGCGCCGCTGCCGATCACCAGGACGTCGCCGCCCTCGATGGTGGAGGGGTAGGCGGCCTGCCCCTCCGACCAGACATGGAACGTTTCGCCACGGAAGAGCGGGTGGTGCCGGTAGATCGCCTCGAAGTGCACGGTCTCGCGCTGCCGGGCCGGCCAGCGCATGGCGTTGATGGAGACGCCGTCGTAGACCCAGGCGGAGGTGTCCCGGGTGAAGAGGTGGTTGGGGAGCGGTTCCAGGAGGAAGTCGTCGAGGTCCATGACGTGGAAGCGGACCGAGGTGGGCTCCGCGTGCCCGTCCAGGAACTCCCGCTTGGTCATGCCGCCGACCAGCGCCTCGGCCAGCTGGGGCGTGGGCAGGTTCTCGAAGGCGGCGCGCAGGTGGTCGGTGGCGAGCGGGCCGTACTCCTTCTCGTCGAAGACCCGGTCCAGGACGAGGGTGCGAGCAGCCGGGATCGCCAGCGTCTCGGTGAGCAGGTCGCCGAAGAGATGGACGGCGACCCCGCGGTCCCGGAGCACGTCCGCGAAGCCGTCGTGCTCGGCCCTGGCCCGGCGCACCCACAGGAGGTCGTCGAAGAGAAGGGCGTCCTTGTTGCTGGGGGTGAGCCTTTTGAGCTCCAGATCCGGCCGGTGCAGGATGACGCGGCGCAGCCGCCCGGCTTCGGAGTCGACATGGAATCCCATGCCTCCATCCTGGCCATCGCGGACCGGGTTCACCCCCAGGTTGACCGCTTCTTGTTCTCGTCCTCTTGACGACAAGCGGAACGCACAGGATTATTGTCATGCTGACTCTAAATCACGAGGGGGGCACCATGGCCGACATCACCCGGCGGCTGGGCCGGCGCCATCTGCGCGGGGCACCGACGGCGCACATCAGGCATCACCGGGGCGGGAAGCTCCTGCACGACGGACCCGGCATCAGCTTCTGGTTCCGCGCGCTGACCGCGGCGATCTCCGAGATACCGGTCGACGACCGCGAGCTGGCGATGACCTTCCACGCCCGTACGGCCGACTTCCAGGACGTGTCGGTGCAGGCGACGGTCACCTACCGCGTCGGCGACCCGGCACTGGCGGCCGCCCGCCTCGACTTCTCGATCGATCCCGACACCGGAGCCTGGCGCGGCACCCCGCTGGAACAGCTGGGCACCCTGCTCACCGAGACGGCCCAGCAGCACGCACTGGCCGTGCTGGCCCGCACCCCGCTGGCGGCGGCGCTGGTCGACGGGGTGGCGGCGGTCCGGGAACGGATCGCCGAGGGGCTCGGCGCGGAGCCCCGGCTGCCGGCCACCGGGATCGAGGTGGTGGCCGTGCGGGTGATGGCGCTGCGGCCCGAACCCGAGGTGGAGCGGGCGCTGCGCACCCCGGCCCGCGAGCAGATCCAGCAGGAGGCCGACCGGGCCACCTACGAGCGGCGGGCGGTGGCCGTCGAGCGGGAGCGGGCGATCGCCGAGAACGAGCTGGCCAGCCAGATCGAACTGGCCCGCCGCGAGGAGCAGTTGGTCGAGCAGCGGGGCACCAACACACGGCGCGAGGCGGAGGAGCACGCGGCGGCCGACGCGGTGCGCGCGGAGGCGGAGGCCGCGAGGTCGGTGAAGCTGGCGGAGGCCGAGGCGGCCCGCACGGTGCGGCTCGCGGAGGCGGAGGCGGCCCGGTCCGTGAAGCTGGGCGAGGCCGAGGCGGCCCGGGCGGTCACGCTCGCGCGGGCCGAGGCCGAGGGGGCCCGGGAGATCGGCGAGGCCCGGGCCGCGGCACAGGCGGCCTGGCTGCGGGTGCACGGCGAGGTGGACGTGGCCACGCTGCACGCCCTGACGGGCACGCGGCTCGCCGAGAACCTGCCGCGCATCGACAGCGTGACCGTGTCGCCGGACGTGCTGACGGGGCTGCTGGCGAAGCTGGGCTCGGCGGAGGGGGCGTGAACGCGGACCGCAGCTCCCCGGCAGGGGACGGCACGCGGGGCACGGCCGCCCGGCGGCCCGGCGAGTCGGCGGCCCCACCGAAGCCCACCCGGCTCGACCGAACCCCCGTCGGGAAAGGCACCAGGAACACGACCACCTACCGGACCGCGGCACCAGCCGCACCCCGGCCGACCGCCCCACCGAAGCCCGCCCAGCTCGACCGAACCCCCGTCGGGAAAGGCACCAGGAACACGCCCGCCCACCGCACCGCGGCACCGGCCGCACCCCGGCCGGCCGGCCCACCCAGGCCCGCCGACCGGCTCGGGCGGCCCCTGGAGGGGGTGGCATGAGCCTCGCACCCCGGGTGGTCCTCGTCCACCGCACCACCGAGTACGACGAGTTGGTGGCCCACCACGGCACCCACGGGCAGGCCGCCTTCTTCCTCTCCTGCCGCGGGCGGGACATCGAGGAGGTCGCCGAGCGGCACCGCCGGACCGGGCGGGCGCTGGCCGAGGTGGCCTCGGCGATTCCGCTGACCTGGCGCCAGGCCCGGGTCGAGCGGGCCGACCTGGACCGTTTCCTGTTCGGGCCCGAGGACGTGGTGGTCGTGGTCGGCCAGGACGGGCTGGTGGCGAACGTGGCCAAGTACCTGGACGGCCAGCCGGTGATCGGCATCGACACCGACCCCGGCCGCAACCCCGGTGTGCTGGTACGGCACCGGCCCGAGCATGCGGCCCTGCTGCTGGCCTCGTTCGAGGCCACGCGCGCCGACGAGCTGACGATGGTCGAGGCGGTGGCCGACGACACCCAGCGGCTCGTGGCGCTCAACGAGATCTATCTGGGAACCGCCGGTCATCAGACCGCCCGATACCGCCTGGGCCTCGAGGACGACGGGGGTGTCGTCGAGGCCCAGGCTTCCTCCGGGGTGCTGGTGGGCACCGGTACGGGGGCCACCGGCTGGCTGCGCTCGGTGTGGCAGGAGCGCGGCGCCCGGCTGACGCTGCCCTCCCCCACCGAGGACCGCCTGCTGTGGTTCGTCCGGGAGGCCTGGCCGTCACCGGCGACCGGGACCTCCCTGGTCGCCGGTGAACTCACCGCCTCGGCGGCCCTGACCCTCACGGTCGAGTCGGACCGTCTGATCGCCTTCGGCGACGGCATCGAGACCGACGCCCTGGAGCTGACCTGGGGGCAGACGGTGAGGGTCGGAGCCTGCGCCCACCGGCTCCGGCTGGTCGGCTGACCCCGGTGCCGGCCGGCCTCACAGCCGGGGGTCGACCGGCTCCGACTCCAGGGCCAGCACCCCGAACACCGCCTCGTGGATCCGCCACAGCGGCTCGCCTTCCGCGAGGCGGTCCAGGGCCTCCAGACCCAGCGCGTACTCGCGGATCGCCAGGGACCGCTTGTGGTTGAGGAACCGGTTGCGCAGCCGGGCCAGGTTGTCGGGGCGGGTGTACTCGGGGCCGTAGATGATCCGCAGGTACTCACGACCCCGGCACTTGATCCCGGGCTGGACCAGCCGGCCCTTCGGGTCGCGCACCACCGCCCCGAGCGGCTTGACGACCATGCCCTCGCCGCCCCGGCCGGTCATCTCCAGCCACCAGTCGACACCGGTCCGCACCGACTCCGGGTCCCCGGTGTCGACGTACAGGCGCCGGGTGGTCCGGAGCAGGCCGCTCGGGTCGTTCTCCACCAGCCGGTCCAGGAGGGCGAGTTGCTCGTCGTGCGGGAGCGCGGCGAGGCTGCGGCCCTGCACCGCCAGGATCTGGAAGGGGGCCAGGTGCACCCCGTCCAGGCCCTCGGTGGTCCAGCAGTACTGGCGGTAGGCGTCGGTGAACGCGGCCGCGTCGGCTGCGCGTCCACGCTGCCGGGAGAGCAGCCCGCTGACGTCCACACCGCGCGCCGAGGCGTTCTCCAGGGCGGCCAGCGCGCCCGGGAACACCGCGCCGGAGGCGGCGCCCACCGCCGCGTACTGGGTGCGCAGCAGGCCGCCGGCCTTGAGCGACCAGGGCAGCAGTTCGGCGTCGAGCAGGAGCCAGTCGGTGGCGAGTTCGTCCCAGAGTCCGGCCGCGTCGACCGCGGCGCGGATCCGGCCGAGGATCTCCTCCGTGACCGACTCGTCGTCGAGGAACGGGCGTCCGGTACGGGTGTAGAGGGAGCCGGTGGGGCCGGGCGCGACACCGAAGCGTCGGTGTGCCACCTCCGCGTCCCGGCACACCAGGGCCACCGCCCGCGAGCCCATGTGCTTCTCCTCGCACACGACCCGGGCGACCCCGTCCTCCGCGTACTGCGCGAAGGCCTCGGCCGGGTGCTCCAGATAGCCCTCGACGTGACTCGTGGCGGTGGGAGCCATCGTCGGGGGCAGGTACGGCAGCAGACCCGGGTCGATCGCGAAGCGGCTCATCACCTCCAGGGCGGCCGCCGCGTTCTCCTCACGGACCGCGATCCGGCCCTGGTGCCGGGTCTCCACGACCCGCCGGCCCTGCACGTCCGCCAGGTCGAGCGGGCGCCCGTCCTGGCCGCCGGGCGCCTCGGCGCGCAGTGGCCGGGCCGGCTCGTACCAGACCCGCTCGGCCGGTACGTCGACCAGCTCCCGCTCCGGCCAGCGCAGCGCGGTCAGCTTGCCGCCGAAGACGGCGCCGGTGTCCAGGCAGATGGTGTTGTTCAGCCAGCTCGCCTCCGGGACGGGCGTGTGGCCGTAGACGACGGCCGCCCGGCCCCGGTAGTCCTCGGCCCACGGGTAGCGCACCGGCAGGCCGAACTCGTCGGTCTCGCCGGTGGTGTCGCCGTACAGCGCGTGCGAGCGGACCCGGCCGGAGGTGCGGCCGTGGTACTTCTCGGGCAGGCCGGCGTGGCAGACGACCAGCTTCCCGCCGTCGAGGACGTAGTGGCTGACGAGCCCGTCGATGAACTCCCGTACCTGCTTGGTGAACTCCTCGCTCTCGCCGTCCATCTGCTCGATGGTCTCGGCGAGTCCGTGGGTGTGCTGGACCTTGCGGCCCTTGAGATAACGCCCGTACTTGTTCTCGTGGTTGCCGGGCACGCACAGGGCGTTGCCCGACTCCACCATCGACATCACCCGGCGCAGCACGCCCGGGCTGTCCGGACCGCGGTCGACGAGGTCGCCGACGAACACGGCGGTACGGCCGTCGGGGTGCACGCCGTCCGCATAGCCCAACTTGCCGAGCAGGGTCTCCAGTTCGGAGGCGCAGCCGTGGATGTCGCCGACGATGTCGAAGGGTCCGGTGAGGTGGGTCAGGTCGTTGAAGCGCTTCTCGGTGACGACGGTCGCCGACTCGGCCTCCTCGACACCGCGCAGGAGGTGCACCTTGCGGAAGCCCTCCCGTTCCAGATGCCTGAGGGAGCGCCGCAGTTCGCGGATGTGCCGCTGGATGACCCGGCGGGGCATGTCGGCGCGGTCGGCGCGGGCCGCGTTGCGCTCGGCGCACACCTCCTCGGGGATGTCCAGGACGATGGCGATGGGCAGCACGTCGTACTGCTTGGCCAGCTCGATCAGCCGGCGCCGGGACTCCTGCTGCACGCTGGTCGCGTCGACGACCGTACGGCGGCCGGCCGCCAGTCGCTTGCCCGCGATGTAGTGCAGCACGTCGAAGGCGTCCTTCGTGGCGCCCTGGTCGTTCTCGTCGTCACAGACCAGTCCCCGGCAGAAGTCGGAGGAGATCACCTCGGTCGGCTTGAAGTGGCGGCGCGCGAAGGTGGACTTGCCGGAGCCGGAGGCGCCGACGAGGACGACCAGGGAGAGGTCGGTGACGGGAAGAACCCGTCCAGCTGTCTGCTCGGTCATGCTGCCTTCGCCTCCTTCACGGCGGGAGCGGTGGTGGTCGTCCCGGCTGTGCTCATCTCGAACACAGCCATCTGGGTGGGCGGCCCCACCTCGGGGTCGTCCGGACCCACGGGAAGGAACTCGACCTGGTAGCCGTGGCGTTCGGCGACCCGGGCGGCCCAGGAGCGGAACTCCTCGCGGGTCCACTCGAAGCGGTGGTCGCCGTGCCGGACGTGTCCGGCGGGGAGGGTCTCCCAGCGGACGTTGTACTCGACGTTCGGCGTGGTCACCAGGACCGTGCGCGGGCGGGCGGCGCCGAACACGGCGTACTCCAGGGCGGGCAGCCGGGGCAGGTCGAGGTGTTCGACGACCTCGCTGAGCACGGCGGCGTCGTACCCCTTGAGCCGCTGGTCGGTGTAGGCCAGCGAGCCCTGGAAGAGCTTGACGCGGGCCGCCTGGCGCTCGCTGACGCGGTCGAGCCTGAGCCGGCGTGCGGCGATGGTGAGCGCCCGCACCGACACGTCGACGCCGACGATCTCGGTGAACGACGGGTCCTTCAGCAGCTCCTGCACCAACTGGCCCTGCCCGCAGCCGAGGTCGAGGACCCGGGCGGCGCCGGACCGGCGCAGCGCGTCGAGGATCGCCGCCCGGCGCTGCACCGCGAGCGGCGCCGGCTTCTCCTCCGCCTCCGTCTCCTCCCCGACCGCGTTGTCGATCTCCTCGACCTCGCTGTCGTCGGTCTCGGCGAGCCGCACCAGCTCCAGCCGCTCCATCGCCTGCCGGGTCAGCGACCAGCGGCGGGAGAGATAGCGAGTGGTGATGAGCTTCTGCTCGGGGTGGCCGGGCAGCCAGCCCTCGCCGGCGCGCAGCAGCTTGTCGACCTCCTCGGCGGACACCCAGTAGTGCTTGGCGTCGTCGAGGACGGGGAGCAGGACGTAGAGGTGGCGCAGCGCCTCGGCGAGGGTCAGCGCCTCGGACTCCAGGACGAGACCGACGTACCGCGAGTCGCCCCACTCGGGGAACGCGGTGTCCAGGGCGACCGGTTCGGCGCTCACCGTCCAGCCGAGCGGCTCGAAGAGGCGTCGTACCAGGTCGGGGCCGCCCCTGGCGGGCAGCGCCGGGACCTCGACGCGCAGCGGCCTGGTCTGCTCAGGGGCTTCGGGACGGGCCCGGCACACACCGCGCACCGCGCTGGAGAAGACGTTGCCGATCGCCACGGCGAGCAGCGAGGAGGCCGCGTACGGGCGGTCGTTGACGTACTGCGCGAGCGCCGCGTCGGGTGCCCCGCCGCGTCCCTTGCCCTTGCCGCGCCGGACCAGCGCCACCGCGTCGACCTCCAGGAGCAGCGCGGCGGTGCAGCGCTCGGCATCCGCCTCGGGGTAGAAGACATGCGCGATGCCGTAGGAGGTCGAGAACGTCTGCGCGTTGTCGGGATGCTTGTGCAGCAGGAACCCGAGGTCGGTCGCGGGACGTTCGGGGGTGCCGGTGGTGGTGATCGTCAGGAACACGGTGGGTCGCCTCGAAAAGGGTCCGGAAACAGTGCGAAAGCGCTGGTCGTGCGCTTGTGCGCGGTTCCAACGTACAGACGGCCGCCGTAAAGGGCCGCCGATTTTCTCCCGCGTTACCGGTCGGCCCGCTTCCACGCGCCGACGCCGAGCTTCCCGGTGGTCCCGAGATCCAGGCCCGGGGTGACCGTGACGGGCGCGGCGCCCGGCTTCGCCAGGACCCGTACGTAGGGCACGTTCACCGGCGTGCCCGCCAGCGTCGTGTTGCGCCAGATCAGGCCGGAGAGGGCGGTCTCACCGGGTTTCAGGACGAGCGGGACGGGCGGGCCGTCGAAGCCGGTTCCCGAAGCGATGGCCGCGCCGCCGTGCAGCATGCGTATGCCGTCGACGGGCCGGCGGTTGTCGTCCAGGAGGCTCAGTTCCGGGTAGCCGTCGAGCGGGTAGTCCCGCTCTCCGCAGTTCTCCAGGTGGAGCCCGACGACGCGCAGGCCCATCGCGGCGTCGCCGTCGTCGGCCCACACCCGCACGCCCGAGGAGGGGCAGGCACCCGTCCGGGCCGGCGCCTCGTCGGCGGGGACCTTTCTGACCTCGGCGACCTTCACCCGGGTCACCGGGGAGGCACCGGGGGCGAGCACGCCCAGGTCGACGGTTCCGCTGGTGCTGCGGCCCGGCTCGACGCCGCGCACGGTCACCTTCCGGGAGCCCATGACAGCGCCGGTGTCCGTCGTGAAGTCGAAGAGCACGGTGTAGGTCATGGCTTCGTCGCCGTCGTTGCTGACCTGGTAGGCGGCGGCGATGCCGGAGTCACCGGCCCCGGGCAGCGGGTCCGCGTGCACCCGGCCCGGCGTGGCGGACGGGGTCGGGCTCGGGGAGGCCGCGGGGATGGTGACCGAGGTGATCCGTACGCCGTCCACCGGCGGGTCGGTGACGGTGGCGCGGGGTGCCGGGACGTCCGCGCCGGCGCCGCGGCCGGTGTCCGCGTGCTCCGCGCCGCACGCCGTGGCCAGGAGAAGGGCGGCGGCGGGGGCGAGGAGACGGGGGTGAGGTCTGCGCATCCGGCCACCTCATCAGGGCGAACCCCGAACGACTGTGGTGGAAGCCATAGTTCCGGTCACAGCCGCGTCACAGCTGACCGGATGCGCGGCCCGGGTCGGTTACGACAGCTGCGACTGGACCTGGGCGGAGATCAGCTCCAGGTGGTCCAGGTCGGACAGGTCGAGGATCTGGAGGTAGAAGCGCTGCGAGCCGATCTCCGCATAGCGGCCGATCTTGTCGACGACCTCGGCCGGGGTACCGGCCAGGCCGTTCGTCTTCAGCTCGTCGACCTCACGGCCGATGGCGGCCGCGCGGCGGGCGACCTCCTGGTCGTCCTTGCCGACGCAGGCCACGAGGGCGTTGGAGTACGTCAGGTCGTCGCCCTTGCGGCCGGCCGCCTCGGCGGCGGCACGCACCCGGCCGAACTGGGCCGCGGTGTCCTCGATGGAGGAGAACGGCATGTTGAACTCGTCCGCGTACCGGGCGGTCAGCTTCGGGGTGCGGGTGGCGCCGTGGCCGCCGATCAGCACCGGGATCCGCGCCTGGGCGGGCTTGGGCAGCGCGGGCGAGTCGGTGAGGTCGTAGTAGGTGCCGTGGAAGTCGAAGGTCTCGCCGAGCTTGGTCTCCCACAGCCCGGTGACGATCGCCAGCTGCTCCTCCAGACGGCCGAACTTCTCCTTCGGGAAGGGGATGCCGTACGCCTTGTGCTCCTCCTCGAACCAGCCCGCGCCGAGGCCGAGTTCGACACGGCCGCCGGACATCTGGTCGACCTGGGCGACCTGGATGGCGAGCACGCCGGGCAGCCGGAAGGTGCCCGCGGTCATCAGGGTGCCGAGGCGGATCCGCTTGGTCTCGCGGGCGAGCCCGGCCAGCGTGATCCAGGCGTCGGTGGGGCCGGGCAGGCCGTCCGCGTCGCCCATCTTCAGGTAGTGGTCGGAGCGGAAGAAGGCGTCGAAGCCGAGCTCCTCGGTCGCCTTGGCGACGGTGAGGAGGGTGTCGTAGCTCGCGCCCTGCTGGGGCTCGGTGAAGATGCGAAGGTCCATGCGTCCATCCTGCACGGCCGCGGCCCCGTCGACCGCACCGGCACCGGCCGTCGCGCGCGTCCCCGCCAGGGTGAATATCGTCAACGGCGGGGCGGGGCGGCCCGGTGACCGGCCTCCGCGGTGATCGTTGGCTGGGAGGAGCCGGGCCGTCCGGCACCCGCGCCGGACGGTCCTCGCCGTCGCGCGCAGTTCGTGGCCCGCCTGCGGCGGGCCGGGGACACCGGGACGGCCGTGCGCGCCGGCGTTCCGGTGGCGCCGGGAGGGAGCGGCTCGAGTCGAGGCCGGTGCCGGGGGTCAGCCGTCGCGGACTTCCTCTCTTGCCGCCAGTTTGCGCAGCATCTCCAGTACCCGGTCCCGTGACTCGTCGGCCGCGTCGATGGCCTCCATGCACTGCCAGTACGTCGCCTCGTCGGCCGCCGCGCTGGCCATGCCGACCAGCGTGATGCCGACCTCGGCAAGGAGGCCACCGAGGGAGAGAAGCGTGGCACGCGCGTCGTCCAGTTCGGTGAGCTGGGCGGCACGCAGGGTGCCGGGGTCCAGGTCAGGAGCGCCCAGAATCCCGCAGCCCCGGCCCGCCAGCTCGGTCAGGCCGAGGGCCTCGCCGCGCAGCTCGGGCGGGCCGGAGACGGCCAGCCGGCTGCCGATCGCCTGGGCCAGGGCCTGGGCCTGCCACACCTCGGTCATCATCTCCGGTGCGCCGGCACCACTCGCCAGCGCCCGTCTGCTCGCCACGATGAGCCGCATCGCGTCCATCCGTCGCCCCGTCCCCGTCGGTCCGAACTGCCTTGCAGCATTCAGTAGTTCACTACCCAGAGTGAGGGTGCGCGAGACGTTGAGCCAGAGGAAGGGGGAAATCTGTGGACAACAATTCGGATTCGGGCGGCTTACCGGCTACCGAGCGTTACCGGAGTATCGCACTCCCCCCGTGACCCCCCATGACCGCTCCGTCAGGCGGGCGGGAAGCGCTTCTCGTTGCGCTCGATCTTCGCGGCCAGCGCGGCCAGCGGGTCGATGTCCAGGACCCCGCAGAGCTGGAGCAGATAGGACAGGACGTCGGCGACCTCGTCCGTGACCTTGTGGGCGGTGTCGGGGTCGTCCATCACCCGGGCGGACTCCTCCGGAGTCAACCACTGGAAGATCTCGACCAGTTCGGAGGCCTCGACACTGAGGGCGGCCACCAGGTTCTTGGGCGTGTGGTACTGCCGCCAGTCACGGGCGGCGGCGAACTCGGCCAGCCGGTGCTGGAGCTTCGCCACATCGAGGGGTTCTTCGTCGCTCACGCGTCCAGGTGTACCACTGTGATCGCGCCGGCTTCGGCGGCCCACGTCGCGTCGCTCACCGCGCCGACGAAGCGGATGTGCCCGCGTTCGCCCATCAGGACGGCGGTGCGCAGGAGTTCGGTGCGCTGGCGGGGGTCGAGGCAGCGGTCCAGGCCGTCGGCGAGGACGGTGAGGCTGCGCATGGCGTCGGGGACCTCACCGGGTGCGTCGACCTCCAGGACGCCGGGGCCGGTGAAGAGGACCAGGGCGAGGGCGAGATAGCGCAGCTCGCCGTCGCCGAGCCGCGCCAGCTCCGATCGGTGGCCGTCGCCGCGGTCGAGCAGCCCCCGTACCGTGCCGTCGCCGAGCGGCTCGGCGAGCAGGTCGGTCACGGGGCCGGCGCAGCCGGTGCGCACCGCTTCGACGAGCAGGCCATGCCGGCGGCCGCACTCGGAGCGGGTACGCCACAGGACGTCGGCGAGGTTGTCGCAGCCGCGCAGCAGGCGCCCCGAGCCGGTGAGGACGGCGGTGCGCATGCCCTCGGGGCGCGGGTCACAGGCGAACACGGACCGCAGGGCGACGACCATCTGTTCGGCGGCGGCGAGGACCTGGCGCTGCCCGTCGGTCTTCCCGGCCACGCGCAGCGGCAGCAGGGCGGTGCCGAGCCGGTCGTCGGGCAGCGGGGCCCTGGTCACCGGGGAACTGCCCGCCGTGTGCCAGGCGGCCTGTACGGCCCGCCGTCCGGGGTCGCGCAGGGCGGTCTCCAGCAGCACGAGACCGCCGGCGCTCAACCGTTCCCCGACGATGCGGAGTTCGGGCTCGGCCTGCACGGCGACATCGAGCCGTACGGGCCCCTCGGCGCCGTCCGCCGTACACCCGATCCGGAACCCCCGGCGCCGCTGCGCGTCGGGCCGCGCCCGCTCCGGCACCAGCGCCACCGGATCGGGAAACACCTCCGCGACCGAGGCGCCGCCCCCCAGCCGCGCCAGCGCCTCGTAGGCCGCGAGCACGGCGGACTTCCCACTGCCGCTGGGCCCGGTGAAGAGAGTGACCGGCCCCAGCGAAAAGCTCGCCCCCCGATGCCGCCCGAAAGCGGAAAGCCGAAGCTCGGTGACCCGGGGCCGTGGGTCGCGCCGGGGGGTGGCTACGGAGGCCGCGGGAGCGGCAGCGGCGGAGTGAACACCGGCCGGGCGGGCGGACGATGCCGCGGCGGCAGGAGCAGAAGTGACGGAGGAGGCACCGGCCCGGCGGCCGGACGATGTCGCGAGGGGCGGAGCGGCGGTTCCCGTGGCCGGCGGCTTCGCGCGGCGGTCCGACCGGGCGCGGGGTACCGTCTCCTGCGGTTCGGCGGGGGTGGCGGTGCGGGGCCCTCGGGGGCGTTCGGGTCCAGGGCCGTCGGGGAGCGTCGGGGCGCTCGATGGTGCCGGTGGTGGCACGGCTTCGGACGGCGTCGGCGTGTCGCCTGGGCCGGAACCGGCGGACGGGGCGGGGCGGGACGCGGGCGGGACGGAGGGCACGGCCATATGCGGACCGTAGGGCTCCGGACGGTCGGTGAACCGTTCCGCCGACGGGACCTTCCTACGATCGGGGGATGCGCGCCATCACCCCGTGGCCGACGCGCCGACCGCCACCCCTCGGGCGAAGAGGCCCGCCGGCCCGCCCCCCCTCCCCGTCCTCCGGCGAGGTGGTCGTGTCGGTGGCCGTGGCCCTGCCGTCGGACGGGGCCTCAGCCCCCGGACACCCCCGCTCCCTCCATCAGCCCGCTGACCTCCGTGCCGGGCGGGGTGAGGAGGAACACGTTGCGGTCCACCCGGTGCATTCCGCTCGCGAGGCCGAACACGACGCCCGTGCTGAAGTCGAGGACGCGCTTGGCGGTCTCCGTCTCCGCGCCGGTCAGGTCGAGCAGGACCGGTATCCCGGCCATCAGCGTCTCGGCGACCTCGCGCGCGTCGGCGAAGACGTTCACCCGCAGCACCACGAAACGGCGCCGCGTCTCGGTCTCCGCGTCCGGCAGCGCCCGATGGCCCACCGCCGACGGCCAGGCGTCCCGGCCCCGCAGCGGCACGACCTGGGCGAGCCCCTCCCACTGTTCATCGGTGACGTCGTAACGGCTCACCGGCTCCCCCTGACCTGACTCGCACTCGATGCCTGCACCAGCCAATTCTTACGCCAAGTCACCCGTTCGGCCCAACAGCGACACGAAGCGCGAACGACTGTGGGCACTCATGCGAGGAAGAGGCGATTTTGTCACTATTAGGGCAATTGCCCCGCATTGGGGGCTTCTTACCGCCCTCACACCGGACTCTTCTCCTCCTGCGACGCCCCACTCACCGCCCGGGATTAGCGTCCGAGGCGTGCACTTGGCAGAAACACAACAGGTGACACCCGACCGGCGGACACAGTCGGCGGTGTCCGCCGCCCCGAGGGAACCCCGAGATTCCGGAGCCCCCGCACCCTGGCATCGCGTCCTGACCCTCCTCGCCGACATAGGGCTGTTCATCGGCACCCGCTCGTTCTGGACGCAGGCGGCCACGCACCACCTGGCCCTGGCGGCCCTGATCTCCGTCTGTTACGCCTCGATCCTGGTGACCGGCGTACTGACCCTGACGGTCCGCACGACCCGCTCGCTGGCCCGCCTCGACCTGCTGGTCCTGGTCACGGCGGTGACCCTCACCCTGTGCGCCTGGGCGCTGAACCACAACGGCGGCGACGAGGGCGTCCTCACCACCCAGGCCGCCAGGGAACTCGTCGCCGGCCACGCCGTCTACGGGCAGCCCTGGCCCTGGCTGTTTCACGGCACGGGCATCGCCGTCACGCCGACCACAGGCGGCGGCTACGACTACACCTACGGCTATCCCCCGCTGGCGCCGCTGCTGACCGTCCCGCTGTTGTGGCTGGGCCACTCCGGCACTCCGGCGACGGCGGTGTGCACGGGCGCGCTGATCGCCGGCACGATCACGCTGTGGCGGATGCTCCCGGCGCCGTGGCGGTCCGCGGCGACGCTGGCGTGCCTGGGGTTCGGTTTCCTGTCGACGTACGCCCGGGTCGGCTACCCGGCGATCATCGGGCTGGCCCTGCTGATCCCGGTGGTGGTGCGCTGGCCGCGGACCGGTGCGGGCGGCCGGCTGGGCACGGCCGGCATCGCCCGGGCCGCGTGCCTGGGTGCGGCCTGCGCGGCACAGCAACTGCCCTGGTTCGTCACGCCGTTCCTGCTGGCCGGGATCTACGCGGTGCGGCGCGGGGAGCTGGGCGGCCGGGCCGCCGCTCTGGTGGTGCTGCGGATCGCCGGCGTCGCCGTCACGGTCTGGCTGCTGATCAACACGTACTTCATCGTGTCCGAGCCCGGCCGCTGGCTGGGCGGGATCGCGCTGCCGCTGACCCAGGGCGCCGTGGTGCACGGCCAGGGCCTGGTGGACGTCACGCTGTACTTCACCGACGGCAGCGACCGCATCGACTGGTACTCGCACGCCAGCATGCTGCTCGCGGCGGCCCTGCTCGCCCTGTTCGTGCTGTTCGTACGGCGGCTCGGCCCGGTCGCGACCGTGCTGCCCTGGCTCGCCTTCTTCCTGGCGACCCGCTCCCAGGACGGCTACTACCTGCTGATGACCCCGCTGTGGCTGGCGGCCGCCGTCACCGCGCCCCTGCCGGAGTTCGAGCGTGCCTGGCAGCCGCGTCCGGCCTTCCTCACCGGGTCCCGCCGCCGGCCCGTCCTGGTCGCGGCGGTCGCCCTGCTGTTCACCCCGGCGCTGGTGAGCGCGGCCCTCGCGGTGTCGGGCAGGCCGCCACTGCGGATGGAGATCACCGCCCTGCGCCGGGCCGAGCGGTCGGCCGCGGTGGTCCGGGCGATGACGCTGAAGGTGGTGAACACCGGGAGCGCCCCGCTCACCCCGCACTACACACTCACCACCGGTCAGGGCATGAGCAGGTACTGGCTGCTGGTACGGGGCCCGGCGACGATTCCCGGGCACGGCACGGCGAGCGTCGAACTCCGGCCGCCGGACGGCCGGTTCGCCGTCCCCACCAAGCCGAGCACCCGGATCCGGCTGCGCGCCTTCACGGCGGACCCGCAGACCCTGTCCAGCCAGTACGTCACGCTCGGCCGGACAGGCCCCGCACCGTCGGTCAGGCCGCCGCGCGGGTGAAGCGCAGGGTGGCGGTCACCGTGGTCGGGCCGCCCATCATGCGCATCTGGTTGAAGGTGACCCCGAACTCCTCGCGCGCCACCGTGAACTCGGTCTCCAGCGTCAGCCCGTCCGCGTCGGCCGAGACCAGCTTCGCGGTGACCTGCTGCGGCCTGCTGACGCCCCGGACGGTCAGCTGACCGTCGACGTGCACCCCGTCGCCCGCGCCCCGCTCGGCGCCGCGCACCGCGAAGGTGATCTCCGGGTGGTTGGCGGCGTCGAAGAAGTCGGCCGAGCGCAGATGGTCGTCCCGCTTCTTGTTCTTGGTGTCCAAAGAGGCCGCGTCGATCGCCAGCGTGCCGGTGGCGCTGCCGTCGGCGGCGACCTCGCCCCGGCCGGTGACGCCCGTGAAGGTGCCCTTGACGGTGACCAGGCCCCACACCGACTTGTGCCGGACGGCGACGGTGGAGGCGGTCGGGTCGAGCTGCCAGAGGCCGGTTTCCACGGTGACGGTCATGGCCGTGCTCCGATCGATTGTTGGTTCAAATTTGGATGACTGCGCTACGGCGGCACGCTAGCCCAATATCCAAATTTGAACAACAGGTAGACTCGATGCCATGGCCGCCGCCCAGGAACACCCCGCAGAGCTGCCCGAATGCCCGTCCCACGCGGGCGATGGGCTGCTCCCGGCCGAGCTGCGCGCCTGGATGCTGCTGCTGGCCGCGACCGGGGCGGTGGAGCAGCGGCTGCGGTCGGTCGTGAAGAAGCGGCTGGACGTCTCGCACGACGAGTTCCTGATCCTGTGCCTGCTGGCCGAGCAGCCGCGCGAGGGCCTGCGGATGACCCGGATCGCCGAGCTGCTGGGCCGCCCCAAGACCCGCCTCACCTACCAGATCGCCTGCCTCCAGCACGCCGGGCTGGTCACCCGAAAGGCCGCCTGCGAGGACCGGCGGGGCATCGAGGTCGCCCTCACCGACAAGGCCCGGAGCCTCCTCGAGGACGCCTCCGCCACCCTCGCCGAGACGGTCGGGGAGGCGTTCGCCCACGTGGTCGGAGCGGACCAGCGCGAGGCCCTGAGCGCGCTCGTGCCGAGGCTCGCCGAGGGCACGCGCTGACCGCACGAATCAGGCCACTTCCCCCCTCGGGAGGCTCAGGTCACAACCACGGAGAGGGCAAGGTCACAGCCCCGTCACCCGTGCACTTTTGGCGCTCTGCCCTAGCATCCGAGCATGACGGTCCTGCCTGACGACGGGCTCTCACTGGCCGCCGAGTTCCCTGACGCGACACACGAGCAGTGGCAACACCTCGTGGCGGGTGTACTGCGCAAGTCGGGCAGGGAAGTCTCGGGCGAGGCCGCTGAGGACGCTCTGTCCACGACGCTGGAGGACGGGCTGCGCACCCGTCCCCTCTACACCGCGCGCGACACGGCGCCCGACCCCGGCCTGCCCGGCTTCGCGCCGTTTGTGCGCGGCGGCCGGCCCGAGGGCGGCACCGGGGGCGGCTGGGACATAAGGCAGCGGCACGCGGCAGCCCCCGACGGCGCGGTCCTGACCGATCTGGAGAACGGCGTCGCCTCGCTCTGGCTGCTGGTCGGCCAGGGCGGCATCCCGGTGTCCGGCCTCGCCCGCGCCCTCGACGGCGTCTACCTCGACCTGGCCCCGGTCGTCCTCGACGCCGGCCGCGAGGTGCCGGAGGCGGCCGCCGAGCTGTTCCGGCTCTACGACGAGAAGGGCGTCGACCCCAAGGCCGTACGCGGCAACCTGGGCGCCGACCCGCTCGGCTTCGAGGCGCGTACGGGTGAGTCCCTGGACTTCGCGCCGGTCGCCGATCTCGCGCGGCGGTGCGCCGAGGAGTTCCCGGGGGTGCGGGCGCTGACCGTGGACGCGCTGCCGTACCACGAGGCGGGCGGTTCGGCCGGGCAGGAGCTCGGCGTCTCGCTGGCCACCGGGGTGGCCTACCTCCGGGAGCTGACCGAGGCCGGGATGGGCGTCGCACAGGCCCTCGGGCAGCTGGAGTTCCGGTACGCGGCGACCGCCGACCAGTTCCTGACGATCGCCAAGCTGCGCGCCGCGCGCCGGCTGTGGGCACGGGTCGCCGAGGTCAGCGGGGCGGCCGACGCGGGCGCCCAGGTGCAGCACGCGGTCACCTCGCCGGTGATGATGAGCCGCCGCGACCCGTGGGTGAACATGCTGCGCACCACGGTGGCCACCCTCGCCGCCGGGGTGGGCGGCGCCGACGCGGTCACCGTGCTGCCGTTCGACCACGCCCTCGGCCTGCCGGACGCGTTCGCCCGCCGTATCGCCCGCAACACCTCGACGATCCTGGTCGAGGAGTCGCATCTGGCCCGGGTGATCGACCCGGCGGGCGGCTCCTGGTACGTGGAGCGGCTCACCGACGAACTCGCCCACGCGGGCTGGGAGTTCTTCCGGTCGATCGAGCGGGACGGCGGCCAGGCGGCCGTGCTGCGCTCGGGCCGGCTGCGCACGGACCTCGCGACGACCTGGGCGGAGCGCTCCAAGAAGCTCGCCAGGCGCCGCGAACCCATCACCGGCGTCAGCGAGTTCCCGCTCCTGGCCGAGAAGCCGCCGGTGCGCGAACCCGCCCCCGAGCCGCCGTCCGGCGGACTGCCCCGGGTGCGCCGGGACGAGGCCTACGAGGAGCTGCGCGCCCGCTCGGACGCGCACCTCGCGGCGACCGGCGCCCGCCCCCGGATCTACCTGGCGACGATCGGCCCGGCCGCCGCGTACACCGCGCGCGCCGGTTTCGCCGCCAACCTCTTCCAGGCCGGCGGCATCGAAACCGTCACCGAGGGCAGCTTCGAGGAGAGCGGCGCCACCGAGGCGGTGCTCTGCTCCAGCGACGCGCTCTACGCCGAACAGGCCCCGAAAACCGCCGAGTCGCTGAAGGCGGCCGGTGCCCGGCACGTGTTCCTCGCGGGCCGGGGCGAGTTCGCCGGTGTCGACTCGTACGTCTTCGCGGGCTGCGACGCCGTGGCCGTGCTGTCCGAGACTCTTGACCGCATGGGAGTGTCCTGATGGGAATCCCCGACTTCTCCGGCATCGAGCTGGGGACCCCCGTCACCGAGGGCGGTGACGCTCAGTGGCGTACGGCCGTCAAGCACGCCAACGGCGGCGAGGCCCCGGTCTGGGAGACCCCGGAGGGCATCGGGGTCAAGCCGCTCTACACCGGCCGTGACCTGGAGGGCCTGGACTTCCTCGGGACGTACCCGGGCATCGCGCCGTATCTACGCGGCCCCTACCCGACGATGTACGTCAACCAGCCCTGGACCATCCGCCAGTACGCGGGCTTCTCCACCGCCGAGGAGTCCAACGCCTTCTACCGGCGCAACCTCGCGGCCGGCCAGAAGGGCCTGTCGGTCGCCTTCGACCTGCCCACGCACCGGGGGTACGACAGCGACCACCCGCGGGTGACCGGTGACGTCGGCATGGCGGGCGTGGCGATCGACTCGATCTACGACATGCGCCAGCTGTTCGACGGGATCCCGCTGGACCGGATGACCGTGTCGATGACGATGAACGGCGCCGTGCTGCCGGTGCTCGCGCTCTACATCGTGGCGGCGGAGGAGCAGGGCGTACCGCCCGAGAAGCTGGCCGGGACCATCCAGAACGACATCCTCAAGGAGTTCATGGTCCGCAACACCTACATCTATCCGCCGAAGCCGTCGATGCGGATCATCTCCGACATCTTCGCCTTCACCTCGCAGCGGATGCCCCGCTACAACTCGATCTCCATCTCCGGCTACCACATCCAGGAGGCCGGTGCCACGGCCGACCTGGAGCTGGCGTACACGCTGGCGGACGGCGTCGAGTACATCCGGGCGGGCCGCGAAGCCGGCCTGGACGTGGACGCGTTCGCCCCGCGCCTCTCCTTCTTCTGGGCGATCGGCATGAACTTCTTCATGGAGATCGCCAAGCTGCGGGCGGCCCGGCTGCTGTGGGCCAAGCTGGTCGGCCAGTTCGAGCCGCAGAACACCAAGTCCCTCTCCCTGCGCACCCATTCGCAGACCTCGGGCTGGTCGCTGACCGCGCAGGACGTGTTCAACAACGTCACGCGGACCTGTGTGGAGGCGATGGCGGCGACCCAGGGCCACACCCAGTCACTGCACACCAACGCCCTGGACGAGGCCCTCGCCCTGCCCACCGACTTCTCGGCGCGCATCGCCCGCAACACCCAGCTGCTGATCCAGCAGGAGTCGGGGACGACGAGGGTCATCGACCCGTGGGGCGGCAGCGCCTACGTGGAGCGGCTGACCTACGACCTGGCGCGCAAGGCCTGGGCGCACATCCAGGAGGTCGAGCGGGCCGGCGGCATGGCGCAGGCCATCGACGCCGGTATCCCGAAGCTGCGCGTGGAGGAGGCGGCCGCGCGGACGCAGGCCCGGATCGACTCCGGGCGGCAGCCGGTGATCGGCGTCAACAAGTACCGGGTGGACAGCGACGAGCAGATCGAGGTCCTCAAGGTCGACAACTCCTCGGTGCGCACCCAGCAGATCGAGAAACTGCGGCGGCTGCGGGCGGAGCGGGACGACGTCGAATGCCGGGCCGCGCTCGACGCGCTGACCCGGGCGGCCGACGGCGAGGGCAACCTGCTGGAGCTGGCGGTGAACGCGGCCCGCGCCAAGGCGACCGTCGGCGAGATCTCCGACGCCCTGGAGAAGGTGTACGGCCGGCACGCGAGCCAGATCCGTACGATCTCCGGTGTGTACCGCAACGAAGCCGGTGAGTCCCCGAACGTGGACCGCACCCGGGCCCTGGTCGACGCCTTCGACGAGGCCGAGGGGCGCCGCCCGCGCATCCTGGTCGCCAAGATGGGCCAGGACGGCCACGACCGCGGTCAGAAGGTGATCGCGACCGCCTTCGCCGACCTCGGCTTCGACGTCGACGTCGGCCCGCTGTTCCAGACCCCGGAGGAGGTCGCGCGCCAGGCGGTGGAGGCGGACGTGCACGTGGTCGGCGTGTCCTCGCTGGCGGCCGGTCACCTCACCCTCGTACCGGCGCTGCGCGAGAAGCTCGCCGAGGAGGGCCGGGCGGACATCATGATCGTGGTCGGCGGGGTGATCCCGCCGCAGGACGTGCCGACCCTGCTGGAGATGGGCGCCACGGCCGTGTTCCCGCCCGGGACGGTGATTCCGGACGCGGCCCACGATTTGGTGAAGCGGCTGTCGGCGGATCTCGGGCACGACCTGTGATCGATGTCGACGCCTATGTGAAGGGTGTGCTCGACGGGAAGCGCGCGGTCGTCGCCCGCGCGATCACCCTCGTCGAGTCCACCCGGCCACAGCACCGGGTGCTGGCCCAGGAGTTGCTCACCGAGCTGCTTCCGCACAGCGGCCGGGCGCGGCGGATCGGCATCAGCGGGGTGCCGGGCGTGGGCAAGTCGACGTTCATCGACGCGTTCGGGACCATACTGACCGGGCTCGGCCACCGGGTCGCCGTGCTCGCCGTGGACCCGTCGTCCACCCGGACCGGAGGCTCGATCCTCGGCGACAAGACACGGATGGAGCGGCTGTCGGTCGACCCGGACGCCTTCGTCCGCCCCTCCCCCAGCGCCGGCACCCTCGGCGGGGTCGCCAAGGCGACCCGGGAGTCGATGGTGGTCATGGAGGCCGCCGGGTACGACGTGATCCTGGTCGAGACCGTCGGCGTCGGGCAGTCCGAGACGGCGGTCGCCGACATGGTCGACTCCTTCCTGCTGCTCAGCCTGGCCCGCACCGGCGATCAGCTCCAGGGCATCAAGAAGGGTGTCCTGGAGCTGGCCGACGTCATCGCCGTCAACAAGGCGGACGGCCCGCACGAGCGCGACGCCCGGTCCGCGGCACGGGAGTTGGCCGGCGCGCTGCGGCTGATGCACGGCAAGGACGCCTTCTGGACGCCGCCGGTGCTGAGTTGCAGCGCCCGGGAGTCGATGGGGTTGGACGTCGTCTGGGAGCGCCTCGAACAGCACCGGGCGCTGCTCGAGTCCACCGGGCGGCTCGCCGAGAAGCGCCGGGAGCAGCAGGTCGGCTGGACCTGGTCGATGGTGCGGGACGAGCTGCTCGGCCGGCTGTCCGCCCATCCGGCGGTGCGCGCGGCCGCCCCCGACCTCGAACGGCAGGTCAGGGACGGCACGTTGACGGCGACGCTGGCCGCCGAGCGGATCCTGAAGGCGTTCGGGGAATCCCCCGACGCGCCTCGGACCAGCTGATCCTGGAGCGCCTCGCGGGCCCGGGCCGCTCTGGACCGGACCGTGCCCACGGGACGGTCGCCGACCTCGGCGGCCTCCGCGTACGGCAGCCCGACGAGCTGGGTGAGGACGAACGCCTCCCGTCCCGCCGCGGGCAGCGTCGCCGGCAGATCGAGCAGCGCGACCCGTCGTCAAAGCGGGGCAGCCCGCTCGGCGGCCGGCTGCCAGTCGGGGACGTCCGCCGGGCGCGGCCGGACGGCGGCGTACCGACGGCTGTCCACGACCGCCCCGCGGGCGATCGCCAGCAGTCAGGACCGGGCCGAACAACGGCCCTCGAAGCGGTGCAGGCTGCCCGGCGCGCGCAGGAACGTGTCCTGCGCGAGGTCGTCGACCGCCTGCGGGTCGGCGCCGAGATGGGTGACGTACCAGCACGTCGCGGTGCGGGGCCCGGACGAACGCGTCCAAGGCGACCGTGTCTCCGGAGCGGCCGGCGAGCGCCCAGGCCGTGATCGACTCGTCGCGTTTCCCGTGCGGCGCGGGGCGTGCGGGCAGGACGGCGGAAGGCGGGCCGTTCGCCGTGGCCGAGCCAGAGTCCGCAGAGCAGCGCGGCGAGGAGGTGGGCGGCGAGCATCGGCGTGCTCGACTCACAGGCGGAGCGGGCCGGTTCACAGCCGCCGGCCCCGGCCCCTTATTGGTTTGCCGCCGGTCGGACGGGTCGGATAGGAAGCTCGCATGCTTAGGGGTAGCAAGGTCGGGCTCAGGGCCCGGTACGAGGCGGACGTCCCGGTCCTGCAGGCCGAGCTCCACGGCGACGTGGTCACCACCTCGCGGGCCAGCGGCCGGCCGTGGCGGCCGTTCACGCCCGGCTCGCAGGAAGCGCCGTTCGTGGTGGCCGACGAGGTGGAAGGGAACGTCTCCTTCTCCGTGGTGGAGCTGGACGGCGACACGCTGGTCGGCAGCGCGATGCTGTGGGGCATCGACACCCACAACCGCTCCGCGCACCTCGGGCTGGGGCTGCTGCCGTCCGCCCGCGGCAAGGGCTACGGCACCGACGTGGTCGCCGTGCTGTGCCACTACGGCTTCGTCGTGCGCGGTCTGCACCGGCTCCAGGTCGACACGCTGGCGGACAACACCGCGATGCTGCGCTCCGCCGAGCGCAACGGCTTCGTCCGCGAGGCTGTACTGCGCTCCGCGGCCTGGGTGATGGGCGAGTTCCTCGACGAGGTACTGCTCGGCCTCCTCGCCCAGGACTGGAAGCCGGCCCCGGAGGGCTAGGTCGGGCCGAGACGGCCTCCTGGCCTGTCCTTCACGCCGGACGGGAGAGTTGTCCGCGCACCCATGCGGGGTCGGGGTTGGTGTGCGGCCGGCCCGCCACGACGACCGTCGGCACGGTCTCGTTCCCCTCGTTGGCCGCCCGCACCGCGGCGGCTCCCGCCGGGTCGCGCCAGATGTTGACCCAGTGCACCTGCCGTGCGCCGCGGCCCAGCCGGAAGCGCAGCCGTATGCAGTACTGGCAGCCCGGCCGCCAGAAGACGACCGGCCGACCGTCGGCCGCGCTCCGGCGAGCGGCCTCCAGGGCGCCGATCGACCGCGGGAACACGAGAGGTGAGTTCACCCCCGCGACCAGCACGAACACCAGCAGGACGGCCACGGCGGCGGAGGGGCTCCCCCGCAGGACCAGGCCGGTCCCCATGACTGATCCGCAGAGCACGAACAGCATCGGCAGGATCCAGGCGCGCGTCATGGTGACGCAGCCTACCGATGTGTCGGACTGCTCCTCGAACCCGACGACCGGGGCCGCGCACGGTGGGCACCGGTGCGCGGCCCGCTCTGCGTCGCCCTCACGGGGTCATTCCGCGATGAGGCTCTTGACCGCCTCCTGGATCAGGTCGGCGACCTTCCCGGGGTGGGCGAGCATGACCAGGTGGGAGGAGTCGACCTCGATGGTGGTCATGCCGGCGCGCTCGTAGCCGTAGCGCTCGACGTCGGGGTTGATGGTGCGGTCCGAGGAGGAGACCAGGCCCCAGGACGGCTTGGTCTTCCAGGCCGCGACGGGGGCCGGCTCGGCGAAGGCCGCGCCGGCCAGGGGCCGTTGGGAGACGGCGAGCACCTTGGCCAGGGCCGGGTCCACGTCGGCGGCGAAGATCGCGGGAAACCTGTCGGTGTCGACCGTCACGTCGGTGCCGGGCTCCGCCGATCCCTCGACCGGGAACGGCGTGTACACCAGGGCCGAGGCCAGCTCGGAGTCCGGGAACCGGCCCTGCAGCTCGCCGAGGCTCTCCCCCTCCTCCAGGGCGTAGCCGGCCAGGTAGACGAGGGCCTTCACGTTGTCCTCGGCACCGGCGACGGTGATGACGGCACCGCCGTAGGAGTGCCCCACCAGGACGACGGGGCCGGGTATGGCGCGGACCACCGAGGCGATGTAGGCGGCGTCGCCCGTCAGGCTGCGGTTGGGCACGGCCGGGGCGAGCACCTTCAGCCCGTCGGCGAGCAGTTCGGGGATGACCCGGGCGAAGCTGGACGCGTCGGCGAAGGCGCCGTGCACCAGGACGACGGTGGGTGCGGGGTCGGTCATGGGAGTTCCTTGTCGGCTGTCCAGGGGCGGGCGGGGTCGGGCGGGGCCGGGCGGCGCGGGTCGACGCCGAGGTCCGTGTCGACGTCGTGTCCGGCCGCCGCACGGTCGGGGGCGGGGTGCGCGATGTCGGCCCCCAGGTCGAAGGCGGCGGTGTCGATCGCCTCCGCCGGCTCGGCCTCCTCGCGTTCCGCCCGGACCCGGCGGTGGCGCTCGGTCAGCCGTTCCCTGAGGTGCCTGAGGTGCGGGTGGCCGTCGGGCGCTGCCGACGGCTCACCGGTGTTCACACCGCGCCCCGGATCAGGCGGTGTGGAGGGCGGCGTGCAGGGTGCGTACGGCCATCGAGATGGCGGCCTCTGCGGCGTGCGTCTCGCGCAGGGCGTTGAGCATCACGAAGTCGTGGATGATGCCCTGGAAGCGGACCGCGGTGACGGGCACACCGGCCTCGCGGAGCTTGTTGGCGTACGCCTCGCCCTCGTCGCGCAGCACGTCGGCCTCGCCGGTGATGACCAGGGCCGGGGGCAGGTCCGTGAGCTGCTCGGTGGTGGCGCGCAGCGGGGACGCGGTGATCTGGGCGCGCTCGGCCTCGTCGGTCGTGTACTGGTCCCAGAACCAGAACATGCCGTCGCGGCGCAGGAAGTAGCCCTCGGCGAACTGGTGGTAGGACGGCGTGTCGAAGCCGGCGTCGGTCACCGGGTAGAACAGCACCTGCTGGAGCAGCGGGAGGCCGCCGCGCTCCTTGGCCATCAGGGTCAGCGCGGCCGTCATGTTGCCGCCGACCGAGTCGCCGGCCACCGCGATCCGGGTGCTGTCCAGGTCCTTGGTCGCGCCCTGCTCCACGACCCACCGGGCGACGGTCCAGTTCTGCTCGATGGCGACCGGGTAGCGCACCTCGGGCGAGAGGTCGTACTCGGGGAAGACCACGGCGGCGTTGGCGCCGACGGCCAGTTCGCGGACCAGGCGGTCGTGGGTGTGGGCGTTGCCGAAGACCCAGCCGGCGCCGTGGATGTAGATGATCACCGGCAGGGTGCCGGTGGCGCCGGCGGGCTTCACGATGCGGGCCCGGACCGTGCCGGTGGGGCCGCCGGAGACGGTGATCCACTCCTCGTCGACGGCGGGCTTGGCGATCTCGCCGGACTGCACCTCGTCGACGGCCTTGCGGCCCTCCGCCGGGGCGAGGTCGAAGAGGTACGGCGGGTTGGCGGTGGCCTCGACGAAGGCCTGGGCGGCGGGTTCGAGCACCGGCTTGACGGGCGTGAAGTCTTCGGACATGCGAGTCTCCTGGAATTGCGTGGGGCACACCGGTCGTTCCGGCGCCGTCACGCCTCACCGTAGGAGCCCGCCGCACCGGGCAGTTGTCCCCGAGCGCACTTCCGGCCACCCCGCAGCGCACGCTCGGACGCGGTGCGCGGACGGTCATCTGGGACGGAGATGGCTGACATCCCGATCCATCGCCGTGCGAAGGGAAGCATGGCCGGCGGTGGAGCGCTGTGCACGATGAGAGTCACTCCTGTGAGGAAGGTCCCCGTGTCCCAGTCGTCGTCCGAAGTCCGCTCCCCGCGCCGGAAGCCCGCCGCCGAGCCCGCCCACGGGGTGCCGGGCTGGCTGATCGCGCTGTTCGCCGTCGCCTCCGGCATGACGGTCGCCAACCTGTACTACGCCCAGCCGCTGCTGTCCGAGCTGCGCGGCGTCTTCCACATCAGCGAGGCCACCGCGGGTGCGCTGATCACACTCACCCAGGTCGGCTATGTGATCGGCATGCTCTTCCTGGTGCCGCTCGGTGACCGGCTGGAGAAGCGGAGCCTGATCACCGCCCTGCTGACGGTCACCACGCTCGCCCTGGTGGCCGCCGGTCTCGCGACCGGCTTCCCGATGCTGCTGATCGCCTCACTGATCAGCGGTGCCACCTCGGTGGTCGCGCAGATCCTGGTGCCGTTCGCCGCGAGCCTGGCGCCCGACCACGCCCGGGGCCGGATCGTCGGCCGGGTGATGAGCGGCCTGCTCACCGGCATCCTGCTGTCCCGCACGCTCAGCAGCCTGGTCTCCGGCGTCGCCGGCTGGCGGGTCGTCTACCTCGGCTCGGCCGTCCTGATGGCGCTGCTGGGCGTGGCCCTGCGGCTGGCCCTGCCCCGGCAGGCACCGACCACGTCCGTGCCGTACCACCATGTGCTGCGCTCCACGGCGGCGCTGGTGCGCACCCATCCCGCGCTGCTGCGCCGCGGCCTCTACCAGGCCGCGATGTTCGGTGCCTTCAGCGCCTTCTGGACCACCGTCTCGTACCTCCTGACCGGGCCGTACTTCCACTACTCCGCCGTCGGTGTCGGTGTGTTCGCGCTGGTCGGAGCGGCCGGCGCGGCCGTGGCGCCGCTCGCCGGACGCTGGGCCGACCACGGACTGACCCGGCGGATGACCGGTGCCGCGCTCGCGCTCGGCGCGCTGGCCTTCGTCATAGCCGGCTTCGGTCAGCACAGCGTGCTCCTGATCGCCCTGGGAGCCGTCGCACTGGACGCGGCCGTCCAGACCAGCCTCATCCTCGGCCAGCACACCGTCTACCAGCTCGACCCCCTCGCCCGCGCCCGCCTCAACAGCGCCTTCATCGCGATCTTCTTCATCGGCGGCGCCCTCGGCTCGCAGCTCGGCTCGATCGCCTACCGGGCCGGCGGCTGGAGCGCGGTCAGCCTCTTCGGGGCGGTCCTGCCGGTGCTGGCGCTGCTGTACTGGCTGACCGAGCGGCGGCAGAGCGCGAAGCGTCCGGCGTAGGGCCGTGCGGCCGGTACCGGGGAACCACCGGTCCGGTTCCCCGCCGAGCGCCCGGCCGACACTCCCCCGGTGCGCGCCGACGGGAGCCGGCGGATGCCTAGGATGCAGCGAAGATCGCCGCCCTGCCGAGGCGGGGCGCTGCGCCGGCGGGAGCGGATGATGGACCTACGGCAGATGGAAGTCGTCGTCGCGGTGGCGGACGCGGGCGGGTTCACGGCGGCGGCGCGGCGGCTGCACGTGGTCCAGTCCGCGGTCTCCGGTACGGTCCGCGCACTCGAACGCGAGCTGGGCGCCGCGCTGTTCACCCGGACCACCCACCGGGTCGGGCTCACCCCGGCCGGCGAGGCGTTCGTCCCGGCGGCCCGGCAGGCGCTGCGCGCGGCCGAGCTGGCCCGTGAGGCGGTCGACGCGGCCAAGGGGGAGCTGCGGGGCCGGGTGACGGTCGGCACGATGCAGGGGGTCTGGGCGAACCTGCACCATGCGCTGGCCGCGCTGCGGGCGGAACACCCGCGGGTGGTGGTGCGGCTGCGGCAGGCCGCGGTCATCGACCTCCGGCAGGCGCTGCGCGAGGGCACGGTGGACCTGGCGGTGGTGGCGCTGGACCGCCAGCAGCAGCGCGGGCTGGTGACCAGACTGCTGTCCCACGAGGAGATGGTGCTGGTGGCCTCACCCCGCCGGAGCCTCGCCGCGAGCGGCCCCGAGGGCACGGTCGACCTGGCCGACATCGCCGAGCTGCCGCAGGTGGAGTTCACCCCCGGCTGGGCGATCCGCGACGCGGCCGACCGCGCGTTCCGGGCGGCCGGCGTCGAGCGGGCCACGACCTTCGAGGTCAACGACATCGTGGCCGCGTCCGAACTGGTCCGCAACGACCTCGGCGTCTGCATCATGCCGCCGACCGTCGCCCACCGCTTCCCGGACCTGACCACCTACCGCTTCACCCGCCACGCGCCGAGCTGGAAGGTGATGGTGGTACGCCCGCCTGGCGAGCCCCCGGCCGCGGTCGCGGCCCTGCTGCGGCACATGACCTGACCCGGCACTCCGGCCGGCGCCACGCGCCACGCGCAAGGACCCACGCGCAGGGCGCCACGCGCAGGGCGCCGCGCGCACGGCGCCGCGCGCACGGGCCCACGGCACGGCGCGCACGGGAGGCCGGCGCCACGCGCACGGACCCACGGCACGGCGCGCACGGACCCACGGCACGGCGCGCACGGGAGGCCGACGCCACGCGCACGCGGCCTCTCGGTGCCGCCCGCAGGACACCGGCCTCGGCCCCACGGGACACCGGCGCCACCTCGCGGCGGGGTTCGGCCCCGCGGGGTGCCCGGACGTGCGGGAGCCGTCAGAAGGTGTCAGCGTCGGGGACCACGTGCATCGCGGCCTCCTCCGCCGACGCCCCGGCGCCGTCCAGGCCACGGTCGGAGGCGAACAGGTCGGTCTCGGTGTTCTCGTGGGCGCCCTCGTCCGGTGCGACGAGCCGTCCGGCGCGGACGTCGCCGACCTCGTCGTCGAGGACTTCGCCGTCCGTGTCCCAGGCGTCGCCGATGTCGTCGCCCTCCAGGACGGCGATGTCCGGGACCTCCTCGGCGAGCCGCTCGTCGAGAGTCTCCCCGCGCTGTCCCTCCGCCGCCGTGACGCCCGTGTGCTCCACGGCCCAGGGCCGCTCCGGCGGTGAGTAGCCCTCGTCCAGGGCCTCCTCGCCGGCCCGGTAGTCCAGGGTGTCCGACGCGTCCAGCAGACCCGCGTCGTCCTGCACCTCCGAACCGTCCGGCTGGTAGACGTCGTCACCCATCGCCTCGTCGGTCATACGTGCTCCATCGTCGCTCGGGCCATCAGTTCGATCCGGCCTTCATCGGAAAGGTTAGGAGGTCCGGGCCACGACCCGGGGGCGTTCTCGGCGGCCGCCCGCCGCCACTGCGCCGGTGACATGCCGTACGTCTCCCGGAAGGCACGGCTGAAGTGGGAGGGGCTGGTGAAGCCCCAGCGGGCGGCCACCGCGGCGATGGGCCGGTGGGCCGACCCGGGCCCGGCGAGTTCCTCGCGGGCCGCCTCCAGCCTCCGGGTCCGCAGCCAGGCGCCGACGGTGATGCCGTGGCGCTGGAAGAGAAGGTGCAGATAGCGCAGCGAGATGGCGTGCTGGTCGGCGATGTCCTGCGGGGTGAGTCCGGGCTCGCCCAGCCGGGTCCGCAGCGCTGCGGTGATCCGTTCCCACAGGGCCGGCTCGGGCTGCCGGCCGGCCTGGTCGAGGGCGACGGTGGCCAGGATCTCCGCCACAGTGCGGGCGAGTTGTTCGCGCCGGGCCGGGCCGGCCCGTCCGACCTCGTCGACGAGTCCGTCGAGGAGCGGCAGCAGCAGGGCCGCCGCGCCCCCTCCGGCCTCGTCCACCACCGTGGCCGTCAGCGCGTGCAGGCGCCGTTCCTCCAGGCGCAGCAGGGCGCGCGGCACCATGAGGATCCGCGCCCGCTGGCGCTCCGGCAGCACGATCCGGAACGGGCGCCGGGCGTCATGGAAGGCCAGCCGGCCGGGGCGGAGTTCGGCGGTGCGGCCGTCCTGGAGCAGCAGGGCGGTGCCGGCCAGCTGCCGGCGGACCAGGATGTGGCCGCGCGGGTCGGCGGCCACCGCGCGGGCGCTGCGCAGGACGGTTCCGGGGCCGGACTCCTCGGTGGCGATCTGGAGGGCGCCAAGGCGTTGGGAGGTGAGCTCGCCCGTCCAGGGACGGCCCGGCGCCACCGTGACCTCCAGGTCGACGAAGATCTCCGACAGCGCCCGCTGCCAGGCCGCGGGACGCTCGCCGGGTGCCGGGTCCGGAATCGCGCAGGACACCGCCGTCAGCATGGCGTCCCGTCCGCCCGGACCCGCTCCAGCCAGTCGGTCGGTGACAGCCCGAAGGTGCTGCGGAAGGCCTTGCCGAACCCGGCGGAACCGGTGAAGCCCCAGCGGCGGGCGACCTGGCCCAGGTCGACGGCGCCCGGCGGCCGGGCGGCGAGTTCCCTGCGGCACTCGTGCAGGCGCAGTTCGCGGATCCACCGGCACACCGTGGTGTTCTCGGTCTGGAACAGCCGGTGCAGGGAGCGGACCGAGATGCCGTGGACCGCGGCGATGACGGACGGGGTGAGTTCCGGGTCCGACAGCTGCCAGCGGATGTACGTCTTGACGCGCAGCAGCAGGACGCCGTCGGCACCCGGCAGTTCGGCGGGGTCCTCCCCCAGCTGATCCGCCGCGGTGGCGGCCACCAGGTCGATGACGCTTCCGGCCAGCCGCTCGGCCGTCGGCGTGGCATACGACTCGGAGGTGTCCGCCAGCCGCTCCAGCAGGGGCGCGAGCAGCGCGGGGAGTCCGCCGCTGGGGCGTACCGCACGGCCGGTGAGCCGCCGCACGTCGGCCTCCGAAAGCTCCAGCAGCCGGCGCGGAACGGCGAAGATCTTCAGCCGGAAGCGTTCCGGGAAGGCGGTGCGGAACGGGCGTACGGTCTCGAAGAACCCGATGTCGCCGGTGCGCAACTCGGTACTGCGGCCGTCCTGTTCGACCCGGGCCCGGCCGGTGCTCTGGACGGCGACGAAGACCTGGTGCCCGTCGCCGCGGGCGATGAAGCGCGGCGCCCGGTGGACCTGGCCGGGGTCGGCCTCCACCGTGGTGACCTGCAGATCCCCGAGCCGGTCGGTCCGCAGGGTCGCGTCGTAGGTGCCGCCTGAGGTGGCGATGTCCATCCCCACCAGGGTGTCGAACACGGCGTCGTGCCAGTAGTCCAGGCTCTCGCCCGGCGGCACCGAGCGGGTGGTCAGGACCCTGGTTCGGGCACCCGCCGAGACGGGCGGAAGGGTCCCGGCTCGGGCACCCGCCGAGACGGGCGGAAGGGTCCCGGCTCGGGTACCCGCGGAGGCGGTCGGACGCCGGCGTCTCTCCTCATAGGAGCCGATCGCGGTTGGCATGACGTCAGCTTCGCCGGATGAGGGGCGTCGCCGCATCAGTCGGCCGACTGGTCCTGTGCCGGTCCTCAGCCGGTTCTCGGCCGGTCCTCGCCCGGCTCTCGGCCGGTACCGTGCCCGTCAGGACAGCCGGGCGCGCAGGAAGGCGCAGCCGGTCAGGATCGCGGCCCGGGTGGGCACGCTGTCGGCGAGGGCGTGCAGTGCCACGAAGTCGTGGATCGTGCCGAGGAAGCGCACGGAGAGCGCGTCGACACCGGCCTCGGCCAGCCGGCGCGCGTACAGCTCGCCCTCGTCGCGGGCCACGTCGGCCTCGGCGGTGACGACCAGGGCCGGTGGCAGTCCGGCCAGTTGCTCCGTGCGGGCCCGCAGCGGTGCCGCGGTGGGTTCGGCGCGCCGGGCCGGATCGGGGACGTACCGGGCCCAGTAGGCGTGCAGCGCCCGGCGGGTGAGCAGGTAGCCGGTGGCGAACCGGCGCTGGGAGACGCTGTCGCAGCGGGCGTCGGTGAGCGGGTAGTAGAGCAGCTGCGCGGCGATCCGCGGCCCGCGCCGGGCCTTCGCCAGCATCGTCACGGCGGCCGCCAGGGTGGCCCCGGCGCAGTCGCCCGCCACCGCCAGCCGGCCCGGATCCAGGCCGAGTTCACCGGCCCGGTCGGCCGCCCAGGTCAGCAGGGCGTAGCACTCCTCCAGGGCATGCGGGTAACGGGCCTCGGGGGTGCGGCTGTACTCGGGGACGAGTGCGCACACGCCCGCGCCGGTGACGAGTTCGCTGATGAGGCGGGCGTGGGTCTGTGCGTCGCCGAGCGTCCACCGGCCGCCGTGCAGGTACAGCAGGGCCGGGAGCGGGCCGGTGGCCGCCGCGGGGCGGACGGTCCAGAAGCCGAGCAGCCCTGCCGGGCCGACCGGGGCCGCCTGGAAGGCCGCGTCCACGTCGAAGTCCCCGAACCGGTCGGCCTGGGTCTCGCGCAGCGCCCGCCGTGCCGTGTCCGGAGCGAGGTCGTCGAGGGCGGGCGGGGCGGCGGAGGCGGTGAGCAGGCGCTGCACCACCCGGTCGAGGACGACGGCCGTCCCCGCCGCTCCGGGCCTCATGGGCGCGCCTCCGTCCGGCCCGCCGGCCCCCCTCACCGGCCCTGCACCAGGTCGCGCAGCTGATGGCGGCTGCTGATGCCGAGTTTGGGATACACCTTGTAGAGGTGCGAGCCGACCGTGCGCGGGGAGAGGAAGAGCCGTTCGCCGATCTCCCGGTTGGACAGGCCACTCGCCACCAGCTGGACGATCTGCCGCTGCTGTGCCGTCAGCTCCCCCAGCGGGCCGCCTGCCTCGGGGGCGGGGGCGGCTCCGCTGGCGCGCAGTTCGCGGCCGGCGGCGGCCGCGAGGGGGCCGGCGCCCAGGCGTTCGGCGGTCTCCAGGACCGTGGTCAGCTGCCCGCGCGCCTCCAGGGTTCGGCGGCAACGGCGCAGCCAGTGGGCGTAGTTGAGGCGGACATGGCCGCACTCCCACGGCCAGCGGTTCGCCGCGTGGTTGACCAGGGCGAGCTGGAAATGCTCCTCGGCTTCCTCGTCCGGGCCGAGCACGGCGGTCGCGTGGTGCAGCAGCAGCGTCATCCGGGTGCTGGGCCGGTCCCCCTGTTCCGTGCGCACCCGCTCCAGGATCGGCAGGGCCTCGGCCGGCCGGCCGGTCCGCTGCGCCGTGACGGCGAGTTCGGCGATGCTCCGGGGCGACAGGAAGGGGTGCAGCGGCGAGCCGTCGGTGGTGAACAGCTCGCGCAGCTGCCGCCAGCTGTCGTCCCAGTGCCCGCGGGCCATGGCGGCGAGGCCGCGGGCGCGCAGCAGCCGGGCGTGGGTGGCCCGGTTCTCGTCCAGGGAGACGGTGCGCCAGACGGCCGGGGTGAGCTGCCAGGGCTCGTCGGGGAGGGTTCCGCGCAGCGCCCGCAGGGTCAGCGCCTGGGTCTCCAGGTCCGCCCGCAGGCGTGGCAGGCGGAGGACGGCCGCCTCGGTCATGGCGCTCTGGAGCACGGTCTGGGCCTCGGTGAACCGGCCGACGGCCAGCAGGGTGTCCACCAGGCCGAGCACCGACCAGCCGCGCAGGCCGAAGGCCCGGGCGGTGCGCAGCCGCTCGTCGGCCAGCCGGGACTGCCCCAGGTCCAGGTCGGCCTCGTCGGCGTGGTGGGCCACCGCGGCGGCCGCCAGCCGGCCGGCCGGCGCGTCCGGACCGCCGAGCGGTGCGCGGGGCGGCCGGCCGAGCGCGCGCAGCACACCGGTGGCGGTCTCGGGCCGGGCCACAACGGCGACCAGCGCTTCCATGGCCGACCGGGTACCGGGCGCGTCCAGCCGCCCGAGAGGCCCGGCCGCACCCGGGTGCCCCGCCCCGCCGCCCTCACCCCCCGGCACGTCCAGCCGGCCCGGAGACCCGGTCACTCCGGGGTGCCCCGCCCCGCCCCCGTCAGCCCGCTGAGTGCCGGGCACGTCCAGCTGACCGAGACGCCCGATTGCTCCGGGCAGCCCCGCCCCGCCCCCGTCATCCCCCGGCGCGCTCGGCTGGCCCACGGGCCCGGCCGCTCCGGCGTGCGCCGCCCCGCCCCCGTCGGCCCGGCGGGCCCGTTCGAGGAGTGCGGGCAGGGCCGCCCGGTGCTCGGGCAGTCCGGACTGGGCGGCGACGGCCGCTGCCAGGCCCGCCAGGGTGAGTGCGAGCGGGCGGCCGATCCGGGGAAAGTACTCCGAGGCGGCGGCCAGCAGCTCGAAGGCCTCCCGCTGGGCGGACTCGTGGCACAGGACGGAGGCCAGGGCGCCGGCCGCGACACAGACGGACTCCGGCTCGGCGGACTCCCGGAGGAGCCGGCCGTACAGGTCCCGTACCCAGCCGGGGTCCCCCACCGCCTGCGCGGCCGTCAGGGCCTCGGCCAGCCGACGGGCGTGTTCCGGCCGCCGCGGGCTGAGCCGGGCCGCCTGTTCCAGGGCCCGGGCGGCCTGTACGGCGTCGCCGCGCCGCCAGGCGGAGGTCGCCAGCGCGGCGGCGACGAACGCGTCGGCGCCCACGGTGACGGCGGCCAGGTGCCGGGCCGTGTCCTCCGGCAGTACGGCGACCTCGGCGAGGTCCCGGTGGGCCTGCTGGCGCTCTCCCGCGGGGTGCCGCAGATACGCGGCCGACCGCGCCAGCGGATGCCGGAAGACGAGCCGGTCCTCGACCAGCGAGACGAGTCCGGCGGCCTCCGCCGGGGCCCACACCGCGAGGTCGCCGGTGTCCAGGGCCGTCATGACGGCGGCGACGGTCTCGCCGGGTCCGGCGGCCGCCGCGTACAGCAGGGCGCGCCGGGTGCCGGCCGGGAGCGCGTCGAGTCGTACCCCGAAGACGGGCTCGGCGGGCGCGCGCCGCACCCCTCCCACGGGGCCGGGCACGCTGCGGCTCAGTTCGACCAGTGCCAACGGGTTGCCCTCGGCCTCCGCCAGGATCTCCAGCCGGTGCCGGCCGCTGGGCGGCGCGGGCTGCAGGTCCAGCAGCGCGGCGGCCGACGCGTCGTCCAGCGGGCCCAGGCTCAGGATCTCGGTGCCGGGAGGCAGGCCGGGCAGGGCGGTCTCGTGGCGGGCGGCGAGCAGCACCGTCAGCGGGCGGCCGGCCAGCAGCCGGGCGGCGGCGAACAGCGCCTCCACGGTGGCGCGGTCGCACAGGTCGGCGTCGTCCACGCACACCAGCACCGGCCGGGCGGCGGCGAGCCGGTCGAGCAGCGCGGTCAGCGCCGCCCGCAGCTCTCCCTCGTCCGGGCGGTCGTCCCCGTGGAGTACGGCCGTCAGCACCCGCTGGGACACGGCCGGCAGGGCGGCCACCGCGGCCGGCACCGGCGGCGCCAGCAGCTGTTGCAGGCAGGCACGGGCATGCCGTGGGTCACCGGCCCAGCCCTGTGCCGAGAGCACCGCCACGCCCTGGGCGGCGGCCAGCTCACGGACGCGCCGGAGCAGGGCCGTCCGTCCGATCCCCTCCTCGCCGAGGACCAGCAGGGTCTGGGGAGTGCCGGGCTCGCCTGTCACGTACCGCAGGATCCGCTCGATCTCGCCGTCCCGGCCCAGAACGGCGGCCTCGGCGGCGATCGCGGGCTGCTGAGGTGACTGGACCGTCATGCACGTACTCCCGTGGCGGTGGGCGTTCTCCCTGGCCAGAGCCATTGTCCCGGCGGCCGGGCAGCCACGCTTCTGTCACATGACCAGTCACCCGCGGCCGCTGCCGCGCAGACCGCCGCTGGCAGGATTGCCGTGTCAGGAGCCCCACGGCCTCTGACGACCTCTGACGACCTCTGCGACAAGGACCGCTCATGCACACCGGCACCGACCGTCCCACCGATCCGGTCGTCCTGGGCCGGGCCGCCGAACTGGCCCGGCTCGACCGGCTGCTCGGGGCGGTGGCCGGCGGCGGCCCCCAGGTGCTGGTGTTGACCGGGGAGCCGGGGGCGGGCAAGAGCACCCTCGTGGACCGGGCGGCCGAGCGGGGGCGGGCGCTGGGCTTCGGCGTCCTGCGGGTGCGCGGCAGTGAGGGCGAGACCGGGCTCGGTCTGTCCGGCGTGCACCAGCTGCTGCATCCGCTGCTGCCCGGTGACGGTCTGCCCGCGGCGCACCGGGAGGCTCTGGACCAGGCCTTCGGCCCGGGGGCGGCGGAGTACGAACTGCGACTGGACCAGTTGTCGCTGTGCGTCGGTGTGCTCGGGCTCATCACCGGGGCCGCCGCGCACCGGCCGCTGCTCCTGCTGGTGGACGACGCCCAGTGGCTGGACCTCGGCTCGGTGGACGTGCTGGCCTTTCTGGCCCGACGGCTGGAGGGCAAGCCGGTGGTGCTGCTGCTGGCCGCCCGTGAGGACGGCGTGCCGGCCCGGTTCGACCGGGACTTCCCGCAGGTCACCGTGGGCCCGCTGAGCCGGACGGCGGCCGGGCAGCTGCTGGACGCGCAGCCGGATCCACCGCGCGGCAAGGCGCGCGCGGAGATCCTCCGGCAGGCGGCCGGCAATCCGCTGGCCCTGATCGAGCTGCCGCGTGCCCTGGCCCGGGGGCGAGCGGCGGGCGCCGGAGGAGGTGCCGGAGGCACAGGCGGTGCCGGGGGTACGGCCCTTCCGCTCACCGCGCGGCTGGAGAACCTGTTCGCCGCCGATCTGCCCGGTCTGCCCGCGCCCACCCGGGAGGCCCTGCTGCTGGTGGCCGCGGCAGGTACGGCGGAGCTGGCCCATCTCATCCGGGCCGCCCCGGAGCTGGACGTCGTCCGGGCTCTGGACCCGGCCGAGCGTGTCGGGCTGGTCCGGGTGGCGGACGGCCGGGTGCTGCCGCGGCACCCGCTGGTCCGCTCGGCCGTGTACCACGCGGCCTCCTTCCACGAGCGCCGGCAGGCCCATCTCGCCCTGGCCGGCGCGCTCGCCGGGGAGCCGGACCGCCGCGCCTGGCAGCTGGCCGCCGCGGCGACCGGCCAGGACGCGGAGGTCGCCGACGCTTTGGCGGAGAGCGCCGAGCGGGCCCGAAGCCGGGGCGGTTACGCGGCGACCGCGACCGCGCTGGAACGCGCGGCCGAGCTGACACCGGATCCGGGGCTGCGCGCCCGGCGGCTGCTGACGGCCGCCCAGTCGGCGATGTTCGCCGGGCACCCGCAGTGGGTCGGCGAGATGAGCGGCCGGGTCGGCGGTCTGACCGAGGACCCCCGGCTGCGCGCCGAGGCCTCGCTGCTGGGCGGCTGGGCCCTCGGGGTCACGCTCCGCCACGAGGAGGCGCTGGCGTTGCTGCTGGGCGTCGCCGAGGCCACCGCCGCCTCGGTTCCGGGCCTGGCCCTGGGCGCCCTGAGCACGGCCGCGACATCCGTCTACAACTCAGGCGCGCCCTACCACCGCGCGGAACTCCGCCGGATCGGCGAGCTGATCGACGGGGACGGCGATCCGGCCGGCCGCTCCTGGGCCCTGGCGGTCGTCGACCCCCATCGTGAACGGCCGCTGCTCATGAGCCACCTGGCGGACGGGCTGGCCGAGCTGGCCCGCGAGGAGAGCCTCGGGAACCTCACGGCGGTGGGCGGCACGACGTGGATCCTGGACGAGACCGAGCAGGCCGTACGCGTCCTCGGCCGCACGATCGACGTCCTGCGCCGCGCGGGCAGCGCGGGTACGAACGCGACCGTGACCCAGGCACTCGCCCTGGCCCTGTTCGAGAACGGCTCGTGGGCGACGGCCGAGGAGGCGGCCGACGAGGCGTTCTGGATGGGCACGGAGGCGGGCGCCGACAACGTGACCGTGGGCGCCCGCATCCTGCGGGCGACGCTGTGCGCGCTGCGGGGCGACCCGGCGGCGGCCCGGGCCCAGGCGGCGGAGGCCGTACGCGGGGTGGACCTGCGCAAGTCCCTGAGTCTCCAGGTCCGGCACCGGCACGCCCTGGGCATGGCCGCGTTCGTCGCCGGGGACCACGCCGGCGCCTACGAGCAGCTGCGCGCCGCTTTCACCCGCGACTTCCGCCCCGCCCCCGTCCACTACCACGCCTCCCTCTACTACCTGGGCGACCTGGCCGCCGCCGCGGTCCGCGCCGGGCGGACGGACGACGCGCGCACGGTGGTCGACGGCGTGACGCAGGAGCTGAAGCCCGACCCCTCCCCGCGGCTGGCCGCCGTACTGCACCGGGCCACCGCCCTGCTGACCGACACCGACGACGCCGAGCGGCATTTCCAGGCCGCTCTCGACGGCTCCGGCACCGACCGCTGGCCGTTCGAGAAGGCGCTGGCCCACCTCGACTTCGGCGAGTGGCTGCGCCGGCGCCGCCGCGGTGCCGAGGCCCGCCGGCATCTCGGCGCGGCGCTGGAGTGCTTCGAGCGGCTGGACGCCCGCCCCTGGACCGAGCGGGCGGCGGCGGAACTGCGGGCGGCGGGTACGGCGGGGGCCACCGCCCCGGCCGGTGAACTCACCCCGCAGGAACGCCAGATCGCCGAACTGGCCGCCCAGGGCCTGACCAACCGCGACATCGCGGCCCGGCTCTATCTCTCGCCGCGCACGGTCGGCTACCACCTGCACAAGATCTTCCCCAAGCTGGGCATCACGGCCAGGGCGCAGCTCCGGGACGCCCTCACCGCGGGGGAAGACGCCGGCGGCGGCTGAGGGCCGCCCACCGGGCCGGTCGCGGCGCCGTGCCCCGGCGATCAGGTCGGCGGCCGTACCCGGCCGGCGCCGAGTTCGTCGAGCATCTGCTCGTGCGTGAGTTTCCCCGGGCCGGCCCTGCGACCAGCCACGACGGTGCCGCAGCCGGTCGACGGCACAGCACGGCGCCGACCACGCCGGTGCGTGCGGTTGTAGTCCGTCGCGCGGCACGGGATGCTGAGTGAGCACGAGGGGAAGCGGTGCCATGGATCGTTTTCCGAATGCTGCCAACGTCGAATTCCACAGTCCTCTGGACCTCACCAAGGCCGCCACCGCCGTGCTGGACGCGGAGGGACGCGTCTCCGGCTGGAGCATCTCGGCCCAGCGTCTCCTCGGACATTCACCCGAGGAAGTGCTCGGCCGGTCGGCCGACCGGCTGCTGGCGGCGGCCCCGGGCCCGCCACTGTCCGCTCTCTGCAAGGCGCGCCGCCCCCGCAGCACGGTCCTGGACCTCCGCTGCCGGGACGGACACACCCTGCGCGCCGCGGTGACGTTCGGTCCGCTCACCCACGAGGGTGTCGCCGCGACCGTGGTGGTCGCGGCCGAGCTGACGGCCCTGCGCGGCTGGGAGGCGCAGCTGGCGATGTTGCAGGGGCTGGCCACCGAGTCCTCCGTGGGCCTGACCATCTTCGACACGGACATGCGCGTCGTCTGGGGAAACGTCTCCACCGACCAGGAGCTGGCCGGGGTCGCCCAGTACGTCGGCCGGCCCGCCGCGGATCTCTTTCCCGAGGGCGAGTTCATCTCCCGCCACCACCCCCCGGACGAGGACCAGGTGATGGAGCAGGTACTGAAGACGGGCGAACCGGTCCTCGGCATGCACTACCGCGGGCGCGCCCCCGCCGACCCGGTGCGCGAGCACGTCTGGTCGTGCTCGTACTACCGGCTGGTGGACGCCAGGGGCGAACCGCTGGGGCTGTTCGAGGAGTCCCTGGACATCACCGACCGCTACCGCGCCCAGGAACGGCTGTCGCTGCTCGTACGGGCCGGAAAGCGCATCGGCGCCTCGCTGGACGTGCGGCGGACGGCCGCGGAGCTGGCCGACGTGGCGGTGCCGCAGCTGGCCGACGAGGTGCTGGTGGATCTGCCGCCGGCGGTCATCGAGGGACGGCAGCCGCCGACCCGCTCGGCGCCGGGGCACAGTCTGCTGCGGATGCACGGCCGTACCCCGGAGGGGTTCCGGACCAGCCCGGTCTCCTATCCGCCGTCGTCACCGCAGGCGCTGAGCCTGGCCACCAACCGCCCCGTCGTCGGTGCCTCCCCGCCGGAAGGAGGGGGCTCGGCCGCCCGGCACGCCGACCTCTTCGTCCCGTTGCTCGCCCGCGACGCGGTCCTCGGTCTCGCCACCTTCCGGCGCACCAGCAACCCGGACCCCTTCGGGCCCGAGGAGCAGACGCTCGCGGTGGAGCTGGCCGAGCGGGCTGCCGTGGGCATCGACAACGCCCGCCGCTACACCAGCCAGCACGCGGCCGCCCTGGTGCTGCAGCGAAGCCTGCTGCCCCAGCGGCTGCCCGAGCAGAGCGCGGTCGAGGTGGCGTACCGCTACCTGCCCGCAGACAGCCGGGTGGGGGTGGGCGGCGACTGGTTCGACCTGATCCCGCTGTCCGGTGCCAGGGTGGGGCTGACCGTCGGCGACGTGGTCGGCCACGGTGTGCACGCGGCGGCGACCATGGGCCGGCTGCGCGCCACCGTACGGACCCTGGCGCTGCTGGACCTGGACCCGGCCGAGTTGCTGACCCGGCTGGCCGGCCTGGTCGGGCAGGACGCGGAACCCGACGAGGCCGACGGGCTGAGCGACGAGGCACTCGGCGTGACCTGTCTCTACGCGATCTACGACCCGGTCGGCGGTCGCTGCGTCTGGGCGAGCGCGGGCCACCCTCCGCCGATCGTGGCCGACGCGAGCGGCTCGGTGCCCCTGTCCGCGCCGGCGCCGGGGCCGCCCCTGGGGCTGGGCAGCCTGCCGTACGAGAACGTCGAGCTGAGCCTGTCCGACGGCAGTGTGGTGGCCTTCTTCACCGACGGTGTCGTGGAGGACCGGCGCACCGACATCGACAGCGGGATCGACCGTCTCGCCCATGTGCTCAGCTGGCAGCGATGCCCGCTGGAGGAACTGTGCGACCGGGCGATGTCGACCCTGCCGCCCGGGCCCCAGGCGGACGACGCCACGCTGCTGCTGGTGCGCACCCGGCGGCTCGGGTCCGACCGCGTGACGGACCTGGAACTGCCGCCGGACCCGGCCATGGTGGCGGACGCCCGCACGGACACCGAGCGCCAGTTGGAGAACTGGGGCCTGTCCGAACTGTCCTTCACCGCCGCGCTGGTGGTGAGCGAACTGGTCACCAACAGCATCAGGTACGCCACCGGTCCTGTGCTGCTACGGCTGATCAGGGACCGCAGTCTGCTCTGCGAGGTCTCCGACAACGCGCACACGGCGCCTCATCTGCGACGCGCCCGCCGTGACGACGAGGGAGGCCGCGGCCTGTTCCTCGTCGCCCAGGTCTCCCAGCGCTGGGGCACCCGCTACACCGCGTCCGGAAAGACCATCTGGGCGGAGTTGGCCATCCCCTAGCGCGCGGGCCGGGGACCGTCGCAGGGGGCCGTGTCGTCATCAAGCATGGGAAACGCACGCCACGGTCGCGGCGTGACGAGGTTTTCCCGGAGCCCCGGGTCCCCTGGAGGTTCAGGCCCTGCGGGCGAGCCCACCGCCTCGTGTCAACGACGCCGCGGCGGCCCCGAACCGGAGGCCGTCACCCTCGCGAACTACGGTCGCGCCATCCCCGAAGCCTGATCCTCCTCCCCCGCTTCGAACGGGCCTGACCTGGAGGAGCTGGTGGGCCGGGTGGCGCTCGGGCGCAACCGGGCGGACCGCCCCGGAGGACGACGGTCGTGTCCGGCGGCACTGCCGGGGCCGGGCGCCGGCCCGCCCTGGGACCCGCCATGCCCCCGGCAACCGTGCTGCCCGCCCTCCGCGGGATGATGGCGGAAGCCGCCAGGGCGGCGGAGCCGTACACGACACACACAAGGGTCACTCTGAGTGCCGCCTCGCACCGCATACCGCATGTCCACTGAGCCGTACACCGACCGGGCCCGCCGCACCGCCCTGTTCCAGCAGCCCGCCGCCTGGTGGCCCGCGCTCCGGCGCACGCCGGTGTCCCTGTGGAACGACGACATCACGGACTACGCGGCGGCGCTGACGTACTACGCGATCCTGACCGTGCTCCCCGCCCTGCTGGCGACGGTCCTGGCGTTCGGCCTGATCAGCCCGGACACGGCCGAGGAGTTCATCGGCCACGTCACCGCGTACGCCCCGGCCGACTCCGGTGCCGACCTGCACGCCGTCCTGTCCCACGCCCTGGACACGGACGGCACGGCCTGGCCGCTGCTGGTGACCAGTACGGCCAGCGCACTGTGGTCGGCCTCCAGCTATCTCGCCGTCTGCCGCCGCGCCCTGCACCGTATGCACCGCGTCGAGGACCGGCGCTCGACCTGGCGCAAGGCGCACCGCATCGTGCTGACCGCGCTCGTGGTGCTCGCTCTGCTCCTCGTCGGCTCGCTCACCCTGCTGCTGACCGGGCCGCTCGCGGAGGCCGTCGGCCGGATCCTCGGCATGGACACCACCGCGGCCTGGGCGTGGAGCCTGCTGCGCTGGCCCGTGCTGCTCTGCCTGGTCGCCCTCCTGGTCGTGGTCGTCTTCCACACCGGCCCGGCCGGCGCGCGCCGACGCGGGCACAGCCTGCCCGGCGGCGCGCTGGCCGCCGCACTGTGGCTGGCCGTCTCCGCGGGCTTCTCGTCGTACGCCACGACGCTCGACGCCTACAGCAGGCTGTACGGCTCGCTCTCCGGCAGCGTCGTCTTCCTCGTCTGGCTGTGGCTGTCGAATCTGGCGCTGCTCACCGGAGCGCAGTTCGCCGCGGAACTCGCCAAGCCGGCCGGCCCGGCGACCCCGCCGTCGCGGGGGCGCTAGCGGACCCGGGTGGGTCAGCCGCGTTACCCGGACCTGCCTCCGGGAAGTACGGCGAGACGCAGAACTCCTTCGCGGTGCGGGCGGTCCCGGACGCGTCCGGCCGCAGCAGGGGGCAGTGGCGTCCGCCGTAGGTGTTGTGCACCTCCGCGACCGCACAGCGCGGTTCCCCGGGGCGGCCCTGACGCCAGTACAGGGTGAGCGGGTTGAACACGTGTCCGAGCATGCGCGCGTGGGTGCGCATCACCACCCGGCCACCGTCCAGGTGTACGCCGTGACCGGCGAGGAAGTCGTCCAGGCCGGCCCGGATCGAGGACCGGTCGCCGGTGAAGTGGTCGCGTGGGTCGACACGGGCCAACGGCCGCAGCGGAAAGGGCAGGTGGGGCGGCCTGTCGGGGTCGTTGAGCCACATGTACGCGCGGTGGCGCAGCGCGTATCGCCGGGGAGTGGTGTCCGCACGTGCCCGATCATGCAGGCGTAGAGAGCCGGTACGGCGTTCACCGGCGCACTCCCGGCGCCGCGGCGGCCTCGACGCCGGAACGGCACCGTCCTCGTGGACTCCCCGGCCGTGGTGGGCGCCCGCGACCGCGCGGACATCACCGGCCAGTTCGGGCAGGCGCTGCCGTGGCGCCGAACGCGGGCGGCGGAGCCTACGGCGGCACACCGTGCGCTCCGCTTGCCGGGCCGGACGCCGTACGTCTGACCGGCGGGTCAGGAGGTGAGGATGGAGATGCCGTCTCCGAGCAGCTTCAGCCCGAGGACGAAGAACAGCACGGCCATCACGGCGACATTGTGCTGGGCTGCCCAGTCCTTCCAGTTGCCGAGCGTGGTCTTGGCTTTCTCTCCGCCGAGGAGGAAGACCCCCAGCGGCGCCAGCAGGCCGAGGGTGGCGATCACGACGAAGATCGCCAGGGAGCCGATCTGCTGCCCGACCGGTATTCCGGCCGAGCCGATCGCGGCGCCCGCGGCGATGGTCAACGGGGCGTTCTTGGCGTTGAGCGAGGCCAGGGCCAGCCCGAGTGCGAAGATCTTGACCGGCGTGAGGCGGTCGATCGCGCTCATCCACTTCGGCAGTTGGGCCTGCGAGGGATCCTTCGGACGTCGGTGCCATTGCCGGGCGCCGAACAGGACGAGGAACAGGCCCAGGGCGAGTTTGAGGGCTCCCACCCAGGTGGCCGGGTGCTTGTGGGTGGAGGCACCCGCCGGGGAGGCGATCGCCAGCATCACCGCGCCCAGTATCGCGAGTCCCAGGATCCAACCGACGGTGAAGAGAACGCCGTTGAGACGGCCCCGAGGCGTCGCGAGGATGAGGATGATGGCGATGATCGGGAGCGGGCTGACCGCGACGGCGGCCGCGAAACCCAGTACGTCACCGAGAACTTTGCCCATGGTTGCCTCCGCGTGGGGTCTGGGTGGCGATCCGGTCGGGTCGGGGCTCGGCGCGAGAGGGGCCCTCGACCGCCTCGGCAGTGCCTGGGCCGGGGTGCGACCGGCCGCGCCACTGTCTTCACGGCCGTGCGGAAATGGCTGCCCGAGAATGACGACGACGTACGACCGACTCGGCACGTCCCGCCGTTCCATCTTCCTGCGCCCGGCCGGGTCTGTCCTCGGGAGCCTCTCGGGAGGTGCCGACCACTGTGCCCGGGCCCCGGATGCGAGGCGGCACGGTCGCGGTGACGATTGACGTGTGAGGGCGACGGCGCCTCATGTCCGGGCTCCTGGTGACCCTCGCACCGATCCGTGGCGGGAGAGTTCCACGATGACTGCGACGACAGGTGCAACCCAACCGGCTCACCCCGAGCGCCCGGGCAGGTCGGACGGGGTCTGCAGGGAGTTCACCGTTTTCACCGAGATCAAGCCGGGCCATGCGGATGCGTTGCGTGAGGACCTCGCCACGCTCTCCGCCGCGGCGGATGACGAGAAGGTCCATGCGGCGGTGCGCCAGATCGGCACCCTGCATGACGCACGGCATGTGATCTTCGACAACGACACCCGGTTCATGTTCGCCAGCGTCTTCGACGGCTCCTGGGACAACTACATCGACGACTTCGCCAAGACGGTGGTCGGGGAGCGCTTCGACAAGGTCTTCTCGCACAGCGTCGGGTTCCCCGGCGTCACCGACCCAGGGGCGAAGGACTGGTTCGTCGCCCACCAGGAACCCGCGGGGGTCTTCGTCAGCGCCTATCCCGACCTGACCGTTCAGCAGATCTACAAGGACCACCGCGTGGACGACGCGTTCCAGGAGGTGCTGGACACCCCCCAGTTCCGGGCGGCGCTGGAGAACCCGGCCAACGCGGAGTTGGTGTCCACGCCGGCCTTCCAGAAGCTGCTGGAGGAGGCCTCGGCCTAGAACCGGACACGGCCGGCCCCAAAAGAACCGACCCGAACTTCGGTGGCCCGCGTCGGCGGGCGCGGGCCCGTCAACAGCAGGGCTGCCCAGGCAGAGACCGATGTGGGAGGCACAAGCGATCATGAACCCCGCGGACAGCAGCAGCGCGGTCGGCGTACGCGTCGAGATCGACGACGTCCAGAGCGGGGCACTGCGCCCACGGCCCGTGCCCTATCAGGGGGAGTTCGTCTTCCTGCGTGTCGATGACCGCCGTGCCGGGCGCGACCTGCTGCGGCGGCTGCTCCCGATTGCCTCGGGTGGCCTGCCCGGCGAGGACCGGAGCAAGGATGCCTGGGTGGCTGTGGCGCTCACCTACCAGGGGCTGAAAGCGCTGGGGGTGCCCCAGGAGTCGCTGGACAGCTTTCCGCGGGCGTTCCGCGAGGGCATGGCCGCGCGCGCGGAGCTGATCGGCGACGTGGGCGAGAGCGCACCGGCCCACTGGGAGGCACCGTTCGGAAGCGGCGACGTCCATATCGCGTTGAGCGCCCTCTCCTCGGATGCGGCGCAGCTGGACAGGGAGCTGGCGCGGGCCCGTGTCGCCTACGAGGACACGCCCGGTGTCGAGGTGATCTGGCAGCAGGACGTGCACCAGCTCCCGACCGGGCGCACCACCTTCGGCTTCCGCGACGGCATCAGCCATCCGAACATCGAAGGCGTCGGACTGCCCGGCTCCAACCCGCAGGAAGCCCCCATCAAGGCCGGGGAGTTCATCCTCGGCTACCCCGACGAAACCGGCAATCTGCCGCCCATGCCCAGCCCCGACGTGCTGGGCCGCAACGGCACCTACGCGGCCGTGCGCAAGATCCACACCAACGTGGCGGCCTGGCGCCGGTTTCTGCGCGCGAACAGCGCCGGCGCCGAGGAGGAGGCACTCCTGGCGGCGAAGATGGTCGGGCGCTGGCCCAGCGGGGCGCCGCTGGCGCTGGCGCCGGAGCACGACGATCCGGAACTGGCTGCCGATCCGCACCGCGTCAACAACTTCCTGTACCGGGAGAACGACGACCGGGGCTACCGGTGCCCCGCCGGTGCGCACATCCGGCGCACCAACCCCCGCGACGCCACCATCATCGGCGACGCGCGGATGCACCGCCTCATCCGCCGCGGCACCACCTACGGGCCGCCGCTGCCCGAGGGCGTGCTGGAGGACGACGGCGCCGACCGCGGCCTGGTCGGCGTGTTCCTCGGGGCCCACCTGGAGCGGCAGTTCGAGTTCATCAAGGCCGAGTGGGTCAACGACGGCAACTTCATCGGCTACCCCGGCGAGCAGGATCCCGTGGCCGGGCACCACGACGGGACCGGCAGCGTCACCATCCCGGAGAAGCCGGTCCGGCGCCGCCTGCAGAACCTGCCCGGTTTCGTGGTCACGCGCGGCGGCGAGTACTGCTTCGTGCCGGGTCTGCGTGCCCTGCGCTGGCTCGCCGAACTGGAGGGCTGACAGCCGCTCCAAGCCCCTGAGGTCGATCACGCTCTCCGAGGAGAGGCCGCAGCCATGGCAGAACAGTTCGTCCGCTACACGCCCGACGTCGAGGACTACGCCCCGGACTTCGACCGCGACGTGCAGACGGTGATCGAGAAGACCGAGGGCTACATCGCCGAGTCCGTCGGGGCCGGCGGCACCGGGCGGGCCCTGCGCGACGCCCATGCCAAGGGCTACGGGCTGGTCCGGGGGGAGGTGGAGATCCTGGCCGGGCTGCCCCCGGAGTACGCCCAGGGCATCTACGCGACCCCGGGAACCCACGACGCGCTGATCCGCTTCTCCAACGGCTCGCCCCACGCCGGAGCCGACGCACGACTGGGCGCCGCCACCGGACTGGCACTGAAGATGTTCGGCATCCCCGGCCCGACCCTGCTGGAGGACGAACCGGACTCGGGCACCTTCGACTACGCCAACATCAACGGACCGGTCTTCTTCTGCAACACGGTCGAGCACTACCTGTTCATCCAGGAGCTGTTCCTGAACGCGCCGGCCTACTTCTCCCAGGGCCGCCCCGGAGCGCATCGTTTCTTCACCGAATTCGTGACCGGAAAAGGAACGCTGGAACAGGACGACTGGGCGTGGGACGAGTTCCTGGCCTTCCTGCGCCTGTCGAAGACGCCTCCGGTGAACATACTGCTGTCGAGCTACTGGACGATGGGCGCGGTCCGGCACGGCGACTACATCGCCAAGGTGCGCATCACTCCCGACCCGACGTCCGCCGCCGGGGTGGTCCGTCGCACCCTCGACCCGACCTCGGCGGCGGAGGTCTTCCGGCCTGCCCTGCAAGCGGAGTTGCAGGAGGGGCCCTACGTCTTCGACATCCAGGTCCAGCTCTGCACCGACCTGGAGCGCATGCCGGTGGAGGACACCACCGTGGAGTGGCCCGAGCAGCTCTCGCCGGCCTTCACCGTGGCGAAGCTGCGGCTGCCGCAGCAGGACATCTCCGAGCCGGAGAACCTGGAAAAGATGGACTCGCTGTCCTTCACGCCCTGGCGGGTCACCGCCGAGCACGCGCCCCTGGGCAACATCATGCGGGCCCGCAAGGAGGTCTACCGGCGATCCTCCATCGAGCGCCACAAGCTCAACCAGCAGCCCCGCACCGAGCCCCGAAGCATCGAGGACGTACTCGGCCCCACCGCATGAGCCCCGGATCGAGCGGCCCGGCCCCCCGTGGCCCTGCTGTTCGCCCCGGCGAAGAACGACGAACAGCGGCCCTCAGCGACCACCTTCCCGGCCATCTTCCCGACCGCGGGCGGCTACCGGCGGCCGCGGGCGGATGATGGGCGGTATGCGCATCCGTATCGACGCCGTGGACCTGCCCGGCCGCACCCGTCCGGCCCCCGCCGGCTCCGACGGCCCCGCGTACGCCGGCATCCATGTCGCCGTGCAACGCCGTGACCGTCCGGCCGAACTTCTCGCACCACAGCCCGGCGACGCCGCGACCGCGACCTGGACCCTGGAGTGCACCGCGACCGCCACACCCGCCGGCATCGACGTGACAGGCCCGTACGTGCAGGACCGCCTGGGCCGCAGGTTCGTGTACCTGTCCTGGTGCACGGCCGACGACTCGGGCGTCTTCGCCATGTTCCGGCGCACCAAGCTCATGCTCGACGCCGTCCCCGCCGACGTACTCGCCGCCGCCGCGCACCACGGACTGCTGGTCGGCCGCCTCGGCCTGACCGACGCGGACGGCGGCCCCCGGTACGCACGCGTCGAGCCCCCGCTCATCACCTGGACCGCCGGATCCGGCGACCCGGAGTGACCCGTGCTCAGCTCCCGGGACGGTCACAGAGGTCGAGGATCTTGGTGAACGGTCTGCGGAGCAGTACGGCCACGGGGGCGCTGTCCTCCTTCCTGTACCGGGCCAGTGCGGCGCGGGCGGTGGCCGTGTCCTGGTGGGGGTCCCGTCCTTCGAGGACGGCTTTCAGGGCTCGTCCGGTGGCCTCGGCGGCCGGGAGGAGAGCGGCCCGGGCCCGGCAGAGGGCCGGGGTGGGTCCGTCGCGCGCGGTGAAGAAGTCCACCTCGGCGGCCAGGTCGAGGAGATGGGGCGCGGCCTGGGTGGCGCGGTCGATCCGGTCGCGCAGTTCGGTCACCTCGGTCCGGTGGCGCCGTCGCAGTGGATTGAACCGCATGGCCTTTTCCGCTTCCCGGGCCTTGTCCGCGTAGCCGGGCAGCCGGTCCGCCTCCGCTTGCGCGTGCCTCCGGTTCGCGTACGCGGCGTCCGGTGAGCCGATCGCGTGTGTGCTGCGCAGGAGGCCCTCCGTCAGGTCGCCCGCACACTCGCGTGCCAGGGTCGCGGCCTCCTGGTGGGGGTCGCGCGGCCAGAGCAGCGGAGCGAGGACGGCGGTGACCGCGCCGCCCAGCGCGTTCTCCCACAGCCGGGCGAAGCCGTAGGAGTCCGGCGAGGGGTTGGCGAAGACCAGGAGTGAGGTCACCGCGACCTGCACGTTCAGTGTCGTGCCGGAGGTGATGACGGTCCCGCACAGCAGGGCCAGGCCCATCACTACGGCGAGGACGGCCGTGGTCGGCTGGAAGAAGTGGACCACGGTGACGCCCAGGGCCACTCCGGCCATCACGCCGAGGATCCTCAGCAGCAGCGCGGTCAGGGAGGAGGCGGAGTCACCGCGCAGGCTCAGGACCGGGACGATGGCGGCGAACACCGGCGGCTGAACGGCACCGGCCCACAGCGCGACCTGCCAGCAGACCACCGCGATCACCAGAATGCGGGCCGCCGTCGGCCCCTGCGCCCGGAGCCTGGAGCGCACCCGCGTCCACGGCGAAACGCCCGTCACCTGCCCACCATAAGCACACGCCGCGACCCACGCCCGCCGGTGCACGCCCCGTGGAGCGGTGGCTCAGGCCGCTTCGCGTGCCGCCCGGGTGAGCTGGTCGACCTCTTCGGGGTCGAGGGTGAGCCGGGCGGCGCCGACGTTCTCCTCCAGGTGCGCCACACGGGAGGTGCCGGGGATCGGCAGCATGACCTCCGTGCGGGCCAGCAGCCATGCCAGCGCGACCTGACCGGGGGTGGCCTCGTGCCGCTTGGCGATCGTGTCGACGAGACGGCCCGGCTCGACCAGCTCGCCCGCGGCGACGGGCGCCCACGGGATGAAGCCGATGCCCTCACGCGTGCAGTGGTCCACCACGTCCTCCGACGTGGAGTCGGTGAGGTTGTAGCGGTTCTGCACGGTGACGATCTCCGCGATCCGCCGGCACTGCTCGATCTGGTCCACCGTGACCTCGGAGAGCCCGATGGCCACGATCTTGCCCTCGTCCTGGAGCTGCTTCAGCTCGCCGATCTGGTCCTCCAGCGGCACCTTCGCGTCGATGCGGTGGAGCTGGAACAGGTCGATACGGTCCAGGCCGAGCCGCCGCAGGCTCATCTCGAGCTCCTGCCGCAGGTATTCGGGCCGTCCGAGCGGGGCCCACTCGTCCGGGCCCGAGCGGGCGAGGCCCGCCTTGGTGGCGATCAGGACGTCGTCGGGATACGGGTGGATCGCCTCCCGGATGATCTCCTCGCTGACATGGGGACCGTACGAGTCGGCGGTGTCGATCAGCTGGACGCCGAGGTCGACGGCACGGCGGACGACCCGCCGGCACTCCTCGCGGTCGGCCGGTTCGCCCCAGATGCCGGGTCCGGTCAGCCGCATCGCCCCGAAGCCCAGCCGGGCCACCTGCTTGCCCGCTATCTCGAAGGTCCCTGACTCGTGTGCGATCAGCGTGTCTTCGGCCATGAATTCCACGCTACTCCCGCACCGGGAATCCGTCTGGGCGCAGCCGTACCGGCCCGGGGGCCGCAGCCGCCCGGCGGGGCACACCCGGGGGGTGTGCCCGGCCGCCGCTGCCGGTCTACCGCATCGCCCCCGGCCGCATGGGCTGACGGGGCGTCAGGACGGGTTCTTCCACGGGCCGGCGCTGGGTCCGTAGGTAGCCGTAGACCACCGAGGCCATCGCCAGCAGGAGAAGCGGGCCGGACGCCCACGGGTGCCTGGCCATCTCCAACGGCAGCCAGCGGTACGACACCAGGAGCGCGGCGAAGACCGTCACGCCGTAGGCGGCGAACCGGAGACCCGGCCGGTCCCAGCCGCGGTCGAACGAGCGCAGCGTCGCCTCGACGGTGAGCGTGAACACCACGCCGGCGACCAGGTCCACGCCGTAGTGGTAGCCGAATCCCAGCGTCGCCGTGAGCGTGGCGACCAGCCAGAACGCGCCGGCGAAGCGCAGCACGCGCGGTCCGCTCCGGGAGTGGATGAAGATCGCGACGGCCCACGCCGTGTGCAGGCTGGGCATGCAGTTCCGCGGGGTGAACGCGTCGAACGGCATGGGGTGCGGGGGATCGACCGGTGGCGTCGCCCGCGGCCACAGGTCGGCCACCTCCCAGTGGCCGCCGTCGAGGCCGTGCCCGCCGGGCGGCGCGTCCGGCCACAGGCTGACCGAAGCCCAGTGCTCGACGCCGGTGCCGTAGGCGAAGACCGGTCCGACCACCGGGAAGATCATGTAGACGGCCGGCCCGATGAGGCCGATCACCAGGAAGGTGCGCACCAGGTGATGGCGGGGAAAGCGCCGTTCGGCCGCCACGTGGCGCAGCTGGTACAGCGCGACGACGACGGCGGCCACGGCGAGCTGGCCGTAGACGATGTTGAGAAGGTTGAAGCCGACCGGACCGGTGGCGGTGACGAACCTGCCCACCAGCCACGACGGTTCGCCCAGCGCGTGATCGGCGGTGGCCACGTACTGGTCGAGCACCGTCGGACGGGTCTTCGAGGTGAGGAGCAGCCAGGTGTCGCCGGTCTTGCGGCCGGTCACCAGCAGCAGGCCCAGCCCGACGCCCTTGAGCAGCAGGACGCGTTCCCGGCCGGTGCGGCGGGTGACCGCGATGACCGCGTGGCCCAGGATCACCCACAGCGCACCGTTGCCGAAGGGGTGGCCGTCGGTCGCCTGGGCGCCGAGTGCCCACCGGACCGTCGCGATGGCGATGTCGATGCCGATCGCGACAGCGGCGGCGGCGAACCGTTGCCGCCAGGTGAGCACCGTCATCATCAGCGCCAGGCCGGCGTACAGCAGGAAGCCTGATTTGGGGGCGAATATCACCTCCCGCGCCTGGTTGGTGATCGGCCCCGGCAGGCCGTAGCGTCGTGCGGCGATCTCGAGTGCCAGGAGGAACCCGAGGGCCGCGACGCCCGCCACGGCCCAGAGTCTCAGCCCCGGTCTAGGCCCCGGGGAGGGCGGTGTTCCGTCGCTTCTTCGCGAAGGACCCCGCGATGGTATGGATCTCAATTTCCGGCCGATTTGTTAGATGACGACACCTGTCCGATGAGGGAAGACGGAAAGATCGCCCGCCAGGTTCCGGCCTCGTTCAGGAAAGACCCCCGGATTGTTCACCCAGGGGTCTTTCGGGGCAAGACCGTGGATGGGTCAGCCGGCCTGTGACGGGGTCTGCCTGATCCCGTCGACGACGGCGCGGACCATGACGGCGTTGGTGAACGTCACGGTGCCCGGCTTGATGAGGGCGTCGGCGCCGCTGTTCCGCTTCACCTGGACCGAGCGCTCACCCAGGAAGACATCGCTCTTCCTGTCGAAGATCCACTCCTCGCGCTCACCACTGGTCTCGTCGAGCCGGGCCACCGCGACGCCGTGCCGGCCGGCCGCGTCCACCGCGTCGTCCACGACGACGACGCCGGGGATCTTCGCGGCGGCCTTGAAGAGCGCCGGGTAGAGCTTCGCCGGGGGGTAGCTCTCGCCGAGCAGGTCACCGATGGTGGTGAACGCCTCCTGGTCGGGGGAGTTCCCCTGCCCCTTCGTCTCCTGGTAGATCTTGGCCAGCAGGGCGTCGGGGTCGGTGGTCAGCCTGGCCAGGTAGTCGTACGAGGGTGCGTTCAGGCTCGCCTTCGGGGTGTTGCCCTGCTCGTCGGGCAGGCTCAGGGTCTCGCCCTCGCTGCCGTCGTTGACGGCCGGGTCGATCAGCCACCCCTTGGTGCCGTCCGCGGACTTCCACACCTGGCGGGTGTGCAGCTCGTGGCCGGCCAGGGTGGTGCCGTCGTCGGTGGACTTCAGGAACGTGTCGGCCGACTTGGACTCGATGTAGACGTACTGGCCGGGCTTGACGTCCGGGTGGGACGTGTCGGCCGCCGCCAGCGCGATCCGGTCGAGCAGCTGCGGTACGCCCTTGCTGGTCGCGGCGCCGACGGTGGTGGTCAGTGCCGGTCCGGTGGCGACGCCTTCGTCCTTGACGCCGTCGCCGCCACCGGAGGCGGCCACCCCGGCGACGACCACCCCGGCGAGGGCGGCGGCCAGCGCGGGCAGGGCGATCGCGGGTCGCGGCAGCCGCAGCCGCCGGGTCCGCGGCCGGTCCGCCGGGTGCTCGGCGGGGTGCTCCGCCGCCTGGGTCTCGTGAATCCGGGCCATCATGCGCTCCTTGTGGAACTGGTGACGGCCCGGCGGCAGGTCGCGTGTCGTCCGGTCGAAGAGCCGGTCGCTCTCGTCCCGTTCGGCAGCGTTCTGCCGGGACGTGTCCGCGTTCATCGGTTTCCTTCCTGTGCGGGCCGGATCGCGTTTGCGTGATCGCCTCTTGTCTGTCGGCCGGGGCGGCCGCCTTCCCGTTTCCCGGGACTTGTTCCGATATTTTTCCCGGCCGCCTCTGCCACGGCCGGATCCGCCAACTGCCTTGCATGGAGCGGTGGTTGCTGTCTGACCTGCGCGGCCTCGGCCAGCTTGCGGAGCTTCTTGCGGGCGCGGGAGAGCCGGGAGGCGACCGTGCCGACCGGGATGCCGAGCGCCTCCGCGGCGGCCTCGTAGTCCAGGCCCTCCCCCAGGCACAGCGCGATGACCTCGCGCTCCGGGCGGCGCAGCGACGCGAGCGCGGTGAGTGCCCTCGCGAGGCGTTCCCGGTCGTCGAGCCGGTCCGCCACCTCCTCGGCGTGGTCGGGCACCGACAGCTCGGCCGCGGCGGCCGCCGTCGCCGCCGCCCGGTAGCGCCGGTTGCTCCGGTACTGGTTGCGCGCCGTGTTGGTGGCGATGCCCAGCAGCCACGGCCGCAGGGAACCACCCGTCGGATCGACCTTCTCGCGCAGCCGCCACGCCTCCATGAAGGTCGCGGCCATCACGTCCTCGGCCGTCGACCAGTCGGCGGTCAGCCGGAAGGCATGGTTGTAGACCGCGCGGGCGCAGGTGTCGAAGAGCTCGGCGAACGCGCTCGAATCCCCGGCCCGTATCCGGGTTCGCATAAGAGTGCTCACCTCATTGAGCTGTGCGGCACCCGGCACCGACTTCCCGTGACCTGTGTCACACCCGCCTCCGGTGCGCCCTCCCGCGCGGCGGGGACTCATCATGCCCGAGGGGCGACGGGACCAGGAGGCCCGGCAGGTTCGCCGTGGACGGCGGTCACCGGTCTTGCCTCCCCGCAGGTCGAGGCAAGGGCCGGCAGGAGGCGCAGCACGGCCTGCTCACGAACATCGCCGCCGAGGCGGGGGTCCCGCTCAGCACCGTGTCCAAGGTGGTGCACCGGCGCCGGGACGTCGGCGCGGCGACCCGGGACCGGGTCGAGGAACTGCCGGCACGGCACGGGTACGTCCGCCCGTGGGAGCGGAATCCCGAGACGCCCCGGCAGATCATCGTCGTCTTCCGCGACCTGTCCGGCCCGTACACCCTGGAGGTCGCCCGGGGGATCGTGGACGCGGCCGGTGAACTTGGCATCGACGTGGTCACCGGCACGACGAGCCGACGGTCGATCTCCGCGTGGCTGGAGGAGTGCGTGGCGCTCGGCGCGGCGGGGCTGGTGACCGTGATCTCGATGCTGGCCGAGGAGGACCAGCGGCGGATCGTCGAACAGCGCGCCGGTCGTGCTGATCGACCCGCTAAGCGCCTCGAACGGCTGGCGCACCGCGCTCAGCGGCGGAAAAGGCGCGCGGGTCAGCGTTCCCCGAGGTGAATTTCGAAGCCGTCCTCGAAGTCGTCGCCGAGGTCGTCCCCGAGATCACCCGCCGCGGCCGCCATGAGCGATTCCGCGGCGTCCTCGGCGGTGTCCGGAGGCACGACCACGAGGTCCCAGCGTCCGCGGCCGGGGGCGAGCAGGACGACGGTGTGCGGGGCGTTCGCCGCCAGGGCTCTGCGTAGTCGTACGACCTGGTTGGAGACGAGTATCCGGCCGGGCGTCGTGGACCACACCGCCCCGTTGACGGTGACGCTGGTGATATGGCCCCAGTCGCGCGGCAACCCGGCCAGCAGCCGCGGGAGTTCCACGAGGAGGTCGTAGGAGCGCGGCCACCATGCTCCGTCGATGGGCCGGGGCAGGTCGCCGTGGGGCGCCAGGTGCAGGCGGAGGACGGGGTGGGAGGGAAGCGCGGGCTGCAGCGCGGTGGTCATGAGACTCCTGCCAACTGGCTTAGGTGGAGGGGTGGTTGCCGTCAGGCGCGACGCGCGGCGACCCGGTCCGGCGTCGGCCAGCGCACGTCGTACACCCAGCCGAGGCGTTCCAGGAGGCGGATGACGGCGGCCGACGGGTCGATCTGGCCGCGGTCGACGCCGTGCCGGGCGCTGGTCGGGTCGGCGTGGTGGAGGTTGTGCCAGCTCTCCCCGAAGGAGAGCAGGGCGAGCGGCCACAGGTTGGTGGCGCGGTCGTGCCGGCGGGTCCGGAAGGGGCGTTCCCCGATCATGTGGCACAGGGAGTTGACGCTCCAGGTGACATGGTGGAGCAGCGCGATGCGGACGAGTCCCGCCCACAGCAGGGCGGTCAGGCCGTACACCCAGCTGCCGCCGATGGCCCAGCCCGCCCCGAACGGCAGGGCCAGGGTGAGGAGGCACAGCAGCGGGAAGGCGCGCGAGACGGCCCGGATGTCGGGGTCTGCGAGCAGGTCCGGGGCGTAACGGTCGGCGGGAGTGCGGTCGTTGCGGAACAGCCAGCCGATGTGGGCGTGCAGGAGCCCGCGCAACTGGCCGCGCAGGTGTGTGCCGTAGCGGTACGGGGAGTGCGGGTCGCCGGGCCGGTCGGTGAAGGCGTGATGGCGGCGGTGGGTGGCGACCCAGCCGATGACGTCGCCCTGGAAGCTCATCGAACCGGCCACCGCGAGCGCGATGCGCACGGGACGTACCGCACGGTAGCTGCCGTGGGTGAGACCGCGGTGGAAGCCGACCGTGACGCCCAGGCCGGTGACCGTGTAGAAGACGGCGGCGAGCAGGATGTCGGCGGGGTGGACGAGACGGCCCCACAGCAGCCAGCCGACCAGGCCGAGAGCCACGAATGGCAGGACGACGATCACCGCCGTCACGGTCACGTACAGCCGCTCCCCGCCGTCGCGCGCGGGCGCCGGCCCGTCCGGCGGGAAGGGCGAGACGCCGTCGTAGCCCCGGGGCGGCTCGGCGGTGTCCGGCGGACTCGGAGCGACGGGGGCGGTGGGGGTTATGGGGGTGGATGGCATGGCGGCACTCCTTGACCTGGGCGAAGGCCGCTGGGAAGGAGGTGCGGCCGGGGTCACGGACTGCCCCTGGGGGATGGGTGGTGTGCTGGGGACGACCTGTCGGTAGGCACCACACCCTCGCTCCCCCCAACGTACTCCCTCGTACTCCGTCTGGGCGGGATACCAGGAGTGCGTCGGCCGGCGCCCGTCGGCCGGACGCGCCCGGGCCGGCGCCGCGTTGACACCGGTCGTCGCCGGACATTGACTGGCAGGACGACCGAGGGCCGGGCCATGAAGGGCAGCGTCGACCGGGCCCCCGGAAGCCTGGAGCAGGCCGTCGAGAAGATGACGCGAAGGGTGTCTTCAGGCGGTGCCCCCCATCGCAACGGAAGCGGTACACACGACGATGTACGACCAGACACGCGCCCAGCAGCCCGCAGGCCGGCCCCCGGGCTCCGACGGACGCCGCACCTCGGGCCCGGAGCCACTGCTCCCCCCGGAACAACGGGACGAGATCGTGCGCCGCCTCGGACATGCCGTCAACACCTTCGCGGACACCCCGCGCGAGGCTCTGGAGGAGGCCGAGGGCGCCTTCGACGAAGCCGCCGCCCAGCTCACGAAGGCCCTTGCGGAGCTGCGGCAGGTCCTTCGCACGGGCTGGCAGGACCGGGAGCCCGAGACGGACTCCGCCGAACTCCGGGACGCGCTGAGGCAGTACCGGGAGATCACCCAACGGCTGCTGCGCACCTAGGGCCTGCCTGACCATTCCCGTCTGCCTCGCGGCGACGACGGGAATGGTCGGACAGGCCCTAAGGCTGTCCGGCGCAGGCCGGGGACTCACCCGGTCGCGGGCGGGGCCGCGGGACATGCCGGAGTAGAGTGGAAGATCCGCTCCGAGTCCCTCTCATACCGGGACACCGAACTCCGAGGTCGCCGTGCAGCCCATGCAAACACCCTCGGACGGGAATGCCGCGGTCCGCATCGTCGCCGCCTCGCCCGAGGTCGCCCGCCGGGTGGCGGAGGTACTGCGCCACTGCTTCGACGCCACGGAGCAGCGCAGCTATCCCGCGGGCCCCGACGGAGGAACCCGCCTCGACCTCACCGTCGACACCACCCGCGCGGCAGAACCCGCACGGTCCTGGCTCGAGACCAGCCAGTCCGGGCAGCGGGCCGCCGGCGGAGGTGGGACGGCGTCCGGGAACGGCCCCTCCGGCGCCGTCGCGGAGTAGCGTTGAGTCACCGGGAGCATTTCGCACACCGACTCCGATGCCGGTGCCGTTCCCGGTGAGCGACGACACCGGGCGGCTGCCCTTGCGCAGGGGTCCGGAGACGGGTCCGCGCAATGTCCGCCAGCACGCCTCGTGTCTCTCCACGGCCCGTTCCCTTCAGTCCCTTCAGTCCCTCCGGTTCGTCCGGTCCGGATGATCCGTCTGGCACCTCCGGTCCCTTCAGGGTTCCGACCGCGCGTCTCGCGCTGAAATCCGTGAGCCCTTCCCGTGCGGCCGCCGGGTTGGACGGCGCCTGGTGGCCCCGTTCACGTGACCTGCCGAGCGAGCTCTCCGCCTTGGCGGATGTGCTGGATCCGCTCTGGGGACGGATCACCCGTATCGCGGTCAACCCCCGCCACTGGCCGGTCCTGCCACCCAGGATGTCCGCCAACGGCCATGTGGTGAAGGTCGGTTGGTCCACCTCGGAGCTGGATCCGCACGAGATCCTGCTGCTCTCCTACACCACGGGCCGCTGGGACCTCCTCGTGATCCCCCCGGAAACCGGCGCACTCGCGGCCGCCCGGCTGATGGCCGCCGCGAGTGCGGACACCGGCCCGCCCATGACCGCGACCAGGCTCATGACGGCGGAACGAGCCCACGGTCATGCCGACGCGTCAGGGGCACGGCTCGTGACGACCGGGAAGGACACCGGCTGACCCGGCGGGGCGCCCGGGACGCTGTGGCCCCGGCGTGTTCTGCTCCGCGGTACGGCCGTTCCCGGCCCGCCGGGGCGCGTTCCGTGCGCCGGCGGCGACCGTGCCGTGGGGCGGGCACTCGGGAGGTGCCGGAACGGATTGTCGTGTCGGCCGTGCGGCCGGGCTCCGGCCGGGGGACCATCGGACACTGGTGGGTCGGTTTCCCTGACGTGCCCGCGGTCTCCGGTGCGGGGTCGCGACGGCTGGAGGGTGCGTGGTGGCGGGTGCGTGGTGCAGGGGCGGTGCCCGGCGCGGGGGACGAGGGGCGGGCGGGGCCGGCGGCCGGGCCGGGTTTCTGGCGACGGGTCGTCGCCCAGCTGAGCACGGCCGTGATGGTGGTGGATCCGGCCGGACAAATCGTCGCCCTCAATCCGGCCGCCGAGCGGCTGCTGGGCCGTGCCGCCACCGAGATGCGCGGCAGGGACGCGCACGATCTGCTGCACCGGGACGCGGGCGGCGGACCGCTCCTGCGGGAGCGGTGCCCGCTGCTCCAGGCGTTGGCCGAGGAGGCCGCCGCGCGTGGGGAGGGCGACAGCTATCTGCGCGGTGACGGGCGCCTGATCACGATCTCCTGGTCCGCGTCCCCCTTGTGGGACGGCGGCTCCTTCAAGGGCATCGCGGTGATGTTCACCGACGTCACGGGCGACCACGGCGCGCGCCGGGAACGTGCGGCCTATACGAGCGCCCTGGAGGACCTCAACGAGCGGCTGACGCTCGTCGCGGAGATCACCGACGTACTGGGCCAGACCCTGGAGACGGACGAGGCCCTCGCCCGGCTGGGGCGCCTGCTGGTTCCGCGTCTGGCCGACTGGGCGGCGGTCGACCTCCGGACCCGTTCCGGGCAGGTCCACCGCGTGGCGGTGACCGGTCCCACGGGCCGGGATGCCGCACTGGAGGGCGGCCGCGAGCGGCTTCCCGATCCCGGGGAGGGGGACCACTCACCTCTCGTCCGGGTGCTGAACAGCGGTGATCCCATGCTTCAGGACGAGGCCCGGACGGCCGCGCCGCCCGGCTCTCCCCTGGCCGCGGCGCACAGCGGGTTTCTGCGGAGGGTGGGCGCGAGGTCCGTCATCACGGTGCCGCTGGGTTCCGGACGCCAGATCACCGGCGCCCTGACGCTGGTGCGTACCGACCCGGCACACCCCTTCGACACCGCCGACCTGGGGGTGGTGAGCGACATCGGTCACCGGGTCGGCCTGGTCATCGACAACGCACGGCGGTTCGGCCGCCAGCGCGCCGTCGCCGAGGCCATGCAGCGCAACCTGCTCGCCCCGCTCCCCCAGCCCGGCCGCCTGCGGCTGGCCGCCCGCTACCAGCCCGCCCCGGCCGGCTCCCAGGTCGGCGGTGACTGGTACGACGCGTTCGAGTTGAAGGACGGCACGCTCGCGCTGGTCATCGGCGACGTCGTGGGCCACGACCTGACCGCGGCGGGCGGGATGGCCCAACTGCACGGCATCCTGCGCTCACTGGCCTGGGACCGCACCGAGCCGCCCGGCGCCGTCGTCGCCCGTCTCGACGACGCCATGTCCGCCATCACCACCGTCTCCATGGCCACCCTCGTCCTCGCCCGGATCGAAGGTCAGCCGGACACCGGGCCGTGGACACTGCGGTGGACCAGCGCCGGACATCCGCCGCCCCTCCTCCTCACCCCGGGCGGACACGCGCACTACCTCGAAGCCGGACAGGGAATCCTTCTCGGCGCCCCCCTGGGTACCGAAGCGAGCCGCCCCGACGCCACGCAGTCCCTGCCACCGGGCTCCACGCTGCTCCTCTACACCGACGGGCTGGTCGAGGTCCCCGGCAGCGACCTCAGCACCAGCCTGGGCGTGCTGCGCCACCACGCTCTCGCACTCGCCGGGGAACCGCTGGACACGCTGTGCGACCAGCTGCTCGCCCGCATGCCGCCAGGCAGCACCGACGACGTGGCCCTCCTCGCCCTGCGCCTGCCGGCTCCGTGACCCGGTCCCGCGCTCGGACCGAGACTCGTACCCTCCGCTCGGTCGCGGCCGACCAGCGATCGAGGAGCCGATGAGCCCACCGACCCGGCGCACCCGGACCGAACCCGCGGCCACGGCCCGCCTCGATGTCAGGCGCCGCGACTGCGCGACGTGGTGGTCACCGCCGTGGTGGCGCCGCGCATGCACACCACGGACGCCGGAGGTGTTCAGCCGGCGTCCGGCCCGGGGGTCGGAAGGCTTTCCGGGATCCCGACCGGCCTCCCGGCGTCGGGAACGGGCAGGGCGGCGTCCGCCGCGGCCGGTGCCGGCTTGGGGAGGAGACGAGGGCGGCCGAAGCGACGCATCGCGGGGACCTCGACGAGGGTGTGCAGAACCCAGGCCAGGCACCAGGAGACCACGTACGCGGTGACGCCGAGGGCGATGGCGGCGGGGGTGCTCCACTGACGCTTCGCGCCGAGCGCCACATGGCCGAAGTTGAGGATCTGCCAGTGCACCAGGTAGAAGGCGAAGGAGAGTTCGCCCAGCCGCACCACGGGACGGCTGCGGAACGGTGAGGACAGTCCCTTCATGTCCGCCGTGGCCGCAGCGGCGACGACCAGGGCGATCGGGGCTCCGGTGGCCGCGACGAAGCTCCACGGCTCGGGCACGTTCGAGGCCAGCAGGTAGCCGCAGAACAGCAGGCCGAGCGCCGGATAGAGGCCGAGACGGATCCACTTCCCCTCGATGACGATACGGGCCATCACCATGCCCAGCACGAAGTCCAGGGCGCGCACCGGCGGGAACATCTGGATGAACCACACGTGCCGGGCCGGAATCGTGTAGAACATCGGCCGGTCCGGGAGGAGTTCGGCGACGAAGGGCACCACCCACATGGCCGCCGCCAGACCCGCCGCCCACCACCACAGGCGCTGCGGACGGATTCGCCCCACCAGTTTGTGCAGCAGCGGGAAGCAGAGGTAGAAGACCACCTCGCAGGCCATCGACCAGCTGACGAAGTCCATGCTGAAGGTGATGTCCATCGGCGGGAACCACGGGTGGATCAGGAAGAGGTTCGGGATCGCGCTGCGGGCCGCGATCGGGATGCCGAGCGCCAGCATGGTCACAGCGGCCAGGGCCCAGGCGACCACGTGGTTGGGGTAGATCTTCGCGGTGCGGCGGCGGTAGAAGCGTCGCAGCGGCTCACCGGGCTTGGCGACCATCGTCAGGATGAAGCCGCTGAGCACGAAGAAGAACCCCACCTGCATGGGACCGGCGCGGCCGACGAGTCGGCTGTACCACTCCCCCACCTCGGTGTCGCGGAAGGGGAACTGGTAGGCGAAGTGGAAGAGGAAGACGATCGAGGCGGCGACGAAGCGCATGCCGTCGAGGGCGGGCAGCCACGAGGTGCGCGGGCCGCTGCGCGAGAAGGCCATCGGGATCAGCTCCGTTCGAGGGCGGGTTGCGGGGCGGTCCGGCCGGGCGCCGGGGCGGGACGCGGGACGAGCACGACGCGGCCCCGTTGCACCCGGTCCTCGATCAGCCGGTGGCCGGTGGCGGCCTGGTCGAGCGGGAGGCGGACGTGCACCGCGGGCCGCAGGGTGCCGTCGCCGAGGCGCCGGGTGAGCTCGGCGAGCCCGGCGCGGTACTGGTCGGGACGGGCGGCGCGCCAGGCCGAGAGGGAGAAACCGGTGACGGTCTTGAGAGCGATGAGGTCCATGACGGACACCCGCGGGATGTCGGTGCCGCCGCCGGCCGAGCCGTAGAACACCAGGCGCCCGGCCGGGGCGAGGGCCCGCACACCCGCGAGCAGGACGTCGCCGCCGATGCTGTCGAGGACGACGTCGGCGCCGCGGCCGCCGGTCGCCGCACGGATCGCGTCGGGCCAGTCGGGGCGGGTGGGGTCGATGACGGCGTCAGCGCCGAGGCCGGCCGCGAACTCCCGTTTGGCGGGCGTGCTCGCGGCGGCGAGGACCTGTCCGGCGCCGGCGGCCCGGGCCAGTTGGACGGCGAGGTGGCCGATGCCGCCCGCCGCCGCGTGCACCAGGACGCTCTCGCCCTCGCGCAGGCCGGCGGTGGCCAGGATGCCCACGGCGATGGGGCCCGCGCCGGGCAGCACGGTCGCCTCGGCGGCGTCCAGCTCCACGGGCACGGGCACCAGGGAGTCGGCCCCGGCCACCATGTGGTCGGCGTAGGCGCCCTGCATCAGGAAGGCTCCCACCCGGTCGCCGACGCGGACGCCGGCGGTGCCCGGCCCGAGCTCGGCCACGGTGCCCACGACGTCACCGCCGAGCAGCAGGGGCAGGGTCGGGTGCCACATGGGGGCGGGGAAGGTGTCCGCGCGCATCTGGGTCTGGGCGAACCCCACGCTGACGGCCTCGGCGGTGATGAGGACCTCGCCGGGGCCGGGTTCGGGGGTCGGTAGTTCGCGGGGGCGCAGGACGTCGGGGCCGCCGTATGCGTCGAGCGGTACGGCGAGCATCCTGCGGGGGACGGCGGTCATGGCGTGTCTCCGGACGTTCCGACGAGGCCGAGAGGAAAAGGGGAGCGACTGTGGGTTCACCACGGCACGGAGCCATGGGCCGACTGGAAGGTTCCGGTCGGGCCGTCGTCCGGCAGCAGGGCCAGTCGCAGGACGGTCTCCGCGGCGTCCGCGGGCGAGCCGGGGCCGGAGTGGCCGTTGAGGTCGGTGGCGACGTAGCCCGGTTCCACGGCGTTGACCTTGATGCCGTCGAGGCGCAGGGCGTGGGCGTACTGCAGCGTCACCGCGTTCAGGGCGGCCTTGGATGTGCCGTAGGCCAGCAGTTGGTAGGGCGCGAGGCGTTCGGGCTGCTGGGCGTTGACGGTCTGGGAGCCGAGGCTGCTGGAGAGGTTGACGATGCGCGGCGCCGGAGAGCGGCGCAGCAGCGGGAGCAACGCGGTGGTGACGGTGACCACGCCGAAGACGTTGACCTCGTAGGTGCGGCGCAGGTGGTCGGCGGTGGCCTCGGGAACGGGGATGCCCGCGTCGAGCAGCACGCCCGCGTTGTTGACGAGGAGGTCGAGCCGGCCGGCCGTCTCCTCGACGGCGGCCGCGGCGGCCTTCGCGGAGTCGGGGTCGGTGACGTCGAGCTGGACGTACCGGACGTCGGCGCCCTCGGCCGTGAGGGCGGCGGCCGCGGCCCGTCCGCGTTCCCTGTCGCGGGCGGCGAGGAAGACCGTGGTGCCGAGGGTGCCGAGGCGGCGGGCGGTGTGCAGGCCGATGCCCTTGTTGGCGCCGGTGACCAGGGCAACGGACGGGATACGAGCAGCCGGGGTCATCGGGTTCCTCCCACCCGGGTCGCGGGCGGCTGTTCGAGGTAGACGGTGTCGTGGGCCTCGACGAGTTCGGCGATGCGCCCGCGGTCGGTGGGGCCCGGCGCGGCGAGCAGGTCGGCCAGGCCCTCGAACATCAGCTCGGCGCCTCCGGGGGTGGTGACGAAGAGCATCCGGCCCTCGGTGTCGCCGACGTTGCGGAAGCCGTGTCCGATGCCGCGGGGGGCGTAGACGACGGTTCCGGGAGCGGCGCGGTGGAGGCTCTCGCCGACCTGGATGTCGTAGCGGCCCTCCAGGACGTAGAACACCTTGTCCGTGTGGCGGTGGTAGTGGAAGGGCGGACCGCCGCCGGCGGGTGTGGTCACCTCGAACAGGGAGAACAGGCCGCGGGTGTCGGCGCCGCGCAGCAGGAACCTGCCCCGTTCGACGGTCCACTCGACACAAGGGGTCTCCTCGGTCACCACGAACCTGGGCGGTGCGGAGACGGAGTTGTGGGTGCCGGTCATGATGCTCCCGCAGGACTTCGAACTTGATCGAACATTACGATGATGTTGGAACACTGCTGCGAGGCGGAGTTATGCTCGCCTCCATGAGCGATGTGGTGTTTCATCCGCCGGTGCAGGAGCTGGTCCTGACGAAGGTGCTCGCCGCCCTCGCCGAACCGGCCCGGCTGGCGATCGTGCGTGCCATCGCCCGCACCGGGGAGACCGGGGTGTCGTGCACCCAGATCCAGCGGGACGCGGGAATCGAGATCGGCAAGTCGACGATGTCGCACCACCAACGCGTGCTGCGGGAGTCCGGGGTCACCCGCACCCGCATCGAAGGCTCCCGGCGGATGCTGACCCTGCGCCGCACCGACCTGGACCGCCGCTTCCCCGGCCTGCTCGACGCGGTGCTCACCGAGAGCGACGCGGTCGTCGGGGCGGCCGCCGTCTGAGGCACCCGGGCGGCCGGTCACGGGGACTCCAGCCTCGACGCCGCGTAGGCGCGGGCGGCCGGTTCCCAGCGCAGTACGGCGTGCCCGGCCGCCGCGTGGACGTCCCGCCAGTAGCGCTGCAACGGCTCACTCTCGTGCTGCGCCCGGGCACCGGACGAGCGCAGCAAGCCGTCCACGGCCGCCACCAGGAGGTCGACCGCCAGCGCGTGGTCCCGCTGCGCGCGGGCCGTCGCGGCGGCATCGGGGCGGCCCTCGTCGGCGTCGGTGGCGGCCCGCGTCAGCAGCAGCCGCGCGGCGTCCGTCTCCCCCGCCGCCCGGGCCAGCGCCAGCTCCTCGGTGGCGGCGGTGTCGCCTGACATGCCGAGTCCGCCGGCACGGGCCGCGCGCCGGGCGGCCTGGCTCGCGGTCCAGGCCGCCAGGGCACCGTCCAGCGCGCCCAGCGCGGGCGCCGCGAAGGACAGTCCGCTCACACTCTTCAGCGGCACCTGGTGGCAGTGCGCGTCCGACGCCTCGGGCCGCCCCGCCAACAGGGCCTCCCGGGCGAAACTGTGCCCGTACGGCACGAAGACCTGCTCGGCCAGCACCAGCGTGTCGCTGCCGGTGCCACGCATGCCGACGGTGAACCAGGTGCGCTCGATCTCGTAGGCGGAGCGTGCGACCAGCAGGAAGCGGACCTCCCGGCCGTCGCCGTCCACCGGGACCGGGCAGCACAGCAGGGCGTGGTCCGCGTGGTCGATGCCGCTGACGAACGCCCAGCGACCGCTCAGCAGCCAGCCGCCGGCGACCGCCGTGGCCTCGCCGCCCGGCAACAGCGCGCCGACCACCAGGGCGTCCGGGTTCCCGGCCCACACCGCACGCTGCCCGGCCTCCGGCAGAAAGCCGGCCATCCGGCCGAGCGAGGCAGCGATCGACGCCACCCAGGCGGCGGACGGGTCCGCCGCGGCGACCTCGGCCGTGGTGTCGAGGAACCATCGGAACGTGCCCTGCGTGCCGCCCCAGCGGGCCGGCACGAAGTGGCGCGCGAAACCGGCCTCGCGCACGGCCTGCGCCACCTCCGGCGCCGGCTGCCGGTCGGCCTCCGCCTTGTCTGCGTGGTCCGCGGCGAGAGCGACGAGACGCTCCGCTGGGTTGGGGCCGGGCATTCGGCACACCTCCTTGTGAGGACTGGGCGCCAGCGTGTGCGGCCCGGCTCGAAACGACCTCGACCGCGGCTAGGGCCGGTGGACAGGGGCGAGCCCCACCCCGTTTCGAGCCGCTCTCAAGGGTGTGGTCGCAGCCTGACCTGGCCCGGGGACCGCCCGGCGCCGGCAAGCGAAAGGAAGACGACGCGATGCCCTTGTCCGACCTCAGGCGCACAGGAGGTGTGCGGTGACCCGGCGTGTGGTGCTCACCGGCATCGGGGTGCGTGTACCGGGCGGTTCCGGAACGAAGGAGTTCTGGGACCTGCTGACCGCGGGCCGTACGGCCACCCGGCGCATCTCCTTCTTCGACCCGTCCCCGTTCCGCTCGCAGGTCGCCGGTGAAGTCGACTTCGACGCCCAGGCCGAGGGGTTCACGCCCCGCGAGCTGCGGCGCATGGACCGCGCCACCCAGTTCGCGGTGGCCTGTACCCGTGACGCCCTCGCCGACAGCGGTCTGGAGCCGGGCTCGGCGCAGGCCGGCCACCCCGAGCCGCACCGCGTCGGCGTCAGCCTGGGCAGCGCCGTCGCCTCCGCGACCAGCCTGGAGCGCGAGTATCTGGTGATGTCCGGCGGCGGCCAGGAGTGGGTCGTCGACCCGGGTTATCTGTCGCCGCACATGTTCGACTACCTCAGCCCGGGCGTGATGCCCGCCGAGATCGCCTGGGCGGTGGGCGCCGAGGGCCCGGTGACGATGGTCTCCGACGGCTGCACCTCGGGCCTCGACGCGGTGGGGTACGCGGCCCAGTTGATCCGTGAGGGCAGCGTGGACGTGATGGTCGCGGGCGCGGCCGACACCCCCATCTCGCCGATCGTCGTGGCCTGCTTCGACGCGATCAAGGCGACCACGACCCGCAACGACGACCCCGAACACGCCTCGCGGCCCTTCGACGGCTCCCGCAACGGCTTCGTGCTCGCCGAGGGCGCCGCCATGTTCGTCCTGGAGGAGTACGAGTCCGCCCGGGCCCGCGGCGCGCACGTCTACGCCGAGATCACGGGCTATGCGACGCGCTCGAACGCGTACCACATGACCGGTCTGAAGAAGGACGGCCGGGAGATGGCCGAGGCGATCCGGGTGGCCCTCGGGCAGGCCCGCGCCGACGCCACCTCCGTCGACTACGTCAACGCGCACGGTTCGGGCACCAAGCAGAACGACCGGCACGAGACGGCCGCGTTCAAGCGGAGCCTCGGGCAGCACGCGTATGACGTGCCGGTCAGTTCCATCAAGTCGATGGTCGGCCACTCGCTGGGCGCCATCGGGTCGATCGAGATCGCCGCCTGCGCCCTGGCGATCGAGCACGGTGTCGTCCCGCCGACGGCGAACCTGCACACCGCCGACCCCGAGTGCGACCTCGACTACGTCCCGCTCACCGCGCGGGAGCGGCGGCTGGACACGGTGCTGACCGTGGGCAGCGGCTTCGGCGGCTTCCAGAGCGCCATGGTGCTGCAGCGTCCGGAAGGAGCCCGCGCATGACCGCGACCACCGTCGAGGTCCCCGCCGTCCGCGCCCCGGCGACCCGGGCCGTCATCACCGGCATCGGGGTCACCGCCCCCAACGGGCTGGGCACGGAGGCGTACTGGAAGGCCGTGCTGGCCGGCGTCAACGGGATCAGGGAGCTCGGCAGGTTCGACACCAGCCGGTTCCCGTCCCGGCTGGCCGGCGAGATCACCGACTTCCGGGCCGAGGACCATCTGCCCGGCCGGCTGCTCCCGCAGACGGACCTGTCGACCCGGCTGGCGCTCGCCGCCTCCGACTGGGCGCTGGCCGACGCGGACGTGACGCCGGGGACGCTCACCGACTACGCCAAGGGCGTGGTGACGTCGAACGCCACCGGCGGGTTCGCGTTCACCCACGAGGAGTTCCGCAAGCTGTGGACCCGTGGGCCCGAACACGTCAGCGTCTACGAGTCGTTCGCCTGGTTCTACGCCGTGAACACCGGGCAGATCTCGATCCGCAACACCATGCGCGGGCCCAGCGCCGCCCTGGTCGGCGAGCAGGCCGGCGGTCTCGACGCCCTCGGGCACGCGCGGCGCACCGTACGGCAGGGCACCGACCTGGTCGTCGCGGGCGGCGTCGACTCGGCGCTCGACCCCTGGGGCTACGCCTCGCAGCTCGCGGGCGGCCGGGTGACCACGGTCGCGGACCGGGACCGGGCGTATCTGCCGTTCGACGCGCGGGCCGCCGGCTACGTGCCGGGCGAGGGCGGGGCGATCCTCGTCGTGGAGAACCCGGACACCGCCCGGGAGCGCGGGGTAGGGCGGGTGTACGGCGAGATCGCGGGCTACGCGGCCACGTTCGACCCGGCTCCCGGCTCCGGCCGGCCGCCGCGGCTGCGCCGGGCCGTCGAACTCGCCCTCGCGGACGCGGGGGTGACGCCCGCCGAGGTCGACGCGGTGTTCGCCGACGCGGCCGGCATCCCCGAACTCGACCTGGCCGAGGCCGAGGCGCTGGCCGGCGTCTTCGGACCCGGCGGCGTGCCGGTCACCGCGCCCAAGTCGCTCACCGGGCGCCTGTACGCCGGCGGTGGCCCGCTCGACGTGGTGGCGGCCCTGCTCGCCATCCGCGACGGCGTACTGCCCGCGACCGCCGGCACCACCGAGGTGCCCGGACGGTACGGCCTCGACCTGGTTGTGGGCGAGCCTCGCGAACTGCCCGTCCGCACCGCCCTGGTGCTCGCGCGGGGCCGCTGGGGCTTCAACGCGGCCCTCGTGGTCCGCGCGGCCGGACTCTGAGCACGACTGCTCACCACGACGAGTCCGCCCACTCGTCGCCCCGCCCGCACCTGGCATCTCACCACCTATGACACGAAGGAGAGTTCACATCGTGAGGACCATGACCCTGGACGATCTGCGCCGCATCCTGCGCGAGTGCGCCGGCTTCGACGAGGGCCTGCAGGACGACGAGGCCGCGCTCGACGCGGTCTTCGAGGACCTGGGTTACGACTCCCTCGCCCTGATGGAGAGCGCCGCCCGCATCCAGAAGGAGTTCGGCGTCGCCATACCCGACGACGAGATCACCGAGGTGGAGACGCCACGGGCGCTCCTCGGCCTGGTCAACGGCAGCCTGACCGCGGCCGCCTGAGCGGGCCGGCGAGGAGAGAACGCCCATGACCGAGCAACGTCTTCACCACACCGAGCACACCCTGACCGTGGACGCGCCGGCCGCCGAGCTGTACGGCCTGGCGGCCGACGTCACCCGCTGGCCCGCCCTGTTCGGCCCGAGCGTGCACGTGCAGCACCAGTTGCGCGAGGAGCGGGCCGAGCGGTTCGAGCTGTGGGCCGTCGTCAACGGCGAGGTCGGCAGCTGGGTCTCGCAGCGGACCCTGGACCCCGACCGGCTGCGCGTGACCTTCGCCCAGGTCCGCAGCCGGGCCCCGATCGCCTCGATGCGCGGCGAGTGGCTGTTTCGCACGCTGTCGCCGTCGCGCACGGAGATCGTGCTGCGGCACACCTTCTCCGCCGTCGACGACGACCCGGAGTCCGTGGCGTGGATCCTGCGGGGGCTGGACCGCAACAGCCCCGAGGAGCTGGCCGCCCTGGCCCGGTTCGCGCTGTACGGGCACCCGGTGGACGACCTCGTGTTCTCCTTCACGGACACCGTCCGCCTCACCGGGAGGGCGGCGGACGTGTACACGTTCGTCCACCGGGCCGACCGGTGGGCCCGGCTGCTGCCGCACGTGGACCGGGTCCGGCTCACCGAGCCCTCGCCCGGTGTGCAGGAGCTGGAGATGGACACGGTGACCTCGGACGGCTCGGCGCACACCACGCGCTCGCTGCGGGTGTGCCGGACTGGCGAGTGGATCGCGTACAAGCAGCTGATGACGCCTCGGTTGATGCTGGGGCACAGCGGCCTGTGGACCTTCGCCGACGGGCCCGGCGGCCCGGTGGTGACGGCCCGTCACACCGTGGCGCTCAACCCGGAGGCCGTGTCCGAGGTGCTCGGTGAGCATGCCACGCTCGCCGAGGCCCGGGCGTTTCTGCGCGACGCCCTGGGGCGCAACAGCCGTACGACGATCGAGCACGCCGACGCGTTCGCGACGGGCCGCCGCAAGCGGGCCGTGGCGCGTAGCGCCTGAGACGGCGCCGGCCGGGAAGACGAAGGCCCGGCGGTCCGAAGGGGACCGCCGGGCCTTCGCCGTGTGCGCTCGCGCACGGGTCACAGCAGATGCGCGCCGCCGTCCACGGACAGGATCGCGCCGGTCGTGTACGGCGACTCGATCAGCCCGTACACGGACGCGGCGACGTCCTCGGGCGTGCCCACCCGGCGCAGCGGGGTGCTCTCCCGCACATGTTCGGCGATCGCCGTGAAGTCCTTGGTCCACGGCGTCTCGATGAGCCCGGGCGCCACAGCGTTGACCCGGACCCGGGGACCCGCGGTGTTGGCCAGCAGCCGGGTCATGTGCTCGATCGCGGCCTTGCTGACGGCGTACGGGACGGAGCTGCCCGCGGGCCTGCTGCCCGCCACGGAGGAGATGTTGACGACCACACCGTCGGCGGACTCGCGCAGGTGCGGCATGGCGGCCACCGTGGTCGTCCAGGTACCGATGACGTTCAGGTCGAGGATCTCGCGCCAGACGCCCGCGTGGGCCGCCTCCAGGTCCGAGTGCGGGATCACCTTCGTGGTGCCCGCGTTGTTGACCAGAATGTCGAGCCGGCCGTACTGGGCGGCCACCTCGGCGACCAGCCGGCGCGCCTCGTCCTCGTCCGAGAGGTCGGCCTGGATGTACGTCGCCTCGGGCAGCGAGCCGGCGAACCGGCGCCCGGCGTCCGCGGAACGCGCCGAGTTGATCACCACGCGGATCCCCGCGGCGGCCAGCCGTACGGCCACCGCGGCGCCGATGCCGGAGGTGGATCCTGTCACCAGGGCCACGCGCTTGTCGTCGCTCATGCTGTGAACTCCTTCGGGTGGATGCGGGTGGGTACGCCGGAGCGCACCGCCGAACCGGGTCGCGGCCCGGCGGTGCGCTCGGGAGGAGGCCCCTGGGTCGGGGGCGCGGCGGCCGGGCGCCGGGGATGGACGGCCGGCCGCTCATCGTGGGGGTCAGCGGGACGTGCTGTGGACGGCGACCCGGCGCACGCCCAGGCAGATGCCCTGGCCGTCCACGGACGCGGCCATGGTGGTCAGCCCGACGGCGAGCTGGCGCGGGGCGGCCGCGCGTTCCTCGCCGGGCAGCTCCCACAGCACACAGGCTCCGTCGAACTGCTGCTGGCCCAGGTCGCCCACGGTGAGGGCGTGCCGCCCGTCGACCACCCAGCGGACGGTGCCCGCCGCCGGGTCGTAGGTCAGGGCGCAGTGGTGCGGGCGGCCGGGCCGTACGTCGCACAGCGGCACGGCGACGGAGAACGCGCGGTCGTCGCGGCCCGCCCGGGGCAGCCGTTCGTACAGCGCGTACACGGCGCTGCCGGTGAGACAGAAGTCGAAGACCATTCCGGTCTCGCGGTCGAAGGTCATCAGGGCCCCCGCTCCGCGCCCGACATCCCCGGCCGGGTCCGCCGCGGCGCCGGACGCGGGTGCGCCCCAGGTGCCGTAGGCGCGTACCGCGAGCTCGGCCTCGACGGTGAGGGCCCGCTCCGGCGGGGTGTCGAAGCCGGCGACGCCGGTGGACGCGGTGGTCTCCAGGTAGGCGGTCCAGCGCAGGAAGGCGTCCGGTGGTTCGGGGCCCTCGGACGGGGTGAACGCCGGTTCCCCGGTGCCCGGGTGGACGCTTCTCGGCACGATCACCACACCGCTCTCGCCGCGCCCGACGACTCCGTCGCCGCCCGCCCCGATGTGGGTGTCGCGCAGCCGCCAGGGCGCGCCGGGGCGGGTGTGGTCCAGCCCGTGGGCGAAGTCGTCGAGGAAGTGCACCCGCCGCGGGGCGTCGGTCTGCACAGTCATGGGTGCCATACCTTTCTTCGTGGGTTGATCCGGGCCGTTCGCAGGATCGGGGCACCCAGCGATGCCGGGGCGTGGCTGTCATGGGTGTGCCGCGTTCGTGGCTTGGCGGGGTGGGCCGCCCGGCATCCCGCGACGGGTGCCGGCCGACGGGGCGGCCGCGGGAGCGACGCCAAGGACCCCCTTCGCCGTGGCGGACCGGATCCGCATGCGCCGGGCCTCTCGCCGCCGGCGGGGTGCGGGGCTCAGTAGTTGCCCAGGCCGCCGCAGACGTTCAGGGCCTGCGCGGTGACGGCGGCCGCGTCGTCGCCGACCAGGTACTCGACCATCGCGGCGACCTCTCGGGTCTCCACATAGCGGCCCAGCGGCACCCGGTTGGTGATGCGGTCGAAGGTCTCCTCCTCGCTGACCTGCCAGATCCCGGCGTAGTGGGTGCGCACCCGTTCGGCCATGGGCGTCTCGACGAAGCCGGGGCAGACGGCGTTGACGGTGATGCCGGTGCGGGCCAGTTCCAGGCCGAGCGCCTTGGTGAAGCCGACCACGCCGTGCTTGGAGGCGGAGTACGGGGCGGCGTGCACGACGCCCTGCTTACCGCCGGTGGAGGCGATGTTGACGATCCGGCCGCGCTCCTTCGCGAGCATCCCGCCGGTGGTCAGGACCTCCTTCGTCATCAGGAAGACGCTGTTGAGGTTGGTGTTGACGACGTCGAGCCACAACTCGTCGGGGATCTCGTGGGTGGCGCCGCCGCCGCTGCGGCCGGCGTTGTTGACGAGGATGTCCACCGGTCCGTAGCGCTCCACGGCGGCGCGCACGAAGGCGCGGATCCGCGCGGGGTCGGACACGTCGCACACCGTGCCGTCGACGTCGTACCCCTGCTCCTGAAGCGACTTGACGGTGTCGGTCAGCTGCTCCTGGCCGCGGGCACACAGATACACGCGGGCGCCGAGACCGGCGAGGCGGCTCGCCACCTCCAGGCCGATCCCGCTGGTCGCGCCGGTGACCAGGGCCACCGGCCGCGCGGACTCACTCATGCTGCCTCCTCGTGTGCGGTCTGCGGTCCGAGCCTGCGCAGGTGTTCTCGAAAGGGGCTCGAAGCGGCCTTGACCGCCGTTGCTCGAGCCGGGTTCGAGGGGCGGGGGCGAACGTGAGTGGCCGTTCATGCCCACCACTTGCCTCCGGGAGACAGCCATGACCAGCACGGAGACCGTCATGACCAGCGGCCACTCGCCGGCCGAGCGGGCCGCGCGGGTGACGCCGGAGCTGTACGCACGCGTGCAGCACTTCTACGCCCATCAGATGCAGGCACTCGACTCGCTGCGGTTCGAGGACTATGCGGCGACCTTCACCGAGGACGGCACCTTCCAGCACTCGCCCGGCGTGGAACCGGCGCGCACCCGGCCCGGGATCGTGGCCGAACTGGTCGAGTTCCACAAGCGGTTCGACGGCGACCCGGTGCAGCGGCGGCACTGGTTCGGGCACCTCGCGCTGGAGCAGGGCCCGGACGGCGAGTTGCTGTCCACGACCTACGCCCTCGTGGTCACCGTCCGCCCCGGCGGCAAGCCGGAGATCGCCCCGAGCTGCGTCGTGCACGACGTGCTGGTCGAGACGCAGGGCGGCACGATCCACACCCGCTCGCGGCGGATCACACACGACCAGATGTTCTGAGGAGGAGACCAGGTGCGGCCCGGAAGGCGGAGACGGGGTGTACGAGGGGTGAGGGCGGAGGTCCGGCCGGAGGGGCCGGAGCTGGTCGCGGTGGGTCCAGGGGGCCGGCCGGCACGGCTCGACATCCCGGCCCGGTCGGTACGCGCGGTGGCCCGGCGGGACGTCCGCGCCGCCCTCACCCGGGGCGTCCATCCCGCCGTCGCACTCGCCGCCGTGGCGGTGCACGGCACGCCGGAGCAGCGCGCTGTCGCGACCCGGGCCGCCCTCGCGGGCAGCCGCCTCACGCTGCTCCTGCCCGGCGCACCGGTGGGCGGGAGCGTCCTCGAAGGAACCTCTGTGTACGTGGAGTTCGTTCCGGCCGGGCCCGTCCTCGCGGACGCCTCGCTCACGGCGCGTCTGGTGGTCCGCGGCGCCGCGGAGGACTCCTTCCTGGGGGCGCCGGGGCATGGTGCCCAGGTGCTGCTGGACGCCATGCTGTTCGGTTGGCCCCTGTTCGTGTCGGTGGGCATCGGCACCGCCGACACCGTGCTGCGCGCGGTCGTCGACGCCGCCGGGACCGCCGGTGTGCGTCCACTGGGCTCCTCACTCACCCGGCGTGCGGTGACGGCCGCGTTCCTCGACCTGCTCGTCGTGGACTGCCTGGTGACGACGGCCGTGCGCGCCCTGCATCTCGCGCCGGCCCAGGCGACGGCGCTGTCGGCCGTGGCCGGGCACCTGGGGCCGCGGCTGCTGCGGGACGGCAGCGAGGGCCTCGTACCGGTGCTGGGGCGGCATGCCCACAACGCGTACGGCGTGTTCGGCACGATACGCGCCCGGCTGCGGGAGCTCGCCGCGCCGTCGCCCCACGGGGCGGGAGGTCTGGGTGTGCTCACCGCGCTGTCGGCCCACGAGGAGCACCGCGCGGCCGGCCTCCCGGAGGCCGTGTACGCGCCGGGGGGCCCGCTGTCGCCGCCGAAGGCCCGACCGGTCGCCGCTCCCCCGGCCTGGTTCGCTCCGCGGTTCCCCGCGGAGGGCCTGTCCGGCCCGCTCGGCGCACTCGTGCGGCTGCTGGCCCGCGAAGCCTCCGTGGTGCGCGCTGAGTTCGCCGCCACGCGGGCATCGGTGTCCGCACCGGCCCTGCGCGCGGCCGCCGACCGTTACGCCCTGCTGCATGCGGCGGCCTGCTGTCTCGGCGTGGCCCGCAACGTGCCCCCGGGCTTTCTCACCGACCCGGCATGGCTCACCGCCGCCCTCGCCCGCATCGCACACCGCCTCGCCCTCCCCCTGGCGCCCGGCACCCGCCCCCGGGACGACACCGTCCTCGAGGAGGTCCTGACCCGGTGCCGCGACGACACGGCCCTCGACCTGTACGCCACCCCCCTGTCCCGCACCAGGCTGTGACCATGACCGGGGACCACGCGCACGCCGACGCCGCCGCGCACCCCCCGGCCGCGGTCGCAGACGGCCCCGTGCCGGGGCCGACGCGAATCGCCGGGCCGGACGCCCCCTGGGGGGAACTCGGCGCCGTTCTCGGGCGGTTCGGGCATGCCGTGCTGTGGAGCGGGAAACGGGACTGGCAAGTCGGGGACGAGCGTGAACTCGGGCTGTCCCAGCGGGAGTTCGCGCGGGCCGCAGTGCTGTCCGGGCGCAGGCGGTCGTCGTTCGTGGCCTCCCGGCTGCTGCTGAGGCACGCCGCGGCGCACGCTCTCGGCGCCGCGCCCGCGGACATCGACGTGGCGCGCGCACCGGAGGGCCGGCCTTTCCTGCGCGGCTGCGAGGAGCTCGACGTGAGCGTGAGTCACACCGGCGACCTGGCTGTGGTCGCGCTGAGCCGCTCAGGGCGGGTCGGCGTCGATGTGGAGTCCGCGGCACGCACGGTCGGCGGACTCGGCGAGGAGGTCCTGACAGCGCCCGAACTGGCGGCGCTGGCCCACCTGCCGGACGCCCGCCGCGCCCGGGCCCTGCTGCGCCTGTGGACCCTCAAGGAGGCCTACGCCAAGGCTCTGGGCCACGGCCTCAGGCTGCCGTTCGCCTCCTTCGGGTTCATCCCGCTCCCCCAGGAGCGGTGCACCCCGGCCCCGTACGCGGACGGCCCCGTTCGGCTGGTCACCGCCGACGGGGCTCTCGCCGACGCGGCGGGCTGGCGGTTCCGTACGCGCGGCGTGGCCGGTGATCATGTGCTGGCCCTGGCCCTGGGGCCAGGGCCGCATACGCCGTCACCAGGGCTCGACGCCGCCCTGGCCGCGGCCGTGCTCAGTGCGCCGCGGCCAGCGGCAGTTCGAGGGACGGGTCCGCGGACAACATCGCCCGGTGCAGCCGCTGCAGCCGCGGCGACGGGTCGATCCCGAGCTCCTCGATGAGCGTGCCGCGCAGCCGCTGGAACGCCTCCAGCGCCCGCCAGGCGTTGCCCGAGCGGTACAGCGCCAGCATGAACTGGGCGCACAGGCTCTCCTTCATGGGATATCTGGCCACCAACATCCCCAGCTCGGACAGCAGCGCCGCGTGCCGCCCCAGTCGTAGATCCGCCTCGATGCGCTGTTCGAGGACCCGCAGCCGGGACTCCTCCATGCCGATCAGCTCGACGGACAGCACCTCGCCGGTGGGCACGTCCACCAGGCCGGGACCGCGCCACAGCTCGAGCGCTCCGGCCAGCAGCAGTGACGCGGCGCCCGCATCCCCGGCCTCCAGCTCCTCCCCGCCCCGGGCCGCCTTGTGCTCGAACTCGGCGACATCGGAGCACAGTTCAGCGGCGTCGAGGCGGTAGCCGCCGTAGCAGGTCTTCAGTACGTCCTTGGCGCAACGGCCCGAATCGCGACCGAGCGCCGACGCTATCTTGCGGCGCAGTTGGAGTATGTAGGTCTGCAGCGTGGTGCTCGCGCTGCGCGGCAGCTGGTCGCCCCAGATCTCCTCCATCAGGACCGGAGCCGGCACGACACGGCCCGCGCGCAGGGCGAGCAAGGCAAGGATCTGCCGGGGTTTGCCGGCGCTGGGCACGATCGACACACCGTGTTCCTGGACGAGCAACGGGCCAAGGACCTTGATCTCCACGTGGATCTCCCCTGTTTCTCCTGACGGACCTGTGAGGTCGGGCGTCCGGAAACGCATCCATCTCCTCGGGAGCCTCGCACCGATGAACATCCCGGCCGTATACCGTTCCTCATGATCTGCGACGGGAATTGCTCATATGAGGAATTCACGTCCGGAGACTGAACCGCTAACTGCCCCCGCGACACGCTCTGATCCACACTCGTCGGACCTTGGGCGCCCGACTAGGAGATGACATGCCCGACATCACCGAGACCCGGACGTCCGGCGCCTTGACGCTCCACCTGTGGTCGCTGCTCGACGAGGTCGTCGTGGAGGGCCGTTCCGACGGGTCCGTCGTGCTGCGCCGCGGCACGGAGGTCCGGAGCCTGTACCGGCCCGGGCTGCTGGTGCGCAACGCGCTGGACCGGATGACGCTGGGGCCGGTGCGGCTGGACAACCTCACCGGGGTGCCGGTGCGACCGGGCGACAGCGGCAGCTGCGGCGAAGTGGCCGAACTGATGTGGTCGTTGCGGTGCATCGCGGAACTCGTGGTGCACACACTGGGCTACGACGACCCGCGCGGCCCGCTGCTGTCCGTGTACTGCACGGCGGCCTCGGCCGCGTTCCGCCCGGCGCGGCCGCCCGGCGAGGGCCGGGTGCGGCTCGCGCCGGGCGTCGTGTGCCGCCGGGAGCACGGCGAGCCGGTCCTCGCCTCCCCCCGCTCCGCGCACCGTGTGCGGCTGCACCGCCCGGAGGCCACGGCCCTGGTGGCCACCCTGCACCGACCGCTGGACGCCCGGGAGGCAGCCGCGGCCGTTTCCCTGCGCCGCGACGTGACCGAGGAGATCCTGGCCTATCTGGTGGGCGCCGACGTGGTGTGCTGAACCGGCCCACCGGCCGGCGGCCTCGTCAGATGAGCCACCCCGCCTCCCGCGCGATCCGTACGGCGTCAAGGCGGTTGCGTGCGTTGAGCTTGGTCACCGCGGCGGTGATGTAGTTGCGGACGGTGCCCACCGAGAGATGGAGCCGGTCGGCGATCTCCGCCGCCTCCGCGCCCTCGGCGACGAGCCTGAGCACCTCCGACTCCCGTGCCGTCAGCGGGTCCTCCGAGGCGCCCCAGGCGGCCAGGGCGAGCTTGGGGTCGATGACCCGGTGCCCGGCGTGCACCCGGCGCACTCCCTCGGCGAGGTCCCTGGGCGGCGCGTCCTTGAGGAGGAAGCCGGAGACCTGGGCATCCAGGGCCCGCCGCAGGGTCCCCGGGCGACCGAGGCTGGTGAGGATCAGTACCCGGCACTCGGGCAGTGCCGAGCGCAGCTCGCGCGCGGCCGTCAGACCGTCGACGCCGGGCAGATCGATGTCGACGATCGCCACGTCGGGCCGCCGCCGCATCGCCTGCGGCACGATCTCGTCCCCTCGTTCCACCTCGCTGACCAGCTCGAAATCCATTTCCAGACTGAGCAGTGCGGCCAGGGCGCCACGCACCATGTGCATGTCCTCGGCCAACAGTATTCGTATCTTGCCCGCCTTCATGCTCCCCCACTTCATGATCGCAAGCGTGCCCCGAATACTACTCAAGTCAGATTTCCGGTCGTACTCGATGGTGCGTCTGCACTGTGAGGTTCCCAACAGTCCACATACGTCTGGAGTTCTGATGACCGCGCCTGTCCAGCGGCTCGCGCCGCCCCGTACGCAGGAGGTCGCCGACCGGGTCTTCGCCTATGTGCAGCCGGACGGGGGGTGGTGCCTGAACAACGCCGGAATCCTGGCCGGGGAGGGGGAGACGGCCCTGGTGGACACCGCGGCGACCGAACGCCGCTCGCTCGCGCTGCGGGACGCCGTACGCTCCGTCACCCCGCACGCTCCGCGCTATGTGGTCAACACCCATTTCCACGGCGACCACACCTTCGGCAACTACGTGTTCACCCCCGGCGCGGTGGTCGTGGGCCACGAACGCACGCGTACGGAGATGACGGAGGCGGGGCTGCATCTGACCGGGCTGTGGCCGGACGTCGAGTGGGGCGACCTGGCGCTCGATCCGCCCTCGGTGACCTACCGGGACCGGTTGACGCTCCATGTGGGCGGCATCGAGGCCGAGTTGGTGCATGTGGGGCCGGCCCACACGACGAACGACACCGTGGTGTGGCTGCCCGCACAGCGGGTGCTGTTCACCGGCGACCTGGTGATGGCCGGGGTCACGCCGTTCTGCCCGATGGGATCGGTGGCCGGTTCGCTCGAGGCGATCGCGCGGCTGCGGGAGTTCGGCGCCGAGACCCTGGTCACCGGGCACGGCCCGGTGTGCGGTCCGGAGGCGTTCGACGTCGCCGAGTCGTATCTGCGCTGGGTGCACGAGCTGGCCGTCGAAGGCGACGCGGCGGGCCTGAGCCCGCTGGAGGTGGCGCGCGAGACGGATCTGGGCGAGTACGCCGAACTGCTCGACTCCGAGCGTCTGGTACCGAACCTGCACCGCGCCTACGCCGAGGTGCGCGGCGCGCGGCGCGGCGCACCGATGGACATCGGCGCGCTTTTCAAGGAGATGATCGAGCACCACGGCCGGCTGCCGGCCTGTCACGCCTGACCCAGGGCCGCCGGCCCGCCACGCACGGCCGGGCCCTGCCGAAAGTCGGCGGGGCCCTCGGCACGTGCGTCGGCTAGCCGTGCGTCGCGGCCAGTTCGGTCTCCTGGTGCCACACGCTGTAGGTGCCGCGCTGGTAGAGCAGGGGCCTGCGCCGGTACACCTCGGCCGCCTCCACCCGCGCCACGAGGATCCAGTGGTCACCCGCCTCGACGTGCTGCACGATGCGGCACTCGGCGTGGGCGAGCGCGACGTCCGCCAGCACGGGCGCGCCGCCGGCCAGCGCCGCCGGGCGCCAGCGCAGTCCCTCGAACTTGGCCTCGGCCTTGGTCGCGAACACCTCGGAGGCCGTACGGCCGTTCTCCGCGAGGACGTGCACCACGAAGGCGCCGGAGTGCCTAAGCGCCGGCAGGGACTGGGAATTCCGGTCCACGCACACCAGGAGCATCGGGGGTGCGGCTGAGACCGCCGTCATCGCGTTGCAGGTGAAGCCGCGGGGCGTACCGTCCGCGTCCACTGTCGTGATGACGGAGACCGAGGTGGGATAGGAACCGAAGAGCTCGCGGAAGCGCTGGGCGTCCACCGCCATTCCACTGCACCGCCAATCGGAATCGGGTTGTCTGCGGCCCTGGCTTCGAGCCCTTCGCAGCTTCCGTGTCCCGGGTGGAGCCCCGCTGGACAGGAACTCGACCCGGCCGCCCGCGGTGTTCAGCCGACCCGGTGTCCCGCCGCGACCCCGGCCGGGCGGGCGGGGATGACGGCCTCCAGCCGGAACCGCCCGTCGTCCAGACGGCCGGCCGCCAGGGTGCCGCCCACCGTGCCCAGCCGGGTGCCGAGGTTGTCGAGGCCGCTGCCGCTGTCCGGGGAGGAGTCCCGGCGGTATGTGTCGGCGCCGTCGTTGAGCACCGACAGCCGTACCGCTCCGTCGGCCATGCGCGCCGATATCTCGCAGTTGCGCACCTTGCTGTGGCGCAGCACGTTGGTGACGGCCTCCCGCAGGACGGTCGCAAGGACGGTCTCCACCTGGACGTCGAGGTCGGCGACCGTGACCATGACGTCCACGCTGACGTCGGCCGCGGCCAGCACCGACCGCGCGGAGGCCGCCTCGTCGACCAGGGAGAGCCGGCGATAGCCGCTGGCGACGGTGCGGACGTCGGCCAGGGCCTGGCGGGAGATCTCCAGCATTCCGGTGATCTCGGACTGGGCGCGCTTGGCGTGGGCCGGTACCAGGCGGTGGATGAGCTCGCCCTTGAGGGTGATGGCGGACAGGCTGTAGCCGAGCAGGTCGTGCAGGTCGCGGGAGAATCGCATGCGCTCCTCGATCACGGCCATCCGCGCGAGTTCCTGACGGGCCGTGTGCATCCTGACCACGAGTTCGGCGAGGCTGGTCAGGGCGAAGACGACCAACCCGGTCAGGAGCGTCGACTCGCACAGGTAGACACTGTCGAGCAGGGACCTGCCGACCAGGGCCGGCTGCACGAGCATGCTCAGCCCGACCAGGCCGTAGGCCGCCCAGTTGTACGGTCCGGGCAGCAGGAGCAGCAGCGATCCGGCCAGGAATCCCGCCATGCCACCCCATTCCGACGCGTAGACGAGCAGCGGCAGGTAGGTGACCAGGCCCTGCAGGGCGAGCGTGAGCGCTCTGCGCCGGGCGGACCGCTGCCGGGCCGAGGGCGCCGAGTGCCAGAGCTGGAGCACGAAGACCGCCGCCAGGCCGACGACGCTGCCCGCCTCGTCGGTCGCGGGAATGTCCTGGCGGAACACGTTGAGCAGGGTGATCAACAGGTAGGACAGGAGTACCGCGACCAGGATGCCGCGGGCCAGGCGTGGCGCGGGGATGTCCCCGATTCCCGGTTGCACATCCGATGCCTGCTGTAAGAGCGGATTTCCTGTCGATGCCGACGACCCTTCCGGCGGGTCCGTGTCGGTTCGACGAGGATCAACGCTGCGCGGCACGCCGCCCTCCCCACGTAGTCGAACCATTTCAGCCTGCAACTATAGGCAGCCTGGGTGGCAGGCATGCAACACGCTTTGCTGAGGCTGGAGTTCAGACGAAGAGGGGCACCGGGTTGAGGTCCTGGTAGGCGGTCGGTGCGTCCAGCCGGCCGAGCGCGACCGGGACGTCGTACAGGCGGCCCGGCCCGAACCGGGCCCAGAAGTGACGCAGTCCGGGCACGAGAACCTTGACGACCGGCAGGCCGATGTCGGGCCGGGTCTGGTCCAGGACGAGCAGTTCCATGCCCCGCTCGGCCACCAACGCCTCCGCTGCCGCGACGTCGTCGCGCAGATCGGTGCGCGCGTGGTACGGCCAGGAGGCGGGCGTACGCGCCGCGGCAGCCGGATCCGGGCGCAGGAACGGCCGGCCCGCGATCGTGGCCGTACGCCACCAGGTGCGCGGCTCGGGGTCGTCGACGGCGTATCCGGTGCCGTCGGGGCGCGCCCCGGCCACCGCGGGCAGCAGCTGGCCGAGTTCGGTCAGGGCGCGTCGCAGGGCGACGGCCGGGTCGAAGTGGGCGCCGAATCCGAACAGGATGTCCTCGGCGGGCTTGTCGACGCGCCGGGAGACGGCCGCGAGGGCGGGCACGCCGAGGTCGGTGGTGAGGTCGAGGACCCAGGTCTCGCGGCCGAGGGCACGGCAGCCGTCGATCACGCGCCGCACCCAGGGGGCGTCGAAAGCGTCGAGGTCGACGGCGGGCTGGCGGGTGCGGTTGTACCACCACAGGGCGACGGCGTCGCGTTCGACGAGTTCCATGAAGCCCTGGAGGACGGCGTCCTCGAGACTGCCACCCGCGGCGTTGCCGTTCGAATCGGCGCGCAGTCCGTCCCCGTCGGCGTCCCTGGGGTCGAAGTAGAGCAGGGAGGTGGGCAGGAGCCGGTGGCGGCCGGCGGTGAGCGACCAGACCGGGGTCCACTCGACGGGCCGGTTCTCGTCGAAGGGCGCGGGCACGTACTGGAAGTGCGCGGCGCGGGCGTTCCAGCGGTCGCGGTCGCGGAACTGCCGTTCGTCGTAGAGCTGGCAGGCGTTGGGGTGGATCGCGTCGGCACCGAGCGCCCGGTAGGTGTCGCGGACGACGGGCTCGTCGCCGTGCCGGGTGGCGCTGTACCGCTCGACGGCCTCGCACAACGCGCTCACCTGTGCCTCGGCCGGGTCGAGTCCCTTGCCGCCGCTGAGCGCGCGCAGCCCGGCGCGCAGCCCGGCCAGGGTGTGCGCCTCGGTGGCGAGGTTGTGGCCGGACAGATAGCAGTCGACGAAGCCGGGAGAGCGCGGATCGCGCCGCAGCTCCTTGATCACACCGGTGACGGGCCCGATCAAGTGGCCGTATTTCGCCAGCATCTGATCGGCGGTCAGAGCTCGGTGGCCGTTGCCCTCGACGGCCGCCTTGGGGCGCGGGCGCGGTACGTACGGCCGCCGTACCTGTCGGGCCACCAGGCCGGGGTCCCCGCAGTCGGGACACTGCGGGCGCCTGCGCACCGGGTGCAGGGTGGTGCGGCGCGTGAGCGTGTCGTAGGCGAGAAGGTCCGGTAGGGCCGGATCGCGCAGACCGGCGATCCACTGGGCGGCTTCGAGGGCCGCCAGCTGGAAGCCGAGGGCCCGGGTGGCCGGGAGCGAGGCGCCGGGTCGCGCCGCCGGCGCGTCCGTGCCGAGGGCGCGCCTCAGCGGCGCCTCGGAGCGGCGGTGCGTACGCAGCCGGTGTGCCAGACAGGACCAGCACGGGCCCGGCGCCCCGAGGACGGGGCCGATCCACACCTCGGGTCCGTGCACCCGCACCGGGAGCCACGGCACTCCGTCCCGCCGCCGGCGCACGTCCAGTTCGCCCAGCCGCGGATCGAGATGGTCCTCGCACAGCACGAGCACGAGGCCTTCGGGATCCGACGCGCCGGCGGCCACTCGCAGCCCCGCACCGGAACAGGCCGCGGCAAGCGCGGCACGGTCGGTGTCACCGTCGGCGTCCGGCGTGTCCAGGACCACGATGCGTACGGCTTCGGTGGTCAGCCTGGCTTCCGCGGTGCGGGCGTCGGGGACCGCGTGGTCCCAGTACGCCTGGGCGGCGGAATCGAGGCGCGACGGGGTGTGGCCGCGGACGAGTCCCGCCTCGGTGAGGGCGCGCACCGCCCGGGCACTGTGCTCGGGAGCGAGCCGCGGCGCGGCGGCGCGTTGGAGGTCGGGGAGGGTGCGGGTGCCGTCGAGCAGGGGCGCCACCACCTCGGCCGCCGCCCCGCGGACGGCGAGCACGCTCTCGGAGGAGAGCAGATAGACGGCCTCCCCCGGTACGACCACGCTGCGCAGATGACGCTTGAACCCGACGGGCGCCTCCTCGTCGGCCAGGTGCGCCCGCTCCGCCCCCCGTACCTCGCTCATGGCCGGATCACTCCGTGTGCCCCGCCACCGTGGCGCCGTCGGCCGCGGGCAGGGCGCGGACGCACACGCCGAACAGGGCGACGCCCGCGGGGTCGGGCCGGTCGAGGTTCTCGATCGTCAGCACCCCGTCCGTTGCGGGGAGTTGGTAGCCAGCGCCGTGGGGAGTGCGCGGAGAGTGCTGCATGGTTGCTTTCCTTTCCGACTGGATGACGGCCTCGCCGACCCGATCCCGGTCGTCGACGCCTTTGACAGGGATTCTGCGGAGCCACGGCGAAGGAAGGCAGTGGCGCCGTCATGTCTTGGACCATGAACTTCTCACGTCTTCGCGCGACGCCGGAGTCCCGGCCGCCCCGTGGGGCCATCCTCCGTACAGGCCTTGGCCGTTCGCCCGCATGGCGACATCCGTCCGTTGCACTTGCGAGGACATCGACGACGATCGTACTGTTCGATGACCAACAACCTGATCGATGAACATCGAACTGATGAGAACGGACGAGGTGAGCACGATGTCCGCCACGGAGACGCGGGACACACCGAGTGCCACGGACCGGCGCAACTGGCGCATGCTGCCGGTGATCCTGGCCGCCTTCTTCATGTACGGCTTCGACGGCAACGTCGTGAACGTGACCATCCCCTCGCTCCAGGCGGACCTCCACGCCGGCGAGGCGGCCCTGGAACTGGTCGTCGGCGGTTACGTCTTCACCTACGCGGCCGGCCTGGTGCTCGGTGGCCGCATGGGCGACCTCTTCGGCTACCGGCGCATGTTCCTGCTCGGCATGGCGAGCTTCACCGTCGCCTCCGTGCTCTGCGGCCTGGCACAGAACCCCACCCAGCTCGTGATCTTCCGGATGCTGCAGGGGCTGACGGCGGCCGCCATGGTGCCGCAGGTGCTCGCCCTGATCACCTCCACGTTCCCGGCCGAGCAGCGCCCGCGCGCGCTGGCCTGGTTCGGTGTGACCGGCGGCCTCAGCGGCATCTGCGGACAGGTACTGGGCGGTCTGCTGCTGGTGTCCGACCTGTTCGGCCTCGGCTGGCGCGTGATCTTCTTCGTGAACGTCCCGATCGGCATCATCGTCATCACGCTCGCCCTGCGGCTGCTCCCCACCGCCACCTCGGGCCGCCGCCCCGGGCTCGACGCCCTGGGCATCCTCGGCATCTCCGGATCGCTCGCCCTGGCGCTGGTCCCGCTGGTCCTCGGCCGCGAGTACGACTGGCCGCTGTGGGCCTGGATCCTGCTGGTGGCCTCGGTGCCGGCGATGGCGGCCGCGCTGCTGTGGGAGCGCAGGCTCGCCCGTACCGGCGGACAGCCGCTGCTCGACCTGACGCTGTTCCGCAGCAAGGTGTTCAACGCCGGGCTCGCCATCAACGCGGCCTTCATGGCCTTCTTCACCAGCTACATCTTCGTGCTGAGCCTGATGCTCCAGACCGGCCTCGGCTTCAGCGCGCTGCACGCGGGCCTGGTCTTCGCCCCGACCGCCGTACTCGCCATGGTCGCCTCGCTCAAGGGCAAGGGCCTGGTCGCCAAGTACGGACTGCGGGTGCTCACCATCGGTTCGCTGATCACCGCCGTGAGCGTCCTGATCACCGCCGTCGGCCTGCAGGTCCAGGGCGGTGACATCACCCAGCCGGTGCTGCTGGCCTCCACGGCCCTGATGGGCATCGGCAACGGCCTCATCCTGCCGTCGCTGATCGGCGCCCCGATGGCCGGCGTCAAGCCCGCCCAGGCCGGCATCGCCTCCGGCATGCTCTCCACCACCCAGCAGTTCGCCAGCGTGACCGGCGTCGCCGTGCTGGGCGCGATCTTCTTCGCCAAGCTGGGCGACCACGCGGGCGCCGACGCGTACGCCGGCGCCACCGAGCTCGCCGCCTGGATCGCGCTCGCCCTGATCCTGGTGATGACGGCCCTGGTCACCGTGCTGGTGCGGGCCGCGGCGGCGTCGGCGGCCGAGGCCCGGGCGGCGAGCGACGCGTCCCCCGGGGACGTCGCCCCCGCGAAGGCCTGACCGTGCGCGGTTTCGTCACCGAACCCACGGCCCCCGGCGGGCTCCGGCTGACCGACGGTCTGCCGGAGCCCGACCCAGCCCCTCACGAGGCCGTGGTGGAGGTACGCGCGTTCTCCCTCAACCACGACGAGGCCAACCTCGTCCGGCGCAGGCCGGACGGCTGGCGGCCCGGCCAGGACACCGCCGGGGTCGTGGTGCGGGCCGCCGCCGACGGCACCGGTCCGCGCGAGGGCGAGCGGGTCGTCGCCTACATGGACTGGGAGGGCTGGTGCGAGCGCATCCCGATCGCCGGCCACCGGACCGCCGTACTGCCCGACGAGGTCTCCTTCGAGCAGGCGGCGACTCTTCCGGTGGCGGGCCTGACCGCGCTGCGGGCGCTGCGGGTGGGCGGTGCGCTCCTCGGCCGGGACGTGCTGGTCACCGGGGCGAGCGGCGGCGTGGGACAGTTCGCGGTGCAGCTCGCGGTCGCGTCGGGCGCGCGGGTGACCGCGCACGTGACCCGCCCCGAGCGGGCCGAGGAGGTGCGCGCACTCGGCGCGCACCGCGCGGTGACCTCGCTCGCCGAGCACGCCGAAGGGGTTCTGGGCCCCTTCCACCTCGCCCTCGACGGCATCGGCGGCCCGCTCCTGCCGCAGGTGATGCACCGGATGGCGCCGGGCGCGACGACAGTGCTGTACGGCAACATCGGCGGCCCGTCCCAGGTGCGCATCCTCGACTTCGCCGGATACGCGCCCAACAGCAAGGTGATGGGTCTGGTCAGTCCGATCCCCGACCAGGCCAAGGGCGAGGACCTGGCGATCCTCGTGGGTCTGATCGCCGACGGGCGTCTGGTACCGAACATCGGTCTGCGCGACACGTGGGAGCGGACCGCGGAGGCGTTCGCGGCCCTGGCGGCACGCTCCTTCCGGGGCAAGGCGGTACTGGTCCTGCCGTGACCGCCCGGCCCTCCCCGACGCGGGCGGGGCGCCCGAATCCCCCGGGGCGCCCCGCCCGTACCGCTGTCCCGCGACCGCTCAGGCGGTCGCCCCGAACCACTTCGTCAGCGCCGGCTCCAGGCCCTCGCCGGTCACCTCGCCGGCCGGGGCCGCCCAGGCGACATAGCCGTCGGGGCGGATCAGCAGGGCGCCCGCGCCGAGCTCGTCGGCCCGGGCGCGCACGGTGTCCACCACGGCCCGACGCGACCCGGCCGCGAGGGCCGGCGCACCGTCGGAGAGGTCGAGCAGGACGCCGTGCCCGCCGTACAGCAGTTCATGGACGCGGCGTTCGCCGTCCTCGGTCTTCAGCACCGCGTTGGGAACCCTGCGGCCCGCCAGCGGGTGGTCGCCGGACGCCGGGTAGACCACGTCGAGGCCGTTGACCATGCCGGTGAGGAAGTCGCGCACGTCGTCGAAGTCCAGCAGCAGGTCGAAGAGTTCGCGCAGCGCGCCCACCTTGTCGCCCGGCTCCATGAGGGCGACCTGGGCCCGGGTGTTGTGCAGCACGGCGGCGGCGACCGGGTGCCGCTCCTCGTGGTAGGTGTCCAGGAGTTCCCCTCCCGCGCGCCCCGCGAGGACGGCCGCGAGCTTCCAGCCGAGGTTCGCCGCGTCCTGGATGCCGAGGTTGAGCCCCTGACCGCTGGCCGGGAAGTGGATGTGCGCGGCGTCCCCGGCCAGAAACACCCGGCCCACCCGGTACTGCTCCGCCTCGCGGGTCGCGTCCCCGAACCGGGACAGCCAACGGGCGCCGCGCATACCGTAGTCCGTGCCGGCGATCGACCGGTAGGCGGTGCGCAGGACATCGATGTCGAGGGGTGCGTCCCGGTCCGTGACCTTGTCGAACTCGACGGTGACCACCCGGTACAGCCCCGCTCCGAGCGGGAACTGCATGGCCACGCCGTTCGTGTGCCGGGGCATGGATCCGGTCACCGGCTGGTCCAGGCCGGGCAGTTCGACGTCGCCGACCATCGCGGTGAGCGTGGTGGGCGTGCCGGGGAAGCCGACGCCGAGCAACTCGCGCACGGTGCTGTGCCCGCCGTCGCAGCCTGCCGCGTAGGCCGCCCGCAGGACGTACGCCCCCTCGGGCCCCTCGACCGTCAGCGCGACCCCTTCCGGATCCTGCGCGAGGCCCGTCACCCGGGCGCCGAAGCGGAGTTCGACACCGAGTTCCAGCGCCCACTGCTCCAGCAGGCGCTCCGTGTCCGCCTGCGGGATCCGTAGCATGTACGGGTGGTCGCCGGTGAAACGTTCGAAGTCGAGCTTGCGGATACCCGCGAAGTGCCCGACCGGCACCTTGGGATGCCCCTCGGCCAGGAACCGCTCCACGATCCCCCGCTGGGCCAGGACCTCCAGCGAACGGGCGTGCAGCCCGAGCGCCTTGGAGTGCCCGGTGCGTTCCGGCAGTACTTCGAGCACGACCACCTCGGCACCGGCCAGCCGCAGTTCGCACGCCAGCATCAGCCCGGTCGGCCCAGCACCCACGATCGCCACGTCCGTCATCCGTCACCCTCCCGAAGACCGCCCGCCCACCGACGCCGGCCCCTGGTTCGGAACCTCCCATTACATTTGCCGCCCCAGCGTCCCGGGGCGCACTGGAGACTGACTCGAGGCGAGTCGAGAGGAACGGAAGCCGAGCGGACACCCGGGGGGCGAAGAACGCACCCCTGGCGGGCACCTACACCGCAAAGGCCTCCTACACCGAGAACGCCGGTCTGCTGGCGGCGACCACGTACGGTGCGGACGGTGGTCTGCCAACCGAGACCGTCGGTTACGACTACAACCTCGATGACCTCGCCAGGGCGGTCAAGAGACCCCTCTCCGGCGACCTGCCGACCGCCACACCCAAGTCCGGCGATGCCCCCTCGGCACCGCGATCGGATACGGGTAAGGGCGGCAAGGAACCGCGCGGCAGCGGCAAGTCCGCCGCCCGAAGCGGGGACGAGTCGGGTCCGGCGACGGGGACGAAAGAGGGCAAAACCTACCACAGCGGGCTCAGCAAGAAACCCAACGAGTATCCACAGGGGGCCCGTGGTGAGCCTCGACAGGCTCAAGGAAACGCCGGCCAGGGCGGGTTACCGCTCCGAGTGGGACGAGTACGAACGATGATGTGGCGCATGATCCCGCACACCCCAGAAAGGTCCCATCCATGGTCCGCCCCTACGACGAACACCATCGTGAGGCGCTCTTCGCGCAACTCCAGCTTCCGGTGACCAAGCGGATCTGCCCGATCTGCGGGCATGTCGGCCTGCGCAACTACCACCACGAGCAGTACAGACGGACCGAGCCGTCAAGGATCAACTACCTGTGGCGCGGCAACTGCCACGCCTACTCGTCGTCCTTCACAGGCGCCGGCCGCAAGAGGGTCGAAAGCGACCCGCTGCTCGACGAATACGGAGCCCGGATCGCCGAGGTCTTCCGCGACCCCGAACGACTCCTCACGATCCTCGACGGCTACTGGAGGAACGGCAATCTCCCCCAGGTGATCACCCGGCGCCCCCGCGGACAATGACGGCAAACCACACTGTGATCCAGTCCAGCCTTCCGTATCCGCCGTGATACCCATGCCGTGAGTGCCGACGGATCCGAAGCTCTGCGAAACGACTTGGACGGAAGCGATGACTTGCCCCTCGTCGGCCACAGCTGACGGGCTGTGAAGAGGTCTCCCCACGCCGCACGGAGAAGATCTCCTGGGCGGCTGACGCCTTACTTCTCCAGAGGCACCAGCTCGGCCCACCTTCGCATCAGGATGAGCTGACCGACTCGCCAGCGCAACTGACACGCCATCAGGGCGAGTGCCGAATGAGCCTCACGAGCGTCATTTCAGCTTGAGATACCGCCCGCAACGCCCATACCGCGCATAATGTGCACGCACGAAACCGCAGTTCAAGAGCCCTTCGCCACCGGCTCCAGGATCGCAACGCACTCCACATGATGCGTCAGCGGACGCCCAGAACGTCAAACGAGCGTCACGGCCTACTACCTGCGCCTTTGGTACAGAGCAGAACGGCCACGGCAGCCGGCTCATTGGCGAGCCACCCTTCTCCCTCAGGGCGCGGGGTCGCACATCACGACCCGTGCGCCGCACCCGCGCCGATGGACCTCTCTGGCGCAGGTACCGAGGGCCTCGCGCAATATCGGGAGAGGTTCCGGCGGCGTCTGCCGGAGTCGCTGGACGAGTTGCAGGGCCCGACCCAGGGGATCGTGGAGCTGCCGCTGCACATGGCCTGGTCGGGGATGACCTCGTCTGACATGAGCAGGCCTCGCCAGTGCATGGGCCTGTAGCGCACCGCCCTGCGCGAGGACCTGCCCCGATACCTCAACCAGGACTTCCTTCTCAGCTGTGGCCGGTGCTACGCACACTCGTCGGCCGCACGTTCGCGCCGTATGGGAGGACGCCTTCCCCCAGCTCACCTCCCGCACCCGGGCAGCCGCGTGACGGACATGCCGGAGCTGCACACGCCGTTCCTGGCAGATGTCATCGCTCTCAGCCCCACACGTCCGCTGCTCCTCGGCGGGTAGGCCATGCGGGCCCCTTCAACCGCCTGTCGAGAAGCCTCCAGCACCGTCGAGCGTGGCTGAGTGCGCCGCCGTCTGCAGATCCCAGAGCAGGACATCGAGGAGCGACTCCTCTTCGACACGCACTCGGAGCTCGTTCATCGCGGCGGCCAGGCGCGGATCCCATGGTGTCGCGGCAGGCGTGCCCGTCAGGTCCTGCGGCTCGTTCACCCTGGTCACGGCCGACAGGTAGTCGGCGACCTCGTACCGCCAGGGGCGCCACGGGGCCACTCGCCCGAGCGCTGTGGCGATGCGTACCCCACCCCAGTCGAAGTCCGCGTGGTGGAGGAGTACCGCTCCGGACGCGGACAGGCTCCGCAGCAGGGTGAGTGCGGCCGCCGAGGGCTGCCCCTGGAGGCACACCATGGGCGGGCATGCTGGGCCCAGGGCGTCGGCGGCGGCGGACAGGACGGCCGGGTTCTCGCACACGTGGACGCCTCCCGTCGCCGTCGTGATCCGGTTCGCGGTCGGGCGGGTGAGAGAACGCAGCGTCAGGACGGCAGGCTCGCCCTCGTCGGCCATCCAGTCGAGGGCGGGTGTACCGCGCAGGTTGAGGGTGAGGACGGTGGACGACACGTCGTCCTTGAGCAGTCCGGCCGAAGCCCAGGCCTCGCGTCGCCACTCGGCGCCGGCGCCGTCGGGGAAGCCGGTGAGCGCCCGGATCCCCGACAGCACGAGCGTGGCGAGCGGGGTCCCCTCGTCCAGGGCGTGGGCGCCGGTCAGATGGAGTGCCGCGAACGCCGCCCGTGACATCGGGGGGTCGGCGGGCAGGGCGTGCAGTGCCCGCACAGCGGCGGCGACGAGTGGGCGGGCGGTGTCGGGGGTGCGGGCGAGTCGCCGTACGAGACCGTTTTCGCGGATTTGGCCGGACCAGGCGGCCAGTTCGGCGCGCACGGTGGTGAGCGGGGCCAGTGCCTCCTGCCACGCCTCGACCTGCCTGTCCCTCGTCTCCGCACGCAGTGTGACGGGCCCGGTGAGGGCGACCACGGCGGTCTCCAGGCCGTCCGGGCTGACGCCGGAGCGACGCAGGATCTCGTCCACCGTGTCGAGGCGCAGGGTCAGGGACCGGCCGATACTCGGAGGACGCCCCAGCAGCCTTTCGGCGGCCCGGCGTTGGAGGTCGTCCGGGCGCGCCAGGGTGACCGTCCCGGTGAGCGGCCGCCCCGCCGCAATCCGCTGCCGGACGCGTTCCAGAAGCCAGGCGAGTTCCGGGTCCCCGAGCAGTCGCGCGAGTCGTTCGCCGTCGACCTTCGCCTCGGCCACCGGGTGGTTCACGTCCATGGGGCCCCCGGTTCCACCGAGGTGACGGGGGCGTGGGCCTGGGCAGGAACCGATGCCGGACCTGCGGTGGAGCCGGGCTCGGGACCGCGTCGCCGTTCACCGCCGTCCCACTCCCATCTGGTCACCAGGACGGCGTCGATGTCGTCGACCCGGGACAGCTGGGCGATGGCGATGCCGGGCACCTGCGGGTAGCAGGCCCACTCGCGTTCGCTGGTCATGACGACGTCGAGGTCGAAGGCACGGAGCAGGCCCAGACACTTGGCGCGGGAGTCGTCGTCGACTCCCGCGAACGCCTCGTCGAGGGTGACGAGGCGCGGGGCGTGGGCGCCGCCCGCGCTCGCGTAGTGGGAGGAGGCGGCGGCGAAGAGAGGGACGGAGGCGGCGAGGACGCGTTCGCCGCCGGAGGCCGGGCCGGTGGCTGGTACCCACTTGCCGTGCTGGTGGCGTTCGACACCGAACTCGTGCCAGGCGCGGTAGTCGAGGGCGGCGGTGAGGTCCTCCTGCCAGCTGCCGGTACGGTCGTCGGCCTGCTGGCGTGCGATCTGCTCCTGGAGGAAGGTGCCGACGGCAGCCCGGTCCTCGGGTGACCACGCGTCGGCGGACTGGCGCAGCCGGTCCCGGGCCTGGGCCAGCCCCTGCGGCGCCCGGCGAGAGGCGCGCCAGACCAGGCGCAGCTTCATACCCGTGGACGTCGGACGCTCCTCCAACTCCCTGTTCATGACGCGCACGTGGCGTTCGGCCGCGCCGATCAGTTCCTGGAGGGTGCCGGCGACCTCGGTGATCAGATGGGTCTGAAGGATCTCTCGTTCGTGCGCGGAGAGGATGCGGGTCAGTTCGGCGACTTCCGTGGCGAGGGCTTCGGCGAGTTCGGGTACCGCGCGTTCGCGGCCCTGGTAGACGATGTCGACGCGCATGCCGTCCTCGCCGGGACGGGCCGTGGCGGTGTGGCCGTGCCGGGACAACGCGTCCTGGAGCCGGCCGAGTTCCTCGCTGAGATGTTTCTGGATGCGTTCCCAGGCCGCGTCGGAGTCGTCGGTCGTGGCCAGGCGGGACTCGACGGCGCGGGCGAGGGTCACGGCGGGGGTGGCCGCCCACAGTCCGCCGTCCTCGCCCGGTACGGGCAGGTCGGGGAGGGCTACGGCGAGCAGTCCGGTCGCCGTGAACCGCTGGAACGCGGCGATGGCCCGTTCGCGTGCGGCGGTGGCGTCGGTGACGTCCTCGGTGAGCCGCTCGATGCGCCCCTCGGCGTGGCCGGCCCGCCGGTCGGCGGCCTGGATGTCCTCCTGGGCTCGCTGTTGATCGCGCTCGCAGGCGCGTGCGGCTTCCCCCGTCTCCTCCAGCTGCCGCTGAAGTTCGGCGACAGCCGCTCCGACGGTGGAGCGGAGGGCATGCAGATGTTCGTCGGCGGCCGCGGCGAGGCGGGCCGCCTCCGTGGCACGGTCGGCGAGCTCGGCGGCGAGCTGCTCCGCGCGGCCGGTCTCGGTACGTTCCCCGTCGACCGCCTGCTCGGCGTCCGCGCGCTCGCGCGCCGCGGACCAGAGTACGGCGAGGTGGACGGCGTGGTCGGCGAGCGCCTGCCGTACGGCGGCCAGGCCGTCCCGGCCGACGGGGAGGTTCAGGTCGGCCGCCGTGTCGCCGAGTTCCTTCGCCGTACGGTCAGCGTCGGCAGCCGCGCGGGCCAGTTCGGCGGCCCGCTCCCGCTGCCGGGTACGGGCCCGGTGGACGGCTTCGGCCGTCGCGCCGAGCCGGGCGTGGGCGCGGCGCAGATCGTCCTCGCCGGGTACGGCGGCGAGTTCGGCGTCGAGTACAGTGCGCCGCTCGGACACCGTTCTGCGCTCCCCGGCGAATTGCTCCCGTTCGGCCGCCAAGGCCTTCTGTTCAAGGCGCAGTTCGCCGATGCGGTTGCGGCGGTCCCGCTCCCGGGCCCCCTCTCCCACGTACTGGGCGCTGTCCTTGGCCCAGCCGCCGGTGAGCGCGCCGACCCGGAAGCGGCCGTCGGTGGAGACCCAGGTGCGGCTGTCACCGTCCTTGTCGACGTCCACCAGCGCGATGGCGGCCAGCAGGCGCTGGACGGTGTGCTCGCCGACGGCCGCCGCCCCGGCGTCGGCGTGGTCGACGGCCGGGCACAAGGCACGGTCGAGCCCGCTTCCGGTGGGCAGGTCGAGCGGGTCGAGGAGTACGTCGTGGTCGTCCGCCCGCACCGCGGTGCCGTCCGGCCGCACCCAGGCGTCGAGGAGCCCGGAGGCCTCCAACGCGGCTTCCAGGCCTGCTCGTTGCGCCTCCGTCACGTGCGGGCGGAAGTCGACGAGACGCCACAGCGGGGCGCCGAGGGCGCGGCTGCGGAGATCGGCGGTGCGGGTGTGAGGGGCGGTGGGGCCGCGTTGCCCGCCGGTTTCCAGGGCGGCCAGTTCCTCGGCCCCGAGACGCAGGCGTTCGGCCGTCGCCGCCTCCGACTGGGCCAACGCTGCGGCCCTGTCGGCCAGTCGGGCGCCGATTACGCGGTGGGCGGCGGTGGCGGCGAGTCGGGCCGGATGAGGCCCGTCGAGGCTGCCCGTCCAGCTCTGCACGGCGTCGAGCACCCCCGGCAGCCCGTCGACGCGCAGTTCCACGAACCCCGACAGCTTCTCCCGGACGGCCGCGACCAGGGCGTGTCCGGCCTCTGCAACCGCCTCCTCCGCCTCGGCCAGCTGTACCGCGCCGCGCCCCGCCTCCTCGTCAGCCTCGTCGGCGCGCAGCCGGGCGGCCCTGCGGGCCTCCTCCGCGCGTTCGGCCGCCGTCACCAGGGTCTCCACATGGTCCACGGCCCGCCGTCTGCTCGCCATGGCCTCGTCGGCGGCCCGGCGCAGGGCCGGGACGGGGGCTCCGGAGGTCCGGGGTACGTCGATGCGGGCCGCCGCCGCGCTGTCGGCGACCCTGCCTTCGATGTCGTCCAGGGCTTCCTGGGCTGCGGTCAGCCGGTTCGTGGCGGTGGCGAGCCGACCGCGGGCCCGGGTGTGTGCTTCGGCGGCTTTCAGCCGGTCCGCCTCGAAGCGGACGGCGTCGCCGGCCGTGCGGGAGGCGTCGGCCGCCGCCTGGTCGAGGGCGCGGGCGTCACGCATCTCGGGCCCGGACCGCAGTGCCGCGTCCTGTGCACTGAGCCGGGCCGCCCGCTCGGCGAGCGCCGCCGCGCGCTCCTGCGCCTCGGTCCGGTCGGTGACGGCCTGGTCGTGGTCGGCCTGTGCCCTGACGAGTTCCCGCTGGAGGTGTTCGTAGCGGGCGTGTTCGGCGCGGGGCAGGCGGGCCCTGCGCCGGGCGGCGATGCGGGCGTAGCGCCGGTAGTGGTCGAGGAACGCCGACGACGCCTGCTGGGCCTCACGGGCCGCCAGCAGTTCCTCCTTCTCCTCGTCCAGTGACCGGAACGCCTCCGCCGCGTCGGCGACGACCGCCTGGTCCATCGGCGGCAGCGCCTCCGTCAACGCCCGTGACAGCGCTGCCTCATTGGGCCGCTTGGACAGCTGGGGCTGGCGCAGCTGGATGAGCAGGTCGACGAGTGCGCCGTAGCGCCGCTCCCCCAGCCCGAACAGGGCCTCGTCGACCGCGCGGCGGTACGCCTTGGCGGTGTCGTAGACCATGCCGTGGCCGCCGATGGCTTCGGCGAGCCGGTCCCGGGACAGGGCGGTGCCGGTGGCGTCGAGCAGGTCGAGTCCGGCGGCGATGCGCTGGGTGGTGACGGCGAACCAGTGGCGGGCGATGCCGCGTCCGGCGACGGCCTTCAGGCCGCACAGCAGGGTGCGGAAGTGGGCCTCGCCGGTGGTGTCGTCGAGCCGGCCGAACTCGATCCAGGTGTAGCCGAGACGTTCCGGGTGGGGGTGTTCGCCGCCCAGGAGCAGGTTCCACTCCATGCGCTTGCCGGGGTCGCCGTCCGGCTCGACACGGCGCGCGGAGAGGTCGCCGTCGAGCAGGAACGGCAGCGTGAGAGCGAGCACCTTCGACTTGCCGGTGCCGTTGTTGCCGCGCAGCAGCAGCCGGCCGTCGCGGAACCAGAACTCCTCGACGTCGTAGTGGAACAGGTCGACGAGCCCGATCCGCAGGGGCCGCCACCGGCCGGGAGCGGCGGCGGGCAGAACGAACGCCGGGGGCTCGGTCCGTACTGTCTGCGCGGGTGGGGCGGTCACGGCGCGGGTCACCTTTCGTCGCCGGTGGTTCTGATGACGGCGTCGCCGACCGCGTACCGCGCGAGGGCGGGGCGGGGCACGACGCCTCGCGGGGTGTCCTCGGCGAGTCCGAGGGCCTGGAGCTTGGTCAGGGCCCGGGCCACGAGTGCGGGTTCGGCTCCCGGTTCACGGGCCGTCTTCGACCAGAAATTGCCGTGCTCCGCGGCAAGTTCACGCACGTGCGCGGCCAGCTCGGCGACCGTGACGGGCTCGTCGGCCTGGGCCAGGTGCTGGGCGAGGAGCAGGGTGATGTGGCCGTGGGTGCCTTGTTCCGGCATGCGTACGTCGGTCAGGTCGTCCAGCGGATCGACCATGGCGATGCCTTCGGCCCGGACCTCCGCGACCAGGCCGGTCAGTTCGGTGATCCGGGCGGTGATGAAGCCGCGTTGCCGGGTGAGGTAGGCGAGTTCGTCGTCGGTGAGGTCGTCGTAGTAGAGCACGGGGTCGTCGAGGAGGCGGCGGGTCAGTGTCCAGCGGATGGTGCGGAAGCGCAGTTCGTCGCTGTCGAGGGCGGTCCGCGCCGTCATCTCCGTCATGCGTCCCGCGAAGTCCTCGGCCTCGATCAGGGAGGGGCCACGCAGGGCGGCGGGCATCCCCGCGAGGACGCGTCGGCGAACGTCGTACAGCACGTCACCGGAGCCGCTGACGTACGCCTCCTCGTCACCGGCGACCCGCCGCAGCACCCCGAGCCGGAGCAGCAGGCGTACGACGGCTGCGAGGTCGAGGCGTTCGTCGCGCCGCTCCAGGGTGAACTCGATTCCGGCGGTGAGGAGTTCGGGGTCGGCGGCGGCCAGGACGACCTGTTCGGCGAGGCGGCCGAGGGCGACCTGGGCCTCGCCGCGCTCCAGGGCGGCGAGGGTCAGGCAGAGGAGGACGTAGCGGCGGCGGGTGAAGGGCAGGGCGGTGCGGGCCGCCTCGCGGGCGGGGTGCGTGGCGTCGGTGAGGGTGCCGGGTGTCTTGCGTAGCCGGGCCGCGTCGGCGTCGGTGCGCAGCGTCCAGCCGACGTTGCGTTCGAACCAGTCGCGCAGTGCGGTGGCGTGCCGGCGCACCAGCCGGAACTCGTCGGCGTACGGCCCGTCGGCGGTCAGCAGCGGCTCCTTCAGCAACGCGCGGGCGGCGCGCTGCAGTTCGGCCGCGCGCTGGCCTTCGAGGACCTCCGCCAGGGGGCCGGAGGGGCCGGATGGGCTGGTCATCGGTCCTCCCCCGTCCCGGTCGCGGTGAGGTCGACGATGTCGATCAGGTGGTCGGGGCCGCTGAACACCCCGTCGGGGGTGTGCACTTCGGCCGTCGTGCCGTCGTCGAGCGCGGTCAGCCGTATCTCCATCGAACCGTCCGAGCTGGTCGCCGTGGTGGTGGTCATGCCGGGCCGCCAGGTGGCGAGGGCGTCGCCGAGCAGGCGCAGGAAGAGCTGGAAGGCGAGGGGATCGAGTTCACCGAGCCGGGACAGCCGGACGGGCCCGCCCGTCGCGAGCCGGTCGCGGGCCCGTCCGGCCTGAGCCGTCTGCCGGGCGGCGAGTTCGGCGAGCCGCCGTTTCGCCTCGCCCCGGTCGGCGACCCGGCGCGGTTTGCCCCGGCGTTCGTAGCTTCCGGTTCGGCGCAGCTGGGGGCTGATCCGCAGGGGACGCGACTTGGCCCAGGGCGTCGAGGCGGGCTCCGGGGCGGCGGCGCGTTCGGCGAGGGTGTCGGCGTCGACGGTGAGGTGCCGGGACGAGTGCAGTCCGAAGGCCACCCGCCACAGCCGGTGCCGCGTCTCGTCGTCCGGTGCCTGGGCGAACCAGCGGGCCAGCGTGCGGAAGTCGGCGGAGCGGTCCGAACGCCCGGCGCGTCGCTCGTTCAACTGCCGTACGACGGCGAGAAGTTGCGGAATCGCGCCGAGGGCGCGCCCGCGCAGCAGCCGGGCCTGCGACTCCCGGTCCTCCTCCGACACGAACCACTGGGCGAGCCCGGACCAGCGCGCCGCCCACCTCTCGTACGCCACCGCTTCCGCCTGCTCGGCCTCCTCGGGAGCGGCATCGGCGGCCTCCCGCCCGGCAGCGAGGGCCAACAGCGGCTCCACCCTGCCTTGTTCCTCCAGTTCGCCGATGAGAAGGGCGATCCGCCCGCCGAGCGTGATCAGATCCTGGATGAACCGCTCCAGGTACTGGATCAGCCGGTCCTTGTAGGCGAGGAACGCCTCGACCTCGATGTCGTGCAGGTCGATGGTGCGCTGCAACGACCCCATGAAGGCACGCGCGTTGTCCGCGAGGTCGGTGAAGCGGGCCGTGAGGACGGACAGCGCGATATGTGCCTTGGCCGGGTCCGGCTCGTCCTCCTGGGCGATCACCAGCAGCGCCCGCAGCTGCGTGACGATGTCGTGCAGCGCGACCGCCTGGAGTTCCCCGCGCCGTCCGAGCGTCGCGTCGTACGTCCCGAGCGCCGCCTCGGCCGCCTCACCGGCCCGGGTGAGCTGGTAGATGAACCGCCTGCGGTAGAAGTCCTCGACCGCCGTCACCCGGGCGTGGTCGGGATCGGCCCGTAGGTTTCCCCATCCCACAAGCCTGTCCAGCGCCGTCACCACCGACTCGACGTCACCGGGCCGCGCGTCCGCGTCCAGCGCCACGAACACGTCCTCAGGCCGCAGATGCACCGCGAACCGCTCCTTGGCGGCGAGGAACGCCCCCATCACCTGGCGGTAGAGGGCGGAGTTGGGCGTGGTGAGGTGCGCGAACGGGCTGTAGTCCTGCGAGGTCATCGTCGGACCATTGTCCCTGATGGCCGCCGCTGCCCGGGCGCGATGTCCGGTTTTCGTCTCACGCCGGGCGCGTGGCCAAGCACTCGGCCCACACCGTCTTGCCCGCCCCGTCGGACCGCGCGTGCCAGCCCCAGCGGGACGCGAGCCCTGCGACGATGACCAACCCTCGGCCCTCGGTGTCCTCGGGGTCCGCCGCGCGCAGCGCCTCCGGGCGGGGCGGTGTGCGTTCGGCGCGGGTGTCGGTGACCTCGATCCGGACCATCGCAGCGGCGGGTCCGGTCACGTACAGGCGCAGGTGGAAGTCCCGGCCGGACACGTGCCCGTGCCGCACCGCGTTGGCGGTCAGCTCGCCGACGACCAGCGCGATCGCCTCGTGCGGGCCACCGCCGTAGGGGATCCCCCAGGTGTCGAGCCGGTGGGCGGCCAGCCTGCGGGCGAGACGGGCGCCGCGCGGGGTGGAGGTGAAGCGCATCTCGAAGGCGCTGCCGGGTTTGTTCGTCATGCCGACAACGGTGTCCTCGGTCGCGTAGCGTGACCAGCGGTGACGCACTGACGCGGGCCGGTTGTACGCGCGGTGGCGGTACGAGTACGAGCGGCGCGGCGTGACGCCGTCCCGGAGACGGGCGTTGGGGCAGGGAGGCGGCAGAGGTGACCGAGGTTGCGGAAGAAGAGGGCACCGCGGGCCAGGCGGCGGACCCCTCGGGCCGGGGCGTGGTCGCCGCGTTCGGCCAGACCATGAAGACGCTGCGGCTGCGGGCGGGCCTGGAACGCGAGGAGCTGGGACGGCGGATCGGCTACTCGGCGTCCACGGTCGCGTCGTTCGAGCAGGGGCGGCGGATCCCGTCCCCCAGGACCATCGACAAGGCGGACGAGGCACTGGGGGCGGAGGGGCTGCTGACGGTGTGGAAGGAGCAGGTGGAGAGGGCGCAGTATCCGGTGTTCTTCCAGGGGATGGCGAAATTGGAGAAGGAGGCCATCGAACTGCTCGCGTACGACACTCTCATGGTCAAAGGCCTGCTCCAGAGCGAGGAGTACATGAGGGCTGTACTCGCCATGCGACGACCGCCTCTGGATCAGGAGACGATCGAGCAGCGGGTTACGGCGCGCCTAGCACGGCAGGACATCTTCGACCGCCAGCCCGCGCCGCTGCTCAGTTTCGTGATGGACGAGTCAGTACTGCGGCGTCCGCTCGGCGGAAAGGACGTACTGCGAGGCCAGTTTGAGCATCTGCTTCTCATCGGTCAGAAGCGCAACGTCGAGATTCAGGTCATGCCCCTCGACTGTGAGGAGAGCGCGGGCGTGGACGGGCCGTTCACAGTCGTCACGCGGAACGACGGCAAGAAGTTCGCATACACCGAGGCACAGGGAGCCAGCACCCTTCAGACCGATCCGCAACAGACGGCTCTCGCTGCCGCCCGCTATGGGATCATCCGATCACAGGCTCTCACCCCGCGAGAGTCCCTGGAGTTCATCGAAGGGTTGCTGGGATCGCTATGAACAACTCCGGTCTCGTTTGGTTCAAGAGCAGCTACAGCGGAGCTGAGGGCGGCGACTGCGTAGAGGTCGCGGCCGACCCCGGAGTCGTGCACATCCGTGACTCCAAGGCCGTGGCCGGACCCGTCGTGCGTGTGTCGCGTGAGGCGTGGGCGGGGTTCCTCGGACGCCGTTAGACCGGCAGGTACGGGCTCGGCTTGCCGTACCAGCTGATGCGCAGGGCGTCACGGGCCCGGGTCGCCGCGACGAACAGCAGGGAACGGGCCTTGAGTTCCTCACGGGCGAGTCGCTGCGGGTCCGTGTCGCGGTAGCGCTGGACGACCGAGGCACGGGGGATGACGCCGTCGCGGGCACCGACGATGGCGAGCCTCTGGTATTCGAGGCCCTTGAAGCGGTGCATGGTGCCGACGTGGATGTCGCCGTCTCCCTTCGCGCCGTCCTTGGTGAGTTCGGCGACGGTGAGGCCGGCCTGGGTCACCAGGTGGTACATGACCTGGTTGACGGCCTCGCGGTCGGCGACGCAGACGGCGATGGTGCCGCGCGGGTCGCGGGATGCGCCGTCGGCACCGCCGGCGGCGAGCTCCTCCCGCCAGGCCCGGAGCGTGGTGCCGAGTTTGGCGAGTTCGTCGTCCCATGATTCGCAGGGGACGAGTTCGGGGGCCGGGCCGCGCAGGACCGAGCGGTAGCCGTCGAGGTTGTCGGTGCCGTCGTCGAGGTCGTCGAAGGTGATCCGGCCGTTCTTCGGGTTCACCACCTCCATGGCCCGGTTCAGGATCTCGCGGGTGGTGCGGTAGCTGAGGGTGAGGCGGGCCGCGCGGCCTCGGATGTGGACGCCGACGGTCCCCAGGGTGACCTGCTGGTCGTAGATGCGCTGGTGGGTGTCGCCGGCGATGAACATGTCGTCCTCGCCAGAGGCGACCATGGCACGGAGCATCTTCCAGTGGGCGGGGCGGAGGTCCTGTGCCTCGTCGACGACGACGTGTTTGTAGCGGTGGCCCAGGTAGTACATGCCGGAGCTGTCGTCGCGGTGCTTGAGATCCAGGCCGCCGACTTCGTCCTTGTACTCCTGGCGCTTCCTGATCTTGTCGGCGCGCTGCATCTCGAAGCGGGCGGCGCGTTCGCCTGCCTGCCCCCAGGTCTCACGGTTCTCCTTGTCGAGACGGGTGGTGAACTGCTCCAGGATCTTCCAGATCTGGGCGCGGTCGGGACGGCTGATGGAACGGCCCCGTCCGGCCCTGCGGGCGTCGAAGTACGCCTTGCGGGTGCCGAGCGACTGACCGAGGATCACCTGCTCCCACTCCTCGTAGAGGAACTCGGGGTCCCATCGCTTCTCGTCGAGTTCGAGGAGGATCTGGCGGAGTGTGTCCAGGGCGACGCCGTCGTAGATTCGCTGTTTCCCGGCGCCGGAGAGGGTGTTCTCGTTCAAGACGCGGGCGGCGAGCTGGTCGATGTGCGTGATGTCGACGCGGGCCAGTTGCTCGGGTTCGAGGAGGTACGAGAGGCGGGCGCGCAGGTCGGTGGTGAGGTTCTTGGTGAAGGTGGTGAGCAGGATCGGTTTGCTGTGCCCGGGGGGCAGTTGCTCGGCGAGGTGCCTGACGCGGTGCAGGGCGACGATGGTCTTGCCGGTGCCGGGCCCGCCGGAGACCCGGAAGGGACCGCTGTAGCGGCGGTCGACGAGCTTGGCCTGCGCGGGGTGGAGGAACGCCTTCCAGGCGCGGAAGTCGCCTTCTTCGAGGATGTCCTTGAGATCCTCGTCGATGGTGGTGACGGTGGTGCGGGCGAGCGCCGCGTCCAGGTCGTGCCGCTCCTCCTCGGGGAGCTTGACGTCGACAGGGGCGGTGATCTCCTTGCGGACGTCCTCGATGGAGAGCCCGGCGGCGAGGCCGTACAGGATGTCCTTGGTGAGGAGGGGGGCGCCGGATACGAGGGCGTCGAGTTCGGTGCTCTCGGTGACCGCGAGGGCGAGGCCGATCAGTTGTTCGGCGACGCCGAGTCCGCGCAGGTCGTCGGCGGTGAGACCGGCGAGGAGCGGTTGGGCCACCGGGACGGGCGCCTCGGCGGCGGGCTCTGCCGTGGGCTCCTCGGCGGTTTCGGGCTGCTCGCGCTCCGCCGGGGTGAGCTTCATGCCGGCCCGCTGGAGGACGCTCTGGCCCACCACCGAAAGGTCCACGAACTCGATCTCGCCGGTGATGCGGTTGATCGCGACGGAGAGCTCTTCGTAGACGTGCCTGCGGTGGCGTACGGCGACGACCAGCCACTTCTCGCGGCCGTCGGCGTCGATGCCGATCTTGGCGAGGAGCGCCCGGTAGGACTGGTCGATCTTGGCGCGGTGGACGCGGCCGTCGCCCTTGAGGGGCTTGAGGTCGAGGCCGGGGTGATCGGGGTTCTCCCGGAAGCGGTGGCAGAAGTCGTAGAACTTGCCCTTGACCGATCGGTCGAGCTTGTACAGCTCTTGTTCGGCCTTCTCATACAGGCTGAGCCGTGCGGTCATCGCTGGGTCGGGCCTTCCGTGTCCGGGAGCAGGGTGAGCAGGGTGTCGAGGTGGTCCAGCCAGTCGGCCGCCGTGCGTACGGTCCAGCCGGCCCCGGCGTAGGCGTCGTCCCGTTTACGGCGCTCGTCGCTGTCGTGGGCGTCGGAGTCCACGACCACCGCGACCTTGGCGGGGGTGCCGGGCCAGGCGAAGTCGGCCTGCCAGCCGCGCTCGCCCAGCTCGTGGCCGAAGACCGGGGCCTTCTTGCCCCGGGCGGCGAGGGTGCGGGCGAGCCGGGTGAGGTCGGAGCCGGGTTCGTCCTCTTCGAGCAGTTCGAGGATGTCCTCGTCCCAGGCGGCGTCGCGGATCAGGCCCGCCACCGCCTCTTCGAGAGAGGAGGACTCCGCGGGCTGCTGCCCCACCTCGGGGATGTCGGAGGCAGGTGTGTCGGCCGCCTCGGTCGTCTCGGCGTGTGCCCGCGCGATCAGGGTTTCCAGTTCACCGGCCCCGCCGCCGACCCGCAGCACCTCCACGGCGAAGTCGGCGGCCACACTGCTGGCGAGCTGCACCCCGTCGCCGCCGGTGAAGGCGAGGAACTGCAGGAGGTTGGACCAGTACAGCCAGGACCGCCACCGGAGTTTGTGCGCCGGGGTGCCGAGCTGGTCGCCATCGTGGTCGTCGAGTACGGCGAGGGCGCTCCAGCCGACCCGGCCGGTACCGTCGGGTCCGCCGGAGGGGTCGACCGTGTAGAGCAGTGGCAGGCCGTGCTCGTCGGTGGCGTGCAGGACGAGGATCTCGCCGTCCCCGGCGGCGGGTTCGACGTCGGCCGCCGGGTCTCCGCCCTTCGCCAGGCAGCGGAGGGCGGCGCGCAGGGTCGTACGGGCCTGGCCGGGGTCGACGTTCTGCGCCAGCGGCCGGGGGTCGCCGAGCAACCCGCCGACCAGCGCCTCGGCCCGCCGTCCCCACCGGCTCCGCGAGGGGTCGCGGAGATAGCCGAGCAGGGTGACGATGGGGTTGGTGAGGACCGCGTCGGCGAACTCGGCGCGGTCGCCACCGAGTTCCTCGTACCAGTCCTTGGCGGAGTCTTGACCGGTGCGCCGGTACGGCGGCCACACCGGGACGGCAGTGGCACGGTCGCCCTTCTCGAAGAGTTCCAGGTCGTCCCAGGTGACCTGGAAGACGAGGGCTCCGCCGGCCCGCAGCTCGTCGCGTTTCACGCAGTCGGCCGCGATGCGGTTGTGGGCGCGAGAGGCGTGGTAGCGGTGGCCGTCGAGGAAGACGTGCACCTTCTGGGGGGTGCCGTCGGTGCGCTCGAAGGTGAAGTCGGTCCGGGTGAACTCCTCGTCGCGCTGGGCGGTCAGCCGCCAGGCCGCGGCCCCTGAGAAGCGCAGCAGGCCGCTGTGCGTGCCACTCTCCTCCAGGGAGGCGTCGTCCTGTCCGGTGCTCCAGGTGCGCAGTGCGGCGAGGAAGCGGGCCTCCAGGTCGGACTCGACCTGCTTGTCCAGGCCGATCGCCGCGGTGGTCGGGATCTCCTTGACGTCCCAGAGGCTGACGGGTTCGCCGTCGTCGCCGGTGACGGGGCGGCCGTTCTCGTCGACGGGTCCGAGGAGGCTGTTGATGATTTCCAGGGCCTCTTGGCGGGAGACCGCGTCCTGGTGGCGTTCCTCGGTGTAGCGGTGCAGACAGCGGTGGCAGGCGCGGCGCCCCTCCTCCTTGCAGGGGCAGGCCAGCAGCGTCTCGCGGGCGTCGGCGAGGGTGTCGCGGAAGGCGGTGGGCCGGGTCAGCCGGTCGAGGTATCCGGTGCCGCCGGGCAGGCGGTCGTACAGGACGAGGAAGTGCCGGGTCTCGCCGGTGGTGCGGTCGGGCATCCTGGCGAGGGTGGTGTCCAGGTGGGCGGGGTCGCCGCCGAAGTGCCTGTCGACGCCGAGTCGCAGGGCGGCCCGGAAGGAGTACACCTTCTCGTCGACGAGGACGGTCGCGGCGGGCAGCAGGACGCGCAGGGCCTCGGTGGTGAGCTGGTGGGCGAGGAGCACCGGTTCCTGCTTCGGCAGGTCCGGCCCCTTCTTGCCACGGCGCAGCGGGCACCAGGGCTGGTGGTGCTTGACGGCCGGGTTGCGCACGGCGGAGGTGTCGAGGGCGTCGGTGTCGTGGTCGAAGACGGGCTTGCCGTCGGCGGTGGCGGCCCCGCAGGCGGTGCACACGTGGAAGGGCGCCAACCTGACGTCGTGTCCGGCCAGTTGTTCGTCCGCGCGAGCGTCGAAGCGGAGCGGTCCGACGTTGATCCGGCGGATGACGGCCTTGCGGGAGTAGTCGATGCCGAAGGTCTCGCGGGTGTGCCGCCAGGACGCGCCGGGTTCGATGTGCTTCTCCGGGATGTCGACCGCGTCGACGACGGAGTAGAAGCGCTGTTCGCGGTCGTCCTTGTCGTCGCCGATACGGGCGTCGTCGCGCTTGTCGCGGGAGGTGACGACGGTCGGCTCGATCACGTGGTGCAGGCAGGACCCGTCGTCGGCGATGCCGGTGCTGTGGCAGCGCGGGCACGGGTCGCGGTCCTCGGCGGCGTTCTCGGTGCGGACGTAGCCGCACTCCGGGCAGAACCGCCAGGGCGTCCAGTCGGGGCGGGTGGAGCTGCCGATCTCGATGCCGGTGACCTGGTGCTTGTATCCGTTGACGTAGAACGTGTTGCCGGGCGCGAGTTCGGACAGGGCATAGCGCTGGGGCCGGTCGTACGAGCGCATCTTGGAGTCGAAGCGGTCCCGGCCGGTCCTCGGGTCGATGCCGTCGGGCCAGTACAGGGTGGCGTTGAGAGTGGTGACGGAGTCCAGGAGGGCGTAGTTCGGCAGCAGACCAAGGTCGCAGAGGGCCTGCTGGGCGGTGATCCGGCCGCGCTTCTTCATACGCCGGCCGACGGCCCGGTGCTCGGCTTCGAGTTCGGCCTTGCGGATGCGCTGTTCGTCCTCGTCATCGCGGAGTTCGCGGGCGGCCTCGTCGATGAAGGTGAGCCTGCGCCGCAGCTCCTCCTCACCGCGCTTCCACTGCCGCCCGGCCTCCTCGACGGCGCCGCGCAGCTTCCGTCCGGCGTAGGCGCGCAGCTCGTCGGCGGCCTGGGGGCTGACGCCGGTGGGAAAGAGACCGAGGAAGTCCTCGACGAGTTCGGTCGCGCCGGCGAGAGCGGCCGCCACGAGGTCCACGAGGTAGCCGGTGGGCCCGAACAGGGCGGGTGCCTCGCGCGGGATCGCGGCGAGCGGCTGCCCGTCGGTGCGCTTGAGGCGTCCCTGGGCGGCGAGGTCGAGGAGGTGGGCGAGGTACTGCCGGCGCAGGATCTCGATGGCCGACAGGTGGCTGCCCGGCGGCACGATCTGCCCGGCGATCATCTCGCGCGGCTGGTCCAGGTAGTACAGGTCGCGGCGGCTGCGGTCGGGGATGGTGAGGAGGAAGGCGTTGCCGGTGCGCCGGCCCGCGCGGCCGACCTGCTGGACGTAGTTGGCGGCGCGGCGCGGCAGCGCGGCGAGCACGACGGCCGACAGATCGCCGATGTCGATGCCCATCTCCAGGGTGGGCGTGCAGGACAGCACGTTGGGGTCCTTGAACCCACGCCCGTCCCGGAACGCCGCCTCGATGCGCTCGCGTTCGGGCCGGGTGAGCATGCCGGTGTGCTCGGCTGTGATCACCTGGTAGGTGCCGGCCTTGCGGTACAGCCTGCGGTAGTAGTCCTCGCGGTAGTCACGGTCACGCTGGTGCAGGCCGAGCCCCTCCGGCCGGTTCCCGGCGACGAGCCGCCCCGTCCGGCACCGGTAGGCAGGGCACTTCTGGCCGTCCCACTGCGCGAGCAGGGACGGGTGCACGGTCTGCTCCCAGAAGCACGACGGGCAACGCACGAACGCCTCGTTGACCTCGTCGTCCGTCAGCAGTTGTACGTCGACGGCGCCCGGCTTGAGCCCGTAGATGCGCAGGGCACTGTCGTCCGGGGTCCGTACGGCGAGCAGCCCCGCCTCAACCAGTTCGGGCAGCAGCCGCGACCAGAACTCTGCGGCCTGCTCACGCGGCAGGCCCAGGCTGCGCTGCGCCCATCGCTCGTACCAGGAGAGCCGCCCGGTGGCGAAGTCGAACTCACTGCGCGCCTTGGGGGCGTTGAGCAGGAAGACGGGCGCGGCGATGCCCTTGGGGAAGGCCTTCATACCGGTCGGCCGCTTGCCCCAGATGAAGTAGCGGCTGGTCCCGGCCTCCTTCAGATAGCCGTCCAGCCAGCGGTGGCCGATGGCGCCGCGGGTCCGCAGCCGCTCCAGGAAGATACGCAGGAACCCGAGATAGCGCGCGTCGTCCAGCGCCTCGGGGACGGGCAGTTGACCGCCCTTGCCGTACGGCGCGGAGTGCGCGGCCCGGACGAGGCCGGCAGCGGCGGCCGGGTCGGCGATACGCACCTGCGCGGCGGCGGTCCGCGTCAGTTCGAGGGTACGGCCGTTGCGCGACCGGAACCCGAACTCCATCAGCGCCTCGAACGCGAACCGCTCCCCGATCAACGACCACGTCTTGTGGTCCCCGCCCCGCCCCTCCCCCGACAGCAGCTTCTTCACGCCCTTGATGTCGTGCAGGTCGGTGGGGACGACGGCGGCGAGGGTCGTACGGTCGGTGGTCGCGGCGACGACGTCGGCGATCAGGTCGTTCAGCGCGGTCGGGGTGGTTTCGGAGAGGTGGCTCTTGAACAGGGCGCGCAGCGAGAAGGTGTACGACCGGCTCGCGACGAACCCGGCCCGGTGCGCCGCGTCCTGGACCGAGTCGTTGAACATCAGGGTCTTCGTCTCGCCCTGTTTCTCGTCCAGTTCCCCGCCGGTGAACAGCTGGGTGACGGAGGCGGCGGCGAGGGCGGCGGCGCCGGTACCGAGGAAGCGGATCGTGTTGCGCGAGCCGCAGGCCGGGCACCAGTCCTCCTCGGCGGCGGTGGTCGCGGTCTCCCCCAGGTACACCAGCACGAACGCCGAGTCGGCGCCCGCCAGTCGGGGAGTGCCCGTCTCCTGGTCGTAGTCGGCGACGGGATCGGGCAGCCGCAGCCGGCGCTTCGGCCCGTCCAGCACCCGGAGTTGCCCCGCCCCGGCCACACTGAGCGCGTTGGCGTCCGCCCGCCCGGCGGCCCGCCCCGCGCCTTCCATCGGGGCGGCGGCGGACCCCTCCTTGGCCTCCCCGTCCGTGGCGGCGATCAGGTTCCGCACCCGCATCTTGTCCTGGCTGACCGAGGCCCGCCGGATCTTGTGCGTGTCGACCTCGACATCGAGGTCGTCGGACTCCGGCGTGAACACCGCCCAGCCCGAGCGTCCGCAGTCACGGCAGTACACGGCGGGCAGGAACAGGTTCGCCGTCTGCCCGGCGGTCGCGGTGGTGACCGGCGCGGTGCGCGCGGTCGCCTCCTCGGAGGTCTCAGGCGCGCCCACCGTGTCCCACTGGAACTCGGCCTTGGGCCAAGGCAGTACGCCTCGCACGAGCCGGGACACCGATCGCGCCCACTGGTGCACCTCTACCTGCACGAAGGGCCGCGGCTCGGCGGGCGTGGACGCCGGATCGCGCGCGACCGACAGCAGAGCGACGAACCGGGCGAGCGCCTTGGCGGCCACCTCCGGGCGCAGGGTGATGGTCCTGCCCCAGGCCTGCGCACCCTTCCGCCACATCAAATCCAGCACCTCGGGCACGGAACGCACCTGCCCGTCGAGTGCGTGCAGTACGGCGGCGGTCAGCGGATGCCGCTTCAGGAGGCGGCCGAGGGCGTGCGGATCATCGGTGTATGGGCTGCCGGTGACGGCCTCGGCGAGAGCGGCGAACTCCGCCTCACCGAGGGTGGGATCGGGCAGGGCGGCCAGCTGGTCCGGGGTCGGCAAGGGCGCCAGCGGGTCGAAGTCGTCGCTGGGCAGGAACTCGTCGACGCTGAGCCGCTGTTCGCCGACGACCGCATCCGGTGTGAACTCGGTGCCGAACACCTGGCTCGCGACGGTGAGCAACTGCTTTACGCCGTCCGCGTCCGTCCCCGAGGCGAGGGTCGCGGACGTGGCCACCGGGCAGATACGGCCCAGGGGCCGTCCCTTCTCCGACGCCCCGACGGCGGAGGCGAGCCGGCGCAGCAGCATCGCCACGTCCGTGCCCTGCGCGCCGTCGTAGGTGTGGAATTCATCGACCACGACATACCGGATGTCCGACCCCGCCCACATCGCGGCGTCGTCCGCCCGCTGGAGCAGCAGGTCCAGCATCTTGTAGTTGGTGATCAGGATGTCCGGCGGGGTGACCTGCATGTCGTACCGGTCGGTGTACACCCTGTCGTACCGGGTCGCCGCGCGCTCACCGATGTACAGACCCGCGCGGATCTTGCTGAGCACCGGTTGCTTGGTGAGCAGCCCGTTGATGCGCTGCGCCTGGTCGGTGGCGAGGGCGTTCATCGGGTACAGGAACACGGCCTTGATCCCGTTGTGCCCGGCCGCGCGCTCACGGGCGCAGTGGTCGAGTACGGGGTACAGGAACGACTCGGTCTTGCCAGACCCGGTGCCGGTGGTGACGAGGGTCGGGCGCGGGGAGCGCCCACCGGCGGACGACAGCCGCTCGAAGGCGACGGCCTGATGCGCGTACGGCGTCCAGCCGTCCGTACGGCGCCAGTCGAGGTACGTCTCCCAGGAGGGGTCGGCCTGGACGAAGGGCGTGCGCAGACGGAGGAAGGGGCCCCGGAACATGCCGGAGTTGTCGTCCCCGAGGAAGCGGTGGAGCGCCTTCCGGGCCCCCTCGTCGGTGAGAGCGTAGGTGGTCGACAGGTACTGGAGAAGGCTCTCCTTCAACCCCTCGGCTTCCAGCGTCGGCCTCACGGCTTCGGCACCTCCTGCTTGACCGGGTCCCACTTGCCCTCGGCCACGGCAGCGTCGAGCCGCTTCTGGAAGTAGGCGTGGGCTTCCCGCATTTCAGTCTCGCGGTCAGCCTTGTAGAAGGGGGCGGTGTAGCCGTCGGGTGCGGCGGTCTGGCGGGTGGGGTCGGCCATGTACTTCTCGAACTGCTTCCAGTGGTCCTTGTCCTGGCCGTGGCCGAAGGTGTAGCGGTCCCCAGCGATCTTGCGCTCGGCGGCGTCGAACCAGGTCACGCTGTCGAAGTCCTGCATGATCGGGAAACGGGCCCGATACATGGTGATCAGCGTGTCGGCGTCGATACCGAGCCAGACGGCCACGAGGGCGTCGATCTCGACGAGGGCGGCTCGGCGGGCGTACTCCGAGCGGAGGGGGGTGTCGCGCTGCCAGGTGGGGGTGGTGTCGTTTAGCTTCGTGGACATCTGGGGCCAGGTGCGGGCCCAGGGGTCGTTGTCGGACCAGGTGGGGTCGTGGAGTTGCCGCCAGAGGTCGGCGTAGGCGGTGGTGAGGCAGTTGAGGCGGAGGGTTCGGAGGAGTAGGGCGGGGGCTAGGGGGTGGTCGGCTTGCGGAGCAGGGAATCGGTGGGCATGGGCAACATCGAAGTTGCCGATCGAGACGGTTCGCAACATGTAGTCAGTGGGAAGCGCACTCCAAAAACCCGCAGCCAGACATGTCGAACGGCGATCGGCCATGACGGCGGAACGCATTCCATGAATGTGAGCAGCTCCCATGGGAAGCAGAGCGCTGTAGAGCGCGCGCTCCGTATCAGGGGCAATCATCTGTCGCCATGCCACCCGGTAGAATTCCGTGTACGGCTTAGTTACTCGTGCCAAGAACACCGCGTCCACCGACTCGTACGGAACCTCCTTCGGCAGACACTCCATCTTCTCAGCCAGGGTCTGCTTGACCGCACGGATTTCTTCGCCCGAAGCCCGCAGCCGCTCCAACTCCTCATGGTCCAGCCACCGGTCCTGCGCACCCAGATACGTGGCCTCGTCAGCGACCCGCCGGTACTCCGACTCGGGGACCGCGTCCGGCAGCAGCTCCAAGTGGTTGAGCCCGCGCACCTCGCCGCCGCCCTGGCTAGGCTGCTTGAAGAACGGGTTGGCGACGCCGATCTGCGGACCCTTAAGGATGACATCCTCCCAGGTGTCCGCCTGGAAGTCGGTTCTGTCCGCGAGGTCCTTGTTGTAATCGATCAGGGGCGTGTCCTCGTCGGGACCGTAGACGGACTTCTTCGCGCCGCTCTCATCGAATCCGCGTGTGATCTGCGGAGCCAGCGCACCGAGCCGCAGCGGATATCCCGCGAGCGCGTTGATGGCAGGGTCCTCGGCGGTGCTCACCGGAGTGAGGAGACGCGCCCGTTCGACCAGGACGTCCTGCTCCCCGGAGAGCTTCTGCCAGCGCGCCAGGGTGGCCGTGGTCACGCGGACGACCCGCCTGCTGTGCGGACGCTCGTCCCAGTCGCCGTCGAACTTCACTCCCGGCGCGTCGCCCTTGCCGTCGTGCGCGATGGACAGCCGGAACGCGTCGACGGAGAAGAGCCAGGACAGGTGCTGGAAATCGATCTCTCCGCGTGTGCCGTAGATATGGACACCGAAGTGGCTGGACCGACCGACAGGTGGCGGGAAGAACCGGTTGCCAGCGTTGACGAAGTCGCCGTGCATCCGCAGTCTGCGGTAGGCAGCCTCACGGAGCGCGGCCTCCCTGTCCCCGTTGAAGTGGGTGTCGGGATGGACTAGCCCGGCGCTGCCGAAGGCCGCCGTGTGGTCCCACACCTGGCACATGAACGCCCGATACAGGTCCGGCTGGCTGCCCGCGATCAGCGGATACACCTGCGACGCCGCCAGATAGTCGGCCAGCGTCACCGTCGTCGTCACCTCGCCCAGCGTGTACGCCGCCACCTCCGTCCTGGCCAACTCAGCCGTCCGCCGCCGCTGCTTCTCGGCCGCCAGAGGTTTCTCCGTCAGCATGAACCACGGCTCGAACTCCGCGATGACAGCGTTCTCTTTCCACTGCGGCTGAACCCACGGCGGATTCCCCACCTGAAGGTCGAACCCGCCCCCTTCCGAGAACGCCAGCGCGAAGTCCAACTCCCAGTGCAGGAAGCCCTGTTCCTCCGCGATGTCCGCCACGACCCGCATCCACGGATACCGTGTCTTCGGGTCGGACTGGTCCATCCACATCTCGTCCAGGAGCAGCTTCTCGTACTCCCCCAGGTCCTTGAGGTTGTCGAGGTCGGACCCGATGCTGCCGTCCGGCACCGGCCCCGTCCCCAACATGGACTCCAGGAAGTCCAGCCAGTCGTTCAGATCCTTCAGCGGGATGAGAGGGCGCCGACGCTTCGGCCCGGCGCTGACGCTCGCCGTCTTCTTACGTTGCTTGGGGACGCCACCGGCCGCCTGGACCTCGTAGAAGTAGTCGCCCTCCGCCTGCATGCCCGCGTCGTCGAGCGTCGGCTGGTCGCCGGCCATCTGGAACAGCAGCCCCGCCTCCACGAACCGGGGCGCGGGCCTGCTCGCCACAGGCGCAGGCGCGGGCAGCGGTCGTACCTCCTCCACCGCGGCCGGAGGAGGAGCCGTCTCCACTTCCCCGAACCCGCCCAGCAGTTGCTCCACGTCGACGGACTCTGCCGCGTACTCCCCGTCCGTGCCGTCGAGGAGCCCCACCTTGTCCACCGGCCAGAACCACAGTGCGCACCAGGCGTTCATCACCTGCTTGAGGCGCCAGTACGGCGTGTCCACCGCGTCGAAGAGGTCTGCGTAGACCTTCTCCTTCGTCAGCCGGGACTGCTGGGAGTCTCCCTCGGCGCTCTTGGCCCGCCGCAGGAACGCAAACTCCTTGTCCTTCGGGTCGGCTTCCCAGACGTCGATGCTCCGGGCGATCTCCCGCTCGGAGAGCTCCATGCGCTTGACGACGAGCTTCCAGAGGAACTCCGCGCGGCGGGCCGCGTCCCGCAGCCGCGTGTACTGGGAGGCGGCCTCGTCGCCGGTCTTCCGGTCCACCCTCGGCGTGCCGGCCTGGGTGTACTTCCGCTCCGGCTTCTGGACGACGCCCTTCTTCCAGTCCTTGAGCCGGTCGACACCGTCCCCCGCCAGCTGCCCAAGCAGCTTCTTCGCGTCGCCGCTCGCGCCCGTGACCGCCGCCCAGCCGGGCGTGGGGAGGAGGAAGTGGTGGACGGCGCCGTCGGGAAGCGACAGCGGCTGCCCGCCCGCCTCGTTGTCACGGAACGGCAGCCGGGTCGGCGCCAGCGTGTCCTTGTCGACGGACCAGCGGGGCTTGCCCTTGTGCGGCGAGACGTCGTGGGCCGCGTAGACGGCACGCCGTCCGCCGATGAGCGAGTTTCCGTGTCGCAGGTGGAGCCCGAACCACGGGGCCCGCATCCCGGGGTGCATGGTGTTGAGCCAGAGGGAGACCTCGGCGAGCTCGACACCTGTCGGGTTAAGGTCGACGCCGTACGCGTTGTGCAGGGCGATGTACGCCTTGACCTTCTGCTTCTCGGTCAGGGCCTGGGCGGTCGGGATGGAGCGGCCCAACTCGTCCTGGCGGCGCCGCAGATACTCCTCGGCGACCTGGTTGATCGCCTCGTTGAGGAAGGCCCCGGAACCGAGGGCCGGCTCGCAGATGCGGTACTTCAGCAGCTCGGAGGCGCGGGTCTTGACGACGTTCCCTGCCTCGTCCTTCTTCTGGTCGAGGCGGTGCTTGAGGGCCAGTTCGACGGTGACCTTGGTCAGCGACTCGGGGGTGTAGTACGACGCGGAGGTCTCCCGGTCGCGGCCGGCGAGGCGGTAGACGAACGTACCCGCCGGGTACTTCTTCGGGCCGCGCAGGCCCTTCTCCTCGCGGTCCCGCTCGTCGTACGAGACCCAGGTGCTCTCGTGGTACTCCTTGAGCCGGTGCGAGGGCACCAGCCAGGAGCCCTTCTCCGGGTCGCCGCCCTTGGCGACCTCGCACAGCTCCTGGTCGGCGATGATGCCGGTGTAGGACATCAGGCCCTCGTAGACCGCGCCGAGCTGGTTGATGCCGAGGTTGCGGTACGAGATGAAACCGCCGCGTTCGCCGCGCCGCTTGGCCTTCTTCATGGTGAGCAGGCGCAGCACCTCGTGCAGAGCGCTGTTGCGCAGTCGCAGGTCCAGCCAGGCCGGGCCGTCGGGGCCGTCCTCGTCGCGGCGCGGGTCACGGGTGCCGGTGCCGATCAGCCGTACCGCCGCCGGTTCGAAGAGCTCGCTGCTCAGCGGCTCGAAGCGCAGGCCCCGGCCCTCGCTGCGCTGCTTGGCCTTCTTCTTGCGGGTCTCGGCGTCGTCGTCCGCGCGCTCGTCCCAGGGTTCGGTGCCGTACTCGCGGTGGCCGTGGTTGACCTTGTTGAACAGGACATCGAGGGACGCGTGCAGGTGGAAGCCGTTGCGGGCGGTCTCGTCCGTGAGCTGGGCGTCCCGCTCGACGATCTCGCGCAAGCGGGCCACCGAGTAGCCGGCCTCGTAGGTGCCGTCGTCGGCCGGGAGGATGCCCAGTTCGGGGCGGGCCTCGGCGTAGAGGAGGAACAGGATGCGGTAGAGGTAGCGCAGCGCCTCGCGGGTGAGCCGGCGGGGGAACGGCTCGCCGGGCTGTTCCAGGTCGCGGGGGTCGAGGCCGGTCTCCTCTAGGCGGGCCAGGACCTCGTTGGCGATGATCTCGACGGACTTCTGGAGTCCCTGGCGCAGTTCGCCGGAGACGCCGACCGCGTTGTCCCGGGACGCCTTGACCAGGGCGTCGATGGCGGGGCCCTTGCCGTCCTCGGCGGGGGCGAGCGCGTCGTGGCTGAACAGACCGGCGATCGTGGCGAGTTCGCCGTACTGCTTACGGTCGTAACGCTCCAGCGCGGCATCGAGGTTGGCGGCTAGATAGCGGCCCTCGCCCCACGCCTGCCGGTCCGCGAGGACGATCACCCCGCCACAGAGCAGCAGCACGAAGCGGGGCGCGCTGCCGCCCGCGCCGCCCAGTTCGCTCTGGAAGAGCCAGGTGGCGAGGGCGTGGCCGGATTCGTAGGTCTCGCCGTTGCCGACCGTGCGCAGCGGGTGGAGCAGACGGCCGTAGGCGTCGGCGTCCAGCGCGGTGTCGTTGCTCGCGGACCAGCCGCAGTCGACGGCGACGATGCCGTCGCCGTGCCAGGCGACCTTGACGGTGTGGTCGCGTCCGGCCCGGTGGACCGTCAACTCGCGTGGCTCGCAAGGATTTTCGGTGCCGAGTCCGGGGTAGCCGAGGGCGGTGAGCACCTCACGGTGCCAGGCGGCGACGCGGGCGCGCCACTCGTCGTCCTCGTAGGTGTTGCGGCGCTCCTCGAAGCCGTCCTTGTCGGGGTACTCGTCGTCGTCCGCGTCCGCCTTGGCCTGTTCGGCGAAGAAACCCCGGTACTTCTCGTCGAGGTAGACCGAGCGCAGACCGCGCAGGGCGACGCGCGGGGTCGTGCGCTTGTCGTTCTCGTCGCTCTCGCGGTCCGCCCAGGCAGCGAAGACGCCCTTCTTCAGGCCGTCGGCGAGCTGCTCGGCGAAGTAGTGCGCGGACAGGTACTCGCCGCGGTTGGAGAAGGAGTCGAAGTCGGTGCTCATCGGGCGGTCGTCTCTCCGGCGTCGGGCAGGTCGGTCGCGGCGGGTGCGGCGGTGGGCGGCGCGGGGGTGGCGGCCAGTGGTTCGAGTACGGCGAGGAGCCGCAGCAGCGGGGCGCCGGAGGTGCGCAGGGAACGGATCAGGGTCCGGCGACGGTCGGCGGTGAGGTTCACGTCGTTCTTCGCCTTCTGGGAGCGGCGGGCCGCCGGGGTGAACAGCGCGGCCTGCTTCCACTCGGTGACCCGCTTCTCGTACGGCGCGAGTACGGCGTCGATCCGCTGCCCGTACTCGGCCTCGCGTCCCTCCAGGAACCGGCGCGCCTCGCCCACCGCGGCCGGTACCTGGCGCTGCAGGGCCGCCAGATTCACCGGGACGGCACGGCCGGGCATGCTCGGGCCGACCCGGCAGGCGGCGAGGAAGGCGTCGTCCATCCGGTAGGTGCGCGGGGCGTCCGGCAGACCGGCCACCGCCATCCACTCGACAACCGTGGGACGTCCGGCCTTGTTCGAGTAGCTGCCCTGGACGAGGTAGACCGGGCCGTCGAGCGCGGCGGGCAGCTCCGGATCGATGTCCCCGGCCTTCTCCCGGTCCGGGTCGAAGGCGAGGACGAACGCCTCGTCGTGGCGGAGCGCGGCAAGTGCCTTGTCGGTCACCCAGTCCAGTACGGGGTGCACGTCGGAGACGTAGCTGACGTTGGGCCACTGGCTGCCGGACTCCTCGCGGGCCACGTCCAGTCGCTTGGCGGCGAGGCTTTTGTCGAAGGTGAGGCGGATCCGCGCCTCCGTGTTCGCCGTTGGCATGATCTGCTGCTCGGTCAGGTACGACTTGGGCAGCGCCTTCAGCCGGTAGAGGAGGTCCGCCGGCGGCCGGAAGGCGATCGTGCCGTCCTTCTCCCGCCGTAGCTTGAGGGCGATGTCGGGACTGATGGGATCGCAGACCTGGCGGAGCGCCTCGTCGAAGTAACCGGCGGTGGCAAGCGCGCCGCCGGGTGAGCCGAACAGGCTGGGGACCGTGGCGCGCGGCACGTCGTCCGTCGGCTTCTTCGCCCCGACGTTGCCCATCGCCCGCGCGAGCATCGCCTTCGCGCCGCCGCCCGCCGCGGCGGACCGCTTGATCGACTCCTCGACGGTACGGCCGGCGATGAGGTCGCGGGTGAGGCGGTCCTCCTCCTCCTTGGCGCGGTAGATCCCGGTGACCGCTTCGGCGGTGCCCTCGATGCGGTGGGCCTCCTCCTCGCGGGCGAGGAGCTTGGCGCCGACGAGCCGGTCGTCGAGCGGGAGGGGTTCGCCGGTCGTTTCGTCGGTGCGCCACTCCGTGTCGCTGGTGAGGACCAGGGCCCGGAACTGTGGCTTCTGCTTCTGACCGTAGCGGTCGATACGGCCGTTGCGCTGTTCGATGCGGATCAGCGACCAGGGCAGGTCGTAGTGGATCAGCTGGTGGCACTGCTGGTGCAGGTTGACGCCCTCGGAGGCCACGTCGCCGGTGAACAGGAGCCGGACGGGCGCGGTGCCCAGGCCGAACTCCTCGACGATCCGCTGCTGCTCCTCCTCGCCGGTGGAGTCGCCGTGCATGACCTCGACGACGGCACCGTACGCCTTCCACGGCCTGGACTTGCGCTCGGCGTGCTCCAGCAGCTTGGTCTGGGGAAAACCCAGCCTGGCCGGTACCGTCTCGGCAAGCCACTTCAGGGTGGGGATGCGCTCGGAGAACACGACGACACGGGTGTCCGAACCGGGCCCGACGCCGATCTCCTTGAGGACCTCGACCAGGGCTTCGAGCTTGGACGAGTCGTCGTCACCGAGCTCGTCCGCGAGCCGGGCCAGGTCGACGATCGCCTCCCGCTCGATCCGGCGTGCGGCCTCCAGCTGAGCCGGGTCCTGGCCCTTGCGGCCCTTCAGGGGCTTGGCAAGGGTCGCGGTCCGGGCCGCGACCGAGTGCTGGAAGGCACGGTGGGAGGAGAGGAAGGCCTTCAGCAGGTTGTAGGCGACCATCGAGTCCACACACACCGAAGAGGCCGCCGGGTCGCGCGGGATCCAGCGGGCGGCCAGCTCTTCCAGGACCGCCCGCTCCTTCTCGGTCGCCTTGGTGATCACCGGGCGGGAGGGGCCGCGGTCCGCCCAGGCACCCTTCAGGGAGTCGCGTACCTCGCGGTCGGTCTTGGTCCGCCGGATGTAGAGGTGACCCAGGTCCTTCACGTCGTAGGAGGAGGGGTCGGCGATCGCCGCCTCGTCGAGCATGCCGATCAGCTCGGCGAAGGACTCGGCGTCCCCGTTGTGCGGGGTGGCGGAGGCGAGGACGAAGGCGTCGCTGCGGCGGGCGAGGAGACGCGCGAGCTGGTTGTTCTTCGTGCCCCGGTTGACCAGGTTGTGGGACTCGTCGATGACGACGGCGTCCCAGTCGGTGTTCTCCAGGTGGTGGGCGTAGACATCACTCTTGAGCGTGTCCACCGAGATGATCGCCCGCTTGAAGTAGGCGAACGGGTTCCGGCCGGCCGGGATGTCCTGCTGGATCCGCTGGATGCCGGTCGAGTCGAGGCGGACCAGTGGGATCGAGAAACGGGTCCACAGCTCGCGCTGGAACTGCTCCAGGACATGTGCCGGGGTCACCACGAGGATGCGCTCGCCCCGGCCCCGGCGGATCAGTTCGGCGAGCAGGATGCCGATCTCCAGGGTCTTGCCGAGACCGACCACGTCCGCGACGAGCACCCGCGGCTGCGGGTTCTCCATCGACAGGGCCAGCTGAGCGGGGCGCAGCTGGTGCGTCTGCTCATCCATGAGGAAGTTGCCGACCAGCGCCAGGCCGTGCTCGGTCTGCGGCAGCGCGGTCTTGCGGATGACCGCCTCCAGATAGAGGCGCGCCTTGCGGTGGTTGGGCGAGGAGTCGGGCACCAGCCGGGTCTTGTCCGGATCGAGCGGCTCGATGTGGTCCAGCTTCTCGTAGAAGACAGCGTCCATGCCCCGTACCAGCGAGGAGACGCCGGTAACCTCGACCATCCAGCCGTCGTACGTCGTAGGGTCGACCTTCTTCACCAGCCACTGCTCGTCGCGGACCAGAACCTGGGAGCCGGGGGCGAACCCCGCCCCGCGTGTGCCGGTCGTGGCGTGCGCGGCCGAGTCCGATGCGGTCTCGGGTGCGGTGTGTTCATGGACCGCCGAGTCGAAGGTGCCCTGTCCCGCGGCGGCCGTACCGCCGCCCGCCCCCGTACCGTTCACGAACCGCTCCGTTCCCTCGTCGTCGTCCCTGACGTCTTTGACGTTCCGCATGCCGTTTCCCACCGCCACCTGCCCGTATCGCAGGTCACAGGACCGGCTGCATCGCGTACCTGGCCCTCAGCTCCTCGGCCACCTTCCGCGAGGCCGGCCTTCGGCCGGGCGCCCGGGGCGGGGTGGCGGGCACCAGCTCCTCGTGAGGTACGTCGACGGACTCGGCGTCGGCCTCCTGCACCTCTTCCGGTTCGTCGTCCTCCCCCTGCTCGGGGCGGACCGGGCGGTCCAGCGGGCTGTCGTAGCCGTCCTCGTCCACGACCTGGGTGTGCATGTCCAGCGCGTCGCCGTACTGCTCCGCGACGCGCTCCCACACGCTCCGCTCGCCGAACGGCGCCGCGATGTCGATCAGCGCGTACCGGGCCTCTACGGGTGTGGAGCCCGCGGCCTTCATCAGCGCCACGCAGCTCTCGGTGACCTCGGCGAGGGCCGGCCGTTCGCCGGGGGCATGCGCGAGCATCGCGGTGACCAGGGGGGCCAGTTCATCGGGCAGTCCGGAGAGGTCCGGCGGCTGGGTCTCGTCGGTCACCTTGGCGACGATCGCCGGCCAGCCGTTGCCGTCATAGGGGTAGTGGCCGGTCGCCGCATACAACAGGACCGTGCCCAGGCCGTACACGTCAGCCGGAGTCTTCACCTGGGAGCGGCCGAGCGCCTGCTCCGGCGGCATGCAACGGACCGTGCCGATGATCATGCCGTCGTGCGTGAGGGTGTCCTTGCTCGCGTCCATGAAGGCGCCCAGGCCGAAGTCGATCAGGATCGGGCCGTACTCGCCGAGCATCACGTTCTGCGGCTTGAGGTCACGGTGCAGCAGATCGACCGCGTGCACCGCCTCCAGGCCCTCGGCGAGCAGCGCGCCGAGACTGGCGACCAGCGGCACCGGGAGGGAGCCCGCGCCGTCCACCTGCTCCTGGACGGTCCGGCCGGGCACGTACTCGACGGCCATCCACGGCTGGTCGGCGTACGGGTCGGCGTCGAGGAAACGGGCCACCCGGTTGGTTCCGACGACCGTCCGCGCGATCAGCGCCTCCCGTTCGAAGCGCGCCCGGGTCGCCTGGTCGAGCCTGTCGTTCCTGATCACCTTGACCGCGACCGGTTCGCCGCCGGGCGAGTAGGCCAGATAGACCCGTCCCATGCCCCCCGCACCCAGCTCCCGCTCAACCGTGTAACGGCCGATCTGCGTGGGCCCCTCAGTCATCACGCGCCGCGCCACCCTCTCGTGCCCACCTGTCCGGGCACGTCACACTTTCACCGGAGGTTCACCCTATCCCTGCGGCCGGACTGCCGTCATGGGCTCCGGGCAGGGCGTTCACCTTACGCAGTCGCGCAGCTGCCGGGCGAAGGACATCAGGTCCCGCACGTCCTCCGGCGGCAGCGGATCTTCGCCGAAGTGGGCGATCCGGTTCCTGATGGCCTGCACCCGCTGGAGATGGTGGACGAACTGGCCCCGGTCCAGCGCCGGGCGCCCCAGAGCTGCCCAGTTGTCGTCTGCGCGCCGGGCCAGGTCGGGCTTCTTCCGCTGGGAGCCGTCCAGGAGAAGGACGTAGTCGCCGAACATGAGGTCCTCGACCCTGCCGGTGCGATGTTCGGGCCTGCGGTTGGTGGCCTGTACGGCGATGACGGCCTCAGTGCTCAGGCGGGAGCCCAGCCAGCGCCGTAGCAGTGACTCGATCTCCCCGAGGAGGAAGAAGGGCCGGGCGGTGTTCTGGAAGCGGCGGACGATCTCCTGGTAGGTGACGATGCCGGATATCCGGCCGTCCTGCCCCCGGACCAGCACATACCCGTGGTCGACGAGCATGGGCAGGCAGCTGAACAGGTCCTCTCGGCTGTCGAACACCGGCAGCGACTCCTGCTGCATGGCGTTCTCCAGAGTGGTGTCCCAGCCGTTCTCGTACATGAGGGCGATTGACTTCCACGTCACCACACCGTGGAGTTCGGTCATGTTGCTAACTACGGGTATCTGGTTGTAGCCCTCGTGGCGCATCAGGTACGTGGCCTGGCTCAGCCCGGCACCACGGGAGACGCACTTGAGGCCGCCCACGGCGGAGGGCAGGTCCCCCAGCAGCAGGCGCTGCGGCAGCGCCCCCGGCGGCAGCGGATCAGATGGGACCACCGGGTCGTCCTCGGGCGCCGTCGTCACGGCGGCCGCGACCGGCACGAGCCGGACCCGGGCCAGACTGGGGCAGGTCGAGAAGTCGGGGAGCGTGGTGAGTCCGGCGGCGGCCAGCGACTCGGTCATCTCCCGGATGACCCCAGCCTGGCGTACCCGGACCGCGTACAGGGCCAGCAGCTCGGACAGCGGTACTTCCGTCCCTTTGAGGGCGATCAGCTGTTCTGTCGTCGGCTTCCTCATCAGCGCTCACCCTCGTCGTCCGGGGTGCCGCGGACAACCGTGGTGCGCTTGCCCATCGCCTGGTACACCAGGTCCTCCAGCGCCGTGGCGCGCGCCTCGAAGAACGTGACGTAGTCGTTCGCTCGCAGCGCCTTCGCGTCGATGAGATGGGTGGAGATCACGTCGTCGAACCATTCGGGGCGCATGTCCGCCGCCGCGGCGAGGGGTTCCAGGTACGCGGCCGGAGCGCCGCTGAGAGCCTGCGCGGCACGGAGCGACAGTGGGGTCTTGTTGATCACGGAGCTGGCCGGGTAGCGCTCGTCGAGGTTTCGGCGTACCCAGTTCTTCGGGAAGATCTGGCGGACGTCGACGCCGTACTCCACCAGCCGACCGGCAGCCATCGGGCCGTCGGTGTAGTGCCAGTCCACGGCGCCCTGCCGGATCAGGAGGGCGAAGATGCCCTTGTAGGCGGCGCTGTTGCGGGTCTTCAGGGTGCGCAGGCGCTCGGGGAAGAAGTAGGCGTCGGTGATCGTGTCGGGGACTTCGCCGTCGTCGCGTATCCACGCGATGAGCTGCTCCACGTCACGGGTGAACCGGGTCTCGGTCGAACCGCCGTACATCTCACCCAGGACACCGCACCAGTACCACTGGGCGATCTTCTGTCTCGCCGCAGGGTTGTCGAGCTCGTCGCCAAGGATGGCCCGGACGGCGGCCAGCGGCACCACCTGGGTTCGGTACGGCAGATCCTCGGCGCGGACGATGCACTGTGCGAACAGGAATAGGCCGACCCACTCGAAGGCTTCCCGCAGACGCGGGGCGAGCTCCTCGAAATCGTCCAGCGGGAGCTCCAGCAGGTCGCGCCGCTTGCAGGAGACACCCACCGTGGGGTCCTGCTGCTTGAGGTTCCAGGTCCGCACCAACGCCACTGCCTGGAGGAAGTCGCTGTTGCTCAGACCGTCGTCGAGGCGGCCGAACACCTCGAACCGTTCCGCGAGGTGTTCCTTGATCGAATGCCAGGTGGAGAGAAGATCGTAGTAGTCGCCGGTACGGCTCGTGTACGCGGGATCCCCGGCGTAGCTGGCGGTGAGCAGCTCGAAGACGTTGAGCGGGACGCCCCCGGTGTTGACCCGCTCGAAGACGGCACAGACGGCGTCCATGGGCGTCGACGAGGACAGGTTGATCATCGGCACCTGGAACGACCGGACGGGGTGCAGCACCTGGTCCTCGAAGGCGGCCCACAGATCGAAGTTCCGCGCCTCGTCGGCCCTCTCGAACTCGCGACGCCATGCGTTGACCCGCTGCGTGTCGAAGACGATGCGCAACGGGAACAGCCCCGCCCCGCATTCGCCGGAGGTGTCGCTCAGGTCGTGCACGACCCTGCGGCCGAAGTCCGTGCGGAGGATCCGGTCCTCCGGCACCGACACGATCGACTCGTCGCGGTCGGACGGCGAGCCGGTCGCTTTCGCGATGTCGACGTAGTACCAGCGGCGTACGGGCTTGTTCCGGGTGTCCACCGTCTGCACCGGCGTGTCCGCGACGTACAGCGCCTGGAACAGCGAGGTCAGCCGCTGCTGGCCGTCCAGCAGCAGCAGCCCGGGCTCCCGCCCGGCAGCGGACTCCGCACCCGTGAGTGTCCTGGTACGGAACCGGGAGGCGCCGCCGGTCTCCAGCGTCATGGCGACGCCCAGCGGGTAATCGAGCGTCACCGTCGCGATGATCGCCCGAATACGGTCGTCGTCCCACTTCCAGTCCCGCTGGAAATCCGGGAGTTGCAGCCTTCCCGAGGCGACGTCACCGAGAAGTGTCTTGAGATTCGCGCTGTCCAGCCCTGCCACGTGCCCCGTACCCCACCCTCGCGTTCTTCGTGGACAAGGCATTCCATCAAGGCGCATGTGCAGCGTCAACCATAGTTTGACGCTAAGTCACATCTTCGATCGCTGAGGATCCTGGTGACCATGCACGCCCTTCTCGCCGGATCGCCGATGCCTACCGGTGACACAGCAGGCCGAAAGCCGCCGTAGGACATGGGCCGCATGGAATCGCCCCAGGTTCGCAACGGGTATGGTCCCCGCGGGATCCGGCCGCGCGCACGCGGGAGATCCCGCGAAAGCGCGGAACGGGGGCGACGCGGGTGGGGTGGCGCGAGGAGATCGCGACGGCTCTGGGCGAGTTGATCAGGGTCACGGGCGGCTCGGGGAGGCAGCCGCGCTGGCAACGGGTGGGGCGCGCGGTCCGCACCAAAGAGGCCGGCTGGTACGCGGTGGACCTGCGTGGTTCGGACATCGGACCGGACCAACTGGACGCCTTGCGACTGGCCGGCCCGGATTCGGACAACATCGAGACTCAGGGGTTCGTCGTCTCGGAGACGGTACAGAACGGATCCTTGCTCACGCTGAAAGTCGCCGAATTCGCGGATCTTCCGGATGCGTATCTGTGGCTGCTGAAGCAACCGCCGACCTTCCTGGTGGAGGCACTCCGCGACGGTATCGCCGGACTGGGCGAGAGCCCGCTGGCGAACGTCCTGGCCGCAGGATCGATCGGCGGTACCTCTTCGCCCGACCCGGACCCTCCAGGATTCCACCCCACGCAGGGACACGCGTACCGTGCGTGCCTCGGCCAGGGCGTGCATCTGGTGTGGGGTCCACCGGGCACCGGCAAGACGACCGTACTGAAGAGGGCGATCGGGGACCTGATCGCCCGCGGCGACCGCGTCCTGTTGGTGTCCGCCACCAACATCGCGGTGGACAACGCCCTGTTGGGCGTGGTGAGGGAGAACCGGCACGGATCCGGCGACATCGTCCGTGTCGGCCCGCCGCAACTTCGGGAAATGGCAGACGATCCCTCGGTGTCTCTGCCTCTCATGATCCGCGAGCGACTGACGGAGACGGCGGAGCGCAAGCGTGTCATCGAGGCCGCGCTGGTGGACATACGAAACCGCGCGAAGGAACTGGCCGCACTGGACACCTCCCTCGTCCGCGTCGAACCGACCGCGTACTTCGACGCGCTGAAGCTGTTGCGTACGCCCGGCCAGGACCCCCAGTCCGTGCGGGAACGCGCGGAGCGCGCCGCGTCCTTGCTGGAGGAAGCCGAGGCGGCCTTGGAAGCGGCCGAGAGGACTGTGTCGGCGGCACAGCGGCACCGAGACGAAGCCGCGGAGTCCCGTCGTAAGTGGTCGGAGGCCGACCGTCTGCGCGACGAGCAGGCACGGATCCTCGGAGCGGCGGAGCGGAAGGAAGCCGAGGCGCTCCTGGCCGAGGAACAACTGCATGACGTAGGCGAAGAGTTGCGGCAGCTCGACAGCCAGCGGTCCATGGCAAAGTGGCGGGCCCGGGAGAAACGGCAGGCACTCCGCGATCAGGTGACCGCCATGACGGAGGACGCCGACCGGGCGCGCCGGACCGCCCAGGCCGCGCGCACGACGGCCGAAGCGCATGTCACCGCGCTGGAGGTGGAACGGGCACAGCTGGCCGCCGGCATCACCCACACCCGCGAGCAGATCGCCGCTTTGGAGGGGGCGCTCGCTTCGGCGCAGTCGGCCCGCAAGTCGGCACTCGCCGCCATCGCGACGAACCGTGACGACGTCACCCGGCTGGAGAAGGCCGTTGTCCACGCTCTCAACGCGGCGGAACTCACCGGACTCTCAGACCGGCAGGGCTGGCCGACCCGCCATGCCCGCGCCGAGCGACTCCGGCCCCAGGTGACAGCCGACACCTCCCGTCGGCCGGCACTGGAGGCACAGTTCCAACAGGTTCAAGAAGAGTACGAGCGCCTCGCCCGCAACGCCCAGGGCGAGATCATCAAGAGGGCCACGCTGGTCGCGACCACGCTCGCCAGGTTCAGAACCAACAAGGCGGTCTTCGAAGGCCCCTACGACGTCGTCCTGGTCGACGAGGCGGGGGCGGCGACGCTGCCAGAAGTGATCCTCGCGACGGCGAAGGCGTCGCGGACGGCCGTGCTGCTCGGCGACTTCATGCAGCTCGGGCCAGTCATCGAGGAGCAGCTGAAAGATCTTGACCGCCCGGATGTCAAGCGCTGGCTGCTCCCGGACGTCTTCGAGCACTGCGGCATCCGGGAACCGTCGGACGCCCACCGGCACGCGGCGTGCATCACCCTGAGCGAGCAGCACCGCTTCGGCCCGGCGGTCATGCGGCTGGCCAACTCGCTGGCCTACGGTGGACTGCTGAGGGGTGGCAAGCAAACCGCGGCGCCGAGACCACCCGACGATCCGGAGATCGTGGTCGTCGACACCGACGGACTGCACGAGTTGGCAAGGCCGCACCTCACCGGCCGCAGGAGCGGCTGGTGGCCGGCGGGGACACTGATCGCCAGGGCTCTCGTGGACTACCACCGCGGCAAGGGCGAGGAGACGGGCATCGTCACGCCGTACGGTACCCAGGCGGACGCGACTCTTGAGGCTCTGCGGGACCTGGAGAGCGGAGGCGGCCCCCTGGCCGAAGTGGGCACGGCGCACCGCTTCCAGGGCCGGGAGTTCCCCGTCGTCGTTTTCGACACGGTTGAGGGAACCGACGGACGCGAACTGTGGATGTCTCTGGCGCACCGGGAACCGGACGCGTCGGACTGGGCACGGAACGGAGTACGTCTGTTCAATGTGGCCGCCACCCGCGTCCAGACCCGTCTCTACGTTCTCGGCAGCTGGGAACGGATGCGGGCCGCGAGGAACGGCAGGGCCTTCAGTCATCTGGCCGCGCTGGTCGGCACTCCCGGAGTGCGACGGCTGAGAGCAAGTCACCTGATCACGCCGCCGCAGGACAAAGCGCGGGATCTCGGTGGTTTCGGAGCCGCGCTCGCCGACGTCCTGGCCCGGCACGTCGAAGTGACCGGCCTCGACGACGAACTGACCTTCTTCAGCACCTTCGAGGAGGAGATCAACAAGGCCCGCACCTCGATCTGGCTGTGGGCCCCATGGGTCGCGCGCCGGGTACGCGGCATCCTGCCGCTGCTGCGCGAGGCAGCGGGGCGGGGCGTGCGCGTGACCGTGTTCATCCGCGACGGCACGGACCAGCTCCAGGCACGCCCGGACAACCAGAGCCTCATCGCCGACCTTCGGGCCGTCGTCCACACCGTCATCCCCGTCAACGTCATGCACCAGAAGATCGCGGTGATCGACGAGCAGACGGTAATGATGGGCAGTCTCAACAGCCTGTCCCAGTCGTGGACTCGCGAGATCATGGTGACGATGCGAGGTGGCCACTTCGCGCGCAAGCTGCTGGAACACGAGCATGCCGAGCTGTTCACCCGCCCCCCGAAATGTGCTCGCTGCGGTGGCACGAGCATCGAACTGCGCCGACGCACGAACGGCACCTGGTTCTGGCGCTGCTATGACACGGTCTGCAAAACCGGACAGAACGGCCGGAGCAACGCCTGGAACATGGATATTCGGGTGGGCCAGGGCCGACGTTGAGGGCCGTGCACCCAACCCGCACCGCCCAGAAACTCCGGCCTACCGGTGGCCACGGATCAGAAGCAGACGGAACGAGCGTCATTTGAGTGTCAAGAGGTGCTTGGTCCTCGGGGCACCCCTGCGACCTCGCTCAGCACTTCACCGTGAAAGCACGGTCGGAACAGGCACCACCCGTCCAACCTGATTCCAAACCGGAAACAGGTCGAGTGGCTCGCCACTAGCCGTGAATCACCATATCAGAAGCCCTTAGCCACCGGTTCAAGAATCGCCACGCACTCCAGATGATGCGTCATCGAAAGGAGGTCGTCCCGGACGAGTCACGAAGAACACCAGCTCAGGGACCGTTTTCCGGCTCATCGCTCCGCGTGCGTGCGCCGAGAGCGTCAAGACCAACAGTTCCGTTCCCCTCATCACTCGCGACCGGCATTCGGGACTTCACGGACAGCTTCTTCCTGCACCACCAGGAGGTGCTCGAGCAGTCGCAGCAGGGAAGACGAGCCTTCGATGCATGCCGGAATCCGATGGGGGTACCCGACGCCATTCGGGCTTCAACAGAGGAGGGACATGGACGACGTCGCCGCTCCCGGCAGGGAGAGTGTTCTCCCGTCCGGGCATGAGGCGCGTTCTGGCGCCCTGCTCGACGGAACGCTGGAAAACCTGCGGGCAGCCGCCCTCGCGGTCGATGACGATGGCCTCATCGTCGCGGTCAACAGCGCGGCCCAAAGCCTGCTGGGCAGGGAAGCCTCAGAACTCGTCGGTCAGGACTTCCACGACCTGCTGCACCGGGACAGATACGGGCACTCCGTGCCGCGCACGCGCTGCCTGATGAGGAAGGCCATCCTCACCGGGGACACCAGACATGGCGACGCCGAGTGGTTCGCCTGCGGGGACGGCACTCTCGTCCAGTTGTCCTGGCTGGTCACGCCCTACTCACCCGATCCGGGCGGGACAGGTGCGCTGGCGATGCTGTACGAGCCGAAGCCACGGGACGTGCGCCACACCGACGGCGGGCACTCCGCGCCGCTGACGGAACTGGACCGCCTGTCCCTGCTGGCGGAGACGACCACGCAGCTCACATCCACTCTGGACGCGGACGAGGCGCTGCACCGACTGGCGGCCCTGACCGTGCCCCGGCTCGCGGACTGGGCCGTGTTCGACCTGCTCACCGAACGTGACGAAGTACGACGCGTTCTCGTGATGGAGCACAAGGACGGCATTCTCGTCGAGCGGGACGATCTGCAGGGCCCGATGCCTCCCGTGCCGGCAGAGTCACCGATGCCCCTGTCACGGGCCCTGCGCGGCGCCGCCTCCTCCCTCGCCGGCCCCGCCACCTACCAAGGTCCGCCCGACTCCGGCATAGCGGTCGAGCAGCAGCGCCTGTTCACCGCGACCGGTATGCACTCCGCCGTCATCGCGCCCATTCGCGGACTGCGGGACGTACTCGGCGCCCTGACCCTGGGCCGCGCCCAGCGTCATGACGCCTTCACCCCTGCCGACCTGCCGCTGCTGGAGGACCTCACCCGTCGGGCGGGCCTCGCGCTGGACAACGCGCGCCTGTACCAGCGCCAGCGCAAAGTCGCCGAGACCATGCAACGCCACCTGCTGCCCCAGCTGCCCGTCCTGCCCGGGCTGGAGATGACCGCGCGCTACGTACCCGCTCCGGACGCCTCATCCGTGGGCGGTGACTGGTACGACGCCTTCGCTCTGGCCGCCCACGCCCACGCACTGGCCATCGGCGACGTCGTCGGACACGATCTCGACGCCGCAGCCGGCATGGCGCAGGTCCGCAACATGCTGCGCGCCTTCGCCTGGTCCCACCCCGAGGCCGCACCCAGCGCCGTCGTCACACGGCTCGACGATGCCGTGATGCACATAGCCGAGGTACCCATGGCCACCATGATCCTCGCCAGGCTCACCCTCGGGAGTGACACGCTGTGGCGCCTGCGCTGGACGAACGCCGGCCACCCGCCGCCCCTGCTCATCACCCATGACGGACAGACCCGCTACCTCGACGAGGCTCACGGCATACTCCTCGGAACCGGAGTCACCAGACCTCGCCCCGACGCCGTCACCGTCCTGCCACCCCGGGCCACGCTCCTGCTCTACACCGACGGACTGGTCGAATCCCCGCACCACTCCATCGATCACGGGCTTGACCGGCTGCGCCGACACGCGGCCTCCCTCGCCCACCGCCCCCTCGACTCCTTCTGTGACTTGCTGCTGGACCAGGTCCGCCCCAACGACAACGATGACGACGTCGCCATGATCGCGCTGCGCACACCCCCTCCCGCAGGACCCGCCTGACCCGCGGGTGAGGCAGATCGAGTGGGTGGAACGGGAGACCGGCGAAGCTCCTGAGCCGGTGGACTGAGGCTTCGAACGCCTCTCTCCGCCGCGCGAGAACTTCGCGCTGCGCGCGCCCCGCACTGCCCCGCCGGTGAGCGGGGCCAGACCGCGGTGTCCGCGTGCCGGTTCGGCGCGGAGGACGGGCACCGTGGGCATGTAGGTCGGGGACGGCCAGGAGGAGCTGTTGGGTGAAGTGGCGTCGTCAGCAAAGACTGTGCGGCTGGCGTCGCGGTGTCGGTGGGCTCGGTCCAGGCAGACTGCTGGAGTGCCGCGGCGCCGGCCGGGAATGTGGTTGTTCGGGCGCGCCCAGCGGCCCGTGACGTTCCGTCTTCATGGTCCAGTGGGAGATTCGGCGTGATACTCGACGGCATACCGGCACCCCCTGCGCGCGACACCGCGCCTGACGCAGCGGCGCGCAAGCAGCGCCTACGCCGTCGCCTGGAGCGACTGATCGGCGTGGCCGCCACCGAAGGCAATGACCTGGTGCCCCTGCGCAACGGTGATGAGATCTTCCCCGCGATGCTCGGGGCGATCCGTTCGGCTCGGCACACCGTCGACATGATGACGTTCGTGTATTGGCAGGGTCAGATCGCCCACGACTTCGCCGTCGCTTTGGCCGACCGCGCCCGCGCGGGGGTGCGCGTGCGACTGCTGCTCGACGGCTTCGGATCCAAGGGGATCGAGCGGCGACTGTTGGACCTCATGAGCGCCGCGGGCGTGCAGGTGGCCTGGTTCCGCAAACCCGTGTGGCTGTCACCGTTCAAACAGAACCACCGTTGCCACCGCAAGGCCCTCATCGTCGACGAACACACCGCCTTCACCGGCGGCGTCGGCATCGCGGAGGAATGGAGCGGCAATGCCCGCAACCCTGCCGAGTGGCGCGACACCCACGTCCAGGTGCGCGGCCCGGCCGTGGACGGCATCGCCGCCGCATTCGCGCAGAACTGGGCCGAGTGTCACGACGAACTCTTCGATGACCGCGACCGTTTCAGGGAACACCCGCAGGCCGGCTCGTCGGTGGTGCAGGTCGTGCGCGGCTCCGCAAGCATCGGCTGGCAGGACATGCAAACCCTCATCCGGGTCATGCTCACCTCCGCCGAGGAACGCTTCCGGCTGGCCACCGCCTACTTCGCCCCAGACACCTACTTCATCGACCTGCTGTGCCAGACCGCACGTCGCGGCGTGCATGTCGAGATCCTGCTGCCCGGCCCCCACACCGACCAGCGCGCCTGCCAGCTCGCCGGTCAACACCACTACACGCGTCTGCTGCAGGCCGGCGTGCACATCCGCCAGTACCAGCCGACCATGATGCACGCCAAGATCATCACCGTGGACTCGATCGCCTCCCTCATCGGATCCACCAATTTCAACCGCCGGTCCATGGACCACGACGAAGAAGTGATGCTCGCCGTCCTGGACGAGGAGTTCACTGCCTCCCTCGACCGCGACTACGAGGCGGACCTGCGCCACAGCGTGGACATCGAGCTCACCCGATGGAGACGGCGGGCAGTACTGCAACGCGCCAAGGAAGCCGCCGTCACCCCGATCCGGCGCTTCCTGTGAGCCGACCGGCACCCTGGCACAATGGCGAACCGCAGGCGCCGCGCGACCCGGCCGGCGCCGCGCACGTGAAGCGAAGGCACGCCGTACCCGCGGTCCCACCGACCGAACGTCCTCCCGGCGGCGCACGAAAACCGCCCACCGGGGCCGTTCCAGGGCCGGTCGCGGCGGGGCCGCTCGGCCACAGGTAGGCGCCCCCTGGCGACCCTGCCGCAGAACGAGACGTAGCGCACTGCGAGTTGCCGCATCTGGCCGCTGAGAACCGGAAACGGCTACGGTCACCGGTGGACACGCTGCCGCGACGGCCCGCCGCATGATCGTCCGCGACCTTGTTCACCGCGGCCCACGTCCAGGCCTGTCAGGTCATGCCGGCCCGCACGGGCGGCGTTGGGGACGGGGCGTGTACAAGAGCCTCATGGCACAGGAGTCCGGGAGGAGAAGGCCCCGCCCCCGGCCACGTCGGTAGCCGCGTCCCGGCCGACTACAACACGCCTACCCTGCTGTCGTTGGGGACGCCTATGGGCTGTATGGCCTCTTACGCACCAGGTCGCCTCACGTCCGGCACGCGCACGGGGTCCGGCCGTCATATCGGCCGGACCCCGTGATGAAGGCGCGCTGCGGGTCAGCTCACCATCGGTACCAACGACCTCGGCCACCACCGGCGGTGGTGGAGCGCATGACGAAGCCGAGAAGCCACAGCACCAGGACGGCGACGGCGACCCACCAGAGGATCTTGATGGCGAAGCCGGCACCGAAGAGGAGCAGTGCAAGAAGCAGAACAAGCAGCAGGGGAACCATGTTTATCAACCTCCTGCACCCTCGTCTGCCCTGCAATTCCGTCGCCATTCACCGAATACGCTTTGTTTGTGAAAGGAACGCCAGGGCACAAGCGGGGTTACCGCGACAGCGGCACACGAGATATCAGGAGGTACTCTTCCATGACTGCCGGCGAGAAGGCCAAGGCAAAGGTCGAGCAGGCCAAGGGCAAGGCCAGGGAAGCCGTGGGAAGCGCCATCGGAAACCGATCGTATGGCCGCCGAGGGGCAGGCTGAGAAGAGCGCGGGTGATGCCCGTGAGGCCAAGGAAAAGGCGAAAGACGCGTTCAAGCACTAAAGCTGCATTCTCCACCGAGAATTCGAAAGGGGCCTGCCCGGCATGACTCCGGGCAGGCCCCTTTTCGACGGACCGCCGAGGGCCGAACACGCGGGCACTGAGTCTCGCCTCAACTGCTCATCGACCCTCTCACCGCCACCATAACGACGATTTCCCGTCCATGGCCGTCGCCCAGGTCGCCACCAGGCCCGCACCCGCAAGTCCCCGGCGGACACGGCAACGTGCCGACGGAGTGAGGCACTACACCCCATCTCCCCCACTCCGCAGGACGCCCGGCTGCCGTCCGGCTGCCGGGCCCCCGACCGTCAGACGGTGCTCAGCATGCCCTCTCGCAGGTGGGCCAGGAGACGGGAGATCAGCCGGGAGACGTGCATCTGGGAGACACCGAGACGTTCACCGATCTGGGCCTGGGTGAGTTCCTCCACGAACCGCCAGTGGATGATCTTGCGGTCGCGTTCGTCGAGTTCGGCGATCATCGGGGCGAGGGCGTGGAAGTCCTCGACCAGGCCGAGGGCGGCGTCCTCGTCGCCGATGAAGTCCGCCAGCGCCGCCTCGCCGTCCTCGCTGCCGTTGATCGCCGCGTCCAGGGAGGCGGACTTGTAGCCGTTGGAGGCCAGTTGGGCCTCGACGACCTCGTCCTCCGGAAGGCTCATCAGCTCGGAAAGCTCTTTGGTGGTCGGCGTCCGGCCCAGTCGGCTGCGCAGTTCCTCGCTGGCGCGGGCGAGTTGGACGCGGGCTTCCTGGAGCCGGCGCGGGACATGTACGGCCCAGGAGGTATCACGGAAGAACCGCTTGATCTCGCCGACGATGTACGGCACGGCGAAGGAGGTGAACTCGACCTCGCGGGTCAACTCGAAGCGGTCGATCGCCTTGATCAGGCCGATCATGCCGACCTGGACGATGTCCTCCATCTCCTCCGGCCCGCGGCTGCGGAACCGGCCGGCCGCGAAGCGCACCAGGGACATGTTCATCTCGATCAGCGTGTTGCGCGCGTACTGATACTCGGGCGTCCCCTCCTCCAGGACGGCCAGCCGGTCGAAGAACGGCTTCGACAGCTCCCGCGCGTCCTTCGGCGCGACCTTGGAAGGGTCCGTGATCTCCGGCACAGCCACCGTCTGCTCGGTCGTCAGCTCGGTCGTCGTCGGCATCATGGCGCCCTCCCAGTCGATCAGCCTCGTCCTCGCCGGTCCATCGTCCGGCAGGCACGCGTCTACCCCGTCCGCCGATCGGCATTCCCCGAACTTGCGGGGAACGCGTGCATCATCCCCCGAGACGCCCACGAAGCCGCAGGTCGAACCCACTCCCCTGAACCAGGACACGTACCGCGTCGTGCATTCCTGAAAACAGGTCGGCCTACCCCGCCCGCGATCACCAGGAACCGAGGAAGCGCGGGTCAGTTGCCTTTTCCAGCGGGCTCAAGAATCGCCACGCACTCCACGTGATGCGTCATCGGGAAGGTGTGCAGTTCGCGCCTTCCCGGGAAACATGCTGGTCAGAGACGGTTTCGAGAGCGAAATCCAGACCCCTCCGAGGGCCTCGTGCGTCATACCTGCGTCACCACCAGGCCATGCCTCAGACGCGCGCCGATACCGATCGATGCCCGAACCGCAGGCTACGCGGTAGCAGGCCGTGCACTGGGCATGCACGGGTTCCGCCGCCCTCTCTCGACGCGCCATGGAATCGAGGGCCAACGCAGGAACCCCCTGACCGGCAAACGCCAGATCAGGGGGGCGTGCGGAGGCGGCGGGAGTCAATCTACAAAGGCAACTGCAGGCACCCGGCCACTGCGAGAGTGGACGCACCACCGCCCGACGAGCGCTCGGCTCTCAGTCCCCGGAGTCGTCCGTCTCGAAGCTGGCGATCACCGGCAGCGCACCGTCGTACGGCCAAGAGCCGTCATGCGAAAGGAATTCGGGCCGGATCTCCTCGATCTCGTCAATGTCAATATCAGGGTCCAGCTCGGCTTCTTCATTGAGTTGCGCGAGGCTCGGGAGAAACGGGATGTCGAGCCTGTCGGTGAGCAGGTCGTGGATAAAAGCTACGATGCCGCCCTGGTATTCGTAGAAATCCTGCCCGATGGTGGGAACCACGAGCACCGGCCAGTCATCGGGCTTGCCGACAGTCCGCCAGCAATAGCGTTCTCCGTGTCCCGAGTTACCCCAGGGGATCAGCCCACCAGGCTGAGGGAAATGAGGGATCGGCGTGATTTTCCTGGTCTTTCCCTGGTAGTCCGCATCGACCTGCTGCCACCGTGCCAGGTTTCTGCGCAGTTCCCCGGCAGGGTTGGCCACACCAGGCACAAGGAGCGTAAGGAACGGGGCGAATCCACCGGGTCCGAAATACCTGGCGAGTTCCTTGTAGTCCAGTGGCAGCACGATGCCGACGTCCGACTCGATCACCTGCCAGTCGACCGTGAAACCTCGTGACCGTCCCAACTTGACGATCCGGGCGACGTCCTCCACAGACCCTATACCGCTGCACCTCTGCTCCGTTACTCGACTATTCTGTCCCGGCCGGACTTGAAGCCGCCCGTTCCCAAGGCAGTGATGTCGATCTCCTCGGGTCGCGGGTTGGTGTCGTTCGCGTATACGGGAGTGGATGTGTAACAGATGGCCTGTGTCTTCGCGACCCACTCCGCGTTTGTTAAACCCTACCAGTGCGAGTACCGGGCATCGTTCACTACAGGCGTGAAAGTGCGACGGCAACCCGCGAGTTCCCCGATTCGTTGAGGGAACGAAGTCGGTCATCGCCGCCACCGCGGCGAAGGAGGTCCAGTGCGGTCACTTGATCTCGCAACTCCAATTCCTCCATGGGTGTCGGTTCGGGTTGCTCAGGCGCCGGATGGAAAATCGGCGCGCCGCCGTCTCCGGGATACAATAGAGCATCGAATTCCTGATGAATGTCCAGAGCGATAGTCGAACACCAGTCCGCCCACTCCTTGATTTGAAAGCCATCCTCAAAAGCCCTCAAGACCATTTCCGCGGCCATCGAGCAGGGTTCCCTCAATTCATCAGAAACGCTGTCGTCCAGGGGGCGTTCAAGGACGTCACGCAGAGCCGCAAGAATCTCGGGCAAAAATTCTCGGTCCACTTCCAGAGAGCGCATCCGCTGGACGACCCGCTCCTCGACCGGGCAACCGGAACGGACCTCGAGGAGCGGCACGACCTTGTAGAGACACATCGATGCGAAGCTGACGAGGGCGTCCTCTTGCGCTGTACGCAAAGCCTGGACCAAAGAATCGTGTGTCACGTCTAGGGGTACGTGGTCCAAAATGTCCTCCATGGCGAGTTCTGCTTCTGGCTCTTGTTTACCGACCCGTCCACAGTCACACCCATACCGGTGAGGCTGGGAAAACAGCGACCCCAGCATACACCTGTCGATGTTCCGCCTTCGACTATTTCCCAGCCGGCCCCGGCCGAAAGAGCTTGCAGAACAGATTGTTCTGCGTGCCCGGGGAGCTGCACGAACGTCTCCCCCGGCAGAAGTGAATTGTTTTTCTTCCAGCCACTCGGCATGTATTGCTTGTTACTGGAGACCAGAGTCATCTCTCGTCCGGGGTCTGCTTTGCTCCTGACCCTCACCACCGAGGTCGTTCCGCTCCAGCCGGCCTGGTTCTGAAGGTCTGTCGCCCGCTGTGACAACTGAGCGGCACCGTCCTCCGATCCGCCGTAGATGTAACGCGTCTCAGCTCCCGGTGGCACAGCCAGTGCCACACTGGGAAGTCCGGCGGTCGGATCGACCGGGAAGAGCGAACTCCATCCTGCGGCCGCGCCGGGGTCGATCGGATTGATCAGTGTGCTGCCGGCTCCGGCCTCCGGATCGACCGGGAGGGTGGATGTGAGCCCTGCTCCGGCGCCAGGGTCTACCGGGTTGACGAGCGTGTTGCCGTCGCCGGCGCCGGGGTCGACCGGGAAGGTGGTGCCCAGGCCACCCGACGGATCGTTGGCCGCCATGTTCGCGGGGCCCGTGTCCGGATCGTAGGCCACGGGGGTCTTGCCGCTGCCGTGAGGTTGGACGGGGGCGGTGTCGGACGGGCCTGTCGCCGCTGTCTTGGTCCCCGGTTGTGGCGTGGTGCCACGGCCGGTGGCCTGGCCCACAGGACGCTTGCCAGGGTTCTCGCGCAGGCCCGTCTTGGCGGTCGGCGGAGGCGGAGGCGGAGGTGCCTGGACTGAGATGTCGCAGCTCCCGTAGCTGAACAGTTCACCCAGTACAGAGCCCAGATCGCCCAGGAAGCCTCCGTACCCGCCGTAGGAGTCGTTGTTGTAGTCGTTGCCGGAGCTGTAGGAGTTGCCGGAGCCGTACGGGCCGTAGTCGATACTGCCGTTGGAGTTGTAGCGCGGGTACATATCCGGCAGATAATCCGACGGGCTCGTGTTGAAGTCCTCGTTCCACCTGCTGTTTTCCCGCTGCAGTGCGGCGATCCGGTTGCCGTTGTCCCGCCCTGAGCTGCGGTGGCTCCGGGTGTGCGAGTAGGAGTTCCGGTAGCCGCCGGAGGGATGCCAGTAACTGACGGACGGGTGGTACTGGTATCCGGTGGCCGGGTGGCAGGCACTGTTGCCGGAGGTGTCGGCGTTGGTCAGCGGGTCGTCGTCGCCATAGGCGTAGGCGTTGGCGTCGACGGACGGGACAGGCGGCTGGCTCGTGGCGTCGTGGCTGGTGAAGCCTCCTGTCGACGGGTCGTACCAGCGGCTGGCGGTGGCCACGCGGTGGGAGCCGGGATCCGTCCAGCCGCCCTGATAGCCGAGGTCGTGCTGGGTGCCGCTGGTGGCGGTGGTCTGGCCGTAGGGGTCGAAGGCGGTGGAGCCGGCGAGGCCGGTGCCGGTCGCGGTGAAGGTGGCGGTGAGGTCGCCGTGCTGGTTGGTGTAGGCGAGGGCCGCGCCGCCGGGGCCGCTGACGCCGAGGAGTTCTCCGTCCGGTCCGCGGCCGTAGTTCTCGGTTCCGTCGGAGACCGTCTGGCCGTCGGTGCCGTCGTAGGCGAAGGTGGTGCTGCCCGCGGTGGCCAGGCGGCCGAGGTCGTCGTGGGTGTAGGTGGTGCTGCCGTCCGTGGTGAGCTGGTCGAAGGCGTCGTAGCTGAGGTTCTCGGTGCCCTGGGCGCCGGTGACCGAGGCCCGGGTGCCGCGGGCCGTGTAGGCGTACGTCGTCGAGGCCGAGCCGGAACTGGTGCCGGTGAGCTGGTTGCGGGCGTTGTAGCTCGCGTTGGTCGTGGTGGATCCGCTGGTGACGCTGGTGCGGTTGCCGGCGCCGTCGTAGCCGTAGCTCTTGGTAGTCGAGCCGTTGTTCCACGAGGTCAGGCGGCCCGCCTGGTCGTAGCCGTAGGTGCTGGACGCGGCTCCGGCGGTGCCGGTGGTGGTCTGCGCGGTGAGGTTGCCGGCGTTGTCGTAGCCGTAGGAGGCGGATGCCTCGGTGGTGCCGCCGGGAGCGGTGAGGGTGTCGCTGGTGAGGCGGTGCTGGGGGTCGTAGCCGAAGCTGCGGGTCGCGTTGCCGCTGCCGCCGTAGGCGATGCCGCTGACCTGGCCGTTGGAGTTGTACGTATAGCCGACTGAGGTGTTGGTGGCCGCATCGGTGGCCGTGTCGACCTGGCCGTCGGGGTTGTAGGTGAAGGTCGCCGTGCCCGCCTTGTCGGTGCGGGAGGAGAGCAGACCGTCGGAGTTGTAGTGGTAGGTGGCGTTGCCAGACGGGCCGGAGGCTGAGAGTGCCTCGCCGCGGTCGTCGTAGGTGTAGGTGTCGGTGCCGCCGGGTGCTCCCGCCGAGGTGAGGCGGCCGTCGGCGTCGTAGCCGAAGTTCTGGCTCGGGGTGGTGGCCTCGGCGCCCGTCGCAGAGGTACGGGTCAGGCGGCTGTCGGCGTCGTAGGTATGGGTGAGGGTGACGCCGCCGGGGCGGGTGACGGTGGTCGGGTTGCCGCCTGCGTCGTAGGCGATGGTCGTGGTGCGGTCGGCGGTGTTCGGGAACGCGGTGGTGCTGGGCTCGATGCTCGATTCCGGCAGCCCGAGCGTGTTGTAGGTGGTGATGGTGGCGTTGTTGTCGCCGTCCGTGTAGCGGGTGGGGTTGCCCGCCGCGTCGTAGCCGAAGCTGGTGGTGATCGTCGAGGTGGAGCTGACCGGCTCGGTCTGCTGGATCAGCGCGTCACTGGCGTCGTAGGCGTAGGTGGTGGTGTTCTGGTCGGCGTTCTTGACCGAGGTGGGATTACCGGCCAGGTCGTAGCCGTACGACGTCCCCGTCAGGGTGGTGCCGGAGGCGTCCAGGTTCGCAGTGGCGGTCAGGCGGCCGGCGGCGTCGTAGGTCTGGGTGGTGGCGGTCTGGTCGGGCAGGGTGGTCTTGGTGAGCCGCCCGTCGAGGTCGTAGGCGTAGTGGGTGGTGTTGGTGCGGGCGTCGGTGGTGGTGAGGAGGTCGCCCGCGGTGTCGTAGGTGGCGGTGGAGTTCTCGCCGCCGGGCAGGGTCAGGGAGGTCTGGTTTCCGGCCTCGTCGTAGCCCAGCTTCGTGGTGTCCGTGGTGGTGGACGGCTGGCGGACCACCGAACTGGCGGTCACCGGGCGGCCGAGGTCGTCGTAGGTGGTCTGGGTGACCGCGCCGGTGGGGTCGGTCGCGGACAGTGCCTCGCCGTCGGCGTCGTAGGTGACGTGGCTGGTGGGGGTGGTGCCGCCGGCGGCGGGCTGCTGGATCTGCGCCACGTCGCCGAACTGGTCGTAGGTGTAGTTGGTGGTGTTGTTGTCCGCGTCGGTGGCGGCGGTGAGGCGGCCGTCGGTGTCGTAGGCGGCGGTCGTGGTCGGGGTGATGGACGTGGCGGAGCCCGGCGGGGTGTAGGCGGCGTCGGAGACCGCCACCTGCTCGCCGTCCACGTCGTAGGTGTAGGTGGTGATGTCGCCGTCGGGGTCGTCGACCGATGTCTGGTCGCCGAAGGTGTTGTAGCCGTACAGGGTGATTGGGTGGATCTGCTGCGGGGTGCCGCCGTCGGTTTCGGCGTTCACGGTCGGCGCGGTGACCTGGGTGACGCGGCCGGCCTGGTCGGAGGTGTAGGCGGTGGTGTAGGCGGCGGCGTCGGCGCCGGAGGCGTTGCCGCGCGGGTCGGTGGTGGAGGTGAGCACCCCGCGCTGGTCGTAGGTGTGGGTGGTGACGAGGTCGGCCGAGCCGTCGTGGACGGTCTCCGCGGTGACGTCGCCGAGGGTGTCGTAGGTGTAGTCGCTCTGCTCGGTGGTTCCGCCGCCTGTGACGGACTGGGAGGTGAGGTTGCCGTCGCCGTCGTAGCCGTAGGAGGTGACGGTGTTCAGGCCGCTGGGATCGAAGGTCTGCTGGGTGGTGCGGCCTGCGGCGTCGTACGTGTACTGGGTCTTCACCAGCGCGTTGGTCTCCAGGTCGGTGACCACGTGCCCGGCGGCGTCGTAGCCGTAGACGTGCAGGTACTTGCTGCTGGTGGAACCGTCCGCGTTGTGGAAGTCGGTGAGCGAGCTGGTGTAGAGCCAGTGGGTGAAGTGGTACTGGTAGCCGGTGGTGCGCCCCATCGCGTCGGTGTCGGAGGCGAGCAGCCCGTCCGGGTCGTAGGTGCGCGAGTCGAGCACCAGCGACGTCGCCGTGGAGGGGTTGACCGGATCGCCGGTGTAGTTGGTGAGGGTGGTGGTCAGCAGCTCACCGGTGGGTGAGTAGCTGTAGGCGTAGGCGTTGCCGTCGGCGTCGGTCTCGGAGGCGCGGTTGCCGTAGGCGTCGTAGCCGTAGCCGGTCTCGTGGCCCAGCGGATCCGTCACCGAGTCGACCTGGTCGTGGCTGTTGTACGTCCACGACGTAGTGCGAGTGGTGTCGCCCCCCGTGGTGTCGGCGACCGCGACCGAGGTCGTGTTTCCGTCGGTGTCGTACCCGTACGTCGTCCGGGCGGTGTGGGTGGTGGTGCCTTGGACGGCGTCGGTGATGGCCGGGTCGGTGCGGGTGAGCAGGCGGTCGTCGGCGTCGTAGGTGTAGTTGGTGGTGATGCCGTTCGGGTAGGTGTCGGAGACCTCGGTGGCGGTCAGCCGACGGCCGAGCGCGTCGTAGGTGTAGCTGGTCCTCAGTCCGGACGGAGCGGTCACCTGGGCGAGATCGCCGGCGCTGTCGTAGGCGTAGCTGGTCGTCTTGTTGTCGGCGTCCTCGCTGGTGGCGAGCAGGCCGACGGGTTCCGTTCCGCCGCCGACCGCCGCCTCGGTGCCGGTGGTGTAGGTGCGTCTGGCGGTGTTGCCGTCGGCGTCCTCGGTCGTGAGCAGGTCGCCGTTCGCGGCGTAGGTGTAGTTGGTGGCGTAGGTGGTGTCGGACGGTCCGGAGGAGCGGGCGTCGGCATACGCGGTGGGTTCGTCGTCGCGTGGGTCGGTGACGCTGTAGGTGCCGTCGGCCGGGTAGCTGTAGTAGCTGGTCAGGCCCCCCGGGTAGAAGTCGCCGAGCGTGGTGGACAGCACGTCGCCGCGCGCGTTGTGGGTGTAGCCGGTGTTGTCGCCGTCGGGACGGATGACGGTGGAGACGAAGCCGTTGGTGTCGTAGGCGTACGAGACGGTGTGGCCGAGGGCGTCGGTGGTGGAGAGCGGGCGTCCGCCGTGGCCGGGGTCGTACTGGTAGGTGAGGGCCTTGTGGCCGGGGTCGGTGACCGTGGCGGTGGTGACCGGGGTGGCGCCGCTGGAGGCACCGCGGGCGGCGTAGTCCGCGGCGACGGCGTCGCCGCTGAGTTCGCTGACGAAGAAGGACGCCTCGGCCAGCGAGCCCTTGAAGTAGCCGTTGAGGTTGTTGGACGGCTGGGCGGGCCAGCCGCCGGACAGGTAGCCGGCGCCCAGGGAGTAGTAGCTCTGGCCGATGTTGTTGAAGTCCCTGCCGGTGCGCTGGTCGGCCTGCTTGCCGTCGAGGTACAGGGTCTGGACGTCGTCGGAGCCCATGCTCAGGGCCACCTGGTGCCAGGCGCCGTCGGTGACGGTGCCGTCGGACTCCATCGGAGAGAGGTAGCCGTCCCAGAACTCGCCGTACAGGTGGCCGTCGGCGCCGACGTACAGGGCCGGGGTGTAGTTGCCGCTGGGTGTGGTGCCGATGGGGTTGCTCTGGTAGCTGAAGAGCACTCCACCGGCGGTGGTGGTCTTGAACCACATCTCCAGCGTCAGGTTCACCGGTCCGCTGATGCCGCCGATGGTCCCGGAGGGCAGTTCGACGTAGGAACTGGTGCCGTTGAGGGACGCGGCTGTCTCCGTGCCACCGGAATACAGGCCCGACGCACCGAGCGTGACGTTGTGATAGGTCGCGGGGCCGTCGGAGCAGTACCGCAGGGCGTTGGTGGTGCAGCCCGCGGTCTCGTTGACGGCCTGGCTGCCGGAGGAGTCACCGAGGCGCCAGTAGTCACCGGGATCGTTCGTCATCACCGAGTTGCGGTAGTAGGCGCCCGAACCCTTCGTCGTGGGGTTGGCGAGGCTCCAGGTGCCGCCGTTGGTGTCGGTGAGCTGCGATGCCCTGTCGTGCACCGCGTCGTAGGCGGCGGCCATGTCCGTCTTGCCCGAGGGCAGGGTGACGCCGGTCAGTTCCCCGGCGGCGTGGGTGCCGGTCGTGTACTGCTCCTGGACCGCCGGGGCGCCGAGTGCGTGGGCGTAGAAGGCCACCTCGGCGATGGAGCCGTGGAAGTAGCTGACGTCCGCCGGCGAGTCGATCCAGGACTTCGCGTATCCGGCGCCTATGTAGGTGATGGTGTTGGACTGGTCGTTGGGGGTGCCGGAGAAGGTGGCCTGCTGGCTGCCGTCGAGATACAGGGTCTGGGTGACGCCGTCGGAGCTGAGCACCGCGTGGTGCCAGGCGTTGTCGTTCACCGTGCCGGTCGAACCGAAGGCGGTGCTGCCGGAGCCGCTGACGCTCCACCAGTGACCATGCAGCTTGTCGTCCGACCCCACGTACAGGACCGGGTCCCAGGTGCCGGTCGCGGTGGAGGTGCCGGCGATGGCCACCGACTGGTCGCCGATGAGCACACCGGGTGAGGAGGTCTTGAACCACAGGCTCACCGCCCGGCTCCTGCCCTGGTGCAGCACGTCGGCCGGAACCGACGCGTAGCCGCTGGAGCCGTTGAACGTGGCGGCGGTGGTCGGAGAGCCGGGCAGCGGGCCGGCGGCTCCCAGTGTCACGCCGGCCGAGGAGTAGGTGCCGTTGTCGTTGCCCTCGTTGACGGCGACCTCGCTGGCCGCCGAGGTGCCGGAGGACTCGGCCAGGCGCCAGTACGAGGCCGGGTTGGCGTCCAGCACGGCCGATCGGTAGTGCGAGCCGGAGGACGAACCCGTGGTGTAGGAGTAGACGGTGCACGCGGTGGCGGAGGTGGGCGGACACACCCCCGTCAGGTCGCTGCCGCTGTAGGAGTACGTCCACGTCTCGGCCGCACCGCCGGCGGTGGCCGGATCGGTGGCCACCTGGGTGACATGGCCGCCGCTCCAGGTGAGGTGCAGCGAACGGCTGCTGGCCGTGTCGGTCACGGTGGCCAGGGTGCCGTCGGGGTTGTACGAGAGTGTCTGGCTCAGCCCGGACGCGTCGCTGATCGTCGTCAGCTTCCATGCCAGGCCGACCTGCTCACCGAACGTGTACGTCGTGCCCGACTTGTCGTTGAGGGTGTACCCGCCACCGCTGACCGTCCGGAACGTGGCGTACGTGCCCTGCGGTGGCGTGAACGTCGTCCCGTCCGCGTTCAGGCCGAACCGCGCCTCCTCGCCGCTTGCCAGCGTGACCACGACCGCGCCCGAGCCGTCGCTGTCTGGCAGGGCCGACATGTCGTACTGCGTCGACCATCCGGCGCCGAACAGGCTGCCGGTGCGCGGGTCGAGGGAGTTGTAGAAGCGCACCACCGACAGCGCCGGACCCGCCACGGACACGCTCGCGTCCGTCGCCGAGGCGGTGTAGTTGCCCACCTGCGGGTCGAAGCTCCTGCCGTCAGGGCCCTGCGCCGCGGCGCCGAGATGTGAGGTGATCAGCGGCTGGGGAACGGTCGTGGAGAAGTACGAGGGATCCGACCAGGCGCTCTGGGCGTCGCTGTCGTTGTCGGCCACGATCCAGTAGTAGGACTGGTCCCAGGCCACTTTGCCGCTGGGCACGGTCCACTTGGACGTGCTCAGCCAGCCGGAGTCCACTATGAGGGACGGCGAGCCGGATGCGGGGTCGGTGTACAGCTGGAAGTCGTAGGTCAGCGCGCTGCCCGGAAAGCTGTCCGGGTCGTGACCGCGGGCGAACAGCTGCGGCGTGATGGAGCCGACCACGGAGTTGGAGGGCGGCAGCGTCGAGTCGATCTGCGGCGGGGTGTCGGCGGAGGCGATCTCCGCGCACTTCTGCGGCACGTTGTAGGTGGAGTAGAACGAGGTGCCGCCGGTCAGCATGTCCCAGCACACGTAGTACTGGCCGGGTGCCAGGGCGGGCAGCGTGCCGGTCATGGTGATCGTGGAGTTGGGGCTGACCGAGCTCGTCACGTACGTCTTGGTGGCGTTGGTGGTCAGCTTCGTCCAGGACGTGCTGTAGATGTCGGTGGCCAGCTGGGTGCCGGTGGTCGACCACGACGTGGTGCCGCGGTTGGTGAGCGTGACCTTCATGGAGCCGGTGGTGGTCGCGGTGGGCTCGGTGTACGTCTGGCTGGGGATCGAGTAGTCGGCGCCGTACGCGCTGTAGGTGACCGACAGGTACGGCGGGTAGGAGGAGTGGACCGAGGCGAACTGCTTCCAGGCCGCCACCACGGAGGTGCTCGCGGTCAGTGCCAGGCCCCGGTTGGTGCCGCCGTGCGCCCAGCCCTCCAGCAACTTCACGCCGGCCGCGCTCGGGTCGTCGCCGATGTCGATCCCGTGCCAGGCGGACCCGCCGCAGCTGGACCCGGCCTCGAAACTGGACGAGCCGAGCGTCGAACCGTAGGACAGACCTGGGTAGTCGGCAATGGTGCCCACGGTCCAGGCGCTGCTGATGCCGTGGACGTAGACGGGTTCCGCGGTGCAGCCGCCGGACCACACGTCGTCCAGGTACAGCGACGCCTTCTCGATGTAGTCGTTCTGGAAGGTGGAGCCGAACGACGAGAACTGCAGGTAGCTGTTGGCCTTGTGGGTGCCGCCGTCGTAGGAGCCGACCTTCAGGGTGTCGTCGGTGGAGAAGTTAATGTCGTACGGGGTCTCCACGTAGGTGCTGGACGCGGCGTTGAGGTTCGTCGGGTCGACGGTCACCGGGAAGGCCCGGTCCGAGGAGCGCAGCCAGGAGTCGTCCAGCGAGACCTTCAGCGCCGGGCTGCCGTCGGGGGCGTTGGTCAGGGCGTAGGTGACGCCGGTGGAGATGGCGCCCTCACCCGAGACCTTGCCGGTGTGGGCGTCCTCCATGAAGCCGTGCGGAATCGTTTCACGCACCGTGCCGGAGGCGTCCTTGAACACCACGCTGCCGTTCGAGGCCAGCGATGGGGTCAGGCCGGTCAGGTGCAGCGGGAAGATCCAGGTGGCGGGGGCCGCGGCGGAGTGCAGCGTCAGCGTCTCCTTCACCCCGGACGCGGTCGCCTTGTACGTCACGTCCGACTGCCGGGCGATGCCCGGATAGGTGATCGAGCTTCCCGATGCCTGGCCCTGGACAGCGGCCGCGCCCTGCAGGCCGTAGCTGACCTGCTCGCCGGAGCCTGGGCCGTACGTCACCAGCGCCGGATCGTCACCGCTGGCTGCGAAGCGGGCCGAGGGGGCGTCCGCCTTCTCCTTCCACCGTCCGTCGGAGTCCTGGGTCAGCGTGGTGTCGATGTCGGCCCAGGAGCCGTCAGCCGTGCGGTAGTGGACGGGACGGCTGTAGACCCGGGCGGTGAGGGTCCCGTCCGGGTTCTGGAACACCGATGTGGTGGCGGTGCGGTCCTTGGTGACCTCCGTACCGGCGGCCGCGGGGCCTGGCAGGTGGGCGTCGCCGTGCGCGGAGGAGGACCGGGAGCTGGTGCGATGTCCCTGGAGCATGCGGGCGCGCACTGCGGCAGGCGGTGCCATGCGCTTGGCGCCCAGCTTGCTCTTCGGGCCGGTGTACGACATCCGCGGCTTCACCGGCCGCTTCGCCTCGCGGTCGGCGGGCAGTGCCCCCTTCACCGCGACCGGCTTGTGAGCTTTTACGGTGGCGAGCCTGGGGCCCTTCGCCGTCAGCGCGGAACCGGTCTGGTGGGGCAGCCCAGCCGCGGAACCCGTCCGCTGATGGGGCAGCACTGCCGAACTCGAAGCCAGGGTCTGCTCATTGATGAACGCTTCGGCGGGCTGCGTCGCCAGCGCAATGAACACCACGCCACTGATCGTGAGCGCGATACTCCGCAGCCAACGCCGTTGCACGCCACTGGCGAGGGAGGAGATGACGAACACCAACCTCATACCCGCACCAGACGGCACGCGGTCCGGACGGCGACTCATGACAGAACCCCCACAGCGCGACACAGCAACACCTCTCCGATGGAGGCGCGGCACCCAAGTTGTAATGTCGACCCGCCAGTTGATCAACGATTCATCGACAAATACACACAGCAAATTGACATGATCAAACTCGCTTGAGCCCGATTTGCCCCCACAGTCTTGATCAAGCCTTGGCCCTTCGATGCTCGGCCTTGACTCACGCCCCGGCCTCGGCCCGCCCCGGAACACTCCGCGGTCGGCAGAGCCGGACACTGGCCCGCCCGCCGCCCCGGCCGCCACCACAGGCGATGTGGTAGAACCTGGCTGGCTCCGTGCGCTCCCCGCGCTTGCCATCTGGGACGCCCCGCACCGATAGGAGCTGTTCGTGCTGTTGCCGCGAAGACGATCCGGCAGACGCCGCGCGCCAACCCCGATATCGACCCTTTGCCGATTCCTCGTCGGCGCCACGCTTGCAGGACTATGGGCCCTCACAGCCGACGCACCCGCCGACGCGGTGGGCATTCGCCAATCCGAGTGGCCGCTCACGCAGTTCCAGACCCAGAAGATCTGGCACATGTCCCAAGGCCAAGGCACCACCGTCGCCCTCATCGACAGCGGTGTCGACGCCGCCCATCCCGACCTCAAAGGCCAGGTCCTCCAAGGCACAGGATTCCTCGGAGACCCTCGGGACAACGGTCAGACGGACATCTCCGGCGACTCACACGGGACGGCCATCGCCGGCATCATCGCCGGCACAGGCAAGGCGAACGACGGCAACGGAATGACCGGACTCGCCCCGAAATCCCAGGTACTTCCCGTCCGTGTGTCCACCGACGGAACCGCAGAGCCCACCGCTATCGCGGAAGGCATCAAATACGCCGCGGATCATCACGCCCAGGTCATCAACATATCCATCGGGACGACCACACCGGATCCGCTGCTGCGCGAAGCCGTCAACTACGCGCTCGGGAAAGACGCGGTAGTCGTCGCGTCCGCCGGAAACGAAGGGCAGAACGGCAACCCGGCCATGTACCCGGCCGCATTCCCCGGCGTCATCGATGTCACCGGGACCGACTCCAGCGGCCATTTCTGGCCGGTGAGCGAATCCGGACCCCGGTCGACGCTCGCCGCGCCGGCCACCGACATCTACTCCGCCAACGACCGAGGCCAGTACGTGAAAGCGGACGGCACCAGTTACGCAGCCGGCTACGTCTCCGCAGCAGCCGCGCTGGTTCGTTCCGCCTTCCCCCACCTGAGCGCGGGGCAGACCATCCGCCGTCTGATCAGCACCGCTCGACGGCCCGGCGGCAGCGGCCACGACGACCAGTACGGCTACGGCCTGATCGACCCACTCGCAGCTCTGCACGCACCCGCCGCCGCCAACGGCGCTGCGGCCAACCCCCTTCTGTCCGCCAGTCCGCTCGGCAATCACGAAGGCACCGGTATCGGATGGGTCGCCGGTATCGGTCTGACCGGGGCGGTGGCTGTGACTGCAGCATCGGTGTGGGTCGTCATCCGGCACCGCAAGAGCCGTTCTCCCAAGCGGACAAGCCCGACTCCTCCACGCCGCACACAGCATCCGGACGCCAAGTCACGCAAGAAGAAGCAGAAAAACCGAGCCTGAGGTGCGCCACGCCCCCGCCGGGCAGGTAGCAGACCACCATCCAGAACCCATTCCGGAGCGCACCACGTGAACCTTCCCTTCAGCCTTCACAACCGCCCCCCAAAGGCCCGGCTCATGGCTGCCGCAGGCACACTGCTCGTCAGCGGCCTACTGGCGTGGCTTGCCATCGCTTCGCTGACCGCGCCCCGGGCTCCGAAGGTCGCCGCAAACAACATCTCAAGAAATTTCCGCGCCTGCCTGATCAATGACCAGCACGACTCGGATATGGCCCAGTCCGTCTGGTCGTCACTGCAGAATGCGACTTCAGGTGCTGCCGTCAACGCGCAGCACCTCCAAATCCCCACGAGCGGCACAGCGGCGTCCTTGCCCTATATCAACAGCCTCGTGCAGCGCCACTGCGGACTCATCATCTCCGTGGGACCCGATCTGCACGATGCCGTGACCACCGCCGCCCGGCACAACCCCCATCAGCGATTCATCATCGTCGGCTCACCCATCAAGCTGGCAAATGTACGGAACTTTTCACCGGCTGCCCGAGCGGCAGTGATCCGAGCAGTACAGCAGGCCGCCACACCGCGGTCATCGCACCGAACCTGAATCGTTCACCCCGCTGGACTCCGCTGACGGCGAGCCGGTCCGGCTTGTCGAAGTACGGGATTTCAGCGAGCAGCCCAACCGCCTCGCCTTTACACCTGATCCAGACATCATAAACACCTGACGGAACATCAGTCCGTGCGTCATTCATGCGTCATAGCGCAGGACGAACACGTCCAGTTCCCGCCACGCAACCCGCCCCCTCAAGCGAAAGCGCAGGCCACGCGGCGTCGTCCGGCTTCACATGTTCCCACGCCGGGAAACAGGTCGAGCAGCCAGAAGAAGTCAGAAAACGGCAGGTCAGCGGCCTTGCCCGGCGGGTTCCAGGATGGCGACGCACTCCACATGCGACGTCATCGGAAAGGTGTCGACCTGAGCGAGTCGCAGAAAAGGCCAGGTCAGAGCCGCTTTCTCAGCTCGACAGGCAGCGTGCGGGCGCCCAGAGCGTCACGGCCGACAGTCCGTCCCACCTATTCGGAGCAGGCCCAGCTGCCGCGACCAGCTCCCCCGGCACGCTCCGGCACGCTCATTCCAGACACCAGCCGTCTCATCAAGACCCGCGCCACTTCTCCGGCCGCCATAATGGACTCATGTCCTCCAGCCCACAGCATTCCGCACCCACACCGAGCGACTTCTCGGGCGCGGACGCCGAGGACCTCGCGCTGTACCGGGAGAAGTTCCGCCGCCGTCTGCCGGAGTCGCTGGACGAGCTGCACGGGCCGACCCAGGGTGTCGTGGATCTGCCGCTGCACATGGCCTGGTCCGGGATGACCTCATACGACCTGGGCAAACCTCGCCAGCGCATGGGCCTGTACCGCACCGTCCTGCACGAGGGCCTGCACGACGACCTGCCCCGCTACCTCAACCAGAACCTGCTCCTGCAGCTGTGGCCGGTGCTGCGCACCCTCGTCGGCCGCACCGTGCGCACCGTGTGGGAGGACGCCTTCCCCCAGCTCGCCTCCCACACCCGGGCAGCCGCGTGACGGACATGCCGGAGCTGCACACGCGGCTCCTGGCGGATGTGATCGCGCTCGGTTCCCCGTATCCGCTGGTCCTCACCGGCGGATACGCCGTGCGGGCACACCGCCTCGTGAACTGCCCCAGCCAGGACCTCGACGTCGCCACCGAGAACCCGGCACCCATGGCCGACATCGCCGCCACGCTCCGGGCCGGCCTGGAAGCCCGCGGCTGGAACGTGCACGCGCTGGAGACTGCCCCGCTGTCCGCCCGCTTCACCGTGTCCGACCCAGCCACCGGGCAGGAAGCGAAGTCGACATCCTCAAGGAGATCTTCTGGCGGCCGGTCGCCCAGAGCCCGTACGGGCCCGTCCTCGTGGAGGAGGACGTGATCGGAACCAAGGTCCGCGCCCTCGCCGACCGCGGAGCGCCCCGCGACCTGATCGACGCCGACCAGGAGGGGCCAGCCGCCAGTCAGGTCGTGGAGGCGGTCCAAGCGGTCCTCCGTGTGGAACATCTCGACGAGCTGGGCCCAGCCGCGCAGGCTGCGGCGGTCGTGGCAGCGCAGCACCACGGGGGCAGCCGAGGTGAGTTCCTCGCCCGTCAGCAGGGTGCGCCACAGGGCCAGCTGGGCGGGGTCCGTGACCAGGACGACCGCGCGAGTCACCCCCGGGGTGTCGGGCAGTAGCGTCTCAGCCAGATCGACGGCCTCCCGGCAGGTCTCGGGCCGCGTCGGGTAGCAGGCGAAGTCGCTGATGACGACGCGCCGTTCACACGGGAGTCCGCCCGTGAGTTCCTGTTTGTAGACGCTGGGCCTGCCGACGGGCGGCAGCACCCAGTCGGCGATGCGTCCGGCGATCGTCCGCAGGGTGTCGCCGACGTCCGTGACGCCAGTGGCGGACGTGCCGAGGACGATCCTCGTCTGATTGGACCGCTCCCCGAGCAGATCGTCCAGCTGGGTGATGGTGAGCGGAGCCGGCCGGCCGTCGGGCAGTTCGGCGCGGCCCTCCGCACGATGCACGCGGCTCTCCCAGCAGGCGTCGACAGGCAGCCTCGCCCACCGCCCGTTCGTACTGGGGTCTCCCGGGAGCGAGTCGAACCGGTGCTGGGTCAGGGCTGTCTCACCCACCACGTGGTTGCACAGCTCCACGACGTACGCCTCATCGCGGTGATGACGGCCGGCCACCGCGCTCGCCCTTGCGGGCGGCGGCGTCGAGTCCTTCCAGGGTCGACTTGGGGATGTTCTCCCGCCCGGTCTCCACCACGACCGCGAAGAAACAGCAACTTGCCGTGCCCGCTGAGGGTCGTACATTCCCGCGAGGAGTCCGGCGCGCATCTCCAGCACGAGCACGTCGCGGCCGAGCCGCTTCATCTCGTACACCGTGCGGATATCCCGCCACCCGCCAGTCGGACTGTGGCCATCACTCCCTACGGGCGTACGCGGATGACTGTCTTCCCGCTGCGTCGCGTGGTCGGGTTAAGGGCACCAACGGCATCATCCAAGCTCGCGACGTCACCGATATTCGTCCGCAGCCGTCCGTCCCGCACCCGCTGCACGATCTCACGCAGTCCGGCAGGATCGGCCTCGACAACGAAGTCCACCGCCAGACCGTCGGTGGGCCGCGCCTCGACCGGGCCGACGACGGACACCAGCATGCCTCCGGCCCTGATCAGGGCAGCGGACCGCTTCTGAACGTCGCCACCGATGACGTCGAAGACCAGATCGACGCCGCCGACGTCTTTCAGCGCGTCGTTCTCCAGGTCGACGAACTCATGCGCGCCGAAGTCGAGTGCCTTCTCACGGTCGGCGGCGCGTCCGGTGCCGATGACGTAAGCGCCGGCCTCACGTGCGAGCTGGGTCACCATCGTCCCGACTGCCCCGGCAGCGCCATGGGCGAGGACGGTCTGGCCGGTCTGCAGGCGGCCGTGCTGGAACAGCCCCTGCCACGCGGTCAGACCTGAGATGGGCAGGGACGCGGCTACCGTGAAGTCGACGTCGCCGGGCAGCGGTGCGAGGTTGCGTGCTTCGATCGCCACGTACTCCGCCAGGGTGCCGTCGCGGTGCCAGTCGGCGAGGCCGAACACCCGCTGCCCGACCGACAGTCCCGTTGTGCCGTAGCCGAGGGCGGTGACCACTCCGGCCAGCTCGTGGCCGGGGATCGACGGTGTCTTGTCACGGCCGGCGCGATCGGTCCAGGTCGATGGCCACTCCATCTCAGTCGGGACGAAGCCCGATGCATGAATCTGGACGATGACGTCGTTGATCGCTGCGGACGGCTCAGGCCGCTCCGTCAGGGTCATCCCAGCTGTTCCCGCGTCCTGGTCGGTTACCACAATGGCCTTCATTGAGATCCCCTTCCTCGTGTGTCGTTGTGGGTTCAGATCTTCGATGAGCCAGGGTGAGGAAACTGCGGTGTCCGCTCGTCCACTGGTCGGTGATGCTGAGGGCGAGGTCCTCGGCGACCCTGCGTAGCGCGCGTCGTCCCAGCCGCGCCCAGGGGAAAGGCGGACCGCTGTGGCCCTGGAGGTCCTCGAACCGCGCCGTGCACAGCTCCTCGATGTCATCTGGGTCGACCTCGATGACGAGGCGTCCCGCCGGGGCCATGAGTCCACCACAGCGACGCAGCAGGCTGTGCGGGTCGCCTCCGATGCCGATGTTGCCGTCGATCAGCAGAACCGTCTGCCAGCCGCGCTCGGCCGGCAGACGGTCGAAGACCGACCGGCACAGTGCGAGCCCGCCCTGGACGGTGGTGAGTGCGACCGCGTGAGGTGCAATGTCGACCCCGAGAGCGAAGACTCCCCGGCTCAGCAGCTCCCTGCACATCCGGCCCGGACCGCAGCCGACATCCAGGACTGGACCGACGCAGCGTTCCAGCACGGTCGTGTCGGCTGCTGTGGGCTGTTCGTGCCAGCGGTGCACGGGCATCCGGATCCGGCGCCCGTCGACCAGCCGCAGATACACCGGTCCACGGCCGGGTCGCAGGGCCAGCGCGTAGGGGCCCTGTCCGGTGCCGTACGACTTGTCCCCGTCGGTGGTCACGGTGTGGCGCCATGACCCGTGGCGGGCGGGCCCTCGTCGCCGCGGTCGGCTCGCCGGGCGCGGCGAAGTCTGATCGCGAAGGCCACTGCGGAGGCGGCGAAGAGCACGCCGGTGATCGCCAGCCATCGGCCGAGGTAGACGCTGTAGGACAGGCCCGTGTCACCGGGGTAGGGGACTGCCAGACGGAGGATGAGGGGAAACCAGACCAGCAGGAGCAGACCGGACAGGAAGGCGGGGACGCGCAGGTGGTTGATCCATGGCACCGTCGGTCTGGGGGAGGCATCGGCGCGGTGTCGTAGTACGGAGAGGGCCGACAGGTCGGACAGCGAGTACAGGGGCAGCAGGATGAGGTCGTGGAGGATCGCCGCCCCGACGAACCAGATCGCCACCTCCCAGGGCTGGACGGCGAACAGGCGCACCATGGCGTAGCCGGTGAGGGCGAACGAGGCGATCAGGACGAGCAGGTGCAGGGGTCCGGAGCCGTACCAGCGGCCGAATCGTGCCATGGTCACGCCCTGAAGGTGAGCCGGTGGACCCACTTGGTGTTGTTCACGCCGGGGTTGGCCGGGACGATGATGCGGGCCGGGTAGCCGTGGTCGAGTGAGAGGGCCGCGCCGTTGACGCGGAGGGCGAGCAGCGCTCGGGGGTCGTGGATCTGGTTCCCGCGCAGCACCACCCTGGTGAAGGGGCCTGGCGGTTGGATCGACTGGACCAGGACGCTTCCCGCGCCGGGCAGGCCGGCCAGAGCGGCGAGGTCGGCCAGCCGAAGGCCGCTCCAGTGCTGGTCCTCGGTGGACCATCCCTCCACGCAGGCGATCGGCAGCGCGGCGGCGTGCTGGGGCATCGCCAGGAGCTGCTCGCGGGTGAAGATCCGCGGCGCTCCGCTTCCGTGCACCTCCAGCCGCCAGGTCGGGCCTACGAGCGCGGGGGTGACGCCGACCTTCGCCGCCGTCTTGTTGATCTGGAAGCTGTTCGGACCGCTGCCCGGATCACGGTTGTGCGGAGCGAGCAGTGCTGTGCCGCGCAGCCACCCGCCGATGCTCTGTCCGGCGGTCACGACGAGGAGGAGCAGCGATCCCGCGCCCACCATGCCGAGCGCGCCGCGGCGGGTCATCGTCGGTGCGGCGGGGGCGGCCGCCACCAGGCCGTCGGGATCGGGTGGTTCGGGCACGGTGTGGGCGAGGTCGGTGCGCAGTTCGGCGCTCAGGCTGCGCGAGCGCAGGGCCCGGGTCATCCGGCCGAGTCTGAGCCACACGTGGACGACGAAGGCGGCGATGAACACCCATGCGCCGTAGAAATGGAGGCGGTAGAACGAGCCCGGGAAGACGTAGTAGAGCTGGATGTTCAGGATTCCGGTGACGAATTCGAAGATGACGCCGCCGACCAGCATCAGCAGGGACAAGCGCTCCAGGCCGTGGGCGACGGAGCGTACCGGCAGCCATTCGAAGAGCTTCGGGATCACCGACCACAACTTGGCCAGCAGCACCGGTACAAGGACCACGCCCAGTGTCACGTGCACGCCCTGGAGCAGCCGGTAGAGCCAGTAGGGATGCGTGGGCCAGCTGAAGAGGTAGAAGCCCAGGATGCCCTTGTCGGGGGTCTCGTCGTTGAGGGGGCTCAGCCCGGGGTTGTAGGCGGCGTAGGAGAGCAGTCCGGTGATGAACAGCAGCGGAATGCCGACCAGGAGGACCAGGCCGAACGCCGAGGTCAGCCAGGGGCCACGGATCGGACTGCGCCAGAATCCCGGCCGGAACGGCCCTGGGGGCGGGGGCATCTGGCTGACGCGCCGCGCCGCCGTACGGGTACGGGCGGCCGCCGACGCCACCGCAGCGGCCCCATCGGCCCGCACACGCCTCAGCCGCTCCCGTACCCGCCTCTCGTCCGGTCCCCGGCGTCCCGGCCCACTGCGCGGGGCCGAACCCGACGGTCGTCCGCCACGTGCCATCGGCATCCCACTACCGGTGTTCGGGGTTCTCGTTGTCGCGGCGGCAGCCGGCGTCCCAGGCCGTGCGCTGGTTGCCGTAGGCGGGGATGCCCCCGAGGTCCTTGAGCGCCCGGGCCAGGTGCAGCGGGTTCCAGGTCATGAAGGTGGTGTTGCGGTTGGTGAAGTCGTTCTCCGGGCCGCCGGAGCCGGGGTCGAGGTACGAGGGGCCGGGGCCCGCCTCGCCGATCCAGCCGGCGTCCGCCTGGGGCGGGATCGTGTACCCCAGATGCTGGAGGCTGTAGAGGACGTTCATGGCGCAGTGCTTGACGCCGTCCTCGTTACCGGTGATCAGACACCCGCCGACACGGCCGTAATAGGAGTACTGGCCCGCCTCGTTGAGCAGGCTGGAGCACGCGTAGAGGCGTTCGATCACCTGCTTCATCACCGAGCTGTTGTCGCCCAGCCAGATCGGGCCGGCCAGCACGAGGATGTCGGCCTCCATGACCTGCCGGTACAGATCGGGCCAGGCGTCCGTCTCCCAGCCGTGCTCCGTCATGTCGGGCCACACACCGGTGGCGATGTCGTGATCAACCGCCCGTACGACATCCACATGCACTCCCTGCGCATCCAGGATCGCGGTGCACCGGTCGATCAGCCCCTGGGTGTTGCTCGTCTCCGGCGAGCGCTTCAGGGTGCAGTTGATCACCAGCGCGCGCAGGTCGTCGTACCGAGCCGGCGGAGCATCGGTAGCGGGCGACGAAGTAGTCACACAGTCCTCCTGGAGCCCTGCCGCCGCCCGGTGCGCGGCGACTCGTCCACTGTGTCCAGCCTGGGTGTCGACCGCGGCAGCCGCCACTGCAACACCTCCGAACGGTTCCGGCGTTCCGCGCCCCTCGGTCGGCTGCCGACGAGTGGCTGGGTCCGGTGGCCGTGCCTACGTTCGTCTCATGGGTACCGAAGGCGCGAGCGAGTCGCAGAACACGGCAGCAGTCGAGGACGTCGCGCACCTGTTGGTGCGTTGCCTGCGGGCCGAGGGCGTGGAGTACGTCTTCGGGATCCCCGGCGAGGAGAACATCCGTTTCGTCGACGCGTTGAACGACTCCGGTATCCGGTACGTCCTGGTGCGCCACGAACAGGCCGCCTCGTTCATGGCGGAGATCTACGGACGGCTGACCGGCCGGGCCGGCGTGTGCTCGGCGACGCTGGGGCCCGGCGCGATCAACCTGCTGCTCGGCACCGCAGATGCCATGACCAACAGCGCCCCGATGGTGGCCCTGGCCGCACAAGGCTCCCTGCGCCGTACCCACAAGGAGTCGCACCAGGTCATCGACCTGGTGTCGATGTTCGCTCCCGTCACCCAGTGGGCGGCCCAGGTCGCGTGTCCGGACGCGGTGCCGGAGATGACCCGCAAGGCGTTCAAGACCGCGCAGAGCGAGCGCCCCGGTGCCGTGTTCCTGGCCGTGCCGGAGGACATCGAAGCGGGGCGTCCCTCTGAGCCGCTGGCCCCCCCTGCAGGTCGACACGGTGCGTGCCGATGCTCCGTCTGCCTCCCAGATCGGGCGGGCGGTCGAGGTGCTCACCGCTGCACGGCACCCCGTCGTGCTGGCGGGCCACGGCGCCGCCAGAGCCGGGGCCTCGGCCGCCCTGGTGCGGTTCGCCGAACGGCTGGACATCCCGGTCGCGACCACCTTCCACGGCAAGGGCGTCTTCCCCGACGACCACCCCAACGCTCTCGGCGCGGTCGGCTTCATGCGCCACGACTACGGCAACTTCGGCTTCGACGCGGCTGATGTGCTGATCTGCGTGGGCTACGAGATCCAGGAGTTCGAGCCGGTCAAGATCAACCCGAACGGCGACAAGCGGATCCTGCACCTGCACCGCTTCCCTGCCGAGGTGGACGCCCACTACCCGGTGGCGGTGGGCGTCAAGGGTGATCCTTCGCAGGCGCTGGACGCACTCGCAGCAGCGCTCCCCGAGGGACTCACCTACGACGCCGGAGGCAGCGAGAAGATCCGTACGCTGCTCGACGAAGAACTGCAGTACGGACGCGACAACGACGCGTTCCCCCTGGTGCCGCAACGTGTCGTGAGCGATGTGCGCACCGCGCTGGACCGCCACGACATCGTGCTCGCCGACACCGGCGCCGGGAAGATGTGGATGTCCCGCCTCTACCCCACCTACGAACCGGACACCTGCCTGGTCTCCAACGGCTTGTCCACGATGGGGTTCGCACTGCCGGGCGCCATCGCCGCCAAGCTCGCCCGTCCGGACCGGCGCGTCCTGGCGATGATGGGCGACGGCTCGTTCCTGATGAACTCCCAGGAACTGGAGACCGCCGTCCGCGAACGCGTCCCCCTGGTCGTCCTCGTCCTCGTGGACGAGGAATACGGCCTGATCACCTGGAAGATGGAACTCGAACTCGGCCGCCACAGCCACACCCGGTTCACCAACCCGGACCTGGTCGCATACGCCGAGAGCTTCGGCGCACGCGGCTACCGGATCGAGGCCGCCGACCAGCTCTTGCCTGTGCTGAGCAGGGCCCTCGACGACGAGGGGGTCTCCGTGATCGCCTGCCCCGTGGACTACTCCGAGAACCTTCGCCTGACCGACAGACTGGGCAGTCTCCACGGCCCGTTCTGAACTGATGGATCCAGAACCCGGATCTTGCGGTCTTCATCCTTCTGAGGGGCGATTTGGGTCCGCCTTGTACACCCCTGCAGAGGTCTGCCACTCACCGGCCGAGGCGTCAGCGCTTCCCAGCCGCACTGACCACGACAGGTTCGGTCATCAGTCGGCGACGACTGCGACTGCCCATGGCAAGGAGGGCCGCATAGGCGTCCACGCGACGGCCCGGCCGGTCTATCCGGATCCTCCTGGCTGGTCCTTGGCCCACCACAGGAACGCGGCGGAGTGCTGCTGGTTGGCGAAGCCCTCGCCGACGAGGGTGTGCAGGAGGTCGTTGCTCCAGAGGATGAGCCGGCCGAGGGTCCAGTTCACCGACTCGGGTGCCGGCAGTTCGAGTCCGTACACGGCCCGGGCTATCTCGCGCTTGCCGCCCGCCAGCGTCGTGTACTTGAGGATCGACAGGAACCGCTCGGGCTGCACCACGCACAGAACTCTGGTGAGAAGCGCCTCCTTGAAACCGGTCATCGCGAACGGCTTCACACCGGACAGCAGGTGCTGGAGCCGGTCTTCCAGAGGTACCTCGTCGGGCCCGTACAGGAGGTACTCGATCGTGCTGCGGGTCGACTCTCCCGCCGCGGCGTCGCCCATGAGGTTCCAGGCGGAGTTGAAGGTGGCCTGGTTGCCGGGGTGGGCTCCGACATCGGAGTTGGCGAAATCCTTGAGGACCCTGGGGTCGCAGGTGCTCAACCCGTCCGGAGAGAAGACCTGCTGGTACTTCGCCCAGTAGGCGGCGACCTGCGGGTCGAAGTCGGGCCTGGTGGCCAGGTACTCGGCCTTGAGCCGGTCCGCCCGTTCCAGCCACCGGGGCTCGGCGTCCTCGGGTTTCGGGAAGCGGGCCTTGAGGTCGCCGAAGGAGCGGACCTGCTCCTTCTTCGGGTGGACGGGCTCGCCGTGTTCCCATTCGTAGCCGCACCGGTGTTTCACGAGCCGGCGTCCGTCGTCCAGGGTGCGGACCAGTTCGACATCCTCGTCGTCACTGCACAACGGGCACATGGCCAGTCCCATGGCATCCCCCACTCCGTCGGTGTCCGCGCCGCCGGCGGCCTGTGCGCCTTCTGCCCCGAGGGCCGCATTCCGGTATCCCGCTCGGACAGCCGAGGCAGCGGCCGCCTCCCGAGCCAATATTGGCATACTGCAAAGATGACAGGCCCATCATCGCCTAGCCGCACCCTTCTCGTCGCATCCCTGTACGTGGCGCTCGCCATTGCGACCACGGGCTGCGCGGGCAACTCCTCCGCCCACACTGCCGACACCGCTTCCCCGAGCACCGGCGGTACGGCCGCTCCCGGCAGCGTTCATGTGGTCGTTGCCGGCGAGGTCGACCTGACGGTCACGGGCGCCGTCGCGCGTCTCGACCGCTTCGGTGACGGCTCGCTCGCCATGACCGTCCGGAACGACGACGGCGTCCCCGAACACCTCGGCATGGTCGCCGCCCCCGACGGCAGACGCGGGGAGCTCGTCGGAGGGAAGTCCGCCGAGGGCGACGGATCACTCTCCACCGCCGGAATCCTGGTGACGAGCGGGACCAGCGTCACGTTCGGCGCCACGGACGGACCGCGCGTCCTGCTGCATCACGTGCGCGGCATCAGCGCGCGACACACACTGCCGGTGGTCCTTCAGTTCGGCGTGGCCGGACTGATCCGGTTCCAGGCCCGGGTCTCCTCAGCCTGACCTGCCGGCGGTCCCGGCGAAGGCCGCCTCCAGCGCCTGGGCGCGGTCCGTGTAGCCGGTGATCCGTGTGATCAGGCCGCCGGTGACGCCGAAGACGTGGTAGCCCACGCTCTGTGGGTCGGCCGGCGGCACCGTGCCGAGAATCCGCAGCCCGAGGACGGCGGCCATCGGATAGGTGAAGGTCTCCTCGGCGCTCGCCCGCAGTCCGAGCGCGTGCAAGCGGGAAAATCGGCTCAGCACGTGGGAGCGGGTGTGGCAGCCGGTCTCGCCTCCATCGGGAGGACTCCAGTGCACGTTCGGGTGCAGGAGATCGGCCAGCAGCGGACAGTCAGCGGTTTCCAGGGCTTGGCGCAGGCGGGCGGTGACGAGGCTCGGGCCGGGCCCGGTGCTTGACGGCATCTAACTCTCCGGCCGCTGGGTCTGCTCCCCGGAACTCCGAGCCATCCGCGTCGACTTGGCCGGACGTGAGCGTGATCCTGTCGACTTCGCCGTTCTCGACCAGGCCGGCACCGCGGCGAGTTGACGCAGATACGGCCGTTGCCTGCCGGCGAGTGCCGTGCCGGCGACGTTGCCCGTCACTGGGAGGTCGGCGAGCCGCAGGGCGAGTCGGCGCAGCCGCAGTTGCCGGGGGGTGGCGGGGACGAACCAGCGGGCGGTCCTGCGGGCGGAGCGTTGCCTGCGGTTGACGGCCGGGCGCCACAGGCGTTCGTATCCGGCGAGTGCCTCCTCGATACTGCGGGATCCGGCGAGTTGGTCGGCGAGGACGTAGGCGCCGGCGATCGCCAGCGAGGCACCCTGCGCGGCGAGCAGGGACACGGCGTGGCAGGCGTCGCCGACCAGGACGATCCGGCCGCGGCTCCAGGAGGGAAGGTCGGTCTGGGCGACCTGGTCGTAGTAGAGCTCGGGGGACGGCGGGCAGCCTGCCAGAGCGCGGGGCACGAGCCAGCCCAGCGAGCCGTACTCGTGGCGCAGAGCGGCCCGGGTGTCCTCGGGCCTGCGGGGATCGGAGGCTCGGTGCACGGCGAACGCGGCGACCTTGCCGTCCCGCAGTGCGTACAGGCCCATCTGCCTGCCGACGGTGTCGGTGAGGCAGAACCGGTCACCGAGTTCCGCATGCGCCTCGGGGTCGGCGAAGGTGAACGCGGCTGTGTGGTAGCCCAGGTGCCGTACGTAACGTCGTTCGTCGCCGAAGGCCAGCGCCCGCACCGTGGAGTGGATGCCGTCGGCCCCGACGAGGAGGTCCGCGTCGAGGCTGCTGCCGTCGGTGAGGGTGACGCGGACACCGTAGGCGGTGGCGTCGATGTGTGCCGGGCCGACGCCGAAGCGCAGGCCGACGGCGAAGGACAGCCGTTCTCGCAGGGCGAGTTCGAGGTCGGGCCGCATGATGCTCAGCAGACGCCCGTCCAGCGACCGGGCGAACCGGTCGTAGCCGAGGTGGGCACGGCACCGGCCCTGGTCGTCGACGAAGGCGGCCCCGGAGACCGGATAGCTGAGTTCCTCCAGCCAGGGCAGGACTCCCATGGCCTCTGCGGCGTCGTAGCCAGAGCCGAAGAAGTCGATCATGTATCCCTCGGTGCGGGGCCCCGGCGCCTTCTCCAGGACCACGACCTCCCAGCCGAGCGCATTGTGCAGACGGCCGGCGAGCGCGAGCCCGGCGATACCGGCTCCGCAGATCACTGCTCTCATCGGTGTGCGTCGCCTCTTCCACTTCGGGAGGACCGGGGTGTACCCACCCCACCACTACTTTTGCACTATGCAAAGCTCGGGTGTCAAGAAGGCACGGCCCGGCCGGCGGGGCGACGGAAGGCGTCGAGGCGGTTCACACCCGCCGACGCGACACCCGGCGACCAGGAGGGCAGCCTCAACCGGCTTCACGGGGCGATCCACGATCTTGACGATTCCCTGACGCCACGCTGATGGCCCTTTGACGTATCGTCGACGGCGGTGTGCCGGGAAGACGGGTCGGCGAAGTGTCCCTGGTGACTCGTCCGTCGTGCGTACTACGGACGTCAAGGAAGGTCTTCCCGTGACCCCCTCGAAGTCGGCTGCCGTCGCCGCGAATGCCCCGTCCCTCGCCCCGGGCCGGCGCGGCCCACGCCGTTCCGTCCTGTTCTTCGCGTTCGCCTTCGCGGTGATCGCGGACCCGGTCTCGTCGGTGGCGTACGCGATCGAGGCGGCGCTGCGCGCCCTGCACGGTGACCTCGCGCTGCTGTTTCCGACGATGAGCCTGGTCATCGGGCTCGTCGTACTGGTCACCGCCAACTACTGGCAGCTGGTACGGCGCTTCCCCAAGGGCGGCGGTGCCGCAGCGGCTGCCGGGCGGGCGTTCGGCCCCCGCTGGACGTTCCTGCCCATCGGTGCCCTGGTCGTCGACTTCGTGCTGACCATCGGTATCTCGATCGCGGCCGCGGCGAGCGCGGTGATCGCCCTCTTCCCCGGCCTGGCCCCGTACCGGATCCCGCTCGCGCTGCTGCTGCTCGTGGTGGTGGCCGGGCTGACCTGGTTCGGGCACGGCGGGCGGCTGCTGTTCGCCGTCATGACCGTGGCCTTCGTCGTGATCTCGGTGGCCGTTCTCGCCCTGGGCTTCACGTCCCCGCACGGCGCCGGCCATGCGGCCGCCTCGGCCGACCCGGGCCGCTCCGCCGCGCTGGCGGTGGTCCTGGCCTTCCCGGTCGCCATGGCGCTGGCCACCGGCATCGAGGCACCGTCCACCGCGATCGCCCAGCTCGACCAGCTCGACGACACCCACCGCCGTCGCTTCGGCCGGGGCACCCTCGCCCTGTTGCTGGTCATCGTCGGCGGTCTCACCCTGGCCCTGACCGCCCTCGCCGTGCGCCTGCACATCGGCATCCCCGGCTCCGACTCCACCCAGATCGCCGACATCGCGCACGCCGCCGCCGGACCGGGCTGGCTGTACGGCGCCTTCCAGCTGACCAGCTCGCTGCTGCTGCTCGCAGCGGCCAGCTCCTCCTTCCAGGCCGGACCCGGACTGCTGAAGGCCCTGTCCGGTACCGCCGAACGGCCCGGTGTCCTGCCGCCGGTACTGGGCCGCACCAACCGCCACCACACCCCGTACTGGTCGGTCGTGGCCTACCTGGCCGCCGCAGCACTGATCATCGTCGCGGCGGCAGGCCAGGAACAGGAACTCGTCCTGTTCTACGCGGTCGCCGTCTTCGTCAGCTTCCTGGTCGGCCTGCTCGCCATGGTGCGCTTCGCCCACCGGGAGCGGAAGACACCCCTGGCCTGGATGAACGGCCTCGCCGCCGTGGCCGTCGCCTTCACACTCGCGGTGAACCTGCTGCGCGGCTGGCCCATCCTCTCCCTGGCCGCGACCCTGCTCGTCGCTGGCGCCCTGTACGCCCGGTGGACACGGGCCGGACGGCCCACGGACATCGAGGACGTCGAGGCCCGTGCCGAAGCGGACTGACTCTCACAGGGCGCAATACGCCGCCTCGGGCACCACCCGCGACACCACCCCCTTGACTCGTTTTGCATAATGCAAAGGTATGAAGGGGATGCGATGAGTGCCATACGAGCGGCGACAGGCGGAAAGCACGTGCCCAGCAGTACGACGAGCGGTGCCAGACCGGCCTTGGGATTTCCTGCGGTGCGCACCGCGCCCTGGGTGATGATGGCGCTGGCTGTCGTGGTCGGCGCCGGGGCCGGTGCGGGATCGATCGTCTTCCGCTGGTGCCTCAAAACGTTCACCCGTCTCTTCTCCGGCCATGCGGACTACGCGGCCTCCCCCGGCGCGGTCAATCCGCACGTGCCCTGGCTCGGCCCGTACTTCGTTCTTCTCGCGCCCGTAGCGGGCGGCCTGTTCTACGGTCCCCTGGTGAACCGGTTCGCCAAGGAGGCGCGCGGACACGGGGTGCCGGAGGTGATGCTGGCCGTCGCCCAGCGCGGCGGGCGGATCAGCCCCAAGGTCGCAGTGGTCAAGACGCTCGCCTCCGCCCTGTGTATCGGCTCGGGCGGTTCGGTCGGCCGCGAGGGCCCCATCGTGCAGATCGGCTCAGCGCTGGGCTCCACCCTCGGCCGTATGGCGAAGGTGACCGAGGGCCGGATGAAACTGCTGGTCGCGTGCGGCGCCGCGGGCGGCATCGCGGCCACCTTCAACGCACCGCTGGCCGGGGTGTTCTTCGCCATGGAGCTGATCCTGGGCACCTTCAGCGCGGAAGCCTTCGGCGCCACCGTGCTGGCCAGCGTCACCGCGAGCGTCATCGGACGCGCCGCTTTCGGAAACACCGCCTTCCTGCGGCTTCCCGGCTTCCGGGTGGATCACCTGGCCCAGTACGGGCTGTTCGCGGCGCTCGGGGTAGGGGCCGCGGTGGTCGGGGTGGGGTTCTCCCGGTTCCTGTACCTGGTCGAGGACGCCTGCGACTGGCTGTGGCGCGGCCCCGAGTGGCTGCGGCCGGCGGTCGGCGGACTGGCACTCGGACTGGTACTCCTGCTCCTGCCGCAGATGTACGGCGTCGGCTACCCGGTCCTGCAGACGGCGACCGAGGGCGGTTACGCGATCGGCTTCCTGCTGCTGTTGCTGGTGGGCAAGATGCTGGCGACCAGCCTGACGATCGGCATCGGCGGCTCCGGCGGCGTCTTCGCACCCAGCCTGTTCATCGGGGCGATGCTCGGCTCCGCCTACGGCACAGTCGTCCACCACCTGCTGCCCGGATCGGCCGGTGCGGTCGGCGCCTACGCGCTGGTCGGCATGGGCGCGGTGTTCGCCGGCGCCGCACGGGCACCGATCACCGCCGTGGTGATCCTCTTCGAGCTCACCGGCGAATACTCGATCATCCTGCCGCTGATGCTGGCGATCGTCCTGGCCACCGCCGCAAGCCGCCTGCTGACTCGGGACACCATCTACACCCTCAAGCTGCGACGGCGAGGCATCGACCTGGAGGGACCCGCCCCCGGTGCGCGGATCGGCACCCAGCGGGTGGATGCCGTGATGGAACCCCTGCCGTCCCCGCTGTCCGCATCGACGACGCTCGCGGACTCCGCCGATCTGCTCAGCCTCTCGGGCCACGGCGCGCTCCCGGTCGTCGACGACGGAGGGGCCTATGTCGGCGTCGTCACCGCCCAGGCGGTGGCCGAAGCGCTCGCCGAACAGCCGGACAACGCACCGACCCGCGTCGGACAGCTCGCCGAGGCACCCCTGCCCGTGGTGGCCGACCAGCCGCTCGCCCAGGCCCTGCACACCCTGCTGTCGGCCGCTGGGACCGGCGTACCGGTCCTCGACTCCGAGCAGGGAAAACCGGTGGGCTGGCTCAGCCACCAGAGCGCGCTGCGCGCTGTGCACACGACGGCCTGAGGGGACGACCGGACGCGGTCCGCCCGGTTCCGGCGCCCGCCACCCCTTATTTTGCAGTGTGCAAGAATGGGTACGGGGGCCTCGAAGGGTGACAGCACTCCAGGGAGGTGCCATGCACAGCGAGCACACCCGGCGCTCCTACTCGTTCGCCTGCCTCGACTGCGGACACGGCTGGGAGGCCACGTACGACATCGACGTGACCGTGGACGACCAGGGGCGGATCATCGCCACGTACCACCTCGACGACAAGGCCGTCCCGTCACCGCTGCAGTCACCCCGCTGCCCTGCCTGCGAGCGCCGCAAGATACGCATCATGCGGCCGGGACGGGTGGCGACGGCACACCTGTACGAGACGTGACCAGGATGCGGCCACATCATCAATCGCCCGACTGGCTGGAAGCACCGGGCCGGGGTGCCTGACCGGCTTCGCCCGCGCCTGGCTGCTCGGCATCGGTTTCCGGTGCTTCACCATCGCCCCACGCGCGACATCGGCGTCACCCAGGGACTGCGGGAAGCCGTGAAGGCCGACAAGTTCTCCATCGCGTCGTTCCGGATCGACCTGTTGGCGGGCAGGCGCGTCTACCAGGAGGCGCTTTTCGCGCCGGAGTTGGCGAAGACCACGGCCGCATACCGGCCACTGATGCGACTCGCCACGATCGTGGGCTTCTTCACGGCCCGGCCCGCCAACGGCCGGCTCATACGCGCCGGACGGAAAGAGCGGATGTGACCGCGCCTGCCCGAACTGGACCCGATCCGGCACTCGACCTAGATGGCATCATGCAATCTTTACCTAGCGCAAAGGTCTTCTTTCCCTGTCGCCTCCGTACATCCGGACAGCCAGACGGTCCGCACCAGGAGGCACCATGCCCATCTCGCGCAACACGATCGGATCCCTCACCGTCGGCGGGGCACTCGCCGCCACCCTCGCCGCCCTCGTCTATCCGAGCATGCTGGGCATCCAGACCACCTCCTCGAACGCGTCCCGGATCCTCGCGAACACCCAGTGGGGGCCACTCACCGAGTCCGACCGCAACTTCGTCGTCTTCGTGCGCTCCGCCGGGCTCTGGGAGGGGCCCTCGGGGGACCTGGCCATGAAGAAGGGGACGACCGCGGCGGTACGGGAAGCCGGAAGGCACCTGGTCATCGGGCACGCGGCGCTCGACGCCAGCTGCCGGAAGATCGCCCCCATGCTGAACATCACCATCCCCAACCAGCCGACACCACAGCAGGCGGGCTTTCTCGCGACGTTCCAGTCGGACACGGGCAAGCAGTTCGACACCGACTTCGCCAACATCCTGCGCGTCACGCACGGGTCGATCTTCAACACCATCGCCAAGGTCCGCTCCACGACCGAGAACACCCTCGTGCGCGCGTTGGCCGACCAGGCCAACGACGTGGTCCTGGACCACATCACACAGATGGAGAAGACCGGTCTGGTCAACTTCGACCAGGTCAACTTCCAGATAACGACCCCGCCGAAGCTTCCGTCCGCACAGGTGACGCCGCCGGTGCCACAGGCGGGGGCACCCCAGGTCGTCCTCACGGTACCCCCCGGCCTGTCGACCGAGGGAGTGCCGACGGGTCCGGCCGTCACCTCGGAGGGCTCCTCCGCGACGTCCCCGACCCCCACCCCGACGCCGACCGCGGGATGACACGGCCCGACCGGCCACTATATGGCAGCGTGCAAGTTTTACCTTGCGCAATGATCGGTCGGCGTGACTCCCGCGTACCTCTTGACGAACGCTTTGCTCGCGCCAGGAGGAATCATGCCCATTGCCCGCAACACGATCGGAGCCCTCGTCGTCGGCGGGGCGCTCACCGCCACATTGGCCGCCCTCGTCTACCCGAGCATGCTCGGCGTGCAGACCACGTCCTCCGATCCGTCCCGGATCATCGCCAACACCCAGTGGGGACCGCTGACCGAAGGGGACCGCGACTTCGTCGTCAAGGTCCGGTCGGCAGGGCTGTGGGAGTACCCCCTGGGAGAACTCGCGCTGGAGAAGGGCTCGACGGCGGAGATGAAGGAGGCGGGCAAGCACCTGATCGTGGGGCACGCCGGGCTGGACGAGCTGTGCCGCAAGATCGCACCCATGCTGAACATCACGCTGCCCAACCAGGCGACCCCGCAACAGCAACAGTTCGTCGCGACCTCGGCGGCGCAGTCCGGCCGACAGTTCGACTCCACCGCGGCGAACATCATGCGTGTCACCCACGGCCAGATCTTCCCGACCATCGCCAAGATCCGCGCCAGCACCACCAACACCCTGGTGCGTCAGCTCGCCGACCTGGCCAACGACACCGTCCTGGACCACATCACCGTCCTGGAGAACACCGGCGTGGTCAACTTCGACCAGGTCAACTTCCAGCAGACCACCCCGCCCAAGGTCCCCAAGGACCAGCTCACCCCACCCGCCGCGCAGCCCGGCGCCCCCATCGTCATCCTCACCCCACGCCCCGACCTGGGTATCAACACCGCCTCGCCGACACCCACCCCGTCGGCTGGGTGATCAAGGGCAGGCCGCGGGGGCCCTCAGCGCTTCGCGTCGGCAGGGCGGGAAAGCCGGTAGGAGCGGACGACCGCGACCAGGCTGGCGACGACGAGAGCGGATACCCACGGTGTCACGCCACGCAACGGCTGCAGTCCGCCCGATCCCGCCTCCACTCCGCGCGGGGGCACCCGCCCCTCAGGGTCGTACACGAGCGCGATCGCGTCCCCGGGGCGGGTCGTCCCTCCGCAGCCGCGCCAGATCCGGACCTTGAGCGGGACACCGTCGGCGTCCCGCACCGAGCACAGGTACCGGCCCCGCCCGCCGTCCGTGGCCCAGCCGTCCTCGACCGAGGTCACCGTCACGGACTGCACCCGTCCGCGCTCCGCCAGCACCACGCCGGCCGCGGACTGCGGAGCGTGCAGCGCGAGACAGACACCCAGCAGCGCGACGATGCCGACCAGAGCACGCCCGGCGCCGACGGATACGAGATACAGCGCGAGCGCCGCCGCGCACGCCAGGCCCCCCTCGCCATCGGCAAGCGAGGGGCGGCCCGTCCAGGCGCCGTAGAGCGTCGTGCCGAGGACGGCCCCGGCGGTGAGGAGCCCCGCGAGGACTCCCTCCCCGACCAGCCACCACGGCGGAAGTCCGACGAACTCGGCCGGGCCCCAGACCGCGGCGCGCAGATGCGTCAGAAGGTGGGAGTCGGCGGACGGCGAAACCCGACGCGTACGGCGCACGAGTGCCATCCCCCGCGTCCTCCCTCACACTTCCGGCGCCCGTGCCGTGCGGCCGCGCTGTCTTGGCCGGACATACGCGCACGGCACGTGCCCCGGAGCGGGTCGCGTGGCCGGTGTTCACAATTCCCTTGCATTATGCAAGACCAGCGGGATCCGGAAAAGACGTGTCCGAAAACGGGGCCTGGTCGGCCGCGCACTGCGGTTCCTACCCGTGCGGGTCACATGTCGTGGATCATCGCCTCGTCCACAGCCCAGCCGAGCGGGTGCGGATCCGGATGGTCGGCGGCGGGGGTCGCCGGCGGCTCGCCGCCCGCCCGGTTGAAGGCGCCCAAAGCCTCGATCAGCGCGAGCCGCTGCGTGGGACCGAGCCGGGCGACGATCCCCGCGATCTCGGAGCGGCGCCGGGCGGTGACGTGCTCGACGGTGCGCCGACCCTCGTCGGTGAGCTGCAGCAGGGTCTCGCGGCGGTTGTCGGGGTTGGTCTGGCGGTCGGCGAGCCCGGCCGCGATGAGCCGGTCGACCATGCGCATCGCGGTGGACGGCGCCACCTGGAGGAGGTCGGCGAGCACCACCAGCTTGGTAGCCCCCCGGGTGGCGAGCACGACCAGCATCCGGAATTGCGGCAGGGTCACCCGCTCCTCGACCTCGGCGAGGGAACGGGCCGAGACCGCCACCAGCAGCCGGGAGGCGGTCAGTACCGCCCTGGTGACCGCGTCGACATCGTCCATGGCCCCCGCTGGGGTCGTCTCGTGCTCCGGCATAGGTCCTTTTTACCGTGCCGAAGTCGGCGCCCCCTCACGCGAGGGGAATAGTTTTTCCCTCCCCATGACCGTGGTAGCGCAGGAGCAGCATCGCGGCGTCGTCGTGGAGCGGCCCGTCGGCATGTCTGACCAGGTCTTCCCGCAGAACCTCCAGGGCCTGGTCCGCTTCGGGCTCCTTGAGCAGGTCGGCCCGCTCACCGAGGGGATAGAAGGAGCCCTGGGCGTCCCGGGTCTCGGTGACACCGTCGGTGTACAGGAGGAGTTGGTCGCCGGGCGCGAAGGCCACCCGATAGGGCTCCGGTCCCTCGGCCCCGTGGGCGCCCAGCCCGAGGGGAAGCGCGTACGCGGGCGGCTGCGGGAAGTCGACGTTGCCGTCCTGCCGTACGACCATCGGCGCCGGGTGGCCGAAGTTGAGGAAGACGACCTCGTGACCGGAGCCGATCTCGGCGAGCACCGCCGTGACGAACTTCTCGCCCTCCAGCTCCCGGGCCACGCTGCGCTCAAGCCGCTCCCCCAGCCCCACCAGATCGGGTTCGTCGTGGGCCGCCTCCCGAAAGGCGCCGAGCACCACGGCCGCCGTCTCCACCGCGGCCAGCCCCTTGCCCTGCACGTCCCCCACGATCACCCGGATCCCGTGCGGCGAGGCGACCACCTCGTACAGATCCCCGCCGATCCGCGCCTCCGCGACCGCCGAGGTGTACGACACCGCCGCCTGCAACGGGCCGGCGGTCCGCGGCACCGGCCGCAGCAGCACCCGCTGCGCCACCTCCGCGATCGACCGCACACTCGCGAGCTCCGCCTCCCGGCGCGAACGCGCCACCGCGGCCGCGACACCCACCCCGGTGACACCCGCCACCGACGCCATCGCCGTGAACCCACGGCGCTCCTCGAACAGCCCGTCGTACATCCCGAGACCCACACACAGCAGCAGAGCCACCGCCCCGATCAGCGCCGTACGCCGCCACCCTCCCACCAGCCCGGAGAACGCCGGCCCCAGCGACACCAGCGGCAGGAACCCCACACCAGGCCCGGACACCAGGTCCGCCCCGGCCACGACAACCATCACCGCCACCGGCATCCAGGACAGCACGGCGGACCGGGACGTCGGCTTGTGTTCGGTCATGACGCCCTCCAGCGGTACCGCGGTCTCAGGAGCCGCCTTTCCAGGATCTCCGGCACAGGCACCCCTCCCCGTTTTTAGACTATGCAAGAGTTTGCACATCGAAGCGGGCCCCATTCCCGGCCCTTTACCCAGGAGAGGCCGAGAGTCACCGTGGCCGACGTACCCGATCCCGGAAGGCGACCATGCCTGGCAGACAGACCCCACCGGACCGGCCCGCCCTTCCCGTCGGCTGGCGGCGCCTGGCCGCACGGCTGCCGATACTGCTCTTCCGTTGCGGGCTGGGCTGGGCCTTCGGTAAACGGCTGCTCCTGCTGCATCACACGGGCCGAGTGACCGGACTCCAGCGCCGAGCCGTACTCGAAGTGGTGGAGCACGATCGGGCCGGCGGCAGCTGGACCGTCGCGTCGGGCTTCGGGCCGAGGGCGGCCTGGTACCGCAATCTGCGTGCGGATCCGAAGACGCTGATCGAGGTGGGCAGCCGCCGGCACGCCGTCACGGCCCGATTCCTCCCACCGCACGAAGGCGCCGAGATCATGGCCCGCTACGCACGTCACCACCCCCGGACCGCCCGTCGGCTCTGCGCCTTCATGGGATTCACACCGGACGGCACCGATGCGGGGTACCGGGAGGCCGGAAGAGGCATCCTCTTCGTCCTCCTGGAGGCCGCCCCAGGGTTTCGCCCGACATGACCCGCAGGCCCACCGTGACCCGAGACAGGAAACTTCTCGAAAGTACTGGCGTTGAATTTTGCATCATGCAAATATTGCACCCGGGGGGCCGAGTCGGCGGTCGGGTCGCCCGGCGCCCGCGCAGGAGTGACCGGCACGGATGACGGGCTCGGGTGGCGCGCCGGCCGCCGACGGGGCCCCACGGGCCTGTCCCGACGGGCACGCCGCGCCACCCCTCCGGTCTCCAGCAGTACGCCACTCCAGCACGATGTACCCCCGGTCAAGGCAACGGGCATGGAGATGAGAGCCAGTGGTCGCTGAGCACCCGGCGGGCAACGGAGGACTCGGCGGCGAGGACAGTGGTCCGGCCGTCCCGGATGCCGTCTGGCGACGACGGCGGGCCGGGGCCGTGTCCTCGCCGTCGTCGCCGCCATCGTGGCCGTGGGTGCCCTTGCCCACGTACCCACCCGATCAGCTTTCCCTGACGGCGGACCCGACGAGGGCATCACACAGCAGTCCGAGGACGTCCTGCCGGACGGGATACCGACCGCCACCCACCCACCGACGGGTTCCGCATACGCCGGCACACCCTCCCCGACGCCCCGCATCGGGTGGTGAGCACGACTCGGGTCACGTCCGTACGTCTTGCTGGACCGAGAGCAGGAAACCGGAGAACCCACGTGGGGCGACCAGAGGTGAACGACATCAGGTACAAGGCCCGTTCGCTGATCGCCGTGGTCGCCCTGCTCGTCGGCGCCCTTCTCGGCGGAGCGTCGCCCGCGTCGGCGCACGCGACGCTGGCCAGCAGCGACCCGAGCGACGGTGGTGTGCTGAAGACCGCGCCGAAGCAGGTCACGGCAACGTTCGACGAGTCGGTGGCTCTGGTCGAGGACTCACTGCGGGTGGTCGACCCGGACGGCCGTCCGGTCACGGCGGGGCGTCCGCACCACGCGGGCGGCAAGGGCAACACCGACCAGGTGAACCTGACGGACGGTCTGGGGCAGGGCACCTACACCGTTTCCTGGCGGGTGGTGTCGGCGGACAGCCACGCCGTGTCGGGCGCGTTCACGTTCTCCGTCGGAAAGCCCTCCACGACCCGCGTCACGACCGCCGCCGCACCGGCCGTCGACCCCACGGTCAACGCGCTGTACGGCATCGGCCGCTATGTCGCCTACGGCGGTCTGGCGCTGCTGATCGGCGTCGTCGTGTTCGTCCTGGCCTGCTGGCGGTCCGCCACGGCGGTACGGCTGGTGCGCCGCCCGTTCACGATCGGCTGGTGGGCGCTGCTGGGGTCCACAGCCGCGCTGGTGCTGTTGCGCGGCCCCTACGACAGCGGTGACGGACCGGCCGGGGTGCTCGACCTGGGCTCGCTGCGCCAAGCGGTGGGCACCCGACCGTCGATCGCCCTGCTGGCCCGGCTGGTCCTGCTCCTGATCGTGGCCGTGCTCGTACGGCGCCGACCGCCGGAGCCGCGGCCCACGCGACCGATCGTCGCGGCGGGCGGTGTGCTCGTGCTGGGCCTGGCCGCGACCTGGGTGACGGCCGAGCACGCCGCCGCCGGAGTCCAGGTGCCCGTGGCCATGGCCTCCACCGCGCTGCACCTGCTGGCCATGGCGGTCTGGCTGGGCGGTCTGACCGCACTGCTGGTCACGCTCCACCGCGCCCCCGCCGAGGACCCGCTGCCGCCCGCCGCCGTCGCCCGCTTCTCCCGCATCGCCCTCGCCGCGGTGGCCGTGCTGGCGGCCACCGGTGTGTACCAGTCCTGGCGCGGACTCGGGTCCTGGCAGGCGTTCACCACCCCCTACGGCAGGATCCTCGCGTTCAAGATCTGGGCCGTGCTGGTGATGCTGTTCGCGGCGTCACACTCCCGGCGCTGGACGGCCCGGCTGCTGCCCGCGCCGGAGGAGGAACGGGTCCTGATCCCGGCAGGCCACGGCGGCCCCGCTCTCCGGGCCGAGGAAGGCGACACGGCGGGCCTCACTTCCCAGGCAACCCGACGCGGGTTGCGCCGGCCGGTGCTGGCGGAAGTGGCGATCGGCCTGACGGTCCTCGTGCTCACGACCCTGCTGACCGGCACCCAGACCGGTCGGGCCGACACCGAGACGGCCGCCACCGCGACCAGAGTGCCGGGTCAGCCCGACATCTCCCTGACCCTGATCCCATACGACACGGGTACCGACACCCTCGTCGGACGCGGCAAGGTCCAGGTCAGCCTCTCGCCGGGCCGGACCGGCCGGAACGTCGTCGAGGCCCTGGTCTACGGCGCCGACGACAGCCCCGTCACCATCCCCGAACTCCGCCTCACCTTCACGGACACCGACCGCGCGATCGGCCCGCTGGACGCGGGCCTCGTCGACGAACACGGCTACTGGGGCAGCGACACCCTCAACCTCCCGGTCGCCGGGACCTGGACCATGAAAGCGACCGTCCGTGTGTCCGACATCGACCAGGTCACCGTGGAGAAGACCGTGACGATCCGCCAGTGAGAGCCCTGCCTACCGGTGTTCGGGGTTCTCGTTGTCGCGGCGGCAGCCGGCGTCCCAGGCCGTGCGCTGGTTGCCGTAGGCGGGGATGCCTCCGAGGTCCTTGAGCGCCCGGGCCAGGTGCAGCGGGTTCCAGGTCATGAAGGTGGTGTTGCGGTTGGTGAAGTCGTTCTCCGGGCCGCCGGAGCCGGGGTCGAGGTACGAGGGGCCGGGGCCCGCCTCGCCGATCCAGCCGGCGTCCGCCTGGGGCGGGATCGTGTACCCCAGATGCTGGAGGCTGTAGAGGACGTTCATGGCGCAGTGCTTGACGCCGTCCTCGTTACCGGTGATCAGACACCCGCCGACACGGCCGTAATAGGAGTACTGGCCCGCCTCGTTGAGCAGGCTGGAGCACGCGTAGAGGCGTTCGATCACCTGCTTCATCACCGAGCTGTTGTCGCCCAGCCAGATCGGGCCGGCCAGCACGAGGATGTCGGCCTCCATGACCTGCCGGTACAGATCGGGCCAGGCGTCCGTCTCCCAGCCGTGCTCCGTCATGTCGGGCCACACACCGGTGGCGATGTCGTGATCAACCGCCCGTACGACATCCACATGCACTCCCTGCGCATCCAGGATCGCGGTGCACCGGTCGATCAGCCCCTGGGTGTTGCTCGTCTCCGGCGAGCGCTTCAGGGTGCAGTTGATCACCAGCGCGCGCAGGTCGTCGTACCGAGCCGGCGGAGCATCGGTAGCGGGCGACGAAGCGGTCACACAGTCCTCCTGAAAGCCCTGCCATCACGTGGTGCGTGGCGAGTCGTCCATGTCTGAGGTCCAGCGTGCGAGTCACCCACGTCAGGTGCCACAGCGGTGCCTCCGAATGGCCTCGACCGCATCCGTCCGGTGTGGTGCGGTGTCCGGCACCGGCTGGGACCCTGGTCCTGTGGCCATCGATGTGACAGTGCGCCGGGTGATCCCGCTGCCGCCCGACCTGGTCGCCGCGTACGCCATGGACTGGCGTCACGACGCGGAGTGGACCCAGGGCATCCGCAGAGCGGAGCTGACCAGGCAGGCGCACGGCGGTGGGTTCGGCGTGGGTGCCGAGGTCACCCGTACGGCCCGGTTCCTCGGTCGGCGCATCGACTACGTCCTGCGCGTGGCCGGGTACGACCCGCCGCGGCTGCTGGACATGGTCGCTTCGGCCGCCCCCATGCCCATGCACGTCACCTACTCCTTCGAGTCCCATCCGCGGGGAACCCTGGCCGGCATCCGGGTTCGCGGTGGCCCCGGCGGCCTGCTCCGGCTGGCCGAACCCTGACGTCCCGCCAGGTCCGCTCCTCTCTCGGCAAGGATCTGCGCGATCTCGAACGACGGCTCACCGATCGCGAAGGCGGCACGTGATGGCGTACGACGAAGGACTGGCGGAGCGGATCCGGCAGCATCTGGGCTCCGACCCGGACATCACCGAGAAACGCATGTTCGGCGGCATCGCCTTCCTGCACAGCGGCAACATGGCCGTCGGGGCGACCGGCGACGACCTCATGGTCCGCGTGGGTCCGGAGGCCATGGACGCCGCACTGGCCCGTCCGGGCACGCGGATCTTCGACATGACGGGCCGATCGATGCGCGGCTGGGTCGTGGTCGCGGGCTCCGCCGTCGCGGAGGACGAGGCGCTCGGCGGGTGGATCGACGAGGGATACGCGTTCGCGGCCGGCCTGCCGCCCAAGTAGGGATCCACCTCGACCACGAGGGGCTTGCGACCGGCCATCCGCGCACCGGGTCAGTCGGCCGTCCGGCTGCCGAGCGACCGCAGTGCGACAGTCACCGTCGCACGCAGCGAACCGGCGTCGGCGCCCGTTCGGGAGCGCAGGTTCACACCGTAGGCGAGCAGCGCCAGCAGCTCTGCCGTTGCGCCCGGCTCGGTGCCGGCCGCCAACTGCCCTTGCGTCTCGGCCCTGACGAGCGCCGCATGCAGCGCGTCCCGCAGCTCCTCGTGGTGCCGGTGGAGGAGGGCGCGCACGTCGGGGGCGCCGTGCTCCGCGCCGGCCTGCGCGTTCGAGACCATGCAGCCCCAGCGGGCGTACTCGCCCGAGCACCTGACCTCGATCAGGGCGTCGAAGAACTCGGCGACGGCGGGCAGTCCGCGGCCGTCCTCGGCGAGCCGACGGAACGCCGGCCGGGACCACTGCTCCTGGTAGCGGCGCAGCGCGGCGAGGTAGAGCTCCTGCTTGCCGCCGAAGGTGGCGTACAGGCTGGAGCGGTTGAGGCCGGTCGCGGTCACGACGTCCTGGATCCCGGTCGTGGCCACGCCCTGCCGCCAGAACAGCCTTACCACGGCCTCCAGGGCCGCGTCCGGGTCGAAGTGCTTGATGTCCGGCATGCTCCACCCGCCTTCCTGAAACGATGATTTCAAGATATCCCCCCGTCCCCTTGGCGTGAGAGCGCGGACCCCCTATCTTGAAACAGTCATTCCAAGTTAGTCGGACGCCGACCGGGAGGACCAAACGCCGTGACAGACCTCAACGCCGAACTGCGCACCTTCTACGACGCCCGCCAGCAGCAGATCCCCGCCGAGATGCGGGAGATCATGCAGCGGGCCGCCCAGGAACTCGCCGCCTCCGGGGCGGCCGACCGCGCCCTGACCACCGGCGCCCGCGCCCCGCGCTTCCGGCTGCCCTCCGCCACCGGCGAGTCCGTGTCGTTGGACGACCTGCTCGCCCACGGCCCGGTCGTGCTGACCTTCTACCGCGGCGCCTGGTGCCCGTACTGCAACATCGCCCTGCGCGCCCTCCAGCAACACCACGCCGACATCACCGCACGCGGCGCACGCCTCGTGGCCGTCTCCCCGCAGATCCCCGACGAATCCCTTTCCCTCGCCGAGAAGCACTCCCTCACGTTCGACGTCCTCAGCGACTTGGGCTCCGACACCGCCAAGGAGTACGGCATCGCCTTCGACCTCCCCGACGACCTCGGCGCCGTCTACGACAGGCTCGGCTTCGACCTCCAGCGCGTCAACGACGGTCACCCGCGCACGCTTCCCCTGCCCGCCACATACGTCATCGACCAGGGCGGCACCATCCGCTGGGCGTTCGTCGACACCGACTACACCACCCGTGCCGAACCCGCCGACATTCTGGCTGCGTTGGATACCCTCGCCGGAACTCGCTAGCGCATCACGGACCCGCGGCGACCAGCAGATCGACCACGTAGGTCTCTTCCAGCAACTCGTCGGGAAAAGCCTCGCGCAGTCTCCCGCGCTCCCCCTTGAGAATGGCACTGCGTTCAGCCTGGTCGAGGACAAGGAACGCCGAACGGCCGCCGATGTTGGCGAGGTGCGTATCGAGGGCGACCACGCGGTTCCAGCGGATTTGCCGGCGGACGACTCGCAACCCCGTCAGGCCCGCGAGCCGGATGGCCTCGTCGTCATCGGGACGCACCGCGGCACGCGCGGGGATGCCGCAATGACGCGCGATGCGTTCGTGCTGGGCGCGGATCCACGTGACGTCGAAGGCGGTGGTGTTCCACCAGATCGCGAGCGCGCCGTTCGAACGCAGGGCACGCAGCGCCTCCGGGACGGAACGGCTGGTGTCGGTCCACTGCCAGGACTGCGCGTACGTGATGAGGTCGTGGGAGGAATCGGCGAGAGGCAGGGCGTTGCCGTCCCCCCGGACGATCGGCACGTCCGGGAGCACCCGGTGGAACTCGGCGGCCATCGCCTCACCCGGTTCGACGGCGATCACATCGGCGCCCCGCTCGTTCAGGAGCCTGGTCGCGATTCCCGTGCCCGCGCCGACATCGGCGACGCGGGCGTCTTTCAGCGGACGGCCCAGGAACTCCTCGACGAGGTCGAGGACGGCCGGCGGATATGACGGGCGGCTGGCCTCGTACTGTGCAGCAGCCGAGTTGAAGGAATGAGCGCGCGAACCGGCAGTCATCTCCTCATTCTCGTCCCTTGGCCGAGGCGACACGACACCCTCCCGTCCCGGTGATCGTTTCCGGCCGCTAGGGCACTCGCACCCACAACGCCTTGGACGGTGTGCCCTGGTCGTCGGTCACGAAGAGCATGTACCAGCCGGCCGGGACCAGGTCGCGGTTCTTCGGGACGGTGACCTGGATGCCCTTGCCGTCCTTCGTCCTCTTGAAGCTGAGAGCGATGGAGCGCTGTTCGACGTCGGTGACGTGGGTGGTGGAGCTGGGGTGGATCAGCCGTGCCGTCTTGATGACCGAGGCGTGCCTGGTGGTGAAGGTCGCCGTCTGGCCCAGCCCGACGGTTTTCGGGCCACCGGTGAGCGACGGCCGCGAGCCGCGGTACAGGTACGGCGGGGTGTAGATCTCCAGGCGCTGTTCGAACACGCCGGGCTTGGTCTTGGCCTTGTCGGCGAAGAGGGAGTCGCCGCCGAAGGTGATCACCCGGCCGTCGGGGAGCAGGATGGACCCGGAGTGGTAGTTGCGGCCGACCTCGGGGTCGGCGACGCGGCGCATGGTGCCGGTCTTCGCGTCGTAGATGCGGGCCTGGTGGATGTTCTCGGAGGACGGACCGCGGTAGTCCTGTGAGCCGCCGGTGACCAGCACGGTGTCGTCGGGGAGGACGGACAGCTCCGGATAGCGGGTGCCTTCCGCCAGCTGGGGCCCGTCCGTGAAGTGCGGGGCCGCCGCCTTGAGGTCGATGACGCGGGTCTTCTTCGAAGACCTGGGCGACTCTCCGATGCCTCCGCCGCCGACCACCATGAACTTCTCGTCCTGGGCGGGCGGCAGCATGACCGTGCCGGAGGTCTCCATCAGGTTCGCGTCGTCCAGGCCGGGCAGGTCGGTGAACTTGTTGGTGTCGAACTGCCAGATGCCGGGCGTGCGGCCCACGTCGGCCGGTCCATAGCCCGCGTTGGAGCCGGAGTAGAAGAAAGTCCCGTCGGGCAACTGGAAGACCGCCGGGTAGGTGGGGAACTGACGGATCTTCCCGCTGTAGTGCCAGGTCCTGGTCTTCGGGTCGTGGATCTCGCTCTTGCCGGGCACGATCTGTCCGATGTCGTCCAGGCCGGACAGGGCCAGCACTCGGCCGTCGGCAAGCCTGGTCAGGGTCGGGTACCAGCGGGCCTCGTTCATGGAACCGACCTTGGTGAACTTCTCTGTGTACGGGTTGAACTCGTACGCCTGCCGGATGCCCTGGAAGTCCTTCTTGTCGAGGCCGAGTTTGTTGGCGATGCCGTACACGTTGTGGGTGTCGGAGCCGGCCAGGCCCTCGACCCGGTAGTTCTCCTGCGCTCCGGTCTCGTACTTGGTACCGCTCTTGCGCGCCTCGACGTAGATCCGGCCCAGGCTCGCCTCGGTGCGCAGGAACTTGCCGGTCTTCTTGTCGAAGATCTTCTTCGCCGGTGCGACGGTGACCGGGTCCTTGGAGACGAAGGTCTTGTGGTTCTCCTTGCCGGTGAAGCGGGTGCCGGCGGGCAGGGTGATCGGCTTGTCCGGGTCCTCGTTGTGGACGACCATCAGCCCGCCGGCCTTGGTAACGTCCCCCTTGAGCTTCTCGTAGCGCTTGGTGCCGCCCGCGAACAGCAGGTTGCCGTCGGCCAGATGGATGTGGCCGGTGCAGAACAGGTCACTGGGGGTCTTGACCTCGTGGTACGTGTTCTTGACCGGGTCCCACACCAGGGAGCGGAAGTTCTTCGCGTCGAAGTTGTCGAGGTTGTTGCCGGAGCCCGCGACCAGCAGCACCTTGCCGGTCTGCAGCAGGGCGCCGTGAATGGTGTTCTGCCGGAACTCCTCCGGGACGTCGACGATGTCCCAGTGCCCGTTCTCTGCCTTGTACTCCGGTCTGTTGATCGCGTACTCGTGGTACCTCTCGGCCCCGAAGCGGTACAGCCAGGGCCCGTTCATACCGGCCAGCGCGAGCACCACCACGGTGCCCACCAGGAGACGGCGCGCGCGACGGCGCGCGCCGAGATCACGTGCGGAACTCATTCCCACATCCCCCCGGAATGTGTGCAGCAGCACTCCACGGCCGCCCGTGCAGGACCGGGCGGCCGTACGACAGGACGCCATCGTATTTTGCACCATGCAAAGGAGGGCCCAAACCCTCGTAACATGTGCAATAACGCCACCACTTGGGCACCAGTTGCCTCATACGTCGAGTACCCCGCGTCCTTGAGAAGGACGGCGGGAGGACACTTGAGGTGACGACGGTCCTGTCATCACTCGCCCAGGAGGTGTCGGTCATGGTGTGGTCCCGGCGCGGCAGGGTGAGGATGTGGCGCCTGCGCCGCAATCCGCTGAGGCGGCGCAGCGATTTGATCGACGCCTGGATCCTGCTCGCGGCGTGGCTGATCGCCCTCGCGGGGGGCCTGATCACGGGCCTTGCGGCGGGATCCGCGGTGGACCACCGGCTGGACCGGCAGCGGGCGGAACGCCGTACCATCCCGGCTGTTCTCACCGCGAACGCGCCAGGCAGGACATCGGCATCGGCAGTGGACGACAGCCGCGTCTGGGCCACTGTGCGCTGGAAGGCACCGGACGGCTCCGCCCGCATCGGCCGTACCACGGTGCACCCCGGCGCGAAGGCCGGGACGCAGGTCACGGTGTGGATCGACCGCCAGGGCCAGCTGACGTCCGAGCCCCTCGCGCCTGGTGATGCGGCGTTCCAGGTGGCCTGGACCGGCATTCTGGTCGCCGTGGCCACGGCCGGTGCCGTGTTCGGCAGCGCCCAGGGCGTCCGTGTCCGGCTGGAGCGACGACGGCTGGAGCGGTGGGACGAGGAGTGGGCGCGTGCCGACAGCCCCAGGGGGTGGAAGACCGGGTGACGGGACCTCGGAGTCGGTCAGGCGCCACGTATGCCCCGGCCCGACCGCGCGGGCGCCGACCTGTCGGTACCGGCAGCGGGAGATCGGGATCGAGGTGGCACATGCTCCCGCAGGCACCCACCGTCCCGGATCCGTACTATTGGGGCGCCCGCGGTCGCCCCACGGCTCAGAACAGGCGCCCTGCCGTCACCCCCGATACGGTGTGCAGCAGGTGTGCCGGGAAGTCTGGTCGGCGGACGTCGTCCGCTGCCCCGGAGCCACCGATGCGCCTCTTCCGCTCGCGTTTCCCCCGACGACCCGTCGCACACGGCCAGTCCTCACGCGAAGTCATCCGTCTCCGCGGTGAGCTCGACGCCCGCAGCGCCAGGGCGACCGGCCTGCGCCTGGTCCGGCTGATCGACGCCGGACCGCAGGTCCTGGAGATCGACCTCGGCAAGGTGACGTATCTCAGCCCGGACGGCTGCAGAGCACTGTTCGTCGCGCTGCGTGCCGCTCGCGCCCGCGACACCCGGGTGGTCGTCACGCACGCCGACGAGCGGGCCCGGTCGATCCTGGACCAGATCGGTCTTGCCCGTGTGCTGGCCGCCCAGCCGGGCAGCGACTCGTGATCGGTGCGTTCAGGCCGTCCCGGCCGGACGCTCCTCCGGGGCGTGGCCGCTGCAGGGCCGGGGCACCCCGCCCATCTCCAGGGTGAAGGGTACCGGGTCGCTGTCGGATCCCCGGACCATCTCGCGCATCTCCCACTCCCCCGAGCCGTTTCTGACGAACTCGGCCACGGTGGTGGCGGTGGAGTCGGCGACCTGCGTGAAGTCGTCCGCCAACAGTTCGTTGTAGCGCTGGACAACCAGTACCCCGGCGTTGGAGATGTCACCGAAGGTCCGGCGTCCGCCGTCCTGGTGAATGACCACGCCCACCACGACCCGCCCGTAGACGGCCGCGAGACGGTCGAACTCCAGCACCATCACCTCGACGTAGCCGAAGCCCTGGCCGGTCTGGCTGTGCCGGGTCATGTTGATCGTGCCGTCGGGTGACCGGCTGCCGTAGTGGACGATGTACTCCGGCCGGCCGTGAGGGTCGTCCGCGGAGTAGGTCGCGGCGACGATGTCGAGATGCCGGGGCGGCTCCCCGAAAGGGCTCGGGTCCCATTTCAGCCGTACCTCGACCTTGCCGAGTCCCTCGCCGACGCTGCTCATCAGGCGCCGCCTCCCCGCGTCGAACCGCAGCGGGACCGATCTGGCCCCGCTCGTCAAGTATGGCCTGCGACCAGCCACTTGATGCTTCCTTGACGCTCCTCTCGCCGAACTGGCGGAGAACGGAAAGGACGGAGGGGGCGAAAGGACGATGCGCCGAGGTCGGTCGCCGCGGGCACCGGGACCGTCAACCCGTCCCGCCGCCGGGGTTGTCCGCGAGGAAGGCGCGGACCTTCGTGGCGATCGAAGGCCAGTCGGCCCCGAACCATATGAGGTGACTGTCGGCCCGGCTCTCAAGGAGCTCTGCGTTGGGGATGGCCGCGGCGAGCGACAGGGCATGGGCGAACGGCACGCCACCGTCCGAGCGGGTGGCGATCACCAGGGTGGGCTGGCAGACCTCGGCGGTGAGATCCGGGGTGGGCCGCAGATCGTTGAGAAACCCGTGGCCCGACCGCATCCGGCAGAGCAGCTCGATCATTGCCACGCGCCCCTGGGGCCCGAGGCGGGCCATCACCTCCCTGACCGGCAGGGTGCTGAGACCGTGCAGCAACAGTCGCAGCCCCGCCTCGGGCGCATGGTGCACGAGCACCCGCAACGCACCCCAGGTCACTCGCTCGGTCCGCGCGGCGAACACGACATGCGCGCCGAGCCGGGTGTGGCGGTCGGGCCAGGCCAGCCACCCGACCGCGCTCTGCAGAATCAGTCGCCGCACCAGATCCGGATGGCGGGCAGCCATCGTCACAGCCGTCGGCCCACCCCCCGAGGTGCCCACCACTGCGGCTACCTCAGTGATCCCCAGGCGGGCGCAGAGTGATCGGACAACATCCGCGAATCCCATCGCGGATTTACCGGTCGACAGCGGGGTCCGGCCGTAGCCGGGCCGCGACGGCGCCAGCACCGTGCAGCCTGCTTCGGCGAACACCTCCTCGCCCACCGCCAGCCCGGCCCGGGTGTGCCCACCGTGCAACACGACCACGGCGGCCGGACCCCGACGCTCCAACCGGTACTCGACCAAGCCCCCGTCCAGTCGGACGACACTCGTGGGCCGCTCCGCCCCCACCACCACGCGCCTACACCTCCTGCCGGGCCGGCGAACACGCTGCCGCAGCGAATGTAGCCGCCCACAGTGGACTCACGAGGGCCTGCGCCGCACGCATGCGCGCCAAGGCCGCCACGCCGGTGGGGCGTCCCCTCACCCGGTCATCCCGCAAGGACGCTCAGGTCGCGTATGTTTCCCCGCGATGACCTGGCGCGCGGAGCGGGACCTGTACGACGCTGGGCGCAGGGACGTTTCGGGAAGACGGGAGCCGGCCGTGCGGGCACGTGATCTGGCGGTGGAGTACCAGTCGGTGAGCGTCGACAGCGACGCTCTGGACGCGGCGCGGCTGATGGCCGAGCACAAGCTGCCGGCGTTGCTCGTACTGGACGAGCGCGGGGAGCCGAAGGCGATCCTGCCGGCCTCGCAGATGGTCAAGGTGCTGGTGCCGGCGTATGTCGTCGAGGACCCCACACTCGCTGCGGTCGTCGACGAGCAGCACGCCGACCGGCTCTGCCAGGCGCTGGCCGGACGCCGGGTCGGCGACTGCCTGTCGAGTGCCGCTCCCGCGCCGCCGATCGCCGACCCGGACGACACCGCGCTGGAGGTCGCCGCGCTGATGGCACGGGTGCGCAGCCCCTTGGTCGCGGTGGCCACCAAGGACAAGGCGGGTACCCATCTGCTCGGGGTCGTCACCGCCTCGCACCTGCTGCACGAGCTTCTCGGCAAAGCAGGCACATTGATCACGCCGAGTCCTTGAGTCGCCCGCGCGGAGTGCGATGGCACGAGCTCAGGCCAGGGCGAAGTAGCGCAGCCACAGGTACAGGGCGCTGATCAGCACGGTCACGGTCGTGACGACGAGGCCGTACTTGGTGAACTGCCAGAAGGAGATGGGCTGCCGGTTGCGTTCGGCGATGCCGAGGACGACGACGTTGGCGCTGGCGCCGATCGCGGTGGCGTTGCCGCCCAGGTCGGCTCCCAGGGCCAGCGCCCACCACAGCACGTGATGGCCGTCTGCCGCGCCGCCCATGTCCTTGACCAGGTCGGCGGTGATGGGCGCCATGGTGGCCACATAGGGGATGTTGTCGACGACGCCGGACAGCACCGCCGAACCGCCCAGCAGGGTGAGCGTGGCGCCGAGTTCACGGCCGCCGGTGGCGTCCGCCAGAGCGCGGGACAGGTCGCCGATGACCCCGGTCTCGATCAGCGCGCCGACCATCACGAACAGGCCGGCGAAGAAGGCGAGGGTGGGCCATTCCACCTCGCCCAGGACATCCCGGGTGTCCACCTTCGACACGGCGACCAGCAGACCGGCGCCGAGCAGGGCGACCACACTCGGCTCGTAGTGCAGCACGGGGTGCAGGACGAAGCCGGCGACGACGAGCGCCAGGACTGCCAGCCCCTGCCACAGCAGCCGTGGGTCGCGGATGGCCTCGCGTTCCGTCAGTGTCATGACCTGTGCGGCGCGCTCCTCGTCGTACACGAACGCTTTGCGGAACATCACCCGGCACAGCGCCAGCAGCACCACCGTCAGAACGGCAGCGATGGGGGCGAGGTGGACCAGGAAGTCGTTGAAGGTCAGTCCGGCCCGGCTGGCGATGATGATGTTGGGCGGGTCGCCGACCAGGGTCGCGGTGCCGCCGATATTGGAGGCGAACACCTCGGCGATCAGGAACGGCGCGGAGGGGAGGGCGAGTCGCTCGCAAACCAGCAGGGTGACCGGGGCGACCAGCAGCACGGTGGTGACGTTGTCGAGGAGCGCCGAGGCCACCGCGGTGATGAGTATCAGCATCGCCATCACCCGGAACGGTCTGCCTCGGGCCCGCTTGACCGACCAGATCGCCAGGTACTCGAACAGGCCGGTCTGCCGCAGCACACCGACGATCGCCATCATCCCGAGCAGCAGGAAGATCACGTTCCAGTCGATGCCGGTGTGCTCGGAGTAGAACGCCGCCTTGTCGTCGGTGGCGCTGATCACGAGCATCAGTCCGGCGCCGCCGAGGGCCGCAGCCGTCCGGTGGACGCGCTCGCTGATGATCAGCACGTACGCGCCCACGAACACGGCCACGGCCGCCCAGCTCTGCCAATCGCTCATACGGCGGCCTTTCTCTCCACTTCGGTCGGCGGGTCCGCCGGGTCCTGCTCGTCGTCGGGGATGCCGACCAGGTCCTCGACGTCGAACATGCGGGCGATGGGTACGTCGGTGCTGGAGTGCGCCACGATCGAGAAGGCGATGCACACCGCGATCAGCGTGTACGCCTCCTCGGCGTGCGGAATGCCCGACTGCAGCACCAGCAGCCCGTACACCACCGAGGCGAAGCCCTTGGGCCCGAACCACGCGGCGGTCAGCTTCTCCCGCCGTGCGAACCGGGTGCCGGTCAGCGAGATCAGCAGCGACACCGGGCGGATCAGCACGATCGCCAGCACCACCGCCACGTATCCCCGCCACGACAGGTCCGCGAACAGCGTCGGCGTCAGCAACGCCCCGAACACCAGCAGCGCGGCGAACTTCGCCAGCTCCGCCAGCGCCTCACCCAGCGGCTCGAACGCGTCCTTCGCCTCAGGGGAGACGGCGGCGAGCACGGCGCCCGCGGAGAACGCGGCCAGGTAGGGGTTGGCATGGGTGAGGTGGCACAGGCCGTACAGGATGACGCCGGTGGCCAGCGGCAGCAGCGGCTGCAGCTTCGGCTCGGCGCCCAGCAGCCGGAACCGTACAAGCCCGCCCACCAGCAGCGGGAGCAGCACACCGAAGGCCAGGCCGAGGCCGAGTTCCAGCGCGATGCCGCCGATCGACGCCTCGTCGGTGTGACCGGCGGCGGTGGGTCCAGCGGCGGCGATCAGGAGCAGCACGACGGGCAGGGCCAGGCCGTCGTTGACGCCGCTCTCGACGTTGAGCAGCTCGCGCAGCCTGGCCGGGACCTGCTTGCGGCCCACAATCGCCGAGGCGAACACCGGGTCGGTCGGCGCCAGCACCGCGCCCACCAGGAACGAGGTCGTCCAGTCCAGGCCCACCAGCCAATGGGTCACCAGCGCCATGAACACGAACGCCAGAGGCATGCCGAGCCCCAGTGCGCGGGCGGGATTGCGCCAGTTGGTCCGCAGCTTGGCGAAGGACACGTGCTGGCCGTCGGTGAACAGGACCGCGAACAGGGCCAGATCGGCGGTGACCGACACGATCTCGCTGTCCGGCGTGATGTGGATCAGCCCCAGGAAGCCGTCACTGACCAGTGCCCCGCCGACGAGGAAGAGGAGGGAGGTGGACAGCACGGTACGAGCGGCCAGCCCGGACAGCAGCACCGCGATCAGCAGCGCCACCCCGAAGACAGCGACGAGCACCACCGGAAACGCCCCCGATCGGAAGAGAGATCACACCTCTGTTCGCCGACCAGGCTTCCCGGCACACCGGTGGAAACCCTACCTGTTCTTGATACGTCTTTGACAGAACGCTTACGCGCACCGTCGTGGACGACAGGTTGCCGGTACCCGGCAACGAGGGTCATGCAGGGCTACGCGGCGGCCGTCGGCGACCGGTCCGGCGGCCGCACCGGCGGCCACCGTGATGGTGAGAATCATGGTGAGCCCGCCGCCCGGGGTGTCCTCTGCCACGAGCGTGCCGCCACTGGCCTCGGCGAAGGCCGGTCATCTCCGTGAACCCGGCGACGACCGGCATCGACAGCAACCCGTCCAGGACGCCGCCCAGCCCAGCGCGCCGGCATTCCCGCGGCGCTTTACGACGCGGCGCTGGTGGACAGGCCGGATGAGACCGGCGGGCGGCTCGCCGCGACCGGCAGGCTGAGGACCATCGTGAGTCCGCCGCCCGGAGTGTCCTCGGCGTGCAGGGTGCCGCCCATGGCCTCGGCGAAGCCGCGGGCGACGGCCAGGCCGAGGCCGACGCCGTTGCCACGCGGGGAGTCTCCGTAGCGCTGGAATGGTTCGAAGATGCGGTCCTTGGCCTCGTCGGGGACGCCGGGGCCGCGGTCGACGACCCGGACCTCGACCCGGTCGCCCAGGGCGCTGGCCGTGACGACAACCGGCTCGCCGGCCGGGCCGTACTTCACGCCGTTCTCCACGACGTTGGCGACGGCACGCTCCAGCAGGCCCTTGTCCACCGAGACCATGGGCAGCGTCTCGGGGATGTCCAGCTCCACGCTGTCCTCCGGCACACCGGCCAGGGCCATGGGGACGACCTCGTCCAGGTCGATCTCGCGGATCAGCGGTGCGACGGTTCCGGTCTGGAGCCGGGACATGTCCAGGAGGTTGCCGACGAGGTGGTCGAGGCGGTCGCAGCCGTCCTCGATGCCGGCGAGGAGTTCGGCCTGGTCCTCCTTCGACCAGTCAACGTCGTCCGAGCGCAGCGAGGTCACCGACGCTTTGATGCCGGCGAGCGGGGTGCGCAGGTCGTGGCTGACCGCGGCGAGCAGCGCGGTGCGCATCCGGTTGCCCTCGGCCAGCACCTTGGCCCGGTCTGCCTCCTCCTGGAGGCGTTGACGGTCGAGGACCACGGCCGCCTGGGCCGCGAACGCCGCGAGCACCCGCCGGTCCTCGGCCGGCAGGACTCGGCCGGAGAGCGCCAGCGCCATGTGGTCGCCGACCGGCACGTCGACGTCGGCGTCCTCGGGGCGTTCGATTCGCGCACCCGGCCCCGCGCGGCCCGCGCAGGTCCACGGCTCGGCGTCGGACGCGCGCTCCAGCAGGGCCGCGGACTCCATGGCGAACGTCTCACGGACCCGTTCCAGCAGGGCTTCCAGGCTGGTCTCGCCGCGCAGCACGCTGCCGGCGAGGTAGGAGAGGATCTCCGACTCGGCGCGCAGCCGGGCCGCCTGGTGGGTGCGCCGGGCCGCGAAGTCGACGACGGAGGCCACCGACACGGCCACCGCCACGAAGATCACCAGCGCGAGCATGTTCTTCGGGTCGGCGATCGTGATGCGGTGCACCGGCGGGGTGAAATACCAGTTGAGCAGCATCGAGCCGAACGCCGCCGAAGCCAGCGCCGGCAGCAGTCCGCCGAGCAGGGCGGCCGCCACCGTCAGCGCCAGGAACAGCAGCATGTCGTTCGTGAGGCCGAGGTCCGCGTCGACATGCGTCAACAGCAGCGTCAGCACCACCGGCCCGCCGACGCCCGCGAGCCAGCCCCAGATGATCCGTGAGCGACCGAGCCGTGTTCCGCGCGCGATGGGCAGGCCACGGCCCTTGCCCGCCTCGTCATGGGTGATCAGGTGAACGTCGAGGTCGGGTCCCGAGTCCCGGGCGACCGTGGCGCCGACGCCGGGCCCGAAGGCGTACTGCCAGCTTCTGCGCCGTGAGACGCCCAGCACGATCTGGGTGGCGTTGACCCCGCGGGAGAAGTCCAGCAGTGCGGCGGGCACGTCGTCGCCGACTACCTGGTGAAAGGTTCCGCCGAGGTCCTCGACGAGGGTGCGCTGTAGGGCGAGTTCCTTCGGGGACGCGGATGTCAGCCCGTCGCTGCGGGAGATGTAGACCGCCAGCACCTCGCCGCCGGCGCCCTTCTCCGCGAGCCGGGCGGCGCGCCGGATCAGGGTGCGCCCTTCCGGGCCGCCGGTCAGGCCGACGACGATCCGCTCCCGCGAGCCCCAGATCTTCGACACCCGGTGCTCGCTGCGGTAGGCGTTCAGGTACTCGTCGACCCGGTCGGCCACCCACAGCAGCGCCAACTCCCGCAGCGCCGTGAGATTGCCCGGCCGGAAGTAGTTGGAGAGTGCGGCGTCGACCTTGTCCGGTTTGTAGATGTTGCCGTGCGCCATCCGGCGGCGCAGCGCCTCTGGTGACATGTCGACCAGCTCGATCTGGTCCGCGCGCCGTACCACCTCGTCGGGAACTGTCTCCTGTTGCCGTATCCCGGTGATCGACTCGACGACGTCCCCCAGCGACTCCAGGTGCTGGATGTTGACGGTGGAGATGACGTCGATGCCAGCCGCCAGCAGCTCCTCGACGTCCTGCCAGCGCTTGGTGTTGCGCGAGCCGGGAATGTTCGTGTGGGGCAGCTCGTCGACCAGGGCCACCTGCGGCCTGCGCGCCAGGACGGCGTCGACGTCCATCTCGGTGAAGACCGCCCCGCGGTACTCCAGCTCCTTGCGCGGGGTCTCCTCCAGCCCGTGCAGCATCACCTCGGTGCGTGGGCGGCCGTGGTGCTCCACGAAGGCCACCACGCAGTCGGTGCCCCGCTCTATGCGCCGGTGGGCCTCGGAGAGCATCGCGTACGTCTTGCCGACCCCGGGTGCCGCACCGAGGTAGATCCGGAGCTTGCCGCGTGCCATGTCTCTCCTCTCTTCGTCTCTGCGGTCATGCCTCGAAGCGGTAGCCCATACCCGGCTCCGTGATCAGGTAACGGGGGTGGGCGGGGTCCGCCTCCAGTTTGCGGCGCAGCTGGGCCATGTAAACCCGCAAGTAGTTGGTCTTGTTGCTCTGCGAGACGCCCCAGACCTCCTGCAGCATGTGCATCTGCGTGATGAGACGGCCCGGATTGGTGACGAGGATCTCCAGCAGATGCCACTCGGTGGGAGTGAGCCGGATGTCCTGGCCACTCCTCGTCGCCTTCTTCGCCAGGAGATCGATGGTGAAGTCATCGGTCTTGATCAGTGTCGCCTCGGGGACAAGCGGAGTCTCCTCGTTGCGGCGGACCGAGGCCCGCAGCCGTGCCAGGAGTTCGTCCATGCTGAACGGTTTGGTGATGTAGTCGTCCGCGCCGGCGTCGAGCGCCGCGACCTTCTCCTCGGAAGCCTGGCGCGCGGACAGCACCAGGATGGGTACGCGGGTCCAGCCGCGCAGGGCCTTGATCACGTCGACGCCGTCCATGTCGGGCAGACCGAGATCCATCGGCGCGGGCCGAGAGGGGGCGGGACATGCGTCCCGGTACCGCGACCGACCCGATTCTTGGAACACGCCGGGCCGCCCCCTCCATGGCGGACGGAGCGAAGGAACGCTTAAGCGGCGATGGTCAGCGGAGCGTCCAAGCGCTCCCACGCGCCAAGGACAGCCTTGTGCGCGTCCGGCTGCAAGTGCGCATAACGCTGGGTGGTCTGGAAGCTCTCGTGGCCAAGGAGGTGCTGGACCTCGTAGAGCGACACCCCCTTCTGGACAAGCCACGAGGCGCAGGTGTGGCGCATGGAGTGCGGCGGATAGTGCGGGACGAGCTGCTGCTCGCCGTCGGTGTCGAAGTAGTACGCGGCCTCGACGGTGGGCCACCAGGTCTGCCGTCGCCAGTTGCTGTCGGCGAGGAGACGGCCGGCCCGGCCCTTGGTGAGGGTGGTGAACACCACGGCGTCCCGGTCGAGCCGGTGGATGTGGCGTTCGAGGGCTTCCAGGACATGGGGCGGCAGCGGGACTTCCCGACGGCTCTTGGAGCTCTTGGGGTACTCCTTGATGCCACTCTTGGAGTTGACTTCCACCACGAACAGCCGCGAGCGACGCTGGTCGATCCGATGCCGGTGCAGCCCGGACAGTTCGCCCCAGCGCAATCCGGTGTAGAAGCCGAGCAGGCACATCGTCCGCCATGCGGTAGGCAGTTCGTCCAGGATGCTCTGCGCCTGGTCGAGCGTGAACCACTGCGGCGGTTTGACCGCGATGGTCGGCAGGTCGATGTTGCGGCAGGGGCTGACCGCAAGGACGTCGTCGTCCACGGCCGCGCGCATCATGGAGGACGTGAGGTTGAACGCCCTCTTGATCGCGGAGGCTCCCGCGCCCTTGTCCACCAGGGCGCGGATCCAGCTCTGGATGTCCATGCGGGTGATGGCCCGCATCTCCCAGCCGTCCCAGTAGGGCAGGACATGGTTCCGGATAGAGGAAGCGTCGCCCCGCAGGGTGTGGGGCTCGACGATGCGGGCGTTCCACCACCGGTCGTGCCAGTCCCTGAAGGAGATCTCGCCCGCCCGTGGGTCGCGCAGAGCACCGCGAGCGAACTGGGTCTCCAGATCGGCGCCCCAGGCGCGGGCTTGTGTCTTGAGGGGGAATGACTCACTGAACCGGTCTCCCGCCCGGTTGCGTACGGTCGCCTGCCAGTTGCCGGATGCCAGTTTCCGGAGGTACGTGGATCTACTCCTTGTTCAGCTGCCGAGAGATTCGGAAACGGGCGCAGGATCAGCGACGGGCTATGGGCGCGGGGACGGTCCTGCTGCTGATGAACTCTTCGAGTCCGGCAGCAGGGACACGTACGCGGGACCGTCCAGGGCCGGTACGGAGATCGACGACCGGCAGGTCGCCAGCGGCGATGAAGCGGTAGACGGTACGGCGGTCGACGTCGAGGGCGACGGCGACAGCGGGAATGGACAACAGGCGGGCAGGCATGAGGAGTCCTTGACGGTGCAGGTGGGGTGGGATGGGGCCCGGAAGCGGCAGCGCGTGGAGGCAGCCGAGCTGTTAGCCGGTCGCGGGGGCAGGCCGGCGGGCCTTGTCAGAGACGTGAGGTGTCACAGCACGAGGGCTGGCGTTGCGGGAAGCAAGCGGGGGTCAGCCCACTTCGTACTTCCGGTGGAGCCGCCGGCTGGCTTGCTGCTCGGAAGGTTCAGGACGAAGCCGGATCAGGCGCTCCGAGGCCGCCCAAGGCGGCGCGAGCCGGTCGGCGGTCGGTCTTGCCATGAGGTGGGCGAAAGGAAGCGGACACTTTCCGTTCTTCGTTCGCTTGAGGTGTGGATCGATGTGAGGGCAGAGGGGCCAGCCCTGCTGGACACCGCAACCATCCAGAGAATCACCGGTTTCGGTAACCGGGGAAGGGGGTGCTACAAGCCCCCAGGCGGCCTCGGATGACACGTCACGACCGTGGCGGCGCCCCCTCAAGGAGGGCAAGCGGAGAGGCGCAGAGGGCCTCCGCGATCGCAACCAGATCGTCGACATCGCAACGGCGTTGGGCGCGTTCGATGCGGGACAGCATTGTGTTGGACATCGGACGGCCAAGGGCCGTGACGCGGTCAGCCAACTGACGCTGGGCGAGACCACGTTCCGTGCGGAGGATTTCGATTGTGCGGGCGGTCCGTATTCCGGCCGGACCTATTTCCAGAGTGCGTGCTGCCATGGCTCCAGTTGTAGCGCTCATTCGCCGGTTTGGTGAACCGGCGATCGTCGGCTATGTTGCGCCCGCCCGGGTAAACGAGCAGGTCGGTGACTCTGCCCCCAGCCAGGTGGTGCGCAACCTCGCCCTGACGTCCCGATGTGCTCCTGACGTGGGATGTTGTGTTGTAGCTTCGTCATCGCCGGTGCGTCAACAGCTTCCCGATGTGATGCTTCTGGCTCATCGGTCCGGGCAACTATTTGGCCAACAGCCAATCGTGACTTACGGTTTTGCCCCGGCCCTCCACTCAGCGCTATTTCTGGTCACCTTTCTGCCGTGAGAGATTGCGCCGGACAGGGCTGGACTTGCGCGACTCGGGTGTGGCTATGTTGACGACACACCCCCCCCGGAAAGCGCAGTCGGTTCCTGGCTCACGCCCCCTGCCAACCGGCCCGCCTCCAAACCCGCCCCGACCGACGGTGAGCCGTGGTGCCCGCGCACAGGCCGCCGAGTGAGGACCGCCCGCTCTTGGCACGAATCCGCACCATCAAGCCCGAAGCCTTCGTCTCCGAATCCCTGGCCGCTGTCTCGCTGACCGCGGAGCGCACCTTCTTCGGCCTGCTCACCCAGGCCGACGACCAGGGCCGCCACCGCGACCACGCCGCGATCATCGCCGGCCAACTGTGGGTCCTGCGCCCCGAGCACACCCCGACCGACGTCGAGGCCGATCTCGCCCAACTCGCCGGAGCCGGACTCATCTGCCGCTACAAGGGCCCCGACGACAAGTGCTACCTGCACATCGTCACCTGGAGCCAGCACCAGAAGATCAACCGGCCGAGCAAGAGCCGTCTCCCCGCCTGCCCGGAGCATGACGCTCCGGCTGCCGCCGGGCCGTACACCGCGCGGGCCGGTGTCACGGAGCCCGCACCGCCGCCTCACGGAGCCCTCAGTGAGGACTCCCGCGAGATGCACCCACCTGCACTGAATCCGGCGACCGATCGCGAACCCGCAGGTCAGCAGGTTTTCACGGAGCCCTCCGTGAAACAGCACGGAGGGCTCCCGGCACCGGCGGTGAAGCCTCACTTCCCGGATCTAGGACCTAGGATCATGGACCTAGGAAGTACCCCTTCGGGGGGCGCAAGCGCCCCCGCGCCCGACACCGTCTCGGCCCAGCAGCTCGTCACCGAGTACGTCGCCGCGTGCGCACACCGTCCGCCGGGCGACTTCCTGGGCCATCTGGGCCGGCAGGTGCGCAAGCTCCTCGCCGAGGGCATCGCCCCCGCCCACCTGCGGGTCGCGCTCGAACGCCACCGGGCCAAGGGACTGCACCCCAGCGTCCTGCCGAGCCTCGTCCACGAGGTCATGAACGCCGGCACCGCCACGCCAACAGCCCACCGGGCCTGGACGAACCCGACCGACGTCGTCGCCGCATACGGAGATGAGCTCTGACCGCCACCCTCACCCGCGTACCCCAGCGTGTTGGCCCGCTTGCCGACCGCCTCAACGGCATCCTGGCCAGTCGGGGCATCGACCCCACCGCCGCCGCCACCGAGGAGCCACCACCGCAGCCCGTGACGGCCCTGGAGATCGCCGACGCCCGCATCCCTGCCCGCTACCGCCGTGCCCTGGCCGACCACCCCCAGATCACCGCCTGGGCCGACCAGATCGCAGGAGCAGGACGCCCCGGACCCGGCGGACCGGGCATCGCCGAAGGCCCGTCCCTGCTGATCGCCGGCCCCACCGGCACGGGCAAGACCCACCAGGCGTACGGCGCCGTCCGCGCCCTCCTTACCCGAGGCGTCCGCCTGCGCTGGGAGGCCACCACCTCCGCCGACCTGTACGCACGGCTCCGCCCCCGTGCCGGCCACGACGGCGAACGGGAGCTGCAGACACTCGCCCGCTGCCCGCTACTGCTCCTGGACGACCTCGGCGCGGCCAAAACCAGCGAGTGGACCGAGGAGCTCACCTACCGGCTGGTCAACCACCGGTACGAGCACATGCTCCCCACCCTCATCACCACCAACCTCCCCACCGCCGAGCTTCGCGCCGCCCTCGGCGACCGCGTCGCCTCCCGCCTCGCCGAGATGACCGAACGCGTCATCCTCACCGGCCCCGACCGACGCCGCACCGCGTCCCCCGTGTGACCAGAGGCTTCCTGGCCGCGCCAGCACGTCGCGGCGAACGGGGACCGTCCCGACAAGCACCACCGGGGACCGAGCACTGGGGACCCAAACCATCGGGAAATGCCCGGTCCCCGCGACCGAGAACCGGCGGGGACCAGACCCGTACGGGGACCGCTCGGGGCCACTCCGGGGACCGAGGAGGACGGGGACCGGTCCCCGAGAAACCGCAGCTCAAAGACAGTATTTCGATCTTCTTTACTGTCTCCAAGGGCAGGCTCGGTCCCCAGCTTTCCGGGGACCGCCAACGCCCTGGGGACCGTCCGCGATGCGTCAGCGGGGACGGTCCCGCTGACGCTATGTCACGGGGACCGTCCCCAACCAACTTCGCAGAGCCGGTCCCCGAACGGATCGGGGACCGTGGCCTCATCGCTTCGGGGACCGGTCCCCTCGGTCCTCGACAACCACCATCGGCGGGCGGACGGAAACGACTCCGGAGCCTGACCCGGTCGTAAACCCGCCTCGCACCCGTCCGGAACGGCACACCTCACAGGCGACGCAACACCACCCGCGCATCACACGGAGAGCCACCCATGTACAACCCGCACCACGAACACCCCATCGCCGAGGAGCGGATGACCTCCACACCGACCTCAGCCGGAGCAAGTTGTCGGGTAAGGAGTCCTTACCCGGCCCTCGCCCCGGAGGGTGCGGAGGCATCCGGCGCGGGGGCACCGGAGCCGGCCGGCCCGGGGGAGCCGACCGAGACAGGGAGCACCGAGACGTCTTCGCCGCAGCGATCCACACCGCGTCGCCGTCTGCGTGATAAGCAACTGCGCGAGCACCGCGTCCATCCCCGCTACAACGTCGACGAGTACGACCTCGTCCAGAAGGCCGCTGCCCTGAGCCGTATGAAGCCCGGCGGCTACGTTGCAGAGTGCGCGCTCGCCGCCGCCCGCGCCGACGATCCCACCGCAGCCGTCGCCGACTACCGCGCCCTGGTGAAGGCAGTGATGGCTGCCAACGGGCAGCTCGGCAAGGTTGGCAGCAACCTCAACCAGCTCACCCGCCACCTCAACCAGGACGGTGCCTGGCCCCACCCCGACACGGTCCAACGGCTCCTGGACCGCGTCGAGGTGTCCATCGCCGACCTGGACACCGCCGTCGCCCAGATCACAGAGGCGCGGTGAGCCGTTGATCCCGAAGATCATCCTGAGCACGGGGCCGCACGCCACCCGCCGAACGATCGGCTACCTCTTCGACAATGGTAGGGCGAATGAGCACGTCGACCCGCACCTGGTGGCCTCCTGGAACGACTTCGCCCCCGACCCCGGCCGCAGCCCGCACCGCGACCCGAAGGAGGTAGAGGCCCAGCTCGTCGCACAGCTCGACCAGCCCGTGAAGATGCTGGGCGACAAGGCACCCAAGTACATCGTGTGGCACTGCCCCGTCCGTGCCGCACCCGAAGACCCGATCCTCACCGACGCCCAGTGGGCGGACATCGCCCGCCGGATCGTGGCCGCCGCCGGCATCGCCCCCGAAGGCGACGAGGAAGCCTGCCGCTGGGTGGCCGTCCGCCACGCCGACGACCACATCCACATCGCCGCCACCCTCGTACGCCAGGACGGCCGCCGCCCCCAGCGCGACTACGACCAACGCGCCGTCCAGCGCGAAGCCCGCCAGATCGAAGTCGACTACGGGCTGCGGCGGTTGAAGCCGGGCGACGGCACCGCGGCCAAGCGCCCCACCAGCAAAGAGCACTTCAAGGCCAAGCGCCTGGGCCAGGACGCCACGTCCCGCGAGATCCTGCGCCTGCGAGTCCGGCGCGCGATGGCAGCCGCCTCCACCGAGACCGAGTTCTTCGCCCTGCTGGAGACAACGGGTGTGACTGTGCGCCTCAAGCACGGCCCGTCCGGCGACGCGCTCGGCTGCAACTTCGCCCTGCCCGGCGACACCAACGACAAGGGCGAGCCGGTGTTCTACTCGGGCTCCACCCTCGCCCCCGACCTCTCCCTCCCCAAGATCCGCCAACGCCTCGCCACCACCAGCCCCGAGCCCTCCACTGTCCGGCCGGGCAACCCCTGGCATCAGGCCACCGCCGCCACCGAACGCATCCCCCACCACCTCACCCACACCAACGGCGAAGTGGCCCAGGGCCAGCTGGCCGCCCTCGGGGCAGCGCTCGACCTGCTCCCGCTCACCGCCCCCGCCGTAGCGCGTGCCGAACTCGAACGCGCCGCCGTCGCCTTCGAGCGCGCCACCCGTTCACGCACCGCGGCCGACCACGCCAGTGCCCGCGTCCTGCGCCGCAGCGTCCAGGCGATCTGGAAGGACCCCGCACGGCATGGCGACGGTGCCGGGCTGGCGATGCTGCTGGACGTCGCGCTCACCGCGGTCGCCTACGCGATGCACTGGCACCGCACCCGCCACAACGCCCAGCAGCAGGCGGCTGCCGAGCAGACCCTCATTCACCTGCAGGCCGCGTACGTGCAGGTCACCGGGCCAGTCCTGGCCGGCCTCGCCAGCCGGGCACCCAGCCCGCAGACCAAACGCCGCTACGCCCACCACCTCCAGCAGGCGGTCCCCGAGCACGCTGAACGCATCCGGACCGACCCCGCCTGGGACGCCCTTGCCACCGTGCTCGCCGAGGCGGAAGCAGCCGGCCACAACCCGGCCGCGATCCTCGACCGGGCCCTCAGCCAGCGCACGCTCGACGACGCCCACAGCCCCGCACGAGCACTGACCTGGCGCATCCGCCGCCTCGGCGAAAGACACGCACCCGGCCCGCGAGCCCAGGCAGCCAACACGCACCACACCGCCAGGCACGCCACCGCTCCGCGCCCGCACGAACCCCAGACACGGCGGCGCTGAACACTCCTACGCCGGACGCCGCCATCACCGTCGCCGATCACACGACACCGCACAAGGAACCACCCATGCCCCAGCCCTCTTTCCGCCCCAACGTCGTCGTCCTGCTCACCGAAGTGGACAGCAGCAGCGATGACCGGTCGCGCCTGTATCGGTGCGATGGGACCTCGTTCACCGCCGCCGAGCGTGACCTGATCTACACCGCTACCCCGACAGAGATGACCGCCGCGAACGCACAGCGACGGCTTGAGAACGAGTGGGGGCGTGAAACCCACGAGATGCAGAAGGCCCTCGTCGACCTGTTCACGAAGTACGTCGACCAACTCCCCGACGGTTCGCTGGGTGCAGGAGTGATTGTCAATACCTGTGGATCAGCGGTATCGGGTGGCCACCACTGGCGCAGCCGGGGCGCTGCGTCTGCCGCAAACGCAGGACGTGTCCCTGATCAGCACTGGCGGACGTGGAGCTGTTTGCCGCTGGTGGAGAGCAGGGCCAGGACTTCGGCTGCCGCGTCGTGGTCGGCGCTGGTCAGGGCGTGGGGTGTGCGGGTGTCGAATTCGGCGGCTTCGCTGGCGTGCACGCGGGTGGTCGTGGTGCCGAGAGTGAGGTCGATGGCACCGGTCAGGACGTACAGCCATTCGTAACCGCCATGCGTACGCAGCGAGGGCTTCGGGGCGATCCGCAGAGGCGGGAGAACCATCGTGAACGCCTCCACGGGAGCTCTGCCGCGGGTGAGAGGGACGAAGGTGGTGCCGTTGTTGCGGATCGGCTTGACGTGGACGCGGGGGTCACCGGTGGGCGGGGCGCCGATCAGGTCGTCCAGGGCGACCCGGTAGACGTGGGCCAGCGGCAGCAGGAGGTCCAGGTTGGGGCGGCGCCGGCCGCCCTCCAGGCGGGAGAGGGTGCTGGTGGAGATGCCGGTGCGTTCGGCGACGTCCGAGAGGGTCATGCGGCGGGCTTGGCGGGCGTCGCGCAGACGGGGCCCGACCGAGCCGAGCACGGCCTCTGTGTCGTGAACGAGCTGGTCGTCCGTCGGTGTGGTGGACATGGCTCTCTTCTTCGTCGGGTGGGGAGGTAGGGGGCTCCGCTCGCTGCGGGTGTACGGGGGGGGCGGGGCGGTTCAGGTGGTGCGGGTCAGGCGCCATACATGGTCGGTGCGGGTGCCTGGGCGCCCCTCGGATGAGGGGGCGGGCCGCTGGACGCTGGCGAGGGTGTCCACCTTCCAGGTGGGAGGCAGGGCAAGGGTGGTCAGCAGGCCCTCCAGGGTGGGGAAGACGACATCGGCGGGCTGCTGCGCGGCGGTACTCCAGGTCGGCCATCCGGCGTGCATGACGATGATCAATGTGCCGCCCGGTGCGACGGCCCGGGCCGCCAGCCGCAGGATGGCCGTCTGGTCCAAAGCGACCGGTGACTGCAGGTACTGCGCGGCGACGAGGTCGAAGCTGCCGGCGGGAAACGTCTGCCCGAGGTCGTAATGCTGAAAGGTGACCTGCCCGGACAGGCCCAGCTCGATCGCGCGGGCGGCGGCCCGTCGCAAGGCTGTGGTGGAGATGTCGACAGCGGTCACCTGCCAGCCCCAGGACGCCAGCCACAAGGCGTCCGCGCCCTCGCCGCAGCCCAGCTCCAGTGCACTTCCCGGTGCCAGATTGACCGCTTCGCGGACCAGCAGCTCGTTCGGCTGACCGCTCCAGATGCGTCCGCATTTGCGGTAGCGGTCCTCCCAGAACTGGGCAGGCTCGATGCTGTCGGGTGTGGTCATCAAGATCTCCTTACAGGCGCGGAAGGCGGCCCCTCGTGGCCAAAGTCCTCACCCGCCGCTCAGTAGGCAAGCTGTGTTGCTGATCCAGCAAACGGCGGGAGCCGGGGGGGGGCGCCAGGAGGCCGAGGAAGCACGGCTGCAGAAGAGGTCACCAACAGGTGCACGGCAAGGTCGTCACCTGTGAGCGCCGCTGCGCGAAGGCACCGCCGTGGGCCTCTGGCCCCGGGCCATCGGTCCAGTACGTTTTGCCAATACGGCAACGTTAGTTGTCCGTTGACTGGGTTGGTGCTGACCATGGCCAGGCGATTGACGCGCGTTTCTATACCCGGAAAGGACGAACCACATGGCGATCCAGCGTCATACCGAGGCGCCTGACTGCATCAGCATGGGCGGCACGGCCAACCTCTTCACCCTGACCGAAAGGTCTGGCATCGGTGCCATGACAGGCACGATTGACGGTGCGGCCTACGGGGAGAACACCAGCGACCTGAACAGCGTCGGCAATGGCAGGTTCGAGTACACGATGTGTCACGTCTTTCTCGACAAGGCTGGCTCCAAGCTGCGCACGCAAGACCATGCCGTCCTGCAGACGTCCGCGGAAGACGGAGTCAGCACCTTGGAGGTGGAGTACACCGTGGTTGAGGCCACGGGGAGATTCGCGGGTTACGGCGGCGCCTTTCGGAGTCGCGGCTGGCTCAGCATGCCGGAAGGCGAAGACGGGATAGACCGGCATGCTGTCGGCGTTGTCCGCTTCGAGGGCGAGATTTGCCGCAAGTAGGTGAACGCGCGAACCGCGTCAGGCTCCGCCCTTCTCGAGTTGGACTGCAGCCTGCTAAAGCGCAAGGCCGTGAAGTTAGGGCTTGCAGATCATTAATTCAAGTGCGACCTGATCTGCGTGAACGCCGGACTAGGAAGCGGAGCCCCGGCAGAACGACTTGTCGACCAAGACTCGTCATGCCAACCCGGGAGCTCCGCTGTCCGATCAGCGTGTCATCACACGTGAAATCACGTTAGCCAATGGCCTGTTCGCCCCTGGCCATCTGGGGGAACTCACCCAGATCGTCCCGATCGACATGGTCGATGAGGCCCTTACCGAGACCGGTGCGACCCAGCAGCAACTGCGGATGCTTCCCGCCCGGGTGGTGGTCTACCTGCTGCTGGCCGCCGCTTTGTTCGAGGAGTGCGGATAACTGGCCGTCTGGCGCAAGTTCACCGCCGCGCTGGAGGCAATACCGGTCCCGAAGATCACCGGGCGGCGCTGCGGGACGCCCGGACCCGACTCGGAGTACGCCGATGCGTGCGCTGTTCGGTCTCCTGCGCGGGCCGGCCTCGGCGATCCGCACCGGTACCCGATTCAAGGGCTTGCTGACCGTCGCGATCGACGGCGCCTACCTCGACGTCCCCGACAGCCCGCTGCACCGGGCACGCCTGGGCAAGAGCACGAACCAGTACGCGACCTCCGGCTACCCGCAGATCTGCCTGGCCGGGACGAAGTCCCCGGACGACAGGCCGTGCACGTACATGCGCGCCCCCGAGGGCGTTACGGTTTCGAAGAAGTCGCAGGCGAGGAGGGCATCGGCCTGGGAGCGCAGGAAGCCCGCCCAGGTATGGAAGGTCCGTTCGGGTGCGGGGTCGATACCGGCCTCGTGCAAGATCTCCCACACCGTGGACGCGGCCACCTTCACCCCGAGGACGAGCAGTTCGCCTGTACTCTCCTGTAGCCCCAGGTGGGGTTCTCTGTCGCCAGTCGCAGCACCGGGGCCCGGATGGAGCGTATGGTCCGCGGCCTGCCGGGGCGCTTGGGGTGGGAGGCCGCAGCGTGGCGGCGTGCGATCAAGCGCAGCACCGTCTCGGGGCGCACCAGTAGCCGCATGTTGCGGAGAGCGTCGAACCACAGCCGACAAAGGAGAGCTGCCAGGAACGCCCGGTCGCCAGGGATGAACCGGACTCTGTTCTTGCCGAGTTGGCGTTCCAGCACCGTGATCTGGTGACGCGGGGCGAGTATCTCGGCATCCGTCTCGCGGTCGCTCATCGGGAGCAATCTCAGGAGGGCAAGGGCATTCATGACGCCGAGGCAGGCCAGTTTCAGCAGCACGGTCGATCATCATGCCGCCTTGATCCACAGGGCGGCCAGGGTGCTGACTTTGACACTTCGGGCGACGCGGTCGGCGCCCCGTGATCGACGCACACTGCCTCCTGCCAGCGCGGATGATTATTCGGCAGGCGCAGGGTCATGATCCAGAAGGTGACCTCGCGAACCGGCGGAGGCTTGGGGCCCGGGACAGGTGTATGTCCCCGGCCGGTTCGGTAGCGCCGCAGGTGACGTTGGACGGCCAACTCGCCTCCGGGGTAACCAAGTTCTTGGATCTCGCGGTAGAGCTGCGTGGCGTTTCTGACGCCTTCGTTCCAGCGCCGGTGCAGGTAGCCGACGTACGGGTCGACGATATGCGCCCGCTGAAGGCTCTCGGCGACGACATCGTCGGCCGAGCGAGCGCCCACCAGCTTACGGACGGTGGCCTGGTGCAATCCGACCTTCCGGCCGATCGCCGCCTTCGACATCCCCTGTTCCCACAGCTCGTGGACGGCGGCATGCTGCTCACGCAGCCGAGTCACGATCTTCAGCTCTCGTGATGGCCGGACCACCTGCAGCTTTGCCACCAGCTCGTCGGGTGTGTCGGCAGGTCCAGGAGGCGGTTCGGCCAGGCGGGCACGATGGGCATTCACCGTCTTCTCGACCGCCTGGCCGAGGTTGGCCCACAGGTGATAGCGGTTGGCGACCTGCCCGGCCTGTGGCTCCCCGAGCCGTGCGCCCTCTCCGTAACCGCCCGAGCGATCCCGGCAGAATGGCCTTCACCTCGGGGTGATCGCGCAGCCAGGCGGCCAGGTCCTCACCGTCGCGGCCATCGAAGAGGTGAAGCAGACGGTGGGTGGCCATGTCGATCAGGACCGTGCCGTAATGGCGGCCCTTGCGGTGGCGATGACGACGTGTTGCGGAAGCACCTCGCCGCTCGCTATGCGGGACCTTCCAGACCGTGGGCGCGGGTACCCAGAACGCGTCGTGACACTTCTGCTTCCATCGGGCCGTCGAACGGCGTTGCCGATGCTGCTTCGCGGGCCTCGGTGGCACGTCGGGCGTCTTCGAGGATGAGGTCCATGTTGATGGCGCCACCTGCGGTGTTTCCGGCGCCGGCCGACTGGGGCACGGCAGCGAGGACGTCGCTGACGTTCCCAGCGGCCCACACGCCCTGGACGCCGGTGAATCCGGAGGGGTCGACGGCGACCTGAACGCCGGGGACGGCGGGGTGGGGGTTGAGGGTGAGGCCGAGGTCTTCGAGGAAGCCGCCGCGGGCGGTGAAGGTGGGGGCGACGACGAGGGTGTCGAGGGGGATGACGGTGCCGGAGGCCAGGCGGGCGCCGGTCAGCTTGTCCTGTTCGGTGTCGGTCTCCAGAGCGGTGACGCCGCCGTGGATCACTTCGATGCCGAGGGCGGCGAGCTGTTCCCACTGCTCGTCGGTGAGCTCCGCCTGTGCGTGGTGGGCGAAGAGGGTGACCTGGTCGGTCATCTGACGGAACAGCAGAGCCTGGTGGAAGTTGCCCAGGACGCCGACCTTGGTGTCGCGGGCTTCCCAGCCGTGGCAGTACACGCAGTGGATCACGTCGCGCCCCCACCGCTCAGCCAGGCCGGGGATGTCGGGCAGTTCGTCGATCAGGCCGGTGGTCACCAGGACGCGCCGGGCACGGGCGCGCTGTCCGTCCTGTGTGGTGATGGTGAAGGTGCTGCCGCCACGCTCGACTCGCGCGACCCGGCCGTTGACGACTTCTCCGCCGTAGGAGGCGACTTCCTCCCGGCCTACGCGAAGGAGTTCCAGGGGGGAGATGCCTTCGCGGCCCAGGATGTTGTGGGCGCCGACTCGCGCGGCGGGGGCGTTGCGGGGTTCGCCTGCGTCGATGACGAGGACGGAGCGCCGTACGCGGGTCAGGAGCAGCGCGGCGGACAGGCCGGCGGCGCCCCCGCCGACCACGACGACGTCCCAGGTGCGGCCTTCGGTGCTCTTCAGCTCATCGGTGTCCATATCGGCATGGTCACTCCGCACCACTTTTCACAGCAAACTGATTTGCTATTTCCGCAAAGAATCGGAGCCTCGGCTTGCGTTTTGCGTATTCAGCATGTTCGTTTGACACTTTCGGGCGATGTGGCGTATGAGGCTGCACTTGAAAATGACCCGGGACGATGAATTCGCATGCTGAGGAGGAGTACCAGCACCTCGGGATACTCATCCTCATAGAGATCGTCTTCGCCGTCGTCTCCGGGAATGGCGTTCGGCTGGACGTGGATGCGGGTGGTGTCAGCGAGGGTGGCGAGGAAGTAGATACCGAGGTAGTCGCTCTCACGTTCGGTGAAGGCCACCGTGAACCGGCCGGCGAGCAGGTCCGACAGCTCCCGCGCCGTGTAGGTGTTTCGTGCCGTAGGTATCGAAGACGGCCATCATGGCATTCTCCTCAGGCCGCGAAGGTCTCGGTGCGTTCGACCAGTCGGCCGTTTTCGAAGCGGGCGCCCGCACGGACCAGGGGTCTCGCGAGGGCGGCGGCATACGCCACCATGCCCGACGAGCATTACGCGGAATACGAGCGCTTGGTCGAGATCGTCTCCGCACGAAACGGCCTCGAATGCCCCGCCGAGCACGAAGACAACTGACCGAACGCACACCGACGGCGGCCCACTCAGTGGGCCGCCGTTACGGCAGGACCGAAGCGGCTGCCGATTCACCCCGTAGACCTCACCACTGTGGCCCTGGCGACCGCCTTGCGCACGTGGGCATCGACAAGGCCGGGGCTGCCGGAGACCACGACGACCACCGTCCCACTGGCGGTCAGTCGAAGCGGATCGCATTCACGCGCCCGGCCCCGACCAGGTTTACCCGCTCGGGTCACCACCCGAAGTCCTGGCAAGTTTGGGCAAGTTCCTAGCCTGAGGGCTCAGGCACGGGCAAGCTCTGGCACAGAGATCGTTACCGGCATCCGAGGAGGACATCATGGCCCTGCGTAAGCTCGGCAAGGACCCGGAGAGTCCCAGTGGCGGCTCGCCCACCATCTACCTCGACGAGGAGAAGGACAGCTACCTCGTGCAGGGGTGGAAGGTGGAGGACGCCGAGCGCCTCGGGCAGATGGACATCCCCGGCCACGAGTCAGTGGTGGAGATCCCGCGGCGCATGGTGCAGTTCTTCTTGGAGGTGAACAAGGATGACGAGGCCCCCGACGTTTGAGGAGCTCTTCCGGGACTGCCGGCGGACGGCCGTCCATCTGGAGATGCGCGACGCCTACATGAAGTCGGACCCTGCCTTCATCGACTGGAAGGCCGGAGAGGTCCTCGACCCCGCCCAGCGCTGGGCCGACTGGCACGCCATCGTCACGGAGGCGACCTCGCGAGGCGTCGAGGTCCGACGCGCCCGCGTCGTCTCGACGCCGGTCAGTGAGTACATCCGCTTCGAGTACGACGTGACGGACGGACTGAACATTGCCGCCGGCGAAGAGGTGCGTTGGCTCTCGCGGCGCGACGCGACTGACATCGCGCTGCCGGGCAACGACTTCTGGTTGTTCGACTCCGGCCTGGTCCTCGTCAATCACTTCGATGGCGAGGGCGAGAACATGGAGGTGGAACTCACGGATGACCCGGAGGTGGCGAAGCTCTGCGAGTCGGCCTTCGAGGCCGTGTGGCAGCGGGGAACACCTCACGCCCAGTTCGAGCTGGCCTGACCGTTCGAACAGCAGCCTCGCACCGACATGACATCACCATCTTCGAGCGTCCAGGAAGCCCGCAAGGCGCTCGGGCAACGCCTCGCCGAAATCCGGAAAACAGCCGGGCTCACCAAGCGGGCTCTGGCCCAGAGTCTGGGCTGGCACGAATCAAAGGCTTCGCGCTTCGAGAGCGGCACCCGCGCGCCCTCGGAACGCGACCTTCGTGCCTGGTGTTCCGCGTGTGGCGCCGAGGGCGAAACAGAGGACCTCATCTCGACAGCCCGCGGAATTGAGGGCATGTACGTCGAGTGGCGGAAGATGGAGCGCCACGGCCTCAAGTGGGCGCAGGAGTCCGTCGTTCCTCTCTGGGAGCGCACCGAGCGCTTTCGCATTTACTCGCCTTGGCTCATCCCTGGGCCCGTGCAGACGGCCTCGTACATCACCGCACTTCTGACCTCCATTCGGGACCGCCGCGGGCTCATAGACGACGTGTCGGCGGCCGTCAAAGTGCGCGTCGAAAAGCAGCAGGTCGTCTACGGGAACCACACGTTCGCCATCCTTCTGGAGGAGAGCGTGCTGCGGTACCGCATCGGCGGCACCGAGGTCATGGCAGGCCAGCTCGGCTATCTCCTCAGCGTCATGGCCCTGCCGTCGGTGAGCATCGGCATCATCCCCCAGGACGCCGACCGGTCGGGGCTCTGGCCCGTTGAAGGGTTCTTCCTGTACGACGATGAGTTGGTGAACGTCGAATTGATCTCGGCCCATCTCAGCGTCGTCCAGAAACACGAACTTGCCATGTATGCCAAGACGTTCAGCGAGCTGGCCGAACTTGCCGTCTACGGCCCCGCCGCGCGTGAACTCATCACGTCAGCCATCGAATCTCTAGGGTGAATGCCGGGCAAGTTCCGGCACATTCATAGAGGCCCGGCCTCCCCCCTTCCTAGCTTTGTCGTCACGGCTGAAAGCGTGCTCCGGAGGGGCCGGTGATGACAGTGGCAAGTACGGGCAAGAAGGCCGAGACGGCCGAGACGGCCAAGGACGTCGAAGACGACGACGCCCCCATCAACGTAGAGGCGATCTCCTCGCAGACGAATTCCATCCTCGCCCTGCGGATGGGGACGACGACCCGCGCGGCGATGGACAGGCAGGTGCCGGCGATCGCACGTCACCTGAACCGGTTGCTCCGCGAGGATCTGGGAGCCGACGACAGCGAGGTCCGGCAGCTCCGCCGCAAGGGAACCAGGCTGGTCGATCTCACGAACCGGCCGACCGCGGAGACACCTTCCTTCGGGACCTACTTGTATCTCCGCGATGCCGCCCTTCTCACGCGGCGACTGCTGTGGGTGTACTCCGAGCGGAACGGGCTGGAGGCGCCGTGAGCATCAGGGACGACCAGATCGTTCGGGAGCTCTCCCACTACATCCACGAGCACCCCGCCGACAGGATGGCGTTGCTGCCGGTCTACGACGCGGCCCGCGACCACGCGCAGCGCCGAGCCTGTACCCATGACCAGCGCTGCCCCCTTGTGATGGCAGGAGCCGTCGTAGTCGACGAACGCAGTCGCGTCCTGTGCCTGCGGCACGAAGGGGGTTACGCACTCGCGGAGGCGGAGCCGGAGGACGCGGACGACTCCCTCAGCGAGGCGGCCCTGCGCCTGCTGGCAGAGCAGGCCGGCATCCGGGACGTATGGACGCAGCCCGGCGCCGAGGGGCCGTTCCTGGTCGATGTCACCAGGCCGGGGCAGCACCGGTACGGGTCCCGTCTCCGAGTCGGCATCCGATACCTCTTCCGGACCCATTCGGGCGCCGTGTTCCCGTCGGTGATCGAGATGGGCGCGGCGGCCTGGGTGCCCCTCACAGAAATAGGTATCCCCTCGGTCCGCAGCCGTGTGGAGCGCCACCTGATCGGAACCCTATGAGTCCCCGAAGCCAACAACTCGCTTACGTCGTAAGCCTTGTCGCCATCGGAGGCTCCCTGCTGCTGGGCATCTGGAGGGGCTGATGTACGAACGCAGGACCAACGAACTGCCCTCTGTACCGCCTCCGCCTGTCGGAACGATGGGAACGCCCCGGCCACCGGGCGATGTCCGCGTCGGTGACTTCGTCTACCTGGACGGTGAGTACCAGCGCGTGCGGGACATGAGGTCGGCCGGCACCGCAGCCCATCGCGTACTGATCTTTGCCGGGCGGGAGCCCTGGGTCATGCGACAGGCCCGGACGACGTACCGACCCATCGGCTTCGGCTGATCCTCAGCCCAGTTCGGGAATCGCACCGTCACTCTCACCTCACTATGCGAGGAGCTTTGTCATGCGCTTTCGCAAGATCCATGGCGCCGGGAACGACTTCGTGCTGCTCTCCGGCCTCGGGCCTGACGACGACAAGGAGTGGCCGAAGGAGGCGGAGCGTCTGTGCGCCAGGCGTACCGGCGTAGGTGCGGACGGCCTGGTCATCAGCCGATTGATCAGCCTCAGGCCGCTTGTCCTCGAAGTCACCTGCTTCAACGCGGACGGCTCGCTCGCCACCATGTGCGGCAATGCCCTGCGGTGCTCCGCCTGGGCTGCCCACCGCGATCACGGTTTCCGGCAGATGTGCCTTCACATGGACGGCGTGGAACACGAGGCGATCGTCTCCGACGACTCCGTCTGGGTCACGGCCGAGCTGGGCGCAGTTCTCCCCCGGCGCTTACAGACGGTCGTCAACGGCAGACCGACCTGGTTCGACAGCGCCCACACCGGCACGGAACACGTCGTGGCGATCGTGAACGACGTGGACGCCATCGACGCGGCGGTCGTCGGGCGCCTTGTCCGTCACCACGCCGACCTCGCCCCGCTGGGGACGAACGTCAACTTCGTCCAGCTCGCCGGCCACCAGGCGCTGAAGATCCGCACCTACGAGCGCGGGGTCGAGGCGGAAACCCTCTCGTGCGGAAGCGGAGCGGTCGCGGCCGTCGTCGTCGCCACCATGCGCGGACTGGTGGCACGACGTGCCGTCACCGTCCACAACCGCGCCGGAGAGCCGCTCACGGTCCGGCCGCACGACGCCCGCCCGAACCGGACTCATTGGGTCGGGGGCCCGGTCACCCACACCTTCGAAGGAGTACTCGCATGACTCTCTTCCTCAACACCAGCTCGAACATCGCGGTGCGGAAGGCCACCGAGAAGCTTCGCGAGTGGGGACGGAGCCGCCAGGGCCTCGGCGTCGCCCTCGTCTACGGGCCGGTATCCGCGGAGGACAGGCTCTACCACGCGAAGTGCCCCGTCGAGCAGCGATCGGTCACCGCCCTGGCCGGGGCACTGGAAGAGATCGGCGTCCGCTGGAAGGTGCTGGACCCGTGCGAGCCCGACTTCATCATGGGACTGGTCGAGTACGACGTGGTCCTCTCGAACCTGCACGGCCCCTACGGTGAGGACGGCCGGCTGCAGGGACTGCTCGACTACCTTCGCGTGCCCTACTGCGGCAGCGGAGTCGGGGCATCCGCGGTGGCCGCCGACAAGATCCTCTGCAAGCGCGTGATGCTGGCCCTCGGCATCCCGACACCTGGATGGCACGTCTGGATCGGCGGCCCGGCGACGTGGAACGGGCGCCCGGTGATGGTCAAGCCCCCCTTCGGCGGATCCAGCGTGGGCATGAGCCTCGTACGCGATCCGGCGGATCTGCCCAGCGCCCTGGCAGACGCCGCCGGCGACGTGGGCACGTCCGTGCTCGTCGAGGAGTACGTGACCGGCACTCCGGTGACCGTGGGGCTCCTGGAGCTGCCGGGCGGCTCGGTCGTCGTCTTCCCACCGCTGGCCACCGAGGCCACCGGCGCCGACTTCTACGACGCCGACACGAAGCTCGACGTGGACTCCAGCGGCACCGTGACCGTGCGCGCCGCCAACCTGGCGCCCGACGTGCTGGACAAGATCACCGGGGACGCCCGGATCCTGTGGGACGGCATCGGGCTGCGCGGCTCGGCGCGCATCGACTTCATCCTCGCCGAGGACGGCGAACCGTACGTGCTGGAGGTCAACAGCACGCCGGGTATGTCCCGTGACAGCAATTTCGTGGTGGGGGCGGCGATGGTCGGACTCACGCACACGGACGTCGTGTTGGCCATGTTGCACGAGGCTCTGGCCCGGCCGCCCTACGATGTCCCCCTGCCCACTCCCGCGTTCGCCGGCACCACACGGGCTCGGGAGGCTGCCGTCTCGCCGTAGGAGCCCGCCGCTGTGCCGCGCGTCCACGATGTCCCCATGTGCCGTCAGCTCATCGACCCCGCCCAGTGGGATCAACACGGGGGATGGGCTCTCGGGGACAGAATCGAGTGGTCCAACCGGGCGTGCGGCCTGGCCTCGCTGAGAATGATCCTCCTCGCCTACGGGCGCGAGGCCCCGACGGTCACGGAGCTCCTGAAACTCGCGGTCAAGCACGAGGTCCTGACCCCGCGTGGAGCACTCCACGCGGGGATCGCGAGCCTCGCGACCGACCTCGGCGTCCCCTCGAACGCCGAGCCGGTCCCGGCCGAAGACTTGACGAGGCGGCTCGACGACGCCCCGCTCATCGTCTCCGTGACCGAGCAGTTCCCCGACGACGGCCGCGCCGGCGGTCACCTCGTCATCGTTCGCGGCTACGAGGACGGCCCTGACCCCACGATCCACTTCCGGGACCCGTCGGCCTGGGGCCAGACGCACGACCGAGTCCCCCTCAGCCGCCTGTCCGCTTCCTACACCGGCCGCGCGATCACCTTCGCGCCCCTCATCCATAACGGAGACTCTTGATGACCGAGGCAGACGGCGACACGACCGAGGCCGCAGGCGGCCGGAGGATCGCCGTACTCGGAGAGATGCTGGAACTGGGCGACGAGTCCGTCGAAGCCCACCGCGAGGTCGGACGCATGGCGGCCGAGAACGGCGTCGACCTCCTTGTGGCAGTTGGCAACGCTCTCGCCAAGCAACTCGCGCTCGCGGCGGGAGCGGCCGGCGTGCCTGACATCGCCATGGTCGGCGACAACGCGACCGCCGCCGCTTACCTGAAATCCATCATCCGCCCCGGCGACGTCGTCCTCGTGAAGGCATCCCGCGGCGGTCAACTCTGGCAGATCGCCCAAGCACTCACTGGACAGCCCGTCACGAGCCTGTGAACCGCCGGGTGCCACGGGCGCTGTCTCACCGAGCTGGCGGAAGATCCTCCGGAAGGATGTAGTCACCGAAGCCGTGTACTCGCCAATAGCCGTCCGACGGCCGCCACTGCATGGTGATGATGTGCGCACCGACTGGCACGTATCCGTCCGACATCACCGACTGGTCTGGATCGGGGAGCGCTACGACCTTCGCGTACCGAACGTCCATCTCTCCTGTGGCCGGAGGGTCGGCACGAGTCGCCAGTCCTCGATCGCCGATCATCTCTCGAACCTGCGAGAAGTTCCCCCACGCGTCCCACGACTCGGGAGTGCAAATCTGGCGCAGCGCCTTCATGTTGGGACCGGCCGCGTCCATGACCGCGTTGTAGAAGGCGAAGGCGACCGCCATCGGATTGCGCGGGTCGTTCAGATCACCCACGTCCGCTGCTGCGGTGTCATCATCAGCAGGCACGAGGCCCTGACCGCTTGGCTGATCTTCTTCCGGTAGTTCTCTCATGCCGCCACACTGCCTCATCGCGCCACAGATAGCCGGTCCAACGATGTCCCATCACATCCGGCGGCTTGCCTGGCTATTCATCACTCGATGTTGACGCCCCGACTCGATCAGATCCGAGCGTTCGACAAGGTGTGTCCGCCTTGTCGTGCTGCAAACCACGTTGGCCGTCATCCCCTGATCTTGATTCTGACCGGCTCAGGGCCAGGTGACGGCTCCAGTGATTCCAGCTCGAAGTACGGAAACCGCCTGTCGAAGGTGAACCCCCAGCCCGTGACTAAGCCTTGGGCCTCTTCGTCGCGGCCCGAGCCGAATTCGCGTTGGCGGCTGCGTTGAGACGGGCCAGATGCGCACGTTGCGAAACTTCGCCCCCCATAAGAGGACCAACCGTACAGAGACGCAAGCAGTTCGGCTGCAACAGCCGCCGCTGCCGTCAAGACAGCCATAGCCCTGGACATGGACGCAGGGGGCCTGGCAACCAATCGACCTCGGCTCTGTGCAGCCGTGATGGCACATTGTTCCGACCAGATCTCGAAGACCTGAGCGAGACGCGCGAAGAAGGCGGCCACCGCAGCCACTCGGCGTCAGCGGCGGCGGACACGACGACATCGCCCTGATCGTCGTCCGCCTGTAAACACCCTCGGCCCAACGAAAGCAGCCTTGACCAGCCCGGGCGAGCGTAGGCTCGAAATGCGGAGGTCACAGGGAACGTGATGTGCCACTGGGGCCCTGACCACGGCTTCACCCAACCGCGAGGTCCCGGTCAAAGGCCCGGACCCCTGCCGGTGAGCCCGACCGGCTGCGCGCGGGCCGGGCTCACCCGTGATGTGAGCAGCTGCTCCTTCAAGATCTGATCGGATGACCATGGAGCTCGGCCAAGCCGGCTTCGACAGGTCACTCTGAACTCCGTGGCGGCGGTCTCCCACAGCGAACCCATCGCGACCGGGTACGACGGATTGGCTCCTGGCCGCGGTCGATCAGATTGGATGTCACCAGGTCTGTGGCCGCCGACGACGACCGGGCGACTGACATGCGGCACCATCAGCGCGACGAAGGCGATCGCACCGGAATCCGCGACCAGGACGACGGTCAGGACACTGGTCACGGTGAACAGCTCGCGGCGCAGGCTGGTGACGTCGATGCCGATATCTGCCGCCGTTACGAACGCCCGCCCCCGACCTGTCCGCCTTCGCCACCCGCGACGCGATCGTCTGCTTCCTGTACCTGAGCACGCACAAGATCGGGACCACGCGCTGCCGGCCCTGGTCTGTCTTCTGACCGGACAGCTGCTGGTGCCGGGCGTACTCCGCTCGGCACCGGTGGCATGTCACCTCGGCAGCCCACTCCGATGATTCCTTCACTCGATCACCAACGGCCTGCCGAGCTGTCCCGCACGAAGGAAAGAAGGTCGACGCACAGCAAATGGCAGCGCTCTGTAGCAGTCGAGCGGCTCAGAGAAGCAGGATTAACATCACGGCCATCCCCAGAGCCATGGCCCCGTGGCAGGCCGGTGACAACACGTCGGCCCGTACGTCCGCCACCGTCCCCGGCGCGCCGGCCGACGTCACGCGGGCCGCGTCGAAGGCGCGGGTCAGCCAGCGCAACGCGAAGACCAGCAGGACCAGGGCCAGCGCGACCGCTGTCAGTTTGCGTCCGGTGCCGGCAAGGCTCATGGTGGCCATGCCACCGCCCGCCGACATGTCCATTCCCGCCATGGTGTGTCCGGCTCCGCCTGATCCCTGCCCCGCCGTCATGCCGTCGGAGTCCATGACGGCGATCATCCACACCATGGCCGCCATCATCACGGCGTGGAATGCCGTACCGAGGAGCGTCTTGAGGTGGAATCCGCGGTGGGAGCGGAAGGGCGCGGAGCAGACGAACCACACCGCGCCCACCACGAACACGACGATCTGCGGGAGGGCCGGCACCTCCATGCCCCACGGCCAGACCATCGCGATCATGGACAGTCCCATCACGGCGTGCAGGGAGTGGTCCACCCGCTCGGGCAATACGACACCCGGGCGTGTGCCGCGCAGGATCCCGTGCGCCGCCGTGACGGCGAAGACCAGGGTGAAGATCCAGCGCAGTCCGCTCGCGGCGATCACGAGGCCACTTCCTGGAGTGCCGCCGGGACGCGGGAGCGCATGACGACGGCCGGTGGTCTTCTCCGCACGCCGGTCACCGGGCGGAGGCGGCCGGGGCGGTGGCCGTACGGCGGCGGACGACTCCGACAGCGAGGTCCACGGCCAGGAAGGCGGCCAGCGGGATGCCGAACAGGGGCAGTGCCCAGCCGACCGCGACCAGGACGACGACGCCGGTGGCCAGGGCCCAGGAGGGTATACCGCGCCAGGCGCCGCGGACCGGGGGTGCGCCGAGCGGGGCGCGGCGGTCGGCGCGGGTGGGGCGGCGCTGCCACCACATGCGGTAGCCCCAGACGATCACGCAGATCAAACCGGTGGCGAGCGCGGCGAGAACGAGCTGGTTGGCGAGGCCGAACAGGGTGCCCATGTGCGCGTTGATGCCCCAGCGGGTCAGCTTGGCCAGCAGTGGCCAGTCGGCGAAGTCGACCCGGTCGACCACGGTGTCGGTGGTGGCGTCGACGGCGAGGCTGTCGCGGCCGACCGGCCACAGGTTGCGGGTCTGGGAGACGGTCCAGGCCGTACCGCCTTCGGCCGGGACGGCGATCTCCACCGGGCCGGTCAGCCCGTCGCTACGGGCCGCCTTCATGACACCGTCGATCGCGTTCGGGTCGACAGTCTTACCGGTGCCCGAGCCTGCCGTCTTGGCAGCGGAGGCGGTGCTCAGGGAGGTGGAGACGGAGGGCGTGTGGGAGCTGAGCGCGTCGAGGGCCTCGCCGAAGTGGGCGCCCGCGTAGCGCGACCAGGTCATGCCGGTCACCGAGAGGACGAGCAGGCCGGCCGCGAGCCACAGGCCGGTGACCGCGTGCCAGCTCCGGGTCCGACGTACTCCCTTCCTGGCTGCCCGGTCGGGCAGGAGCAGACGGCGGGCGGTTCGCGTCCCGCGCTGCCTGCGCCACCACAGGGCGACTCCGCCCAGGACCAGGACCCACAGCCAGCTGGCGGCGAACTCCGAGTAGTAGCGGCCGGGCACTCCCAGGTTCAGGTTGCGGTGGAGCGCGTCCAGCCACGTCGTCAGCGGGGTCTCCGCGTACCAGGTGGTCAGCTGCCCCTTCACCTTGCCGGTGTACGGGTCGACGTACACCGTGTGTGCCTTCTCGCCGAGTGAGGGCAACGAGAAGTCGACCTGAGTCGTCGCGTCGCCGCTGCCCGGCCGTACGGCTATCAGCGTGCCCTTCGGGTGTGCGGTCCGGGCGGCGGCCACCTGTTGGGCCAGGGGTCGCACGCTGTCGCCGGCGTGCGAGACCGTGAGTTCCTTGCCGTAGACCAGGTGGTCCAGCTGCGGGGTGAATGTGTAGAGCAGGCCGGTGACCGCGGCGACGAGCAGGAAGGGCGCCACCAGGACACCGGCGTAGAAATGCAGTCGGACCAGCAGCGCGCCGAAGCCGCCCGGCCGTCGCGCCGGTGCGGCGGCCGGGCGGGGAACGGCCTCGGGCCTCTCGGCGCTCGCAGCATCTGCGGTACTCGCCATGGTCGCCGTACTCGGTTTTGTCTCTGTGGTCTCCGTGGTTGCTGTGGTCGTGGTGCTGGAAGGGCCTGGGCCGGGCACGTCTGGGACGTCGGGGCTGACGGACATGGGCGGACCTCGCGCTGTCTCGGCGGCGCACCGGGCCGGGCGCCGTCACTGTGCAGGGCGGACGGCGCCCGGCCGGTGTCCGGCCGTGAAGTCGCCCCGCGCCCGGCCGAATTCGGCCGCTGCCCTAAATCAGTCGGACCGAGGAGTGTCCGAGTTCCCGGGTTGTCCGAGGTTTCCGCGACCCGCTTCCCGGGGTGCCCGCGACCTGCACTCTCAGCCGCGGGCACCCTGAGTCCGCCTCCGTTCACCCGGTCACGGCGTCGCCGCCTCCCACGGCCGCACCGCCTCGACGCCTCCTGCGTACGACGAGCACTCCGACCGCCGCTGCCAGTACGGCTGTTGCGGCTGAGGCACCGACGACGGCAGTCCCCTGGCGCTCCAGGAAGCCGCCGGCCTGTTTCACCACCGGTGGACTCGGCAGCCGTCGGCCTCGGCACGCGGCGGGCACCGGTGCCGACTTCGCGCCTTTCGTCACCTGGAACAGGAAGCGGTTGGTCTGCGCGTCGCCGTCGACCGCCAGCACGGTGTAGGTGATGGAGTCGACGCCGGCCGGCAACCCGTTCACGGCCGCACAGACGGTGGAGCCCGGGACCAGGACAGGCTCGCCGACGGGCAGCGGCCTGCCGTCCGGTCCGGCGACGGAGACCTTGGGCAGGGTTCCCTTCAGCAGACTGCCGAACGTCAGCGCGATGACCCGGGTGTCGGTGCCGACCTTGGCCCCGGGGGCCGGAGACGCCTCCTGGAGGGCGGTGTGGGCGTAGGCAGGTGTACCGCCGGCGGACAGCAGCGCGCACACGGCCGTGCCAAGCACGGCCGGTGCCCTCAGAAGTCGAAGTCCGCGCATGCGATGCGGTTGTCGAGGGCTTCGCTGGGGTGGACCACGATGGCGACCGCTCCCTTGCCCGTCTTACGGGTGTTGTTCACCGTGGTCATCCCCATGCCCTTCTGGTCGGCCTTGAACATGAGGTGCACCTCGTTGGGCGGCTTGGCGGGGCCGCCCTGGACGAACTGGAAGTGCTCGCCGCCGTTGTCGGCCGAGCAGTGCTGGGCGTGCAGATGCGCCATGTAGGAGGCGCCCGGCTGGAGACCCGTGAGCTTCACGGTGACGGTCGTGCCCTTCGGCCCCTGCGCGAGCCAGGCCGTGCCCTTGACGTGGTCAAGGCCGGGCGGCCGGGTGTCCAGCAGCTTGAACGTGCCTTGCACCACTGCGGCGTCGGGCATCTTGTAGGCGGGCGTGGCCGACGGGTCCCCCATCGCCATGCCGGACATGTCGTCCATGTTGTGGGCGGAGGCGGTCGATTTCGGCTTGGCGGCGGCGTGGTCGGACGATTCGCCTCCGCAACCGGCGAGGAGGGCGGCCACGGCGGCCACGAGAGCGGTGCCGAGGATGAGCCGGGGCGTGCGGCGGAGAGGTTCGGACGCCGACGGAGTGCCGGAGGGGGAGGGGCAGACAGACGTGCGGTGGTACATGGAACTCCCGATCGATGGGCAGGAGGGCACGCGCCGTCGCCCGCGCACAGGCGGGCGGGCACATGCCGGGCCAGGGAACGGGCCGGGGCGCGCGAGAGCACACACCGAGCCCGGGAACGCGTCGGCCCATAGCCCAACCCTCGGGATTCACAAAGGACTTCAGAGGGGTACGGCGGACAGTGGACCGGTCGTCGAGGGACGGAGGACTGCCGAACCGGGCCGTGGCGGGCCCCTGCGGATGACGGTGTGCCGCAGTACCGCGGAGGTGGCGGACGGCGTCTGCGCGGTGGCCGCGACCGGGCGGGCGACCCGAGCGCGCCGAGCCGGTACCCGGCCCGCGAGCATACGGCGGACGCGGCGAAGGGGCGCCAGCAGCGTGACGGCAAGGGCCCGGCCCAGCCGATGGACCGCCGTCTCGCCGCGCCACAGCCACAGGCCGCACACGACGGCGGCCAGCAGATGCGCCAGGAACATCCCGGCTGAGCCCTGGTGCAGCGGCACAGACCGCGCCGACAGGGCGGACGCGGCGGACGCCGTGCCGGTGGACGCCATCGCCATGTCCGCGTGTCCCATGTGCATGGCCATTCCGGAACCGGAGAACGCCATCGCATGGTCCATGCCGGAGACCGCCGCCCGCCCGGACCCACCGGACGGCATCCGGACGAGTATGTGAGCCAGGTCGAACCACAGGTGCAGCAGTCCCTGGGTGGCCGTCGTGACCCCGACCACCGCGAGGGCACCGCGTTCACGGGCTGTCAGCCACCAGGCAGCCGTGGCCGTCCCGGTGAACGCCGCCCCCAGGGCCCACCAGGGCAGCAGGTCGCCGGACATCAGGGCGTGGCCGAGCGCCGTCGTCACCACGCAGACGGCGGCGAAGACGCCCGCCCGCAGCGGACGCAGGCCAACGCCCCGCACAGCGGCCGATGTCGGGGACACAGTCAACTCCTGCTGCCAATGGGCTTGTTGCCTCATACGGACAGGAATGCCCCCGCGTTCACGCTCCCCACGTGTATGACGGGCCGTGCGCACCGGCCGCGTCCGCGCGGCGGAGCCGCATGTGGCCATCGCCTCGCGACCCGACAAGTCGGTTGATCAGGAGCTTCGCCAGACGGCCCCGCGCTGCTCGTATTCCATGACGGCCTCGACGCCGAGGGCGACGGATGCTCCGCACTCGCGGGTGATCAGCCAGAGCGCCAGATCGATGCCGCTGGTGACACCGCCGGCGGTCACCAGATTCCCGTCGTCGACGACTCGTGCGTCGATCACTTTGCCTCCCTGAGCGGCCAGCTCGGCCTTGCCCAGGTGGTGTGTCGTGCACGGGCGGCCTTTGGTCAAGCCCGCCGCGGACAGCACCAGGACCCCGGTGCAGACACCGGCGACGGTGACTCCTGCCTCCTGTGCCCGTACGAGGTCCCGCAGCACCTCCGGGTCCCTGATCAGCTGGTCACCGCCGCCCGGCACGATCAGCACATCCGCGTCGGTGGGATCCCAGGCAGTCGGCACCACGATCCTGGTGCCGAAGAAGCAGGTCACCTCGCCGGGCGCCGACGGCCGCACCAGTGTCGTCTCCACCTGACCGCCCGCCTGCACAGCGTGCCCGAACACGTCACGCGGCCCGATGGCGTCCTGCTCCTCGACCCCGTCGTACATGAGGATCTGAACACGCAGCGACATCAGTTGTTCTCCTTGGCTGGGGCGAAGGCTGAGGCGGAGGCTGGGGCATCCACGGACGGTGCCCGCGCGGGCTCCGGGGCCTGCCGCGGGCGCACGCTCTCGGATCGGCTGTCGTCCTCCACGGCCTCCACGTCCTCCACGGCCTCCTCGTCCGCGAGCGGCCGGGCCGAGTACGTGATCCGGACGACGCCGTCGGCATGCCGTTCGGTGTGCGCGCGGACGCCGAAGACTCCGGCGAGGATCCGCGGGGTGAGTACCTCCAGGACCGGTCCCGCCGCCACCACGCGTCCCTCGTGCAGGACGACCAGGTGGTCGCAGAGGCGGGCGGCGAGATCGAGGTCGTGCAGGACGGCGAGGGTGGTGACGCCGGTGGCGCGGATGAGGTCGAGGAGTTCGAAGCGGGCGCGGATGTCGAGGTGGTTGGTGAGTTCGTCCAGGACGAGGAGCTGCGGGTGCTGGGCCAACGCGCGGGCCAGCAGGACACGTTGGCGTTCGCCGCCGGACAGGGAGGCGTAGTCGCGTTCCGCGAAGGGCCGTACGCCGCAGCGGTCGACGGCGTCCGTCACGGCCCGGTGGTCCTCGGCGCCGTCGCGACCCAGCAGGCCGTGGTGGGGGGCGCGGCCGAGGGCGACGATCTCGGTGACGGTCAGGCCGGTGGTGTTGCCGCCCGCGTCCTGGAGGACAGCGGCGGTGCGGCGGGCGGCGGCCCGGGGCGACAGTGCCCAGACGTCGTCCTCGCCGACCCGGACGGCGCCGTCCGCCGGGCGCAGCGAGCGGTAGACGGCACGCAGCAGGGTGCTTTTGCCGCTGCCGTTGGGGCCGACGAGGCCGACGATGTCTCCCTTGCGGGCTTCGAGGCTCACGTCGCGCAGGATCGGGGTGCGGTCCAGGGTGATGTGGAGCCGGTCGACGGTCAGTTTCATGTGGTCAGTCCAGACCCTTGTTGCGGCGCAGCAGCCACAGGAAGAACGGGGCGCCCAGGAGGGCGGTGAGGATGCCGAGCGGCAGTTCGTTGGGACGGTCGAGGGTGCGGGAGAGCAGGTCGACGAGGACCAGGTAGACGGCACCCAGCAGGGCCGTCAGGGGCAGCAGGCGGCGGTGGTCGGCGCCGGTGGTCAGGCGCACCAGGTGCGGGATCATCAGGCCGACGAACCCGATGCTGCCGGCGACGGCGATGACGGTGCCGGTGAGCAGCGCGCTGAGGACCAGGAGGACGGCCCTGAGCCGGTTGACGTCGACGCCGAGGGCGGTGGCGGACTCGTCGCCGGCCAGCAGGACGTTGAGGCGCCGGCCGAAGAGGGCGAGGAGCGTGGTCGTGACGAGCACCACCGCGGCGACCGTGGGGACCTGGTCCCACTGGGCGCCCGCGACACTGCCCAGCATCCAGAACATCACCGTCCGCAACTCGTTCGGCGTCGCCTGGAGTTGCACGTAGCTGGTGGCCGAGAGGAAGACGTACCCGACGGCGACACCCGCCAGCACCAGCCGGGTCGGGGCCAGCCGACCCCGCCGCTGCCCGAGCGCGAACACCAGCGCCCCGGCGGCGACCGCCCCGAGGAAGGCCGCCGCCGACACCCCGAGCCCGGCCAGCGCGGCGCCCCCGCCCAGGGTGATGACGAGGACCGCGCCGAGGGTGGCGCCGTAGGAGAAGCCCAGTACGACGGGGTCGGCGAGCGGGTTGGACACCACGGTCTGGAGCACCGCGCCGGACACGGCGAGGCCCGCGCCGACCAGGGCGGCCAGGACCACCCGCGGGGTGCGGAAGTTCCAGACGATCTGGTCGAGCGCCGGGTCGGAGGGCGCCGCCCCCGCACCGGTGACGTGGTGCAGGACGATCCCCCACACGTCACCGACCGGCACGCTCACGGCGCCGATACTGATCGCCACGATCATGGTGCCGGCCAGCGCGAGGGGCAGGAACGTGAACGCCAGCGGGATCCCGAGCCGGCTCAGAAGGCGTCCGGATGCAGCATCTTCGCGACCTTCTCCACGGCCAGGTCGTTGCTCGGGCCGAGGTACATCGAGTCGGACAGCGTCACGTACGTGTTGTTCCTGGCGGCCGGCCACTGGGGGAACTCCTTGAGCAGCTTCTTGGCGTAAGCCGCCGGGTCGGGGTCGTTGTAGCTGATGACGACGACGGCGTCGACGTCGGTGGCGGCCACCTTCTCCTTGCTCAGGTCGGCGAAGGTGGCCTTGGTGGTGTCCGAGAAGGCGTTGGTGCCGCCGGCCTTGGCGAGGATGTCGTTGACGATGCCGTTGGCGAGGACCGAACTGAAGTCGTTGCCGCCCATGGACATGTTGGAGAAGAGCACCATGACCTTCGGCTTCTTCTCCCCCTTCACCTTGTCCGTGACGGCCGCGATGTTCTTCTCGGAGGCGGCGACCAGCTTCTCGGCCTTGTCACTGACGTTGAAGATCTTTCCCATGTCGCGCAGCAGCCGGTAGCTGTCGGCGACGGTCATCCTGGAGGGGTCGTCGTCGCAGCCCTGCGGGGAGACGTAGCTGTTGGCGCCGACCTGCCCCAACTGGTCGCGGGTGGCGAAGCCGTTCTTCTCGTCGAAGCCGTACGTGGTGACGGACAGCACGAGATCGGGACGCAGGCCGAGCGTCGCCTCGCGCGGGATGTCGTAGGCGTCGTTGAGCTTGACGTTCCCGGTGGGCAGCTTCTTGATGGCGGCGGCCCGGCCGGGTACCTCGGACATGCCGTAGCCCTGCTGGTTGGCGACGATCCTGTCTCCCAGGCCGAGGGCGAGGAGGGTGGAGACCTCGGCGACGGAGGCGCCGTTCATGACGACGACCCGGCTGGGGGCCTTCTCGAAGGTCGCCTTCCGGCCGCAGTTGTCCAGGGTCACCGGGTAACCGGTCTTCGAGGCCGCGGCCTGGGTCGTACCGCCGCTCGCCCTGTCGTCGGACGAGGAGGCACCGCATGCCGCGGTGAGCAGGCAGAGGGCTGCGGCCAGGGCGGTGGCGACCGGCCGGTTCATCGACATGCGGGCTCCTTGTGTACGGGTGTACGAGTTGCACTCACGGGCTGAGGGGCTTGCGTTGCAGAAGTCGGGGCGAAGTGACCCTGAGTTCCCGGCAGTTGCCGGTGACTTTCCGGGCGTCGCCGGACGGGCCGGATGGCCGCGCTCCTCGAACCGGACGCGGACGGCGCCCGGCCGTGCCCCAGCAGGGCAGTACCCGCGCACGGCAGCAGCCGGTGCTCCCCTGCCGGGGAGCACCGGTCCTTCGCGTCAGGCCGCTCGGGTGGCCGGCGCCTCCGCCTCCAGGAGCTGGCGTTCCAGAGTCGCCCGGGCCCGGGAGACCCGGGAGCGGACGGTGCCGACGGGGCAGCCGGTGAAGCCGGCCGTCTCCTCGTAGGACAGGCCGACCACCTGGGTCAGGACGAACGCCTCACGGCGTTCGTCGGGCAGCGCGGCCAGCAGGTCGAGCAGGGCCACTCCGTCGTCGAAGCCCGGCAGGCCGCACGGCTGGGTGTGTTCGACGGCCGCCTGCCAGTCGGACGTATCGGCGAGCCGTGGCCGGGCGGCGGCGTACCGGAAACTGTCGGCCACCGCACGGCGGGCGATGGAGAGCAGCCAGGTACGGGCCGAGGCCCGGCCCTCGAAACGGTGCAGGCTGCCGAACGCTCGCGCGAAGGTGTCCTGCGTGAGGTCGTGGGCGGTCTGGGGATCGCCGCTGAGGTGGACGACGTAGCACAGCACGTCGTTGTGGAGCGCGCGGACGAAGTGCTCGGCCGCGCGGGGGTCGCCGCCGCGGGCGGCCAGCGCCCAGGCGGTCGCCGCCGCGTCCGCCGAGGCGCGTGTCTTCAGGGCAGCGGGCAGGACGGAAACAGTCACGTGATGTGTCCCTCTCGGGTCGTCCGGGGCCTGCCACTGAGAGCGGCGGCGCACCGGGACTTGGGGTGCCGCAGCCGTACGCGGTGGGTACGGCGATGCCCGGGGCCCGTCAGGAGGTGTCGGCGCACAGCGGCACGCGGACGTGCCGACGTGAGGCGCCACAACAAGAAGGAACTGCGCGCGAACGCGGCAGGACGGAAGGCCAGACGTGAAGCCCCGGTGGTTCCGGCTGTCTCAGGCGACAGCGGCACCCGCGGGCGGGGCCCGGGAGGTGAGGGAGCAGCACAGGAGAAGGCGCGCCGGAGCCGGGACGTCGGTGGCGCGGCGCCTGACCGTGAGCGGGCGCGGGAGCGGCGCGGGCCCGGCCAGCAGCATCCGCAGCGGTGCCGCCAGCCGGGTGGCCGCGGCCCGCAGGACACGGAAGACCGCACGCTCGCCGTAGGCGAGCCACAACCCGCACAGGACCGCGGCCAGGAGGTGCGCGGCGAACATGCCGCATGTGGCGGCGCCGCTCATGCCGGACATGCCGGCCATACCGTGTGTGTGCTGGACGCCGGTCATGCCGTGCGCCATGGACCCCATGTCCATCGGGTCCATCCGCATGGAGCCCATGTGCGTGGAGCCCACGCCCATCGCGCCCATGTCCATGCCGCTCATGTCCATCGAGCCCATGCGCATGTCGCTCATGCCCATGGCTCCCGGAGTGCGGGCCGCGGCGGTGACTTGCCCCGACGCCGCCGCGGAGGTGAACGTCTGCGCCAGGGAGAACGCCTCGTGGAGCACCGCCTGCGCCGCCGTCACCACCGTGACGATCAGCGTGCGTCCGCGCTCACGGCCGGCCAGCAGCCAGCCCGCCGCGCCGGTCCCGGCCATGCCTGCGGCCATAGCCCACCCGGGGACGGAGGTGCCCGACATAATCACGTGACCGAGGGCGGCGAGCAGCACGCAGGCGGCGGCGAACACACCGGCCCGCAGCGCACGGCACCACCCTCGGACAGTCATAGCCCGCCCATCCTCGCACCCGGCGTCCACTCGTCGTCAGGGGGTACGTGCGCGCCCCCACCCCCCGACTCACCGCCAAATCGGTGACGCACCTCACACCCGACCGGCGGGAACTCTGCGGGCGGGCGGCACGACTACTGGAACGAGAAGCTTCCCGGACGCACCACCACGGCCAGCACCTTGACCCGCCCACTGTGCCGGAACTCCAGCGTGAAGGGCACCAGATCGCCCGCACCCCACTTCTTCCCGGCCGGAGCGGACACCGTCAGATCCACCCCCTCCGGCGACATCGTGAGGCTGCCGCCCGCCGGTATCCCGACGGAGTCGACGGTGGCTCGGTAGGCCGCGTTCCCCTGGTCCATGCGGTGCCGGGCGAGCGCGATGCCGCCGGAGGCGTCGCGCGAGGTCACCCGTATCAGGCTGTCGGCCGAGCCGCCTTCGTTGCCGATGTGGAAGAACGCCGCCGTCTCCGCGACTCCGGCGGACGGCACCAGGACGCGTCCTTCGGTGACCTGCATACGCGCCGGACTGCCCGCCCTGCCGGTGCCGGTCCAGACGGTCAGGCCCGCCAGGGCAACGCTGCACGCGGCGACGGGAACGAGAGCGGCGAGCGCGCCGTCCCTCAGCCGCCGCCGGTCACCGAGGGTAAGAGTCGCCCACTTCAGGCCCTCAGTCACCCACTTGGGGGCCGAAGTCGTCCACTTCATGGCTGGAGTCGCCCACTTCATCGAACCGCCGCCTTCCCGGTTGGCCCCCCGCGCCCCAGGCGACCACTGGGCGCCGGCTGCCAGCCGCGCAGCCGCAGGCTGTTGGCCACCACCAGCACCGAGCTCACCGACATCGCGGCGGCGGCGAGCATGGGGTTGAGCAGTCCCACCATGGCGAGCGGCACGGTGACGACGTTGTAGCCGAAGGCCCACAGCAGGTTGGCGCGGATCGTGCCGAGGGTGCGCCGGGCCAGCCGGACGGCGTCCACGAGCGCATCGATGTCACCGCGCACCAGGGTCAGGTCGGCCGCCCCGATGGCCACATCCGTACCGCTGCCCATGGCGATGCCCAGATCGGCGCCGGCGAGCGCGGCGGCGTCGTTCACCCCGTCGCCGACCACGGCGACCCGACGACCCTCCGCCTTCAGCCGCCGGACCAGGTCGGCCTTGTCCTCCGGCGAGCACCGGGCGTGCACCTCGTCGATCCCGAGCGCCGAGGCCACCGCCCGCGCGGGAGCCTCGCGGTCCCCGGTGGCCAGCACCGGGCGGATGCCGAGCCGCCGCAACCGTTCCACGGCCCGGTAGCTGCCAGGGCGTACGAGGTCACCGACTGCGATCAGCGCCTCGGCCCGGCCGTGCACCCGGACGAGCACGGACGTGTACGCCTCGTCCTCAGCCGAAGCCAGAGCCTCGGCCAGCACCGGCGGCAACTCGCCCTCCGGCACGGCCACTTCGACCGTACGACCGTCCACCCGCCCGGTGACCCCCCGCCCCGCCGTGGCGACGAAGCCGCTCACCTCCGGCAGGGGCCCGCGGTCGGTCGAGCGGCGCGCGTACGCCGTGATGGCCCGCCCGATCGGATGCTCGGAGCCCCGCTCCACCGCTCCGGCCAGACGGACCAGCTCCTCCTGCCCCAGTCCGCCGGGCACCGCCGCCACCCGGGCGACGGTCATGTGGCCGGAGGTCAGCGTGCCGGTCTTGTCCAGGACGACCGTGTCCACGTGCTGGAGCGCTTCCAGCGTCTGCGGCCCGCTCACCAGTACGCCCAGCTGCGCCCCGCGCCCGGTGGCGGCCATCAGTGCGGTGGGGGTGGCGAGTCCCAGCGCGCACGGGCAGGCCACGACGAGGACGGCCACGCAGGCGGTGATCGCCGCCTGCGGGTCGGCGCCGGCTCCCAGCCAGAACCCGAGGACGGTCACCGCGATGGTCAGCACGACCGGCACGAACACCCCGGCCACCGCGTCGGCCAGCCGCTGCGCCCGCGCCTTCCCGGCCTGTGCCTCCGTGACCAGCCGGGTGATCCGGGCCAGCTGGGTGTCCGCGCCGACCGCCGTCGCCCGTACGAGGAGCAGTCCGCCGGCGTTGACGGCCCCGCCGACCAGCGCCGAGCCGGGGCTCACCTCCACGGGCTCGCTCTCGCCGGTGACCAGGGACAGATCCACGGCGGAACTGCCTTCCGTCACCCGCCCGTCGGTGGCGACGCGCTCCCCCGGGCGCACGACGAAGACCTGCCCCACCCTCAACTGCTCTATGGGGACGGACCGCTCGCCCTGCTCGTCGCGGACGGACACCTCCTTGGCCGCCAGGTCCGCCAGCGCCCGCAGGGCCGCCCCGGTCCCCCGACGCGCCCGCGCCTCCAGGTACCGCCCGGTCAGCACGAACAGCGGCACACTCACCGCGGCTTCGAGGTAGACGTGCGCCACGCCGTCGGACGCCGACGGCAGCAGGCTGAACGGCATCCGCATCCCGGGATCGCCCGCTCCCCCGAGGAACAGCGCGTACGCCGACCAGGAGAAGGACGCCGCCACGCCCAGCGAGACCAGGGTGTCCATGGTGGCCGTGGAGTGACGCAGCCCGCGTAGCGCGCGCTCGTGGAAAGGCCATGCGCTCCACACCGCCACCGGAGCGGCCAGCGCGAAGCACAGCCACTGCCAGTTGCGGAACTGAAGAGCGGGCACCATCGACAGCGCCAGCACGGGGACGGCGAGCAGCGCGGTGACGAGGAGCCGCTCGCGCTCCTGCCGGGCGGCGGCCGCGGACCCGTCGTCCGTGCTGTCCTCGGCCGTCTCCTTCTCCTCGGGCGCGGGCAGGGCGGCCTGGTAGCCGGCCTGTTCGACCGCGGTGACGAGTTCCTCCGGTGCGACGTCGGCCGGATGGCTGACCCGGGCCATCCCGGTGGCCAGGTTCACGGTGGCCGTGACGCCCTCCAGCCTGGCGAGCTTCTTCTCCACCCGCCGCACGCAGGCCGCGCAGGTCATCCCGCCGACGGTGAGATCCGTGACCACGAGACCGGCCGTCGCTTCGCCCGCCGTCACTGACCGCTCCCGTCCGTCATCCCCGGCATGTCCTGCATGCTCCCGTCCGTCCCGGACATGTCCTCCATACCGCCACCGCCACCGCTCCCGCTGCCGTCTCCGCCGTTTCCCCCGTTTCCGCTCCCGGCGCTCCCGGTCCCGTGCATCCCGGGCGCCACCGGTCCGGCGGCCGATCCGACGGCGTACGACACCGAGAACACGAGGGCGAGCAGCAGCAGGAAGCCACAGAGCGCGGGGGGCGGCAGCAATCTGCGGGCCGTGGTGTCGGCAGGGTGGGACGGTTGTCGGAACTCGGCCATGCTCGACCTTCCTGGTCGCATCGAACCGGCGTGCGAAGGGCGGCCGTTGAAGCCGCACCGATCCAGTAGTCGGCCGGGCAGAACATCGAGTTCCCGCAGCCAAACGTGACGCCCACCACATTGTCGCGGGGGCGAGGGGTGAGCGGAGGGTTCACACCCGCTCAGAAATATGGCGACAGGTCACCGTGTCGGGCGTCGCGACGCTCTCCGGCCACGGCGGTGGCGTATCAGGTCGCCCGATACGGCCGAGTCGACCAGGAGGTACAGCAGGGCCCCGGCCACCAGCCCCGCGGCACATCCGACCAGCGCACCGAGCGTGCCGGCGGCGACGGAACCCAGCCAGCCGTAGCCGCCGGCGAGAACCGCGACCGTGGCCACGAGCAGCGGCCAGGCTCCTGCGCCGACGCGTCTCCGCCGGTCCCGGACATCCCTCGGCTCGGGCTCCCAGGGCCACCCGGCGTGCGCAGTGCCACGGTGATCGCCGTGTCGGCAGTCCGCCACCCGAACCCCTCCCCACCCGAACCCGGCCCGGTGCCGCGGAGAGTTCCTTCCCGCCCGCCCGGCACCGGAATCGGCGCACCCGCTCCGGAACTTCCGGCTCCGCTCAGCCGACTGTTGTGGTGACGGGAACGGCCTGAACACCCGACCCCGTACGCCCGTAAACCACCCAAAGCCCCCTCGGCATCCAGGAGTTGCGCCATGGCACAGAAGCGGTACAGCGTCACCGGCATGAGCTGCGAGCACTGCGCGGCGAGCATCAGGGAAGAGGTGTCCGAGGTGGCGGGGGTGAGCGAGGTCGTGGTCGACGTCGCCGCCAAGTCCGTCACCGTGCACGGGACGGACCTCGACGACGGCCGGCTCCGCGCCGCGATCGTCGAGGCCGGGTACGGCGTCGCCGACACGGTCGCCGCCTGAACTCCTGAGTCTCTCGGGACAAGCACGCGCACCGGCAAGGCCGGGCAGGGACACGTCAGCCGTCCTGCCCGGCCTTCTTCGTCGACCGCGCACGCGGGCCCTCGGCCCCCGGCGCGTCCTCAGACCGCCAGGGCCGCAGCCTCCTCCTTCCCCTCCGCCTCCTCCAACAGCTCGATCAGGGCCGCGCGGGCCCGGGCCACCCGGGACCGGACCGTCCCGATCGCGCAGTCGCTGACCTCGGCCACCTCCTCGTAGGTCAGGCCCACCAGTTGGGTGAGGATGAACGCCTCACGGCGTTCGCCGGGCAGCGCGGCCAGCAGGTCCAGCAGCGCGATGCCGTCGTCAAAGCCCGGCAGGCCGCACGGCTGGGCGAGTTCGACGGCCAGCCGCCAGTCCGGTACGTCGCTCAGGCGCGGCCGGGCCGCGGCGTACCGGTAGCTGTCGATCACCGCGCGGCGGGCGATGGACAGCAGCCACGACCGGACCGAGGAACGTCCCTCGAACCGGTGCAGACTGCCCAGCGCCCGCAGGAACGTGTCCTGGGCCAGGTCGTCCACAGCCTGTGGATCGCCGCACAACTGGGCGACGTAGCACCGGACGTCCCGGTGCAGGGCGCCCACGAACCGCTCGACGGCCTCGGCGTCACCGCGGCGGGCGGCCAGCGCCCAGGCGGTGATCGATTCGTCGAGCGCCGCCGTCCTGCTGTTCCTGGCATGCGCGGTGGGCAGGGCAGAGGTGATCACCTGGTGTCCTTCTCGGGTCGACCGTGATCCGGACCAGGGCACGCCAAAGGCACGGGCGGTCCGGTGAAGTGGGGAGACGGCCTACGGCACGGTGGCGCGGCGGAGCTGCGGCGCCGAGCGGTCGTACGGCCGCGGCCCGAGGCACCCGACACGGGCGGCCTCGGGGAACCAGCTGTCCTCAGACGACAGCGGCCCGCACCGGCGGGCCCCGGGAAGTGATCGCGTGGACGAGAAGCAGCAGGCACGGTGCCCGGTCCGCATCACGCCGCCGTACGCGGCCCGGCCGGCGGTGTGCGACGCCGGGCAGGGCGAGCAGCAGCCGCAGCGGCGCGATCAGCCATCCGGCCACCGCCCGCGCGATGCGGAAGGCGGCCTTCTCGCCGTACGCCAGCCACAGGCCGCACAGCAGCGCCGCAACCAGGTGGACGGCCAGCATGCCGGACGAAGGGGAGGTGCCGGCCAGGGAGTGACCCATGCGGTCCATGTGATCCATGTGGGCCATGCCCACGGAGCCGGCGCGCATCGAGCCCATGTCCATGGAGGCCGCGGTGCCGGACGGGACGGCCCTGGATTGCGCGAAGGAGAACCCCTCGTGCAGCAGCACCTGAGCGGCGACCACGGCAACCACGATCAGCAGCGGCCCACGCTCACGCCCCGTCAGGCACCAGCCGCCGACACAGGTCACGGCGACCGCGGCGGCCAGCGCCCACGAGGGCACCTCGCTGCCGGACATCATCAAGTGACCGAGGGCGGCGAGCAGCACGCACACGGCCGCGAACACCGCGGTCCGTAACGCGCGAGAGCACCACCCTGCTGTCATGGCGCCTCATCCTGGCACCCAGGTACCGGTCGGCAGGGCCGACGCACGGAAACCCACAGGCGTTCCCACCCAATCCACAGCATGTGACCTGGATCACGGGAAATGCCCGGAACTCACGGGCACTCGGACCCGACTCATGGAGGGGAGCAGATCCGTGGACCTGGCTCCCGAGCAGCCCGGTCGGGTACGGCCGCACGGTGCCGGTCGCCCCCGGTCACACGTGTCCCCGTCCCGCCGACCGATGCTCGCCGGCGGGAACCAGGGAGAAGCGTGCCCTACTCGGCCTTGGATCCGGTGGAACGACCGCGCAGGACGGCGAACGTGGCCGCCACCAGCCCGAGGACGCCCACCACCAGCCCGGCGACACCAAGACCACGGGCGGTGGAGTCACTGGCCGACGCCTTGGACTCGGAAGCCGCGGGACTCTTCGAGCCCGCAGCCGAGGCGGCCGTGCCGCTGTCTCCTTCCCCGGCGGCCTTCGCGGTGAGCTTGAGGACCGGAGCCGGGTTCTCCGGCTCCTCGTCCCCGGAGCCCGCCGCCTCGATCCAGCGGACGGTCTTGCCGTCGGAGTAGGTCTGGAGCGCCTTGAAGGTCAGCTGGTCGGTGTCCTCGGGCAGCTGCCCGAAGGCGACGTCGAAGTCCTCGTACTGACCGGCGCCGATCTTTCCGCCGGTCCAGGTGATCTCGGAGGCGGCCTCGGTGATGGTGCCGTCGTCGGTCTTGACCGGCGTCTTGAGTTTGGTGGTGGTCACCTGGGCGGTCCAGCCGTCCTGCGGGGAGACGAGGACGCCCAGGACGGGATGGTCGGTGGGCAGGAAGACCTGCACCTTGGTGGTGGAGGCGGTGTTCTCCTCGTTGGGCACCCGGAAGGTCAGGACACCGTCGGTGGCGCCCTTGGCGTAGCTCTCGGGGTGGACGGTGACGTGCGCGGAGGCGACGCCGGCCGCGGCGAGGAGCCCGGCGGCGGTCAGGGCGGTGACGGCGCCGGCGCGGCGCAGGGTGGTGCGGTTCGGGGACATGAGTGAACGGATCTCCGTGATGAAGAAGGGATGTCGGGTTCAGAGCGCGTAGGCCGCCCCCGACGGCGGACCCCGGCGGTGAACGGCGTACCGCAGCCGCGCACCCTTCAGCGTCCTGGACTCCCTACCGGTCCCGCACGCGTGCTCCGGAGGACCGGGCACCCCGCGCGCTCCAGCCGCCACGCGCCACCAGGCGGCCAGCCCCGGCACGCGGGCGACCGCCCAGCGCAGCAAGGACCAGAGCGCGGCCTCACCGCGTCGCAGCCACCAGGTCAGCACCAGGGCTGCCCCGGCATGGGCGGCGGTGGCGTGCGGCGTCAGCGCATGGACGTGGTCCTGTGCCTGGGCAGCGGTCATCCGCATGCCGTGCAGGACCATCGCGGCGTGGTGCGGTTCGACCATATGGAACATGAAGTGCAGGCCACCCTGCACGGCGAGCGCCAGGCCGCCGATCCCGGCCAGCGACCGCTCCCGCCCGCCGAGCAGGCATCCCGCCGCGAAGACGGGCGCGACCGCCGCGACCTGGACCGACACCGGCGGCATCATCCCCGTGGCCAGCGCGTGCCCCCCGGCGGCGAGCAGCACGCACAGCACGGCGAACACCGCCGCGCGCACGCTCCGCACCGCCAGGGACACCCTCATGACCCCCGATGCTGCCACGCGGCCGGAGGCGCCCCACCCTCGCCTGCGCATGCGCACCACCGTCCACGAACGACCTGGTCGACCCGCCTCCTCCATACGAGTCGGATACGGACCCCGTTCAGTTCCCGGCCAAGGTGGCCGGATCGAGGCAACGGAAGCGTGGACGGAGCACGAGCGCACACCGGCCACCCGCCGCGCATCCGCACCCGGCGCGGGCTCGCGTCCGCGTCCAGCGCGCCGGGTATGCCTCGGGGAGCCCCCCGCGGCCATGCCGACCAGAAGCCGGCGCCGCACCCCTGTACCCACACCCACGGAGGCGGAGCAACATGACCGACATCAACGGACTCGAACCGCTGGCGACGTTCTGCGGCGAGTGCAACTGCGGCTGTCCCCAGCTCTTCGTCGACCCCGCCGCCCCGGCCGAGCAGCGGATCATCCTGACCGACGACTTCGGCCAGCGCGTCCAGATGAGCGCGGACCAGTTCTCCTCGATCGTCGCCGACGCCAAGGCGGGCAAGCTGGACGGCATCGCCACGCCGTGACATGACGCCGCCGCCGGTCGGCGCGCCGGCCGAGGTGGACCGGGACACACACGAAGCGGCGGGCCGGGAAGCGGCGCGGCACGGCTTCCCGGCCCGCGGACGATCCCTTGGTGTCAGCCGCTCTCCCCCAGGCGGGCCGCCCACTTCTGCTCCACCTTGGCCAGCCTCCAGTACGCCACCGCGGCGGCCCACACCACGACGAACAGACCGACGATCAGGTAGCCGACGTTGTCGAGGTCAAGGCCGGCGATCCAGTTGGTCACGGCGTCGCGCAGGTCGAGTTTCTCGTGCAGCACGCCCACGAGTTCGATCGTGCCGATCAGGAAGGCCACGGCGATGGACAGGCCGGTGATGGTGAGGTTGTAGAAGACCTTGCGAACCGGGTTCGAGAAGGCCCACTGGTAGGCGAAGTTCATGAAGGTGCCGTCGAGCGTGTCGAACAGGCTCATGCCCGCGGCGAACAGCAGGGGGAGGCAGAGGACGGCGTACCAGGGCAGGCCCGCCGCCGCACCCGATCCGGCCATCACCATCAGCGCGACCTCGGTCGCCGTGTCGAAGCCCAGGCCGAAGAGAAAGCCGAGCGGGTACATCTGGCCGGGGCGAGTGACGGACTTGGTGAGGCGGCCGAGGATCCGGTTCATGAACCCGCGGGAATCCAGATGCTGTTCGAGTTCCTTCTCATCGAACCTGCCCGCCCGCATGGCCCGGAACACCTTCAGAATGCCCATGAGGGCCACCAGGTTGAGCGCGGCGATGATGTAGAGGAACGAACCGGAGACGGTCGTACCGATGACGCCCAGCGTCTGGTGGGTGCTGGAGTCGTCGTTCACCAGCGTGCCGGCGATCTGGGCGCCGCCCGCCACCAGCGCCGCCATCGCGACCACCACACTGGAGTGCCCGAGCGCGAACCAGAAGCCCACCGACACCGGCCGCTTGCCGTCGGCCATCAGCTTGCGGGTGGTGTTGTCGATCGCGGCGATGTGGTCGGCGTCGAAGGCGTGCCGCATACCGAGCGTGTAGGCGGTGACGCCGAGCCCGATACCGAACGCCTTGGAGCCGATCTCGTAGTGCCCGGGGACGACGAGCAGGAAAAGGATCCCGAAGGCGACGACATGGAGGGCTGCGATCACCGCCATCAGCCCCACCGTCTTGACGGTGTCCTCGCGCCGCCAGCGAAAGGAAACAGAACTGGTCTCGGTCCCGGTTTCGGGCAGGGCCATCAGGTCACGCTCCAGCACCTCGTGGATCACTTCGTGAGATGCCGTGGCCGGTCTCCTGGCTTACGGGTGCCGCGTGCCCGTCCCGGCCTTCCCGTCCGCCAGCCGGCGGACAGTGACCGTACAACCCATGGGACGGAAACTCCCCGATCACAGTGGCGAGGGCCGCTCCGGCCTGAGCCCCCGAACCACGCAGGGCTGTCACCGGTCTTCCCGAACACCACGGCTCCCCAACGGTACGAGGACCACGTGGCCCTTGCATAACTGCGCAGCTACGCAGGTATGCAAGATCACATCGGAGCACCTGGGAAGATGGCTCGTATGCACCTCGTCCCCGCCGACCGTGCCGACCGCCGCACCATCGACGGCCACCGGGTCTGCGACGCGATCGCCGCTATCGGCGAACGCGACCATGTCCGCGCCTGGGCCGAGCGTTTCTCCCTGCTGGCCGACCCCGGACGCCTCGCCCTCCTGCTGGCCCTGCACCACACGGGCCCGCTCGCCGTCTCCGACCTCGCCGTCGCGACCGGCATGAACGACCCTGCCGTCTCCCAGGCCCTGCGCCTGCTGCGCGCCGCCGGCGTCGTGGCAGGTGAGAAGGAGGGCCGCGTGGTGCGCTACCGAGTCGTCGACCCGGTCACCGTCGACCTACTGAAACACTGCGCCACCGCCGACACCGACTGAGCGGCGCGCTTATCGACGCGGCGAGGCGCCGAGGCGCCGGCAATCGTCAGAGCACGGGCGGGAGCCGACCTGCGCGCCGCGAGGAACGACCAAAGCCCCCGGCATCGGATAGCACCACCACCACGCAAACTTGCTATCGCAACGGCAAGCGTCCCTGCTCCCACCGCACCGGAGAGCCGCCGCCTGGGAGAAATCTGGGAGAAGATCTTCTCCCAGAGCCACCCCGACACCACCCGAGACCGATCGCCACCGATGCCCTGACCTGCACATACACCAATACCGGCAGGCGCCGGACCTGCCTGCCCTTCATTCAGCACAACGCCTTCCGCGCACCCGGTGCACCCTCCGAAGAGGAACTGCAGGGGGCCCCAATGAAGGTCGACTACTACGCGGACCGCTACGGAAAGATGCGGACCGGCATCGTCCCGCATCCGATGTTCGTGGACGAGACGACCATCGAGGAATTGCGCGGGATGGACTTCGTGTTCCTCGCGCTCGACAAGGGGGTGATCAAGCGTCCGGTGGTCGGCCGGCTTGAGGAGTACGACATCCCGTTCATCGATGTGGGCATGGGCGTCCTCGTATGCGACACCTCCCTGACGGGACTGCTACGGGTAACCACCAGCGTTCCCGGCCAGCGCAGCCACGTACATGAGCGGCAGCGAATCCCCTTCGCCGACTCGGACGAGGACAACGCGTACGCCAGCAACATCCAAATCGCCGAGCTCAACGCCATGAACGCCTCGCTCGCCGTAGTGAGGTTCAAGAAGGTCTACGGTTTCTACGTTGACCTCGAGCACGAACACCACAGCGTCTACCAATTGGACGGAAACGTCCTCACCAACGAGGACACGGGGTGACTGACACCCGGATCACACATGTGTTCGTCGACTGCTTCCCCGAGCAGTTGGACCAGGGCATGGTGTACGTCTCCATCCGCTAAGCCCTGGTCACCCACCTGTGCGGCTGCGGCTGCGGGTACGAGGTCGTCACCCCCCTCGCGCCCCGGGAATGGAAGCTGACCTTCGACGGAGTCGCGATCTCCCTGCACCCCTCGATCGGGAACTGGAGCTTCCCGTGCAAGTCCCACTACTGGATTCGCAACAACACAGTCGTGTGGGCCAGGCAGTGGACCGAGGAAGAAATCTCCGCCAACCGTGGAACGACGCACCCAACAACTGAGGCCATGGGCCGAACGAGCCGAAGAGGTGCAGCCTTCCCCATCACTTCCAGGTGGTGGGCCGCACTGCGGAAGCGCAAGTGAGGGTACATCCAGGGCACATGAGCCTGGGAAACGGCGTTGACCCGTGAGAACTACCGAGAGGAGTTTTCCCAGGTCAACGCAGGTTCCCCTGCGAAACCCCAGGTCAGCGCCCTCCCGCCCGCAATCGCTCCACGAGTGACAGGACTTCAGCCGCCAACTGCCCGAGTTGGCGCATCAGCCGATCCCCTGGCGTGGTGTCAGCGCTTCACTCTGGCACGTTCACGCGCAGTCGCGGGAGATCAGGCCCCACCCCTATCGGACGGATGCTCCTCAGCCACTACCGGCGACCTGACCAGGACCTCAACGCTCCTGACATCCCATCAGAACGGGCGTCAAATGAGCGTCAAGACACCTCGGAGAGCGTCATTTCAGCGTCAAGATATCGCCCGTAACGCCCACACCGCACATAGCGCACACCATCTGAACCCGCAGGTCAGACGGCCTTTCCGGCCGGTTCAAGGATCGCGACACACTCCACGTGGTGCGTCATCGGAAACAGATCGAACGCCCGCAGTGTGCGTACCCGGTATCCGCCGTCCCGGAAGTACGCCAGGTCGCGGGCCAGTGCCGCCGGGTCGCAGGCGACGTAGGCGATTCGGCGGGCGGCCAGGGACACCAGGTGCTCCACCGTCTTGCGCCCCGCGCCCGCGCGGGGCGGATCGAGGACGATGAGGTCGACCTCGGTGATGCCGGTGCGCGGAAGGACCGACTCGACCTTGCCCTGCTCGACGCGGACCCGCGGGAAGCCGGCGAGGTTGTGGCGGGCGTCCTCCACCGCCCGCTTGCCGGACTCGATGCCCAGCACCGCGCCCTTCTCGCCGAGGCGGTCGGCGAGGGCGCCGGCGAACAGGCCGACACCGCAGTAGAGGTCCAGCGCCATCTCGCCCTTGCGCGGCAGCAGACCCTGCATCACCGCCGTCACCAGGGTGTCCGCCGCCTTCGGGTGGACCTGCCAGAAGCCGCCGTTGCCCACACGGTGGGTGCGGCCGTCGGCCCGTTCGCGGACGAAGGCGCGGCCGTGGACGCGGTGGATGCCACCGTCGTTCTCGTCCACCCGCAGGACGGACACCGGCTTGTCGAGTTCGACGAGGGGCAGGCGGGCGCCGGGTCGGGGCTCCAGGATCACCATGCGGTCCTGGGAACCGGTCGCGGCGATCGCGTCCACCGCCAGCATGCCCGACCAGTCGCGCTCCTCGATGCCGAGTTCGCTGACGCCCGGCGCCGCGATCATGCAGTGCTCGATCGGCTCCACCTCGTGCGAGCGGTGCCGGCGCAGTCCCGCGTTGCCGTCGGCGTCGACCGCGTACTGCACGCGGGTGCGCCACTGGGGCACCTCGCCCGCCGGCAGCTTGTCGCCCTCGGCGGGCATCACCGTGCCGTCCCAGCCGACCTCCTCCGGCGTCAGGCCGGCCAGCCGCCGCAGCTGCTCGGCGATCACCTCGCCCTTCAGCCGGCGCTGGGCGCCCGGCTTGGCGTGCTGCCAGTCGCAGCCGCCGCAGCGGCCGGGGCCGGCATAGGGGCAGGGGGCCTCCACGCGGTCCTTGGACGCGTCCACGATGTCGACCGCGTCGGCGCGCAGGAAGCGGGCCCCCTCCTCGCCCTCGGTCACCCGGGCCACCACCCGCTCGCCGGGCAGCGCGTGCCGGACGAACAGCACCTGGCCCTCGGCGGTCCGGGCGATGCAGTGCCCGCCGTGCGCGACCGGGCCCACCTCGACCTCGTACTCCGTCCCCACCAGAGATTTCTTCGGTTCTGCCTGCATGGCGGGGTGACTCCAGATCAGCGAGAGGGGGCTCGACCGCGCATGGGCCGACGACAGCCCACCAGTCTACGTGCTCGCCGGGGCGCCCCGGCGAACCGTGATCGCCGAGGCCTCCGGGCCGCCCGGGCCGCCCCGGCGAACCGTGATCGCCGGGACCTCCGGGCCGCGCTCAGCCCCCGCTGTGCTCCTTCTGCCGGTGTTCGGCCGGCCCGCGCCGGACCGCGCCCGGTGCGTTCCAGTCCTGACGCTTGCGGGCCCGGTTCCTGGCGGCCTCCGAGGACGCCAGCTGGTAGGGCACCGAGGTCACCATGACACCCGGGGTGAACAGCAGCCGGCCCTTGAGGCGCAGGGCGCTCTGGTTGTGCAGCAGATGCTCGTACCAGTGGCCGACCACGTACTCCGGGATGATCACTGAGACGGCGTCCCGCGGGGACTGGGCGCGCAGGCCCTTGACGTACTCGATGATCGGCCGGGTGATCTCGCGGTAGGGCGAGTCGAGGACCTTCAGCGGGACGTCTATCCCGCGCCGCTCCCACTCCTCGCGCAGCGCCTTCGTCTCGGCCGGGTCGACGTTGACGGTGAGCGCCTCCAGGGTGTCCGAGCGCATCAGCTTGGCGTAGGCGAGGGCGCGCAGGGTGGGGCGGTGGATCTTGGAGATCAGGACGACCGAGTGCACGCGGGACGGCCGTACCAGGTCGTCGTCCGGTTCCTCGGGGGCCGAGATCTCCTCGGAGACCCGGTCGTAGTGCTTACGGATCGCGGTCATCGTGGCGTAGAAGATGCACATGCCGAGCAGCGCCACCCAGGCGCCGTGGGTGAACTTCGTGACCAGCACGACGACCAGCACCAGGCCGGTGAAGAAGGCGCCGAAGGTGTTGATCGCGCGGGAGCGGATCATGTGGCTGCGCTTGGCCGGGTCCTTCTCGGTCGCCAGATGGCGGTTCCAGTGCCGGACCATGCCGGTCTGGCTGAGCGTGAAGGACACGAACACGCCGACGATGTACAGCTGGATGAGGCGGGTCGAGTCGGCGCCGTAGATCACCGTCAGCAGGGCGGCGGCGCCGGCGAGCAGCACGATGCCGTTGGAGAAGGCGAGGCGGTCGCCGCGGGTGTGCAGCTGGCGCGGCAGGTAGCGGTCCTGGGCGAGGATCGAGCCGAGGAGCGGGAAGCCGTTGTACGCCGTGTTCGCCGCGAGGAAGAGGACCAGGGCGGTGGCCGCGGCGAGCACGATGAACAGGAAGCTGCCCTTGCCGAAGACCGCCTCGGCGACCTGGGAGATCACCGGGTTCTGGACGTAGCCGGAGCCGATCGCGACGCCGTTGTGGATCAGGTCGGTGGCCGGGTTCTCGGCCATGCGGACCTTGGTGGCCATGGCGAGCGCGATGATGCCGCAGAACATGGTGACCGCCAGCAGCCCCATCGCGGCGAGCGTGGTCGCCGCGTTCTTCGACTTCGGCTTGCGGAAGGCCGGGACGCCGTTGGAGATCGCCTCGACACCGGTGAGCGCGGCACAGCCGGAGGAGAAGGCGCGCAGCAGGAGGAAGACGAGCGCGAAGCCCGCGAGGCCCTGGTGCTCGGCCTTGATGTGGTAGTCGGCGGTCGGTGCGCGCATCGTGTCGCCGAGCACCAGGCCCCGGAACGCACCCCACGCGATCATGATGAAGACGCCGCCGACGAACACGTACGTCGGGATCGCGAAGAGCTTGCCGGACTCCTTCACCCCGCGCAGGTTCATCAGCGTCAGCAGCACGATCACGGTGACCGCGCAGAGCACCTTGTGCTCGACGACGAAGGGGATGGCCGAGCCGAGGTTCTCGATGCCGGAGGCGATGGAGACGGCGACGGTCAGGACGTAGTCGACGAGCAGCGCGCTGGCGACGGTGAGGCCGGCCTTGGGGCCGAGGTTGGTGGTGGCGACCTCGTAGTCGCCGCCGCCGCTCGGGTAGGCGTGCACGTTCTGCCGGTAGGAGGCGACCACCGTGAACATCAGCACGACGACCGCGACGGCGATCCAGGGGCTGAAGTGGTACGCCGACACGCCCGCGATGGACAGGACCAGCAGGACCTCCCCCGGCGCGTAGGCGACGGAGGACAGCGGGTCGGAGGCGAAGACGGGGAGTGCGATGCGCTTCGGCAGGAGCGTTTCGCCCAGCCGGTCACTGCGCAGAGCGCGCCCGATCAGGATCCGTTTGGGCACGTCGGTCAGTTTGGACACGAGAGAGGATCGTAGGCCTTCGACCTGGCAGGGCTCCAGCCGCAGTACGGGATCTGCCTCCCGAGTGAAAAAAGTGACGGTCGGAACTGCGGATTCCGCGGCCTTCGCGCCATTCGTGCCTAGATGACAGACCCCGCCTGTCTTCGCACCTCGGAGGCCTCATGCCCGCGACCGCAGAACTGATCGGTGCCACGGTGACGCTCGTGGGCCTCGGAATCCTCACTGCCTGGAGCGTGCGCAGCATCACTCGCCGATGAGCGTGACCGAGGGGTGCCCAGCTCGGACGGTGCGTGTGTAGCTTGGGCCTCGGTCTGAGACCCTGATGGGGCTGAGCAGTAACTTTGGGACACCGGAAGGACGGTCGTGCACATCGTCATCATGGGCTGCGGCAGAGTGGGTTCCGCTCTCGCCCAGACCCTGGAGCAACAGGGGCACACGGTCGCCGTGATCGACCAGGACCCCACCGCCTTCCGCAGGCTGGGCCCGGGGTTCGGCGGCCGCCGGGTCACCGGGGTCGGCTTCGACCAGGACACCCTGCGCGAAGCGGGCATCGAGGAGGCGGGCGCCTTCGCCGCCGTCTCCAGCGGTGACAACTCGAACATCATCTCGGCCCGGGTGGCCCGCGAGATGTTCGGTGTGGAGAACGTCGCGGCCCGCATCTACGACCCGCGCCGTGCCGAGGTCTACCAGCGCCTCGGCATCCCGACCGTCGCCACGGTCCGCTGGACCGCCGACCAGATGCTGCGCCGGCTGCTGCCCTCGGGCGCGGAGCCGCTGTGGCGCGACCCCACCGGCGGGGTGCAGCTCGCCGAGGTGCACGCCTCACCGAAGTGGGTCGGCCACAAGATCAGCACGCTGCAGGAGGAGACCGGCGTCCGGGTCGCGTTCCTCACCCGGCTCGGTGAGGCGATGCTGCCCACCTCGCAGACGGTGCTGCAGGAGGGCGACCTGGTGCATGTGATGATGCGCGCGGATGACGTCGACAAGGTCGAGGCCGCCTTCGCCGGGGGTCCGGAAGAGGAGAGCGGTCACTGATGAGGGTCGCCATTGCCGGAGCCGGCGCCGTCGGCCGCTCGATCGCGGGCGAGCTGCTGGAGAACGGCCACGAGGTCCTGCTGATCGACAAGGCCCCGACCGCCATCTCGGTGGAGCGGGTCCCGCAGGCGGAGTGGCTGCTCGCCGACGCCTGTGAGATCACCTCCCTGGACGAGGCGGCGCTGCAGCGCTGCAACGTCGTGATCGCCGCGACGGGCGACGACAAGGTGAACCTGGTCGTCTCGCTCCTCGCGAAGACGGAGTACGGCGTTCCGCGCGTCGTCGCGCGGGTCAACAACCCCAAGAACGAGTGGCTGTTCAACGAGGCCTGGGGTGTGGACGTGGCCGTGTCGACGCCCCGTCTGATGTCCGCCCTGGTCGAGGAGGCGGTGAGCGTCGGCGACCTGGTCCGGCTGCTCCGCTTCAGCCACGGCGACGCCAACCTGGTGGAGCTGACCCTGCCCGAGGAGTCGGCCCTGGCCGGCACCCAGGTCGGCGACGTGGAGTGGCCCGAGGACACCTCGCTGGTCACGATCATCCGCGGCACCCGGGTCCTCACCCCCTCCCGCGAGGACTCCCTGGAGGCCGGCGACGAACTCCTGTTCGTGGCGGCCCAGGCCCGCGAGGAGCAACTGGAGGATCTGCTCTCGGTACGGCGGGAAGACGTCTGACGCAGCGCGCGAAGAAGGGCGCCCTTCCGTTGCGGAGGGCGCCCTTGTGTCGTACGCGTGCGGCCGTCTACTTGCGGTGGCGTCCGGCCGAGGGCTCGCCGCTCTCCGCGGCCAGCGCGGCCTTGCGCTCCTCCTCGGCCTTCTCCTCCGCCTCCATCTCGGCGAAGACGTCGATCGGCGCCGGCGCCTTCGCCAGGAAGACCCAGGTGAGCCAGACCGCGAGCAGGAACGGCGGGATCTTCAGGGCGACCAGCACCCAGCCGAGCTGGGCCGTGTTGGCCCACCAGTACAGCGGGAAGAGGATCGCGCACTTGGCGAGCAGGATCAGGCCCCAGGCCCAGCTGGCCTTGGCGTACGCCTTCTTGCGGCCGGGGTTGCGGGTGCGCCAGGAGAGGTTCTCCTTGAAGACCGGGCCGAGGATCAGGCCGATCAGCGGCACCCCGCACAGCGTGGTGATGATGTAGGCCACCGCCAGGCCCAGCGTGTAGAGCATGCCGGGCAGGTAGAAGTCCTTGGCGTTGCCGGTCATCATCGCGAAGACGACACCGAAGGCGACGCCGAAGACCCCGCTGAAGGCGTGCTTGACGGTGTCCCTCATCGCCAGGCGGACCACGACCAGCACCACGGAGACCGCGAGGGCGGCGATCGCCGACCAGTGCAGGTCCTTGTTGATGGTGAAGATCGTGACGAACAGCAGGCCGGGCAGCACCGTTTCGACCATGCCGCGCACGCCGCCGAAGGCCTCGAACAGCGCGGCCTCGGTCACCGCCCGCGCATCGTCCTTGGCCTGAGTGTCTTCGGTCGGCTTGTCGAGCGACGTCACCGGCTACTCCCTACCGAGGGGTCTCAGTTCGTACTTGGGGTTGAAAAGCACCCGGCGGCCCCGGCTCAGCGAGATCCGGCCCGATGCGATCAGCCTGCGCCCCGGTTCTATGCCCACGATGGAGCGCCTGCCGAGCCACACCACGTCCAGCGCCGCGGAGCCGTCGAACAGCTCGGCCTCCAGGGCCGGGACTCCGGCACGCGGCCGCAGGGTGACCGTGCGCAAGGTACCAGTAACGGTGACGATCTGCCGGTCCTGGCAGTCGCCGATCCGGATGCAGCCCGCCGTGTCGGCGTCCTCGCGCAGCTCCTCGGACTCCAGGTCCTCCTGCGACGAGGACAGCCGGCCCAGCATGCGCCGGAACCGGCCGGCCGGCTTTTCGGAACGAGGGACAGCACTCATGTCTGAAGCGTACCGGGGCTCACCGACACTGCCGTAGTCCAGCTCACCCCCCGGCCCGTTTCCCGAACCGAACGCCCGATCCACTCCTCGAACGTCCGGTTCGCTTCTCGACCTGGCGCCCGGTTCGCTTCTCGACCCGAACGCCCGGTTCACTTCTCGAACCGGTAGCCCATGCCCGGCTCCGTGATGAAGTGCTCGGGGTGCGAGGGGTCCGCCTCCAGCTTCCGGCGCAGCTGTGCCATGTACACGCGCAGATAGTTGGTCTCCGTCCCGTAGGACGGCCCCCACACCTCCTGCAACAGCTGCTTCTGGCTGACCAGCCGGCCGGTGTTGCGGACCAGCACCTCCAGCAGATGCCACTCGGTGGGGGTCAGCCGGACGTCCCGGCCGGCCCGGTTGACCTTCTTCGCGGCCAGATCGACGGTGAACCCCTCGGTCTCCACCAGCACGTCGTCCTCGCCGGTCCCGGCGACCGGCTCGGCGCGGCGGACGGCGGCCCGCAGCCGGGCCAGCAGCTCGTCCATGCCGAAGGGCTTGGTGACGTAGTCGTCGGCGCCCGCGTCGAGCGCGTCGACCTTCTCGTCGGAGGAGTGACGGGCGGACAGCACCAGGATCGGCACCCGGGTCCAGCCGCGCAGCCCCCTGATCACCTCGACGCCGTCCATGTCGGGCAGGCCGAGGTCGAGGACGACCACGTCGGGGTGGCGGGAGGCGGCCAGTTCGAGGGCGGTACGGCCGTCGGGGGCCGCGTCGACCTCGTACTTGCGCGCCTTGAGGTTGATCACGAGGGCACGCACGATCTGCGGCTCGTCGTCGACCACGAGCACACGGGTCATGAGGCCTGCCTTTCCGGTTCTGCCACGGCCTGTGCTGCTGCTTCAGCCACGGGTTCTGCTTCTGCGGTGACCGATCCTGCCGCGCGGAGGGTGAGGACCATGGTGAGGCCCCCACCGGGCGTGTCCTCGGCGTTGAGCGTGCCGCCCATCGCCTCGGTGAAGCCCCGGGCGACCGCGAGCCCCAGTCCGACCCCGGCGCCGCGCGGAGCGTCACCGTAGCGCTGGAAGGGCTCGAATATGCGCTCTTTGGCGTCGTCGGGCACGCCGGGCCCGCGGTCCACGACCCGCAGCTCCACGCGGTCCGCGATGGCGCTGGCGGACACGACGACCACAGGGCCGGTCCGGTCGGGCGGGCTGTACTTGACGGCGTTCTCGACCAGGTTGGCCACCGACCGCTCCAGGAGCCCGGCGTCGGCCTCCACCATGGGCAGGGTCTCGGGGACGTCCAGCTCGACGCTGCCCTCGTCCACCCCGACCAGCGCCATCGGGACCACCTCGTCGAGGTCGATCTCCCGGACGATCGGGGCGACGGTGCCGGTCTGCAGGCGGGACATGTCGAGCAGGTTGCCGACCAGGTGGTCGAGGCGGTCGGCGCCCTCCTCGATGCCCTGCAGCAGCTCGGCCCGGTCCTCCTCGGACCAGGCCACGTCGTCGGAGCGCAGCGACGACACCGCCGCCTTGATCCCGGCGAGCGGGGTGCGCAGATCGTGGCTGACGGCGGCCAGCAGGGCGGTCCGGATCCGGTTGCCCTCGGCGAGCGCGCGGGCCTGATCGGCCTCGTCCTGGAGCCGCCTGCGGTCCAGTACGACGGCCGCCTGGGCGGCGAAGGCGGCGAGCACCCGGCGGTTCTCGGCGGGCAGTACCCGGCCGGTCAGCGCGAGGGCCATGTGGTCGCCTATGGGCACGTCGACGTCGGCGTCCTCGGGGCGCGCCAGGGCGGGTCCGACGCCGGCCCGGCCCGCGCAGCTCCACGGCTGGACGTCGTCCGGCCGCTCCAGGAGGGCGGCGGACTCCATGCCGAAGGTCTCCCGGACCCGCTCGAGCAGCTCCTCCAGGCTGGTCTCGCCACGCAGCACGTTGCCGGCGAGGAAGGAGAGGATCTCCGACTCGGCGCGCAGCCGGGCGGCCTGGTGGGTGCGGCGGGCGGCGAGGTCCACGACCGAGGCGACGGACAGCGCGACCCCGAAGAAGATCACGATGGCCACGATGTTCTTCGGATCGGCGATGGTGAGCCGGTGCAGGGGCGGGGTGTAGAAGTAGTTCAGCAGCAGGGATCCGAAGGCCGCCGAGGCCAGCGCCGGGAAGAGCCCGCCGAGCAGCGCGGCCGCGACCGTGAGGGTCAGGAAGAGCAGCATGTCGTTGGCGAGGCCGAGGTCGACGGTGTTCAGCAGCACCGCCATGACGGCCGGGCCGACCAGGCCGACCAGCCAGCCCGCGATGATCCGCCCGCGCCCGAGCCGGGCGCCCCTTGCCACCGGCAGCCCGCGTCCCTTGGCCACCTCTTCGTGGGTGACGATGTGGACGTCCAGGTCGGGTCCCGACTCGCGGGCGACCGTGGCGCCGACGCCGGGCCCGAGCACGTACTGCCAGGCCTTGCGGCGGGAGGAGCCGAGCACGATCTGGGTGGCGTTGACCCCGCGCGCGAAGTCGAGCAGGGCGGCGGGGATGTCCTCGCCGACGACCTGGTGGAAGGTGCCGCCGAGATCCTCGACCAGGGTGCGCTGGACGGCGAGCTCCTTCGGGGAGGCCGAGGTCAGGCCGTCGCTGCGGGATATGTAGACGGCGAGGACCTCGCCGCCCGCGCCCTTCTCGGCGAGCCGCGCGGCCCGCCGGATCAGCGTGCGCCCTTCGGGCCCGCCGGTCAGCCCGACGACGATGCGCTCCCGCGAGCCCCAGATCGCCGAGACCCGGTGCTCGCTGCGGTACTGCTTCAGGTACTCGTCGACCCGGTCGGCCACCCACAGCAGCGCCAGTTCGCGCAGGGCGGTCAGGTTGCCGGGCCGGAAGTAGTTCGACAGGGCCGCGTCGACCTTGTCCGGCTGGTAGATGTTGCCGTGGGCCATGCGCCGGCGCAGCGCCTGGGGCGACATGTCGACCAGCTCTATCTGGTCCGCGCGCCGTACCACCTCGTCGGGCACGGTCTCGCGCTGGCGCACCCCCGTGATGGACTCGACGACGTCGCCGAGGGACTCCAGGTGCTGGATGTTGACGGTGGAGACGACGTCGATCCCGGCCGTCAGCAGCTCCTCGACGTCCTGCCAGCGCTTGGCGTTGCGGGAGCCGGGGATGTTGGTGTGGGCGAGTTCGTCCACCAGGGCGACGGCGGGGGCGCGGTGCAGCACCGCGTCCACGTCCATCTCCGTGAAGGTGGCGTCCCGGTACTCCAGTTCCTTGCGGGGGACCTGCTCCAGGCCGTGCAGCATCACCTCGGTGCGCTGCCGGTCGTGGTGTTCGACGAAGGCGACCACGCAGTCGGTACCGCGCTCCACGCGCCGGTGGGCCTCGGAGAGCATGGCGTAGGTCTTGCCCACGCCCGGTGCCGCACCGAGATAGATCCGAAGCTTGCCGCGTGCCATGGTCCCATTGTCTTCCGCTTACCGCCGCCTACGCAGCGTCGACCTTACGGCCAACAATCCGGACGGACGGGGCAGGCGGTTCGGCGGCAGGCATCTTTGACGCAACCCTGATGTGCCCCGCGGGCCTCTCCGAGGAGGTCACGGGGCACAGGTGGCTCAGTTGGGGTTGTCGCCGTGGGTGAGGGTCTCCCAGGCGACGAAGAGGTTGTTGGTGCCCGCGGGACGGTTGTTCTGGGTGAGCGTCTGGGTGTTGGTCATGGCGATGCCCAGCCGGTTGTGGAGGGCGTTGTAGCCGACCTCGGTGACGGGCCCGAGGCCGAGGGTCAGGGAGCCGCCGCAGAGCCAGCTGGGGACGGCGGTGCCCAGCTGGTACTTGGACTGGAAGCCGAGCGCCTGCCGCAGCCGTTCGCCGACGTCCGTGCCGTAGAGGTCCTGGCCCTGGATCCGGCTGGTCTCGGCGACGTGCGAGATCGAGGAGATGCCGTAGCCGGTGTGCGTGAAGTCCCGGCAGGTCTCCTGGGTGAGTCCGGTGACGAAGGTGGACTGGCCCTGCCAGTAGGAGACGATCTTGGCGGTGGTGTCGAGGTTCTGGCTGGGCACGGTCTTCGGCACCGACCCGTCGGAGGCCAGGTACACGTAAGCGGCCGTGCGGGTGCGGAACTTGGCCATGGCCGTGTCGTACGACGCCTTGTCCTCAAGGAAGACGGAGATGCCGACGGCCGCCTCCATCATCGTCAGCTCCCAGTTGCCGTTGGAGTTGGAGCCCTTGATGACGGTCGGGAGGTAGACGTTGCGCAGCATGGTGGCGAAGCGGGCCTCGTTCGCCCAGGTTCCCGTGTACGTGTACCTGATGATCTCGGCGGCCTTGGGCCAGGAGGAGCCGGCCCAGCCGGTCTGCAGGGGCGCGTTGCTGTTGGTGTGACTGGTGATCGTGGCCGACCAGGCGTCCATGATCTGGATCGCCTTCTGCGCGTAGCGGGCGTCCTTGGTGATGTACCAGGCGAGGGCGTCGGTGTAGGCGGCGATCGCGTCCTCGCGCTCGTCGGTGCAGCCGTAGTTGGGGTTCGAGTACGACCCGCACTCGACCGTCGCCCGGGGCGCGGGCGTCCGGTTCAGGTCGGCGTACTTGCTCGCCATCATCTGGTCGTAGGCCGCCTTCCAGGGCTGGGCGCCGGCCAGTACCTCGGTGCGGGCGAAGTCCAGCTGGGCCTTGGAGACGGTGACTCCGGGGTGCACGAAGGTGCTGGGGGCCGAGTGGGCGACGGGGGCCGTGAAGACGCCCAGGAGCAGGGCTCCCACGGCCGCGAGCAGGGGGATGCGACGCACAGCGACTCCGTTCTCGTACGTTCTCATATGTGAACCTGGAGCGCCTCTGTGAACTTAGGCGTGCCGAGACCGTAGGTACGGACCAGACTTCCGTCAAGGTGTGAAGTAAGCCGGAGCCGTTCACACCGGAATCCCCGCGCATGTGAAAGGGCCGCACCCCGTGCGGGGTACGGCCCTTGTCGCTGTCTGTCGTCGTGCTAGCGGACCTCGGTGATCTCCGGCCCGCGCTGAAGCTGGCCCATGCCGCCGGAGAAGCGCGACGACTCCTCCTGCTGGACACCCTCGGGGACCATCTGGGCGTCGTTCGGCAGCTTCAGGACGATCGGGTCACGGGGGGCCATCGGACCCTCGCCGCGGACCACGACGGTGTCCCGGAAGATCTGCTCCAGGAGCCCGGCGGCCTGCGGCTGCACCGCGCCCTGCCCGGAGATCACCCCGCGCAGGAACCAGCGCGGACCGTCCACACCGACGAACCGCACGACCTGGAAGCCGCCCGTGCCGTCCGGCAGCTGCACCGGCACCTGGGCGCGCAGCTCCCAGCCCAGCGGACCCTCGACCTCGTCGACGATGCCGCCCTGCTGGGTGATGCCGGAGCCGATCTCCTCACGCACCTCGCCCCAGATGCCCTCGCGCTTGGGCGCGGCGAAGGCCTGCAACTGCACGGCGCTGTCCTTGAGCACCACGGTCGCCGCGACGATCGCGTCACCCGCGACCTCGACCCGCAGCTCCATGCCGTCGACGCCGGGCACGAACAGCCCGCCGAGGTCCACCCGGCCCTCGCCCGGCTCCCGCACCTCGGAGTCGTCCCACGGCCCGTCGGGCCGGGGCTCCGGCTCCAGGCGTACGCGCTCGCGCTCGCCCTCTTCCTCGTCCGCCTCGGCGCCGATGCTGTCGACGACCTGCTCGGCCTCGCCGGCCGCGTCCTCGGCGGCACCCTTCTTGTTGCGACGTCCGAACACGTCACTGTCCTTCCCGGTCGGATACGACCGAAGCGTATCGATTCCCACCCGTCCGGCCACCGTCGGCGGCCTGACCGCTTGTGCCGCTCCCGTCACCCACCGCGGCATGCCCGCCGGTGGACCCGAAGCCCCCCTCGGCCCGTGCCGTGCCGGGAAGTTCCGCCACCTCCTGGAAGCGGACCCTCTCGACCTGCTGGACGACCAGTTGGGCAATCCGGTCGAAGCGCTCGAACCGCACGGCCTCGCGCGGATCGAGATTCACCACGATCACCTTGATCTCCCCACGGTACCCGGCATCAATCGTCCCCGGGGCATTCACGAGGGCCACACCGCACCGGGCGGCGAGCCCCGAACGAGGGTGCACGAAGGCCGCGTACCCATCCGGGAGGGCGATCGACACCCCCGTCGGAAGTACGGCCCGTTCGCCGGGCTTCAGCTCGCACGCCTCGGTGGTCCGCAGATCCGCTCCCGCGTCACCGGGGTGCTCGTACGCCGGAAGCGGTACCTCCGGATCGACGCGCCGGATGAGGACGTCGAGAGGGCTCACGCAGGATGCGGGGTTCACGGGTTCACCTCGAAGGCGCGGCTGCGCCGGATCTGGTCCGGGTCGTTCATGACGGCCTTGATCTCTTCCTTGCGGCCGTTGTCGACGAAGTGCTCGACCGGCACCTCCACGAACAGGGCGTCGGCACGGACGGCGACGGGTCCGTCGGGTCCGTCCAGGCGCCCGGTGGCGGTCGAGTAGATCTTCCGGCCGGCCACCGCGGCGACCTCGGCCGCCAGGTACAGCGTGGTACCCACCGGCACCGGCCGTACGAAGTCGGTCTCCAGCCGTCCGGTGACGGCGATCTTCCGCAGCAGCCAGTTCAACGAACCGAGCGTCTCGTCGAGGGCGCTGGCGAGGACGCCGCCGTGCGCGAGGCCCGGGGCGCCCTGGTGGGCGGCCCGCACGGTGAACTCGGCGGTGAGGGAGACCCCCTCGCCGGCCCGCACCTCCAGATGCAGCCCGTGCGACTGCTCGTGGCCGCACCCGAAACACTGTTCGTAGTGGGCGCCGATGAGCTCGCCGGGCGCGGGAGCGTCGGGATGCCGCACCGGTTTCCGGGCACTGGCGGGAGGCTGAAGAGCTGCGGAACTACCACTCACAGCCGCAGACCTTACCCGCGCGTCCGGTGAATCCGGACACCGTGCCAAGCTTGACGCCATGCAGCTCTCCGCCACCCCGTACGAAGAACGCCTCACGGCCCCCTGGTCGTGGTGGTTCCTCAGCTTCCTGATCGGCGTCTCGTGCGCCCTGGTCCTGCTTCCCTTCGGCACTCTGCCGACGCTGGGCGGCCTGGTGGGCGGCACGGCGGCGGCAGCGGTGGTGGCCAGTTCGTACGGCTCCCCGCGCATCCGGGTGGTGGGCGACTCGCTGATCGCGGGCGAGGCGAAGATCCCGGTGTCCGCCCTGGGCGCGTCAGAGGTCCTGGACCCGGAGGAGGCGCGCGCCTGGCGCACGTACAAGGCCGACGTCCGCGCCTTCCTCCTGCTGCGCGCCTACATCCCCAGGGCGCTACGCGTGGAGGTCACGGACCCGGCGGACCCGACGCCGTACCTGTACCTGTCGACGCGGGAGCCGGAGGCCCTGGCGGCGGCGATCGAGGCGGCGAAGCGGGCCCAGTAGGTCTCGCCCGGTTCGCACCGCCGGCCGTCAGCCTCCGAAGTCCTCCGGCAGCTCGGCGATCGGCAGCGGCTCCGCCGGCTTCTCCAGCGGCGGCAGCTCCGGCAGTTCCTCCCACGGCACCTGGATCTTTCTCAGGTCCGTCCGGATCCGCGCCGCGAGCTTCTTGGTGTCCCGGCGGTTCATGACCGCGCCCACCGCGGCACCCACCATGAACGGCATCAGGTTGGGCAGGTCGCGCACCATCCGCTTCATGATCTGCTGGCGCAGCTCGCGCTTCATGTGCCCGCCGAGGGCGTTGTTGACCGTCGACGGCTTCATCACGTCGATCCCGCGCTCCCCCGACCAGGAGGACAGATACGCGGTGCTGCGGGCCTTCAGGTTCCCCGGCGGCCGTACGCCGTAGACCTCGTGGAGTTCGGCGATCAGCTTCAGCTCGATCGCCGCGACCCCGGTGATCTCCGCGGCCAGCTCGGTCGGCATCGCCGGCGGCACCGGCAGCATCGCCGCCGCGCCGACCCCGGCCCCGACGGCCGAGGTCGCGCCCGCCGCGCCCGCCACCAGTTTGTCGGCGAGCTGCTCGGGCCCGAGGTCCGGGAACTGCCGACGCAGGGTCGCGAGGTCGCGTACGGGGACACGAGGGGCGATCTCGATGATCCGGTCCGCGAGGTAGGCCAGCCCCGCTCTCGCCCGGCCACCGCCCTTGCGGGCGCCTTCCCGGGCCAGATTCACGGCCTTGTCACGGATGACCCCGGCCCGTCGCCTGGCGACGGGCGCGGGCTGGTCCGCCGGCGCCGGGAGGTCACCCCGGTCGGCCGCCGGTTCGAGCGAGGCTCCCGGATCGGATGAGCCTCGCCCGTCGTCGTCACGCGCGCGTGGGCCGTCGGACGGCCCCGAGTCCGCTCCCGGCAGGGGGAAGCGGCGCTTCCGGGGTGGGGTCGAGCCAGTCATGCCCGACCCCTCCTCAGTCGCAGTCGCGGCAGATCGGCTGACCGTTCTTCTCCCGGGCCAGCTGGCTGCGGTGGTGCACCAGGAAGCAGCTCATGCAGGTGAACTCGTCCTGCTGCTTGGGCAGCACCCGGACGGCCAGCTCCTCGTTCGAGAGGTCCGCGCCGGGCAGCTCCAGGCCTTCGGCGGCCTCGAACTCGTCTACGTCCACCGAGGACGTGGACTTGTCGTTCCTCCGAGCCTTCAGCTCTTCAAGGCTGTCCGAGTCGACGTCATCGTCGGTCTTGCGTGGAGTGTCGTAATCGGTTGCCATGTCGCTCTCCCCCTCTGGGTGTCTGCGGTGTCTCCAGCGCACGTAACGCGTGAGAGGCCGGACTTGTGCCCGACCTGAGGCGGAGATTTTGCCTCACATCAAGGTCTGTTACTCAATCGACACCCAACCGGATCCCTCGAGAGTGATCAGGTTGAATGGCGATGGGGACCGTACACGGTCCTCACGAGACACCTCAAAGGCGCCTCACCCTGTACTTCCCGTGATCAAGACCCGTGAAAACAGGGATTTTCCCGGCTTTATTCCCCCAGCCATGATCACGGAGAGTATATGGCCGGAAATCCGCCCTTGTGATCGATCACACATGGGGTACCACGCCACGCCGACAGAAAATTCCGCGCAAAGCGAACATCCTCCGCGTGTGTCGTGATCTTGTAACGGCATCAGACCGGCAAGGTGACCCTCATCACGAGACCCCCGCCCTCTCGGGGCCGGGCCGCGATGTGGCCGCCGTGCGCCCGGGCCACGGACCGGACGATGGACAGGCCGAGCCCGACTCCCTTGTCGCTGCCCGTGCGCTCGGTACGGAGCCGCCGGAAGGGCTCGAACAGGTTGTCGATCTCATACGCGGGCACCACCGGACCGGTGTTCGAGACCGACAGTACCGCCTGGCCGTGCTGGATCTCGGTGGCGACCTCGACCCAGCCGTCCTCGGGCACGTTGTAGCGCACCGCGTTCTGCACCAGGTTCAGCGCGATCCGCTCCAGCAGGACGCCGTTGCCCTGCACGACCGCCGGCTTCCGCACGCCCCGGATGGTCACGCCCTTGGCCGCCGCCTCGGCGTGCACCTGGTCGACGGCCTGGGTGGCGACCTCGGCCAGGTCGACCGGTTTGCGCTCGACGATCTGGTTGTCGCTGCGGGCGAGCAGCAGCAGGCCCTCCACGAGCTGCTCGCTGCGTTCGTTGGTGGCCAGCAAGGTCTTGCCGAGCTGTTGCAGCTCCATCGGCGCGCCCGGGTCCGAGAGATGGACCTCCAGCAGCGTGCGGTTGATCGCCAGCGGAGTGCGCAGTTCGTGGGAGGCGTTGCCTACGAAGCGCTGCTGGGCGGTGAAGGCACGCTGCAGCCGCTCCAGCATGTCGTCGAAGGTGTCCGCGAGCTCCTTGAGCTCGTCGTCCGGGCCGTCCAGCTCGATCCGGCGGGACAGGTCCGAGCCGGCCACCGCGCGGGCGGTGCGGGTGATCCGGCCGAGCGGGGACAGCACCCGGCCGGCCATCGCGTAGCCGAACGCGAAGGCGATCACGGCGAGGCCCAGCAGGGCCAGCAGCGAACGGCTCAGCAGGTCGTCCAGGGCCGCCTGGCGCTGGTGATCCACGCACTGGGCGATCGCGTTGTTGAAGTCCGGCAGCGGCACGGAGGACGTGGGGCCGGCCATGTTGATCGCGGGGCAGTTGTCGCTGGACACCTGGAGCGCCGTGAATTTGACGATCTTGAACAGCGGCTGGTTGCCGGTGCTGATCGCCTGCGCGGCCAGCAGGTAGATGATCGAGAGCAGCAGGATGCCGGCGATCAGGAACATGCCGCCGTACAGCAGCGTGAGCCGTATCCGGATGGTCGGGCGCAGCCAGGGGAAGACCGGCTGCGGTCTCCGGGGGTCCCAGGTGGGCTTGGGGGGTGCCTGCGGAGGTGCGGGAGTGGTGGCCACGGTCATCAGATCCGGTAGCCCGAGCCGGGGACGGTGACGATCACGGCGGGCTCGCCCAGCTTGCGGCGCAGCGTCATCACGGTGACCCGTACGACGTTGGTGAAGGGGTCCGTGTTCTCGTCCCAGGCCTTCTCCAGGAGCTGCTCGGCGGAGACCACGGCGCCCTCGCTGCGCATCAGCACCTCCAGGACCGCGAACTCCTTGGGCGCGAGCTGGACCTCCTTGCCGTCGCGGAAGACCTCGCGGCGGTTCGGGTCGAGCTTGATACCGGCGCGCTCCAGCACGGGCGGCAGCGGCACGCTGGTACGGCGGCCGAGGGCGCGCACGCGCGCGATGAGCTCGCTGAACGCGAAGGGCTTGGGAAGGTAGTCGTCGGCCCCGATCTCCAGGCCCTCCACGCGGTCGCTGACGTCGCCGGAGGCGGTGAGCATCAGCACGCGCGTGGGCATGCCGAGCTCGACCATCTTGCGGCAGACGTCGTCGCCGTGCACGAGGGGGAGGTCGCGGTCCAGGACCACCACGTCGTAGTCGTTGACGCCGATGCGCTCCAGGGCGGCCGCACCGTCGTACACGACGTCGACGGCCATGGCCTCCCGGCGCAGTCCGGTGGCCACCGCATCGGCGAGCAGTTGCTCGTCCTCGACGACGAGTACGCGCACGTCGCTTGTCCTTCCGCTGTCCACCCGCGTAGCGCGCACCGGCGCACGTGGGCAGGGATCTCCATGGGGTGTGTGACCTCCATCCTGCCCTTTTCGGCCATAAGTCGGCAGTAAGACGAGAGCCGGGGCAGCAGGATCGGCGGCGCCGGGCGGGAATGCGAGATTTTCTCTTCCGGTTGAGGTTTCCACGGAGGGGAGCGGGGGGAGGACGGCATGTACACCCCGCGATCACGCTCTGCATGTGCCGCAGCACCATGCGGTAGGTACATCGCCGCTACAGCAGAGTGGACGATGGGGGTGTCCGGCACCGTCGCCGCCCAGCTGGGCAGCGCTGGGCACCCGCGAGAGACGTGATCGCCCCTTCAACGGCACACCCCCGTGCCACCGACCCACGACCCAGGACGAGGGGGCGCAGCATGGACGCATTCACCACAGGACTTCTGCAGCGCATAAAGGCGACCGAGTCCGACATCACCCGGGCTCGTGACGAGGGCGACGACTTCCTTGTCGAAGTGGAACAGGCCGAGCTCGACGACCTGCGCCGCCTCGCCGCCGAACACGGCGTGGAAGTCGGCATGACCAGCGTCTGACAGTCCCGCAGCAGCAGCTCACCGGCACAGGAGCAGGGCCCCGGCGAATCCAGCGCCGGGGCCCTGCTCATACCTCGCCCCCTACCCACCGCAACGACGTTCGATTCATCGGCACCAGAAGAAACCGGGCCCCCTCCTCGACGCCCGGTCCTCAGTCGTGCCAGGCCCCGAAGTCCTCCAGCAGCTGCTGGAGCGGCTCGAAGACACCCGGGGTGCCGGCGACCGTCAGATCCCGGGACGGGCGCTCTCCGGGGCGGCCACCGGTCGACGCGCCCGCCTCCCGCGCGATCAGGTCGCCCGCGCCCCAGTCCCACGCGTTCAGCCCGCGCTCGAAGTACCCGTCCAGCCGGCCGCAGGCCACGTCGCACAGGTCGATCGCCGCCGACCCGCTCCGGCGTACGTCGCGGAGCAGCGGGATCAGCCGGGCGGCGACCTCGGCCTGGTGGGCGCGGACCTCCGTCACGTAGTTGAAGCCGGTCGACACCAGCGCCTGGTCCAGCGGCGGCGCCGGGCGGCAGCGCAGCTCCCGCTCGCCCTCCCACGCCCCGGTCGCCCAGGCTCCGCCGCCCCGTACCGCGTGGTACGTCTCACCGCGCATCGGCGCCGCCACGACACCGGCCACGGTCTCGCCGTCCTGCTCGGCGGCGATGGAGACCGCCCAGGTCGGCAGCCCGTACAGGTAGTTGACCGTGCCGTCGAGCGGGTCGATCACCCAGCGGATCCCGCTCGTGCCCCGCGTCGACGCGCCCTCCTCGCCGAGGAAGCCGTCGTCGGGGCGGTGTCCGGAGATCAGGTCGGTGATCAGCTTCTCGGCCGCGATGTCCATCTCGGTCACGACGTCGATCGGACTGGACTTGGTCCGGGCCACGGCGAGATCGGCCGGACGGCCGTCCCGCAGCAGCGCGCCCGCGCGGGCGGCCGCCTCCTTGGCGAGCTCGAGCAGGTCGGTGTGCGGGGCGTCGGTCACGGGGCTCCTCACGCGTACGGGCTGTCGGCGCCGGCCGCGGCGGGGCGGGGGGCGCGGGCGGGGCAGCAGCCGACCGGGCACAGGTTGTGGCTCGCGCCCAGCGCGCCCAGCGCGCACGGCGTGACCTCGCGCCCGCTCTCCACGCCCGCGCGCTCCAGGACCAGCTCACGGATCGCGGCGGCGAACCGCGGGTCGGAGCCGACGGTCGCGGACCGCCGTACCGGCAGGCCGAGCTCCTCGGCCTTGGCCGTGGCCTCCGTGTCGAGGTCGTAGAGGACCTCCATGTGGTCGGAGACGAAGCCGATGGGGGCCATGACGACGGCCGGGACCCCGGCGCCGTGCAGCGTCTCCAGGTGGTCGCAGATGTCGGGCTCCAGCCAAGGGATGTGGGGGGCGCCGGAGCGGGACTGGTAGACGAGCCGCCAGGGGTGGTCGACGCCGGTGCGCTCGCGGACCGCGTCGGCGATCAGCTGGGCCACGTCCAGGTGCTCCTCGACGTACGCCCCGCCCTCCCCATGGGTCTCGACCGGCCCCGAGGTGTCGGCGCTCGCGGTCGGGATGGAGTGGGTGGTGAAGGCGATGTGGGCGCCCGCGCGGACGTCCTCGGGGAGGTCGGCGAGGGACCGCAGCACCCCGTCGATCATCGGGTCGAGGAAGCCGGGGTGGTTGAAGTAGTGCCGCAACTTGTCGATCTTCGGCAGTTCGAGGCCCTCGGCCGCCAGCTCGGCCAGCGAGTCCGCGAGGTTCTCGCGGTACTGACGGCAGCCCGAGTACGAGGCGTAGGCGCTGGTGGCGAGCACCAGGATGCGGCGGCGGCCGTCGGCGACCATCTCGCGCAGGGTGTCCGTCAGATACGGCGCCCAGTTGCGGTTGCCCCAGTAGACCGGCAGGTCCAGGCCGTGCCCGGCGAAGTCCTTGCGCAGGGCGTCCAGCAGGGCGCGGTTCTGGTCGTTGATCGGGCTGACCCCGCCGAACAGGAAGTAGTGCTGCCCGACTTCCTTGAGGCGTTCCTTCGGGATACCGCGGCCGCGCGTCACGTTCTCCAGGAACGGAACCACGTCGTCCGGGCCTTCCGGGCCGCCGAAGGAGAGCAGGAGCAGGGCGTCGTAGGGGGTGGCATCGAGCGCGTCTGACATGTGCCGATCCTGCCACCCGGCGCTGACACCCCGGAAACAGGAGCGTGAAGAGTCGGATTCGGGAGGTTTATCCCCAGTGCCGACAAGGTGCATTAGGGTCCCCTTACTCGTAAGCTGTACCAACCGCTGTCACGCCTTACCCAGCCGTCGGAGACCTCCGTGCCCAGCCCCTATCGCGCCCTGTTCGCCCTTCCCGGCACCAAGGGCTTCTCCGCCGCGGGCTTCGTCGGCCGGATGCCACTGTCCATGATGGGCATCGGCGTGGTCACGATGATCTCCCAGCTCACCGGCCGGTACGGCCTCGCGGGCGCGCTCTCGGCCACCATCGCGCTCGCCGCCGCCGGGGTCGGCCCGCAGGTGTCCCGGCTGGTCGACCGGTACGGCCAGCGCCGTGTGCTGCGCCCCGCGACCCTGCTCGCGCTGGCGTCGGCGGCCGGACTGCTCTTCGCCGCGTACTACGGGTGGCCGGACTGGGTGCTGTTCGTCTGCGCCGCCGGGATCGGCGCGGTGCCGAGCCTGGGTGCGATGATCCGGGCCCGCTGGGCCGCCCTCTACCGGGGCACCCCGCAGCTGCACACCGCCTACTCGTTCGAGTCCGTCGTCGACGAGGTCTGCTTCATCTTCGGGCCGATCATCTCCATCGGCCTGTCCACCGCCTGGTTCCCGGAGGCGGGGCCGCTGCTGGCCGCCTGCTTCCTGGCCGCCGGCGTCCTCTGGCTGACCGCCCAGCGCGCCACCGAGCCCGCACCGCACCCGCGTGAGCACCACACCCGCGGTTCGGCGCTGCGCGCGCCCGGCCTCCAGGTGCTGGTGGCGACCTTCGTGGCCACCGGAGCGATCTTCGGGGCGGTGGACGTGGTGACCGTCGCCTTCGCCGACGAACGCGGCCACAAGGGCGCCGCGAGCGTGGTCCTGGCCCTGTACGCGGCGGGCTCCTGTCTGGCCGGGGTGGTCTTCGGACTGATGCGGTTCGCGGGGAAGCCGGAACGCAGGTGGCTGCTGGGCGTATGTGCGATGGCCGTGAGTATGATCCCCCTCCTACTGGTCGGAAACTTGCCGCTTCTGGCCGTGGCGCTGTTCGTTGCGGGCCTGTCCATCGCACCGACGATGATCACGACGATGTCCCTCATCGAAAAGCACGTACCTCGCGCGAAGCTCACCGAGGGAATGACCTGGGTGAGCACCGGCCTCGCGGTCGGGGTGGCGCTCGGCTCCTCGGTCGCCGGCTGGGTGATCGACGCTGCCGGGGCCCGCGCCGGGTACGGGGTTCCGGCCGTGTCCGGGGCCGTCGCGGTCGCGGTCGGTTTCCTCGGGTACCGCCGGCTCAACAGGCCGGTCACGGGTCGGGGAGGCACCGTTGAGCAGTACAGCGAGCGGGAAGAACGGCACGTGGCGTAACTGGGGAGGGACGGTCACCGTCAGTCCCGCGCGGGAGGTCACACCCGCCTCCGTGGACGAGCTGGCCGCGGCCGTACGACAGGCGGCGGAGGACGGCCTGAAGGTGAAGGCGGTCGGCAGCGGCCACTCCTTCACCTCGATCGCCGCGACCGACGGCGTCTCGATCCGCCCTCAACTGTTGACCGGGATCCGCAATATCGACCGTAAGGCCATGACCGTCACGGTCGAGGCCGGCACCCCGCTCAAGAGACTCAACATCGCCCTGGCCCGCGAGGGCCTGTCGCTGACCAACATGGGCGACATCATGGAGCAGACGGTCTCCGGGGCCACCAGCACCGGTACCCACGGCACGGGCCGCGAGTCCGCCTCGCTCGCCGCCCAGATCCGGGAACTCGAACTGGTCACCGCCGACGGCTCGGTGCTCACCTGCTCCGAGAAGGGGACCGAAGAAGAACGTGCGATCTTCGCGGCCGCGCGGATCGGTCTCGGCGCGCTCGGGATCGTCACCGCGATCACGTTCGCCGTGGAGCCGCTCTTCCTGCTCTCCGCGCGGGAGGAGCCGATGCCCCTGGACCGGGTCCTCGCCGAGTTCGACCAGCACTGGACCGAGAACGAGCACTTCGAGTTCTACTGGTTCCCGCACACCGGCAACACCAACACCAAGCGCAACAACCGCAGCGCGGGCCCGCTGCAGCCGGTGGGGCAGCTGGCCGGCTGGTTCGAGGACGAGTTCCTCTCCAACGGCCTCTTCCACGGCGTGCAGTTGCTCGGCCGCGCGGTGCCCGCCGTCGTACCGACGGTCGCCCGGATCTCCAGCAGGGCGCTGTCCGCGCGGTCGTACACGGACATCCCCTACAAGGTCTTCACATCCCCGCGTCGGGTGCGCTTCGTGGAGATGGAGTACGCCGTGCCGCGCGAGGCCCTGGTGGACACGCTGCGGGAACTGAAGGCGATGGTCGACCGTTCCGGTCTCAGGATCAACTTCCCGGTCGAGGTCCGCACCGCCCCGGCCGACGACATCGCCCTGTCCACCGCCTCGGCCCGGGACAGCGCCTACGTCGCGGTGCACATGTTCCGGGGCACCCCGTACCAGGCGTACTTCACCGCCGCCGAGCGCATCTTCACCGCGCACGAGGGCCGTCCGCACTGGGGCAAGGTGCACACCAGGGACGCGGAGTACTTCGCCAAGGCCTACCCCCGGTTCGGCGAGTTCACCGCGCTGCGGGATCGTCTCGATCCGGACCGGCTGTTCCAGAACGACTACTTGCGGAGGGTGCTGGGCCCGTAGCCGAGGACCCGGCGGGCGAGGGGGCCGCACTCGGCTCCCCGCTCACGGACCCGCTCGGGGACGGTGCCGGCGTCGTGGCGCCCTCGCTCGCCGGTGTCCGTGACGCGTCCGGGGACGACGACGGCGACGGGGCCTGCGAAATGCCCGCGCCCTCACCGGAGTTCGGGTCAGGGGAGCCCGAAGGGTCCGAGGGGTCAGCGGGATCCGAGGGGTCCGGCGACTTCGGGGACCCGGTGTCGCCGGTGACGGCGCCGCTGACCGTCGTACCGGAGCCGCCGCTGAAGCTGCCGCCGGAGACCAGTTCGTAGGTCGTGATGCCGGCCATGGCCACCACGAACACCAGGGCCGCCGCGAACACCGGGCGGCGCCAGGTCCGCACCCGGGCGCGGTAGACGGTGCCCGCGGTGAACTCGCCGGGCTCCGGGGGCGCTTGCTCCGGGGGCCGGGGGGCCACCGTCGCGTCGCGCAGCTGTTCACCGGTGCGCTTGAAGAAGTGCTGGAAGAGGGTGCCGCCGCAGGTGGCGATCACACTGACGACGCCGGCGCCGAGGATCGTGCCGTACACCCCTACATAGGACGCGAGTTTGGCGGCCATGACCGCGGCCACGGCACTGCCCGCGACCTGGGGCACGCTGAGGTCGATCCGCCTCGAACTTCCCTTCCCCTCCTCCCCCGCACTGGTCTGGTCACCGGAACCGGGCCTTTCGCGCATTCCCGAACCTTGCCTGCCCTTCCCATACTTGTTCGACCGACTGCATGAGAAAGGGACGTACGAACGAAACCATTAGTTCCGTTTCTGCGGATTGCGTGAAGTACGCCACGTTCAAGATCGCCCGAAGTGGGCAACCGACGGCCGGAGACGGCTCGTTGCCATAATTTGGGCGGCGCGCCAATCCACGCACGTGGCCCGAATGGAGTACTGTTGCGAGCCCTGGGTCCGGTCTCCCGCCAGGGCGTCCGGGGCCTTGCAGGACCGCCGGGAGGGGGCTAGTTGCACAGGGTGACGGAGTTGGTCACTTAGCGTTGCGAATAGGTAACCGTGCCATAACGGCGTACCCGGGCCCGTGCCCGACACGCCGGGCAACTCGGCAAGGTTGTGGCAGGCTGCACCCGGGCAGGCCACACTCGACTAGCGGAAGCAGCGACGCACGTGACGTCGGCAGGCACCACCCGGGAGGTCCCCATGCCCGAACTGCGTGTCGTGGCCGTCTCCAATGACGGCACACGGCTGGTGCTCAAGGCTGCCGACTCTACGGAGTACACGCTTCCGATCGACGAACGGCTCCGTGCCGCCGTACGCGGCGACCGGCCCCGGCTCGGCCAGATCGAGATCGAGGTCGAGAGCCATCTCCGGCCCCGAGACATCCAGGCGCGGATACGGGCGGGTGCGACCGCGGAAGAGGTCGCCCAGCTCGCCGGGATCCCCGTCGACCGGGTGCGGCGCTTCGAGGGTCCGGTACTGGCCGAGCGCGCCTTCATGGCCGAGCGAGCCCGCAAGACGCCGGTACGCCGGCCCGGCGAGAACTCCGGGCCGCTGCTCGGCGAGGCCGTCCAGGAGCGGTTGGTGCTGCGCGGTGCCGACAAGGACACCGTGCAGTGGGACTCCTGGCGGCGCGACGACGGCACCTGGGAAGTCCTCCTCGTCTACCGGGTCGCGAGCGAACCGCACTCGGCGAGCTGGACCTACGACCCGCCCCGGCGGCTGGTCCAGGCCGTCGACGACGAGGCGCGCTCGCTGATCGGCGAGTCCGACGACCTCGCCGTACCGGAGCCCAGCTTTCCGTTCGTGCCGCGGATCGCGCGGCTGCCGCGTGACCGCCCGTTGGACCGTTCCGGCGACCGGGACCGGCCGAGCCTGCCCGCGCAGTCGGCCGAACCGCTCGAGGAGACGGCCGGCGAGCGGGACTCGCTGACCAGCCTGCTGGAGGCGGTACCGAGCTTCCGGGGCGACATGGTGGTCCCGGAGCGCCCGACGGAGGCCGTCCCGGAGGAGCCCGCTCCGGAACCGGCGGCGGAGGAGCCCCCGGCCCCCGCGGCCTCGGCCGGCTCCGCCTACGCGGACGTCCTGATGCCCCGCTCCGTCGGCAGCCACCGCGACCGGCTGATCGGCGCCACCGACCGCCAGGCCGAGGCCGACGGTGTCCGCCCCGGCCGCCGGGCCGCGGTGCCGAGCTGGGACGAGATCGTCTTCGGGACGCGGCGCAAGAAGCAGGAATAGCAGGAGCCGCAGAACCCGTACGACCGTACGAAGAGGGGGCACGCGCGCGTGCCCCCTCTTCTCGTTGCCCTTCTGCCTCCGCCCTACTGCGGGTCGGGGCCGATCGCGACCGGACGGGACGGGTCCGCGGACCACTCCGACCACGAACCGACGTAGAGCGCCGCCGGAATGCCCGCCACGGCCAGCGCCAGCACCTCGTGGGCGGCCGAGACGCCCGAGCCGCAGTAGACGCCCACCGGAGCCGCCGCGGAGGCGCCCAGGGCCTTGAAACGGTCACTCAGCTCCCCGGCGGACAGGAACCGGCCGTCCGGGCCGACGTTCTCGGTGGTCGGCGCGGAGACGGCGCCCGGGATGTGGCCGCCGATCCGGTCGATCGGCTCCACCTCACCCCGGTACCGCTCCCCCGCACGGGCGTCGAGCAGCACACCTGCGCGGGCCAGCGCGGCCGCCTCGTCCGCGTCGAGCAACTCCAGCGCGCCGGGCGCAGGTTCGAAGTCACCCTCGGTCGACTCGGCCGCGTCAGCCGAAAGAGCGCCTTCCCAGGACGGCAACCCGCCGTCCAGGACCCGCACATCCGGGTGACCCGTCCAGCGCAGCAGCCACCAGGCGCGCGCCGCCGCCCAGCCGTGTCCGCCGTCGTACACGACCACCGGGCGGCCCGCCGACACACCCGCACGGCGCATCGCCGCCCCGAAGACGGCCAGGTCGGGCAGGGGATGCCGGCCGCGCTCGCCGGGCGCGGCGGCCAGCTCAGTGTCGAGGTCCACGTAGCGGGCGCCCGGCAGGTGCCCGGCGGCGTACTCGGCCCGGCCGTCGAAGGCCGCGCCGCCCTGCGTGGTCAGCTGCCAGCGCACGTCCAGCAGCACGGGCGGATTCGGCCCGGCCAGGTCGGCGGCGAGTTCGGTTGCGGTGATGATGGCTTCCATGGCCCCATCCTTACGCCAGGGGTGGCCGCATCGTCCAGGTACGACTACTCTGCTCGGCCGGACAGGCTCGATCACCGGGCGTACGGGATCGGGCACATGCTGTACAGCTGATGGACACCCGGCGGCAATCGCCCGGAAACGGACGAGAAACGGCAGATCAGGCATCCTCGCGGCGAAGGCCGCCGCCACCGCCTGGACGCGGGACGCCACGCAGGGTGCGAGCATCGGCACGGAGCGTGCCCGCGGCTGCGGCACAGCCGGTCCGGAGAGCGGAAGCGACACGGCCACCGCGAGGGGCCGAGGAGAGAGTGACGATGACCGAGGTACGGGGATCGGCCGGCCCGAACGGCGGTACACACGCTCGGCGCACGCCCGGCACCCCCTGCTGGGTGAGTCTGATGGTGCACGGCTTGACCGCGACCGAGGAGTTCTACGAGGCCCTGTTCGGCTGGGAGTTCCAGCCCGGGCCGCAGCAGCTCGGCCCCTACGTCCGGGCGCTGCTCGACGGACAGGAGGTCGCGGGCATCGGGCAGTTGCCGCCGGACCGTCAGCTGCCGATCGCCTGGACGCCGTACTTCGCCTCGGAGGACGTGGACCTGACGGCCGAGACGGCCCGGCTGTGCGGCGGCACGGTGGGCGTCGGCCCGCTCGACGCCGCCGAGGCCGGGCGGATGGCCATCGGCTCCGACCCGTCGGGCGCGGTGTTCGGCATCTGGCAGGCCTCGGCCCACCTCGGCACGTCCATCACCGGTGTCCCCGGCACACCCGCCTGGAACGAGCTGCTCACCTTCGAGACCGCGAGCGTCGCCAAGTTCTACGAGGCGGTGTTCGGTTACGAGGAGGAGCCGGTGGTGTCCGCCGACTTCGACTACGTGACCCTGCACGTCGAGGGCCGCCCGGTGGCCGGCATCCACGGGGTCGGTCTCTCGCTGCCGCGGGACCGGGGGCCGCACTGGCTGACATACTTCGAGGTGGCCGACGCGGACGCGACCCTGCGCGAGGTCGCCGAGCTGGGCGGGCAGGTGCTGCAGCCGGCCCGGGACAGCGCGCACGGGCGGGTCGCCACGGTGGCCGACCCGGAGGGCGCGGTCTTCTCCGTGATCGAGAGCCCGCGCTGAGTCAGCCGTGACGGGCAGGACGTCCGGGGAGTCAGGTCGTGACGGGCAGGACGTCCGGGGAGAGGGCCGCCGCGTGGGCCGACGCGGCGGTCATCCGGCGCCGGTGGTGGCGGCGGCACAGCACCTCGTAACCGACCTTCCCGGCCGACTCGTTGACATCGCCCACGACCACCTGGGCACCCTCGACGACCATCTCGCCGCCCACCGTACGGGCGTTGTGGGTGGCACGGGCGCCGCACCAGCACAGGGCCTCGACCTGGAGCACCTCGACCCGGTCGGCCAGCTCCACCAGCCGCTGGGAGCCGGGGAACAGCTTGGAGCGGAAGTCGGTGGTGATGCCGAACGCGTAGGCGTCCAGTCCCAGATCGTCCACCACGCGCGCGAGCTGGTCGATCTGCTCCGGCACCAGGAACTGCGCCTCGTCGGCGATGACGTAGTCCGCGCGGCCGCCCTGCGAGAGATGGTCGACCAGGTACGCGTACAGGTCCTGGCCGTCCTCGACCTCCACGGCGTCGGTGACCAGGCCGAGGCGGGAGGACAGCTTGCCGTGACCGGCGCGGTCGTCACGGCTGAAGATCATGCCGACGAGACCGCGGGCCGACCGGTTGTGCTCGATCTGCAGAGCCAGGGTCGACTTCCCGCAGTCCATCGTTCCGGAGAAGAAGACCAGCTCGGGCATGGGGAGTTGAACACCTTTCGGAGAGGTGGGACGAGGGGCGCTAGGAGCGTACTTCGAGCAGCGGGACGAGCTGCTCGACGGGGGTCATCGAACCGTGGTTGCCGACCATCGCCGACTCCTTGGGCTCCCGCTCGGAGGCGATGATCAGGACGTCGTCGTGCGCGGCCGCGACCACATCACCGATCCGCTCGTACACCCGTTCGTCGAACCGGTCCGGCGGGCCGAACCAGCCGGCCGCGATCGCCTCGTCCCGGGAGGCCACCCAGAACTGCTCGCCGAGCACCTCGCGCCAGCAGGTCAGCACGTCGCTCGCGGCGCCGGGGACCGCGTACACGTGCCGTGCCCGGCCCTCGCCGCCGAGCAGGGCGACCCCGGCCCGCAGCTCCCAGTCCTCGTCGAAGTCGATGCGGTGCTGCTCGTCGAACGGCACGTCGAGCATGCCGTGGTCGGCGGTGACGTACAGCGCGCTGCGCGGCGGGAGCTGCTCGGCGAGCCGCTGCACCAGCCGGTCGACGTGCATCAGCTGACCGCGCCAGGTGTCGGAGTCGACGCCGTAGCGGTGCCCGGCACCGTCCAGCTCGGCGTAGTACGTGTACACCAGGGAGCGGTCGGCGGCGGCCAGTTGCTCGGCGGCGAAGTCCATCCGCTCCTCGCCGGTCAGCCGGCCGTGAAACGTTCCGCCGCTGAGCGCCACCTTGGTGAGCGGGGTGCGCTCGAAGGTCGGGGAGGACACCTGGGCCGAGTGCACGCCGGCGTCGGCGGCGAGCTGGAAGACGGTGGGGTACGGCTGCCAGGCGGCCGGGTCGCTCCACGGCTGCCAGCGCAGCTGGTTCATCAGCTCGCCGGTGGCGGGGTTGCGGACGGTGTAGCCGGGCAGGCCGTGCGCGCCGGGCGGCAGGCCGGTGCCGACGGAGGCGAGGGAGGTGGCGGTGGTCGCCGGGTAGCCGGCGGTGATCGGCCGTCCGGTGCCGCCGCGTGAACTGCCGAGCAGCGAGGCCAGGAAGGGCGCCTCGTCCGGGTGGGCCCTGAGCTGCTCCCAGCCCAGACCGTCGACCAGGAAGACGCAGTTCCGGTCGGCCGCGGTCAGTTCCGTGATCGACGCGGTCATTCCGGGTACGGCCATCCCGGCGGCCAGGGTGGGCAGCAGGTCGGCGAGGGAACCGCTGCCGTACTCGGGCAGCGGCGCGGAGCCGAGGGCGAGCGGTTCCGGATGGTCCCAGGCGGCGTACGCCATCAGTGCGTGACGTCCGCGGTCGCCTCGGAGATGGCCTGGGCGAAGGCGAGCGCCTGGCGCACCGTCTCCGGGCCGTCCCCCGCCTCGCTGACGCGCAGGCTCAGGTCGTCCGCCGTGGAGTTGCCCGTGTAGCCGTGGTCGGCCTCGCAGTTGGGGTCGCCGCAGGCGGCGGGCTCCAGGTCGATACGGGAGACGGCACCCCAGCCGATGGTCAGCACGATCTCGCGGGGCAGGGTGCCCGGCGTGTACTGCTCCGGGTTGGCCACCACCCGGCTGACCACGACCGACGAGATCCGGCCGAGCTTGACCGACTCCGTCGAGGTGGTGGCGTACGGCGTCGGGGAGGTGCTGTCGGCGGCCTGCTCGTCGGTGTGGCTCACGATGAAGCGGTTGCCGGTGAGGACGAGCACGGTCACATGCCGCCGCACCTCGTTCTGGTCGAACGTCGTCTCCTGGTGGACCAGGTACGACCGGATCGGCTCACCGCCCACGGCGGCCTCCACCGCCTCGGCCACGAGGGCCGGGTAGTAGCCGCTGCGCTCGATCGCGACGCGCAGCCCCTGGGTCGTCGTACTGGTCTTGGCCATGGCGTCCATCCTAATCCGTGGGCAAGGGGGGTCCGGGCCAGTCGACGCACCCTGGTCGAAAGCCACCACGGGGGCGGGTGTTCGCCGCGGTCAGTAGGCGGGCAGGGTCCGCGGGCCCAGGTCGTCGCGGGCGGGCGGCGGCGCGAGGCGGACGGTGGCACCGAGGACGCTGACGCCGTGCCGGGCGACCACGACCGGTTCCAGGGTGACCGCCACCACCTCGGGATGGTCGTCGACCAGTCTGGAGACGCGCAGCAGCAGTTCCTCCAGGGCGGGCGTGTCGACGGGGGTCGAGCCGCGCCAGCCGAACAGCAGGGGGGCGGTTCGGATCGACCGCACCAGCGAGGTCGCGTCCCGGTCCGTCACCGGGACCAGCCGGTGGGCCGTGTCCCCGAGCAGCTGCGAGGCGGCCCCGGCCAGCCCGAAGGACAGCACGGCCCCGGCCGCCGGGTCGATCACGGCCCGTACGACGGTGTCGACACCCCGGGGTGCCATCCGCTGCACCACCGGGCGCAGCTCCTGCGGCGGCCCGAACAGCTCGGTCAACTCGGCGTACGCCCGGCGCAGTTGCTCCTCGTCCGCCAGGTCGAGCCGTACCCCGCCCAGGTCGGCGCGGTGGCGCAGGTGCGGGGCGGTGGCCTTCAGGGCGACCGGGTAGCCGAGGTCGCGCGCGGCCACGGCGGCGGCCTCGGGGGTGGGGGCGGGCAGCGCGCGATGCACGGCGACGCCGTACCTGCCGAGGAGCGCACAGGTCTCCTCGGTCCCGAGGTTGAGCCCCTCCCCGCGCTCGAGCAGCGCGCCGATCAGCTCGGCGGCCCCCTTCTCGTCGATGTCGTCGTACTCGGGCACCTTCCCGGGATCGGCGGCCTCCCGCCGCCACTGCGCGTACTTCACGGCTTCGGCCAGTGCCCGGACGGCACGCTCGGCGGCGGGGTACGCGGGGATCAGCCGGGAGCAGGGGTGCGGGGCGGGCGACTGGACCGCCTCGGTGACGGCGGCGGGGGGTGTCCGGACGGCTCCCGCGGCGGACGAGGGCGCGCCCGGTCGTGCGGTCGCGTTGGTGGGCGACGTGCCCGGTCGCGCCGTTGCCGCGCTGGAGGGCGGCTCGGTGCGCGGCGGCTCGGTGGAGGGCGGCTCGGTGGAGGGCGGCTCGGCTCCCGCCTCCGTCGGTGCGGGGCGGAACCGGTGGGCACCGCTGGAGGCGCCGGGTGCCATGACCTGCGTCTGCGGTGCGGTGCGGCCCGCGGCCGAGAGCGCCTCCGCCAGCCCCCCGAGCTCCACGTGCACCACCAGCACCGGCTTCCCGTGCGCCCCCTCGGCCGCCGACCGCAGGGCCTCCGCCAGCTCCGCGTCCCCGACCGCCCCCTCCCCGATCGTCGGGATGGCCGTGACGACCACCGCGTCGCAGGACTCGTCCGCCAGCGCCTCCGACAGCGCCCGGTGGAAGTCCGCGGGGGTCGCCGTGGTCGTCAGGTCCAGCGGCGGCGCCGGCCGCAGCCCCTCCGCCAGACAGCGGTCGTAGGTCAGCAGCCCGAGCGATTCGGAGTTCCCGAGGATCGCCACCCGGGGCCCGGCCGGCAGCGGCTGCCGGGCGAGCAGCAGCCCCGCGTCGACCAGCTCCGTGATCGTGTCGACGCGGATCACCCCGGCCTGCCGGAGCAGCGCGGACACCGTGGCGTGCGGCAGCCGCGTGGCCCGTACCGCGTGCCCCTGCGGCGCCGAACCTGCGCTCTGCACCACCACCAGCGGCTTCGCCGCCGCCGTACGCCGCGAGAGACGGGTGAACTTGCGCGGGTTGCCGATGGACTCCAGGTACATGAGGACGACATCGGTCTCGGCGTCGTCGTACCAGTACTGGAGGACGTCGTTGCCGGAGACGTCGGCGCGGTTGCCGGACGACACGAAGGTGGACACGCCCGTGGTGCCGGTGACGCCGCCGCCGCGCCGGTGCAGCCGGGACAGCAGGGCGATCCCGATGGCACCGGACTGGGCGAAGAGGCCGATCCGGCCGGGGCGGGGCATCTCGGGCGCGAGGGAGGCGTTCAGGCGTACGTCGGCGGCGGTGTTGATGATCCCGAAGGCGTTCGGCCCGATGATGCGCATGCCGTACGTGCGCGCGTGCCGGACGAGTTCGCGCTGGCGTTCGCGGCCGTCCGGGCCGCTCTCGGCGTACCCGGCGGAGAGGACGACGAGCCCCTGGACGCCGTGCTCGCCGCAGTCGGTGACGGCGTCCGGGACCTGCTCGGCGGGTACGGCGACCACGGCGAGGTCGACCGGTCCGTCGATGTCGCGCACGGAGCGGTGCGCGGGCACCCCGTCGACCTCCTTGAGGTCCTCGGGGAAGGCCTGGTTCACGGCGTGCAGGCGGCCGGTGAAGCCGGCGTCCCGGAGGTTGCCGAGGACGCTGCGGCCGACACCGCCGGGCGCTCGGCCGACGCCGATCACGGCCACCGAACCGGGGGTCAGCAGCCGTCGTACCGAACGGGCCTCCGCCCGCTGCTCCCGTGCGCGCTGGACGGCGACCGAGCGGTCGGTGGGCTCCAGGTCGAACTCCAGGCGGACCACGCCGTCCTCGAAGCTGCGCTGCTGGGTGTAGCCGGCGTCCGTGAACACCTTGATCATCTTGCTGTTGGCGGGCAGCACCTCGGCGGCGAACCGGCGGATACCGCGCTCCCGCGCGACGGCCGCGATGTGCTCCAGGAGGGCGGAGGCGACGCCCCGGCCCTGGTGGGCGTCCTGGACGAGGAAGGCGACCTCGGCCTCGTCGGCCGGCGCGGAGGCGGGCATACCGTCGGCGCCAATGCGGTCATAGCGTACGGTGGCGATGAACTCGCCGCCGATGGTGGCCGCGAGTCCCACCCTGTCCACAAAGTCGTGGTGCGTGAAGCGGTGGACGTCCTTGGCGGAGAGCCTGGGGTAGGGCGCGAAGAAGCGGTAGTACTTCGACTCGTCCGAGACCTGCTCGTAGAAGCTGACCAGGCGGTCGGCGTCATCAACGGTGATGGGCCGGACGCGCGCGGTACCACCGTCGCGCAGCACCACGTCCGCCTCCCAGTGGGAGGGGTACGCGTGCCCGTCCTGTCGGTCCGCCGGGGTCTGCATGGGCCCCAGAGTACGGCTCGCGTCCGACAGTGGCGCGAGGCAGTCTGTGGAGGACGGAAGCCGGACCGAGGCCGCGGTCCGGCGACACACCCGGAGGGACTTACGTCAGCTCCGGGCATGCTTCACGATATGGGAAACTGGTCTAGACAACCCTGAACACCGAAGGGCAGCATCACATGGCTGAGCGCCGCGTCAACGTCGGCTGGGCCGAGGGCCTCCACGCCCGCCCCGCTTCCATCTTCGTCCGAGCCGCCACGGCCGCAGGCGTCCCGGTGACGATCGCCAAGGCCGGGGGCAACCCCGTCAACGCGGCCTCCATGCTGGCTGTCCTGGGCCTGGGCGCCCAGGGCGGCGAGGAGATCGTCCTCGCCTCCGACGCCGAGGGCGCGGACGCCGCCCTCGACCGCCTGGCCAAGCTGGTCGCCGAGGGTCTCGAGGAGCTCCCCGAGACCGTCTGAGCGCCACAGCGCCCGCACGACCGAGACCGCGCCACTCCTCCGGGGGGGCGCGGTCTCGCCGTTCCCGCCGTGCCGTCACCCGGAGATCCCGCCGTGGTGTCCCCCGGAGCCGGTCTTCATGAACGGCCACCCTTTATCGGGAGCCGGACTTTGCACCGGGCATAGTTAATTCCGCACAGGGCACACCGAAGGCGCACCGTCGGAAATTCCGGGCGCGCACGAAATAAGGACGGCGGAGCCCGCGAGAGGGCAACGGAAATACTGCTCCACCGAATAACTCCTCTTTGTATACGGTGCCCGTGTTAATGCCGCAGGCCCGACATGTTTACGGGATGTTGCGAAGTCCTCACACCGTTGGCCCGGTCCGTGCCGCCGGAAAAGCGCAGCCGGTGCGAGACCGCGGACCGCTCGGTGTGCAGCGCGGTGATCGCCCGCGCGCGCTCGCTGTCGCCGCGCGTCACCGCGTCCACGATGGCGCCGTGCTCGGCCCAGGACTCCACGGGGTTGGCGGGGGCGTCGACGGCGTACATCCAGGCGATCTTGTGCCGCAGCTGGGTGAGTGTCGAGGTCAGGGCGTGGCTGCCGGTGGCCTGGGCGAGTGTCTCGTGGAACCAGCCGCCCAGGGAGCGCAGGTCCTCGCTGCCGCCCCGACGGGCCCGTTCCTGGCCCAGCCTGACCAGTCCGCGCAGCACCTTGAGGTGGGCCTCGGTACGGCGCTGGGCGGCCCGGGAGGCGCCGAGCGGCTCCAGGAGCAGACGCATCTCCAGCAGGTCGGCGGCCTCCTGCTCGGTCGGTTCCGCGACGCACGCGCCCGCGTGCCGGCGCGTCACCACGAAGCCCTCGGCCTCCAGGGTGCGCAGGGCCTCGCGGACGGGGACGCGCGAGACGCCGTAGCGACGGGCCAGGAGTTCCTCGGTGAGCCGGCTGCCGCGCTCGTAGACACCCGCGACGATGTCGTCGCGGATGGCTGTGCATACCGAGTGCGCCGGAATACGCATGTCCGACCTCCGCCTTAATCCCCGTGAAACGCCGCCGAGTGGCGTCCGTTCCGTGACTCTATTGCAATGAGCGGGAATTTCCGACGGGGGCCCTGAATCCATGCATATTTTTTGGACACCGGGGTCACGAAAACGACGAAAGCCCCGGCTCGGGGGCCGGGGCTTCGGGGCTCTCGCCGTTGACGTCACATGTTCGTCGGCGTGCTCGGGTCAGACGTTCACGCCGTGCTTGCGGAGATAGGCGACCGGGTCGACGTCCGAGCCGTACTCAGGGGTCGTGCGGGCCTCGAAGTGGAGGTGGGGGCCGGTCACGTTGCCGGTCGCGCCGGAGAGGCCGATCTGCTGGCCCGGGGTGACCTTCTGGCCCACCGAGACGCCGATCGACGACAGGTGACCGTACTGGGTGTACATGCCGTCGGCCATCTTGATGACGATCTGGTTGCCGTAGGACCCGCCCCAGCCGGTGGAGACCACCGTGCCGGTGCCGGCCGCGTGCACCACCGTGCCGGTGGCGGCGTGGAAGTCGATGCCGGTGTGGGCGCCGGAGGACCACAGGGAGCCGCCGGTCTTGTACCCGGTGGAGACGTACGAGTCGGAGATCGGCGCGACGAAGGCGTTGAGGCGCTTGCGTTCGGCTGCCCGCGCGGCGCGCGCCTCGGCCTCGCGCTCCTTCTTGGCCTTCTCCGCGGCCTTCTTGCGCGCGGCCTCCTCGGCCGCCTTGCGCTCGGCGGCGGCCGTCTGCGCGGCGGCCTGGGCGTCGATCTGGTCGGCGACCGAGTCGCTGACCGTGATCACTGGAGTGAGGCCGGTCTGCTCGACGGAGTTCTCCGCGGCGAGCGCCGGGGCGGCCGAGACGGTGCCGATGACACCCGTGGTGGTGAGGGCCGCGATGCCGACGGCCTGCGCGGTGGTGCGCTTCACCCGGCCGGGGCGACGATGCTTCCCGGAGGCGCACATGAACGCCATGTAGAGGCTGGTCCTTTCCTTCCCTCTCGCCTACCGGGTTAGCTGACGGGTTCGGAGCAGGAAGGTCTCCTACGGGCCCCCTCGCGGCTCGCGCGGGCGCCCGATTCACCCCAGGGACTGCATGGGTCCCCGGCTCCCCTAGCTCGCGCCGTACGGGGACTCGGCGATGACTGTCCGGTGCCGCGGGCGCGGCGCACTGCCTGACGGACAGTCCGGAAGAACCTACGAGGACGCCCTCGCCCTGCTCAAACGGATCATGGTTTTTGTCGCGCATCCCACAGGGCAGACAGGCAACCTCCGCCCCAATTCGGACATTCGGCGGCCCTGGTGACGTGACGGTCACCAGGGCCGCTGCACGCGCGCGTGCCGCTCGTCCGGCCGCGCTCCCTGCTGCGCCGCTTGCTCCGGCCGGCCCCCTCCGCCTACTCGGCGGCGACGACCGTCACTTCGCCGATGCCGAGGGCCTCGACCGGCTCCTTGATCTGCGCCGCGTCGCCGACGAGGACGGTCACCAGGTGGTCGACCGGGAAGGCGTTCACGACGGCAGCGGTGGCCTCCACGGTGCCCGTGGCGGCCAGTTGCCGGTAGAGCGTGGCCTGGAAGTCGTCGGGCAGATGCTGCTCGACCTGGTCGGCCAGGGTGCCGGCGACGGCCGCCGCCGTCTCGTACTTGAGCGGCGCCACGCCCACCAGGTTCTGCACGGCGACGTCGCGCTCGGCGTCCGTGAGGCCGCCGGAGGCGAGGGTGCGCAGCACCGTCCACAGGTCCTGGAGCGCCGGGCCGGTGTTCGGGGTGTCCACCGAGCCGCTGATGGCGAGCATCGCGGCGCCGCTGCCGTCGGGGGCGGACCGCAGGACCTGCCCGAAGGCGCGGACGCCGTAGGTGTAGCCCTTCTCCTCCCGCAGGACGCGGTCCAGGCGGGAGGTGAGGGTGCCGCCCAGGCAGTAGGTGCCGAGCACCTGGGCGGGCCAGACGCGGTCGTGCCGGTCGGCGCCGATGCGGCCGATGAGCAGCTGCGTCTGGACGGCTCCGGGGCGGTCCACGATGACGACACGGCCGGTGTCGTCGGCGGAGACCGGGGGCACCGGCCGGGGCTGGGCGGTGGAGCCGCGCCAGGCGCCCAGGGTCTCGCCGAGCAGTTCGTCCAGGTCGATGCCGGTGAGGTCGCCGACGACGACCGCGGTGGCGGTGGCGGGGCGGACATGCCGGTCGTAGAACGCGCGTACGGCGGCCGCGTCGATCTTCTCGACGGTGTCCTCGGTGCCCTGGCGCGGTCGGGACATCCGCGCGGTCGACGGGAAGAGCTCCTTGTAGAGCTGCTTGGCGGCCCGGCGGCTGGGGTTGGCCAGCTCGTGCGGGATCTCGTCGAGGCGGTTGCGGACCAGCCGCTCGACCTCGCTGTCGGCGAAGGCGGGCGCCCTGAGCGCGTCGGAGAGCAGCCCGAGTCCCTTGGCCAGGCGGGAGGCCGGAACCTCCAGGCTGAGCCGGACACCGGGGTGGTCGGCGTGGGCGTCCAGGGTGGCGCCGGCCCGCTCCAGCTCGGCGGCGTACTCCTCGGCGGAGTGCTTGTCGGTGCCCTCGGAGAAGGCGCGCGCCATGATCGTGGCGACGCCGTCCAGGCCGGCCGGCTCGGCGTCCAGAGGCGCGTCCAGGAGCACCTCGACGGCGACGACCTGCTGGCCGGGCCGGTGGCAGCGCAGCACGGTGAGACCGTTGTCCAGGGTGCCGCGCTGGGGGGCCGGGAAGGCCCAGGGCCGGGCGTCGCCCGGCTGGGGCTGCGGGTGGAAGTCCATGGTGGCGAGCTCGGTCACTTGGCCGTCTCCTCGTCGTCGTGCTCGGCGGTGGCGGCCTCGACCGTGGCCTCGGCCTCGGGGTCCTCGGGTACGTCGGCGTCCTCGACCGTCTCCGGGGACTTGGGCTCGTAGACGAGCACCGCGCGGTTGTCCGGCCGCAGCCGGGCCTTGGCGACCTCCTGGACCTCCTGCGGGGTCACCGCGAGGACGCGCTGGACGGCGGTCAGGGCGAGCTGCGGGTCACCGAACAGGACGGCGAACCGGCACAGTTCGTCCGCGCGGCCCGCGACGGTCCCCAGCCGGTCCAGCCACTCGCGCTCCAACTGGGCCTGGGCGCGCTCCATCTCCTCGGGCGTGGGGCCCTCCTCGGCGAACCGGGCGAGCTCCTCGTCGATGGCGGTCTCGATGACCGGCACCTCGACGTCGCCGGAGGTCTTCACGTCCAGCCAGCCCAGGGAGGGCGCACCGGACAGGCGCAGCAGGCCGAAGCCGGCGGCGACGGCCGTACGGTCGCGTCGTACGAGGCGGTTGTAGAGGCGGGAGGACTCGCCGCCGCCGAGGACGGTGAGGGCCAGGTCGGCCGCGTCGGACGCGCGCGAGCCGTCCTCCGGGAGCCGGTAGGCGGCCATCAACGCGCGCGCGGGCACCTCCTCCACGACGACCTCGCGCAGCTGCTCGCCCATGATGTCGGGCAGCGAGCCGTCGCGCGGGGCGGGCTTGCCGTCGTGCGCCTGGATGGAGCCGAAGTACTTCTCGACCCAGGCGAGGGTCTGCTGGGGGTCGATGTCGCCGACCACCGACAGAACCGCGTTGTTGGGCGCGTAGTACGTACGGAAGAACGCCCGCGCGTCCTCCAGGGTGGCCGCGTCCAGGTCCGCCATCGAGCCGATCGGCGTGTGGTGGTAGGGGTGGCCCTCCGGGTAGGCGAGCGCGGTGAGCTTCTCGAAGGCGGTGCCGTAGGGGACGTTGTCGTAGCGCTGGCGGCGCTCGTTCTTGACGACGTCCCGCTGGTTCTCCATCGACTCGTCGTCCAGGGCGGCGAGCAGGGAGCCCATGCGGTCGGCCTCCAGCCAGAGGGCGAGCTCCAGCTGGTGGGCGGGCATGGTCTCGAAGTAGTTGGTGCGCTCGAAGCTGGTGGTGCCGTTGAGCGAGCCGCCGGCACCCTGGACGAGCTCGAAGTGGCCGTTGCCCTTCACCTGGGCGGAGCCCTGGAACATCAGGTGCTCGAAAAGGTGAGCCAGGCCGGTACGTCCCTTGACTTCGTGCCGGGAACCGACGTCGTACCAGAGGCAGACCGCCGCGACCGGGGTCAGGTGGTCCTCGGAGAGCACCACGCGCAGACCGTTGGCCAAGCGGTGCTCGGTCGCTGTCAGGCCTCCGGAGCCTGTCTCGGCCGTGGTCGTGTGACCCATGGGCATGTACGTCCCTTCACTCGCGTCACTCACGTCACCCGCGGAAGCGGTCTCGGACCGCGGTTTTTCTGCCAGTCCTGCCACTGTATGCAAGCGTGCCGGGACTGGGCGAAGTTCCCGCACCACGTACGCCCACAGCGGATCGCGTAGCCTGCGTCCGACTCGCTCCCGAACGCCTCCGAGGCACCGGGGCGGGCCGCGGAGACCGGGGCCTGGCCCGGGTTGTCAGTACCGCGGTCCACAATGGTCAGCGTCAGATCCCGTTCACGCATGAGCAAGGAGCCGGCAGCGATGGCCCGCCGCAGCACGAAGACCCCGCCGCCCGACGACTCGTACGAGGAGAGGATCCTCGACATCGACGTCGTGGACGAGATGCGCGGCTCCTACCTCGAGTACGCGTACTCGGTCATCTACTCGCGCGCCCTGCCGGACGCCCGCGACGGCCTGAAGCCGGTGCACCGCCGGATCGTCTACCAGATGAACGAGATGGGGCTGCGCCCCGAGCGCGGCTATGTGAAGTGCGCGCGCGTGGTCGGCGAAGTGATGGGCAAGCTGCACCCGCACGGCGACTCTTCGATCTACGACGCGCTGGTGCGGATGGCCCAGCCGTTCTCGATGCGCGTCCCGCTGGTCGACGGCCACGGCAACTTCGGCTCGCTGGGCAACGACGACCCGCCGGCCGCCATGCGGTACACCGAGTGCCGGATGGCCGAGGCGACCAGCCTGATGACCGAGTCGATCGACGAGGACACGGTCGACTTCGCGCCGAACTACGACGGCCAGGAGCAGGAGCCGGTGGCGCTGCCCGCCGCGTTCCCCAACCTGCTGGTCAACGGCTCGTCGGGCATCGCGGTCGGCATGGCGACGAACATGCCGCCGCACAACCTCGGCGAGGTGATCGGGGCCGCCCGCCATCTGATCCGGTACCCGAACGCGGACCTGGACACGCTGATGAAGCACGTCCCGGGCCCCGATCTGCCCACCGGCGGCCGGATCGTCGGCCTGGAGGGCGTCCGGGACGCGTACGAGACGGGCCGCGGCACCTTCAAGATCCGCGCCACGGTGGCGGTGGAGACGGTCACCGCCCGCCGCAAGGGGCTGGTCATCACCGAACTGCCCTTCACGGTCGGCCCCGAGAAGGTCATCGCCAAGATCAAGGACCTGGTCAACTCCAAGAAGCTGCAGGGCATCGCCGACGTCAAGGACCTCACCGACCGCGAGCACGGGCTGCGTCTGGTCGTCGAGATCAAGAACGGCTTCGTGCCCGAGGCGGTCCTGGAGCAGCTCTACAAGCTGACGCCGATGGAGGAGTCCTTCGGCATCAACAACGTCGCCCTGGTGGACGGCCAGCCGCTCACCCTGGGCCTGAAGGAACTGCTCGAGGTCTACCTCGACCACCGCTTCAACGTGGTCCGGCGTCGCAGCGAGTTCCGCCGCACCAAGCGCCGCGACCGCCTCCACCTGGTCGAGGGCCTGCTCACCGCCCTGGTCGACATCGACGAGGTCATCCGGCTGATCCGCTCCAGTGAGAACAGCGCGGAGGCCAAGCAGCGCCTGATGGAGCGCTTCTCGCTGTCGGAGATCCAGACGCAGTACATCCTGGACACCCCCCTGCGGCGCCTGACCAAGTACGACCGCATCGAGCTGGAGGCGGAGAAGGAGAAGCTCACCGCGGAGATCGCCGAGCTGACCCGCATCCTGGAGTCGGACGCCGAGCTGCGCAAGCTGGTCTCGGCCGAACTGGCCGCGGTGGCGAAGAAGTTCGGCACCGAGCGGCGCACGGTCCTGCTGGAGGCCTCGGGCGCCCCGGCGGCCGTGGTGCCGCTCCAGGTGGCCGACGACCCGTGCCGGGTGCTGCTCTCCTCGACCGGCCTGCTGGCGCGCACGACGAACGGCGAGCCGTTCCCGGAGGACGCCGACGGCAAGCGGGCCAAGCACGACGTGATCGTCTCGGCGGTCCCGGCGACCGCCCGCGGCGAGGTCGGCGCGGTGACCTCGTCCGGCCGTCTGCTCCGTATCAACGTGGTCGACCTGCCGCAGCTCCCGGAGACGGCGACCGCCCCGACCCTCGCGGGCGGCGCGCCCCTGTCCGAGTTCCTCTCCCTGGAGGACGGCGAGTCGCTGGTCTGCCTGACCACACTGGACGAGTCGTCGCCGGGTCTCGCCCTCGGCACCGAGCAGGGCGTGGTCAAGCGTGTGGTCCCCGACTACCCGTCCAACAAGGACGAGTTGGAGGTCATCACCCTCAAGGAGGGCGACCGGATCGTCGGCGCGATGGAGCTGCGCACCGGCGAGGAGGACCTGGTGTTCATCACGGACGACGCGCAGCTGCTGCGCTACCAGGCCTCCCAGGTGCGCCCGCAGGGCCGGCCGGCGGGCGGTATGGCGGGCGTCAAGCTCACGGAGGGCGCGAAGGTCATCTCCTTCACGGCGGTGGACCCGGCGGCCGACGCGGTGGTCTTCACGGTGGCCGGTTCACGCGGCACCCTCGACGACTCGGTGCAGACGACGGCCAAGCTCACCCCGTTCGACCAGTACCCGCGCAAGGGCCGCGCCACCGGCGGGGTGCGCTGCCAGCGGTTCCTGAAGGGCGAGGACTGCCTGGCCTTCGCCTGGGCGGGGCCGGTGCCGGCGAAGGCCGCTCAGAAGAACGGCACGCCGGCCGAGCTCCCGGAGGCCGATCCGCGCCGGGACGGCTCGGGTGTGTCGCTGCCGAAGACGGTGTCGGTGGTGGCGGGCCCGGTCTAGGCCCCGTACCCCTCCTCCTCAGGGCCTTCCTCCAGGCCCTGCACATAGCGCAGGACGCCCCACATGCCGTGCTCGTCGGCGTGTGGGGCGTCGTTCGTGCACGCGTCCAGTTCCTTGCGCAGGGCGGGCACGTCGATGCCGGAGCCGATGAGCACGAGCTGGGTCAGCCGCTCCTCGTCCCGCCCCCAGGGCTCCGGGTAGAACCGCAGGAACCGCCCCACGGCATGCACGGCGTACCGGTTCCCGGTGTCGTACGGCCCGAAGTCGACGTACCCCTTGATCCGGTAGAGCCCTTCGGGCCGGCTGTCGAGGAAGGTCATGAGCCTGCGGGGATCGAGTGGCCGGCCGGAGACGAAGGACAGGCTGTCGTACCGGCTGTGCGGGTGTCCCGCGTGCTCATCGCCTTCTGCATGCTCGGGCAGATCGTCGAAGGACAACTGCCCGATGCGCTCCTCCCCTGGCCGGCAGTCGAAGAGGAACTCGGGGTCGATACGGCCGTAGGTGGCCGGCACGACGGCGGCCCCGTGGTCGCTGAGCGACCGCACGAGCCCCAGGACACGCTCGCCGCCCCGCTCGGCCCGGTCGAGCTTGTTGACGACGACCAGGTCGGCGAGGGCGAGGTGCCGGTCGATCTCGGGGTGCTTCGCGCGTGTGTCGTCGAACTCGGCGGCGTCGACGACCTCGACGAGGCCGCCGTAGACGATGCCGGGGTGCTCGCTGGCGAGCAGCATCCGGACGAGTTCCTGAGGCTCGGCGAGACCGCTCGCCTCGATGACGATCACGTCGACACCGGTGGCCGGGTCGGCGAGCCGCTCCAGATACCGGTCCAGTTCGCTCGCGTCGACGGCGCAGCACAGGCAGCCGTTGCCGAGCGAGACGGTGGAGTCGCCGAGGGCGCCGGCCACGGCCATCGCGTCGATCTCGATGGCCCCGAAGTCGTTGACGATCGCCCCGATCCGGCTGCCTCCGCTGCGGTGCAGCAGGTGATTGAGGAGCGTGGTCTTCCCGGAGCCCAGGAATCCGGCGAGCACGACGACCGGGATCTGCTGGGGGCTGGGGCGGTGCTCCAACGGGGGCCTCTTTCGTACCGACGCGGACGTGATCGGTCCAGGATAGGAAACGACCTGCCGCCCAAGACCGCGCCCGTCGCCCTGGGCGTGCCGGGCGAGAAGCCACGGTTCGTGACGCTCGCCGCAGAGGCCTACCGAGCCGCGGCCGCCGCCCTCGGCGCCGGCCCCACATACCGTGCCACCGGCCGGATGATCTTCGAGTCGGCCGCCTGTTCCAGGATGTTGGCGCTCCAGCCGACCGCGCGGGCCGCCGCGAACGTCGGGGTGAACATCTCGCGGGGCAGGCCGCACAGTTCCATGACGACGCCCGCGTAGAACTCGACGTTGGTGTGGAGTTCGCGGCCGGGCTTCAGCTCGGCGAGGATGCGCTCCACATGGCGTTCGACCTCGACGGCGAACGCGACCCGGGGGCCGCCGAAGTCCTGCGCGATCTCGCGCAGCATGCGGGAACGCGGGTCCTCCGTACGGTAGATCGCGTGCCCGAAGCCCATCACGCGGTCGCCGGCCAGGACCCGTTCCCGGATCCACGGGTCGATCCGGTCCGGTGTGCCGATCGCGTCCAGGGTGTCCAGCGCCCGGCTGGGCGCGCCCCCGTGCAACGGCCCGGACAGCGCACCGACCGCCCCCACGAGGCAGGCCGCGACGTCCGCGCCGGTCGACGCGATGACGCGAGCCGTGAAGGTTGACGCATTGAATCCGTGATCAATGGTTGAGATCAAGTATTGCTCGACCGCACGCGCCTGCCGGGGATCCGGTTCCGAACCCGTCAACATGTACAGGTAGTTGGCCGCGTACGACAGGTCCGCGCGCGGCTCGACCGGGTCGAGCCCCTGTCCGAGCCGGTACAGCGCGGTGAGCAGCGTCGGCACGGCCGCACAGGCGACGACCGTGTCGGCGCGTCGCCGCTCCGCGTCTATGTCGTACACCGGCCGGAACCCCTGCGCGGCGCCGAGCAGCGAGAGCGCGGTGCGCATCCCGGCCAGGGGTCCGGACCCGCCGCTCGCCGCGGCCACCGCGGGCAGCGCCGCCCGGACCTCGTCGGGCAGGTGCCGCAGCGCGGCGGTCTCGGCGGCGAAGGCGGCGGCACGCGCCGCGTCCGGCAGTTCGCCGTGGACCAGGAGGTGCCAGACGTCCTCGAAGCCACGGGTGCGGGCGAGTTCGACGGCCGAGTACTGCCGGTAGTGGTAGAAGCCCTCGGCCCCCCGGACGTCCCCCACCTCGGTGTCGGTGACGACGACACCGGCGAGCCCACGCGGCACCTCGACAAGGGTCGACGCACTCCTGCTGACGGTCATGACATTGCCTCCGCTTTCCACCCTGAACTTGATTCGACTGTCCATGCTTGACTCATCGTCTGTCAATATTGATTGAATCAATATGTGTCGGACACGGCTACGGTGGCGCCATGCGCGATCAACAACCCGCTCCCGGCAGTCCCGCGCGACGGCTGAGCACCAAGGAGACCGCCGAGCTGCTCGGGGTGAAACCCGAGACCGTGTACGCCTATGTGAGCCGTGGCCAGCTGAGCAGCAGGCGTGAGCCCGGCGGCCGCGCCAGCACCTTCGACGCCGACGAGGTGGCGGCGCTCGCCCGGCGCAACAGGCGGGATGCCACGGGGAGTCCGGGGTCCGGCGGGGATCTGTCGGTACGCACCCGGATCACGCTGATCGAGAAGGACCGCTACTTCTTCCGGGGCGTCGACGCCACCGAACTCGCCGTGCGCCACTCCTACGAGGAGGTGGCCGAGTGGCTGTGGACGGGCCGGATGACGCCGGGCGTGACCCTCACCGCCCCGCGGGACACCGTCGCCGTCGCGCGCCGGGCCGTCGACGCGCTGCCGGAGCACACCTCCCCCACCGACCGACTGCGGGTCGCCACGATCGCCTCGGCCGCCGAGGATCCGCTGCGCTTCGACCTGTCCGAGGACGCCGTCCTCGGCACCGCGCGCGTGCTGATCCCCACCCTGGTCGCGGCGTTGCCCCCGCAGCGCGAGCGCCGGCACGACGACGGCCCGCTGGCCCACCGGCTGTGGCGCCGGCTGACAGGCATCGACCCCAGCGCCGCCGAACTGCGCGTCCTGGACGCGGCGCTCGCCCTGCTCGTCGACCACGACCTGGCCGCCTCCACGCTCGCGGTCCGGCTCGCCGCCTCCGCACGCGCCCACGCCTACGCGGCCGTGTCGGCCGGGCTCGGCGTCCTCGAAGGCCCCCTGCACGGCGCCTCCAGCGGCCTCGCCCACCGGATGCTGCTCGACGTCCTCGACCAGGGCACCGCCGTCCCGGTGATCGCGGACGAACTCCGCGCGGGCCGCCGTATCCCCGGCCTCGGCCACCGGCTCTACCAGGGCGAGGATCCTCGCGCGCGAGTCCTGTTCGGCCTCCTTGAGGAGGTCCCCCGCGCGGAGCCCGCTCTGCTCGCCGCCCGGGACGTCGTCGCCACGACCGCCCGGCACGCTCCACTGCACGCCAACGTCGACCTGGCGCTGGCCGTGTTCACGGCCTCCTGCGGCATGCCCGCCACCGCGGGCGAGACGATCTTCGCCGTCGCCCGGACAGCGGGATGGATCGCGCATGTCCTGGAGGAGTACGGGGAACGCCCGCTGCGGATGCGTCCCAGCGGTCACTACGTCGGCCCGAAGCCGCCGCAGCCGCTGCCGGAGTAGCCGACAACGGCCCACCGGCGAGGCGAACGGAGCAGGGCCGGAAGTCATCCCGGGGCAGAGTCAGGTTAGGCTCACCTCTGTGAGTAGGTGCACAACCGTCTCCCGGATGCTTGACGAGCCCGTTTCCGGCACCGCGGCCACCGCGACGACGTGGCTGCTGCTGGAACAGCCCGGCCCGTGGGGTGCCAAGGCGCTCACTTCGAGCCATCTGGACCCCGCCCTTGGCCGCGCCCTGGAGGCCGCCGCCAAGGGCACCGGCGTGCGGATCGCGCTCATCCGCCGCCCCGGCCGCCACGCCGATCCGGGCACCCCCGCCGTCCGCCAGGTGTACGCGGCCCACACGGTTCCCGGCAACGTCTGGCTGCACAGCGCTGCCACCCGCGACCCCGAGCGGCTGCTCGGCCTCGACTTCGCCGCGCTCGGTGCGGGCGACCACCGGTCGTTCGGCACGGCGCTCGACGGCCGGCCGCACGCGGGCGGCCCGCTCGCGCTCGTCTGCACCAACGGCAAGCGCGACCGCTGCTGCGCGCTGCTCGGCCGCCCGCTCGCCGCCGAACTGGCCGCGTCCGGCGTGGCGGGCACCTGGGAGGTCACCCATCTGGGTGGTCATCGCTTCTCGCCGACGGTGCTCGTGCTGCCGTACGGCTACGCGTACGGCCGCGCCGAGGCCCATGCCGTCAAGGAGGTCCTGCGCGGCGCCCAGGAGGGCCGTGTGGTGCTGGAGGGGTGCCGTGGGTGCTCCGCCTGGGAACGGCCCGGCCAGGCGGCCGAGCTGGCCGTGCGCGAGACGGTGGGCGAGTACGCGGCGGGCGTGCTGAGCGTCGTGCGCACCGAGGGCGCGGCCCCGCACTGGGACGTCACCGTCGCCCACACCGACGGCCGCCGCTGGCGGGTCGGCGTGGCCCAGGGCACCTCACTGCCGCCCCGCGCGGAGAGCTGCGGAGTGTCGGTGCTGGGGTCGCCGGCCCGGATGGACGTGGTGTCGCTGCGGGAACTGCGGACGACGACGGCTCTGGCGAGCTGACGCGGCGGCGAAGGTGGGCTGCCGCACCCGAGAAGGGTGAGCTGAGGCGACCCCCGATGACGGGTTTCCCCAAGAAATAGTCAAGAGATCCATGCCACACCCCCTACGGCCGGGCCCGCACGCCCACGTACCGTCGTGGGCATGAGCCCCACTCCTCCCGCACGCCGCCTGCGGCTCGGCCTGCCCCGACGGGCGTTCTCGCAGGTCCTGCTGATGCAGCTGGTGATCGCCGCCGGGGTCGCGGTGCTGGCGACCGGGCTCTTCCTGGCACCGCTGAGCAAACAGCTGGACCAGGAGGCGATGCGCCGGGCACTGGCGATCGCCCAGACCACGGCCCAGGATCCGCAGATCGCCGAGGGCGTCCTCACCACGCAGCCGAGCACGACCGGCCCGGTGCAGCGGGAGGCGGAGCGGATCCGGAAGGCCACCCGCGCCGAGTACATCGTGGTGATGGACCGGCGGGGGTTCCGCTGGTCGCACACGACTCTCTCGGAGATCGGCCGCCATGTCTCGACCGACCCGAGGGAGGCGCTGGCCGGCAAGGACGTCATGCAGATCGACAACGGCACCCTGGGCCGCTCCGCGCGCGGCAAGGTGCCGTTGTACGACGCGAAGCACCGCATCATCGGGGCGGTCTCGGTCGGTATCGCGTACGACAGCGTGCGGGCGCGCCTGCTCAGCGCCATCCCCGGGTTGTTCGCCTACGCCGGCGGCGCTCTCGCGGTCGGTGCGCTGGCCGCCTGGCTGATCTCCCGACGGGTCCAGCGGCAGACCCGCGACCTGGCCTTCTCCGACATCTCGGCGCTCCTCGCGGAGCGCGAGGCGATGCTGCACGGCATCCGGGAGGGCGTCGTCGCGCTCGACCGCGGCGGCCGCATCCGCCTGCTGAACGACGAGGCGAGACGGCTGCTCGGCATCGGCGACGAGGCCGTCGGCCGGTCTCCTGACGAGGCGCTCGGTGAGGGCCGTACGACCGATGTCCTGGCCGGCCGGGTGACCGGCACCGATCTGCTCACCGTGCGCGGCCAGCGGGTCCTGGTCGCCAACCGCATGCCCACCGACGACGGCGGCGCCGTCGCCACCCTGCGCGACCGCACCGAGCTGGAGCAGCTCGGCCGCGAACTCGACTCCACGCGCGGGCTGATCGACGCCCTGCGCGCCCAGGACCACGAGCACGCCAACCGTATGCACACCCTGCTCGGGCTGCTGGAACTGGAGATGTACGACGACGCCGTGGACTTCGTCGGCGAGGTGGTGGGCGACCACCGGGTCACCGCCGAGCAGGTCACCGAGAAGATCCAGGACCCGCTGCTGGCCGCCCTGCTGGTCGGCAAGGCCACCGTCGCGGCCGAGCGCGGGGTCGCCCTGTGGGTGTCGGACCGCACCTGGCTGCCGGATCGGCTGATCGACCCCAGGGGGCTGGTCACGGTCGTGGGCAATCTCGTGGACAACGCCCTGGACGCGGTCGCCGGCACTCCGCACGCGCGCGTGGAGGTCGAGTTGTGCGCCGAGGGCCGCGCGGTCGTCCTCCGGGTGTGCGACACCGGGCCTGGGATCCCGGCGGAGCAGCGGGAGCTGGTCTTCACCGAGGGGTGGTCCACCAAGAAGCCGCCCGCGCACGGCAAACGCGGCATCGGGCTCTCGCTGGTACGCCGGCTCGCCGAACGGCAGGGCGGCAGTGCGGACGTGGGCGAGGCGGACGGCGGGGGCGCGCAGTTCACGGTCGCACTCCCCGAGGCACTGACCGAGCCGGAACCGGCGCTCGTCCCGGCCGACGAGGAGACGCGATGATCGAGGTCCTGGTCGTGGACGACGACACCCGGGTCGCCCGGGTGAACGCCGCCTACGTCGAGAAGGTGCCGGGCTTCCATGTGGCCGGCGAGGCCCACAACGCGGCCGAGGCGCTGCTCCAGTTGGAGACGCTGCCCCGCCTCGACCTGGTGCTCATGGACCACTATCTGCCCGACGACACGGGTCTCGCGGTCGTCCAGGAGATGCGTCGGCGCGGCTACCGGACCGACGTGATCATGGTGACGGCGGCCCGGGACGTGTCGACCGTGCAGGCGGCGATGCGGCACGGCGCCCTGCAGTACCTCGTCAAGCCGTTCGCGTTCGCCGGGCTGCGCTCCAAGCTGGAGGCGTACGCCGAGCTGCGGCGCACCCTGGACGGCGGCGGCGAGGCCGAACAGGCCCAGGTGGACCGCATCTTCGGCGCCCTGTCCACGACGTCCGAGCCGGACCTGCCCAAAGGGCACTCCCCCACCACTGCCGAGCTGGTGCGCCAGTCCCTGATGAACGCCCAAGGCCCGCTGTCGGCCCAGGAGATCGCCGAACGGACGGGCGTGAGCCGCCAGACCGCCCAGCGCTATCTGAAGCTCCTGGAGCGCACGGGAAGGGCCCGGCTGACCCTCAAATACGGCGACGCGGGCCGCCCCGAACACCGTTACGTGTGGGCGACCCGCGGCTGAGACCCGCTCAACCGGCCGTCACTTGGCGGCCTCTGCTCAGCAGCCTCTACTTGGCAGCCTTGACGAACTCCGTCGTGTACGTCTTGCTGAGGTCGACATCCGCGTTCTGGATGTTCGTGTTGAACGCCTTCAGCACCTTCTCCACGGTCTCCGGGCCGTTCTCCGGCATCACGCCGTCGTCGGTGAACATCGGCAGCGTGCTCTTGATGGACTGCGTGTAGAGGGCCTTGTCGCCCTGGGCGTAGTCGGCGGGCATCTTGGCCGCGATCTCGGCGGCGCTGTGCGTGGACATCCACTTGAGCGTCTTGACGAAGGCATTGACCAACTTCTGGACGGTGTCCTTGTGACCGTTGACCCAGTCCGTCTGCATGTACAGGCTCGACGACGGGTACGGGCCGCCCAGCGCCTTCTGGGAGCCTTCCGGCGTCCGCATGTCCAGCAGGACCTTGCCCGCCTTCTTGTCCAGAATCGTGGCGACCGTCGGGTCGGTCGTCATACCGCCGTCGATGGCACCCTTCTGGAGCGCAGCGATGAAGGTCGCGCCCGCGCCGACGGCGACCGGCGAGAAGTCGTTGACCTTCACCCCGTTCTTGACGGCGAGGTACTTGGTGAGGAAGTCGGTCGACGACCCGAGGCTGGTGATGCCGAGCTTCTTGCCCTTGAAGTCCTTGGGCGAGGTGATGTCGCCGGCCGCCTTGGTCGAGACGACCTCCACCTCTCCGGGCGCACGCGAGAACTGCACGACGGACTCGACCGCCTTGCCCTTGGTCTGGAGGTCAAGCGTGTGGTCGTAGAAACCGACCGTTCCCTGGACCTGCCCGGCGACGAGCGCGGTCTCGGCCTGCACGCCGGCCGGCTCGGTCAGCAGCTCCACGTCGAGGCCCTCGGCGTCGAAGTAGCCGAGCCGCTGGGTGAGCATCGCGGGCATGTAGATGACCTTGTCCAGGCCACCGACCATGATCTTGACCTTCTCGCCCTTGCCGTCGCCCTTGCTGCCGGTGGCGGAGGTGCTGGCCGCGTCGTTGGCACACGCGGTGAGCGAGGAGAGGGCGAGCAGGCCGGCGGCGGCCAGCGAGGCGTATCTGGCGGTGGTGCGCATGGGGTTCACGTCCTTGTGAGAGGTCGGTGCGGTGAGAAGTGGAGGCTCAGCTGTCGGAGCCGGTCGGCTTCCAGCGGAAGATGCGGCGCTCGGCGAAGGTCAGCAGCCCTTCGGCAGCGAGGGCTACGACAGCGAGGATGACCATCGCGGCGTACACGCCGGCCGGGTTGAAGGTGTTCTGCGACTGCGAGACGAGCAGCCCGATGCCCTTGGTCGCCCCTATGTACTCGCCGACGATGGCGCCGATGAGCGCGAAGCCGAAGCTCACGTGGAGACTGGTGAAGATCCACGAGGTGGCTGACGGAACGACCACCTGGAGAGTCACCCGACGGTCGCTGGCACCCAGGATGCGGGCGTTGGCGACGAGGTTGCGGTCGACCTCCCGGGCACCCTGGAAGGCGTTGAAGAACACCGGGAAGAAGACCAGCACCACGGCCGAGGCGACCTTGGAGGACGGGCCGAGTCCGAACCAGATCAGGAAGATCGGGGCGAGCACGATCCTGGGGATCGAGTTGAGCACCTTGATGAACGGACCGAGAACATCGGCAAGGAAGTCGATCCGCCCCAGGGCGATTCCGAACACGACGCCGGCGATGACACCGATGACCCAGCCGAGCAGCGCCTCGTAGAGCGTGTACCAGATCTGCTCGCCCAGGGAGCCGAGGGCGGTGCCGTGGGTCACCCAGGTCCAGATCTGGTCCCAGATCTGGGAGGGCATCGAGAAGTTGAACGGGTCGATGACCTCGGCCCGGGACAGGACCTCCCAGAGACCGAGCACGGCCACCAGCAGCAGCACGCGTACGGCGAACACGATCGCCTTGCGTCTACGGGCGGCCTGGGCCCGCGACCGGGCGCGGTCCGGGCCGGCCTTGACCGTGTCGACGACCGGTGTGCTGAGCACCTCAGGCGACATGAGCGGCACCCCTCTCGCGGGTGATGCGGACCTCTTCGCCGAGGGACTCCCAGATCTCGCGGTAGATCTCGATGAACCGCGGCTCCAGACGCACCGACTCGACCTTGCGGGGGCGGGGCAGGTCGATGTCGAAGACCTGCTTGACGGTCGCGGGTCCTGCGGTCATGACGACGACCTTGTCGGCCAGCGCGATGGACTCCTCCAGGTCGTGGGTGACGAACACCACGGAGGCGCCCGTGCCCTCCCAGAGTTCAAGGAGCTCGTCCGACATCAGGGCCCGGGTCTGCACGTCGAGGGCGGAGAACGGCTCGTCCATGAGCAGGATCTCGGGGTCGTTGACGAAGGTCGCGGCGAGCGCCACGCGCTTGCGCTGGCCGCCGGAGAGCTGGTGCGGGTAGCGGTCCTCGAAGGCGGCGAGGCCGACCCGAGCCAGCCATTCGCGGGCCTTCTCCCTGGCCTCCGCCTTGGGCACGCCCCGGAAGCGGGGGCCAGCCATCACGTTGGACAGCACGGTCCGCCAGGGGAAGGTAGCGTCCTGCTGGAAGACGAATCCGACCTTGTCGCCGACGCCGGCCACCGGCTCACCGGCCACCAGCACGTCGCCCTCACTGGGCTCCTCCAGCCCGCTGACCAGGGTCAGCGTGGTGGACTTGCCACAGCCCGTCGGCCCTACGACGGCCACGAACTCACCACGCCCCACGGTGAGGTCGAGGTCGCGGACAGCCGTGTGCAGACCCCCCGACGGGGTCTTGAAGATCTTGCTCGCGCCCCGCAGCTCGATGGCGGGGCTGGTGTCTGCGCTCATGGGCCGGGACGGTAGGTGTGGCCCGGACCACAGCATCAGTCTTCTGGGCGCAAGCCGTTCTTTTGCTCGCAAGCATCTGTTGTGCTCTTTTTGCTCGCGCTACAACTGCGGAGCCGAAACACGGGCTTAACGCTCGCCGGCCTTGAAGGAGAGGCCTGATGATTGACGTCCTGGTGGTCGATGACGACTTCCGCGTCGCTGAGATAAACGCCAAGTACGTGGGGAAGGTTCCCGGCTTCCGGGTGGCCGCCCGCGCGCACAGCGCCGCCCAGGCCCTGGCCGCCGTGGAACGCGGCGCCATCGACCTGGTCCTGCTGGACCACTATCTGCCGGACCAGACCGGCCTCGAGCTCGTCCACCGGATGCGGGAACAGGGCCATGGCACCGACGTCATCATGATCACGGCCGCCAGCGATGTGGCCACCGTCCAGAGGGCGATGCGGCTGGGTGCCCTGCACTACCTGGTCAAGCCGTTCACCTTCGCCGCGCTGCGCACCCGCCTCGACTCCTATGCGGCGCTGCGCCGCACCGTCGACCGGGTCGGCGGCCGGGGCCTGACCGGCCAGGAGCAGGTCGACCGGATCTTCGGCGCGCTGCGCACCTCACCGGTGCCGTCCGCGCCCGGGCTGCCGAGCGGCCATTCCGAACCCACCAGCGACCTCATCTGCGGCGTCCTGCACCGAGCCGACCACCCGCTCTCCGCCCACGAGGTCGCCGCCGAGACGGGCCTCAGCCGCTCCACCGCCCAGCGCTACCTCCGTCACCTGGAACAGGTGGGCCGGCTCCATCTCTCCCTGAAGTACGGCGACACGGGCCGCCCCGAGCACCGGTACGCCTGGGTGGCGCCGTAGCGGCTCCGTAGCCGCTCCGGCACAGGTCAGACGGCCCCCGCCCCGGTCAGCGACCGCACCTCGGTCTCCGCCTGCTTGGCCTCGTCCGGAACCTCGTCCGAGGTGACCGTGCCGAGCCACCCGGCGAGGAAGCCCAGCGGGATGGAGACGATCCCCGGGTTCTGCAACGGGAAGTACTGGAAGTCAACGGCCGGGAACAGCGCGCCCGGGCTTCCCGAGACCACCGGGGACAGCACGACCAGCACCAGGGCCGGGACCAGCCCGCCGTATACGGCCCACACCGCGCCACGGGTCGTGAAGCCCCGCCAGAACAGCGAGTACAGCAGCGCGGGCAGGTTCGCCGAGGCGGTCACCGCGAAGGCCAGCCCCACCAGGAAGGCGACGTTCATGTCGCGGGCCAGCAGGCCGAGGGCGATCGCCACCACCCCGATGCCGACCGCGGCCGTCCGCGCCACCGCCACCTCGCTGCGCTGCTTGGCGTGCGGTCTGCGCAGCGAGGCATACAGGTCATGGGCGACGGACGCGGACGAGGCAAGGGTGATCCCGGCGACCACCGCGAGAATGGTCGCGAAGGCGACGGCCGCGACCACCGCGAACAAAACCGTTCCGCCTGTGGAGCCCGCGCCGCCGCCCAGATCGAGTGCCAGCAGCGGAACTGCCGTGTTCCCCGACGCGTTCGAGGCGCGCACCGCGTCCGGTCCGACGAGGGCCGCCGCCCCGAAACCGAGCACGATCGTCATCAGGTAGAAGCCGCCGATCAGCCCGATCGACCAGACCGCCGAACGCCGTGCCGCCCGCGCCGTGGGCACCGTGTAGAAGCGGGACAGGATGTGCGGCAGCCCCGCCGTGCCCAGCACCAGCGCCAACCCCAGACTGATGAAGTCCAGCCGGGCGCTCCAGCTGCCGCCGTACTTGAGGCCCGGCGCCAGGAACGACTTCCCGTGCCCACTGCGGTCGGCCGCCGTGAGCAGCAGGCGGTCGATGTCGCCGTGGAACCGCACCAGCACCAGCACGGTCAGCACCACCGTGCCGCTGAGCAGCAGGACCGCCTTCACGATCTGGATCCAGGTGGTCGCCCGCATGCCTCCCAACGACACGTAGATCACCATCAGCGCGCCGACCCCGATGACCGTCCACGCCTGCGCGGCCTGGCTCGTCCGCCCCAGCAGCAGCGCCACCAGGCTGCCCGCCCCCACCATTTGCGCCACCAAATAGAGAACGGACACGGTGATCGAAGAAGTTCCCGCCGCGATCCGCACGGGTCGCTCCCGCATCCGCGCCGCGATCACATCGGCGAGCGTGAACCGCCCGCAGTTGCGAACCAGTTCGGCCACCAGGAACAGCACGACCAGCCAGGCGACCAGGAAGCCCACCACGTACAGCAGTCCGTCGTAGCCGAAGAGCGCGATGAGGCCGGTCACACCGAGGAAGGAAGCCGCCGACATGTAGTCGCCCGCGATGGCAAAACCATTCTCCATCGGGGAGAAGAGCCGCCCGCCGGCATAGAACTCCTCCGCCGAACCATGCCGTCGTCGGCTCACCCACGTCGTGATCCCGAGCGTCACCGCGACGAACGCGCTGAACAGCAGCAGAGCCAACGTCTGATGATGCCCCGTCATGACTCACCGCCCCGGGCGCCCCTGGTCAGCTCCTGGGTGTCCCAGCGCAGCTCCAGCGCGGCACGGTCCCTGCGCAACCGCGCGTGCCGGGCGTAGGCCCAGGTGAGCAGGAACGTGGTGAGGAACTGCCCGAGGCCCGCGACCATCGCCACGTTCACGGCCCCTGCGACGGGCCTGGCCATCAGCCCCGGCGCGGTCGTCGCGGTCACCACATACCCCACGTACCAGGTGAGGAAGACGACGACTCCCGGCACCACGAACCTGCGATAGCGGCTGCGCACCTCCTGGAAGGCCGCACTGCGCTGCACCTCCAGATACACGTCACGGGCGCGAACGGCCGCCCCCTCCCGCTCCGACCGCGCGGCCGGTACGGCGGGAGCCGGTACCCCGGTGCCGTCCAGCTCGCCCCAGCCGGAGGCCAGCGCGTCGTACCAGGGATCCTCGTACCTGACTTCTCGGGAGGCCGCGCCGTACTCGCCCTGGTCCTCGTGCTGCTCGGCCGAACTCTCGGGACCGTCCCCGCCGTCGCGGTGACGATCGTTGCTTGACTGCATGCCCAAGGATGGACAGACCGGGAAGATCCCCGACACTTCTTCCCGCGGCTCTTCACCCCATCAGGTGACTCAATTCGCTGGTGGCCGCACCAGTCCCTTCGCGTAGGCGTAACGCACCGCCTGGGCCCGGTCCTTGAGGCCCGTCTTGGCGAAGAGGTTGTTGATGTGTGTCTTCACGGTCGCGGTGGAGACATGCAGTCTGCGGGCGATCTCCTGGTTGGTGAGCCCCTCGGCGATCAGCACCAGGACCTCGGTCTCCCGCACGGTCAGCCCGTCGGGCGCCTCCGTGGCCACGGCCGTCGGCTCGGGCTGTGACAGCCTTTCCAGCAGCCGCCGTTGGATGCTCGGCGACAGTCCCGCGTCTCCCGAAAGGACGCTCTGCACCGCCCGCACGATCTCGTCGCCGCCCGCGTCCTTGGTGAGATAGCCACGTGCACCGGCTTTCAGCGCCGGGAACAGCGACTCGTCGTCCGCGAACGTGGTGAGCACCACGACCTGTGTCCCCGGGTACTCCGCCCTGATCCGCCGGGTCGCCTCCACACCGTCGCAACGCGGCATCCGCAGATCCATCAGCACCACGTCCGGGGCGAGTGCGGCGACCAGCCGCACAGCTTCCTCCCCGTCGCCCGCCGCTCCCACGACCTCCACGCCGGGCAACAGGCCGAGGAGCATCACGATGCCCTCCCTGACCACTGTCTGGTCGTCGGCGACCACCACCCGCGCGGGCTTCTGCTCCACCTCCGTCATACGGGCACCCTCAACGTCACCTCGAACCCCTCGTCGTCACGCCCTGCCTCCAGCGAGCCACCCAGCAACTCGGCTCGCTCCCGCATACCCAGCAGACCGTACCCGCTGCCCGCACCGGTGAGATCGCCGGGACGACCGCCCGAATCCCTGACGTTCAGGGTCACTTCGTGCTCCTGATAGTCCAGCCGTACCTGGACCTTGGCGCCGTGGGCATGTTTGCGAACGTTGGTCAGCGCCTCCTGGGCGACGCGTCGTACGGTCTGCGACGCCTCTGCGGGCAGGGCCCTGCGTTCGCCCGTGACGGTGACCTCGGCACCGTCGGCCGAAGCGACGACCTCCGTGAGGAACTCCTCCAGCGGCGTCAGCTCGCCGCGCAGGGCGGACAGGGCCTGTCGGGTTTCGGCCAGTCCGTTGCTGGCCATTCCCCGGGCGGCCACGACCCGTTCGAGGATCTGCTCCCGGTCGGCTCCGCGCTCGATCAGCAACCGCGCCGCCTCCAGGTGCACCATCTGGGCCGAGAGACTGTGGGCCAGCACGTCGTGGATCTCCCGCGCGATCCTGGCCCGCTCCGCCAGCGCCGCCGACTCAGCCTCGGCCGCTCTCGCCGCGCGCTCCTGGGCCAGCAGCCGCTGAGCGTGCCCCCGGGCCTCGGCGTCGAGTCTCATCACGTAGCCGCCGAGTGCCAATCCGACGACGGTGGCCGCGGTGGTCAGCCATACGTCGTTGGTGAACGCGGAGTACGAGGCCAGGGCCACGGATGTGACGGGCACCGCGATCGCGATCGGCAGCCGCTCCACGGCGGAGATGCCGCAGCCGCACCAGATCACGAGGGCCGGTCCCCGGAATCCGTTGGCCTCCGCCGCCACCGCGACGGCCAGGAGGACACCGATGAGAAGCAGGGAGGGCACGAGCCGGTGGGCGTACGTGGTCCGGTAGAAGCCCCAGGAGGCCACGGCGGTCACGACGACACCCGCCACCACCGCGGCCATGCCCCAGCCGTGGACGTGCGACTGGTGGAAGGCGCCCCACAGCAGCAGGGCGAGGACCACCGCCCGCACAGCCCAGGCGAGCATGCGCCGGGGCCGGGTGACCCCCGCGCGGCCCAGCGCCTCGCGCGAGGGCCAGCGCGTCCAGACGTTCTCCGTCACACGCCTTCCTTCCTGGTGACCCGGGCCATAGCGTCACCGTACGCCCGGGTGGGACCGCCTGCGGACGGGGCGGAGGGGAGGGACTGCGCACGCCAGACGAGGATGCCGGCGCGAACCAGCAGCGTGACCGCCAGGCCGAGCATGAGGGCCGAGCTGTGCTGGTGGACGCCGACGAGGGCGCCGATGGCGACGAGACCGACGCGCACGGCTATCCCGGCGAACCAGACGATCGCGCTGGCCTTGGTGCTCTTGGTCCATACGACCCCGTCGGGCTCCGTCCACACCCGGGTGGTCCAGGCCCAGGCGGCACCCGTCCCCAGTCCCACCAGCAGCTCCGTACCGAGCAGCAAGGCGGATCCGGTGCGGTGATGGGCGTCGAGTATGCCGGGTTCGCGCAGTGCGACGACCGCGAGGATCACGGGCAGCAGCCACCAGCGCCGACCGGTGTCGATCGGGCGGGCGCGGAACTGGCGCACGATCACCACGACGACGACTGCCACGATCAGCAACGCGTTGACGAGCCCGGACATCAGTGCCTCCGTGAGCGGGAAGGGGGCGGTGCCGGGAGCGGGAGCTGCCGACACCTCCGACGCTACGGAAATGCGCAGGTCAACAGATCGGAGTGTGGGTGGACCACGGGTGGAATCCGACGAGCGGGATCTCTCCACCCCCGGGTGGAGGCGCCCGCGGGTGGGGCCGTGCGGATGGGGGCGCGCCGCGCATTTGGCGGGCACGCGACAGGTGGCGGGCGCACGGCAGATGGCGGGCGCGCGGTGCAAGGCGGGCGCGCGGTGCAAGGCGGGCGTGTTTCACCACCACTGCCTTCACCGCCGCCCACCTTCACCGGCGACCAGCGCACCGCCCCGTCTTCACCGGCGACCAGCTCAGCGCCCCGTCGGCCAAGACCCAGCGCAGCGGCTACGCGTCGATCCGCGAGCGGTCCAGCGTCGCCGCCGAGCCGGAGATGAACTCCTTTCGGGGAGCCACGTCGTTGCCCATCAGCAGGTCGAAGACCTGCTCCGCCGCTTCGAGGTCGGAGAGGTTGATCCGGCGCAGGGTGCGGTGGCGCGGGTCCATGGTCGTCTCGGCCAGCTGGTCGGCGTCCATCTCGCCGAGACCCTTGTAGCGCTGGATGGAGTCCTTGTACCGGATGCCCTTGCTCTGGAACTCCATGAGCTTGTCGCGCAGCTCACGGTCCGAGTACGTGTACACGTACTTGTCCTGCCCCTTCTTGGGCTGGACGATCTCGACGCGGTGCAGCGGCGGCACCGCGGCGAAGACCCGGCCGGCCTCGACCATGGGCCGCATGTAGCGCTGGAACAGCGTCAGCAGCAGGCAGCGGATGTGGGAGCCGTCGACATCGGCGTCGGTCATCATGATGATCTTGCCGTAGCGGGCCGCGTCGATGTCGAAGGTGCGGCCGGAGCCCGCCCCTATGACCTGGATGATCGCGCCGCACTCGGCGTTCTTGAGCATGTCCGTCACCGAGGACCGCTGCACGTTGAGGATCTTGCCCCGGATCGGCAGCAGCGCCTGGAACTCCGAGTTCCGGGCCAGCTTCGCCGTACCGAGCGCGGAGTCTCCCTCGACGATGAAGAGCTCGCTGCGCTCGACGTCGTCGCTGCGGCAGTCGGCGAGCTTGGCCGGCAGGGACGAGGACTCCAGGGCGGTCTTCCGGCGCTGCGCGTCCTTGTGCTGACGGGCGGCGATGCGGGTCCGCGCGGCGGCGACCACCTTCTCCAGGACCACCCGGGCCTGGGCCGCCGAGTCCCGCTTGGTGGAGGTGAGGAACGCCTTCAGTTCCTTGGTGACCACGTTGTTCACGATCCGGCGGGCCGCCGAGGTGCCGAGGACCTCCTTGGTCTGGCCCTCGAACTGCGGTTCGGCGAGACGGACGGTGACGACGGCGGTGAGGCCCTCCAGGGCGTCGTCCTTGACGATGTCGTCCTCGGCGACACGCAGCAGCTTCTTGGCGCGCAGCACCTCGTTGAGGGTCTCGCGGACGGCCTGCTCGAAGCCGGCCATGTGGGTGCCGCCCTTGGGCGTGGCGATGATGTTGACGAACGACCTCATGGTCGTGTCGTAACCGGTGCCCCAGCGCAGCGCCACGTCGACACCGAGTTCGCGGGTGACCTCGGTGGGGGTCATCTGACCGTGGTCGTCCAGGACCGGGACGGTCTCCTTGAAGGTGCCCTGTCCGGAGAAACGGAGGACATCGCAGACCGGCCTGTCGGTGGCCAGGTACTCGCAGAACTCGCTGATGCCGCCGTCGAAGCGGAAGGACTCCTCGCCCTTGCTGCCGTCGGCGCCGAGACCGTACTCGTCACGGACGACGATGGTCAGTCCGGGCACCAGGAACGCGGTCTGGCGGGCCCGCTGGTGGAGGGTCTCCAGGGTGAGCTTGGCGTCCTTGAGGAAGATCTGGCGGTCGGCCCAGTAACGCACCCGGGTGCCGCTGCGGGTCCTGGGGATCTTCTTGGTCTTGCGCAGCCCGCTCTTGGCCTCGAACTTCGCGTCCGGGCCGTCACCTGCGAAGACGCCGGGGACACCGCGGCGGAAGCTGATCGCGTGCACATGGCCGCCGCGGTCCACCTCGACGTCGAGCCGCGCGGAGAGCGCGTTGACCACCGAGGCACCGACGCCGTGCAGGCCGCCGGAGGCCGCGTAGGAGCCGCCGCCGAACTTGCCGCCGGCGTGCAGCTTGGTCATCACGACCTCGACACCGGACAGGCCGGTCTTGGGCTCGACGTCCACGGGGATGCCGCGGCCGTTGTCCCGGACCTCGACGGAGCCGTCGTCGTGGAGGATGACCTCGATGTGGTCGCCGTAGCCGCCCAGGGCTTCGTCCACGGAGTTGTCGATGATCTCCCACAGACAGTGCATCAGACCGCGACTGTCGGTCGATCCGATGTACATACCGGGGCGCTTGCGCACTGCCTCGAGGCCCTCGAGGACGAGCAGGTGCCGCGCGGTGTAGTTGGAACCGTCCCGGTCTGCTCCTGCCAGCAGCGCTGTGGACGGCACGGACGTATCGGCGGTCACGCGGTTCGCTCCTCGCTGAATTTCAGTGGAGCCCCTTTTGGGTAAGGGGCCGGCTTCGGTCGCCGTTCAGAGGGTACCGAGGCCTGGTAGAGCCGTTGTAACGCCACCCTCGTCGTGAACTCACCCTAGTCCACGGTCGCATGCGTGTTCGATCCCTCGTTGGAGTGAAGTACATATCACGTTCCCTTCGAGGCATGAACCATTTAGGCTCCGGGCACGTCCTCACAAACAACCGGCAACCCGGCCGGGAGGATGAGACCGATGAAACCGCGCGAACCCGTAAGCACTTAAGACGACGCAATACGGCACATTCGCCGCCAACCGGCAGCAGACGGCCACCTCGAAAGATTTTTTTCGAGGAGAAGCCCCGAGCGGGAACGTTTTCGGGCTGGTTGGATGTTGACCCTGGTACGACAGCTCGTCGAGCTAGAGAAGAGGCGACGTGACTACTGTTCTGACCCCCGCGAGCCACCTGACGGCCGCCGATCGCTGCGACCGCTGCGGCGCCCAGGCATACCTGCGCGTCGTGCTGCTCAGCGGCGGAGAACTGCTCTTCTGCGCCCACCACGGACGCAAGTTCGAGCCGGAACTCAAGAAGATCGCCGCTGAGATACAGGACGAGACGGAGCGGCTGACGTCCGTTCCGAACACCGCCTCCGAAGATGAGCGCTGACCTCTCGCACACACGACGAGCCAGCTCCGGCCCAGACCGGTGAACGGGCGGCCGCTCCCTCGGGAGCGACCGCCCGTCGTCATGTGCCCACAGCAGCCCTCAGGAGGGCTTGTGAGGCCTTCCTGAGCGGCTGAAGCCACCGTCCGGCCCGAGGGCCCGCACGACCTCGGAGACGCGCGTGTAGACACCGGGACTCCCCGGGCGGCCGCAGCCGCTGCCCCACGACACGAGTCCGATGAGCCGCCCCTGCGCCACCAGCGGTCCCCCGCTGTCCCCCTGACAGGCGTCGGGTCCGCCCGAGGTCTCCCCCGCGCACACCATGGAATCCGCCCGGTAGGTGCCGTCGGCGCCGCCGGGATAAGCCCGCTCGCACGCCTGGTCGGGCAGCACATGGACCTGCGCCGCGTACAGCCGGCGCGCGTAGTCGCCGCCACCCGTGATGTCGCCCCATCCGGAGACCAGGGCACCGGTGCCGGCCCGGTAGGCGGCGTCGCCTGCGGCGGCCATCTTGACGACGGCACCGGCCGGCAGGGGCTGCGCGAGGGTGAGGACGGCGAAGTCGCCGGTGTTCGCATCGGGGTCGTAGCGCGGATTGACCCGTGCGACGGTCACCGGGATCTCCTGGCCCTGCGTCGAGAGAAGATCCGTGCGGCCCGCGATGACCTTGAGGTCGCGCACCCGCTCGGCGGGCCCCCCGATCACCTCGTCGGCCAGGCAGTGGGCCGCGGTCAGCACCGTGGTCCGGCCGATTGCCACCCCACCGCAGAACTGGCCGGCCCGCGTACCTCCGAACCGGTCACGGCTGGACAGCGCGACCGTCCAGGGAGTCTGCGAGACGTCGACGGGGAACCCGCCGACGACAACGCTGTCGGCGACTGCCGGGGGCGGGCCGGCCAGCGGTATCACGGCGGTGACGGCCGCCAGGATCAGCGGTCGGATCAGGACCGGGGCAAAGGGACGGCGCATGCACGCTCCTCACTCTGGGTGGTACCAGGACACCCAGAGTCATCCAGCGCACCGCGACCCGCAGCCCGAAGGCCCGGTCCCCCACAGGGGAGCCGGGCCTTCGACGTCGTACGACCGCGACCTAGTCGAGGTAGTCGCGCAGCACCTGCGAACGCGAGGGGTGGCGCAGCTTCGACATGGTCTTGGACTCGATCTGACGGATGCGCTCGCGCGTGACGCCGTAGACCTTGCCGATCTCGTCGAGGGTCTTCGGCTGACCGTCGGTGAGGCCGAAGCGCATCGAGACGACGCCCGCCTCACGCTCGGAGAGCGTGTCGAGGACCGAGTGCAGTTGCTCCTGGAGGAGCGTGAAGCTCACCGCGTCGGCGGGAACGACGGCCTCGGAGTCCTCGATGAGGTCACCGAACTCGCTGTCGCCGTCCTCACCCAGGGGGGTGTGCAGGGAGATGGGCTCGCGGCCGTACTTCTGGACCTCGATGACCTTCTCGGGGGTCATGTCGAGTTCCTTGGCCAGCTCCTCCGGGGTGGGCTCGCGGCCCAGGTCCTGGAGCATCTGGCGCTGCACGCGCGCGAGCTTGTTGATGACCTCGACCATGTGCACCGGGATACGGATGGTGCGGGCCTGGTCGGCCATGGCGCGGGTGATCGCCTGACGGATCCACCAGGTGGCGTACGTGGAGAACTTGTAGCCCTTGGTGTAGTCGAACTTCTCGACCGCGCGGATCAGACCGAGGTTGCCCTCCTGGATGAGGTCCAGGAAGAGCATGCCGCGGCCGGTGTAGCGCTTGGCCAGGGAGACCACCAGACGGAGGTTGGCCTCCAGGAGGTGGTTCTTGGCGCGGCGCCCGTCCTCGGCGATGATCTCCAGCTCGCGCTTGAGCTTCGGGGCGAGCTTGTCGGCGTTGGCCAGCTTGTCCTCGGCGAACAGACCGGCCTCGATGCGCTTGGCGAGCTCGACCTCCTGCTCGGCGTTGAGCAGCGGGACCTTGCCGATCTGCTTGAGGTAGTCCTTGACCGGGTCGGCGGTGGCACCGGCCGCGGCGACCTGCTGCGCCGGCGCGTCGTCCTCGTCCTCGTCGGACAGGACGAAGCCCGCGCTCTCGGTGCCCTCGGGCTCCTCGGCGCCCGCCTTGGCCTCTTCGAGGACCTCTTCCTCGAGAATCTCGACGTCGTCCTTCTTGGCGGCGGTCTTCTTCGCCGGCACCGCCTTCTTCGCGGCGGTCGCGGTCTTCTTGGCGACGGCCTTCTTGGCGGTGGGGGCGGCCTTCTTGGCGGCGGCGGCCTTCTTCACGGACCCCGCCTCCTCGGCCGGATCGTCGGCTACGGAGGGGGACACGGCAGGGGCGGCCGTGGCGGTGGCCTTCCTGGTGGTCACCGTCTTCGCTGCGACCGTCTTGGTGGCGGTGCGCTTGGCCGGACTCTTCGCTGCGACGCTCTTTCGGGTGCGCTTGGGCTCCGCGGCACTGACCATCAGCGTCACACCCTCTTCCTCAAGGATCTGGTTGAGGCTGCGCAGTACGTTCTTCCACTGAGTGGCCGGAATCTGGTCAGCTTCGAAGGCCCGACGCACATCGTCGCCGGCGATCTGCCCCTCAGCCTTTCCCCGCTCAATGAGAGCCATGACAGAGACGGACTCGGCGATCTCCGGCGGGAGCGTACGGGATGTGCTGGCCGACACGAACAACCTCTCGGAACGTTGGAAAACGGCTTCCGGCCCCGTCCTGGACGGACTGGAGCCGACCGCCGGCTTGGGGATGGGCCGACGGCGCGGGCGGGGGCCGGGAAGATACACAGCGCCATGAATGGCGTCCGTATTCCCTCCGCGGCTGTCACCTCTTAGGTCATCGCGTTGTTCGCAAGAGCGTTACGCCCAATCTACGTGGCCCGAGTCACACCCCGTAAGCGCCCAAAAACGGTCAGATATGGGCAGAGGTTGTCGCCGCTGATCTCTCCGGGCGGTTCGGACGCCGACGCATGCGCCGTACGGCCGCCACCGAGCCTGGCATACACCGCTCGACCGGTGCGGTGTCTGTCGCTCGACCGTTGCCGTGTCCGTCATACGACCGCCGCGTGTCCGTCCCGCCGCCGGACCTCGCCGGAGCCCTGAGGGATCCGGCGAGGTCCGGCGGAAGCGGGGTCCAGGGCCGGTGGCGCTCCCAGAGCGCGGAACCGACCTGGCGCACCGCTATCGACGCGGGTCAGTGCTCACGCGGGGCGGGAACCACGCGCTCGACCTCGGGGTGGACGGTGAGCAGCTGACGCATGGCCGACTCGGCCGCCGTGCCGTCGCCCGTGCCGAGCGCGTCGACGATCCGCGCGTGCTGGGCCAGGGACGTCTCGTTCGGCCGCTCACAGCCGGTGACCGGACCGCCGGAGACGTGGAGGGCCGACGACACGATGCCGGAGAGGTGCTCCAGCATGCGGTTGCCCGCGATCTGGATGAGCATCGAGTGGAACTCGGCGTCCGCGCGCGAGAACGTCAGCGCGTCACCCTGCGCCATCGCGTGGCTCATGATCTCGACCATGTCGGACAGGCGCTGCTGGACGTCCTCCCGCCCGTGCCCGGCCGCGAGCCGCGCGGCGAGTGGCTCGATCGTCCAGCGCAGCTCGCTGAGCTCGCGGCGCTGGTCGTCGCGCTGCGGCCCGAAGGCCCGCCACTCGATGATGTCGGGGTCCAGGAGGTTCCAGTCACTGACGGGACGCACGCGCGTGCCGACGTTCGGGCGGGCACTGACCAGGCCCTTGGCCTCCAGGACCCGGAGGGACTCACGGACGACGGTGCGGGAGACCTCGAATCGCTGGCCGATCTCCTCGGGCACCAGCGGGCGGTCCGCGCCCAGGTCACCCGAGACGATCATCTGACCCAGCTGTTGGACGAGTTGACCGTGCAGTCCGCGGCCGCGGCTGCCCGCGGCACGCCGTCCCACCCGGCCCAGCTCGGGGTCCGGGCCCTCCCAGGAAGGTGCCCCGACACGATCGGTGGCCGGGGCATCCACGTACGGGTAGCGGTCGAGTTCGCCCGGGCCGACCAGACCAGAGTCTGCGGAGCGGGCGGCGGTCATCATGGTGTGCGCAAGGGTACTCACGGATCCTTTGTCGGCGCTGTCTCCAACTCCCTTGAGGTCTTTGGTGAAAAGCACACGAAAGGGTGATCGCTCACCCCATCGCAATTGACGCCTTATCGGAAAGAAATGGCCTTTCTGCGGGGAGTTGTGCACACGGGAGGATCGGAAGCGCCCGGTCCGTGGTTATCGGAGCCTGGCCCGGAAGGTGGTGAACAGGTACGCGCAGAGCAGCGTGGCCAGCGACAACGCCATTGCCCCGCCCACGGGTTGGGCCAGCACCCGGGCTGCCGCGACCAGATAGCGCTCGCCCCCGAAGGGCCACTGCAGCAGCAACATCTCCCGCATCCGCATCGGGAGTCCGGCGGCCATCCGCACACCAGACCCCTGCAGCGCCTTGTGCACGACGGGCACGACGAGTACGGGCACGGCGAGCACCGCGGCGAGACCGGCCGTGGTGGACCGGAAGACGCCCGCCGCCAGCACACCGGCCCAGGCACAGCCGACGATCAGTCCGAACCAACTCGCGGTCATCGGAAGCCACTCGGCGGGAACCTTCGCGAGTTCCCGGCCGTAGACGACATAGAGCATCTCGGCGTCGCAGCCCAGGGTGAGGAACGAGAGCAATACGGCGGTGGCTCCGGAGACCGCCAGTTTCGCGGTGAGCAGCCCCAGTCGGCGAGGCACGGTGCCGCGGTCCGCCGCCAGTGCGGGGTGGCGGAACTCGTCCCCGAAGGCCAGCGCCCCGAGCAGCCCCGCGCCGAGCGCCGCAGGGGGCAGCGGCAGCTCCCGCGGCCAGGCGGCGAACAGCCGGGCCTGCGGGGTGTGCCCGAGCCGGGCGAGCAGGACGGTGGTGAGGGCGGACACCACCAGGACAACACCGCAGGTGACAAAGCCGGTACCGATCCCGGCGGCTCGGCGGAGCTCGTAGCGCAGCGGACGGAGGGGGCTGGGGGCGGAGCGGACTGCGATGGCGGGTGGGAGCGGCGACGAGTCGTCCGGAGCGACGGCGTGAGCCCGTCGCGCGGACCCGGCCGGAAGGGGGATGGGGTCGCCACCCGCTGCCGAAGGTTCGCTGGTCTGCGACTTCCGCCGCGGCAGCCTGGCGGAGAGCTTGGCGGTCGAGGCTTCGCCGGGCTGTGGCTGTTTGACGGGCGGCTGCGTGGTCGGAGCTACGCCGGACACGGTGGGGGCCGGCGACTGCGAGGAGGCTGAGCGGGCGAAGGGATCGTCCGGAACGGGACGCGGTGACGACTGGGGGGATGCGGCGGAGGCCTGCGGCGGGGCGGACGCGGTGGTGGACGCCTGGGCAGCGGCGGCAGTGGTCGAGGAACGCCCGGAGGCGGCACCGACGGCTGGCCGGCCGGATGCGGTGACCGCTGGCGGGTGAGCGGAGGAGGCCGCGGCCGACGGCTGGGCAGGGGTGGCGGTCGACGAGTGAGCCGAGGCGGCGTCGACCGGTGGGTGGGTGGACGCGGCGGCGGACGGCTGGGCGGGATCGGCAGTGGAGGGTGGCTGGGCGGGGACGGTGGCGGACATGGGGTCCGGGGCTGGGGCGTGGATCGGCGGCTCGGACGATGCGGCCGGGGCCACAGCCGACGAGGACGCGGTGTCGGCCGACGACGGCCGGGCAGCCGCCGTGGCGCCTGTCGACCGGGCCGAGAGCGCCACGGTCGGGGTCTCGGTGACGACGGCGCGGCCTGACTGTTCCGCGTGCGCGGACGCCCCGCTGGATTCGGGCAGCTGCTCAGCTGCGCCCGTGTGCCCCGCTGTGTTCGCGGGCAGATCCGGGCCCTGCTCCTGACCGGCGGCGCGGGACTGACTCACCGACTTCGATCCGGCCGACATCCGAGGCTGCGGGGTGACCGGAGAACCGCTCGTGTCCTGACGGCTGTCGGCACCGGGCGTGTCCCGCCGGTCGGTGGTCGGCGCCCCGCCGACCGTCCGGTGTTCCTCCGCCGCGGCCGGTTCGCTGTCGCCCCGCTGCCGTCGTACGGCCTCCGGTGCGGCGTCCGTGACCGGCTCCGATCCGGCTCCCGCCCCCATGTCGCCGACCTCGTCCGCGAGTTGGTGGACGAGGATGCCGTGGCGGAACGCCGCCTCGCCGACCTCGGCCGTCGTGCTGCCGTACACCGACAGGCGGTTGCCGCCTTCGCTGACGACCTCCACCGAGCGGTGGTCCGTGCGGGCCTCTTTGGTGAGGAGGGCGGCGAGCCGGGCGGCGTGGGGGCTGCGGACGGCCACGCGGGGGCGCAGCCGGGTTCGGGCGAAGTCGGTGGCCTCCTGGTCCGCGACAAGCCTGCCGGCCTCCAGGGTGACCACCCGGTCGGCGGCACGGGCGGCCTCCTTGGGGTCGGAGGTGGCGAACAGGACCGTGCCTCCCCGTGCGGCGTGCGCCCGGAGCATGCGGTGCAGCCAGTGGCCCTCACGGGTGGAGAGACCGTGCGTGGGTTCGTCCAGGACAAGGGTGTGCGGGTCGGGGAGCAGGGCGCAGGCCAGGCCCAGTCGTCGGTCCACGCCGCGCGAGAGCGTGCCCAGGCGCTCCTCGCGCAGACTGACGAGCCCGACCGCTTCGAGTACTTCGTCGGCGCGCCGGACCGGTACTCCGGTCGCCGCGCACAGCATGCGCAGATGCCCGCGTACGGAGCGGGCCGGGTGACCGGGAACGTCACCGAGGAGGACGCCGACCTCACGCGAGGGGTGGGCGATCCGATGCAAGGGGCGACCCCTGAAGTAGGTGAGTCCACGGCCCTGTTGGAGTTCGAGCATCAGTCTGAGCGCCGTGGTCTTGCCCGCGCCTGCGTCGCCCAGGAGTGCGGTGACGCGGCCCGCGCGCGCTTCGAAGGTCACGTCGTCGACGGCGGGCGGGTGCGCCTTGCGGGGATTGCTGGTCAGTCCGAAGGCCTCGATCACCTTAGGGAAGATAGCGCGGAATGACCGTTTTTCCGGGTATAGAAGGGTTTAACCGCGACAGGGTTCGCGCTGTCGGACGGTCAGACCTCCGGTCGCAGCATCGGAGGGTTGAGCAGAGTCGCGCCGCCGGCACGGAAGAGCTGAGCCGGACGGCCGCCCTGACGGGTGGTCGTACCGCCGGTGGGGACGAGGAAACCGGGGGTGCCGGTCACCTTGCGGTGGAAGTTGCGCGGGTCGAGCGCCACGCCCCACACCGCCTCGTAGACCCTGCGCAGCTCACCGACCGTGAACTCGGGTGTGCAGAACGCGGTGGCCAGGGACGAGTATTCGATCTTGGAGCGGGCGCGCTCCACCCCGTCGGACAGAATCTGGGCATGGTCGAAGGCGAGCGGTGCAACCGTCTCGCCGTCCCGGCCATAGCCGCCCTGCGCGAGCAGTTCCTCGACCGGCGCCCACCGCGCGTTGCTGGCGTCGCCGCCCGCGCGCGGAGCGGGGAGGTCGGGGGCGAGGGCGAGGTGGGCGACGCTGACCACGCGCATCCGGGGGTCGCGCTTGGGGTCGCCGTAGGTCGCCAGCTGCTCCAGGTGGGCCCCGCCGTCCTGGGCGGGGGCATCGGGGTCGTGAGCGCGCAGCCCGGTCTCCTCCGCGAGTTCCCGCGCCGCCGCCTGCGAGAGATCCTCGTCTGCCCGTACGAAGCCGCCCGGCAGCGCCCAGCGCCCCTGGAACGGCTGCTCGCCTCTGCGTACCGCCAGCGCGCACAGGGCGTGGCGGCGCACAGTCAGCACGACCAGGTCCACGGTGACGGCGAAGGGCGGAAAGGCTGACGGGTCGTAGGGCATGCGGTGATCATAGTCGTCTGCCTGACGATAAACACTCCCTTCGTCGCTCGCTTCGACGGCTGATCCACTTCGCTCAGGTATGCACCCCGTAGTTCGTTCCGGCACGCGTCCGACGGCCGCCCGCCCGTTCGTCGCGCCGGTCACGTCTCGCACGATTGCCTGGGGTCATGCCCCCAACTGCAGGTCGTCCGCGGCCTCCTCGACCATGGCCAGGCCGAGTCGGCTGACCCGTACCGAGAAAGGCGCGCCGGCCACCCGCAGGCCGGTCAGGCCGAGTTCACCCAGGGGCGCGCTGTGCACGGGCCGGAGGGTGACGGTCCCGGCCGGGGCGTCGGGGCGGATGCCGGCGAGGGTGGTGAGGAGCAGCACCCCGGAGGCGGCGGCCGTGGCCGCCGGACGGCAGGCCGCGGGGTGCGGAAGGGGGGCGCTCCCGTCGGTGCGCTGCTCACCGGCGAACATCTCGGGCAGCCGGTGGCCGAAGTGCTCGGCCGCCGCCAGCAGGCCACGCAGCAGGCCGCCCGCCTCCTTCTCGTAGCCCGCGGCGGCCAGCCCGGCGACGGCGAGTGCCGTCTCCTGGACCCGGACGGCCCCGGCCCGGTGGCCGAACGGATTGTGTCCCGCTTCCTTGGCCCCGAGTCCGCGCAACCCCCATCCCGAGTCCATGGCCGGACCGCCGAGCAACCGGGCGAGCTGCTCGGTCTGCACCTTGTCGAGCAGGCCGTCGGCCGGTCTGCCGGCGCCGAGCAGGCCGGTGTCGAGCAGGTGGACGGCGGCTGAGCCCAGGTGGGTCAGGGGGCGGCCGTCCGGGGTCAGCGCCGCCGCCGGACGGCCGCCGCTTCTGTCCTCGGTCCAGAAGTCCGCTTGGAACGACTTCCTCAGCTCCCCCGCCCACTGCCGCAGTCCGGCGCCGCCCGGCCGGTCGTACGCGTCGAGGAGCTCGGCGCCGAGCAGCGCGGCTCGGTGGGCATGGGCCTGGGTCTCGCTGCGCGCGGGTCCGCCGGGCTGTGGGTCGCAGAGGTAGGTGTGGTCGCCCACCGTGGTGCGCAGCCAGGTCAGGCAGCGCTCGGCCGCGGGCAGCAGTTCCCGCGTCTCCTGGTCCGGGAGCCCCCAGCGGCGGGCCTCCGCCAGCAGCACGGGGAAGAGCAGGGTGGCCTCCGTGCCCGTGCAGCCCGGCGGCAGATGTGCTCCGGCATCCCGGCGCGGCCCGGGGACCATACCGGCCTGCGGACCCGGACCGCGCAATTGGGTGCGGGCGAGGGTGCGCAGGGTGCCGGCGGCGAGGCGGGTGCCGAGAGGAAGGGTCATCCGGGCCGCGGCGAGCGCCTCGGCCGGGGCCAGGCCGCAGCGCCAGGGCGCCCCGGCCCCGAGGTAGGTGTCGGAGGGGTGTGCCGGGTCACGGAGCAGCAGCGCCTGGAGATCCTCGATGCTGGTCCTGAACAGCGCCGCGGCTCTCGGATCGTCACCCGCGGCCCTGGCGGGCGCCAGGGGGCTCGTGGCCGCGCGTCCCACGGCGCGCGGGTGACCCGTGCCGTCCGGGCGCACCCGCAGTTCCACACTCGCCGTTCCGCCCGGGGGCAGTTCGAACTCCCAGCGCAGCAGTCCCGCGGAGGCCAGTGCGTCGGTGGGTGGCGGGTCCGCCGTGACCGACGAGTTGCCGGTGGGGGTGGTCCAGCGCAGGCCGGAGTCGTGGACACTGGCCGGGAGTTCGGGGCCGGGGCTGCCGGAGGCGATGGCGCTCAGCTCCGCGAGGTCGGTGCCGAGGGCCACCTCCAGCGCCAGACGCAGGGGGTGGCGCGCGGAGCTGTGCAGGGTGATGCGCTCGGTGCCCTCGGCGTGACGGATTCGTTCCACGACGACGTCCGGATCCGGGCCGGCCCCCGGGGAAGTCCGCAGGGTACCCACGAAGCGTGTGGAGTCCGCACCCGCCATCCGCGCCTGCACGGGGAGCGGTTCGCGGCCGGCGACACGGACCTGGCAGCGTGCGAGCAGCCGCCGACCCGCCCGGTAGAACCCTTCCAGGCCGCGGCCGGTCAACTGGCCCTGCTCCGTGGAGACGGCGAGGCCGGGCAGCGCGACGCAGATCAACGCGGTGTGCGTGGGCGGCAGCCCGCCGACGTGCCCCGGGCTCTGCGGACCTGGGGTCGATCGTGGGGGCGTGGCCCGTGTCGTGCGGTCGCGGGGCTGCCCCGACGGGCCTTCCGCCCGCGACAGCCAAGGTGGGGGGCCGTCCCGGAGTCGGCGGTTGCCGTCGGCGGTGAAGGTCGGAGTCGGCTGATGCACGGGAGGCTCCTTCTGCGCTCTGTGCGCCCGGGACGTGCTGGGCGCCGGACGGAGGACTCCGGAGGGACAGAGGACGGGCGGCGGCACGACCCGTCCAGGCGTTCCGCCACTCAGGTGAACGGAGGAGGGCTCCTCGTGGTCACGCCCCCGCCCGCCGAACCCGATCGGGCGACAGTGCGAGGGGACTCCGCGCGGGCCGCTCGGCCCATGCCTTCGGACGCCCAGGGCCGACAGGCCGACACGGCGCCGGCCGACGGGCGGGCAGTCGCGGAACCGCCCCGGTCCGATGAGGTTCCGTGTCCGGCGGCGGACAGCACCGGCCCACGCCCGTCCGTGTGCCGTCCCTGGCCGGCCCCCGTTCATTCGTCCCCCTCGACACGGCCCTTCCGGGTGCCTGAGTCCTCCCGGGCGGCCCGGCCGCCTCGGGTGTCGGTCTTCCCCGCCGCGCGGGTGCGCGTGCCGTCGCCCGGCCTGGACGACCCGGGGCGGGTCCGGGTGTGAACTGCGCCCGCCGGTCGCGGACGGGCGCCCTCCGGCCGTGGCCGCCGCGGGTCGGAACTGTCTTCGGCGCGCGGACGGCGGCGACGTCGGGTCTCGGAGGCGGCGGTCGGCTCGTGGTCGGTGCCCGGGTCGGCCGGAGCATTGTCGCCGCCAGCCTCCGGGCCGTCGGCCGACTCGCGCCCCGCGCGTTCCGTGCGCAGGCAGCGGCGGATCGACTCCGGGTCCAGGCCCTCGTTGCAGGCCTGGTGCAGGAGGCGGGCGAAGAGGTACTCGGGGTCCGCGCCCAGCGCCATCGCCAGGGCCTCCCGCGCCTCCAGGTCGTCGCCGGTCGACCAGGCGACCCAGCCGGCCAGCGTCAAGGGAGCGGCGGCGTGTTCGCCGTAGGGGCCGACACAGCGGCGGGCCAGGGCTCGCCACAGGCGCAGGGCGGGTCCGGCCTCGTCACCCTCCATCCAGGCTGCCGCCCGGTCGCGGGTGGTGCGGTCCTGCAGTCCGAGGATCAGCCGGGCGGCCTCGCCGTGCGCGAGCAGAGCGTCGTCGCGGAGGTCCGCCTGGTGGACGCCGGACACCGGGACGGCCGCGGCGTACCGGCTCATGAGCTGCTCGGCGAGGGCGAGCGTCTCCTCGGCCACCTCCGCGCGGGAGGCATCGTGGAGGATGCGGGGCACCAGGGCCATTCCGGCGCGGTCCAGGGCGCCCTCCTGTTCCGGCGCGGCGCCGGACTCCCAGGGCTGCAGCCTGGCCCGCAGCTCGCGCAGAGTGCCGCGCACCTGGATCCCGGCGTAGGTGGCGGCGGCCGCGAGCACCGAGGTGCCGGGCAGGCCCATGGGGGCGCCGTCCGGAGGGCAGCACTCGTCCGCCGGGCAGCAGTACGACCAGAAGCGGCCCCCCGAGACGCACAGCGCCTCGATCACCGGCACGTCGAGGCGGCCGCACTCGGTGCGCAGCAATTGGGCGAGCGGGGCGAGCCGGCGCATGACGTCCCGGCCCGTTTCGCCGGGCGACGGTTCCTGGCAGACGTAGGCGACCATCTGCTCGGGGCGGGTTCCACGGCGTTCGCTGCCCGCCGTCAGGCCCTGGGCCAGCTGGCGTGCGGCCGATTCCCAGTCGTCCTTGTTCGCGGGGATGCCGAGCCGGGCCCGCCCGCCGAACCGGCCACGGCCGCCCCGGTCGTGCAGGGCCACCAGCACCATGCTGTCCTCGGGGCGGTACCCGAGCAGGTAGGGCAGCGCGTCGGCCAGTTCGGCCGGGGTACGCAGCGTGATCTGGGTGTCGTGGGCGGGATGGCCGAGGGGTTGCACACCTCCCGTGATGTCGCCGTTTTCGGAGGGTCCGGTGGTTTCGCTGTGATTCGTCATGCGCCGACGATCTCGCGGATCTCGGAATTCCGGTTTTCCTGTGGACAAGTCAAATCAGGGACACGTCAAAGCCGCCGCGCTCGTCCACAGACCGCCCGGCTGTCGGTCCCGTCCTGTTGTATGGACGCATGGAGCACACGAGCAACGCGGAACTCCGGACGCGGGCGGACGCCGTCCTCGCCCGTCTCGTCGGCGACGACACGGGTACGGCACGGCTGCGCGAGGACCAGTGGCGGGCGATCGAGGCGCTGGTCGCCGACCGGCGCCGGGCCCTGGTCGTCCAGCGCACCGGCTGGGGCAAGTCCGCGGTGTACTTCGTGGCGACCTCGCTGCTGCGGGCCGCGGGCAGCGGCCCGACGGTCATCGTCTCCCCGCTGCTCGCGCTCATGCGCAACCAGGTGGGCGCGGCGGCCCGGGCCGGTATCCACGCCCGCACCATCAACTCCTCCAACACCGAGGACTGGCAGGCGATCCAGGCGGAGATCGCGGCCGGCGAGGTCGACGTCCTCCTGGTGTCCCCGGAGCGCCTCAACAACCCAGACTTCCGCGACGAGGTGCTGCCCAAGCTCGCCGCGGCGACCGGACTGCTCGTGGTGGACGAGGCCCACTGCATCTCCGACTGGGGCCATGACTTCCGGCCGGACTACCGGCGGCTGCGCACCATGCTCGCCGAACTGCCACCCGGTGTGCCGGTGCTGGCGACCACCGCCACGGCCAACGCGCGCGTGACCGCCGATGTGGCCGAGCAACTGGGCACCGGTGGCGGCTCGGACGCACTGGTGCTGCGCGGTCCGCTGGACCGGGAGAGCCTGAGCCTGGGTGTGCTGCGGCTGCCGGACGCCGCGCACCGGATGGCGTGGCTCGCGGATCACCTGGACGAGCTGCCGGGCTCCGGCATCGTCTACACACTCACCGTGGCCGCCGCCGAGGAGGTCACCGCGTTCCTGCGGCAGCGCGGGCACACCGTGGCGTCGTACACGGGGAAGACGGAGAACGCCGACCGGCAGCAGGCCGAGGACGACCTGATCGGCAGCCGGGTCAAGGCACTGATCGCCACCTCGGCCCTCGGCATGGGCTTCGACAAACCCGACCTCGGGTTCGTGGTGCACCTGGGCTCGCCCTCCTCCCCCATCGCCTACTACCAGCAGGTGGGCCGCGCGGGGCGCGGTGTCGAGCACGCCGAGGTACTGCTGCTGCCGGGCCGGGAGGACGAGGCGATCTGGGACTACTTCGCCTCGCTCGCCTTCCCCTCGGAGGAGCTGGTGCGCCGCACCCTGGACGTACTCTCCCGGGCCGGCGGCCCCATGTCGCTGCCCGCGCTGGAGCCGCTGGTGGAACTGCGCCGCTCCCGGCTGGAGACCATGCTGAAGGTCCTCGACGTGGACGGCGCGGTCAAGCGGGTCAAGGGCGGCTGGATCGCGACCGGGCAGCCGTGGACGTACGACGCGGAGCGGTACGACTGGGTGGCACGGCAGCGGGCGGCCGAACAGCAGGCGATGCGCGAGTACGCGGCCATGACGGACTGCCGGATGGAGTTCCTGCAGCGCCAGCTCGACGACGAGGGCGCGAAGCCCTGCGGCCGCTGCGACAACTGCGCACGGCCGCGGTTCACGGCGGACACCTCCACAGCCGCAGTGGACGCCGCACGGGTCGACCTCGGCCGCGCGGGCGTCGAGGTGGAGCCCCGGAGGATGTGGCCGACCGGCCTGCCGGCCATCGGCATCGATCTCAAGGGACGCATTCCGGCCGGTGAACAGGCCGCCGCGGGGCGAGCCCTGGGGCGGCTGTCGGACATCGGCTGGGGCAACCGGCTACGGCCGCTGCTCGCACCCCAGGCCCCGGACACGGCCGTGCCGGACGATGTCGCCCGCGCGGTGGTGGACGTACTGGCCGACTGGGCGAAGGGCCCCGGTGGATGGGCCCCTGGGGCGGCCGACGCGCAGCCCCGCCCGGTGGGTGTCGTCACCGTCGCCTCGCGCTCCCGGCCCCGGCTGATCGACTCCCTGGGCGCCCGCATCGCGGAGATCGGCAGACTGCCTCTGCTGGGTTCCGTGGAGTACGCGGGAGAGGCGGCACACGTCTCGCGCAGCAACAGTGCCCAGCGTCTGAAGACCCTCGACGGCGCGCTGACCGTGCCACCCGCCCTGTCCGCCGCACTCGCCGCGGCCGAGGGTCCGGTCCTGCTGGTGGACGACTTCACCGAGACCGGCTGGACGCTGGCGGTCGCGGCGCGCATGTTGCGGAGGTCCGGGGCGCGCGGGGTGTTGCCGCTGGTCCTGGCCGTACAGGGCTGATCGACCCGGTGCTGTTCGAATACGGCACCGGATGCGGCGTTCGCACGTGTCGTACTCGAACGTCCCGGAGTCCTCCGGTGCCTCGGTGGGTAGGGATATAAGCCACGCACCACCAGATAACAGTCGGTGGCCCCATTTGCTCGTTGCCGCAATCAAGTTCGACAGGAAGAATTGAAGTCCGCTCCCCGCACGGCTCGTCCGTGATCCGGTTGGGCCTTACTGCGGTGCGCGCTCCCCCGAATCCAATCTCGCCCGCTGTGTGGGCGCGTAGCCGAAGGGAGGAACGTGACCTTCGGATTCGCTCCGTCCTCGGCAGCATCGTTGTCGACGTCCGCGTCCGCCGTTTCCGCCAGCCGCCTGCTCGAGCCCGCGGAGTGGGCCGACGCCGGCATACCGCTGCTGCGCAATCCTCGTGAGGTGGTCAGCGGGCTGCACGCCCGGCACCGTCCCAGGCCGACGACGGCGATCGTGGCCGTCCTCGACCCGGAGGAACGGTTGTGCGCCAGCGCCTCGTTCACCCGGCGCTCGGCGCAGGCCGACGGCTGGATGTTCCGCAACGCGCTACTGGCGCAGTTGCGCCGGGTCATCCCACACGACCTGCGCCGCCGCACCCCGGTGCGGACCGCCGTACTGCTCTACTGCCGCGAGGGGGACGCGCGTTGGACGGAGGAGGACGGTGCCTGGATGTGGGGGCTGCGGGACGCCTGCACCCTGCACGGGCTGCGCTGCGGGTCGTACATCACGCTGACCCACGACGGCTGGCAGGTACTCGGTGAGGGTCGCGGCGGGCGGCGCCCGAACGCCGACTCGCCTCCCGAACCCTTCGCCCTGTCCGAGTCCGCGCCCCTGCCACCGCGCACCGGAGGCGCCGCCTCCGAGGTACTGCGCCGCGCGGCCGCCCGCTGAAGCCGACCCCCGCGCGGGGGCACCGGCCGAGCACCCGCCGCCGGGCACGCCCCCCTGAAACATGCCGTACGGCGTGCTCAGCGGGCTCGCTCACCCCACTCCGGCCCGTGGCGGACGTGGCCTGGTTTGGTCACTCGACAGATCCGGCCCGGTACCCGCGCTCCGGATCCTCCGTCCGTCGAACGACCGCGCCCCGACGGCCGGTGCCCCTCGCCCGCTTCCGGGCATGCCGAAGGCACCACCGTGCGAGTCCGTCGCCACAACTCCTTCGGTACCTCCGGAGTCCCAGAGGCGCCGGAGGTCGCTCAGACGCCGGCGCCCAGCACCGAGTTGATCCGCTGCGGGTCGCCACAGACGATCAGCAGCGCACCTGCCCGGGAGAGAGCCAGCGGCAGGACCGTGGCGGCGACCGCGTCGGAACCGCCGTTGACGGCGACGACGACCACAGGGCGGGTCGCGGCACGGGAGGCGACGGCCGCGTCCGTGTAGAAGACGTCGTCGCCAGCGTCGTGCTGCGCCCAGTAGGAGGCTTCACCGAAGGTCAGCTCGTGGTCGGCCCACGGATGCTGCGCGCCGGTGGTGATCACCAGCACGTCACCGGGGGCACGGCCCGAGTCGAGAAGCAGGTCCACTGCCTCCTCGGCGGAGTCGAGAGCGCTCTCGACCGATGCCGGGATCAGCTGGATCTGCGGGGCCGCCGCTGCCGCGGCGGGAACGGCCGGGCCGGACGGGCCTGGCTTGGCCATGTCACGCGGCGCGCGCTGTACCGGCGGCGTCGGCCGCACAGGGCCGGGACGACCGGGACGCGACGGAGCCGCGGGGCGGGGGCCGGGTACGGGACGAGGGGTCGGCGCGATACGGCCACTGGCCGGAGTGGCGCGGGGACCCTGGGCACTCTCGTGAATCTGAGGCTCCTCGGGAATGAGAGGCATGAGCTGATATCTATCAAACGTTGGTGCAGGTCACGTGAACTGGGTGGCACAACAGTGCGACAGGAACGTCAGAAGTCGAAGCCGAGCTGACCCTCGATCTCCGGAACGCTTCCCTCCGCCCAGCTGCGGACCTTCTTGAGGTGCTGCCACTGGGGCAGCGCATCAAGATACGCCCACGACAACCGGTGGTACGGGGTGGGGCCCCGGTCCTCCAGTGCGGCCTTGTGCACGGGCGACGGATACCCGGCGTTGTCCGCAAATCCGAAGTCTGCATGGTCGATACCCAGTTCGGCCATCATTTTGTCGCGCTGAACTTTGGCGATCACCGAGGCCGCCGCGACGGCCACACACGATCGGTCACCCTTGATGACCGTGCGCACCTGCCACGGGGTACCGAGGTAGTTGTGCTTCCCGTCGAGGATGACCGCGTCGGGACGGACCGGGAGGGCCTCCAGGGCGCGGACGGCGGCCAGCCGCAGCGCGGCCGTCATCCCGAGACTGTCGATCTCCTCCGGCGAGGCATGGCCCAGGGCGTAGGCCGTGACCCATGTCCGCAGCACCTCGGCAAGTTCCGTACGGCGCTTGACGGTCAGCAGCTTGGAGTCGGTGAGGCCCTCGGGTGGTCGGCGAAGACCGGTGACCGCGGCACAGACGGTGACGGGCCCGGCCCAGGCACCGCGCCCCACTTCGTCGACACCGGCAATGACCTTCGCTCCGGTCGTGGCGCGGAGGGAGCGCTCGACGGTGTGAGTAGGTGGTTCGTACGGCATGGCGCACTCAGGGTACGCCGCGCCGATCCCCGAGCGACACCCCGGCTTCCCCTACCGGCCCGCGGGCCGCGGGAGCGCCGGGTCAGACGCCGCGCGACAGCAGCAGCGGAAGCATGTACTGGTCGATCATCCGCTCGACCTCCTGGTCGCTCCATTCGCTTCCAGAAATCTTGTTGCGGTACATCATCATCGCCGGAATGGCGTCGAGCACATAGTCGTTGGCCGCATCGGCGCGCACCTCCCCCCGCTCTATGCCGCGGGCGACGATGTCACCGATCAGCCTGGTGGTCGGCCCCACGACGCCGTCGAAGATCACCCCATGGAACCGCTCGACCTGCGTCGGATCGCATTCGTGAATCACCGACCGCAAGGCGAAGCCGGGGCGCGAGAACATCGCGTCCCGGGCCTGCCGGCACAGGGCCAGCAGGTCTTCGCGCACACTTCCGAGGTCGGGGGCCTCCTCCAAACGTGGCAGACCCGCCTGCAAGGCGTCGGCGACCAATTCCTCCTTCGAGGACCAGCGCCGGTACACCGCGGCCTTTCCGGTCTGCGCACCGGCGGCGACACCCTCCATGGTGAGGCCGTTCCAGCCGACCGTGCTGAGCTGCTCCAAGGCAGCGTCCAGGATCGCGCGTTCGAGGACCGCACCGCGCCGACGGGGGGAGGCCGCCTGAGCAGGAGCGGCAGTCCAGGGCGAGGTAACCATCTTGAGTTTCTCCAGCGAGCGAGGGGAAGCGGGATTCCGGAGCGGGGGGACGATGCGCGGCACGCGACGGCAAAGGGGGACGCGGCACGCGACGCGCAGTTAAGTGAACGCTTGCGTTCTCTACCGAGGACTCACTACCGTTGTCGCGACAGTGAACGCGGGCGTTCACTAACACCTTCGTGGGGGACCCATAGTGACAACCTCTCAGCTGATATCCGAACAGAAACCCGGTGCGGCCCGCCGGCAGGGGCGCCCCGGCATCGCGCTCGCCGTGATTGCCGCCTGCCAGCTCATGGTCGTACTTGACGCGACGATTGTGAACATCGCGCTCCCGCACATTCAAGACGCCCTCAAGTTCAGCACCACGGACCTCACCTGGGTGGTCAGCGCCTACACGCTCACCTTCGGGGGTCTGCTCCTGCTCGGTGCGCGAGCCGGTGACATCCTCGGCCGGCGCCGGGTGTTCATGACCGGCATCCTGCTGTTCACCTTCGCCTCGCTCCTCGGCGGTCTCGCCCAGGAACCCTGGCAGCTGCTGGCCGCCCGCGCCCTCCAGGGCATGGGTGGTGCGATCGCGTCGCCGACCTCGCTGGCGCTGATCACCACCACCTTCCCGGAAGGCCCCGAACGCAACCGGGCGTTCGGCGTGTTCGCCGCCGTCTCCGCGGGCGGTGGCGCCATCGGTCTGCTGGCCGGCGGCATGCTCACCGACTGGCTCGACTGGCGCTGGGTGTTCTTCGTCAATGTGCCGATCGGACTGCTGATCGTCGCTCTCACCCCGCAGTACATCAACGAGTCCGACCGGCATCCCGGGCGGTTCGACATCGCGGGCGCGCTGGCCTCCACACTGGGCATGGTCTCCCTGGTGTACGGCTTCATCCGGGCTTCGGAGGAGGGCTGGCACGACACTCTGACCCTCGGCTCCTTCGGTGCCGCGGTGGTGCTCCTGCTGGCCTTCGTCTTCATCGAGACCCGGGCGAAGGAGCCCATCACCCCCCTGCGGATGTTCGCCGACCGCAACCGCTCCGGCACGTACGTGATCATGCTGAGCCTGGCCGCGGCGATGTTCGGGATGTTCTTCTACATCGTGCTGTTCGTGCAGAACGTGCTGGGCTACAGCCCGATCCGGGCCGGTCTGGCCTTCCTGCCGGTGACGGTGGCGATCGCCGTCGGCGCCGGACTCTCGCAGCGGTTCCTGCCCGCCCTCGGCCCGAAGCCGTTCATGATGACCGGCTCCGCCCTCGTGGTCGTCGGCCTCACCTGGCAGACGTTCATCAAGCCCGACAGCTCGTATCTCGGCGGGATCCTCGGGCCCATGCTCATCTTCGGCTTCGGCATGGGCCTGAACTTCGTGACCGCGACCGTCACCGCGGTCTCCGGAGTCGCCCAGCATGAGGCCGGAGCGGCCTCCGGCCTGCTGAACGCCATGCAGCAGGTGGGCGGTTCGCTGGGCCTGTCGATCCTGACCACGGTCTTCGGCTCGGCCAGCAAGGACGAGGCGAAGAAGCAGCTGCCGAAGTTCCTCGCCGGCGGCTCGCCGGAGCAGAAGGCGGAGTTCGCCAAGTCCCACCAGCTGCCCGCGCCCTGGGCACACGAGGTGCTTGCGCACGGGATCTCGACCGCGTTCGTCCCCGCCGCCGTCATGGCCGCGCTCGGCCTGCTCACCGCCTGGCTGGTGATCAAGGTCCGCAAGAGCGACCTCGAAGCCCTCGCAGGCACGGCCGGCCCCGGGCTGGGCTGACCCCACCGGATCCGCGCGAAGCCGCGGATGGCCGGACCGCCGCCGTGGGACAGACGGCAGAGGCAGAGGTCCGGCCATCCGCACCACCGACAGAACCGCGATCACCACCGGAACAGAGACTCCGATCCACACCCCCAACACCGTCCCCCCGACTCCGCCGCCTTCTTCGCCGTCCGCACCCGGACGGAGCGGGGAGCGGTTGCCGGGAAAACGCCCGATGGTCACGGAGAGTTCCCGTCGACCACGCAGAGTTTCGGGCGTGCCCGGAGCCGGCAACCCCAGGGCATGGGGCCCACCACTGTTCCGGGAACAAACAAGGCCGCCGCGCCGCCGAGTCGGCCGGGCCACCGCGCCCCGCAACCTGCAGGCCCGAGGCCCCCACCGACCACGAATGCCCCGACCGGACAGTCTTCGCATCCCGACGGCCACCCACCGACAGCGACCTTCGTACGCCGGCAGCCAACCGCCGACCGCCGCCCTTCCTACGCCGACAGCCAACCGCCGACCGCGGCCTTCCTACGCCGACGGTCTGCCGCCGACCGTGGTCCCCGTCCCCGTCGGCACCCACTCCGGCAGCGGCTCCGTCCGCTCCGTCCATGCGGCCGGGGGTGCTCCCGCCGCTCCGGCCGCGAGCACGCCGCCGACGATGGCGCAGGTGGTGTCCACATCGCCGCCCACCTGGGCGGTCGCCCAGAAGGCCGTCTCGTAGTCGCCGAGGGCACGTGCCGCCGACCAGAGGGCGAAGGGGACGGTGTCGTGGGCGCTCGTACGCCGTCCGCAGCCCAGGACGGCCGCCACGGTGCCCTCGTCGTCGTAGTCGAGCATGTCGCGGGCGCGCCGCAGGCCCTGGCCGACGGCGCTCCTGGGGACGAGCGCGACGACCCCGTCGAGGAGCGCCTCGGGACTCGGCGGGCCGCCGGGCGCCGCCGCCAGTGCCGCTGCGGCGGCGACCGCCATGGCCCCGACCACCGCCTCGCGGTGCTGGTGCGTGGGGTAGGCCGAGATCTCGGCCTGGTGGGTGGCCTGCTCCGGATCGTCCGCGTACCAGGCGCCCAGTGGCGCGATCCGCATCGCCGCGCCGTTGCCCCACGAGCCCCGCCCGTTGAAGAGTGCGGCAGCCAGTTCGCGCCACTCGCCACCTTCCCTGACAAGGCGGAGCAGCCGGTTGACGGCGGGGCCGTAGCCCCGGTCGAAGTCGTGGTGCGCGGCGAACGAGTGGGCCAGCGCGTCCTGGTCGATGCGGTGGTGAGCGGCGAGTACGGCGACGACGGAACAGGCCATCTCCGTGTCGTCGGTCCACTGCCAGGGGCCCGGCGGCAGCTCGCGCCGCTGCAGCAGCGGGTAGTTCACCGGAACGAAGAACTGTGAGCCCAGCGCGTCGCCGGTGGCGAGTCCGCGCAGGCTGGCCAGGGCGCGGTCCAGGCGCCCGGCGTTCGGAGTGTCGGAGGAAACGGTCATCTCGGCCAGCCTAGCCGCTCATCCAGTGGGACTCCGGGTCCCGCCAGCGGCCGAACGGCCGGTCGAGCGTGTACTTGCCGTCGTCCCCGAGAACGAGCATCCGCATCTCGGCGTTCCCGGGGTTGGACAGCGACTCGAACTCCGCGACCGTCCAGTGGAACCAGCGCATGCAGAACAGCCGCATCGCCAGGCCGTGGGTCACCAGGAGCACGTTGGGCGGATGGTCCGGCGCCTCGAAGCTGCGGAACAGGCTCTCCAGGAAGCCGCCGACCCGGTCGTACACGTCGGCCCCGGACTCGCCCTGGGGGAAGCGGAAGAAGAAGTGTCCGTACGCGTCCCGGTACGTCTTCTGCAGCCGTACGTCGTCGCGGTCCTGCCAGTTCCCCCAGTCCTGCTCACGCAGCCGGGGCTCCTCGCGTACGCGTATGAGGTCCGGATCGAGATGGAAGGCTCGCAGGGTCTCGTGCGTACGGCGGTACGGGGAGACGTACACGCTGACGGGCTCCTGGCCGAAGATCTCCCGGATGCGTTTTCCGGTCTCCTCGGCCTGCCGCCAGCCCCGCTCGGTCAGGGCCAGTGAGTGGTCGGGTGCCCGCTCGTACACGGAGTCGTCGACATTGCCGGTTGACTCGCCGTGCCGGACAAGGACGATGCGCCGTGGTCGTGCCATGCCAAAACCCTAGATCGAGTGGCGGGAAATCGAGCACTCGGATGGGCTCCATACAGCATAGGTCACACAAATCAGGGGTTGGAGATTCAAACGATCCAGCTCGGTTCGAGCTCCACGATGTCGCCCGTGAGGGCCGCGATGTCGGCCTCCGTCTGGGCGCGCAGCGCCAGACGCTCCACCCGCTCGGTGCGGTACTTGCCGTGTTCCGCAGCCGACCGCCACATCGAGAGGATCATGAACTCGTGCGCCGGGGCCTCCGCGAACATGCCGCGGATCATGCCGGGCGAGCCGGCCATCGCCGGGTTCCAGACCTTCTCCTGCATCAGCGTGAAGTGCTCGACCCGCTCCTCGTGCACCCGGCAGAGGGCCACCCGGACCAGGTCGGAGTCCGTGAACCGCGGTTCGAAGCCGGTCTTCACATCGAACCGGTACTCGAACAACTTGACCTGCTGGTCCTTGTACGTGCCGGACTGGGACGCGGCCAGACGGTCGTGCGAGCGCGCCATGAAGGAGTCGTAGAAGGCACGGCTCTCCCAGAAGGCGAAGGTGTGCGCCACTCCGGCTCGCTGCCGACTCCAGCCCCCGCCCTGTCCGCGAAATCCCGGCTCCCCCAGAAGCCCCGCCCATTTCCGCTGCCCCCGCTCGAACCCGCGGCGGTCCACCACGGTGCAGCGAATCCACTTGACCAGCACCGCGCCATCGTAAGGCCATGGGACGTGGCGTCGGTCACGCTCCGGCGGAGATCACCCGCGCATGCGCCCCCGCGCGCGTGGCACGATGGACAAAGAGCCTTGGCAGCCCATCAGTTGGGGCAGTGGACCTCAAGGGGGGAAGGGGACGCGTGATGAGCGGTTTCAGCAAGGCGATGAGCAAGGTCGAGGTCGCGCTCAAGTGGGATCCCAGCCCGGCCGGGCAGCCGCCCACGGATCTCGACATCATCGCCGGTACCTACACGGCGGGCGACCCGTACGGGACCGCGGCCTATCTGGTGCACTTCGACAGCCGCTCGCCCGATGGCACGATCTTCCTCAACCGCGACAGCCAGGACGGCAAGGGCTTCGGCTGGGACGAGGTGATGAAGCTCGAACTCGACCGACTCGACGGCCGGTACACGCGCGTGGTGGTGGGCGTCGTCATCCAACAGCGGTCAGCGCACCGGACGTTCGTGAACGTCTTGAACCCGGAGGTGCGCGTCCGGGAGGGCTACAACGTGCTGGCCGAGGACGACTTCGGCTCGGTCCTCGGGGCGACCGCGGCCGCGGTCGCGGAGTTCGTGCGCGACGGGTCCGGTGACTGGAGTTTCCGGCCCGGCTTGCACGGCTTCGAGGACGACCCCGTGGTCTTCACCCGTGCGATGGGCGGCCTCGGCCGGCCGTGACGGCGAGCAACCAGGAGCAGCGGTAAGGGGCGTCGGCCGTGGCCGACGCCCCTTACTTCACTTCATGTCAACTCGTCAGCTGCAGCCGCTGGTCGAGCCGCAGCCCTCGCAGATGTAGCAGGAACCGGCCCGCTGCATCTTCGTACCGCAGGAGAAGCAGAGCGGGGCGTCGGCCTGGATGCCCAGCTGCATCTCCACCAGCTCGGCGCTGGTGTGGGCCTGCTTAGGGGCGGGCTTGGCCACCGCGGCCTCGGCCTTCGGGGAGGCGACGGCCTTCAGCTCCTGGGCGCGCGGCGCCGACTGGGCCAGCCCCTCGACGTCGACCTCGTCGTCGGACGGCTCGTACGAACCGGTCTCCAGGTGACGCTGGCGCTCCGGAGCGGAGTGGATGCCGAGCGCGGAACGCGTCTCGAACGGCAGGAAGTCCAGCGCCAGCCGGCGGAAGATGTAGTCGACGATCGACTGCGCCATCCGCACGTCCGGGTCGTCCGTCATTCCGGCCGGCTCGAAGCGCATGTTGGTGAACTTCGATACGTAGGTCTCCAGCGGCACGCCGTACTGGAGGCCGACGGAGACCGCGATGGAGAAGGCGTCCATCATGCCCGCGAGGGTCGAACCCTGCTTGGACATCTTCAGGAAGACCTCGCCCAGGCCGTCGTCCGGGTAGGAGTTGGCCGTCATGTATCCCTCGGCGCCACCGACGGTGAAGGACGTGGTGATGCCGGGACGACCCTTCGGGAGGCGCTTGCGGACCGGGCGGTACTCGATGACCTTCTCGACCGTCTCGCGGATGGTCGCCTCGGCCTTCTCGGTGACCTCGGCCTTCTCCTTCTCCTTGGTCTTGGCGGAGAGCGGCTGGCCGACCTTGCAGTTGTCGCGGTAGATCGCGAGCGCCTTGACGCCGAGCTTCCAGGCCTCGTAGTAGATCTCCTCGACCTCCTCGACGGTCGCCGTCTCCGGCATGTTGACCGTCTTGGAGATGGCGCCGGAGATCCACGGCTGGATCGCGGCCATCATGCGGACGTGGCCCATCGGGGAGATGGCGCGCTCGCCCATGGCGCAGTCGAAGACCTCGTAGTGCTCGTGCTTGAGGCCGGGGGCGTCGATCACATTGCCGTTCTCGGCGATGTGGGCGACGATCGCCTCGATCTGCTCCTCCTGGTAACCCAGGCGGCGCAGGGCCTGCGGGACCGTGCCGTTGACGATCTGCATCGAGCCGCCGCCGACCAGCTTCTTGAACTTCACGAGCGCCAGGTCGGGCTCGACACCGGTGGTGTCGCAGGACATCGCGAGACCGATGGTGCCGGTGGGGGCGAGGACGGACGCCTGGGAGTTACGGAAACCGTTCTTCTCACCGAGGCGGACCACGTCCTGCCAGGCCTCCGTGGCGGCGGCCCACACCGGGGTGTCCAGGTCGTCCATGCGGTCGGCCACGGTGTTGGCGTCGGCGTGCTGCTTCATGACGCGGTTGTGGGCGTCGGCGTTGCGGGCGTAGCCGTCGTACGGGCCGACGACCGCGGCCAGCTCGGCGGAGCGCTTGTACGCCGTGCCGGTCATCAGGGAGGTGATGGCACCGGCCAGCGCGCGGCCGCCGTCGGAGTCGTAGGCGTGGCCGGTCGCCATCAGCAGGGCGCCGAGGTTGGCGTAGCCGATGCCGAGCTGGCGGAAGGCGCGGGTGTTCTCGCCGATCTTCTGGGTCGGGAAGTCCGCGAAGCAGATGGAGATGTCCATCGCGGTGATGACCAGCTCGACGACCTTCGCGAAGCGCTCGACCTCGAAGGACTGGTGGCCCAGGCCGTCGTCCTTCAGGAACTTCATCAGGTTCAGCGAGGCGAGGTTGCAGGACGTGTTGTCCAGGTGCATGTACTCGCTGCAGGGGTTCGAGCCGTTGATCCGGCCGGACTCCGGGCAGGTGTGCCAGTGGTTGATCGTGTCGTCGTACTGGATGCCCGGGTCGGCGCAGGCCCAGGCGGCCTCGGCCATCTTGCGGAACAGGTCCTTGGCCCGGACCTCCTCGATGACCTCACCGGTCATCCGGGCGCGCAGGCCGAACTGGCCGCCCTGCTCGACCGCCTTCATGAACTCGTCGTTCACGCGGACGGAGTTGTTGGCGTTCTGGTACTGGACGGACGTGATGTCGTCGCCGCCCAGGTCCATGTCGAAGCCCGCGTCCCGCAGGGCGCGGATCTTCTCCTCTTCCTTGACCTTGGTCTCGATGAAGTCCTCGATGTCCGGGTGGTCGACGTCGAGGATGACCATCTTGGCGGCGCGACGCGTGGCGCCACCCGACTTGATGGTGCCGGCCGAGGCGTCGGCACCGCGCATGAAGGAGACCGGGCCGGAGGCGTTGCCACCGGAGGAGAGCAGCTCCTTGGAGGAGCGGATCCGGGAGAGGTTCAGGCCGGCACCGGAGCCGCCCTTGAAGATCATGCCCTCTTCCTTGTACCAGTCGAGGATCGACTCCATGGAGTCGTCGACGGACAGGATGAAGCAGGCGGAGACCTGCTGGGGCTGCGGCGTGCCCACGTTGAACCACACGGGGCTGTTGAAGCTGAAGACCTGGTGCAGGAGGGCGTATGCCAGCTCGTGCTCGAAGATCTCCGCGTCGGCGGGCGAGGCGAAGTACTTGTGGTCCTCGCCGGCCTTCCGGTACGTCTTCACGATGCGGTCGATCAGCTGCTTGAGGCCGGTCTCGCGCTGCGGGGTGCCGACGGCACCCCGGAAGTACTTGCTGGTGACGATGTTGACCGCGTTCACCGACCAGAAGTCGGGGAACTCGACGCCACGCTGCTCGAAATTGACCGAGCCGTCGCGCCAGTTGGTCATGACGACGTCACGGCGCTCCCAGCTCACCTCGTCGTACGGGTGTACGCCGGGGGTGGTGTGGATGCGCTCGATACGCAGCCCCTTGGTGGCCTTGGTGCCCTTCGCGCGGGAACTCCGTGCCGGACCGCTCGCCGTCTCTGTCATGCCGCCTCCCTCTACGGGCAAAAACGCCCTGAAATGCCACGATGTTCCCGTGACACGCTGTTCTGTACTGACGCCGCGGGCACCGTCAGCTGCCACCCGCGACAAGTCCTGGATCGCCGTCCGACAACCGGATTCGGGTCCTCCCCCCGGTTCCGGTCCGCCCGTCAGCCGGCGAGATGGACGGGTTCGGGCGCCCTGGTGGTACCGCCCGGCCCGTGATCGTCCTCCTGGCTCCCCGCTCCCGCGTCTTCGTCGTCCGCGACGGGGTCCTGCGCCGCCTGCCTGAGCTCCGCGATCGCGGCCTCGAAGTCCTCGAGCGAGTCGAAAGCCCGGTAGACGGAGGCGAATCGCAGGTAGGCGACGAGGTCGAGCTCCTGCAACGGGCCGAGTATGGCCAGCCCCACGTCGTGGGTGGTCAGCTCGGCACTTCCGGTGGCCCGCACCGCCTCCTCGACCCGCTGGCCGAGCTGGGCGAGTGCGTCCTCGGTGACAGGTCGTCCCTGGCACGCCTTGCGCACGCCGTTGATGACCTTGGTACGGCTGAATGGCTCGGTGACTCCGGACCGCTTCACCACCATGAGCGAGCACGTCTCCACGGTCGTGAAACGACGGGAGCAGTCAGGGCACTGGCGGCGCCTGCGGATCGACGTGCCGTCGTCGGTCGTACGACTGTCGACCACGCGGCTGTCGGGGTGCCTGCAGAAGGGGCAGTGCATGATCTCCAACCCTCCTCACAGCAGACTCAATGGCCTCGCTGGACCACCCGGGCCCCACGAAGCAGCCCCAAGCATAGGCGATCTCAGAGCCACCGGAGACCCGGGGGACCACAACTTGTGGGCTGCTGTAGCAATCCAACCACTAGATGTGGTGATTGGCTGATACATCGCCAGGTTGCGCGTGTCGCACACGTACCGCTACGGCGGATACGGAGATACCGTGGGCGCCGCACGGAGGTCACGTGCGGCTCCGGCGCAGATGGGGGCGGTCGCCCCGGTCGGCCGGGGTCCGGATGGCAGACTGGGTACACCCACACGGCCATCAGCCCGGCGGTGAAGAGTACAACGATGGGACCTTTTGTCCGCTGGGTACCGCGTGAGCCATACACCCAGACCCGTGATCGCGTACGGTGAACCGCGTTTTTTCACTCGAACGTGTGTTTGGCGCAACCTTTCGAAAGCAACTACCGTTGTCCAGCAGGGAGACCATCGAGAGGGGCCGACGTGACCACGACCGCAGACAGTGCCATCATCACCGCCCAGGACCGCTCCCAGGGCCGACTCGACCCGGTGCATGCCATGAACGAAGCCGTGAATCCCGAGGCGCACAAGCGCTCCCTACCGGGCCGACCTCCAGGCATCCGGGCGGACAGCTCGGGCCTCACCGACCGGCAGCGCCGAGTGATCGAGGTGATCAGGGACTCGGTGCAGCGGCGGGGCTACCCGCCGTCGATGCGAGAGATCGGCCAGGCCGTAGGCCTGTCCAGCACGTCCTCGGTGGCGCACCAGCTGATGGCACTGGAGCGCAAGGGCTTCCTGCGCCGCGACCCGCACCGCCCGCGCGCGTACGAGGTACGCGGCTCCGACCAGGCCGTCAGCGTGCAGCCCACGGACACCGCCGGCAAGCCCGCCGCGTCGTACGTCCCGCTGGTCGGTCGGATCGCCGCCGGTGGGCCGATCCTCGCCGAGGAATCGGTCGAGGACGTCTTTCCCCTCCCTCGGCAGCTGGTCGGCGACGGCGAGCTGTTCGTGCTCAAGGTCGTCGGTGACTCCATGATCGAGGCCGCGATCTGTGACGGCGACTGGGTCACCGTCCGCCGCCAGCCGGTCGCCGAGAACGGCGACATCGTCGCCGCCATGCTCGACGGCGAAGCCACCGTCAAGCGCTTCAAGCGCGAGGACGGGCATGTGTGGCTCCTCCCCCACAACTCGGCCTACGAGCCGATCCCCGGCGACGACGCGACCATCCTGGGCAAGGTCGTCGCGGTACTGCGTCGCGTGTGACGCCTGCGGCGGGCGGTCATCCCGCCCGCCCTCCGATCGGACCCCGGGACCCCTGCGCCGGTTCCGGGGTCTTGTACTGTCCGGACCCCGGCGACCGCCTCTTCGGATCGCGGGTTAGCCTGACCCGGCGCCGGGTCAGGCTAACCCGCGATCACTTCGCCTCCGCCTGCCGAGCCGTCGCGTCGATGGCCGCCAACGACTTCCGGACCTGGTTACGGTCCGTGGTGTACCAGAAGTCGGGCAGTGACGACTTCAGGTAGCCGCCGTACCGCGCGGTGGCCAGCCGCTGATCGAGTACGGCGACCACGCCCCGGTCCCCCGACGCGCGGACCAGCCGGCCCGCGCCCTGGGCCATCAGGAGCGCGGCGTGGGTGGCGGCGACCGCCATGAAGCCGTTGCCGCCGGCGTCCTCGACGGCCTTCTGCCGGGCACTCATCAGCGGGTCGTCCGGGCGCGGGAACGGGATCTTGTCCATGACGACCAGCTGGCAGCTGGGGCCCGGGACGTCGACGCCCTGCCACAGCGACAGCGTGCCGAAGAGACAGGTCCGGGGGTCCGCCGCGAAGTTCTTGATCAGCTCGCCGAGGGTCTCCTCACCCTGCAGCAGTATCGGGAACTCGGGGATCCGGACGCGCAGCTCCTCGGCGGCCTGCTGGGCGCCCCGCATCGAGGAGAAGAGGCCGAGGGTGCGGCCTCCGGCGGCCTGGATCAGCTCGGTCAGTTCGTCGAGCATGTCGGCGCGGTCACCGTCCCGCGCGGGGCGCGACAGGTGCTTGGCGACGTAGAGGATGCCCTGCTTCGGATAGTCGAAGGGGGAACCGACGTCGACGCCCTTCCACTGCGGGAGGTCGTCGCCCTCGGTGCCCTCGGGGGCGAGGCCCAGGGATGCGCCGACGCCGTTGAAGTCGCCGCCGAGTTTGAGGGTCGCCGACGTGAGAGTGACCGAACGGTCCGCGAAGAGCTTCTCCCTGAGCAGGCCCGAGACGGACATCGGGGCGACCCGCACCGAGGCGCCGAAACGGTCGTGGCGTTCGTACCAGACGACGTCCCACTCGGAGCCGTTCACGATCCGCTCGGCCACGTCGTGCACGGTCTCCACCGAGGCCAGGGCCTGCTTGCGGACCGCGTCCTCGTCCTGGACGGACTTGTCACGGGTCGTGCCGATCGCGGAGATCACGGTGCGGGCGGCGTCCCTGAGGGCCGCCAGGGCGTAGCCGAGATCTTCCGGGATCTCCTCGAGGCGGCCCGGCAGGGCAAGCTCCATCAGCCGCTCGAAGCCCTCGGCGGCGGTCTGGAGCTGGTCGGCGGCCTTCTCGTCGATCAGCTTGGCTGCCCGCCGCACCGCTCGGTTGACCTGGCCCGGGGTGAGTTCGCCGGTGGCGACGCCGGTGACCCGTGAGACCAGTTCGTGCGCCTCGTCCACGATCAGCACCTCATGCTGCGGGAGCACCGGGGCGCCTTCGATGGCATCGATCGCCAGCAGCGCGTGGTTGGTGACGACGACGTCCGCGAGCTTGGCGCGCTCACGGGCCGTCTCGGCGAAGCACTCGGCGCCGTAGGCGCACTTGGACGCACCCAGGCACTCCCGGGAGGAGACCGAGACCTGGGCCCATGCCTTGTCGGAGACGCCCGGGGTGAGGCCGTCCCGGTCGCCGGTCTCGGTCTCGTCCGCCCAGTCCCGCAGCCGCAACAGGTCCTGGCCGAGCTTGCTGGTCGGCGCAGCCGCCTCGAACTGGTCGAAGAGGCCCTCCTCCTCGTCCTGCGGCACGCCCTCGTGCAGCCGGTGCAGACACAGGTAGTTCGACCGGCCCTTGAGCATCGCGAACTCCGGGCGGCGGCGCAGCAGCGGGTGGAGGGCGTCGACGGTGCGCGGCAGGTCCCGCTCCACGAGCTGTCTCTGCAGGGCGAGGGTCGCCGTCGCCACGACGACCCGCTCGCCGTGGGCCAGCGCGGGCACCAGATAGCCGAGCGACTTTCCGGTGCCGGTGCCGGCCTGGACCAGCAGATGGGATCCGTCGTCGATCGCTTCGGCGACCGATTCGGCCATGGTCACCTGGCCGGGGCGCTCCGTACCGCCGACAGCTGTGACAGCGGCATGCAGGAGTTCAGGGAGGGAGGGCTTCGTCATAGCGCGACCACCCTACGGCCCGGCACTGACAATCGGGCGATCAAGGCGAGGACGAGGGGCGGGATCACGCGAGGTGCTCCTGGGCAGGTGGGCTGAGGAGGAGTTATGAAGGGGCCACCAAGGGAAGGGCAGGCCAGGGGGTTTGCCCGTGTCGTCTCCTCCCGGGTGGCCGGGTAGCGGGTTGTTCCGAATTCTTCCGGGTGGCCGGGAACTTGATCGGCGCCCGCTTCGTACTACATGTGTCCGCGCCATCACTCAGCGCTACATCAGATGACGTAGGGACCGGTCTCGGATCATGAGGGCGGCCCGTTTGGCAGGCAGGTCGATCTCGGCGGCGTAGCGGAAGCCCGCGCCGAGGAAGGCGGCCACGGAGGGGGTGTTGCGAAGATCGGGCTCCGCGACGACGCGCGCACAGGCGGGGCGGTGATCAAGTACGAGATCGGCCACGGCTCTGAGCAGGGCGGACCCCAGTCCGCGCCCCCGGTCGGCGGCATCGCCGATGAGGAGGTGGACTCCGGTGTCGTGCGGGCGGGCCGGATAGTGGCGGGCGAGCGGGTCCAGGTCGGCCCGGTAGATCTCCCAGTAGCTCATCGGGGTGCCGTCGAGACTGCCCAAGCAGGGCACGCTGCGTCCGTCTCCCGCGAGCTGGCCACGCAGATGATCCTCTGTCTGCGCCCGTGAGCCGGCCAGCTGCCAGAACGCGGCCACGGCGGGGTCGTTCATCCAGCGGCTGATGATCGGCAGGTCGCGTTCGATGTGGACCGGCACGAGGTGGAAGGTGCCGACGGGGGTCTCGGTGGGGCCCCAGCCGGCCAGCTGATCGAGCAGGTCGAGCGTGTCCAGTGGGCCGAGGGGGTCTTGGTGGAGCGGGGTCGGTCGGGCCTGAGCATGCGGAGTCCACCGGACGTCGGCATGCGGGGTCGGTCGGACGTCGGCGTGCGGGGTCGGTCGGTCGTGGCCCGGCAGGGTCGGTTGTTCATGACCGATTGGGGTCTGTCGATCGCGACTGAGCGCGGCGGATCGCTCGTCGTCGAGCGTGGCGGCTCGGTCGGGTCCGAGTGTCGAGGATCGGTCATGAACCAGTGCAGGGGCTCGGTCGGGGTCGAGTGCGGGGGCCGGTGACTCGGTGGTCGGGGCGGCGGCGCGAGTGCCGTCCGGGGCGGCCGGTGCGGGCAGTCCTCCACCGCCGTTGTCGGAGCCGGGTGTCCCGCCCTCGGCGGTGTGGCTCGTCGTACCGAGATCGGGGCCGGTCGTCTTCCCGGCGAAGAGGGCGAGGAGATCGGCGGGCAGGCGGAGGTCCAAGGTGTCCTCGCAGTCCCGGGTGTCCTCGGCGGGACCTGAGCGGCCGGGGTGGACGGGGTGGACCGGTACGGGGCCTGCGTCGGCGCTCGCGTCGGTGGGAGGCATGGTGCGCTCCTCTCAGGAGACGAGGTGGGTCATGTTCCTCGGTCGGTGAGGTGGATGGAGATCGGTGGACGAAAGGTGGTGGATGAAGGCGGCGGGTGGAGTCAGTGGTCGGCGGCAGGTGAAGGCCGGGGTGGTGGGCAGTAGTCGGCGTGGTCAGCGCGGCGGGACGGTCAGGAGTGGAGGGGGTTGGCGATGGTGACGTAGACGGACTGGGTGTCGACCGGGCCGACGAGTTCGTCGAGGCCGTGCAGCCGGGTCAGCAGGTTGGCCTTGCAGCGCAGGACGGGTGAATCGAGCAGGCGGCCGGGCAGGGAGGTGCGCATCCGGGCGGTTCCGGAGGCCGCGTCGGTGAGGAACCGGCGGAAGGCCGCGAGCAGAAGGCACTCGTCGGCCAGCTGTTGGGAGCCGAACGCGCCGATCAGACCGAACACGTTGTTGATGCCGAGGTAGTAGGCGAAGCGTTCGTCGGTGACCTCGTCGGAGACGAAGGTGTCGCTGTGCTCGCCGACTCCGGGCAACCGGGCGTCGAGTTCCGCCCGCCGGGACTCACGGAAGTAGTAGCCCTGGTTGTCACGGTAGCGTCCGCCGGCGGGCCAGCCGTCGGCGTCCAGTAGGAGCAGGGTGTTCTGCTGGTGTGCCTCCAGGGCGATGCCGGCCTCGCCGTCGAGCCAGAGCACCGGGCGGACGACCTGCTCCAGGTAGCGCAGGAACCACTCGGCGCTGACGGCGCCGACCGGGCGGCCGGTGCGTTCGGCCAGCCGGGCGACCACCCGGGCGAGCCGGGACCGGTACGGCCGGGGAGCGCCGTTCGCCGCTGGGGCGTCCAGGGGGAGGGGTGCGGTCAATCCGGCAAGGCAGGACACGTCGTCGTCGGGGGTGAACGGGTTGTGCCGGATCATCACGTCGAGTCCGGGCACGGGTCGGCCGTCCTGGCCGTCCACGGCCAGCCAGGCGGGGTCGCGCACGATGTCGAAGGCGGGGTGGGCGGCCTGCCACTGCTTGGCGAGGCCGGTGCGCAGCAGGCGGTGCATCTCGACGCCGCGGTGGAGTTCCTTGCGGAGGTTCTCCCGGCGGGAGTTGGTGATGCGCAGGCCCAGCGACAGCTTGAGCATGGCGGGGGCGCCGGTGCGGTGCACGGTTCGTACGGAGGAGGTGGGATGCCAGGGGACGCCGAGAGGGCCCAGGTCGCGCAGGAGTCCGGCGTCGAGCAGGGCGGCGGTCGTCTCGCGGTGGCGGACCTCACGGGCCTGCCAGGGGTGCAGGGGCAGGGCGGCGCCATAGCCGTCGGGCAGGGGCAGGGCCGTGCCGGCCAGTCTTTCCATGAGGTGCGGCGCGGGGACCGGGCGGCCGCGCTCGGTCCAGGCCGAGTCGGTGGCGAGGAGGGAGGAGGCGACTGCCATCCAGTGCAGCGGGAAGGAGCCGCGCAACTCCGGTGAGTAGAGCCGGGCTTCGGAGTCGGTCAGGCCCTCGCGGCTCTTCGGGGTCGGGTGCAGGGGATGCCCGAGGAGGAGGGCCTGTTCGGCGCCGAGAAAACGGTCGGGGCCGTCGGCGGGGTGGGCACGCCGGTCCGCGATGAAGGTGACCGTGCGGCGCAGGGAGTCGGCGACCCGGGCCACGAGGTCGCCGGCGTCGGGGACGGCCTGGGTGCGGGGGGCGCCTTCGGCGCGGGGGGCGCCTTCGGCGCGGGGGGAGCCGCCGTCGGGATGGAGAGGGCTGCCGTTGAGGTGGAGGGGGCTGCCGTTGGCTTGGGCGACGATGCCATCGACCGGACCGGACCTGCCATCGACCGGACCGGGGCTGTCACCGCCCGGACCGGGGCCACCACCGACCTGACCAGGACTGCCACCGGCCTGACCAGGGATGCCACCGACGTGACCAGGGCTGCCACCGGCCTGACCAGGGATGCCACCGACGTGACCAGGGCTGCCACCGCCCGGGCCAGGGCTGCCACCGCCCGGACCGGGGCCACCACCGACCGGCCCAGGGCTGCCACCGCCCGGACCGGGGCCACATCCGACCTGACCGCGGCCGCCCTCCGGTTGGACCGCCGTGCCCCCTGCTGCTGCCGCCGTCTCCCGGCTGAGCAGGGCCGCGAGGGTGAGCGCGTCGACGGGCGGGGCGGTCTCGGGGGTGCCGGCCAGGCGGGGTGGGCCGAAGCGGTGCCAGCCGGTGGGGGACCAGTGGCGGACCGGGGTGATCAGGGCCGTACCGCTGGCGGGCAGCGGGATGCGGAGGGTGCCGGTGTCGGGCGCGGGGAGGTTCGTCTCGCGTGCCCAGCAGCGCAGCAGGTTCTCCACGGCGGCGGCCTGGGCGGCGATGTGCGGGTCGGGGTGTTCCAGAAGGTCCCCGGTGTCATCGCGGGACCGCTCGGGCGGGAAGGTGCGGCCGCGTTGCTGGGGAACCGACTCGGCGAGCGGAACGGGGCGTCCCTGTGGGCCTTGGTCTCCGTGGTCGTCGGGGGTGGGGGTGGCGTTCAAGGGGGTTCCTCAGGGGCTCGGGTGGTGCGGGGTCGGCCGGTGGCCGGCGGCCGTCGTGTGCGGCGAACTCGGCTGTCCGGGGCGTGAGTCGGGTGCTGGCTGTCCTTACGAGAGAGGTGCGGACGATGTGGGGTCTCATGCGCGGCCCGGTCGGGCCGGGTGGTTCGGTTCGGGTCCACCGGGCGACTGCTTCGGTGCGGCGCCGGGCGACTGCTTCGGTGCGGCGGCGCCGGGCGGCCGGCCTGCTTGCGCCGGTCCGGCAGCGCCGGGGCGCCGGCCCGTCGGCCGCGATCCTGTGGGCGGGCGCCTTCCGGCTGGTCCGGCGAGCGGGTTCGCTGCGGGCGGTCCCTTCGGCTCGGTCGCCTCGGGCACGGTGGCCGGTCGGCCCGTTCCGGATGGGTGGGCTAGCCGGCCGGCTCCTTACCGCCGCCCCGTCGGCGGGGCGGCCGTACACCGTGGGCGGCCGGGTCGCGGGCCACCGCCGCCACGGCGTCGGCGAGGCGGTCCAGGACGGCGGCGGCCTGTTCGTCGGTGATGGTCAGCGGCGGCAGGAGTCGCACGACACCGGCGTGGCGGCCGCCGAGCTCGACGATCAGCCCGCGTTCCAGGCATGCGCGCTGCACGGCGGAGGCCAGTTCGGGAGCGGCCGGGTGCGGGCGGCGACGGCCCGCACCGTTCCACCCGCTCACCGCACCGCCGCCCGGCTTACCGGATCCCCGGATCTCACCGTCCTGCGGGGTCTCCGCGTATCCCTCGCCCTCCCCCGTGGCCCACGCCCACCCGTCCTGCGCGGCTCCCGGGCCCTGCTCCCCCTCCGGATCCACCAGTTCCAACCCGATCATCAACCCCCGCCCCCGCACGTCGCCCACGCACGCGAACTCCTCCTGGAGGCCCCGCAGCTGGGCGAGCATGCGGGAGCCGAGCAGGCCCGCGCGTTCGGCGAGGCCGTTCTCCCGGACGTGGGCGAGGGTGGCCGTGCCGGCGGCCATGGCGAGTTGGTTGCCTCGGAACGTGCCGGCGTGGGCGCCGGGTTCCCAGACGTCGAGGTCGTCGCGGTAGACGACGACGGCGAGGGGGAGGCTGCCGCCGATGGCCTTGGACAGGACCATCACCTCGGGGGTGACCCCGCTGTGCTCGACGGCCCAGAAGGCTCCGGTCCTGCCCACCCCGGTCTGGATCTCGTCCGCGATGAGGGGGATGGAGCGGTCGGCGGTGAGCTGCCGCATCCGCCGGAGCCAGTCGTCGGGCGCCGGGATCACCCCGCCCTCGCCCTGGACGGGTTCGAGGATCATCCCGGCGGGCAGCGGGACGCCGGACTTGGGGTCGTCGAGGAGGGACTCGGTCCAGCGGGCGGCGAGTTCGGCGCCCCCCGGGCCGCCGACGCCGAACGGGCAGCGATAGTCCTGGGGGTAGGGCAGCCGGGCGACCCGTACGTCGCAGGCCCCGCCGGAGGCGGCCAGCGCGCCGCTGGTCATGCCGTGGTACGCGCCGGTGAAGGCGAGGATGCCGGTGCGGCCGGTCGCGGCCCGGACGAGTTTGAAGGCGGCTTCGACGGCGTCCGTCCCGGCGGGCCCGCAGAACTGGACGCGGGCGCGGTCGGCGAGGCCGGGCGGCAGGGTGCGGAACAGCTCGGTGATGAAGGCGTCCTTGACGGGGGTCGCCAGGTCGAGCACGGAGAGGGGGGCGCCCGAGTCCAGGACTTTGCGGATCGCCTCCAGTACGACCGGGTGGTTGTGGCCGAGCGCGAGGGTGCCGGCGCCGGAGAGACAGTCCAGGTAGCGGCGGCCGTCGGCGCCCTCGATGGTCAGCCCACGGGCCCGCACCGGCACGATGGGGAGGGCACGCGCGTAGGTCCGCGCCCGCGACTCGCGCGCCGACTGGCGTCTCAGGATCCCCTCGTACGCCGCGCGCGCTCCCCCGAACGTGTCCCCGGTCACCGACTCCGTCACGGCCACGGCTCGCTGTCCTCCCCGCTGTCCAGAGGCGAGTTGATCGGCGGGCACCGGGCACAGGCAGCGGGACCCCCACCGCTACCAACCCCGGACCGGCCGACGGGTTACGGGTTGCCTCAAGATCCTTGCCTTCACGAGACCGACGGACACCGACACCGGCCCACCGTCTGTCACACCGTGATACCTGCCGAGCGGCGTCCGGTACCGGCGGCCGCACACTCGTCCCCCGGCCGGAACCCAACGGGAACGGACCCGTCCGGGTCAGCGCGGTTTGACGAGGTCAGGCGGGTCCGAGTGACGGGAGTGCGGGGACGGCCGCACCGGACCGCCCGTAGCGAAACCGTTGCCCTTCCATGGGCGGCCCCGCACAGCGACCGCATAGTGTGACGCTCAAGTTCCTTACCAACAGGGGGAGTCACCAGCATGCGATCCATCCGGCCGTCGTTCACCCTTCGAAGGGGCGCGCCCCGGGCGCTGGCGGCCGTCGCCCTCGCTTCGGCGCTGGCGCTGACCGCCACCGCCTGCGACAGCTCCGGCGACGACAACGCGGGCGGCCCGTCGCCGGTGTCCGCCACGGCCGACACCGGCGACGGCAAGATCAAGATCCCGGACGACATCAAGAACAAGCTCAAAGAGCACGGGATCGACATCGACAAGTGGAAGAACGGCGCCTGGAAGAACTGGGACAGGGACGACTGGCTGCGCGAGGCCAACGACTTCGTCAACCCCATCATCAAGGGCCTGTGGAACCCGAACCGGATGCGGGACGCCAACGACCCGGACGAGAACAAGGGCGTCGACGACAACGACCTCTCCGGTGACCAGGGGGTGACCGACCCGACGCCGGGCCCGGTCGAGGCAAAGGCCGTGCGGCCGACGTACCACGCCAACGCGGCCACCGCCGGGAAGGTGTTCTTCGACTCCCCCGAGGGCACGATGGTCTGCTCGGCGACGGTCGTCGAGGACCCGGCTCACCCGGGCAAGTCCAACCTGGTGTGGACGGCGGGTCATTGCGTGCACGCCGGCAAGAACGGCGGCTGGTACCGGAACATCGCGTTCGTGCCGTCGTACAACGACCAGGGACTGACGGGCACGGCGCTCACGCAGGCGACGCGCTCCCAGGTCGCGCCGTACGGCGTCTGGTGGGGTGACGGGGCGCAGACCTCGCAGCAGTGGATCGACCAGGGCGGGGAGACGGGCGGCGACGGCGCGTCGTACGACTACGCGGTGATCCATGTGACACCGGAGCAGGGCAGTGGCGGCAAGTCCCTGGAGGAGACGGTCGGTTCGGCGCTTCCGGTGAACTTCGACGGACCGGCCGTGCCGAAGGTCTCGAGCATCACGGCCACCGGGTATCCGGCGGCGAAGCCGTACGACGGGTCGTTGCTGTTCCAGTGCGCGGACAAGCCGGGGCGGCTGTCGGTCGACGCGTCGGCGCCGACGATGTACCGGATCGGCTGCACGATGACCGGTGGGGCATCGGGTGGCGGCTGGGTGGAGACGGGGGCGGACGGCAAGCCGGCGCTGGTGTCCAACACGTCGATCGGGCCGGTGAGCTCGGGGTGGCTGGCCGGGCCACGGTTCGGTGCTGTGGCCAAGGGTGTGTACGAGGGGGTCAGCAAGGACTTCGCGGGACGGTAGAGGGGCAGCCGTCTCCCCGCGGGCGCTGCCGCGTTGTCGGCTGACACGGCCGTCGGTGACCGGTGGCGCCCACGCGGCGGAGCCGCATGTCGATTCAGCCTCGCGCCCCCGACAAAGCATGAAGGGCCCGCCCCCTTGAAAGGGGCGGGCCCTTCACCGATCAGTCGTCACGCAGCCGGAGTCGGAACGTACGGTGTCAGTTCCGCTGCCAGTTCCTCGTGGACCCGGACCTTGAGCAGGGTGCCCTCGGCGGTGTGTTCCTCGGAGAGGACCTCGCCCTCGTTGTGAGCGCGGGCGACCAGCTTGCCGTGGGTGTAAGGGACGAGCGCCTCGATCTCGACGGACGGGCGGGGCAGCTCGTCGTCGATCAGGGTGAGCAGCTCCTGGATGCCCCGGCCGGTGCGGGCCGAGACCGCGATGGACCGCTTCTCGTTGCGCAGCAGCCGCTGGAGGACCAGCGGGTCGGCCGCGTCCGCCTTGTTGATCACCACGATCTCGGGCACGTCGGTGGCACCGACGTCCCTGATCACCTCGCGCACGGCGGCCAGCTGCTCCTCCGGCACCGGGTGCGAGCCGTCGACCACGTGCAGGATCAGGTCGGCGTCGCCGACCTCCTCCATGGTGGAGCGGAACGCCTCGACCAGGTGGTGGGGCAGATGGCGCACGAAGCCGACGGTGTCGGCCAGCGTGTAGAGGCGGCCGCTCGGGGTCTCCGCGCGGCGGACCGTCGGGTCCAGGGTCGCGAACAGGGCGTTCTCGACCAGGACGCCGGCGCCCGTGAGGCGGTTGAGCAGGGAGGACTTGCCGGCGTTGGTGTAGCCCGCGATGGCGACGGACGGCACCTTGTGACGCTTGCGCTCCTGGCGCTTGATGTCGCGGCCGGTCTTCATCTCCGCGATCTCCCGGCGCATCTTCGCCATCTTCTCGCGGATCCGCCGCCGGTCCGTCTCGATCTTGGTCTCACCGGGACCACGGGTGGCGAGGCCGCCGCCCGAGCCGCCGCCCATCTGCCGGGACAGCGACTGACCCCAGCCGCGCAGGCGCGGCAGCATGTACTGCATCTGTGCGAGCGCGACCTGCGCCTTGCCCTCTCGGGACTTGGCGTGCTGGGCGAAGATGTCCAGGATCAGGGCGGTCCGGTCGATGACCTTGACCTTGACGACGTCCTCCAGCTGGATCAGCTGGCCCGGGCTCAGCTCACCGTCGCAGATGACGGTGTCCGCGCCCGTTTCGACGACGATGTCGCGCAGCTCCAGAGCCTTGCCGGAGCCGATGTAGGTGGCCGCGTCGGGCTTGTCGCGGCGCTGGATGACACCGTCGAGCACCAGGGCGCCCGCCGTCTCGGCGAGGGCGGCCAGCTCCGCGAGGGAGTTGTCCGCGTCCTGCACGGTGCCGGTGGTCCACACCCCGACCAGCACGACCCGCTCCAGGCGGAGCTGTCGGTACTCGACCTCGGTGACGTCCTCGAGCTCGGTGGAGAGGCCCGCCACGCGGCGCAGGGCCGCGCGCTCGGAGCGGTCGAACTGGTCGCCGTCCCGCTCTCCGTCGATCTCGTGGCTCCAGGCGACGTCCTCTTCCATCAGGGCATCGGCCCGAAGACCTTCGGGGTAGTCCTGCGCGAGGCGCCTGGTGTCCTGGGAAGGGGAAGAAGAGGAGGTCATTGGGTCCTTACGTCGATGGGGATGCCGAAATCGGCGTTCATTTTCTCAACGTACGAGTACCCCGGGAGATTCCCCGCGACCCGTACCGCGCCGACTCCATGATGGTCGCACGGTACGCACCGTCCCGGCACCGTGTTATTCCGGGGCCGCCCCGCCGTCACTTCTTGGAGTGCCTGGCCGGGGCCGGGACCTGCTTCCAGTCCGGGTGGCCGGGCATCGGCGGGGTCTTCTCGCCGTACAGCCAGGCGTCGAAGAAGCCGGTGAGGTCGCGGTTCGCGATCGACGAGGCCAGCTTCACGTAGTCGGCGGTGGTGGCGGTGGCGTCCTTGTGGCGCTGTACCCAGATCCGCTCCAGGCGCTCGAAGGCGGGCTTGCCGATCTCCTGGCGCAGGGCGTAGAGGGCGAGCGCGGCGCCGTCGTAGATGTTGGGGCGGAAGATGCTGATCTTCTGGCCGGGGTCGGGCGCCTTGGGCAGGGCTGGCGGTCCGCCGGCGGCCCGCCAGCGGTCGGAGGCGCCGTAGGCGGCCTTCATGCGGTTGATCATGGGCTGGTGGCCCTTCTCCTCCGCGTACAGCTCCTCGTACCAGGTGGCGTGGCCCTCGTTCAGCCAGACGTCCGACCAGACGCGCGGGCTGACGCTGTCGCCGAACCACTGGTGGGACAGCTCGTGCACCATGATCGACTCGATGTACCACTTGGGGTACGCGGTCTCGGTGAACAGGTTCTTCTCGAAGAGGGAGAGGGTCTGGGTCTCCAGCTCGAAGCCGGTGGACGCCTGCGCCATGAGCACGCCGTAGGTCTCGAAGGGGTACGTCCCGACCTTGCTCTCCAGCCACGCGATCTGGTCCGGGGTCTTGGCCAGCCAGGGTTCGAGGGTCTTGGCGGCGGCGCTCGGGACGACGTCCCGGACGGGCAGGCCGTGCGGGCCGGTGCGGTGCAGTACGGCGGAGCGGCCGATGGAGACCTGGGCCAGTTCGGTGGCCATGGGGTGCTCGGTGCGGTAGGTCCAGGTGGTCTGCCGGCCGACCCGGGAGGACTCGGTGGGGAGGCCGTTGGCGACGACGGTGTAGTCGTTCGGGGCGGTGATGTGGAAGGTGAAGATCGCCTTGTCGGACGGGTGGTCGTTGCACGGGAAGACCAGGTGGGCGGCGTCGGCCTGGTTGGCCATGGCGAGCCCGTCGGTGGTCCGCACCCAGCCGCCGTCCTGGCCCTTGGCGGCCTGCGGGTCGCTGGTGTGCTTCACGGTGATCCGCGTCCAGCTGCCCCGCCGCAGCGGCTGGTCCGGGGTGACGACCAGATCCTCACCGGCGCTGTCGAAGGCGGCGGCCCGGCCGTCGACCTCGACGGACTCGACTTTGCCATGCGCGAAGTCCAGGTTGACCGAGTCCAGGTCGGTGGTGGCCCAGGCGTCGATGGTGGTGACGGCCTGGAGCGGCTTGTCGTTGCTGCCGGGATAGGTGAAGGAGAGGTCGTACGACGCCACGTCGTACCCCGGGTTGCCGAGGTACGGGAAGAGCCGGTCGCCGACGCCCAGCGGCGCCGGCGGGGCGCTCGCGCCGAGCAGGGCGACGGAGACGGCGGAGGCGAGCAGGGCGGTGTGCCGGCGCCGGGGCCGACGGGCGCGGAGGGTGAGCGACATGAACCACCGCTACCAGCGCGCTGCCGGCCCACGGCGATGCCGCGCGCCCGATCCACTCGAACGGGTACCTACTGGTGTTGCGCTCGGTCGACGTCGTACACCCCGGCCACGTTGCGCATCGCGCGCATGAGGGCGGGCAGGTGGGCCGCGTCGGGGAGTTCGACGGTGTAGGTGTGGCGGACCCGCTGCTGGGTGGGGGGTTCCACGGTCGCCGAGACGATCTCGGCGCCCTCCTGGGCCATCGCCTCGGTGAGGTCGGCGAGCAGATGCGGGCGGCCGAACGATTCGGCGACCAGGGTGACCCGGCAGGCTGTGCTGTCGCCCCAGCTCACCGCGGTCTCGGGGCGCCCGGTGCCCTTCATGTGCGCCACCGCGGCGCAGGCCACGCGGTGCACGGTGACCACTCCCCCGCGGACCGCGAAGCCGGTGACCTCGTCGGGCGGTACGGGGGTGCAGCAGCCGGCCAGCCGTACGGTCGCGTCGGGCCGGTCGACGACCACGGCGCTGGCGGTGCGGGGCGTGGCGGCCTGGGGCTCCGGGATCGGGCGCGTGGGTACGTCCACGGGCGCGTGGGGCTCTTCGGTGCTGTCCGGGTGGGTGGCGAGCCAGCGCTGGATGGCGATGCGCGCGGCGGGTGTGTGGGCGTGCTCCAGCCACTCCCGGGAGGGTTCGGAGGCCGGGTCCTGGCCCATCAGCAGCTGGACGGTGTCGCCGTCCTTGAGGACGGTGCTGAGGGTGGCGAGGCGGCCGTTGACCCGGGCGCCGATGCAGGCGTGCGCGTCCTCGCCGTACTGGGCGTAGGCGGCGTCGACGCAGGTGGCGCCCTCGGGCAGGCCGAGGGTGCCGCCGTCGGGGCGGAAGACGGTGATCTCGCGGTCCTGGGCGAGGTCCTCGCGGAGGGTGGACCAGAAGGTGTCGGTGTCCGGCGCGGCCTTCTGCCAGTCGAGGAGGCGGGAGAGCCAGCCGGGCCGGGTCGGGTCGGCGCGCTCGCCGTCGGCCGGGGCGTCGGAGACGGGTGCGTCGGCGGCCGGGGCGTAGGGGTTGCCGAGGGCGACGACACCGGCCTCGGCGACCTTGTGCATCTGGTGGGTGCGGATGAGGACTTCGGCGACCTGCCCGTCGGCGCGGGCCACCGCGGTGTGCAGCGACTGGTACAGGTTGAACTTCGGTACGGCGATGAAGTCCTTGAACTCCGAGACGACCGGGGTCAGACAGGTGTGCAGTTCGCCGAGTACGGCGTAACAGTCCGCGTCCTCGTTGACCAGCACCAGCAGCCGGCCGAAGTCGGCGCCGCGCAGTTCGCCGCGTTTGCGGCTGACGCGGTGCACGGAGACGAAGTGGCGTGGCCGGATGAGGACTTCGGCGGGGATGTCGGCCTCGCGCAGCACCCCGCGCACCTCGTCGGAGATATCGGCGAGGGGGTCGTCCGCGCGGGCCGCGTTCTCGGCGATCAACTCCCTTGTGCGCGCGTACTCCTCGGGGTGCAGGATGGCGAAGACCAGGTCCTCCAGCTCGGTCTTCAGGGCCTGCACGCCGAGCCGTTCGGCGAGCGGGATGAGGACGTCACGGGTGACCTTGGCGATGCGCTCCTGCTTCTCGGGGCGCATCACGCCGAGGGTGCGCATGTTGTGCAGACGGTCGGCGAGCTTGATCGACATCACCCGGACGTCGCTGCCGGTGGCGACGAGCATCTTCCGGAACGTCTCGGGTTCGGCGGCGGCCCCGTAGTCGACCTTCTCGAGTTTCGTCACTCCGTCGACCAGGTAACGGACCTCCTCGCCGAACTGTTCCCGCACCTGGTCGAGGGTCACGTCGGTGTCCTCGACGGTGTCGTGGAGCAGAGAGGCCGTCAGGGTCGTGGTCTCGGCGCCGAGTTCGGCGAGGATCAGGGTGACCGCGAGGGGGTGGGTGATGTACGGCTCGCCGCTCTTGCGCATCTGGCCGCGGTGCGAGGACTCGGCCAGGACGTAGGCGCGGCGCAGGGGTTCGAGGTCGGCGTCGGGGTAGTGGGCACGGTGCGCCTCGGCGACATGGCCGATGGCGTCGGGCAGCTTGCCGCGCGCCGCGTTGCCGAGGAGTGCGGCCCGGCCGAGCCGACGCAGGTCGATCCGGGGACGGGCCTTCCTGCGGGCCGCTGTGGGCACTACAGGTCCGGGCGTCGCAGGGTTCGTGGCCTCCGCACTCATGGGCACCTCCGGCTCGTGGACCGGCGGACGGGGCCCCAGGGCATACATGGCTCAGGGATTGGTGACGTTCCCCCGTCCGTGCCGGTGCTTGATGCTACCGAGCCCAACACGCCCGACTGACCGCCTCTCGCCGAGCGTGAAACGGATCACCCATTCGAGCGACGACTTGGAGGTTTACGATTTTGCGCCACCTGTTCGGGGGGTGGCCGACGTTTTTCGCTACCGGGAGCAACGTCGGCCGTGGATCCGGGTGTTGTGGGACGCCCCGGACCACGGTTCATGACGTCCGGCCGGGTCAGCGCGCGGCGTTTTCCAGCCATTCGGCGTCGATCTCGCCCTCGGCCACGATCACGGCGGGGCCGGTCATCTCGATCTCGCCGTCGGGTCGTTCGGTGATGACGAGGCGTCCGCCGGGCACGTCCACGGTGTATGTCGCCGGGGTTCCGGTGACGGCGGGGTCGGCGCCGTCGCGGCGGGCGGCGGCCACGGCGACGGCGCAGGCGCCGGTGCCACAGGAGCGGGTCTCGCCGGAGCCGCGCTCGTGCACGCGCATCGCGACGTGGCCGAGGCCGCGGTCGACGACGAACTCGACGTTGACCCCTTCGGGGTAGGCCGAGGGCGGGCTGAAGGGAGGCGGGGTGTAGAGGTCGCCGGCGTGCGCGAGGTCCTCGACGAAGGCGACGGCGTGCGGGTTGCCCATGTTCACGTTCCGGGCGGGCCAGGTGCGGTCGCCGACGCTCACCGTGACGTCGCTCTCGGGGAGGCGGGCGCGGCCCATGCCGACGGTGACGTCGCCGTCCTTGGCGATGTGGACGGTCTTCACACCGCCGCGGGTGGCGACGGCGAGGTCGCCCTCCGTGACGTGACCGGCGTGCTGGAGGTAGCGGGCGAAGACGCGGACGCCGTTGCCGCACATCTCGGCGATCGAGCCGTCGCCGTTGCGGTAGTCCATGAACCACTCCGCGTCGGTGGCCATCCCCTTGGCCTCGGGGTGCGCGGCGGACCGGACGACGTGCAGCACGCCGTCGGCGCCGATGCCCGCCCTGCGGTCGCACAGGGCGGCCACGGCGGCCGGGGTGAGGTCCAGGGCGTTGTCGGGGTCCGGGACGATCACGAAGTCGTTCTCGGTGCCGTGGCCCTTGAGGAAGGGGATGCTCATTCTTCGAGGGTACGGGAGGGGTGCGTCGTGCTTCGGGCGCGGGCCGGTGGGGGCGGACCGCGCCCGCGCGGCAGAGCAGCATGTCGATACGGACCCGCGCCCCCTACGGACGCTTCAGTCAGGGCGCTTCCGGGTGGGCCGTCTGTCAGCGCAGTCGCGCCACTCGCCAGACAGCCAGGACGACCACGAGCGCCACCAGGACCACGTATCCGAGCACCACACGCCAGTCGGGCCTGCGGTCCGAGCCCCTCGCGGGGAAGCCCGGCAGGGTGTAGCCCACCCGGCGGGCCGCCATCATGCCCCAGCCTGCCGCGCAGGAGCAGATCAGCAGGCCCAGCATCGCGATCACCGCGCCGCTGTCGCCGAAGTCGAAGGCCAGCGGGAAGGCGAACATCAGGGAGCCCACCGCGGCCAGGCCCACGATCGGGGCCAGCTGCCACAGGCGCAGACGGCGCTGCGGGCGGAGCTCGACCTCGACCTCGGGGCCGCTGGTGAACATCTCCTCCGGCTCGGGGCCGTCGGCGGTCACCCCGCCACCCACCGTGTCGTCCGGACCGTCCGGCGTCAGTCGGTCCTCGCCCTCGTCCGGATCACCCGGTGCCACGGCGACGTGCTCGGTGTCTTGTGCGGTGTCGCGAGGGCCGGCCTCCATCGCCACGCGCCCTCCCAACTAGGACTCCACTTGCGATCGAAGCTCGATGATGGCACGGCGCCGGAGGCCTCGATGACCGGTGGCGCATCCCGATGCCATGACGTGATCAGGCTGTGACCGGTCGTTCGAGCAACGCCAGGGCCAGCCGCGGAAGTTCCTCACGGTCCGCAGAGGCCCCACTCAACCAGTGCACCCGGGGGTCGCGCCTGAACCATGAATCCTGACGGCGCGCGAAGCGCTTGGTGGCACGGACGGTCTCGGTCCGCGCTTCCGCTTCCGTGCACTCCCCGGCGAGCGCCGCGAGGACCTGCTGGTAGCCGAGTGCGCGCGACGCAGTACGGCCCTCGCGCAGTCCGTGCGCCTCCAGGGCGCGCACCTCGTCCACGAGCCCGGCCTCCCACATCCGGTCCACCCGCAGCGCGATGCGCTCGTCGAGCTCGGGGCGGGCCACGTCGACGCCGATCTGGACGGTGTCGTAGACCGAGTCGTGGCCCGGGAGGTTGGCGGTGAACGGCTGACCGGTGATCTCGATCACCTCCAGGGCCCGGACGATACGGCGCCCGTTGCTGGGCAGGATGGCGCGGCCGGCCTCAGGGTCGGCGGCGCACAGCCGGGCGTGCAGGGCGCCGGAGCCGCGCAGCGCGAGTTCCTCCTCCAGACGTGCCCTGACCTCGGGGTCGGTGCCGGGGAACTCCAGGTTGTCGACGGCGCCGCGGATGTAGAGCCCGGAACCGCCGACCAGGATCGGCCAGCGGCCCTCGGCGAGGAGGGCGTCGATACGGGCGCGGGCGAGCCGCTGGTACTCGGCGACGGAGGCCGTGACGGTCACGTCCCAGATGTCGAGCAGGTGGTGCGGGACCCCGGCGCGCTCCTCGGGCGTCAGCTTGGCGGTGCCGATGTCCATCCCCTGGTACAGCTGCATGGAGTCGGCGTTGACGACCTCACCGCCGAGCCGTTGGGCCAGGAAGACGCCGAGGTCGGACTTTCCGGCCGCGGTGGGGCCGACGACGGCGATGACACGGGGGGCGGGGGGTGCGCTGCTCACCGCACCAGTCTCGCAAACCTCGGCGGCGCGTCTCGAACGAGTTACGTGACGGTCCGTGTCCGGCTTCGTTGCCCGTTGCGAGATTCCCGCCGCCGGCGAGAGGCGGTGACCGGGGTGGCGCAAACGGACGCACCGGGTCACGCGGGATTTCGCTCGCGCGAGTAACGTATGGAGTGGATATGGGCGTTTTTGCACGATTCCTCGGGAAGAAGCCGAAGACCACGGAGGAGCCGCACACCGAGGCACCGGCCGCCTCCGAGCCGGACGCGTCCGCCGCGGAGGACGCAGCGGAGAACGCGGCGGAGAACGCGGCGGAGGAGACGGCCGGGGCCTCGGTGGCGAAGGGGCCGGGCGAGGACGGCGACGGAAGCGTGGAGGCACGGACGGAACCGGAGCCCGTCGCGGTGACCGGCGCCGAGAGCACCGAGATCCCCCAGCAGCAGTCCGCCAAGGAGGCCGCCGACAACGAGGTCGGCGAGGGCGCCCGCACATAGCGGCCCGCGAGGGAAGCCATAGGGAAGGTAGCCATGGGTCTTTTGGACAATTTGAAGGCCAAGCTCGCCCCGGCCAAGGACCGGGTCTCTGATCTCGCGCACCAGCACGAGGACAAGATCGACAAACTCCAGCACGGCATCGACAAGGCCGCGCGGGTCGTCGACGAGAAGACCAAGGGTAAGTACAGCGACAAGATCCAGACGGGTACGGGCAGGGCCAAGGACGCCATGGACCGGTTTGTGCACCCGGACGCGACCGACCCCACCGCCCCGACCCGGCCGGAGGACCGGCCACCGGCTCCCTGAGCCGGGCGGACCACGCAGATCGGCGGACGGCCGAGAGTCACCAGACTCCCGGCCGTCCGCCGTTTCACGAAGCGTCCAGGCTTGGACGGGCCGGCTCAGGGCGGGACCAGGTCAGGACCAGGTCGCCACGAGGTAGCCCACGCCGTACGGCGCCTCGTCGTGGAGCAGCGCCCCGGCGAGGCCCGCGTCCTCGGCCGCGCCGGCCAGGACCTGCCAGGGGGCCCGGCCCGAGGCCTTGAGCTGGTAGGCGAGCTCCACGTCGAGGGCCTTGATCGCCGCGAGGTCGGCGGTGCCGAGCGCGCGGGCCGCCTCGGCGTCGAAGGGGGCCGCCCGTTCGTCCAGGTAGCCGGGCGCCTTGAGGGTGCGGCAGGCGCTGGCGTCGCCCATGACCAGCATCGCCACCCGCGCGGCCCGGCCGGCGATCTCCCAGCCGGTACGGACGCACCGCTCGGCCTCCAGCGGCTCGCCCACGCCCAGCCCTTCGATGGGCGCGTCGGCCCAGCCGGTGCGCTCCAGCAGCCAGGCGCCGACGGCGAGTGAGGCCGGCAGCTCCCGCTCACCGGCCTCGCCACTTCCGAGCCGTACGTCGACGTCGACGCCGAAGCCGCGGAAGGAACCCCGGCTGCCCTGCGGGAACGCGCCCCGCGCGGACTGCTCGGCGGGCCCGACCACCACCAGCAGGTCGGGCCGCGCGGCGGCGAGCACGCCCAGCGCGTCGGCGCAGGCGGCACGGGCAGTGTCCATTTCGGGGGCGGCACCCGCGGCGACCTCGGGGACGAGGAGTGGCGGGCAGGGGCAGACTGCTGCGGCGACAAGCATGATCGGCAGGGTAGCGGCGACGGCCGCCCGAGGTCGCGGCACATCACCCGGGTCGGCCGATGCGAGGACCGGCACGGTGAGACTGTCCCCGTCAGTCGCAGCCGCAGCCGCTCCCCGCGGCCACCGGCAGCGGCTCCGGCACGCCGATCTTCGGCAGCCCGAGCAGCACACCCGCCGGCTTGGCCGCCTCGGCGGCGTTGCGCTTCTCCCAGGCGTCGCCCGCGCGGGTCCGGCGCACGTCCAGGACGGCGCCCTCGGCGAGGAGGTGGTGCGGAGCGGCGTAAGTGATCTCGACGGTGACGACGTCGCCGGGGCGGACCTCCTGGTCGGGCTTGGTGAAGTGGACCAGCCGGTTGTCGGGGGCGCGGCCGGAGAGGCGGTGGGTGGCGCCGTCCTTGCGGCCCTCGCCCTCGGCGACCATCAGCTCCAGGGTGCGGCCGACCTGCTTCTTGTTCTCGTCCCAGGAGATCTCCTCCTGGAGGGCGACGAGACGCTCGTAGCGCGCCTGGACGACCTCCTTGGGGATCTGGTCCTCCATGGTGGCGGCCGGGGTGCCGGGCCGCTTGGAGTACTGGAAGGTGAAGGCCTGGGTGAAGCGGGCCTCGCGGACCACGTGCATGGTCTGCTCGAAGTCCTCCTCGGTCTCGCCGGGGAAGCCCACGATGATGTCTGTCGTGATCGCGGCGTGCGGGATGGCGGCCCGGACCTTCTCGATGATCCCGAGGTAGCGGTCCTGCCGGTACGAGCGGCGCATGGCCTTGAGCACGGTGTCCGAACCGGACTGCAGCGGCATGTGCAGCTGCGGCATCACGTTCGGGGTCTCGGCCATGGCGGCGATCACGTCGTCGGTGAAGTCACGGGGGTGCGGGGAAGTGAACCGGACCCGCTCCAGGCCCTCGATGCTCCCGCAGGCGCGCAGCAGCTTGCTGAAGGCCTCGCGGTCGCCGATGTCGGAGCCGTATGCGTTGACGTTCTGGCCGAGCAGGGTGATCTCGGAGACGCCCTCGCCGACCAGGGCCTCGATCTCGGCCAGGATGTCGCCGGTGCGCCGGTCCTTCTCCTTGCCGCGCAGGGCGGGCACGATGCAGAAGGTGCAGGTGTTGTTGCAGCCGACGGAGATCGACACCCAGGCCGCGTACGCGCTCTCGCGCCGGGTCGGCAGCGTGGAGGGGAACGCCTCCAGCGACTCGGCGATCTCGACCTGTGCCTCCTCCTGCACCCGGGCGCGCTCCAGGAGGACCGGCAGCTTGCCGATGTTGTGGGTGCCGAAGACGACGTCCACCCAGGGGGCCCTCTTCACGATGGTGTCGCGGTCCTTCTGCGCGAGGCAGCCACCGACCGCGATCTGCATGCCGGGGCGCTTCGTCTTCATCGGGGCGAGGCGGCCGAGGTTGCCGTAGAGGCGGTTGTCGGCGTTCTCCCGGACGGCGCAGGTGTTGAAGACGACGACATCCGCGTCGCCGTCGGCGCCCTCGGGGGCGCGGACATAGCCCGCCTCCTCCAGCAGCCCGGACAATCGCTCGGAGTCGTGGACGTTCATCTGGCACCCGTAGGTGCGGATTTCGTACGTTTTCGATGAACGAATGTCCACTGCCGGGCTCCGGTCGCTGCTGATGGTCATGGCTCAAGGGTAGGCGGTGCCGAGAGCACCTCGTCGCGGGCCGGTCCCCGCAGCCGGCGCGGGAACGGGGTCATCGGGGGCCGTGCGAAGGCGGGACGGGTGTGGGGCCGTCGTCTCCCGGACCGCCGGTTCGGAAGCCGGGTCCGCTCCGCGGCGGCGGCGAGGGCGAGGAGCAGGGCCGCGCCGGTCAGTGCCGCGCCTGCGGCGGCCACCGACGGCAGGGCGTGGCCACGCGCCGGCAGGAAGCCGCCGCGCCGGCCGCCGAGCGCGATCCCACGCAGCAGGCGGAGTTGTTCGGGGCCGCCCCGAGGACGTCGCCGACGTGGTCGCCTTCCTCGCCTCCGACGACGGCCGCTGGGTGAGCGGGCAGGTCATCGACGCCACCGGCGGTTCCCGGCTCCGACCGGCGACCAGTCCTCCCGGACGGGACCAACACCACGCACGAGTGTCAACGGGGACACCGTGACCACACGCACGCCGGACACTCTGCAGCTGGCGGCCCCGTGCGCGTCGTCATCGCCTGGTGGGACACCCGACGTGACGCCGAGGCCGGCATCGCCCGGCCATACCTGCCAGGGAAGGCAGGCGCCTTCGTCGGTGACTTTCCCGGGCTGTGCACCGGCCAGTGGATCACCCACCCGGTGGCGGATCTTCAGGGGCTGGCACGGATGTGGGACTCGGCGGGCAGCGCCGATCTCCCTTCCGGCCACCTCCGAGCGGGTCTTCGGCGCTCAGGGCAGGGCCGGTCCGGCCGCGGTGATGGCCGAGGCCACGTCGTCCGCGGCATGGCCGGACGCGATCGCCTCGTCCCAGCGCTTCAGCAGCGCTTCGGTGAGCGGCAGTTCGAGCCCTCGCTGATCGGCGGCCGCCAGGGCGAGGGCCGCGTCCTTGCCGGCGTGGTGCAGCGGGAAACCCGGGGCGAAGTCGTGCTCGACCATGGCACGGCCCTTGGCCGTCGCATACGCGGATCCCAGCGGGCTCTCGGTGAGGGTGCCGAGCACCAGACCGGGTTCCAGCCCGAGCACGCTGGTCAGGCTGATGGTCTCGGCCATGCCTTCGACCAGGACCGCGAGCCAGTTGTTCAGTACGAGCTTGAAACGGCTGCCGTCGCCGAGGCGGTCCAGCCACAGCGTCCGGCGGCCCAGCGCGTCGAACAGCGGCTGTACGCGGGGGCGCAGCGCCGGGTTCCCGGAGGCGAGGACGAGCAGTTCGCCCCGTTCCGCGGGCTCGGAGCTCCCGGAGACCGGGGCGTCGACGAACTCCGCCCCCTCGGCGAGTTCCGCCAGCCGCCGGGTGGCGTGCACGCCGACCGTGCTCATCTGGATCCAGACCGCGTCCGGCCCGAGCGCGGTGAGGGCGCCGTCGGCCCCGGTCATCGCGCTCTCCACGGCGTCGCCGTCGGTGAGCATGGTGATCAGGAACCCGGCCTCCGCGGCCGCCCCGGCCGGGGTGCCGGCGACCCGCGCGCCCAGTCCGGCGAGCGCCTCGGCCTTCTGCCGGGTGCGGTTCCACACCGTCACGTCGAACCCGGCGCGCAGCAGAGTGCGCGCGATGGGCGCGCCCATGACACCGGTACCGAGGAGGGCGACGCGGGTCCTTCCTGTCCCTGTCTGCCCTGTTCGTTCTGTTCGTTCGGTTCGTTCTGTTCGTTCGGTCATCGCACACTCTCCGGGGAAGATCCGGCGACCGGGGTGGCCGCCGTCGTGATCAAGTGGCAGTCGGTGGGGACCGGCGGCAGAGATCAGCCGACTCTGGCGCCGATCACGTGCCCGATCCCGAAGACGGCCGCGGCGGCGAGGGCGCCCACGAAGAGCTGGCGGGCCCCGCAGCGCAGCGGGGACCGGCCGTTGAGCAGGCCGATCGCGCCGCCGACGGCGAACAGGGCGCTGCCCGCCAGAACCACGGCGAGGAACAGCGCCGCCGTTCCCGAAAGGAAGAGGAAGGGCAGGACGGCGGCCAGGGCACCGACGGCGAACGAGGCGAGGCTGGAGAACGCCGCCGACCACGGCGAACCCAACTCGTCCGGGTCCAGCCCGAGTCCCTCGCGGACCATGGTGTTCAGGGCCGTGTCGGGGTCCCGCATGATGGTCGTCGCGACATGCCGGGCGTCCTCCGCGTCCAGCCCCTTGTCCCGGTAGACCTGCGTGAGTTCCGCCTCCTGCGCGCCCGGGGCCGCGCGCAGCCGGTCGGCGGCGACCGCCATCTCCCGCTCGTAGGCCTCGCGTTGGCTGCGCATGGAGATGTATTCGCCGGCCGCCATGGAGAAGGCACCGGCCAGCAGCCCCGCGACTCCGGCGAACAGGACAGCCGTACCGGAGACGCCGGAACCGGCGAAGCCCATCACCAGGGCCGTGTTGGAGACCAAGCCGTCGTTGACGCCGAACACCGCGGCACGCAGGGCACCCGAGCGGTCGCCGTGCCGTGTCCGCTCGCCGCGCTCGGCGGGGTTCCTGGTCTCGTCGTTCACGATGCCCGGGCGAGCGGCATACGTCCGTTCGGATGACGTCAGCGACATGACAGCGCTCCGATCCTCGATGGCGGTTTCCACCGGCGGCGATTACCGTCCTCCCGGTTATTCGCCGTCACAGATACCAACGCATGGGAAGTGGGGCTGTTTCCCGTTTGGGATAGATAGTCGGAGATAAGTGTTATCGCCATAAAAGATATGGATCGTGAGAATCATGTAAGGCCGTGACTCCGGTCGGCGGGCGTGATGGCATGGGCGGCATGGAGTTGCGGGAGCTGCGAGCGTTCGTGGCGGTGGTGGAGGAGGGCGGCCTGTCCGCTGCCGCGCGGCGGCTGCATGTGAGTCAGCCCGCCCTGTCTCAGACGATCAGCGGGCTGGAGCGGCAGCTGGGTGTTCGGTTGCTGCTGCGCGGGCACAGCGGGGTGCGGACCAGCTAGGCGGGGAACGCGCTGGCCGGCGAGGCACGGGCGGTGCTCGCCCGGCACGATCAGGCACTGCGGGTGATGGCCGGGTACGCCGGTCCGGGCGGCGGTGCACTGCGCGTCGGGATCCCCCTGGAGCTGCCGTCCGGGCTGCTCGACCCGGCGCTCGCCGAACTGGCCGAGGCCCATCCGCAGACGCGGGTGCAGGCTCGGCATCTGTCCACGGCGGAGCAGCTGACCGCGCTGCGCGCCGACGAACTCGACCTCGGCTTCCTCCGGGAACGGCCGTCGGGGCCGGAGTTCGACGCGCTGCTCCTCGTACGGGAGACGCTCGGTGTGCTGATCGCCGTCGAACAGGCCGCCGAGCTGGCCGGTCCCGACGGCATCCCGCTCGACGCGCTCGGTTCCCTGCAGTGGGTCGGGTTCCCGCGGGCCGGAAGCCCCGCCTGGTACGACGAGCTGACCGCGATCCTGCGCGGGCACGGCCTCGACCTCGGTCCGAAGGCGCCCGAGGGGCAGGCCCTGATCGGCGACGTGAAGCTGGCCGCGGTCGCCTCCGGGCAGGCCTTCGCGCTGGCTCCGCCGGGCTGGCAGCAGCCGTTGCCCGACCACGTGACCTGGTCACCGCTGATCGGCCACCCGCTGGTGCGGCGCACCTGGGCGGTATGGCCGTCCAGCTCCCGCCGCCGCGACCTGGGTCGCTTCGTCGCGGCCCTGGACCGGGCGGTGCGGGACTGAACCGGGCGGTGCGGGACTGAGTCTGCGGCGCTGAAACCGCGGCCGGCCGAACGCGCTCCGCCGTAGGTGCCGCGATGGGCCGTCGTTCGGCTGCGGTGGCGTCGTGGCCGTCGTGGCTGGTCGCGCCCACCCGGCGGATCCGCACACGGGCACAGCCCCACGCCCCTTCGGGGCGCCGCCGAACCGCAGCCGACGTTGCTCGGCCCGTCGGCGCGTCAGCCGACAGAGCCGGGGGCGCCCGCCGGCATGGGCCGGCGCCTTCGGGTGTCAGACGGCCGTGCGGCCGCCGTCGACCGGCAGGATCGCGCCGTGTACGAAGCTCGCCGCGTCGCTCGCCAGGTAGGCGATCGCCTCGGCGATCTCCCGAGCCTCGCCGGCCCGGCCGGCGGGCGCCAGTGCGGCCAGGGCGTCCAGGTCGTCGCCCATGCCGGCCGTGCCCTCGGTGCGGGTCGGGCCGGGCTCCACGGCGTTCACCCGTACGCCCCGCGGGCCGAATTCGGCAGCCCAGGCCTTGGTCAGCAGGTTGACCGCGGCCTTGCTCGACCCGTACAGCGCCATGCCCGCGAGGCCGAACTCGGCGACCACCGTGCTGACGTTGACGATCGCACCCTGCCCGCGCTCGGCCATGCCCGGTGCCAGCTCGGCCACCAGGTAGAACGGCGCCTTCACATTCAGGTCGTAGACGGCGTCCACGTCGCTGGACGGCGTCTCGGCCGTCGCACCGAACGGGAAGATTCCGGCGTTGTTGACGAGGATGTCCACGCGGCCGCCGCCCAGTTCGGTGGCCCGCCTGGCCAGCTGCCGCACCGAGTCGGCGTCCCTCAGCTCGGCCGCCAGGAAGTCGGCTTTGCCGCCACGCTCCCGGATGGCCGCGACCACCTTGTCACCGCGCTCCGCGTCCCGTCCCGCGACCAGCACATGGGCGCCCCGTTCGGCGAACAGGGTCGCGGTCGCGGCGCCGATACCGCTGGTGGCGCCGGTCAGAAGGGCTACGCGTCCGGTCAGATCAACAGTTCCCATGAGAGGTCCTCAGGTGTGAAAAGTGGGGGGCGAACCGGTCGTCCCGTCACCTCGTCCATGAGGTGACGGGAGTCCTCAAGCACCCGGACGCACCGCGGATTCCGGTCCGGCCATCGGCGGATCCGATGGCCTCCATAAGCGCGCGGACCGGCCTGCCGTGCCGGCGGTCACCGTCCTGGCCGTACCGCGTTTGCGCCGGTCAGGGTGGCCGGGCAGCCCGAGGTTGCGCTTATGAAGGGTCTTCGTCAGGCCTATGGCCGCAGGGCGATCTCCGCGCGTTCAGCGGTTACATGACCCGCACGGCACGGGGAGTCACCGCGTCGCGGGTGGTGACCCAGCGGCTCGGACCGGCACCGATCGTCATGTGAGGCAGCGATGAGCGCGCCACAACAAATCGGCACAAACGGTACTTACGATCTTATCGTCCTGGTCGCCGGACCGGTCGGGCAGAACATCGCCGACCGCGCCCGGGCCGCCGGTCTATCGGTGCCGGCCGTCCTGGAGTGGGAACTCGTCGGCGGCGAGTGCTCCTCCTGGGCCTGGTCGCGCAGGGGCCGACCGAGGCGGGCGCGGACGTGCGGACCGGCGTCCGCGTGACCGCCCTGCGCCGACCGGACCCCGCCCACCAAAACGGCCCAGCCCACCTCCGGCGCCCACCAAAACGGCCCGGCCCACGTCGGGCGTCCGTCAAGACGGCTCAGCCCCTCCCCGGCATCCTCCGGAAGAGTTCGTTCAGGTCCGTCTGCGGGATCTGGTGCTCGGCGTAGGAGAAGGTGCCCCGGTCCGCCAGCTCCTTCGCCGTGGCGAGCAGCTGCGCGTACATCGCCCGGGCGATGCTGCCGCCCACCGTGACCCGGCGTACCCCGAGGTCGCGCAGGTCGGCCAGTGACAGGGCATTGCCGGTCAGGCCCATCACCACGTTCAGCGGGCCGTCGATCCCACGCACCAGCGTGCCGATGGTCTCCGCGTCGGCCGCACCCGGCACGAACGCGCAGTCCGCGCCCGCCGCCAGATAGGCGTTGGCCCGCCGGACGGCCTCGTCGAGCGGTCCTCCGGTGAGCAGCACGTCGGTGCGGCCGACCAGGACGAACGGCTCACCGGCCATGTCGACGGCTTCCCGGGCGGCACGGATGCGGTCCGCCGACAGTTCCGGCTCGTAGAGCGGCCGGGAGCGGTCGCCGGTGAAGTCCTCGATGTTGCCGCCGGCGGCTCCGGTCGCGAGGGTCAGCGAGATCGTCTCGGCCACGGTTTCGGGCGCCTCGCCGAACCCGTCCTCCAGGTCCGCGCTCACCGGGATCCGCACCTCGGCGGCGATCTCGCCGATGCGGCGGACCATGGTCGCACGGTCGACCCGGTCGCCGTCCGACGATGTGTCGACGTAGTCGTGGTCCGGGCGGCCCAGGGAGAAGGCCACGCCCGCACTGGTGGTGGCCACGGCCGGGAAACCGGCCGACTCCAGGACACGGGCGCTTCCCGCGTCCCAGGCGTTGGGGAGCAGGAAGCAGCCCTCCCGGTGCAACTCGACGAAGCGTGCGGCCAGTTCCCGACGTTGAGTGTCCACGATGCCCAGCCTGTCAGCCGGCACTGACAACGAGGCTCCCCCTCGCCGTGGCCAGCGCGTGGCGAGGTCCAGAGGGCCGATGTCGGTGAGCGTGTTCGGCCGGGCTGAGCACGATGATCGCCCCGCCGCGGGCCGCGCCGCCACCCTTCTCGTCGGCGGCCGCCGTGGCCCGCGTGAACTCGACGATGCGCTGGACCGTCCACAGGCTGGCGCCGGACCGCGTACCCCCGGACCGCGTACTGTCGTGGCCGTCCGGCACCCGCACCCGATGGACGCCCCAGGAGGAACCGCCCCGTGACCTGCCGAGTCATTCTCATAGCCCCGGCGATCACACCCTCGCTGCGGCGGGCCCGCTTCGACGACGGTGACTCCATCGAGAACCCGGAGGCGGTGGCGCTGTCCCTGCCCGCCGGCCGGGCGGTCAGCTCTCCCAGCGTGCGCTGTCGTGAGACGGCGACCGCGCTGGGCCTCGACGCCTCGGCGGAGCCCGGGCTGTCGGGCCTGGACGTGGGCCGCTGGCGGGGCCGGTCGCTGGAGGAGGTCAGCGCCGCGGAGCCCGAGGCGCTGGTCCCCTGGCTGTCCGACCCGGGGGCCGCGCCGCACGGGGGCGAATCGGTCCGGGGGTTCTGCGCGCGGGTCACCGAGTGGCTGGAGACGACGGGCCGTACCACCGGCCGGACGATCGCGGTGGTGGAGCCTGAGGTGGTTCGGGCCGTGGTGCTGCACGCGCTCGGGGCGCCCGAGACGGCGTTCTGGCGCGTGGACGTCCCGCCGCTGGCGGCGACGGAGGTGACGGGCGGCCCCGGCCGCTGGAACCTGCGGCTCGGCCAGGTCGGCGGGCAGGGAGTCTCCGGCGAGGTGCGGTAAATCCGCTGGAACGGCGCGCCCCGCCCTGCCTAGGGTCGCGCCATGACCACCCGCACCTTCCGTATCACCGTCCGCGGTGTCTTCGACGGTCTCGGCGCCGAGCAGCGCGCCGAGCTGCTGTCCCGGGCCGCCGACCACGACGTGTTGCGCGCGGCCTTCACTCCCGAGGGCCATCTCAGTTACGACATCGCCGCGCGGGCCGCCTTCACCTTCCGCTTCCTGGACGCGGGGGAGGAAGAGGAGGACATCCTGGCGGCGACCGAACGCGCCGAGGAGGCGGCCAGGGCGTGGCTCGCCGAGCGCGGCTACGGCTACAAGAACCTCCGGTCCAAGGCGGAGGACCTCTCGCAGGCACCCCTCGGCAAGCGGCAGCGCCGGGCCGCCGCGCAGCAGGGCTGACCCCCCGGGAAGCGGCCACGGCGGCCTGAAGTCGCCGTGGTTCAGGTCACGTTGGGCTGTGGCCGGATTGTGGAGGCCAGGTGTCCGCGGGCGTGGCATGCTCGGGGCCACACCGAGTTACCGGCCGGTTCTACCCGCCGGTAGCCACCGTCGGTGCCTCTTCGTCACCCCCCACTCCCAGGACTGACCTTGCGCAGACGCACGAGGCCCGGGCATGCCCTCATGCCCGCCTTCGCCGTGACCGCCCTCCTTCTCTCCGCCGGCTGCTCCGCACCCCCGCACCAGAGCTCCACCGGGGACCGCGCCGCCGAGACCGCCCGGGTCTCCGACGACACCACCGCAGCCGCCCGCACGGACGGCCGGTCACTCGCCGTCGCCGCCGCGCCCGCCGCGCCCGCGACCGCGGCCGCCGGTTCGGCGGGTTCGGGCCGCCCGGCGCACCGCACCACGCTCACCGTCAGCTCGTACGACAGCAAGACCCGACGAGCCGTCATGTCCAAGCGGGCCAAGGGGAGTCCGGCGTCACCGACCGTCTCCCCCAGCGCCTCGGCGTCGCCCTCGCCGTCCGCCGCGACCGGGCCGGCCGCCGTCGGTGACGTGATCGCCAGCGCACCCGCGCCCGGCGCCCCGGACGGACTGCTCGCCAAGGTCACCAAGGTGATCGGCGAGACCGACGAGGGCACCGAGGTGCAGACCGAGCCCGCCACGCTCGACGCCCTGCTGGGCGATGACACCGCGAAGGGCACCGTGCCGGTCGATCCGGACGCCTTCGACGTGGACAAGCTGCTGCCCGACGTCAAGGTGTCCTGGGCCAAGTCGGGTGATGTGCACGTCGGCCCGGAGGGCGCCACCGTGCCGCTCGGCAGCCTCCGGCTGGACGTCAGCGCCGAGATCCCGACCGCCGCGGGCGCTCCGGCCTCCGCTTCCGCCTCGGTGTCCGGCTTCGTCCAGGTCGCCCCGCAGGTCGACTTCGCCTACGGCGGCGCGGGCACCGGCAGCGCGCCCGGCACCGCCTACCTCGGCGTGTCCGGCGACTGGAACTCGGGCTGGGCGGTCAGGGGCCGGGCCGCGGCGGCCACCGCCACCCCGCTGCGCGTCCCCTTCGCCAAACTGCACGCCGACCCCGTCCTCCAGGTCGGCCCGGTCCCCGTCGTGGTCAACCTCGACCTGACGTGCTACCTCCAGATCACCGGCGACGGCAGGATCACCGTCGATGTGGAGCAGAGCCTCAAGGGCGACTTCAGGGCGGGCGGCACCTTCGGCACAGCCCAGGGCTGGACGCCGGTGAGCAGCTCCGACATGACGAGCACGCCGGTGCGGACCTCGGTGACCACCGCCGGCAGCGTCAAGACCGCGCTGGGCGCCGAAGCCTCGGTCGGCCTCTACGGCGCCGTGGGCGTCACCGCCGACCTGGCCCCCTATCTGCGCGGCGAGGCCTCCGGCACGGTCACCGCCGACTCCGCGACCCCGGGTGTCGATGCCCGGGGCGCCTGGAGCCTGTACGGCGGTGTCGACCTCTCCGGCACCCTGCGCCTCCAGCTGTCGATCTTCGGTACGCCGGTGCTGCAGCGGAGCGTCCCGCTGGGCGCCCTGCACCGCGAGTGGAAGCTGGCGGGCGGCTCGCTCTGAGCCCCGGTCAGGCCTCGCCGCCGGATATCCAGCCCTGCCGGCGCAGCTCGGCCGAGACGTCCGGCGCCCGGTAGTGCTCGCCCTTCAGCACCTTGCCGTCGGCCCGGCGGGCGACCTGCCCGTCGGGCCCCAGCTTGCTCATGTTGGACCGGTGGATCTCGGCGATCACCGCGTCGAGGTCGATGCCGTGCACCAGCGCGGTGCCGTACGCCACGTAGACCACGTCCGCCAGTTCGTGCGCGAGCCGGTCCAGGGGCCCGGCGACGGCCACCTCGGCGACCTCCGCGGCCTCCTCGGCGAGCAGCTCCCCGCGGTGCGCGGCCAGCTCGGGGGACACCTCCGTCGGCGTGGTGCGGGCGTCCAGACCGAAGGCGTGATGGAACTCTCTGACGAGGCGGGCGGGCGAGGGGCCGGTCGGGGAACTGGTCGAGGAGCTGGTCATGCGAACGACTCTAGCGGCCGCCACTGACAGCCCGGGTCCCGCCGCCGTGCCCCCCGGCCCTGGTCAGGAGCGGGACCGGCTGGCAGGATCGCGCGCATGTCAAAGGTGTTCCCCCGTATCGGCAGGCGCCGCGCTCTCCAGGGCTCGGCCGCGGGTGTCGTCGCGTTCGGCCTGCTGCTGTGGTGGCTGCTGCCGCTGGGCGAGAACCCGCCGACCGGGACGATCACCTTCAGCACGGGGACGCTGAGCGGGGTCTACCAGGAGTACGGCGTACGGCTGCGCACCGAGCTGGGCCGGGACATGCCGGGGCTGAAGGTGAAGCTGGTCCAGAGCGCGGGGTCGTACGAGAACGTCCGGCGGGTGGCGACCGGTCAGGCCGACTTCACCATCGCGGCGGCCGACGCGGTGGAGACGTACGAACTGAACGGCGGCCGGGGCGCCGACCGGATGCGCGGGGTGGCGCGGCTCTACGACGACTACGTCCAGCTCGTGGTGGGGCGTGACTCGGGCATCACCAGCGTCGCGCAGCTGCGGCACAAGCGGGTGGCGATAGGACTGCCCAACTCGGGTGTCCGGCTGATCGCCAACCGGGTGCTCAGGGCCGCCGGGATCGACCCCGGGAAGGACATCACCCCGGTGGCCGACGGCATCGACACCGGTCCGGAACGGCTGCGGAAGGGCAAGATCGACGCGTTCTTCTGGTCGGGCGGACTGCCGACCAAGGGGCTGCGGGACCTCGCGCGGAAGTACAGCTTCACGTTCGTCCCGATAGACGGCGGCCTCGTCTCCAAGCTGCACTCCGAGAGCGAGGCCGCGCTCTACTACCGGGCGACCAACATGCCCGAGTCGGCGTATCCGTCGGTGCAGCAGGGCACGCCGGTGGCGACGATCGCGGTCTCCAACCTCCTCATGACCCGCAAGGACATGGACCCGCGTCTCACCGAGTGGGTGACCCGCACGGTCATCAAGAGCCGGGACGACATCGGCGCCCACGTCCACTCGGCCCAGCTGGTGGACCTCCGCACGGCGATCTACACGGACCCGCTACCCCTGCAGGAGGGCGCACGACGGTACTACCGCTCGGTGAAGCCTTGAAGCCCCCTTGATCAACCCCGACCGCCCCGCACCCGCACCCACGCCCACCGCGCTCCTCACCCGCTCCGCGGCACCGAAACGGTCACCCGCAGCCCCCGCGGCTCACGGTGCTCGTACGACAACGAGCCGCCCCCCGCCGCCAGCAGCGCCCGCGTGATCGACAGCCCCAGCCCCGACCCCTGCACGTTCTGATGCCGACCGCTCCGCCAGAACCGGTCCCCCACGCGCGCGAGTTCCTCAGCGGTCAGCCCCGGCCCCGTGTCGGTCACCACGACCTTCGACACGCCACCGTCGGCCGCGACGTCCACCTCCACCGAACCCCCCTTCGGTGTGAACTTCACCGCGTTGTCGATCACCGCGTCCAGCGCGCTGGACAGCGTGATCGGGTCGGCCCATCCGGTGGTCGCCGGGCACTCCCCGCTCAGCCGGACCCCCTTCGCCGCCGCGGCCGGTGCCCACGCCGCGACCCGCTCCGCCGCCAGCCGCCCGATGTCCGTCAGCATCAGGTCCGCCTCGGCGTGTTCGGCCAGCGCCAGGTCGAGCAGGTCGTCCAGCACCTGGGCGAGCCGCTTGCCCTCGGTGCGGACCGAGGCGATCTCCTCGTTGCCCTCGGGGAGTTCGAGGGCGAGCAGTTCGATGCGCAGCAGCAGTGCGGCCAGCGGGTTGCGCAGCTGGTGGGAGGCGTCGGCGACGAACGCACGCTGCTGTTCCAGCACGTCCTCGACGTTGTCCGCCATCTCGTTGAACGCCCGGGCCAGCCGTCTGAGTTCCGGCGGACCGCCGGCCGCCGCGACCCGGGACTTGAGCCGGCCGCTGGCGATCTCGTGGGTGGTGGCGTCGAGTACCCGTACGGGCCGCAGCACCCACCCGGTCAGCCGTAGCGCCGCGCCGACGGCGAGCAGCATCGCGGCGAACTCGCCGGCACCGATGAACAGCCAGCCGCGCAGGGTCCGTGAACGCATCGGCCCGGTGGGCGAGTCGGTGACCACCACGGCGACGACGTCACCGTCGCGGATCACCGGCGAGGCCACCACGAGCCGGGTGCGCTGCCAGGGCCACACCTGCCGCGGGTCATGGCTGCGCCGGCTGAGCAGCGCCTCGGCGTAGGCGTCGCGTACCTCGCCCGTCTGCGGCAGCACCCAGTCGTCGGGCGCGTTGGCCATGGAGGACGCGTTGCGGTAGAAGACGCCCGCGCGAATGCCGTACACCTCGTAGTAGCTGATGAGTTCGCGGTGGAGGGTCTCCTGCCGGTCGTCCGTGCGCATGGGACGCGCGCTGGTGGGTGTGCCGGTGACGAACTGGGCGAGGGCCGCGAACCGCGCGGTGTCGTCGATCCGGTCCACGACGACCTTCTGCTGCTGGGCGGCGGCCACGCTGACCGCGAGGGGGATGCCGAGCGCGAGCAGGACGGCCGCCAGCAGGACGATGAGCAGCGGAAGCAGACGTGTGCGCACCCGTCCCCGCTACGCGGCCGGGGCGACGAGCCGGTAGCCCACGCCGCGTACGGTCTCGATGAGCGCGGGCATGCGCAGCTTCGCGCGCAGGGAGGCGACATGCACCTCCAGGGTGCGGCCGGTCCCCTCCCAGCTGGTGCGCCAGACCTCGCTGATGATCTGTTCCCGGCGGAAGACCACGCCGGGCCGCTGAGCGAGCAGCGCCAGCAGGTCGAACTCCTTGCGGGTGAGCTGGACGACCTTGCCGTCCACGCTGACCTGGCGGGTGGGCAGTTCTATGTGGACGGAGCCGAGCCTGAGCGTGTCGTCGCCGTCGGCCGGACCGTCCTCGTGGTGGGTACGCCGGCTGACGGCGTGAATCCGGGCGAGCAGCTCCCCGGTGTCGTACGGCTTCACCACGTAGTCGTCCGCGCCCAGGTTGAGGCCGTGGATGCGGGAGCGGACGTCGGCGCGGGCGGTGACCATGATGACCGGGGTGCTGGTGCGCTTGCGGATCTTGCCGCAGACCTCGTAGCCGTCCTGGTCGGGCAGTCCGAGGTCGAGCAGGACGACGTCGTAGCCGGCGCCCTCGGGGACGAGCGCCTGGAGGGCCTCCTCGCCGCTGCGGGCGTGGGTGACGGAGAAGCCGTGCCGGGCCAGGACCGCGGAGAGTGCGGCGGCGACGTGGTTGTCGTCCTCCACGAGCAGCAGTCTCATCCCGGCCCCCTCCGGTTCAACGTTCGTTTCGTCCTGGTTCGTTCTCGGCTTGCCTGCGGAGAACCTGTGCCTTGTAGAAAACGCGCGCACGCGCGCGTGCACGATGGCAGTCACGCTGATGGACGACGATGGCGTCAAGCCCGTTCCGGCGGCGCGCAGGTTCCGTTACCCGGCCGATACGCACAGAGGTCACGGCTGCTACGACATGTGCCCGAATGCTATCGGATCGTGATGCTCAGATCTCCCTCAGATGTAATGACGCTGGTCATGCGCGGTAACTACATTCCTCCGCAACCGAGGAGGACGGAGCCCGATAGCGATGACCGAAGTATCGGTGGCCAAGGAAGATGTGGCCGCGACCGGCGAACTGGTCGTCCTGAAGAGCGTCAACAAGCACTTCGGCGCGTTGCACGTGCTCCAGGATATCGACCTGACGATCGCCCGCGGCGAGGTCGTCGTGGTGATCGGGCCCTCCGGGTCCGGTAAGTCGACTCTGTGCCGCACCGTCAACCGTCTGGAGACCATCGACTCCGGAACGATCACGATCGACGGCAAGCCGCTGCCCCAGGAGGGCAAGGAGCTGGCCCGGCTGCGCGCCGACGTCGGCATGGTCTTCCAGTCCTTCAATCTCTTCGCGCACAAGACGGTGCTCGAGAACGTGATGCTGGGTCAGGTGAAGGTCCGCAGGACGGACAAGAAACAGGCCGAGGAGAAGGCCCGTGCCCTGCTCGACCGGGTGGGGGTGGGCACCCAGGCCGACAAGTACCCCGCGCAGCTCTCGGGCGGCCAGCAGCAGCGCGTGGCGATCGCGCGGGCGCTGGCGATGGACCCGAAGGTCATGCTCTTCGACGAGCCGACGTCGGCCCTCGACCCCGAGATGATCAACGAGGTCCTGGAGGTCATGCAGCAGCTGGCCCGGGACGGCATGACCATGATCGTCGTCACCCACGAGATGGGCTTCGCGCGGTCGGCCGCGAACCGGGTTGTCTTCATGGCGGACGGCCGGATCGTCGAAGAGGCCACGCCCGACCAGTTCTTCAGCAACCCGCGCAGCGACCGGGCCAAGGACTTCCTGTCGAAGATCCTGCACCACTGAGGCGCGGCGGGACCCGCTTCCTTTCCCAGACGTCTTCACCAAAACGAGGGATGTTCATCATGCAGCTCCGCAAGGTCACCGCCGCCTCGGCCGCCGTGCTCGCGCTCGCCCTGTCCGCCACGGCGTGCGGCGGCAGCGACAAGGGCGACGACAGCTCGTCGGGCGGCGGCAAGATCAAGGTCGGCATCAAGTACGACCAGCCCGGCCTCGGCCTCCAGGAGCCGGACGGCTCCTTCTCGGGCTTCGACGTGGACGTGGCCACGTACGTCGCCGGACAGCTCGGTTACAAGCCGAACCAGATCGAGTTCGTGCAGACCAAGAGCGCCGACCGCGAGAACGCCCTGGCACGTGGTGACGTGAAGTTCATCGCGGCCACCTACTCGATCACCGACGAGCGCAAGCAGAAGGTGGACTTCGCCGGCCCGTACCTGCTGGCCCACCAGGACCTGCTGGTCAAGAAGGACTCGACGATCGCCAAGGGCACGGACCTCAACGGCAAGAAGCTGTGTTCCGTGACCGGTTCGACCTCGGCGCAGAACCTCCACGACACGATCGCCCCGAAGGCCAACCTCAAGGAGGTCAGCACCTACTCGGAGTGCATCGCCGGCCTCCAGAGCGGGTCCGTCGACGCCGTGACCACGGACGACTCGATCCTCGCGGGCTTCGCCGCGCAGGACAAGTACAAGGGTCAGTTCAAGCTCGCGGGTCTGAAGCTGAGCAACGAGAACTACGGCGTCGGCGTCAAGAAGGGCGACTCCGCCACCCTCGACAAGATCAACAAGGCGCTCGAGAAGATGGTCAGCGACGGCTCCTGGAAGAAGGCGGTCGACGCCAACTTCGGCCCGGCCGAGTACAAGAACGAGCCCGCCCCGAAGATCGGCGTGATCGTCAAGTAAGGCGCGGTTCCGCGCGCCCCGCGGATCCCGGCCGACGCAGGGATCCGGCAGGTCGCACGGTTCCTCGGGCGCGCCGCCGCCGCCGCTTCCCCTGGCGGCGGCGCGCCATGCCCTCCACCTACGCCACACACCCGGAAGCGCGGGAAATCGTGTTCGACTTTCTTCAAGGCTACGACGTCCTAGGGGCGTTCTGGACGACGGTGAAACTGGCCGTCTTCTCCGCCGTGGGCTCCCTGGTCTGGGGCACCCTGCTGGTCGCGATGCGGGTCAGCCCGGTCCCGCTGATGCGGGGGTTCGGCACGGCCTACGTCAACATCGTCCGGAACATCCCCCTGACGGTCATCATCATCTTCACCTCGCTCGGTCTCGCCGACATCTTCGGCGTCACCCTGGGCGCCGACGACTTCGCGGTCCAGGGCTTCCGGCTGGCCGTACTCGGTCTCATCGCCTACACCGCGGCCTTCGTCTGCGAGGCGATCCGCTCCGGCATCAACACGGTGCCCGTCGGACAGGCCGAGGCGGCCCGCGCGATCGGGCTGAACTTCTCGCAGACGCTGCGGCTGATCGTGCTGCCGCAGGCCTTCCGCGCGGTGATCGGCCCGCTGGCCAACGTCCTGATCGCCCTGACCAAGAACACCACCGTGGCGGCGGCGATCAGCGTGGCCGAGGCCGCCGCCCTGATGAAGACGATGATCGAGAACGAGGCCCAGACGGTGGCCATCGGCGCGGTCTTCGCCTTCGGCTTCGTGGTCCTGACCCTCCCGACCGGCCTGTTCCTCGGCTGGCTCGCCAAGCGCCTGGCGGTGAAGCGATGAGCTCGGTTCTGTACGACGCCCCCGGGCCCCGCGCCAAACGGCGCAACGTCCTCCTCTCCGTCGTCTTCGTCCTGCTGCTCGCCCTCCTGCTGTGGTGGGTGTGGCAGAAGATGGACGACAAGGGCCAGCTGAAGTGGGCCCTGTGGCAGCCGTTCACCACCTCAGAGGCGTGGACCACGTATCTGCTGCCGGGCCTCGGCAACACCCTCAAGGCCGCGGCCCTCGCCATGGTCATCGCCCTTCCGCTGGGCGCGGTCTTCGGCATAGCCCGGATGTCCGACCACGCGTGGATACGTGTCCCGGCCGGGGCCGTCGTGGAGTTCTTCCGCGCCATCCCGGTCCTGCTGCTGATGCTGTTCGCCATGGAGTTCTACGTCCGCTCCACCGACGTCGGCAGCGACGAACGGCCGCTGTACGCGGTCGTCACCGGCCTGGTGCTCTACAACGCCTCGGTGCTCGCCGAGGTCGTGAGGGCCGGTGTCCTGGCCCTGCCGAAGGGGCAGACGGAGGCGGCGTACGCGGTCGGTCTGCGCAAGGGACAGACCATGACCGGCATCCTGCTGCCGCAGGCGGTCACCGTGATGCTGCCGGCCATCGTCAGCCAGCTGGTGGTGATCGTGAAGGACACCGCGCTGGGCGGTGTGATGCTCCAGTTCACCGATCTGCTCAACGCCCGCGGCACGCTGGCCGCCAACTACGCCAACGTCATCCCCAGCTTCATCGTCGTGGCGATCATCTTCATCCTGTTGAACCTGGTCCTCACCACGTTCGCCTCCTGGCTGGAGCGCCGGCTGCGGCGCAGCAAGCGCGGCACCGGCGCGGTCCTGGGGGCCGAGGAGGTCAACGACCTGAACGTGGCCGAGGTCGGCGGCGGGTTCGCCACGGGAGCTTCCGCCTGACACGGAGTCAACCCGGGCGACGCCCACGGAGGCAGCGGTCGTACGATCGCTGCCTCCGCCGTTTTCCGGGCCGTCGGCCGGCCCGCGCGCCCGCCATGCTGACGTGTCCCCGGGTGCGCCGCTTGACCGGGTGGCGCCCAGTCTGTTGCATACGTTCTGTGATCGTGCACCCTGCTCAACCAACCTGTTCATCCGTGTCCGTCGGGACTTGCGTACGGGCAGGGGGCGCCGCGCCGTGGACCCGGTGATCATTGTCGGAGCGGGGCCCGTCGGGCTGACGCTCGCGCTGGCGCTGGCCCGTCAGGAGGTGCCGTCCGTCGTCCTGGACGAGGGGCCGGGCAAGGACGAACCGCGCCCGGCGCGCACGGTGGTGCTGCGCGAGGACACCGCCGCCCTGCTGACGCGGCTGTCCGGCGCCCCGCTGGACGAGCTGGGCACCCGCTGGACCGGATGGCGCTCGATGCGCCGCAAGCAGGTGATGCGCGAGGTCGTCTTCGACGAGGCCGGTGAACCGTCCCCGCTGCACATCGCCCAGCACACGCTCACCAACGCCCTGCGCGCCGCGATCGCCGACCAGCCGCTGGTCAGGGTCGCCACGGAGAGCCGGCTGGACGCCGTGGAGCAGGAGCGCTCCGGTGTCACCGCGCACACCCGTGGCCCCAAGGGCACCTGGTGGCGCGGCAGTTACCTGGTGGGCTGCGACGGCCCCCGCTCGACCGTGCGCAAGCTCCTGGACATCCGCTTCCCGGGCCGTACGGCGGTGGAGCGGCACGCGGTCGCCGCGCTGCGCACGGAACTTCCGTGGCCCGGTCAGGCGTTGCTCCATCGGACCCCGCCGTGGCGGATGTCCGGGCCCTCGGCCGGGGAGGTGACCGCCCGCCCCCTCCCGGACGGCGCCTGGCGCCTGGACTGGCTGCTGCCGCCCGGCAAGGACCTGGTCACCCCCGAGCTCCTGGTGAACCGGATCCGCGAGACCCTGGCGGCCTGGACGGACGGCACCACAACGCCGTACGACCTGCTCGACACCGGTGTGCACACCGTCCACCACCGTCTCGCCCGGCGGTGGCGGGTGGGCCGGGTGTTCGTCGCCGGGGACGCGGCGCACCTCCTCGGCGCGTTCGGCACGCACGGGCTGGAGGAGGGCCTGCGGGACGTGGACAATCTCGCCTGGAAGCTGGCCCCTGCCTGGCACCACGGTCCGCACGAGGCGCTGCTTGACAGCTACCAGACCGAGCGGCGGGCGGTGGTCGCCGCCCGGCTGCGCGCCGCCGACCAGGTGCTGCCGGTGCTGCGCGGCGGTGGCGGGCTGCGCGGGATCGTGCCCGGCACGGCCCGGGGGCACGACGCGCTCCTCACCGACGGTCACCTGGGGCACGGCCCGCTCGGTGCGCCAGGGGCGTACGCCGACTCACCGCTCGCGCCAAGGCACCTGGAGCACGAGATCCCGGTCGACACCCCGCCCGGGGCGCCGGTCACCGACGTCCGGGTCACCGCGGAGGACGGCACCTTCGTACAGCTGCGCTCACGGCTCGGCCGCGGCGCGCTGCTCGTCGTCCTCATCGCGCCCGGTACGGGGGTGTGGGACCGCAAGCACTGGGTCTCCGCCGGGATCATGCCCCGGCTGGCCGCGGCCGTGACCGCGCTGCCGCACCCCGCCGAGCTGCTGGTCGCCGAGGCCTACCCGGGCGCACCAGCGCATTCGGTGCTTCTCGTGCGCCCCGACGGCCATCTGGTCACCGCCCTCAACGGGGTCCGCCCGGCCGATCTGTACGCGGCCGCCGAGGCGACGCTGGGCGGCAAGAACCCCGAGACCACGGAGGCGGAGGCGGCGGCACAGGCCGGATCCGGCGCGCGGTGAGCGCGCGGTCCACATAGTGACAGTGAGTTGACCCGCCCGCACCGGCATGGTCTACTCCGCAACGTGAACGACACCACTGTGCGCCTGTGGCGGAAGGTCCATGTTGACCTGGTCCGCTATGCGGGCTGCGTGTGTCTTCCGTCCTGCTGAATTCGCTTTTTCTCCTTCCTTCTCCGGGGCGCCGTCCGCGCCCCCTTCGGCGAATCTTCATCAGGAACGGTGCACGTGTCTGCCTCTCTCTCCACCCCGTCCTCCCCCGTTTCCCCGTCCGCCTCCGCGTCCGGCGTCGCGCCCACCCAGGCGGACCTCCTCGACTTCGTCCGGCGTACGGCCGCCGACACCGAGCTGATCTCCTCGCTCCCGCTCGACCCGCAGGGCCGCACCTGGGTACGGCTCGACGGCCCCGGCGGCAGCGAGGCCTGGCTGATCGGCTGGCCGCCCGGCTCCGGCACCGGCTGGCACGACCACGCCGAGTCGGTCGGCGCCTTCCTCACCGCCACCGGTGAGCTGAAGGAGTACTCGCTCGCCACCCGGCTGCCCACCGACGGCTGGAAGACCCTGGAGCTCTCCGAGGACGTCGACCGCGAGCGTCGGCTGCCCGCCGGAAAGGGCCGCTCCTTCGGCCGTGACCACGTCCACGAGGTGCTCAACGAGTCCACCGAGCACCACGCGATCTCCGTCCACGCCTACTACCCGCCGCTGCCGCGGATCCGTCGCTACAGCCGCAGCGGACCGGTGCTGCGCCTGGAGCAGGTCGAGCGCCCGGAGGACTGGCAGTGAGCGGCGCCGGACAGCACCCCGTGGGCATCGACGAGTTGCTGGAGCGGGTGCGGGCCGACTACCAGCGCGTGGCGGCGCACGAGGCGTACGAGGCGGCGCAGGCCGGAGACGCCCTGCTGGTCGACATCCGGTACGCGGCGCTGCGCGAGCGGGACGGGGTGATCCCGGGCGCCCTCGTCATAGAACGCAACGAGCTGGAGTGGCGCCTGGACCCCCAGGGCAGCCACAAGACCCCCGAGGCCACCGGCCACGACCTCCGGATAGTCGTGATCTGCAACGAGGGCTACGCCTCCAGCCTGGCCGCCGCCTCCCTGCACCAGCTGGGCCTGCACCGCGCGACAGACCTGGTCGGCGGCTTCCAGGCCTGGAAGTCAGCGGGACTGCCGGTCAGCCCTGACAACGACGGCGACCTCTAGTCCTTCGGCCCTCTAGTCCTTCGCCGTCGCCACCGTCACCGCCGGCACCCGCAGCGCCACCCGGCCGGGAAGGGCGGCGGCCACCAGCGCGAGCAGCGCGGCGGTCGCGAGGACGGTCACGTACAGCAACGGCGTGACCGTCGGTGCGGCCCGGCCCGTCATGCCCACGCTGAACGCGGTCAGTACCGCGAGCGCGATGCCGCTGCCGAGGGCTGTGGCCAGTACCAGCACCGACAGCACCTCGGTCCGCAGCATCCGGAGCACCTGACGGCGGGTTGCCCCGGCCAGCCTGAGCAGCGCGAACTCCCGGACACGTGCGGCGACCGACATGGCGAGCGTGTTGACGACGGCGATGGCGGTGAAGGCCAGGACCAGCCCCATGGCCAGGTAGTTGACCTCGGCGTTGTCCTGTTGCCGGTCGGCCTGGAGAGAGTCGGCGGCGGTCGGCGAAAGAATCCGCACACCCGGGAACTCACGGAGCGTAGTCGCGAGTTGTGTCTGTGTACGGGCCGTGCTGACGAGGACGGAGGAGGCGAGTGGGTTGTCCACGTGGTGCGAGACGAGGTCGTGGGCGAAGGTGAGATCGCCGAAGCCCAGACCCCGGGCGTAGACGGCGGCGACGGTGAGCGTGGCGGGCGTGCCGTCGCCGAGGGTGAGTCTCAGAGTGCTGCCGGGCGTCAGGTGGTGCTGGTCGGCGGCCAGTTCGCTGACGGCGACGGTGCGGTCGGTGAGGCGGCCGAGGGAGCCTGCGGTGACCTCGGGGTCCCAGGTGCGGGTGAGGCCCTCGGGGGTGACGCCCTGAGCCGGGTACTTGTCGAGTCCGACGCGGACGGTCGTGCGGACCACTTCGGTGACGGCGTCGTGGTGGGTACGCAACCGCTGTGCGGCTTCGGCCGGGACGCCCGGTCCCCGGGCGGCGACGACCCAGTCGGCGGTGACCCCTGCGCGGGCCTGGGCGCGGGCGGCGTCGCCGAGGGTGGACTGGACGAACAGCACGGTGCAGGTCATGCCGATGAGCAGGGTGAGAGGGGTGACGACGGAGGCCATTCGGGCGGCGTTGCCGCGCAGGTTGGCGGTGGCGAGCCGGCCGCCGTGACCGGTGAGGCGCAGCGGTCCGGCGAGCAGCAGCGCGGCCGCTTTGACCAGCAGCGGGCCGAGCAGGGCGACGGAGGTGGAGAGGACCACGACGGCGAGGAAGGTGACGGGAGTCGATGCGGGTTCGGTGCGCAGGGAGGTGAGCAGGACGACGAGCACGACTCCGCCGGCGAGCAGCAGCAGACCGGCGGCGATCCGCCCCCGGGCGGGCCGGGCGGGTTCGATCCGGGACTCGGCCAGCGCCTCGGTCGGCCGGATCCGGGTGATGCGCCGGGAGGCGATACGGGCGGCGGCCCAGGCGCCGGTCAGGGTCGCGGCGAGCGCGGCTAGCGGCGGGAAGACGCCGGTGGTGTGCTGAAGGGTGGCCGGTACGGCGCCCAGGGCGACGAACCTGGTGTGCAGCCAGGCGCCGAGCGGAAGCCCGAGGAGTGCGCCGACGGTGCCGGCGGCCGCGCCGACGATCAGTGCCTCGCGGCCGAGCAGCCGGCGGATCTGGCCGGGGGTGGCCGCGATGGCCCGCAGCAGGGCGAGCTCGCGGTGGCGCTGCTGGACGGTGAGCCCGAAGGTGCCGACCACCACCAGGATCGCCACGAGCAGCGCGGTGCCGCCCATGGCGCCGCCCATGCTGACCAGCCGGACCCTGGCGGCGGCCGCGTCCAGGAACTCGACGGGGCCACGGTCATTCCCGGTGGAGACCTGGGCGGTGGTGCCGTGCAGTGCCCGCGTCACCGTCCGCTTCAACTGCTCGGCGTCGGTGCCGGGGGCGGGCAGTACGCCGAACGCGGTGACCTGCCCGGGGTGTGCGGCCAGCCGTTGGGCCTCGGCGGTGGAGAAGAAGAGGGACGTCTGATGGCGTACTTCGGTGGCGGGGGCGGCGATTCCGGTGATCCGGTAGACGCGCGGGGCCTGCGTCGACTGCACGGTGAGAGGGTCACCGGGGCGCAGCCGGGCGCGTGCGGCGAAGTCGCGGTCGACGACCAGGTCGGTGGCGGCCCTGGGCGCGGTGCCGGCGACCAGCCGGTACGGGGTGAGTGCGGCGGACTCCCAGGCGTGCCCGTAGGCGGTACGGCCACCGGTGCCAGCCGGGGTCGACGGCTCGGCGAGGAAGGTCAGTTCGGGCACGACACGGGAGACGCCGGGTGCCTGGGCGAGCCCTGCCGCCAGGTCCGCCGACAGCCAGGCGCGTTCGGCGATGGGTTTCGCCTTGTGCTTGACCTTGGTCTTGCCCTTCTTGTGTTTGACGGTGGTGCGGTGGACGTACTGGTCGCCGGAGACCACGACAGGCGTCGCCGCATAACGTTCGGTCCGGATCGTGCCGGCCAGACCGGTGTCGAGGAGAGTGCCGCACGCGGAGATCAGCGCCGCCGCACACAGCAGGGCGAGGAAGGCGCCGAGAAACCCGGCCTTGCGGGCGCGGACGGTCCTGAGGGCGTAACGCAGCATCATGGCGTACACGGTTGTTCACGTACGGGTCCCCGGGCACTGCGGTGGTCCGGTGTCTTGGGATGGGGATAACCCCACCCCGCGTACAGGCCGGAGTCCTCAGACCTGGCCGCCGGTCAGACCTGCCTGCTCGTCAGGCCCGTCTGCCCGTCAGACCTGTCCGCCCGTCAGAAGTCCCCGCCCTCGAGGAAGTCCGTGTCCTCGCCCTCTTCCTCCAGGGCTCGCCGGACGACCCTGAGGGCCATGCCCTCGGGGTATCCCTTGCGGGCGAGCATGCCGGCGAGGCGGCGAAGGCGTTTGTCCCGGTCGAGGCCCCGGGTGGAGCGGAGCTTCCGGGCGACGAGTTCGCGGGCCGTCTCCTCCTCCTGCTCGGAGTCGAGCTGGGCGACGGCCTCGTCGATGAGGGTCGATTCGACGCCCTTGGTCCGCAGTTCCCGGGCGAGCGCGCGGCGGGCCAGCCCCCGGCCGTGGTGCCGGGACTCCACCCACGCGTCCGCGAACGCGCCGTCGTTGATCAGCCCGACCTCCTCGAACCGCGACAGCACCTCCTCGGCGACATCGTCCGGGATCTCCCGCTTGCGCAGGGCGTCCGCGAGCTGTTTCCGGGTGCGCGGGGTCCCGGTGAGCAGGCGCAGACAGATCGCCCGCGCCCGCTCAGCCGGGTCCGCCGGAGACTCCCCCTGCTCGGCCCTCGACAAGGAGGAGGAACCCCCGTCCTCACCTGACGGCCCCCCGGAGCCACGCCGGCGGCGCGTCCCGGGCCGCCGCGAGCCACGGCCGGGTGATCCGTGTCCGCGGGGCCCGTCCGGGCCTTCGTGCGTGCCGTTCTCGTACGTGCTGTACGAGTCGGGCGGGCCGTCGTCCTCGTACGAGCCGTCACGCCCGTATGAGCCATCGCTCCCCCGTGTCGCGCCCCCGTCCCGGCGCCGACCTGCCACCGGGTGTCCCTCGCTGTCGCCCCCGTATCCGTCGCCGCCCGTGCCGTAGGCCCCGGAACCGTCCCCGGTGCCCCTCCCCCGGGGGGCACCGGGGGACGTGTACTCGTGGTCGGCCCAGTCGGTTCGTCGTGTCACGGTGTCAGCTCTTGGCGGTGGCGGCCTTGGGCTTGGTGACCTTGGCGGCGGCCGGGGCGGGCACCGTCTTCGCGGCGTCGGCCGGGGCCGCGGTGGTGACCGCCGCGTCCGTGCCGGGCTCGGCGGCGGGCTCCTGCGGGCGGACGCCGACGCCCAGCTTCTCCTTGATCTTCTTCTCGATCTCGTTGGCCAGGTCGGGGTTGTCCTTGAGGAAGTTGCGCGCGTTCTCCTTGCCCTGGCCGAGCTGGTCGCCCTCGTACGTGTACCAGGCGCCGGCCTTGCGGACGAAGCCGTTCTCCACGCCCATGTCGATCAGACCGCCCTCGCGGCTGATGCCCTGGCCGTAGAGGATGTCGAACTCGGCCTGCTTGAAGGGCGGCGCGACCTTGTTCTTGACGACCTTGACGCGGGTGCGGTTGCCGACCGCGTCCGTGCCGTCCTTCAGGGTCTCGATGCGGCGGATGTCGAGTCGCACCGAGGCGTAGAACTTCAGCGCCCGGCCACCGGTCGTGGTCTCCGGGGAGCCGAACATCACGCCGATCTTCTCGCGGAGCTGGTTGATGAAGATCGCGGTGGTCTTGGACTGGTTGAGCGCGCTGGTGATCTTCCGCAGCGCCTGGCTCATCAGCCGGGCCTGGAGGCCGACGTGGCTGTCTCCCATCTCGCCCTCGATCTCCGCGCGCGGGACGAGCGCGGCGACGGAGTCGATGACGATGAGGTCGAGGGCGCCGGAGCGGACCAGCATGTCCACGATCTCCAGGGCCTGCTCGCCGTTGTCGGGCTGGGAGAGGATCAGGTTGTCGATGTCGACGCCGAGCTTTTGCGCGTACTCGGGGTCGAGGGCGTGCTCCGCGTCCACGAACGCGACCTGGCCGCCGGCCTTCTGCGCGTTGGCCACGGCGTGCAGGGTCAGGGTCGTCTTACCGGAGGACTCCGGTCCGTAGATCTCCACGACCCGGCCGCGCGGCAGGCCGCCGACACCGAGGGCGACGTCGAGCGCGGTCGACCCGGTCGAGATGACCTCGATGGGCTCCTTCGTCCGGTCGCCCATGCGCATGACCGCGCCCTTGCCGAACTGCCGTTCAATCTGTGCGAGTGCGGCTTCGAGAGCCTTCTCGCGGTCGGTACCTGCCATGGGTTCCACCCGGTTTGCTTGAGTCGATCGCTTCACGTCAAAGACGCTAACGCCTGCCACTGACAATGCGCCCCGACGCCCGTCCGGCCTGTGGACAACTCGGGGACCTATCCGCCCAAACCGTGTCGAACCGCCACTGGAGTCCCTGTCGGGAACCTCGCCGGAGCCTCCATAAGAATGGATGTTCGATTTTCGTGTCAAGCGCACCACGCGGTACTCCCGCCACTTCCCCGCAGGGTGCTCACCCACCGCTCACCCACGGACTCCGGGCGGTGCGTCGGGCAGTGACGGGCGCGCGAGACCCGGGGAGGGGCGCGCGGGGCGGGGACGGGCGACGCCGGGGAACCGGGCGTACGCGGCACGCGGATGGGAGCGTGCGGCGCGCCGGGGGCGGCAGCCGGAAGCGGAACCGCGGCACGGCGATCCACACCACCCGGCAAGGCGTTCACCCGATCGTGAGTTTCCGCATGACCGCTCCCGCCGTGCCGCGATCCTCGAAGAGGCGGCCGGCAGGCGGCGCCCCTGTGTGCCGTGGGTGGGAGAGCGCATGACACGTGAGACGGGACGACGCGGCCTGGACGAGCAGGCCGTACTGCTGGCGGCGGGGCTGGCCGAGCTGGCGGTGAGCACGCTGGGCACCGCCGTCGGCACGGTGCGGGGGCTGCTGCGCCGCTCGGACGCCGGCGCACTGGTCGCGGAGGCCGAGCACGACCTCACCGCGCGCGGACGTCTGGTCCTGGACCGGTACGCGACCGTGCCCCCGGCCCATCTGGAGACCCTCGCCCGGCACGCCCTCGCCCGGCGGACCGCCGGCCATGGCTGACCGGTGGGATCCGACCGCCTTCAAGGCCCGCGTCGACGAGGTACTGCGCCGGTTCGTCGCCCAGGAGGCCGACCTGTTCGCGGCGATCGATCCGCTCCTGGGCCCGGTGGCCGAACAGCTGGAGGCGGCGGTCGCGGACGGCAAACGACTGCGGGCGGCGTTCTGCTACTGGGGCTGGCGTGCGGTGGGGCAGCCGGACAGCGACGCGCTGGTGCGGGCGGCGGCCTCCATGGAGCTGGTGCACGCCGCCGCCGTCGTGCACGACGACCTCATCGACGACAGCCCGCTGCGGCACGGGCGCCCCACGGCACATGTCGCCCTGCGTGCCGCCGTACCGGCTCACCCGTGTGCCGACGGCACGGCGCGGTCGCTGGCGATGCTCGTGGGCGATCTGCTGATGTCGCTGGCCGGGCAGCTGTTCGCGACCTGCGGTCTGCCCGCCGCCTATCTGGCCCGGGGCCGCCCCCTGTGGTCGCTGCTGGCCCGGGAGCTGATCGCGGGCGAGTGCCTGGAGATCCTGCGCACCGGCACCGGTCCGGACACGACGGCCTCGCTGAAGGTGATCCGCTACAAGACCGCCAAGTACACCGTCGAGCAGCCGCTGCTGATCGGCGGCGCCTTGGCCGGGGCCGGCGAGCGGCTGCGGGCGGGGTACTCCGCGTACGGGCTGCCGCTGGGCGAGGCGTTCCAGCTCCGCGACGACCTGCTCGGCCTGTTCGGGGAACCGGAGCACACCGGCAAGGCCAACGCCGACGACGTGCGCGGCCACCGGCCCACCGCGCTGCTCGCGGAGACCTGGCGACTCGCCCGTGACGACGACCGGGAGCGGCTCGGCGCGTTGCTCGGCAAGCGTGATCTGGGTGCGGAGGGCCTGGACGCGGTCCGCGAGGTGATGCGCCGGCTCGGGGCACCCGACCGGATCGAGCACATGATCGGCGCGCGGGTCGTGGAAGCGCTGGACGCCCTTCACTCACTGGACGTGCCGACCGCCGCCGCCGGCGCCCTGACCGCGCTGGCCCACTCGGCGGCGGTCCGCCTGTCCTGACACCCACCCGGTGGCACGGACAAGCCCATGAAGACACCCCATGAAGACACCCCGCGAAGACACGCACGAAGAGACCCGCGAAGACAAGGAGCCCTGCGTGACCCACACCGAGGCATCGTTGGACGCCCTGCGGTACGCCGGTGACGAACTGGCCGACGCCACGGTCGCCGCACTCTTCGAGCGCGGGGAGGCGGGCACGTTCAACACCCTGATGCGCTATGTGTCCACCGCCGGCGCTCCCCTGCCCGACGGGCTGCCAGACGTCGCGCGGGAGTACCTGGAGGCCACCCGGGTCCCGCCGTCGTGGGTGGACTGGGGCGAGATGGAGAAGGCCCGGCTGTTCTTCATCGACAACAACGTGCACATCGCGACCGCGCTCTCCTTCGCCTCCATGCCCGCCTGTTACGTCGTCCCGCGCGTGGCGAAGCTGCTGTCGGCCACGCACGGGCTCAGCTATCCCTCCAAGCGCATGGCGGAGACCGGCCAGTTCACCGTCTACCTGATGCAGCCCGACGCCTTCGAGGCCGGCGGCCGCTTCGTCCCGGCCGCCCAGAAGGTGCGCCTGCTGCACGCCTCGATCCGGCACCACCTCAAGCGCGAGAACCGCTGGGACACCGAGGCGCTGGGGACGCCGATCTGCCAGGAGGACATGATCGGCGGGCAGATGTTCTTCTCGCTGCTGGTCCTCGACAGCCTGCACCGGCTGGGCATCCATCTGTCCACGGAGGGCGCGGAGGCGTACTACTACGCGTGGCGGGTGGTGGGCGCCATGCTCGGCGTCGACCAGGAGGCCGTTCCCAAGACCCTCGACGAGGCCCGCCGCTTCCTCGACCTGTACATGATCCGGTACATGGGCCCCTCCGAAGAGGGCGCCCACCTGACCCGGCAGCTCATCGAGCTCTACGAGGAGGTCGTCCCCGGCACCTTCTTCGACCCGATCGTCCCGGCCCTCGTCCGCCACCTCGTCGGCGACACCTGCGCGGACTGGCTGGAGGTGCCGCGCACCCCGTGGGACACCGTCGTCAAGGCCGTACCGCACCTCCTGGGCGTGCTGGAGACCATCGAGGACCGCTCCCCGCTGGGTGCCTGGGCCCTGGACCGCCTCGGCCATCTCACCACCGTCTTCGAACTGTCCTCCCTCACCCGTGGCCGCGTCATGCACTACGCCGTCCCCGAACACCTCAGGAAGGACTACGGCGTCTCGGGCGCGGTGCCCCGCACCCGGCGGTGGACCCCGCCGGCCGCCACGGTCTCCTGACCGTCCGCACGCCTACCGCCCAGACCTACCCGCCCACACCTGCTGTCCACGCCTACTTCCGACGGCGTACGACGGGTGTCTTCGGCCGGACGACGACCGCGCGGGCCGCCCCCGGGAGGGTGGTCGTATGCCCTCACCCCTGGAAAGTCCGTCCTCCGCGGAGACTGCGCCCTCGCTGGCGGGTCCGCTCCGGAATCCACCGGCGAGCCGCCTGCGCCGGGCCCGCCCCGCCGAGCGTCTCTGCCATGCGACCGGGGTGTTCCTCGTCCTCTCCGGTGTGGTGCATCTGGTGGTGTTCGCGGTCGACGGCGGCCCGTGGTACGGCCCGGTCTCCTGGCGCAAGCCGGTCACCTTCGGGCTGTCCTTCGGGCTGACGCTGATCGCGGTCACCTGGGTCACCTCGTATCTGAGGATCGGGGAGCGGCTGCGGACCGTGCTGCTCCTGGTGTTCGCCGCCGACTGTGTGGTGGAGGTCGGCGGGATCACCCTGCAGGCGTGGCGCCGGGTGCCCTCGCACCTCGACATGGAGACGCCGTTCGACACGGCGGTGTCGATGACGCTCGCGGTGGGCGGCGGGGTCCTGGTGGTGCTGCTCACCGTCTTCGCCGTGGTGTCGTTCCGGCGGCGGCCGGCCGGTCCCGTGGGCATGGCGCTCGCCGTGCGCTCCGGGTTCGCGGTCCTGCTCGTGGCGCTGGCGTCGGGGGCCGCGATGATCGCGCGCGGGGTGGTGCTCGTCCGGACCGGGCACCAGGAGGCGGCGTACGAGTCGACGGCCCCGCTCAAGCCGCTGCACGGGGTCAGCCTGCACGCGGTGCTGGTGCTGCCCGCACTGGCCTGGCTGCTGTCCCGCACCTCCTGGAGCGAACAGGTCCGGTGGCGGATCGTGGCCACGGCGGTGGGCTGCTACGCGGCCGCCGTGGCCGCCGCCGGGGTGTGGGCGGTGGTCACCTACTGATCGCGACGGCGGCCACCGATCCGGCGACCGTACTGATCACGACGGCCCTCACGGACCCGGCGACCGCTACCGATCCCGGTGCCCGTCACCGATCGCGGCGGCCCTCAGGCCGGGCCCTCCCCGGAGTCCTCGGCCGGCCGCTGCCATATCGTGCGCCGCGCGCGCGTGAGCAGCCCGGGGCCGCCCGCGCCACGCCGGCGGTGGCCGTGCACCCGCGGGTCGTCCGTGACGTCGTACCGCTTCACATAGGCGCCCAGGAACGCCTGGAGGGTGGCGACCGCCGGGATGGCGATCAGCGCGCCGACCGCGCCGAGCAGCGCGGTGCCCGCGATGACCGAGCCGAAGGCGACCGCCGGGTGGATGTCGACGGACTTGGAGGTCAGCTTGGGCTGGAGCATGTAGTTCTCGAACTGCTGGTAGATCACGACGAACACCAGCACCCACACCGCGTACAGAGGGTTGACGGTGAACGCGATCAGCATCGGCAGCGCGCCCGCGAGATAGGTGCCGATGGTGGGGATGAACTGCGAGACCAGGCCCACCCAGACACCGAGCACGGGCGCGTACGGCACGCCCAGGGCCTCCAGCAGGATGTAGTGGGCGATGCCGGAGATCAGCGCCATCACACCGCGCGAGTACAGATAGCCGCCGGTCTTGTCCACGGCGATCTCCCAGGCCCGCAGCACCTCGGCCTGGCGGGCGGGCGGCAGGACGGAGCACAGGGTGCGGCGCAGCCGGGGGCCGTCGGCGGCGAAGTAGAAGGCGAACAGGGTGATCGTCAGCAGCTGGAAGAGGCCGCCGAGCACCTGCCCGGAGACGTCGAGCACACCGGCCGCGCTGTTCTGCGCGTACTTGCGCAGCCAGTCGGAGTGCAGCAGCCCCTCCTGGACGTCGACCCGCTTCACGTCGGTGTGGAAGGTGTGGTTGACCCAGTTGATGACCGAGTCCAGGTAGTCCGGGAAGTCTTCGACGATCTTGATGATCTGGCCGGCCAGCATCGAGCCGAGCAGCGTGACGAACCCCGCCACGGCGATGGCCAGGCCGAGGAAGACCAGGAAGGTCGCGAACCCGCGGCGCATGCCTCGGGAGGCCATCCAGCTCACCGCGGGCTCGATGGCGAGCGCCAGGAAGAACGCGATGAGGATGTTGATCAGCAGACCGGTGAGCTGGTGGAAGGCCCAGCTGCCCAGCTGGAAGGCGGCGACGAGGGCGAGCGCCAGCACCATGGCGCGCGGCAGCCAGCGCGGCATGCGGGCAGCACGCGGCGCGACGCCGGTGGCCGGGGGTCCGGCGGGCGGTGTCGTGTCGACCGGGGATGCGTCCTGGGCGGTCCGCCCGTCGTCGTCAGTGGGTGCCACGGTGCAAGTCTCGCCGACGCCACTGACAACCTGCGGCCGGTATCCGATCTTTGTGCACGTTCAGCGCTTCTCCCCGGGAACGTTCATGACCGTGCAGACCACGCGCCACACTTCCTTGGCCTCCCAGCCGGCGTCCAGCGCCTCGTGCACCGTGAGTCCGCCGAGCTCCGTCATCACATGATCGCGTGCGAAGGTGTCGGCGTACCCGGAACCGAAGTGTTCCGCCATCCGCTGCCAGAAGACCGTCAACCGCATGACACCAGTATCCCGCCCCTGAGAGTGGGCCCTGCCCGGGACCGCCTGCCGAGACCGCTTTCCGTCCTACGGTCTGACGCATGGCCGAAACCGGAGCTTCCCCACTCCCCCCTACGCCCCCGGCGCACTCCCCGCTCTTCCGCGCCGAACAGTTCATGTGGCTCACCGCGCGCGTGCTGGAGCAGCGCCTCTTCGCGTACCACTTCCTGAACGGCAGCCCCGATCCCGTGGAGACGGCGCTGGACGCCTACCGCAATGAGGACGGCGGGTACGGCCATGCGCTGGAACCCGACCTGCGCGGTCCGGTGAGCCAGCCGCTGCACACCGGGCACGCGCTGGCCGTCCTGGACGCCATCGGGCGCTGCGGCGGGCAGCGGGTGGAGCGGGTGTGCCGCTATCTGACGTCCGTCTCCACCGCGGACGGGGCGCTGCCGGCGATCCATCCGAGCCAGCGCGGCTATCCGGCGGCCCCGTTCATCCCGATCACCGACGATCCGCCCAGCGAGCTGCTCGCCACCGGGCCTGTGGTGGGTCTGCTGCACCGCAACGAGGTGTGGCACGCCTGGCTGTTCCGGGCCACCGACTTCTGCTGGGAGGCCGTGGAGTCCCTGGACAAGTCGCATCCCTACGAGGTCGAGGCCGCCGTCGCCTTCCTGGACGCGGTACCCGACCGCGCCCGGGCGGAGGCGGCCGCCGACCGGCTGGGCCGCCTGGTGCGCGAGCACCGGCTGGCCGCGCTGGACCCGGAGCGCCTGGACGCGTACCCGGTGGCGCCCGGCTACGCCCCGGGTGAGCACCACTTCCCGCACGACTTCGCGAAGTCCCCGCACTCGCTCGCGCGCGCGTGGTTCACCGACGAGGAGATGGCCCGCTCGCTGGACCACCTCGCCGCCCGGCAGCAGGAGGACGGCGGCTGGCCGATCGGCTGGCTCCAGTGGGCGCCGACCACCGCCCTGGAGGCCCGCCCGAGGGTGACGATCGAGGCGTTGCGCACGCTCAGGGCGTACGGCCACTTCGTGGGGTGACCCTTCTCTCAGCCGCTCCCCTCCCGGCCCCGGCCCCGCTCAGCCCGCGATGGCCCGCACCCCCGCGGTCACCAGCACGGCCACGCCGACGACGACCAGGAAGGGCGCGCGCAGCATCAGTGCCACGGCGGCCGCCCCGAGCCCCGCGGCCCGGGCGTCCAGCACGAGCGTGTGCCCGTCGGCGAACGTCTGCTGGGCCGTGAGGGCGGCGAGCAGGGCCACCGGCAGCAGGGCGGCCAGTCGTCGCACCACCGGCCGCTCCAGGACGCCCGCGGGCACCAGCAGGCCGGCGAGCTTGACGGCGTAGCAGCCGAGGACGGTCGCGGCGATCGCGATCCAGATGTTCATCGGGTCTCCTCAGAAGCGTCGTCGCGGGTACGACCGGACCGGCGGCCGGAGACGTACAGGACGGCCGGTGCCGCCAGCGCGGCCGCCAGGACCGGAACCCCGGCGGGCAGCACGGGCAGCAGGCCGAGCCCCAGCAGCACCGCGAGAGCGGCGACCGCGCGGTCGGTCGTGGTCTTCAGCATGGGGGCGAGCAGTGCCAGGAAGACGGCGGGTCCGGCCGCGTCCAGGCCCCAGGCGCCGGTGTCGCCGACGGCCTTGGCGCCGAGTGCGCCGAGCAGGGTGGTGAGGTTCCACAGCACGTACAGGCTGAGTCCGGTGACGGTGAAGCCGATCCGCGCGGCGCGCCGTGTCGGCTGCGCGAGCGTCACCGCGGTGGTCTCGTCGATCACCCACTGGGCGGCCAGCGGCCGTAGCGCGCGCGGGAGGGCCAGCACCTGCGACAGACGCAGCCCGTAGAACGCGTTGCGCACGCCCAGGAAGAAGGCGCCGGCCGCCGCGGTGAGCGGGTTGCCGCCGGCCGCGAGCGCCCCGACCAGGGCGAACTGGGAGGCGCCGGTGAACACCAGGAGGCTGAGTGCGCAGGTCTGGAGCAGGCCGAGCCCGCTGCCGGCCGAGGTCACCCCGAAGGCGAACCCGGAGAGTCCCACGGCGACGCCGACCCCGAGGGCGTCCCGGACGACGGCTGAGTCCGGTTTCGGCTCGCCTTCGTCACGTATGTCTGCGAGTGCTGTCTGCTGTGCCACGCCCAGGACGCTACGTACCGCCGGCCCGCGCGTCTTGTACGTTCTTGCGCCCGCTCGGGCGCGCACCGCGGGAACCCCGCCCCCGCGAGTCCGCTCCGGCACCCCGCCCGCACTCGTCCGGTCCGGGACCCCGCCCGCGCGAGTCCACTCCGGAACCCCGCCCCCGCGAGTCCACTCCGGAACCCCGCCCCCGCGAGTCCACTCCGGATCCGCGCTCACGCTGGTAGGCGCCCGGCGGGACGCCGACGATCCGGGCGAAGTGCCGGTTGAGGTGCGGCTGGTCGGTGAAGCCCACGGCGACGGCCGCCTCGGCGGGTGCCGTGCCCGCGTCCAGCAGCAGCCGGGCGCGGCGCACCCGGGCGTCGGTCAGCCAGGTGTGCGGCGGCATGCCGTAGGCGTCGCGGAACGCCCGCAGCAGCGCGAAGGGGCTGGTGCCGAGGTCGGTGGCGAGCCGCTCCAGGGTCGGCGGCTCGGCCATCCGCTCCTCCAGCACGGCACGCGCGCGTGCGGCGAGCAGGGCGCCGGCGGTGCGGACCTGCCGCTGCGGCAGCGGACCGCCGTTCGACCGCAGCAGCCGGGTCACCGCCACCCGCAGCAGCGTGTCGGCGGCGAGCGCGTTGCTCTCGTCGGCGGCGCGCAGCACCCGGTGCACCAGGGCGACGGAGTACGGGTCGTCGAGCATCGGGCTGACGAAGCCGGGGGTGCCCCGGATCGCGGTGGTCTCCGCGGCGATCGTTGCCACCAGTTCCGGGGACGGGTAGACCGCCCCGTATCGCCAGCCCTCGGGGACCCCGGCCCGGCCGGTGTGCGCGGTGTCGGGGTTGACGAGCGCGAGCGCCCCGGCGCCGACGGTCACGTCGGAACCCCGGTGCCGGAAGACCTCGACCCCGTCCGCGATCCCGGCGATCACGAAGTGCTCGTGGGTGTGCCGGACAAACGTCTTCCGGACGTACCGGGCACGCAGCAGATCGACATCGGGCAGCGCCTCGTACCGCCAGTGCCGCGCCCGCTCGTCCGATCCCGTCATACGCCCATTGTCGACCGCCCCGCACCACCCGACCGCCCGCACCCCGCATCCCCGGCTCCCGCTTCGCGCCGGGCCGCCTGGCTCGGTTGCCACCCCGCACTCCTCTTCCCCGTTCCCCACCTCCCGCATGTCCGCAGGTCAGACCCGGTTGTCAGTGGCCGGGTGCAGGATGGACGCATGGCAAAATCCGCACACCGGGCCCTCGACGGCTTCTCCCCCGCGACCCGCGGCTGGTTCACGGGGGCGTTTTCCGCGCCCACCGCGGCCCAGGCGGGCGCGTGGCAGGCCATCGGAGCGGGCTCGGACGTGCTGGTGGTCGCCCCGACCGGCTCCGGCAAGACGCTGGCCGCCTTCCTCGCCGCCCTGGACCAGCTGGCCTCGGCCCCGCCCCCGGCCGACCCGAGGAAGCGCTGCCGGGTGCTGTACGTGTCTCCGCTCAAGGCCCTCGCGGTCGACGTCGAGCGGAACCTGCGCAGTCCGCTGACCGGCATCCGCCAGGAGTCCGTGCGCCTCGGCCTGCCCGAGCCGGAGGTCAGGGTCGGCATCCGCTCCGGTGACACCCCGCCCGCCGAGCGCCGCGCCCTGTCCACCCGCCCGCCGGACATCCTGATCACCACCCCGGAGTCTCTGTTCCTGATGCTGACGTCGGCCACGCGCGACGCGCTGACCGGCATCGAGACGGTGATCCTGGACGAGGTGCACGCGGTCGCGGGCACCAAGCGCGGCGCGCATCTCGCGCTCTCCCTGGAGCGGCTGGACGAGCTGCTGCCGAAGCCGGCCCGCCGCATCGGCCTGTCGGCCACCGTCCGCCCGGTCGACGAGGTGGCCCGTTATCTCTCGCCGCGCCGCAAGGTGGAGATCGTCCAGCCACCCTCCGGCAAGGAGTTCGACCTCTCCGTGGTCGTACCCGTGGAGGACATGGGCGAACTGGGCGGCTCCCCGGCCACCGACGCCAAGGAGGGCGGGGACCGGCCGTCGATCTGGCCGCATGTGGAGGAGCGGATCGCCGACCTGGTGCAGGCCCACCGCTCGACCATCGTCTTCGCCAACTCGCGCCGGCTGGCGGAGCGGCTGTGCAACCGGCTCAACGAGATCGCCTACGAGCGCATGACCGGCGAGCCGCTGGACGAGCACCACTCCCCCGCCGAGCTGATGGGCGGCTCGGGCGCGGCCCAGGGCGCCCCGCCGGTCCTCGCCCGCGCGCACCACGGCTCGGTCTCCAAGGAACAGCGCGCCCTGGTCGAGGAGGACCTGAAGGCCGGCCGGCTGCCCGCCGTGGTGGCCACTTCCAGCCTTGAACTGGGCATCGACATGGGTGCGGTGGACCTGGTCGTCCAGGTCGAGTCGCCGCCCTCGGTGGCCTCCGGCCTGCAGCGCGTCGGCCGCGCGGGACACCAGGTCGGCGCGGTCTCCACCGGTGTGGTCTTCCCCAAGTACCGGGGTGACCTGGTGCAGGCGGCCGTGGTCACCGAGCGGATGCGCACCGGCTCCATCGAGTCCCTGAGGGTGCCGGCCAACCCCCTCGACGTGCTGGCACAGCAGCTGGTCGCGATGACCGCGCTGGACACCTGGCAGTTCGACGACCTGCTCGCCATGGTCCGCCGGGCTGCTCCGTTCGCCTCGCTCCCGGAGTCGGCGTTCACCGCGGTCCTGGACATGCTCGCGGGCCGCTATCCGTCCGACGCCTTCGCGGAGTTGCGCCCGCGCGTGGTCTGGGACCGGGTCGCGGGCACGGTCACCGGCCGCCCCGGCGCCCAGCGGCTCGCCGTCACCTCCGGCGGCACCATTCCCGACCGCGGCCTCTTCGGGGTCTTCCTGGCCGGAGCCGACCCCAAGAAGGGCGGCGGCCGGGTCGGCGAGCTGGACGAGGAGATGGTGTACGAGTCCCGGGTGGGTGATGTCTTCACCCTGGGCACCAGTTCGTGGCGCATCGAGGACATCACGCGGGACCGCGTCCTGGTCTCCCCGGCCCCCGGGGTGCCGGGCCGGCTGCCCTTCTGGAAGGGCGACCAGCTGGGCCGCCCGCTGGAACTGGGCCGCGCGGTGGGCGCGTTCCTGCGCGAGGTCGGCTCGCTCTCCAAGGACGACGCCCGGCTGCGCCTGCTCGCGGCGGGCCTGGACGCCTGGGCGGCGGACAACGTGCTGTCGTACCTGGACGAACAGCGCGAGGCCTGCGGCCACGTCCCCGACGACCGGACGATCGTCGTGGAGCGCTTCCGCGACGAACTGGGCGACTGGCGGGTCGTCGTCCACTCCCCCTTCGGCGCCCAGGTGCACGCCCCGTGGGCACTGGCCCTCGGTGCCCGGCTGTCCGAGCGGTACGGCATGGACGCGCAGGTCATGCACGCCGACGACGGCATCGTGCTGCGGCTGCCCGACGCCGATCTGATGGGCCTGGACCTGCTCGACCGGGCCCCCACGAAGTCGGGCACGGAATACGACGCCGAGCAGGCGCCCGTCGGCGCGGCGGACGTCGCCTTCGACAAGGGCGAGGTCAACCAGATCGTCACCGACCAGGTGGGCGGCTCGGCCCTGTTCGCCTCCCGGTTCCGCGAGTGCGCGGCCCGCGCGCTGTTGCTGCCCCGCCGCAGCCCGGGCAAGCGCACCCCACTGTGGCAGCAGCGCCAGCGCGCCGCCCAACTGCTCCAGGTGGCCAGCGAGTTCGGGTCCTTCCCGATCGTCCTGGAGGCGGTCCGCGAGTGCCTCCAGGACGTCTTCGACGTTCCCGGGCTCGTCGAGCTGATGGGCGACCTCGAATCCCGCAAGGTGCGCCTGGTCGAGGTCACCACCCCGGAGCCGTCCCCGTTCGCCCGTTCCCTCCTCTTCGGATACGTCGCCCAGTTCCTGTACGAGGGTGACTCCCCGCTCGCCGAGCGCCGCGCGGCCGCACTCTCCCTGGACTCCCGGCTGCTGGCCGAGCTGCTGGGCCAGGCGGAGCTGCGCGAGCTGCTCGACGCGGACGTGCTGACGGAGCTGGAGCGCGAGCTCCAGTGGCTGACCGAGGACCGCCGGATCAAGGACCCGGAAGGCGTCGCCGACGTGCTGCGGCTGCTCGGGCCGCTCACGGACGCCGAGTTGGCCGAGCGGGGGGCCGAGCCGCACTGGGCCAAGGAGCTGGCGGGTGCCCGCCGGGCGATCAGGGTCCGGATCTCCGGCACCGACCACTGGGCGGCGATCGAGGACGCGGGCCGGCTGCGCGACGCCCTCGGCACCGCCCTGCCGGTCGGTGTCCCCGAGGCGTTCACCGAACCGGTGAAGGACCCGCTCGGCGACCTCCTCGCCCGGTACGCCCGCACGCACGGCCCGTTCACGTCGGCCACGGCGGCGGCCCGGTTCGGGCTCGGAGTGGCGGTGACGGAGGGCGCGTTGCAGCGGCTGGCCGCGGGCGGCCGGGTGGTGCAGGGCGAGTTCCATCCGGCAGGCATCGGCCAGGAGTGGTGCGACGCGGCCGTGCTGCGCAGGCTGCGCCGCCGCTCCCTGGCCGCGCTCCGGCACGAACTGGAGCCGGTGGCACCGGCCGCGCTCGCACAGTTCCTGCCGCAGTGGCAGCACATCGGCAAGGGGCACGGGCTGCGCGGCATCGACGGACTGGTGCGCGCCGTCGAGCAGTTGCAGGGCGCCTCGGTACCGGCGTCGGCCCTGGAAAAGCTGGTCCTGCCGTCCCGGGTGGCCGGCTACACGCCCTCGATGCTCGACGAACTCACCGCCGCCGGAGAGATCGTGTGGGCCGGCGCGGGCGCGTTGCCGGGCAAGGACGGCTGGGTCTGCCTGTATCTGGCGGACGCGGCCCCCCTGCTCCTGCCACCGCCGCACCCCCTGGAGCTGACGGCCCTCCACCAGTCCGTCCTGGACACTCTCTCCGGCGGCTACGGCCTGTTCTTCCGTCAGATCGCCGACCAGGTCCGCGCCACCACCCACCCCGACGCCACCGACCCCCAACTGGCCGACGCCGTCTGGGACCTGGCCTGGTACGGCCGGCTCACCAACGACACGCTGGCCCCGATGCGCTCCCTGCTGGGCTCGGGCCGTACCGCGGGCGCCACGGCCCATCGCGCCAAGCGCGCCGTCCCACGTGGCCGCTACGGCTCCCTGACGGCCGCCGCCCGCACCGCCTCCCGTACCGGCCCGCCGACCGTCGCCGGCCGCTGGTCCCTGCTCCCGCAGCGCGAGCCGGACACCACCGTGCGCGCCCATGCCCTGGCCCGCACCCTGCTCGACCGGCACGGTGTGGTCACTCGGGGAGCGGTCGCGGCGGAGGGGGTCGAGGGCGGCTTCTCGGCGGTGTACCGCATCCTTTCGGCGTTCGAGGAGAGCGGGCAGGCCCGCCGGGGTTACGTCGTCGAGGGGCTCGGCGCGGCCCAGTTCGCGATGGACGGCGCGGTGGACCGGCTGCGCGCGGTGTCCAACGCACGCGAGCGCGGGGAGGCGCCCCTGGGCACCGCCTTCGGAAACCACGCCCTGGCCACTCCCACGGGCTTCGCGAACGGCGGCCCGGTCCCTCCCGCCGGCTTCGGAGCCGGCGGCCCTGGCACCCCCGCCGGCTTCGGCATCGAGACCCCCCTCGGCCCCATCGACGAGGCCGACTTCCAGAGCCTGGACGACGACTTCAGCTGGCCCCCCGAGCCTCCCACCGTCCCCGGGGACTACGTCTCCCCCAAGGACCTCGCCCCCGCCGACCCCTTCGCCGCCCCCGGCTACGGCGGCCCCCGCGGCGGCAGCCCCGCGAACCCCTACAGCTACGGCAACCGCCACACCCGTACGCCCGCCGCCCCCGACCCCAGAGCCGTGGTCCTCGCCGCCGCCGACCCCGCCAACGCCTACGGCGCCGCTCTGGGCTGGCCCGAGCCGCCGACCGGCGCCGGGCACAAGCCGGGCCGCAAGGCGGGCTCACTGGTCGTCCTGGTGGACGGCGAGCTGACCCTGTACATGGAGCGCGGCGGCAAGACCCTGCTGGCCTGGCCCTCCGCCCCGGATACGGACGCCGGCGACGACCCCCGCCTGCGTACGGCCGCCGAGGCCCTTGCGGCCGCCGCCCGTGCCGGCACCCTCGGCACGGTGACGGTGGAGCGCGTCAACGGCGCCACGGCCCTGACCTCGCCGCTGGGCACCCTGCTGGAAGGAGCGGGCTTCATCGCGACCCCGCGCGGCCTGCGCCTACGGGCGTGAACCAGCAGGAACATGAACACCGCGCCTCCGGTGCGCCGCCTGCGCCCTCGCCGCTCCCGGTCCACCCTCCACGCCCCCGTGTCACCCTTGACCCATGCCCGAAGGTGACACGGTCTGGCAGGCCGCGCGGCGCCTGCACGACGCGCTCGCCGGTCAGGTGCTGACCCGCAGCGACTTCCGGGTGCCCAGGTACGCCACCGTCGACCTCACCGGCCGTACCGTCCTCGGCACCACCCCACGCGGCAAGCATCTGCTCACCCGCTTCGAGGGCGATCTGACCCTGCACACGCATCTGCGGATGGAGGGCGCGTGGAAGGTCTACGGGGGCGGTGAACGCTGGAAGGGCGGTCCCGCCCACCAGATCAGGGCCATCCTCGGCGCCGCCGACCGCACGGCCGTCGGCTACCGCCTCCAGGTCCTGGAGTTCCTGCGCACCGGCGAGGAGGAACGCGCGGTCGGCCACCTCGGTCCCGACCTGCTGGGCCCCGACTGGAACCCCGACCGCGCCCTCGCCAACCTGCTCGCCGACCCGGCCCGCCAGCTCGGCGAGGCCCTGCTCGACCAGCGCAACCTCGCCGGCATCGGCAACGTCTACAAGAGCGAGCTCTGCTTCCTGATCGGCGCGACTCCCTGGCTCCCGGTCGGCGCGCTCCCCGCCGACCGCGCCGCGAAACTCCCCGACCTCGCCAAGCGGCTGCTGGAGGCCAACCGCGAGCGCCCGGTCCGCCGTACCACGGGCCTGCGCGACCAGGACCTGTTCGTCTACGGCCGTGCGCCCCGCCCCTGTCTGCGCTGCCACACCCCGATCCGGGTGGCCGACCAGGGCGACGGCTCCCGCGAGCGCCCCACCTACTGGTGCCCCGCGTGCCAGACCGGTCCCGCTCCCGCCCCGGGCGCCCACCGCACCTCGAGAAGCCGCCCCCGCCCAACCAATTGACGACCCGTCAGAAACGCTCGTACCGTCCCTTCATGTCCCTCAAGGCGTACGACCTCACCGGACGCACCGCATTCGTCACCGGGGCTGCCGGCGGTATCGGCCGGGCCTCCGCCGTGCTGCTCGCCGAGGCGGGTGCGACCGTGCACTGTGCCGACCGGAACGCGGAGGGTCTGCACGAGACGGCCACGCTGATCAAGGACGGCGGCGGCACCGCCCACACCCACACCGTCGACGTCACCGACCGGACGCAGCTCGAACAGGCCGTCCGGTCCTGCGAGCGGCTGGACGTCATGGCGGCGATCGCCGGGATCATGCACCGCAGCACGGTGCTGGAGACCACGGACGAGGACCTCGACCGGGTGCTGGACGTCAACTTCAAGGGCGTCCTGCACTCCTGCCAGGAGGCGGCGCGGTTGATGCTCGACCGGCGGACCGGGGGCAGCATCATCACCATGGCCTCCGGTGCGATCGACACCGGGGGCCCCGGCCTGCTCTGCTACGGCGCCGCCAAGGCGGCCGTGGTCCAGCTGACCAGGACGCTCGCGAACGAGGTCGGACGGCAGGGCATCCGCGTCAACGCGGTCGCCCCGGGCTGGACCCGCACCCCCATGACCGAGCGCGACGACGGCGAGGAGCAGCGGCAGACGGAGGCGTGGATGGCCCGGCTGTCGCCCCTGGGCCGGGTCGGCGAGGCGGCGGACGTCGCCCATGCCGTGCTCTATCTGGCATCCGACGCCTCCTCGTTCACTACGGGCCAGATCCTGCGCCCGAACGGAGGGGTCGCGATGCCCTGGTAGCGCTCTGCGTCCGCCACGCGGCCCGCCACCGCCCGGGGCCCATGGCTCCCGCCGCCCGGTTCCTCGGCACGCAGTTCACCGGCAGCAGGCTCAGTCCCCATCCGCCGGCGGCCACGGTCCCCTCCAGGGCTCCGGCGCCGTCGGCGAAGGTGATCCGCAGCACGGCCCACCACCACAACGCCGCGAATCCCAGGGCAACCCCCCAGCGCACTATCCGTCCCACCATGGCCGCCACCTCCAGCCGGACGCTAGAACGCCGCCCGGTCCACCGGGGAGGCGCACCGAGGGCTCACCGATGCAACGGCCGTCGGCCGAGGCCGGCCACAGCTACGCGTTCTCCGCCTGGAACATCCAGTGATGTTTCTCCAGATCCGCCGTGATCCCGATGAAGATGTCCTGGGAGACCGGATCCGGCTCCGCGGTGGCCATGACCCGCTGCCGCATCCGGGTGATCACCGCGCCCAGCGCGTCCACCAGGGCACCCACGGCGTCCGAGTCCTTGACCCAGCCCCCGGGGGCCGTGGCGATGCCGCTGCCGGCGGCCACCGTGACCGCACGTCCGTCCGGCGAGACGCCCAGCGCCGAAGCCCGCTCGGCGACCGTGTCGGAGTGCGTCCGGGCCGTGGCGACGACCTCGTCGAGCTGGAGGTGGACGGTCCGGAAGCGGGGGCCGACCACGTTCCAGTGGATCTGCTTGGCGATCAGCGCCAGGTCCACGAGATCGACGAGGGCGCCTTGGAGCGCCTCGGCGACGGTCTTCAGATCCGCGTCGGACAGCGGGCTCTTCACGACGTACATGCGTCTCTCCGGTCGTTGCGCCCCCTGTCGGTCCCTCCCACCATGACCGCACCACCGGACACCGGCAAATGGACGCACACCGTCCCCGGGCATACGAAGGCCCCGGCCACGCCTCCCCAGGCCTGCCTGGAGAGGCCCCGGCCGGGGCCACGTACACTTCTTCGACGCCGGGTCGGCGCCGCGTCGGGTTACGCCCGCGCAGGCGTCACGCGGCGACCACGTCCACTGCCTCGGCGGGCGCCTTGATGGTGACCCGTTCCGGTGGCACACCGGTCACCGACACGGTACCCAGCATCGGGCGAACCGGCGTGGGCACGGACTCGGTGGCCTGAGCGGACTGGGCCAGCTCGGCGAGGGCGAGTTCGTCGCTCACTTCTCGCATGAGCTCGGACATCCGTACGTCCAGCGCGTCGCAGATGGCGGAGAGCAGCTCGGAGGAAGCCTCCTTCTGCCCCCGCTCCACCTCGGAGAGATAGCCGAGTGAGACTCGGGCGGACGAGGAGACTTCGCGCAGAGTACGGCCCTGGCGCTGGCGCTGCCGACGCAGCACGTCACCCAGCAGGCGACGGAGCAGAATCATCGGTGGCTCCCTCCTCGGACCGCGTAGCCGCATCCTTCACGCCCCACCGTACCGCCTTGCGCCGCGGCCGTGCGGGGAGCGATGTCGTGTTCACTCAGGGCTGCAAACATCAAAACCCCCCGTTCTGTTCCGTATCCTGTGTCCGCTCATTCCCGGTCTGTTCGCTCGCAAGCTCCCTCAGAAGCAGTGCGAGCACGCTCCGTACACTCTCTCTACGAATTTCCGCACGGTCGCCGTTCAACCGCAGGGCCTCCACTTTTCCGCCAGCGGCAGAACCGGAACCTGCTGCGAAGGGGCCGTCGACGGCGACGAAAACCGTGCCGACCGGACGGCCGTCCTGCGGTTCGGGGCCGGCGACCCCGGTGGTCGCAAGGCCCCAGTCGGCGCCCAGCGCCTGTCGCACTCCGGCCGCCATCTGGGCCGCGACCTGCGGATCCACCGCGCCCTGCTGGGCCAGCAGAGTGGCGTCCACACCCAGCACGTCGTGCTTGAGCTCGGTGGCGTAGGCGGTGACCGAACCCCGGAACGCCTTGGACGCCCCAGGGACCGTGGTGATCTCCGCCGCTACCAGGCCGCCGGTCAGCGACTCGGCGACAGCCAGGGTCTGGCCCCTCACCGTCAGTAGTCGCACCAGTTCGGCGGCCGTGGAATTCACGCTTCCGTCTCCTCCAACGCCGCTGCGCGCTCGGCGATTCCCTGCCGCCGCAGCACAATGGCCTGTCTCACATAGTCGAGGCCCGTCAGGACCGTCAGCACGACGGCCGCGGCCATCACCCAGAACCTCAGCGTTGCCAGCCACCCCGTCAGTGCCAGCACGTACATCCCCACGGCCACGCCCTGGGTGAGGGTCTTGAGCTTGCCGCCGCGGCTGGCCGGGATCACGCCGTAGCGGATGACCAGGAAACGCAGCAGGGTGATCCCGAGTTCCCGGCCGAGGATTACGACCGTCACCCACCAGGGCAGATCGCCGAGCGAGGAGAGACAGATCAGCGCCGCCCCCATGATCGCCTTGTCGGCGATGGGGTCGGCGATCTTCCCGAAGTCGGTGACCAGGTCGTAGGTGCGCGCCAGATGGCCGTCGAACAGGTCGGTGATCATGGCGATGGCGAAGGCGGCCCAGGCTAGCGAGCGCCAGGCCGGGTCGTATCCGCCGCCGGCCAGCATCAGGGCGACGAAGCCGGGGACCAGGACCAGCCGGAGCATGGTCAGCAGATTGGCGACGTTCCACAGGCTGGCCTGGTTGACGGCGGCGGCGGCGATCTTCCCGCCCCGCACGGGCCGCTCGCCGTCACGGGAACCGGAATCGGACCCCTCGACGCCGACGCTCGGGGCACCAACGTGCTCGGCGCCCGAGGAACCCGTGTCACCGACGTTCTCGACACCGGCGCCCCCGACACCGGCGTTCCGCGGACCGGCATTCTCGACACCGGCGTTCTGCGGACCGGAGAGATCAGGAGCGGAGAGATCCGGAGCGGCACCGGAGGTGGCGGCGGAGCCCGGGACGGCGCCCTGTGCGCCGGAGGAGCCGCCCGCGGCGGACGCCGGGACTCCGGTCATCTGCCGGCCTCCTCACTCCACGCGGGCGAGCCCTGCAGCGGCTCGGCAACCAGGTCGACACCCTCGGTACCGACCACCTTCGCCTCGACGATACGGCCGACGCGCAGTCCTGCGCCGCTCGTGAGCAGCACCTGCCCGTCCGTCTCCGGCGCCTGGTGGGCCGCCCGGCCAAAGACGCCGTCCTCGTCGTCGACGGATTCCACGAGGACGTGCACGGTCTCGCCGACGCGCTCCTCGGCCCGCTGCGAGACGAGTTCCTCGGCGAGCCGGGAGACCCGCGCGAGCCGCTCGGCGACAAGGTCCTCGTCCAGCTTGTTCTCGTACGTGGCGGCCTCGGTGCCCTCCTCGTCGGAGTACCCGAAGACGCCGATCGCGTCGAGCCGCGCGCCGTTCAGGAAACGCTCCAGCTCGGCCAGGTCGGACGCGGACTCGCCGGGGAAGCCGACGATGAAGTTGGAGCGGACGCCGGCCTGCGGTGCCTTGGACCTGATGGTGTCGAGCAGTTCCAGGAAGCGGTCGGTGTCGCCGAAGCGGCGCATGGCCCGCAGCACGCCGGGGGCGGAGTGCTGGAAGGACAGGTCGAAGTACGGGACGACGTTCGGAGTGGAGGTGAGGACGTCGATCAGGCCGGGGCGCATCTCGGCCGGCTGGAGGTAGCTGACGCGCACCCGCTCGATGCCGTCGACCTCGGCCAGCTCCGGCAGCAGGGACTCGAGAAGGCGGATGTCGCCGAGGTCCTTGCCGTAGGAGGTGTTGTTCTCGGAGACCAGCATGACCTCCTTCACACCCTGCTCGGCCAGCCAGCGGGTCTCGTTCAGCACGTCGCTGGGGCGGCGTGAGATGAAGGAGCCGCGGAAGGAGGGGATGGCGCAGAAGGAGCAGCGCCGGTCGCAGCCGGAGGCGAGCTTGACCGAGGCGACCGGGGCGCCGTCCAGCCGGCGGCGCAGGGGTGCGCGCGGGCCGGAGGCGGGCGCAAGGCCCTCCGGGAGGTCGGACGGGCCGTGCCCGGGCAGTGCCACCGAGGCGGCCGAGTCCTGCCGCTCGGCCGGGCTGATGGGAAGCAGCTTGCGCCGGTCACGCGGGGTGTGCGAGGCGTGGATGCCGCCGTTGAGGATGGTCTGGAGGCGGTCGGAGATGTCGGCGTAGTCGTCGAAGCCGAGCACGCCGTCCGCCTCGGGCAGCGCCTCGGCGAGTTCCTTGCCGTACCGCTCGGCCATGCAGCCCACCGCCACGACGGCCTGGGTTCTGCCGTGCCCCTTGAGATCGTTGGCCTCGAGGAGGGCGTCGACGGAGTCCTTCTTGGCGGCCTCGACGAATCCACAGGTGTTGACCACGGCGACATCCGCGTTCTCGGCGTCCTCGACGAGCTGCCAGCCGTCCGCCTCCAAACGGCCTGCGAGCTCCTCCGAGTCCACCTCGTTACGGGCGCAGCCGAGAGTGACTAGTGCGACGGTACGGCGTTCAGGCATGGGCTCAAGACTACTTCGTCCCACCGACAGCCCACGTCGAAGGGGCTGGCCGATCATGGCCAACCCCTTGGGTACGTGCTCGATCCGAACGATTATCCGACTTCCGGGTCGCCCTTGGTGTAGGTCAGGCGCTCCACGGCTCCGGGCCGGAACTGGTCCTCGATCTTCTTGCCGTTGACGTAGAGCTGGATGGCCCCGGCGTCACCGAGGATCAGGTTGATCTTGGAACTGTCCTGGAAGGTCTTGGACTCGCCCTTCTTCAAAAGCCCGTCGAACAGCATCCGGCCGTTGTGGTCCTTGGCCGAGATCCAGCTGCGTCCGTCCACCGCGCTGACCTGGACGGTGACCTTGTCCTGGGGTGCGGCGGCGATCGCGCTGTCGGAGGGCTCCGGGGTCTTGCCGGGCTTGCTTTCCTTCGGGGTCGGCGAGGCCGGTTTGCTGGTCGTCGGGGTGGCTCCCTCGGCGACCGACTGCTTGGCGTCGTCACCGCCGCCGCCCTTGAAGGCGGTGAAGCCGACGAATCCGATCACGACGACGATCGCGGCGACCATGGCCGCCGTCCAGTTGGGTCCTCGGCGCTCGGGGCGGATACGTTCCGCCTCGAACAGCGGGGCGGCGGGCGTCGGCGCGGGCCGCCCACCACCGTGTTCGGCCGCGAACTGCGCCAGCAGCGGTTCGGGGTCGAGGCCGACGGCCTTGGCGAGGGTCCTGATGTGCCCGCGGGCGTAGACGTCGCCGCCGCAGGGGGCGAAGTCGTCGGCCTCGATGGCGTGCACGATGGCGATGCGGACCCGGGTGCTCCCGCTGATCTCGTCGACGGTCAGCCCGGCGGCGATGCGGGCCTGCTTGAGGGCTCGGCCTACGGAGGGGCGGTTTTCCTCGGACACGTCTGGGAACGGACGCTCGTCTTCAGGGGAGTTGCTGCCGATGGACACGGGGGCGCCTTTCGAGCGTGTAGCCACCTGTGCTGGAAGTTCAGTCTATGGGGGGTACGAAAGGGTGGGGCAACCGGGCGGTGGGACTTTGTACGCCATCGGTATGGCCCGGCATCCCGATGACGGGTCAGGCGTGCGCCCCAGGGTGGGGTACATACCTTTCCTCTCGCTCAACTTGACGTACGTCAAAGGGAAACGGTTGCCCGACGGTCTCTAACGGGTGGATCACGACATGCCTCCACCCGGCCTACAGGCGCCCGAAGCCCTTAAACAGACCTACCCCTCAGACTCCCCACGGATCACAGCAAGCACTCCGTCCAGCTCATCGGGTTTCACCAGAACGTCGCGCGCCTTGGACCCTTCGCTGGGCCCGACCACCCCGCGCGACTCCATGAGGTCCATGAGCCGGCCCGCCTTGGCGAAGCCCACCCGCAGCTTGCGCTGGAGCATGGAGGTGGAGCCGAACTGCGTGGAGACGACCAGCTCGGCGGCCTGGCACAGCAGGTCGAGGTCGTCGCCGATGTCCTCGTCGATCTCCTTCTTCTGCTTGGTGCCCACGGTGACGTCGTCCCGGAAGACCGGCGCCATCTGGTCCTTGCAGTGCTGGACGATCACCGCGACCTCTTCTTCGGTGACGAACGCGCCCTGCATACGGGTCGGCTTGTTCGCCCCCATCGGCAGGAAGAGCCCATCGCCCTTGCCGATGAGTTTCTCGGCGCCGGGCTGGTCGAGGATGACGCGGCTGTCGGCGAGCGAGGAGGTGGCGAAGGCGAGCCGGGAGGGCACGTTCGCCTTGATGAGGCCGGTGACCACGTCGACCGACGGGCGCTGGGTGGCGAGCACCAGGTGGATGCCGGCCGCCCGCGCCAGCTGCGTGATGCGCACGATCGAGTCCTCGACGTCCCGGGGCGCGACCATCATCAGGTCGGCGAGCTCGTCGACGATCACCAGGAGATACGGATAGGTCTTGAGCTCCCGCTCGCTGCCCTCCGGCGTCTTCAGCTTGCCGTCACGGATGGCCTGGTTGAAGTCGTCGATGTGCCGGTAGCCGAACGCCGCCAGGTCGTCGTAGCGCAGGTCCATCTCGCGTACGACCCACTGCAGCGCCTCGGCGGCCCGCTTCGGGTTGGTGATGATCGGCGTGATCAGGTGTGGGATGCCCTCGTAGGCGGTCAGCTCGACCCGCTTGGGGTCGACCAGGACCATCCGGACGTCCTCCGGGGTCGCCCGCATCATGACCGAGGTGATCAGGCAGTTGATGCAGGACGACTTGCCGGAGCCGGTGGCGCCGGCGACGAGCATGTGCGGCATCTTCGCCAGCGAGTGCATGACGTAGCCGCCCTCGACGTCCTTGCCGAAGGCGACCAGCATCGGGTCGTCGTCCTCGGCGGACTCGGCGAGCCGCAGCACGTCACCGAGGTTGACCATCTCCCGGTCGGTGTTGGGGATCTCGATGCCGACCGCGGACTTGCCGGGGATCGGGCTGATGATCCGCACGTCCGGGCTGGCGACGGCGTACGCGATGTTCTTGGTGAGGGCGGTGATCCGCTCGACCTTGACGGCGGGGCCGAGCTCGATCTCGTACCGGGTGACCGTCGGGCCGCGGGTGAAGCCGGTGACACGCGCGTCGACCTTGAACTCGGAGAAGACGTTGGAGAGCGAGGCGACGACCTTGTCGTTGGCCTCGCTGCGCGACTTGCCCGGGCCGCCCCGGGTGAGCAGGTCCAGGGAGGGCAGCGAGTAGGTGATGTCGCCGGAGAGCTGGAGCTGCTCGGCGCGTGGCGGCAGGTCGCGGGGCTTCTCGGGGGCCGGTTTGGTCAGGTCGGCGACGACCGGTTCGACCTTGAGTTTCTCCTGCTTGGGCCGCGCGGCCGGGACCGGAGTCGGGCTGGAGCTCGGACTCGGGCTGGGGGCCGGCACGGGGGTGGGCGTGGTGTCCTCGCGGTCGCCGACACTGACGCCCTGGGTGAGGTCGGCGACGAGCGGAGAGGGCGGCATTCCGTGCATGACCGCCCCGTCGAGCGCGGCGGCGGCCGCCGCGGCGACGTCCACGGCGTCCATCCGACGGCCCATCTCGGGCTGCGGCACGGCGGAGCGCCGCGGGCGGCCCCGGCGCTTGGCGAGGGCCTCCTGCTCGGCGACGTCCGGGTCGTAGTCCTGGGGGGCGCCGGAGCGCCTGCGCGAGCGCGCGGGCAGCGCCTCGCGCCACTGCTCGTCGTAGCGCTCGTCGTCGGTGGGCTCGCCGTACTCGCCGTACTCGCCGGGTTCGGGGTCGTGCAGCAGCCCGAGGCGGATGCCGAGCGCGCGCAGCCGCTGCGGGATGGCGTTCACCGGGGTCGCGGTGACGACGAGCAGCCCGAAGACCGTGAGCAGCGCCAGCAGCGGTACGGCGAGGACCTCGGTCATGGTGTACGTCAGGGGGGTCGCCGCCGCCCAGCCGATGAGGCCGCCGGCGTCCCTTATGCCCTGCATGCCGTCGCTGCGCGCGGGCGAGCCGCAGGCGATGTGGACCTGGCCGAGCACGCCGATGACGAGCGCGGACAGGCCGATCACGATCCGGCCGTTGGCCTCCGGCTGCTCGGGGTGGCGCATGAACCGTACGGCGATCACCGCGAGCAGTATCGGCACCAGCAGGTCGAGGCGGCCGAAGGCGCCGGTGACCAGGATCTCCACCAGGTCGCCGACCGGGCCGCGCAGGTCGGCCCAGGTGCCGGCGGCGACGATCAGGGCGATACCCAGCAGGAGCAGCGCGACGCCGTCCTTGCGGTGGGCCGGGTCCAGGTTCTTGGCTCCCTGTCCTATGCCGCGGAAGACGGCGCCGACGGCGTGCGCGAGGCCGAGCCAGAGGGCGCGCACCAGGCGGTAGACGCCCCCGGTCGGGCTGGGCGCCGGCCTGGGCGCCGGCGCGGCCTTCTTCGCGGCGGCCCTCTTGGCGGGCGCCTTCTTGGCCGGGGCTTTCTTCGCGGCGGCCCTTTTCGCCGGCGCCTTCGAGGGAGCGGCCTTCTTGGGGGGCTGCTTCTTGGCTGCCGAGGGACGTGAGGCCATGGGTGTGAGGTTACCGGGGGATGCGACAGGGGACACGTGTGCCCACTGCTTCACCCGTTCGTGTCGCCCTGGTGGGGGCCCGGAACTGACGCACTCTCATGGGCAACTGTGGCCGCCGCCGTGGTCAGTTCTGCGAGGGAAGCGGTGGAGCGCCGCCGCCGGTACCCGGTTCGAGAGCGTCCAGCGCCCGGCGCAGGCCGGTGAGTTTGCGCTCCAGATGGGCGGCCGTGGCCACCGCCGCCGCGTCCGCGGACTCGTCGTCCAGCTGCTTGGACAGCGCCTCGGCCTGCTCCTCGACGGCCGCCAGCCGCGCGGAGAGCTCGGCGAGCAGCCCCGCGGACTCCTTGCCGGCGACCGTACCCTTGCCGCCGCCCTCCAACTGCAGGCGAAGCAGCGCCGCCTGCTCACGGAGCTGGCAGTTCTTCATGTACAGCTCGACGAACACCGAGACCTTGGCGCGCAGCACCCACGGGTCGAACGGCTTGGAGATGTAGTCCACCGCGCCGGCCGCGTAACCCCGGAAGGTGTGGTGCGGGCCGTGGTTGATGGCGGTGAGGAAGATGATCGGGATGTCCCGGGTCCGCTCCCGCCGCTTGATGTGCGCCGCGGTTTCGAAACCGTCCATGCCCGGCATCTGGACGTCCAGCAGAATGACCGCGAAGTCGTCCGTGAGCAGTGCCTTGAGTGCTTCCTCCCCGGACGATGCCCGCACCAGTGTCTGATCGAGCGCAGAGAGGATGGCCTCCAGCGCCAGCAGATTCTCCGGCCGGTCATCGACCAGGAGGATCTTGGCCTTCTGCACCATGGCCCGCCCTCCTCGCCCCGGATGTGCACCGGGCGCCGCCCCAGGGGACGACTCCCTTTCGCCGCCCGTCCTTGTGCCGGTCATGGTAGCCGCACCCCGCCTGTCGCCACACCCTGTCACCGCGATGTCACTGTGCACGTAGCAGAAACGCAGCCGGGGACCAGAAGGTTCCCCCAATCCCGCACTTCTACACGGGTTCGACAACCCTGAGTCAGCAACTCCCCGTGCACACGGAAGGTTCCCGAAACGTTCACATCACACCCGCCCGTTCCGGTCACTCCTCGCGCATCCACTTCTCCATCACCGCCAGCAGGTGATCGGGGTCGACCGGCTTGGTGACATAGTCGGAAGCTCCGGACTCGATCGCCTTCTCGCGGTCGCCCTTCATCGCCTTGGCGGTCAGCGCGATGATCGGCAGCCCGGCGAACTGCGGCATCCGACGGATCGCCGTGGTCGTCGCATAGCCGTCCATCTCGGGCATCATGATGTCCATCAGAACGACCGCGACATCGTCGTGCTGCTCCAGGACCTCGATGCCCTCGCGGCCGTTCTCGGCGTACAGCACCGACAGGCCGTGCTGCTCCAGGACGCTGGTGAGCGCGAAGACGTTGCGGATGTCGTCGTCGACGATCAGCACCTTCTCCCCGGTGAACCGTACGCCCCGGCGCGGCGCCGGAGCCATCGCCTCCTGCTCGGCCAGCACCGGCCACGACTCGGCGATCTGCGGGGTGGCCCGGCGGCGGCGCCGGAAGAGCGCCGCGGCGCCGTTCTGGGTCTCCTGGTACGACTTCACCTCGGCCGGCGTCTCGATCTCCACACCGGACAGCTCCGAGCCGTGGTTCTGCGACGCGACCAGGTCCCCGGCCTCCAGCGCCGGCACGGACTGCTGGTAGCCCTGCGGCGGCAGTTCGCTGGGGTGCAGCGGCAGGTACAGCGTGAACGTCGAGCCACGGCCCGGTTCGCTCTGCGCGTGGATCTCACCGCCCAGCAGCTGCGCGATCTCCCGCGAGATCGACAGACCGAGCCCCGTACCGCCGTACTTGCGGCTGGTCGTGCCGTCGGCCTGCTTGAACGCCTCGAAGATGACCCGCATCTTGCTGGCCGCGATGCCGATCCCGGTGTCGGTGACCGAGAACGCGATCAGCGGCGCGTCCGGATCGCTGAGCGAGCCGGCCTCCAGGAGCTGCTCCCTGATCCCCACCGGCACATCGCCGCTCGCCGGCCGGATCACCAGCTCCACCGAGCCGGAGTCGGTGAACTTCACCGCGTTGGACAGCAGGTTGCGCAGCACCTGAAGGAGCCGCTGTTCGTCGGTGTGCAGGGTGGCGGGCAGCTCCGGGGAGACCCGTACCGACAGGTCGAGGCCCTTCTCCGCGGTCAGCGGCCGGAAGGTGGCCTCCACGTAGTCCACCAGCTGGACCAGCGCGATACGCGTCGGGGAGACGTCCATCTTGCCCGCCTCGACCTTCGACAGGTCGAGGATGTCGTTGATCAGCTGAAGCAGGTCGGATCCCGCGCCGTGGATGGTCTCGGCGAACTCCACCTGCTTCGGGGAGAGGTTGCCCTCGGCGTTGTCGGCGAGCAGCTTGGCCAGGATCAGCAGCGAGTTGAGCGGGGTGCGCAGCTCGTGCGACATGTTGGCGAGGAACTCGCTCTTGTAGCGCATGGAGACGGCGAGTTGCTCGGCACGCTCCTCCAGGACCTGCCTGGCCTCCTCGATCTCGGTGTTCTTCACCTCGATGTCGCGGTTCTGCTGGGCCAGCAGCTCGGCCTTCTCCTCCAGTTCGGCATTGGACGCCTGAAGGGCCTTCTGCCGGTTCTCCAGCTCCGCCGACCGCTCCCGCAGCTGCTCGGTCAGCTCCTGCGACTGCTTCAGCAGCACCTCGGTCTTGGTGTTGACGGAGATGGTGTTGACGCTGGTCGCGATCATCTCGGCGATCTGGTTGAGGAAGTCCTTCTGGATCTGCGTGAACGGCGTGAAGGACGCCAGCTCGATCACCCCGAGGACATTGCCCTCGAACAGCACCGGAAGCACGATCACCTGCGCCGGCGGGGCCTCCCCGAGCCCGGAGGAGATCTTCAGGTAGCCGGTGGGCGCCTTCTCCACCAGGATCGTGCGCTTCTCCTGGGCGGCCGTGCCGATCAGCGCCTCACCGGGCCGGAACGACGTCGGCATGGAGCCCATCGAGTAGCCGTACGACCCCTGCATGCGCAGCTCGTAGGCCTCCTCGGTCTCCGCGCTCAGGTCCTTGCCGTCGACCAGGGGCATCGCCAGGAAGAACGCGCCGTGCTGCGCGGTGACCACCGGCGTCAGCTCGCTCATGATCAGCGAGGCCACGTCCGCCAGGTCGCGGCGGCCCTGCATCAGCGCCGAGATACGCGCCAGGTTGCCCTTGAGCCAGTCCTGCTCCTGGTTGGCGACCGTGGTGTCGCGCAGGTTGGCGATCATCTTGTTGATGTAGTCCTGGAGTTCCTGGATCTCGCCGGAGGCGTCCACGTCGATCTTCAGGTTCAGGTCGCCGCGGGTCACCGCGGTCGCCACGCGCGCGATGGCACGCACCTGCCGGGTCAGGTTCCCGGCCATCTCGTTCACCGACTCGGTGAGGTCCCGCCAGGTGCCGTCGACGTCACGCACGCGTGCCTGACCGCCCAGCTGCCCCTCGGTGCCCACCTCGCGGGCCACCCGGGTGACCTCCTCGGCGAAGCTGGACAGCTGGTCGACCATCGTGTTGATGGTCGTCTTGAGTTCGAGGATCTCGCCGCGGGCGTCGATGTCGATCTTCTTGGTCAGGTCGCCCTTGGCGATGGCCGTGGTGACCATCGCGATGTTGCGCACCTGGCCGGTCAGGTTGGACGCCATCCCGTTCACCGATTCGGTGAGGTCCTTCCACGTACCCGCCACACCCGGCACGTGCGCCTGACCGCCCAGAATGCCGTCCGTGCCCACCTCACGGGCCACCTTGGTGACCTGGTCGGCGAACGAACTCAGCGTCTTGACCATCGTGTTGATGGTGTCGGCGAGCTGGGCCACCTCACCGCTCGCCTCGATGGTCACCTGCCGGGTCAGGTCGCCGTTGGCGACCGCCGCCGACACCTGGGAGATGTTCCGCACCTGCATGGTCAGGTTGTTGGCCATCAGGTTCACGTTGTTGCTGAGGTCCTTCCAGATGCCCGTGACACCCGGCACGTGCGCCTGACCGCCCAGGATGCCCTCGGTGCCCACCTCACGGGCCACCCGGGTCACCTGCTCGGCGAAGCTGGACAGCTGGTCGACCATCGTGTTGACCGTCGTGACGAGTTCGAGGATCTCGCCCTTCGCGTCAACGGTGATCTTCTTCGACAGGTCGCCCTTGGCGACCGCCGTCGTGACCTCGGCGATGTTGCGGACCTGGATGGTCAGGTTGTTCGCCATGAAGTTCACGGACTGGGTGAGGTCCTTCCAGGTGCCCGCCACCCCCTGCACCTCGGCCTGGCCGCCCAGGATGCCCTCGGTGCCCACCTCGCGCGCCACGCGCGTGACCTCCTGGGCGAACGACGACAGCTGGTCGACCATCGTGTTCAGGGTGTTCTTCAGTTCCTGGATCTCACCGCGCGCGTCCACGGTGATCTTCTGGGAGAGGTCACCCCGGGCCACCGCGGTCGCCACCTGGGCGATGTTGCGCACCTGGGCGGTGAGGTTGCCGGCCATGCCGTTCACCGAGTCCGTCAGGTCCCGCCACACCCCGGCCACACCGGGCACCTGTGCCTGACCGCCGAGCCGGCCCTCCGTACCCACCTCGCGGGCCACCTTGGTGACCTGGTCGGCGAAGGCGGAGAGCTGATCGACCATCGTGTTGATCGTGCTCTTGAGCTCGAGGATCTCGCCGCGCGCGTCGACGTCGATCTTCTGGGACAGGTCGCCCCGCGCCACCGCCGTCGTCACCTGGGCGATCTGCCGTACCTGCGAGGTGAGGTTGCCGGCCATGAAGTTGACGGAGTCCGTGAGCTCCTTCCAGGTGCCCGAGACGCCGTCCACGCGGGCCTGACCGCCGAGGCGGCCCTCCGTGCCCACGTCCCTCGCCATCCGCGTCACCTGGTCGGCGAAGCTGGAGAGCTGGTCCACCATCGTGTTCACGGTGTTCTTCAGCTGGAGCATCTCACCGGAGACGTCGACCGTGACCTTCTGCGAGAGGTCGCCGTTGGCCACCGCCGTCGTCACCTGGGCGATGTTGCGCACCTGGCCGGTGAGGTTGCGGAAAGCGGTGTTGACGGAGTCGGTCAGGTCCTTCCAGGTGCCGGCGGCCCCGGCCACCTGGGCCTGGCCGCCCAGTTCACCCTCGACACCGATCTCCCGGGCCACGCGGGTGACCTCGGCACCGAACGACGACAGCTGGTCGACCATGCCATTGACGGTGTTCTTCAGCTCCAGCATCTCGCCGGCCACGTCCACGGTGACCTTCTGCGACAGGTCACCGTTGGCCACCGCCGTGGTCACCGCGGCGATGTCCCGCACCTGCGTGGTCAGGTTCCGGAAGACCGTGTTGACGGAGTCCGTCAGGTCCTTCCAGGTGCCCGCCGCGCCCGGCACGTTCGCCTGCCCGCCGAGCTGCCCCTCGGCACCGACCTCGTTGGCCACGCGCGTGACCTCGTCCGCGAAGATCCGCAGCGTCTCGGTCATCTGGTTGATCGTCTCGGCGAGCTGCGCGACCTCACCGCGGGCCGGGACGGTCACCTTGCGCGACAGGTCACCGCTGGCGACCGCGGTGGTCACCTCGGAGATCCCGCGCACCTGGGCGGTCAGATTGCCCGCCATGGTGTTGACGGAGTCGGTGAGTTCCTTCCACGTGCCGGCGACCCCGGGCACGTGCGCCTGGCCGCCCAGGATGCCGTCCGTGCCCACCTCACGGGCGACTCGGGTCACCTCGGAGGAGAAGGCCGACAGCTGGTCCACCATCGTGTTGACGGTTTCCTTCAGCTCCAGCATCTCGCCGGCCACCTGAACCGTGACCTTCCGGGACAGATCACCCTTGGCGACCGCGGTCGTCACCAGCGCGATGTCCCGCACCTGGGCCGTCAGCCGGTACGCCATCGTGTTGACCGAGTCCGTGAGATCCCGCCACGAACCGGACATACCACGCACCCGGGCCTGCCCGCCCAGCTTGCCCTCGGTACCCACCTCGCTGGCCACCCGCGTGACCTCGTCGGTGAACGTCGACAACTGGTCCACCAGGTTGTTGACGGTCCGGCCGACCTTCAGGAACTCACCGCGCAGCGGGTGCCCGGCCCCGTCCACCGACGGCGACCGCAGATCCATCCGCGGCGACAGGTCACCCTCGGCCACCGCCGTCAGGACCCGGCCCACCTCGGAGACCGGCCGCACGAGGTCGTCGACAAGGGCGTTGGAGTTGTCCACGGCGGTCGCCCAGGAGCCTTCACAGGCACCCGTCTCCAGCCGTTCCGTGAGTTTTCCCTCACGTCCGACGACCCGCCGCACCCGTGAAAGCTCACCCGTGAGGTGGAGATTACGGTCGGCGACCTCGTTGAAGACCGCCGCGATCTCCGACATCACGCCGTCACCGGACACCGTGAGCCGCTTGCGGAAGTTCCCGTCGCGCATCGCCTCGAGAGCCACCAGCAGCCGGTTCAGGGCGGCCGTGTCCACCGCCGTGGTCCCGTCACCGCCCCGCTGCCTGCTCAGGGACGGTCCGCCTTTCGCGCGCGCCTTAGTGCCCCGCGCCGCTGCGCCAGACTCCACTGTGTCCCTCCCGCAGGGGTCGACCGTTACCACTGTGCCCGTACCACTGTGCTCGGATGCCGCCGTAGTCGGCGTACCGCCTACCCCGGCGTATCCGTTACTGCCGCGTACCCGTTACTACTGCGTATTTCTGCCAGATCGGATCCGGCCACACCAGGGGCTGCTGCCCGCCGTACACGCAACGCACTCAGCCTGCCCGTACCTTCATCAGAAGCTTGCCCAGTGTTTCACCCTGTCCGAACCAGGCCATAACAGTTCGGCAGCTTCGCACATCGTCCGCACACCCTGGGGCGTAAACACTGGCGACCGGCATCCGCTCGGACGGCGAAGGTAAGTAACCTTGCATGCGGCTGTCCAGCCGCGCCGATTTGTTCGGCCTGGGCGGTGGCACGAGAACGAGCGGGCATTCGGAGGGGCGGCCGCAGACCATGACCACCGGAGTGATCCCCGGGGGACACACCCCGGAGCCACGGCCCACGGGCGAGCGGATGCCGCAGCAGCGGTACGAGCCGGCCGGCCAGGGAAGCCCGCATGTCGAGAACCGGTCGAGGAGTTCTGTGATCACCGCGCGCGCGGCCGCCAGCTTCGAGCCCGTCGGGCGATCGGTCGCGACCGCCCGCGCCTTCGTCCGCGACACGCTCCAGGGCTGGGGCTTCGCGGACGTCGTCGACGACGCCGTGGTCCTCACCAGCGAACTGGTGACCAACGCGGTGGTGCACGCGGGCACCCACGCCGACGTCCTGTGCCTGCGCGCGGACGACGGGGTGCGCATCGAGGTCGCCGACCGCTACCCGGAACGCGAGGTCCCGCTCCAGGGTTCCGCCGTCAACATGGGCAGCCCCGACCGCGAGGGCGGCCGCGGCCTTCAGCTCTGCGCGGCCCTCGCCGCCCGCTGGGGTGTCGAGTACACGCCTACGTACAAGAACGTCTGGTTCCAGATCGATCTCCCCGAGCGTCCGGTGGGCACGCGCGCGGCCGGCCCGTCCCTCCCGGCCGACCTGCTGCCCCTCGCGGACGGCCGGGTCCGGGTCGCGGTCGTCCAGATCGACCGCAAGGGCTCCGTCACGGCCTGGAACGAGGACGCCGAGGAACTCTTCGGCCACACCGCCGCCGAGGTCACCGGCAAGCCGCTGACCGACCTCGCCGCCTGGCCGCACACCCCCGGCACCGGCACCGGCGTCGCCGAGGCCCTGCAGCTCTCCCGTTGGGAGGGCAGCTACGGCATCCGGGGCGCCGACGGCCGTGTCACTCCGGTCTACGCCTCGCACCTGAGGGTCCGGGACACCGGCGGCGAGCCCTCCACCGTCTGCCTGCTGGTGCGCGACCACGAACGCGCCGTCCTGCAGACACCGTTGCGCCTGCCCGCCTCCGACGGCGGCGGCGCCCCCGACGGCCAGAGCACCGACCCCTTCGAGGTGTTCATCGGCTCGCCGGCCCCCGACGACCTCGACGGCCTCCTCCAGCGCACGGTCGAGCGCGCCCGCGACATGCTCGACGGCGACTCCGCGTTCCTGCTCCTGGCGACCGACGACGAGACCGAGTTGGAGGTCCGCGCCTCGACAGGGCTGCCGTCCGCCCGTCAGCGCTTCGCGCGCGTGCCCGTCGAAGCCGGCCCCGGCCGCTACGGCTCGGCCCGTATGCCGGCCGTCCACGAGGATCTGACGGCCGTTCCCGGCGCGGTCCCCCTGCTGGGCGGCACCGGCATGCGCTCGGTCGTCACGGTCCCGCTGAAGGTCGAGGGACGGCTGACGGGCTCTCTGGGCGTCGCCGCGGAGGCCCCGAGCAGATACTCCAACGAGGAGGCGCTGCGCCTGCAGTTCGCGGCCGACCGCATCGCCCTCGCCGTCGAGTCGGCCCGCCTGGGCGAACTGGAGCGGCTGCGCCGCGGCTCGCTCAGTTTCCTCGTCGAGGCCTCCGACCTGCTCGCCGGCACCCTGGACCGCGACCAGACCCTCGCCCTGATGGCACAGATGACGGTCCCTACGCTCGCCACCTGGTGCGCGGTCTACACGATCGCCGACCAGGCCTCCGAGCCCTACCTGTCGTACGTCCTGCATGAGGACGAGGAACTCATCGACGGCATCAAGTCGTTGCTCTCCAAGGTGCCCCCGCCGGACCCGGTTCCCACCCCGGGCGCCCGCGTCTGGGCGGCCCCCGGTGAGCACGCCCACCAGGCCGCCCTGCGCAGCTCCATGCGCAGCCTGGGCCTGACCGGCGGCCCCGCCCGCCAGGTCTCCTCCGCCATCGGCCCGACGCTCGCCACCGCCTCCGCCGTGGGCGGGGAGACCGTCGTCCTCCCCCTGGTGGCCCGCAACCGCGTCATCGGCATGCTCACCCTGGGCAAGCCCACCGACGAACACTTCCGTCAGGAAATCCTGGAACTGGCCGAGGACCTGTCCCGCCGGGCCGCCCTCGCCCTGGACAACGCCCGCCTGTACTCGGAGCGCACGGCCATCAGCCAGGCCCTCCAGCGCAGCCTCCTGCCCCCGGGCACCCCGCACATCGAGGGCGTCGAGGTCGAGGTCATCTACCGCGCGGCCGGCGAGGGCAACGAGGTCGGCGGCGACTTCTACGACGTCTTCCCCATCTCCGACGGCACGTACGGCTTCGCCATCGGCGACGTCTGCGGTACGGGTCCCAACGCGGCGGCCGTGACGGGCCTGGCGCGGCACGCGCTCCGGCTCCTGGCCCGGGAGGGTCTCAGCGGCCCCGCGGTCCTGGAGCGCCTCAACTCGGCCATCCTGGACGAGGGCTCCCGCAGCCGCTTCCTGACCCTCCTGTACGGCGAGATGCGCCCGCAGGAGGACGGCAGCGCGGAGATGAAGGTGGTGTGCGCCGGCCATCCGCTGCCGTTGCGCCTGCGCCAGGACGGCACGGTGGAGGCCGCCGCCGAACCCCAGCCGCTGCTCGGCGTCATCGAGGACCTGGAACTCTACGAGCAGACGGTCACCCTCGACCCGGGTGATGTCCTCCTGTGCGTCACGGACGGCGTGACGGAACGCCGGGAAGGCACCCGCATGCTCGGCGACGACGGTCTCGCGGACGTCCTCACGACCTGCACGGGCCTGACGGCGGGCGCGGTCGCCGCACGCATCATGCGCGCGGTGGAGCGCTTCGCGTCCGACGCCCCGTCGGACGACATGGCGATTCTCGCGATGCGGGTCCCCGGCCTTCAGAAGGACTGAGGGCGGGGGCGGAAGAGGACACAAAAAAGTCCCGCCCGAAAGGGCGGGACTTTTCTTGCCGGAGCCCCCAAACGGAATCGAACCGTTGACCTTCTCCTTACCATGGAGACGCTCTGCCGACTGAGCTATAGGGGCCTGTTGCCTTTTCGGAGTTTCCCCCGCCGCAACGGAATAGATCATACCCCGAACAGAGCCGAGTTCCCAACTCGTTCAGAAGGCCGGCTGGAGCAGTCCGCCGAGAGCGTTGCAGGCGGAGACGATCCGCTGCATCTCCCGCTTCGTCAACGAGGCGTCCACGGGCAGCGCCAGCGTCCCGTCGGCCGCCAGCTCGGTCTCCGGCAGCGAGACACAACGCCGGAATTCCGGCAACCGGTGCACGGGCGTCTTCACCGGCACCCGGCAGTCAACTCCCTTGCCCCGCAGGGCCCGCGCGAAGGCGTCCCGGTCGGGCCGGCCGTTCCCCGGCACCCGCACGACGTACTGCTGGTAGGTGTGCCCGTCGCCGCCGTCCGGCGTCCGCACGCCACGCAGCTTCGCATCGAGGTAGGCGGCCCGCTGCCGCCGCTGCGCGATCTCGTCGTACGGCGCCTCGGACTCGCCCTGCTCCAGGACCAGCAGGCCGTGCCGCTGCCCCAGCGCGTGCAACCCCCGGATGTCGGCCCACCGTCCGAATCGGTGTACGACAACCACGGCCGCGGACCGGGCAGTTACCGCCGCTTCCACCGCCGAGACGTCGAGGCAGTAGCTCACCGGATCTATGTCGGCGAACACCGGAAGTGCGCCGGCGAGTGTCACGGCCTCGGCGACTTCCGCGTTCCCGAAGGCCGGCACGATGACCTCGTCGCCGACTCCGACGCCGGCGGCCCTGAGCATTGCAGCAGTACCCATGGCAGCGATGCTCGGCGCGCAACGTGAACTTCGCGTTACGCAAACCAAAAAAGGGCTGGACCCGGAACGGAAGTTCCGGGTCCAGCCCTTTGAATGATTGTTCGGCGGTGTCCTACTCTCCCACAGGGTCCCCCCTGCAGTACCATCGGCGCTGTAAGGCTTAGCTTCCGGGTTCGGAATGTAACCGGGCGTTT